>JOEL01000004.1 GCA_000720995.1 Streptomyces celluloflavus
CCGGCCTTTCCGACTCTATCAGACCCGGTCCGTTCCGTTTCCGGTTCGAATTCGGTTCCGATTACCCGTCGGAGGGGTTTCGCCTTTCGGCGTGATCACCACTTTAGCGGAATTCCCTGACGGCTCATAATCGGGCCGTGGAATCGAATTCCGGCAACGCGAAATCCGACCCGTTAAGGGAAGCGTTCGTAGTGGTTGGTTGTGCCGCCTGTCGGCCTGCGCAGATAGCGCTGCCCGTCTCAAGCGGCTCGGGACACGTTAGGCGGTCTGCCCTGCGGAGTCAAGTGGCTGTTGTGGTGCGGCGGCGTGGGGCATGTCGGCGGTAGGGGCTGACTGTGGGGTCACCGTCGATCCAGTAGCGCCAGGGGTGGTCGGCCCCGTCGCCGCCCACGCCCGTGCGCGGGCCGCTGCGTACCTGGCCAGGGGTTGCCGGGCGGCCGTGCAGGACGGAGAGAGGGGCGTCGCCGCCGGCACACAGGTCGGTGCCGTCCAGGGTGCGGTCGATGTCGAGGGCCGTGGCCAGGCGGGCCGGGCCCTTGGCCAGTTCGTGGGTGCTGCGGGCCTTGGGGCGGCGCGCGGCGGCCAGCTCCGTACCGGTGAGGATCTCCCCGCCGCGAAGCAGGACACCGCTCGCATGGCCCTTGGGGCCGCAGACGAGGTTGAGGCTGAACCACATGCCGTAGATGAAGTAGACGTACGCGTGACCGGGCGGGCCGTACATGGAGGCGTTGCGCGCGGTGCGGCCTCGGTAGGCGTGAGAACCGGGGTCCCGCTCGCCGTCGTATGCCTCGACCTCCGTCAAACGGAGTGCGATCCGGCCCTCGGGGGTGTGGCGCATGAGCGTGCGGCCGAGGAGGTCGGGCGCTACCTCCAGTACGGGGCGGTCGAAGAAGTCTCGGCTGAGCGGCAGGTCGGGGGCGTCGGTCATGCCGTCCGAGCGTAGTGCAGCGGGCGGAGGCTGCGGCGGCTCCGGCCCAGGCCGGAAGTGGCAGCGCGGGGGGGGTGACGGAGACGGACGCGGGGTTTGCCGGGGTGCGGCTGTGCGGGGCCGTCACGGTGTGGGCTGCCGCCGTGCACATCGTGTGGTGCGGTCCGGAGATTCGGCGGGTTCCATGGGAGATATCCCGTCACGGCATTCCTCGGGCGGCGGCCGTACGGGATGGGAGGCCGGGTGAGTCCCGAGGGGACGGCAGGGCCAGCGGCCGCCCGTGCGGTGGAGTCGGTGGCCTCGTCCCGGTGCGGGCTGCCGATCCGCTTCCGGCCAACAGGTGTCTCCGGATGCTCTCGGCCAGCTCGTGCTCCAGGGTTCCGTGGCCCGGACCTGTAGGGGCATATCCGTCGGGCATGACAGCGGCTGCCCCTCTATCGGGAGAGCGGGTTCTTCGCGCCGCAGCGATACCGGGGGCAGGGCCAGATCGAGATGGCGTTGGTCGCCGGCGACCGCGGGAAACGTGGGATGCACGCGGGATGCATGGTGGTGTCGGCGAGGGGCAGGGGGCTGGGCTGTTCCGCAAGGGGACCGGTCCCCTACTACCGGTTGTTCGCGGTGGTCCGGCCGGACGGCTGCGGAGGGGGCGGACCGGGCCGGTTGTCGCAACCCGTGGCCGGTGGCGGGCGGCGGTCGCCGGAACTGGCTCTAATCTGGCCGGACAGGTGTCAGCAAGCGACCAGGAGGTGTCGAGGTGTCCGAGCTGAAGCGGCGGCCGCTCCCGCACGATTTCCACCCGCAGGTACCGGCGTTCACGGTGCTCAGCGACGAGGTGGAGCCCGGCGGGACGCTGCGGCCGGAGCAGGTTTACGCCGCGGGGAACCGTTCACCGCAGCTGCGGTGGGACGGTGCTCCGGCGGGGACGAAGAGCTACGCCGTCACCTGCTACGACCCGGACGCGCCGACGGGCAGCGGCTTTTGGCACTGGTCGCTGTTCGACATTCCGGCGACGGTGACGGAGCTGCCGGCCGGCGCCGGTTCCGGCGAGATGAAGGGGCTGCCCGAGGGCACCGTCCATGTCCGGAACGACTACGGGACGCGGGACTTCGGGGGTGCGGCGCCGCCGCCCGGGGACGGTCCGCACCGGTATGTGTTCACGGTGTACGCGGTGGACCAGGAGAAGCTCGGCCCCGACGCCGATGCCTCGCCCGCGGTGGTGGGCTTCAATCTGCGGTTCCATACGCTCGGCCGGGCCCAGCTGGTCGCCGAGTTCGAGGCGCCCGCGGAGGGCTGAGCGCCCTTAGGGGGCTTCTGGCGGATCTCCGCGGCGGAAGGAGCGGTGCCTGGTGCGTGCGATCACAAGGCGCCGGGATGTCTTCATAGCGGAGCTATGGGGGGCATTTCGGCAACGCCGCGTGGGGGTACCTCCCGGCGGCAGCCGGGCGAGGGCGTGCCAGGCGCCGCGACGCCGCGGAGATCCGCCAGGAGCCCCTTAATCCCGTTGCGCCCCGGCGCTCCCCGCACGCAGAGTGGTACCTGGCTGACGGCACGGAAACGGTCGTCGGGCAGCTGGTACCGCAGTGGCGGGGGCGGCGGGGCGCAGGTGTGTCGTCCCGCCGTTCGCCGGAGTCCGTACATGTGTCGGGCATCCGCGTCGGCTGCCGTTCGCTCCGGATCCCATAGGTACACGGGGGTGGGATCCGGAGCGCCTGCCGGCCCCGCGCCCGGATGCTGCGCGCGAACCTCCCGTTCACTTTCTGATCCTGCGTCATTTCCCTTGTGGCATACGGAAATTGCGTTGTCCGGGGAATCCGTTCCGCTGCACAGTGGAGCCACTTCGCCGCAGGGCGAACGGGGTCCGGGAGGTGGACGTGATGCGGGAAACGCTGGTGCTCAATGCGAGCTTCGAGCCGCTGTCGACGGTGTCGCTGCGGCGTGCGGTGGTGCTGGTGATGCAGGACAAGGCCGTGGTGGAGCATGCGCACCCGGGGCTGCGTATGCGTGCCGCCGCGGTGGAGGTGCCGGTGCCACGGGTGATCAGGCTCAGCAGGTACGTGCGGGTGCCGTTCCGAAGACGGGCGCCGTGGTCGCGGCGGGGGGTGCTGGTGCGGGACCAGCACCGGTGCGCGTACTGCGGCCGGCGGGCGACGACCGTGGACCATGTCGTACCGCGGTCGCGCGGCGGTGGGGACAACTGGCTGAATACCGTCGCCTGCTGCGCCGAGGACAATCACCGCAAGGCGGACCGTACGCCCGAACAGGCGGGGATGCGGCTGCTGCGGCGGCCGTTCGAGCCGACGCCGGCGGACGCGATGCTGTCGGCGCTCGGGGCCTCCGTGCGGGAGGAGCTGCCGGACTGGCTGGCGCTGCCGGCCTAAGGGCATCGCGAACATCTCGCCTGCCTTGCCTCGCCCCTCCACTCTCCTCATTTCTCTTCATGCGATGAGGAGTTGGACGATGGCGGCCAGGCCGGCGGCAGTGATGTCCGTGCGCAGGGCGGTGGGCGCAGGCTCCGGCGATCGCGGTACGGGGACGGTGATCTGGGTGCCGGATCCGGCGATGGTGTCGGTCGTGCCGACACCGAGCCACGAGGGCAGCGGCTGCGTGCCGGATGCGCACGCAGAACCCCCTGGTGCCTGATCGGTGCGGTGGGCTCCGATCAGGCACCAGGGGGCGCGGGTGTCAGTCGATCGGGGGTGCCTGGCGGTTCGGCGCGGTGGGCTTGGTGAAGCCGCCGCCGCCCGCCGGGTTGAAGTTGCCGAGGGCGCCGCCGAGGCCCTTGAGGGCGTCGCCGATCTCGCTGGGCACGATCCAGAGCTTGTTGGCGTCGCCTTCGGCGATCTTCGGGAGCATCTGGAGGTACTGGTAGGAGAGCAGCTTCTGGTCCGGGTCGCCGGCGTGGATGGATTCGAAGACCACCCGGATCGCCTGCGCCTCGCCCTCGGCGCGCAGCGCGGCGGCCTTGGCGTCACCTTCGGCGCGCAGGATCGAGGACTGCTTCTCACCCTCGGCGGTGAGGATCTGGGACTGCCGGACACCTTCGGCCTGGAGGATGGCGGCACGCTTGTCACGGTCGGCGCGCATCTGCTTCTCCATCGAGTCCTGGATGGAGGTCGGCGGCTCGATGGCCTTGAGCTCGACGCGGTTGACGCGGATGCCCCACTTGCCGGTGGCCTCGTCGAGAACGCCGCGCAGTGCCGCGTTGATCTCCTCACGGGAGGTCAGGGTCCGTTCGAGGTCCATACCGCCGATGATGTTGCGCAGGGTCGTGACGGTCAGCTGCTCGATGGCCTGGATGTAGCTGGCGACTTCGTACGTCGCGGCGCGGGCGTCCGTCACCTGGTAATAGATGACCGTGTCGATGTTGACGACGAGGTTGTCCTGGGTGATCACCGGCTGCGGCGGGAACGGCACGACCTGTTCGCGGAGGTCGATGCGGTTGCGGATGGTGTCGATGAACGGGACGACGATGTTCAGGCCGGCGTTCAGGGTGCGGGTGTAGCGGCCGAAGCGCTCCACGATGGCGGCGCTGGCCTGCGGGATGACCTGGATCGTCTTGATGAGTGCGATGAACACGAGCACCACCAGGATGATCAGGACGATGATGACCGGTTCCAAAGCGGCTCCCGTGCCTTTCGATGCTGGTCCGTGCCGGCCGGTGACCGGCTTGGCGGTTGATCAGTCTTTCAGAATCGTGGCGTGTTGCGCAGGGGGTTCGGGTCAGATGCCGGTGGTCGCGTCAGATGACGACGGCGGTGGCACCTTCGATCTCGACGACATCGACCTGTCGGCCGGGTTCGTAGACCTGATCGGTGTCCAGGGCGCGGGCGGACCAGACCTCGCCGGCGAGTTTGATACGGCCGCCGTCCGCGTCGACCCGCTCCAGGACCGTGGCGCTCCTGCCCCGGAGTGCGTCGATGCCGGAGGCCAGCCGCGGGCTCTGGTGGCGGTGGCGGTTGGCGATGGGGCGGACGACCGCGATCAGCGCGACCGAGACGGCGGCGAACACGATGAACTGCAGGATCGCGCCGCCGCCGAGACCCGCGGTGACGGCACCGGCGACGGCGCCGACCGCGAGCATCCCGAATTCGGGCAGCGCGGTCACGACGAGCGGAATGCCCAGTCCTACGGCGGCGATCAGCCACCACACCCATGGATCCACGGCTTCATGGTAGATCCGCCGGGCGGCCCGGGACAGGGCGCAATGGGTCAGGAAAGGGGCAGGCCCTTGGCGGTCCAGCGGTCGTCCCGGCGCTCGACGAGAAGCGGGAGGCCGAAGCAGTGGGAGAGATTGCCGGAGGTCAGTTCGAGATCGAGGGGGCCGGCGGCCAGCACCTTGCCCTGACGGATCATCAGGACGTGGGTGAAGCCGGGGGCGATCTCCTCGACGTGGTGGGTAACCATGATCATCGAGGGCGCGTACGGGTCCCGGGCGAGGCGGCCGAGGCGGCGCACCAGGTCCTCCCGGCCGCCGAGGTCGAGGCCCGCGGCCGGCTCGTCCAGCAGGAGCAGCTCGGGGTCGGTCATCATCGCGCGGGCGATCAGGGTGCGCTTGCGCTCGCCCTCGGAGAGGGTGCCGAACTTCCGGTCGAGGTATTCGGTCATGCCGAGGCGGTCGAGGAAGGCGCGGGCGCGCTGTTCGTCGACGTCCTCGTAGCTCTCCTGCCAGCTCGCGGTCATGCCGTACGCGGCGGTGAGCACGGTTTGCAGGACCGTCTGGCTGCGCGGCAGCTTGTCGGCGAGCGCGATGCCGGCGATACCGATGCGCGGGCGCAGGTCGAAGACGTCGACCTTGCCGAGCCGCTCGCCGAGGATCACGGCGCTGCCGGTACTCGGGAAAAGGTAGCTGGAGGCGACGTTCAGGAGGGTGGTCTTGCCGGCGCCGTTGGGGCCGAGGATCACCCAGCGCTCCCCCTCCTTCACCGACCAGGAAACCTGGTCCACCAGAGCCCGTCCTTCGCGGACCACGGATACGTCCACCAGCTCCAGCACATCGCTCATGAGCGCGTTGTCTCCCATTGCTTCTCGGTCGTCTGTGCGCCGGTAGGCGCATCCCCCTGGCAAACCTACGCCACTCGATGTCAGTGCCGTTCCCTAGGCTGGGGAGCATGCTCGATGAACCACGATCGGGACTGCTGGCCTCGTGGGGTAATGCCCTTTTGGCCGGACTTGTCTCACCTGATGAAGCCGCGGACCGGATCGCCGCGGACGATGCGGTGCACCGCGTGGCGGGCCTGCCCGGGGAGGCGTCGCCGGTCGGGCTGACGCTGGCGCTGGGGCGGCTGCGGATGCTGGGGGCGACCGGCCTGCGGGTGGCGCTGCCGGCGCCCGGCCACCCGCTGGGGCTGAGCGGCCCGCCGGAGTTCAACGCGCGGGCGCTGGAGGCCGAGGAGGCGGTGCTCGCCGTGGGGGCCGGTCTGGGACTGGTTCCGGAGATATACGAGGCCGGGGCGGAGGGCGCCGCCGGGCCTGATGTGCATGTGGAGGTGGTCTGGCACTGCCTGCCGGTGCGGGAGGCGCCGCCGGCCGACGTGCCGTCGCTCGGCGAGGCGGAGCGGGAGCTGGCCGAAGCGCTGCGGGAGGCGACCGAGGTGCTCTCGAAGCTGGATGTGGCCGGGGCCGGTCCGGTCGCGCAGGCGGCGCTGGACGCCTACCGGGCGCGGGCGGAGGCCAGCCGGCAGGTGCTGGCCCCGGGCTATCCGCCGCGTGCGGTGCGGGTGCTGGAGCTGGCGCAGCGGGTAGGGGCGCTGATCGGCATCGCGCAGCGGGTCGGCGGGGACGGCCGGGAGCACGGTGGGGCGGTGAGCGCGTCGGAGATCACGGCCCGCGCCGAGGCGCTGCGGCCGGTGGAGCGGACGGCCCGGCGGGCGCAGGTGGCGGCGTACAACTCCGCGGTGGAGGAGCGGGAGCGACGGGGCGGGCGCTGAGGTCCGGCCGCCCATACGGGGCCGGCCCCGCAGGCGGGGTGCCTGCGGGGCCGGGTACGCCGTGTCGGGACGGCGGAGCTGCGATCAGAAGTTCGCGCAGTAGTTGCCGAAGGCCGGGTTGAGCAGGCCGATGACGCTGATGGTGTTGCCGCAGGCGTTCACGGGCACGTGGACCGGGACCTGGACGAGGTTGCCGGAAACGACGCCGGGCGAGTGCTGCGCGATGCCCTGGGCCTGCGGAGCGGCGTGCGCGGAGGCGACTCCGGCGCCCGCGACGGCGAGACCGCCCGCCACCATCGTGATGGCCGCTACCCGCTTGATGTTCTTCACTTCTCTTGCTCCTCGTTGCTGTTGTCGTGGCCAGCCGCCACGACTGCACTGGAGAACGGCCCGCCGCCGGAAGGGGATACGCCAGATGGGCTACGACTACACGACAGTATGAATCTCGCACCGGAGGGCGGTTTTCTGCTTGCCGGCTGGTGTAGTGCCGACGGCCTTGCCGCGCCGCCCGGCGGGCGCGGCGGTCAGGCCCCGATGCCGTGCCGGACCGCCCACAGCGCGGCCTGGGTCCGGTCCGCGAGGTCGAGCTTCATGAGGATGTTGGAGACATGCGTCTTGACCGTCTTCTCGGACAGCACCAGCGCTCGGGCGATCTCGCGGTTGGAGCGCCCGTCGGCGATCAGCGCGAGAACCTCGCGCTCCCGCTCGGTCAGTGACGTACCGCGGCCCTGGCCGCTGCCGCCCTCGTCCTGGGAGAGCAGCGCGTCGGCGACCTCGGCCTGGAGCAGGACGTGCCCGGCGTGTACGGACCGGATGGCGCCGGCCAGCGCCTCCGGATCGACATCCTTGTAGACATAGCCCGCCGCGCCCGCGCGCAGCGCCGGGACGACGGTGCGCTGTTCGGTGAAGCTGGTCACGACCAGCACGCGGGCGGGGTTGGCCAGTTCGCGGAGTTTCCGCAGCGCCTCGATACCGTCCGTACCGGGCATCTTGACGTCCATCAGGACGACGTCCGGGCGCAGCTGCTCGGTGGCAGCGATGCCCTCGGCGCCGTCGGACGCCTCCCCCACCACCTCGATGTCGTCCTGGATCTCCAGGAACGTCCGCAGCCCGCGGCGTACGACCTGATGGTCGTCGACGAGCAGTACGCGAATTGCGCCGGTCTCAGCCACCGGGCACCTCCATCTTGACTGTGGTGCCCTTGCCGGGCTCCGACTCCACGGTGAGTTTTCCGCCGACGCTGCCGGCCCGGTCGCGCATCGAGACCAGGCCGAGGTGACGGCCGGCCCGGCGGACCGCGCGGGTGTCGAAGCCGCGGCCGTCGTCGGCGATGCGCAGCAGCGCGCCCTGGCCGTACCGGGCGAGGGTGACCGCGACGCGCCCGGCCCCGGAGTGCCGCAGGGCGTTGTGCAGCGCCTCCTGGGCGACCCTGAGCAGCGCCTCCTCCTGGGCGGACGGCAGTACGCGCACGCCGTGCGCCTCGAAGGTGACGCACGCGGTGTGGGCCCGGTCCAGGACCTGGACCTGGGAGCGCAGGGTGGCGACCAGGCCGTCCTCGTCCAGGGCCGCGGGCCGCAGCTCGATGACGGCGGCGCGCAGTTCGTCGGCGGCCTCGGCGGCCAGCAGGGCGACCTGGTGGAGTTCGCCCTTGGCGCGGGCCGGGTCGCGGTCGACCAGCGCGGTGGCGGCCTGGGCGGTCAGCCGGAGCGAGAAGAGCTTCTGGGCGACCGCGTCGTGCAGCTCGTGGGCGAGCCGGGCCCGCTCCCCCGCGATGGTCAGCTCGCGGCTGCGCTCGTAGAGGCGGGCGTTGGTCAGCGCGATGGCGGCGTGCTCGGCGAGTATGCCGAGCAGCCGCTCGTCCTCCTCGGTGAAGCCGCAGCCGTCCCCTGCGGTGAAGGGGCAGCCGTCCCCGCCGGACGGCCCGGACGCAGAGGGCTTGTCGCGGCGCTTGTTGGCCAGGAAGAGCGCGCCGAGGATCTCGTCCCCGTCGGCGACCGGCAGGCCGATGAAGTCGGACATGTCCGGGTGGGCGGCGGGCCAGCCGCCGAAGCGGGGATCCGCACGGACGTCGGCGAGGCGCTCGGGGGTGGCGCTGTGCAGCATCGCGGCGAGGATGCCGTGCTGGCGAGGCAGCGGGCCGATGGCCTTCCACTCCTCGTCGCTGATGCCGTCCACCACGAACTGGGCGAAGCCGCCGTGGTCGTCCGGCACGCCCAGGGCCGCGTACTCGGCGTCCAGCAGTTCACGGGCCGAGGCGACGATCGTCTTGAGGACGTCGCGCACTTCGAGATGCCTGCTCATCGCCAGGATCGCGCTGCTCACCGCGGGGATCCCCGCCCCTGGTCCGTTGGTCATGGCTTCACGGTACCGGCGCCGTGATGGGCCCGTATCGGCCAACGGGCGCCGGTGCCTCGGTCCACCGGCCTAGGCCGGACGGCCTCCGTCTTTCCTGGAGCGGGCGCGCTGCCGCTGTCGCGCGGCCGGGCAGCGCCAAGGAGCAGAAGTCATTAATGGGAATAGGTCCCCTTATATAGGGACAGGTGTGGACAGTCCTCTCCCTTCGCATACGAGGCGGCGGGACCGGCTGCGACGCCGCACGTGGCGCGAATTCGGGGATCTCCGCCTCCTGCCGCCGTCCCCGGTTCCAGACTCGGTACATGTCTGACGCAACGAGGAACTGGATACCGACCCACGGCGACCCCTACCGGCCGGTGCCGTACCGGCCCGAGCGGATGCCCACCGGCGAATCGCTCGCCCGCGCCGCCGAACTGCGGGAGCGGATGGACCGGCGGCGGACGGTCCGGCAGTTTTCCACCGATCCGGTCCCGGAGCAGGTGGTGCGGGACGCGATCGCCTGCGCCGCCACCGCGCCGTCCGGGGCGCATCAGCAGCCGTGGACGTTCGTCCTGGTCAAGGACCCGGAGGTGCGCCGCCGCATCCGGGCGGCGGCCGAGAAGGAGGAGCGCGCCGCCTACGAGGGGAGGCTCGGCGAGGAGTGGCTGGCGGCGCTGCGGCCGCTGGGCACGGACGAGGTGAAGCCCCATCTGACCGACGCACCGCAGCTGATCGTCGTCTTCCAGCAGCGGCACTGGCTGGGGGCCGACGGCACCAAGCGCAAGCACTACTACGTGGACGAATCGGTCGGTATCGCGGTCGGCATGCTGCTGTCCGCGCTGCATCTGTCGGGGCTGGCGGCGCTTGTGCACACACCGAGCCCCATGCGGTTCCTCCAGGAGGTCCTGGAGCGGCCCGCCAACGAGAAAGCCTTCGCGGTCATTCCGGTGGGCTATCCGGCACCGGACTGCGAAGTGCCCGATTTGGTCCGAAAGTCCCTTGACCAGGTGATGGTTGAGGTCTGACGCCCGAAAAGTGTGCATGAGCTAACACCACGGACGGGATAAACGTCCGCCCGATGTGACCCCGCGCATAGGGCGCAGGTCACTTACGACCCGGGTTAGTGGCCGGATAAAGACGGTGTGAGCTGGGAAGCGACCGTCTGCGACGCGGCGCGCGACCCCCCGGTTCCACTAACCCGGATCGTATTTCGCAGCCTTGCCCGGCGAATTTTCGGCCGCTAAGAATGGCTCCCGTCGCTCGGCGCCGTGATCACACCTCGGCGTTCTCCGCCACCCACGGCCCGTGCGGCGCTCCCCATCGGAAGGTCCATTCGTCATGCCCAAGTCCGCCATTCCCGGAGTCGGTCGCCTGAACCGGACGCACAAGCTGTCCGCCGCCGGCGTCGCCGTGGCCGGCGCCGCCGCGCTGGTCTTCGCCGCCGTCCCGGGTGCCGACGCGGACCAGGGCGCGCACCGGACCGCCGCCCAGGACGTGCGCCCGGTCGCCTTCGCCACGGTCGGCTCCGTCGCCGAGGCCCAGCAGGCGACGATCGCCAAGCAGGCCGACGCCTCCGCCGAGAAGGGCAAGGCCGAGGCCGCCGCCAAGGCCAAGACCGCCGCCGACAAGGAGCGCACGCAGCAGACGGCCGCGAGCCGGTCCACCCTGCGCAACACCCTCTCGGCCACCGCCACCGCGGTGCAGCCGGCCGCCACCGCGTACACCAACAACCTGGACGGCTGGATCAAGGAAGCCCTGGACATCATGGGCCGCCACGGCATACCGGGCTCCTACGACGGCATCCACCGCAACATCATGCGGGAGTCGACCGGTAACCCGCAGGCCGTCAACGGCTGGGACGTCAACGCCCAGAACGGCACCCCGTCCAAGGGCCTGCTCCAGGTCATCCAGCCGACCTTCCAGGCGTACCACGTCGACGGCACCTCCTGGGACATCTTCGACCCGGTCGCCAACATCACCGCCGCCTGCAAGTACGCGGCCGCCGTCTACGGCTCGATGGACAACGTCAACTCGGCCTACTGAGCCGGGAGTTCGTCCCGCACACACCGCCGAGGGGCGGCACCCGACACCGGGTGCCGCCCCTCGGCGGTGTGTGCGGTGCGCTCCGGTACGGAGCACGGCCGCGCTACTTGCGCATGACCTCCGGCTCGTGGCGGCGCAGCAGCCGGGCGACGGCGAAGGCGAGCGCGAGGCCCAGGCAGGTCAGAATGATCATGTCCATCACGTAGACGCCGGTCTGGTGCTTCCACAGCGGGTCGGGGTTGGCGGGAATGCCCTGGGCGGGGTTGCCCGGGTCCCACGGCAGCAGCGTGTTCATATCGGCGGTCGCGCCCATCGCCGCGACGGCCCAGCGCGACGGCATCAGCCAGGAGAACTGGCTGACGCCCACGGTGTCGAAGAGCTGGAAGAGCACGCCGGTGAAGACGACCTGGACGATGGCGAACATGACCAGCAGCGGCATGGTCTTCTCGGCCGTCCTGACCAGCGCGGAGATGACCAGGCCGAACATCATCGAGGTGAGGCCGAGCGCGATGACCGCCAGGGCCATCTCGACGGCCGGCAGGTGTGCCAGCAGCAGGCCCTCGGCGGGCATCGTCCGGGGGGTGAAGCCGATCGCCGTGATGATCAGGCCCTGGAAGGCCGTGACGACGCCGAGCACGATCACCTTGGACATCAGGTACGCCGACCGCGACAGGCCGGTGGCCCGCTCGCGCTCGTAGATGACCCGCTCCTTGATCAGTTCACGGACGGAGTTGGCCGCGCCGGAGAAGCACATGCCGACCGCCAGGACCAGCATGATCGTGCTCGCGTCGCGGTTCGTCCGGCTCTTGTTGTCCGGTCCGTACCCGAAGCCGTAGTCGCTCGGGATCAGGATCGATACCACGCCGAGCACCGCGGGCAGGGCCACCATCAGGGCCAGGAAGCCCCGGTCGGAGGCGAGCACCGAGACATAGCGCCGCATCAGCGTCCACAGCTGCGAGCCCCAGCTCTGGGACTTCTGCATCCGGGCCGGCGGCCGCTGGACCGCCACCGACTGCGCGGCCACGGCGTCGATGTCCGCGGCGTACATCTGGTAGTGCGGGGATCCGCGCCAGCGGCCCATCCAGTCGTAGTCGCGGTAGTTCTCGAAGGCCGAGAAGACATCCGCCCAGGTGTCGTACTGGAAGAAGTTCAGCGCCTCCCCGGGCGGGCCGAAGTAGGCCACACCGCCGCCCGGCGCCATCACCAGCAGCTTGTCGCAGAGGGCGAGTTCGGCCACCGAGTGGGTGACGACCAGCACCGTACGGCCGTCGTCGGCGAGGCCGCGCAGCAGCTGCATGACATCGCGGTCCATGCCCGGGTCGAGGCCGGAGGTCGGCTCGTCCAGGAAGATCAGCGACGGTTTGGTGAGCAGTTCCAGGGCGACCGAGACGCGTTTGCGCTGGCCGCCGGAGAGCGAGGTGACCTTCTTGTCCTTGTGGATGTCGAGCTTGAGCTCGCGCAGCACCTCGCCGATCCGGGCCTCGCGCTCGGACTCCGCGGTGTCTCCGGGGAAGCGGAGCTTGGCGGCGTACTTGAGGGCCTTGGCGACGGTGAGTTCCTTGTGCAGGATGTCGTCCTGCGGGACCAGGCCGATGCGCTGGCGCAGCTCGGCGAACTGCTTGTAGAGGTTCCGGTTGTCGTAGAGGACGTCGCCCTCGTTGGCGGGGCGGTAGCCGGTCAGCGCCTTGAGCAGCGTCGACTTGCCGGAGCCGGACGGGCCGATGACGGCGATCAGCGACTTCTCGGGGACGCCGAAGGAGACGTCCTTGAGGATCTGCTTGCCGCCGTCGACGGTGACCGTGAGGTGGCGGGCCGAGAAGGAGACCTCGCCGGTGTCGACGAACTCCTCCAGGCGGTCGCCTACCAGCCGGAAGGTCGAGTGGCCGACGCCGATGATGTCGTTCGGGCCGATCGGCTTCGTACCGGACTTGGGGACCGGCTGGCCGTTGACGTAGGTGCCGTTGTGGCTGCCCAGGTCGCGGATCTCGAAGCGGCCGTCGGGGGTGGCCCGGAACTCGGCGTGGTGCCGGGAGACCTGGAGGTCGGAGACGACCAGTTCGTTCTCCAGCGCACGGCCGATGCGCATGACCCGGCCGAGGTCGAGGCGGTGGAACATCGTCGGGCTGCGGTCGCCGTGGACCGGCGGGGCCTCGCCGTCCGGCTGCCGGGCGGGGCTCTCCTGCGGCCGCGCGGCCTGCGGTGCGGGCGCGGCCTGCCGGGGCGGGGGCTGCCGGGCCTGCTGCGGCGGGACGTACGGCTGCTGCTCCGCGGGCGGCGCCTGCCAGCTCTGCTGACCGGGCTGCCGGTGCGCGGGCGGTGCCTGCCACCCCGGGGCGGCCTGCTGCGGCGGGGCCGTCGCGGGCTGCGCGCGGTAGGCGTCGGCCGCCTGCGCCGCGCCCGCGGACAGGCTCACCCGGGGGCCGTCGGTGGCATTGCCCAGATGCACCGTCGCACCCGGGCCGATCTCCATCTGATGGATGCGCCGGCCCTGGACATAGGTGCCGTTGGTGCTGCCCTGGTCTTCGATGATCCAGCTGTGACCGGCCCACCGTACGGTGGCGTGCCGCCAGGAGACCCGGGCGTCGTCGAGCACCATGTCGCCCTGCGGATCGCGCCCCACGGTGTAGGACCGGGACGGGTCGAGCGGCCAGGTTCTACCGTTCAGTTCGAGTACGAGTTCAGACACTCCATGCCCCATTACATAGTCCCCCGAGTGACGCCCTGCATGGGAAGTCCAGGGATGGCGATCATCGTGACGAACTATTTCAGGCTCGGCCCGCCGACCGGAAACCGGGACGCGGCCGGGGGCGCGACTGGAGTGCAGGGCGCTCCTGTTGGCGGTCGCCAAACGCTTCCGGAGGGGCGGAAGAGCGGACGGATCCCCCGGTTCCCGGGAATCACGCGCGTTCCGGCGCAACTCGGTACGCGGCGGGTCACCCACCGTCGCCGCCCGCCGCCCGCCGCCACCGCCGGACGGCGGCGGCTCACCGGTCCGACCCACGGACACCTGTACGGACGGCCGGGCCGGGCGGTTACCGTAAGGGCACCATGAGCGCATCGCAGATTCCCCCTGCCACCGCCGTACCGGGCGATGACGTACCCACCCTTCTCGTGAAGATCTTCGGGAAGGACCGGCCCGGCATCACCGCCGGACTCTTCGACACCCTCGCCGCCTACTCCGTCGATGTCGTGGACATCGAGCAGGTGGTGACCCGAGGCCGCATCGTGCTGTGCGTGCTGGTCACCGCGCCCGCCCCCGCCCGGGACGCCATCGGCTCGTCCGAGGGCGACCTGCGGGCCACCGTGCACAGCTGGGCCGATTCGCTGCACCTCCAGGCCGAGATCATCTCCGGCCGGGGTGACAACCGGCCGCGCGGCAGCGGCCGTTCGCACGTCACCGTGCTGGGGCACCCGCTCACCGCGGAGTCGGCGGCCGCCATCGCCGCGGCCATAACGTCCACGGGCGGCAATATCGACCGTATTTTCCGGCTTGCCAAGTATCCGGTGACCGCGGTCGAGTTCGCGGTCTCCGGTGTGGCGACGGATGCGCTGCGCTCGCGGCTGGCCCCCGAGGCCGCCGAGCTCGGCGTGGATGTCGCGGTCGTCGCGGCCGGGTTGCAACGCCGGGCCCAGCGGCTGGTCGTCATGGACGTCGATTCGACGCTCATCCAGGACGAGGTGATCGAGCTGTTCGCGGCGCACGCCGGCTGCGAGGCCGAGGTCGCCGAGGTGACCGCCGCGGCGATGCGCGGCGAGCTGGACTTCGAGCAGTCGCTGCACGCCCGGGTCGCGCTGCTGGCCGGGCTGGACGCGTCCGTGGTGGAGACCGTACGCAAGGAGGTACGGCTCACCCCCGGGGCCCGGACCCTCGTGCGGACGCTCAAGCGGCTCGGCTATCAAGTGGGCGTCGTATCGGGTGGGTTCACGCAGGTCACGGACGCGCTCCGGGAGGAGCTCGGGCTGGACTTCGCCGCCGCCAACACTCTGGAGATCGTCGATGGCAAGCTCACCGGCCGGGTGACCGGTGACATCGTGGACCGGGCCGGCAAGGCCCGGCTGCTGCGCAGCTTCGCGGAGCAGGCCGGGGTGCCGCTCGATCAGACCGTCGCGATCGGCGACGGCGCCAACGACCTCGACATGCTCAACGCGGCGGGGCTCGGTGTCGCCTTCAACGCCAAGCCGGTGGTACGCGAGGCGGCGCACACCGCGGTGAACGTGCCGTTCCTGGACACCGTGCTGTATCTGCTGGGCATCACCCGCGAAGAGGTCGAGGCCGCGGACACCCATATCGGCTGAGGCGGGCCGGGCCCGGCCGGAGACGGTCCGGGAAACAACGGCGGAGAGGGGCCCCGGCGCGTGCCGGGGCCCCTCTCGGCGTCACGGAAAGTGCCGTCGGCCGTCATGGCTGCGGACGGTCTCCCGTCTCACCCGCGCCGGCCGGCCCGGCGGCTCACTCGTGCGGCGTCAGATACGCGACGAGGCGGCCGACGCCGTGCTCCACGGACTTCCAGGAGCCGGTGAACTCGATCACGGCCATCGCCGCGGTCGGGAAACCGGAGCGGTTCATCCGCGCGAGCAGATCGCCCTCCGCCTCGCCCGCGAGCGCGTCGGCGAGGGCGTGCATCCCGGGGTTGTGGCCGACCACCAGGAGGTCCTGCACATCCTCGGCGGTCTCGTTCAGCAGCGCGAGGAGCTCGCCGAGGGAGGCTTCGTAGAGCCGCTCGTCGTAGACGGTCTTGGGCCGCTGGGGGAGCTCGGAGACGAAGAGCTTCCAGGTCTCGCGGGTACGGGCGGCGGTCGAGCACAGGGTCAGATCGGGGGTGATCCCGGTTCCGGCCAGCCGGCGGCCGGCGGCCGGGGCGTCCATACGGCCGCGGTCGGCCAGCGGGCGCTCGTGGTCGCTGTCCTGCGACCATTCGGCCTTTGCGTGTCGGAGAAGGACAATCCGGCGGGGTGTATCGGCGCTCATGCGTCCCAGCTTCGCACGAAAGGCGGCACGGGGCGCGGGGTGTTGAGGCGCTCCGTCCTGCCGGGTGAGCGCCGGGCGCGGGCGGGCATCAGGCACCGACGCCCACGAACCGCGCGAGGTATTCCAGCAGGGCGCCCAGGCTCTGCGGGGCGCTCGCCGCACGCGCCTCGGCGGAGCCCGCCAGGAGCGTCAGCAGGGCGACGAAGGAGACCACCGGCAGGGCCAGCGCCCACCACGGCAGCCGGGTCCGCAGGCCACGGGCCTTCTCGACGGACGAGGTGCCGAACGCGGCGGACATGCGGATCGCCTCCATGGCGCATCGAAGAACCGCGCGCCGCCGTCGGCGGCGCGCCCACCGCGGTGGTGCGGTGTTCTTCGAGGCTACGGATCTTCGGCCGCCGGTCCCATCCGGGAAACCACCTACTCACCCCTGGGTCCCGCCCCCTAGGGGACAGGGGGTTTCCCCCACCCCGCGGCGGTCCGGGGCGCGGTCATCCCGCGGCGAAGCTCGCGATGATCGCGATGATGACGGTCACGCCGAGCATGGCGCCCAGCACGAGGAGCAGCTTCTTGTGGCCGCCCTGCGGATTCGGTTCGAGCACTGGCATGCGCCCAGTGTGGCACTCACCCCTCGTCCTCGATGCGGCGGTCCCGGCCGGCCAGCACTCCGGCCACGATCTGCGGCACCATCAGCCCGGCCATCATCGCGATCGGCAGCCCCCAGCCGCCGCTGTGCTGGTAGAGCATGCCGACCAGCAGCGGCCCCGGGACGGAGATCAGATAGCCGACGCTCTGCACGAAGGCGGAGAGCTTGACGACGCCCGCGGCGCTGCCGGCCCGCATCCCGATCATGGTCAGGGCCAGCGGGAAGGCGCAGTTGGAGATGCCCATCAGCAGCACCCAGGCCCAGGAGCCGGCGGCCGGGGCCAGCCACAGTCCGGTGTATCCGGCCATCCCGCAGAGACCCAGCACCGCCACCAGCGGGCCCTGGTGCCGTAGCCGGGAGGCCAGCCACGGCATGACGAAGGAGAGCGGCACACCCATCGCCATCGTGATCGCGAGCAGCACACCCGCCATGCCCGCGGAGACCCCGGCGTCGCGGAAGATCTGCGGCATCCAGCCCATCGTCACGTACGCGGCGGTGCCCTGGAGACCGAAGAAGACGGCCAGCGCCCAGGCGGTCGGCGACGAGGTGATCCGTATCGGTGCGGCACCGGGGCCCGCCGGGCCGCCCACGGCCGGGCCCGGGTTGGCCCGGTGCTGCCGGGCGACGGCGAGCCAGGGCAGTACGGCGACGACGGCGACGGCCGCCCACACGGCCAGGCCCAGCTGCCAGCCGCCGCCGAGCGCCGCGGTCATGGGGACGGTGACCGCCGCGGCGAGTGAGGTGCCCAGGGCCAGCGCCATGGAGTAAAGACCGGTCATCGGCCCGACCCGGTCGGGGAACCAGCTCTTGATGACGACCGGCATCAGGACGTTGCTGACCGCGATCCCGGCCAGGGCGAGCACGCTGGCCGCGAGGAAGCCGGCGGTGCCGCCGGTGAACGGGCGTACCGCGACGCCCACGGCGATCGCGGCCATCCCGGCGCAGACGATCGCGCCGGGGCCCCAGCGCCTGGCCAGCCGGGGTGCCGCGATGCCGAAGGCGGCGAAGCACAGGGCCGGTACGGAGGTCAGCAGTCCGGCGGCGGTCGCGCTCATGCCGAGGCCCTCGCGGACCTCCTTCATGAGCGGGCCGAGGCTGGTGATGGCGGGGCGCAGATTGAGTGCGGCGAGGACGAGGCCGGCCATCACGACCCCCGCCAGCCAGCGGGGGGCCGGCCGGGAATCCGTCTCCGGGGCACCGGCCGGGGCGTCCCCTGTGGGGTGCGGGGCCGGGGGCGCCGCCGAGGTCGTCCGGGAGCCGGCCGCGGGGCCGGGTGTGGCGAGGTCTTCATCGGGCATGGCAGGCATCATAGAATCATAGGATGAATTGCTGTCCAGGCAATATCGGCAGCCCCGGCGGTCCCGGGCGGCACCGGGTGCCGGAAGGGCCCGCCGCCGTCCGTGCCACCGCCGTCCGCCCGCCCCGGTATCCAGGAGCACCGCCATGTCCCTGACCTCGCCCCGCCGGTCCGCACTGGCCGACCAGGTGATCGCGCAGCTGCGCGCCCAGATCGCCTCCGGTGAGTGGCCCGTGGGCTCCCGTATCCCCACCGAGCCGGAGCTCGTCGAGCAGCTCGGGGTGGCCCGCAACACGGTGCGCGAGGCGGTCCGGGCGCTCGCCCACAACGGACTGCTCGACATCCGGCAGGGCTCGGGCACCTATGTGGCCGCCACCAGCGAGCTGGCCGGGGTGATGCACCGGCGGTTCGCGGACGCCGACCCCGGGCACGTCGCCGAGCTGCGCAGCGCGCTGGAGGCGGCGGCGGCCCGGCTCGCCGCGAGTCGCCGCAGCGCACAGGACCTGCGGCAGCTGGACGTACTGCTGGAGCGGCGCGAGCGGGCCTGGGAGTCCGGTGCGGCCGAGGCGTTCGTGGCGGCGGACGCGACCTTGCACATGGCGGTCGTGGCGGCCTCGCACAACGACGTCCTGGCCGGGCTCTACGCCGATCTCGGGGGTGTGGTGCGCGACTCGGTGCGGGCCGGTGTGGGCGGGGTGCTGCGGCCCGAGGCGCACCAGGACCATGCCCGCCTGGTCGCGGCGATCCGGGCGGGCGACGGCGACCGGGCCGCCGCCGAGGCGAGCGCGCACCCCTTCGGCTGCCGTCTCGCCCTCGTGGAGCACGAGGCGGCGGCCGGACCCGGCCGGTGAAACGCGTGCTGCCCGCCCCGGCGGACCGGGACGGGCAGCACGGCGGTGCGCCGGGTGTCAGGCACCCATCATGTGCACGCCACCGTCGACGTGCACGATCTCACCGGTCGTCCGCGGGAAGAAGTCGGACAGCAGCCCGACGACGCCACGGCCGGCCGGCTCCGGGTCGGCCAGGTCCCAGCCGATCGGGGCGCGGTGGTTCCACACGTCCGCGAGCTCCTCGAAGCCCGGGATGGACTTGGCGGCCATGGACTTGAGGGGGCCGGCCGAGACCAGGTTGCAGCGGATGTTCTTCGCCCCCAGGTCGCGGGCGAGGTAGCGGTTGGTGCTCTCCAGCGCCGCCTTGGCCACACCCATCCAGTCGTACTTCGGCCAGGCGATCTGCGCGTCGAAGGTGAGCCCTACGACCGCGCCGCCGCGCTCCATGAGCGGCAGGCAGGCCATGGTGAGCGACTTGTACGAGTACGCCGAGACCTGCACCGCGGTGCCCACGTCCTCCCAGGACGCGCCCAGGAAGTTGAAGGCACCCTGCGGGCCGAAGGCGATGGAGTGCACGATGCCGTCGATCCGGGCGTCCTCACCCTGGTGCTCGCGGATCTTGTCGGCGAGCCCGTCGAGCTGCTCCTGGTTGGTGACGTCCAGCTCGATGACCGGAGCGGGCTTGGGGAGCCGCTTGGCGATCCGCTCGACGAGGGAGAGTCGGCCGAAGCCGGTGAGGATGACCTCGGCGCCCTCGTTCTGCGCGACCTTGGCCGCCTGGAACGCGATCGACGACTCGGTCAGCACTCCGGTGACCAGGATGCGCTTGCCTGCGAGGATTCCACTCATGCTGATCAGTGACCCATGCCCAATCCGCCGTCGACGGGAATGACGGCTCCAGTGATGTACGCGGCCTCTTCCGAGGCCAGGAAGCGGACCGAGGCGGCGATCTCCTCGGGCTGCGCATAGCGCGCGAGCGGCACCTGCTTCATGATGACGTCCCGCTGCGCATCGGTGAGCGCACGGGTCATGTCCGTGTCGACGAAGCCGGGGGCGACGACGTTGACGGTGATGTTGCGCGAGCCCAGCTCCCGGGCGAGCGAGCGGGCGAAGCCCACCAGACCGGCCTTGGAGGCCGCGTAGTTCGCCTGGCCCGCGCCGCCCAGCAGGCCGACCACGGACGAGATCAGCACGATCCGGCCCTTGCGGGCCCGCAGCATCGCGCGGTTGGCGCGCTTGACCACCCGGAACGCGCCCGTCAGGTTGGTCTCGACGACCGAGGTGAAGTCCTCCTCGGACATCCGCATCAGCAGCTGGTCGCGGGTGATGCCGGCGTTGGCCACCAGCACCTCGACCGCGCCCTGCTTCTCCTCGATCTCCTTGTACGCCTGCTCGACCTGCTCGCTGTCCGTGATGTCGCACTTCACGGCCAGGAACCCCTCCGGCGGTTCGCCGGAGCGGTAGGTGATGGCGACCTTGTCGCCTGCCTCGGCGAAGGCACGGGCAATGGCAAGGCCGATGCCGCGGTTGCCTCCGGTGACCAGAACCGAGCGGCTCAAAAGATCACCCTTTCCGTTTTCTGTCGGTCGTACTGCGTTCGATACGAAACTATCGGTCACCGGGCCCCGATGAGGAATCGAGGCCGGACAGCCGCGCACGCCGGTCACTGTCGGGTCCCGACAGAACCCGCCGGGTCCGCCCGGACTCCGCCGCGGCCCGTCGGCCGTACCTCCGCGGCCCGCCGGCCGTTCCGCCACCGCCCGGTGCGGTCTGGGCCCGGGGCGCGGCACAGGGCATGATGCAGGCGCCGACTACGGGAGGATGCCGTGCCCGCTTCACCCCATGCCCTTGACGAGACCTTCCTGGCGCTGCCGTTGCGCGCGCTGGCCGATGCCGCGCTCGCGCGGGCCCGCGCGCTGGGCGCCGAACACGCCGACTTCCGCCTGGAGCGGGTGCGCAGCGCCGCCCGGCGGCTGCGGGACGGCCGGCTGTCCGGGTCCAGCGACACCACCGATCTCGGGTACGCGGTGCGGGTGGTGCACGGCGGCGCCTGGGGGTTCGCGTCCGGGGTCGACCTGACGATGGACGCGGCGGCGCGGGTGGCGTCCCGGGCGGTGGCGATGGCGCAGCTCTCGGCCAAGGTCCTGGAGGCGTCCGGCGCCGGCGGGAGCCGGGTGGAGCTGGCCGGGGAGCCCGCGTATCCGGACCGCACCTGGGTCTCGTCGTACGAGATCAATCCGTTCGAGGTGCCGGACGCCGAGCAGACCGGGCTGCTGGCGGAGTGGAGCGGGCGGTTGCTGGCGGCGCCGGGGGTGGCGCACGCGGACGCCTCGCTGCTGACCGTCCAGGAGAACAAGTTCTACGCGGACACCGCCGGTACGAGCACCACGCAGCAGCGGGTGCGGCTGCATCCGCATCTGACGGCGGTCGCGGTGGACCCGGCGAGCGGTGAGTTCGACTCGATGCGGACCCTCGCGCCGCCGGCCGGCCGCGGCTGGGAGTACCTGACCGGCGGCCACTGGGACTGGGACGGCGAGCTGGCGCGGATCCCGGAGCTGCTCGCGGAGAAGATGCGGGCGCCGGGCGTCGAGGCCGGTGCGTACGACCTGGTGGTGGATCCCTCCAATCTGTGGCTCACGATCCACGAGTCGATCGGGCACGCCACCGAACTGGACCGGGCGCTGGGCTACGAGGCGGCGTACGCGGGCACCTCGTTCGCCACCTTCGACCGGCTCGGGGAGCTGAAGTACGGCTCCGGAATCATGAACGTGACGGGCGACCGGACGGCCGAGCACGGTCTGGCGACCATCGGCTACGACGACGAGGGCGTGGCCGCGCAGTCCTGGGACCTGATCCGGGACGGGACGCTGGTCGGCTATCAGCTCGACCGCAGGATGGCGAAGCTGACGGGGTTCGAGCGCTCCAACGGGTGCGCGCACGCGGACTCGCCCGGCCATGTGCCGGTGCAGCGGATGGCGAACGTCTCGCTCCGGCCGGCGCCGCACGGGCCGTCCACCGAGGAGCTGATCTCGGGGGTGACGCGCGGTATCTACGTCGTCGGCGACCGCTCCTGGTCGATCGATATGCAGCGGTACAACTTCCAGTTCACCGGTCAGCGGTTCTTCCGCATCGAGAACGGGCGGCTGGCCGGGCAGCTGCGCGATGTCGCGTACCAGGCGACCACCACCGACTTCTGGGGTTCGATGACCGCGGTCGGCGGGCCGGGGACCTATGTCCTGGGCGGCGCCTTCAACTGCGGCAAGGCCCAGCCGGGGCAGATCGCGGCCGTCTCGCACGGCTGCCCGTCGGCCCTCTTCAAAGGCGTGAACATTCTCAACACGACGCAGGAGGCCGGCCGATGAGCCCGCGCAGCAGCGCACCGCACGAGATCGTCGGACGGGCCCTGGAGCTGTCGCGGGCCGACGGCTGCGTGGTGATCGCGGAGGAGAACTCCAGCGCCAACCTGCGCTGGGCGGGCAACGCGCTCACCACCAACGGCGTCACCCGCGGCCGTACGCTGACCGTCGTCGCGACGGTGGACGGCGGGCAGGGCACCGCGTCCGGTGTGGTCTCGCGGTCGGCGGTCACCGCGGACGATCTGGAGCCGCTGGTGCGGGCCGCGGAGGCGGCGGCGCGTGCGGCGGGCCCCGCCGAGGACGCCCAGCCGCTGGTCGGCGGGGACGGCCCGTCGCCCGGTTTCACCGACGCCCCCGCCGAGACCTCCTCGGACGTCTTCGCGGCGTTCGCGCCGGCGCTCGGCGAGTCCTTCCGGCAGGCCGGCGCCGGCGGCCGCGAGCTGTACGGCTTCGCGCGCCACGAGCACGTCACGTCCTATCTGGGCACCTCCGCCGGGCTGCGGCTGCGGCACGACCAGCCCACCGGCACGCTGGAGCTGAACGCCAAGTCACCGGACCACACCCGCTCGGCCTGGACGGGCCGCGCGACGGCCGACTTCACCGATGTCGACCCGCGGGACCTGGACGCCGAGCTGGCCCGCCGGCTGGGCTGGGCCGAACGGCGGACCGAGCTGCCGGCCGGACGGTACGAGACGCTGCTGCCGCCGGCCGCCGTCGCGGACCTGCTGATCTATCAGCTGTGGTCGTCGGCCGCCCGGGACGCCGCGGAGGGCCGTACGGTCTTCTCCCGGCCGGCCGGGAGCGACGCGGCGGACCGGCCCGGGGCGGGCACCCGGCTCGGCGAGCGGCTGTCCGAGCTGCCGCTGACCCTGCGCAGCGATCCGCGGGCGGCCGGCCTGGAGTGCGCGCCGTTCGTCCTGGCGCACCGGTCCGGCGACGACGCGTCGGTCTTCGACAACGGGCTGCCGCTGGCGGCCACCGACTGGGTGCGCGACGGGGTGCTCAACCAGCTGGTGACCACCCGGCACAGCGCGGCGCTGACGGGCCTTCCGGTGGCGCCGGGTATCGACAACCTCCTTCTGGAGGGCGGCGGTTCGCGTTCGCTGGACGAGATGGTGGCGGCGAGCGGCCACGACGGGCCCGCACTGCTGCTGACCTGCCTGTGGTACATCCGCGAGGTCGATCCGGCGACGCTGCTGCTGACCGGTCTGACCCGCGACGGCGTCTATCTGGTGGAGAACGGCGAGGTGACCGGCGAGGTCAACAACTTCCGCTTCAACGAGTCGCCGGTGGACCTGCTGGCGCGCGTGGCGGAGGCGGGCCGTACGGAGCGGACCCTGCCGCGGGAGTGGAGCGACCACTTCACCCGGGCCGCGATGCCCGCGCTGCGCATCCCGGACTTCCACATGAGTTCGGTCAGCCGCGGGGTGTGACGGGGACGCCGGCCGGGGCCCGGGGCCGGCCGGCGGCCGTCCCGGGCCGGTGACCGGGCCCGCGGCCCATAGACTGTGGGACTGTCCTCCCGTTTGGGAACCACGATCGATCAGGAACGCCATGACACGCCTCGGCGAATCCGTCGCCCGCGCCACCACGCTGCTCTCCGCCGACCTCTCCGCGGACACCACCGTCCAGGAGCTGCTCCAGGAGACGGGCGCCCGGCGCTATCTCGACCTGACGGACCTGCCCGCCAAGGAGCAGGCCGAGCTGATCGCGGCCCGTACGGTCGAGGTGCTGCCGGGCGTGGAGAAGCTCGCCGAGCGGATCGAGGAGCGCCGGGCGGCGGGTCGCGGTCTGCACATCAAGCTGGGCATCGACCCGACGGCGACCGATGTGCACCTGGGGCACGCGGTGCCGCTGATCGTCCTCAGCCGGTTCCAGCGGCTGGGCCACGACGTCACGCTGATCATCGGTGACTTCACCGCCAAGATCGGCG
This sequence comes from Streptomyces celluloflavus, assembly GCA_000720995.1. Classification (GTDB taxonomy): domain Bacteria; phylum Actinomycetota; class Actinomycetes; order Streptomycetales; family Streptomycetaceae; genus Streptomyces; species Streptomyces celluloflavus. Next base: position 24,264 of record JOEL01000004.1, read on the forward strand.
ACCCGTCGGGCCGTACGGCCGAGCGCCCGCCGCTGACCGACGACGACATCGCACGCAACCTCGCCACCTACCGCGAACAGGTGCGGCCCTTCTTCGACTTCGAGAAGGTCAGCTTCCGGCAGAACAGCGAGTGGCTGGCGCCGTACACCTTCCCCGAGCTGCTCGCGCTGCTCTCCCAGGTGCCGGCCTCGCAGCTGCTCCAGCGCGAGGACTTCCGCAACCGGCTGGCCGCCGGTTCCGGTCTGACCATGACGGAGCTGCTGTACCCCGTCGCCCAGGGGCTGGACTCGGTGGCGCTGGCGTGCGATGTGGAGCTGGGCGGCTCGGACCAGCTGCTCAACCTCCAGATGGGCCGCAAGCTGATGGAGCTGCGCGGTCAGCAGCCGCAGCTGGTGGTGACCATGCCGCTGATCGAGGGCACGGACGGCACCGGCGCCAAGATGTCCAAGTCCAAGGGCAACTACGTCGGGCTCAGCGCGCCCGCCGACGATGTCTTCGGCAAGATCATGTCGGTCCCCGACCGGCTGATGGAGCCGTACCTCAAGGCGTGGACGGAGTGGACGGACGAGGAGATCGCGCTCGTCCTGGGCCGCGTCACGGACCGCTCGCTGCACCCGATGGACCTCAAGAAGATCCTCGCGGGCGAGGTCGTGGCCGCGCTGTACGGGCTGGACGCGGCGATGGCGGCGCGGGCCGGATTCACCGCCCAGTTCTCCAAGAAGTCCTTCGCCGATGTCGAGTCGCTGCCGGTCGTCGATGTCGCCGCGCACGGCGCGGAGACGGTGGCCGCGGTCCTGACGAAGGTGCTGGAGTTCACCCCGAGCGCGTCGGCCGCGCGACGGCTGGCCAAGCAGAACGCGCTGCGGCTGGTCGTGGAGGGTGCGGACGGGCAGCGGACGATGGTGCTCGCGGAGGCCGAGTCGGTACGGCCGCTGGCCGAGGTGCTGGCCGAGAAGCTGGCCGGTGCGCCGGGCACCGCCTACCTCAAGGCCGGGCGCAAGCTCGCCCAGCTCGACGGCCGCCAGGACGTCTGACACCTGGCTCCCGTACGGCGGCGGCCGGTGCGCGTCCGACGCGCACCGGCCGCCGCCGTGTGCTGTGGGGCAGGTGGGCCGTGCGGGTGTGCCCGCGCTCTCAGGCGGCGTGTCCCTTCTTGCCGCGGAGCACCGCCCAGAGCCGGTCGCCGACGCCGACGATGACGATCGCACCGACCAGTTGCAGCAGATGCCTGGTCCAGTCGACGCCCTTGGTGTCGTTCACCCCGATGCCGGTGGCCAGCCAGTTGCCGAGGACGCTGCCCAGCATGCCGAAGATCACGGTCAGCCAGAGCGGGATCTGCTGCTTGCCCGGGAGGATGGCCTTCGCGATCAGGCCGAGGATCAGGCCCACGATGACGGCCCACAACCAGTTCATGTCGCCTCCTCGTGCGGGGCGGTGCGGGGAACCGTGCCCCGTCAGTGTCGCTCCGCACCGGGTACGGCGCACGCCGGAGCGGGTCGTCCACCGGGTGTCCGGCCGGACCCGGTCGTCCGGTGGCACGCCCCGGTCTCGAACGCGGCGCAGCCGCGGCGTACCGTGGGAAGTGTCCGGAACCGGGGAGAATCCGGCACGACTGACCAGGTGGTGGAACGTGATGCGGAAGCAGCGCAGCACCGGGGCCTTCCAGATCACGGGAGCGCGTACGGGGCTGTCCGAGGATGTGCGGGGCCGGCAGCGCCGCTACGTGATCTCGATGGCGGTGCGGACGGTGGCGGTGGTGCTCTCCGTCGTGCTGTGGAACGTCGAGCGGCCCATCGCCATCGCGGCGCTGGTGCTGGGCCTCGGTCTTCCCTATATCGCGGTCGTCATCGCCAACGCGGGCCGGGAGAACGTCCCTTCGTTCCCCTCGACCTTCGTGGCGGCGCCGACCCGGCCGGAGCTGCCGGCGGGTGGCCCGGACGACCGGGCCGAATCCGGGGTGAAGCCCGCGGAGGCGGGCACCGCGGACCCGGGGCGCGACCGCGGCTGAGCCGCGCGCGGCCTCGAAGGCTCAAGAAAAGCTCAGATCAATCATGTGGTTCCGGTGCACCAGTCACCATCCCCCATGACATACTGCGTACGCGCTCCGCATCCCCCGTCGGAGCGACGGACCGACGCCGGGCGGCTCCCCCCGTGGCTGCCCGGCGTCGTCATGTCCGCGGTCGCCGCGGACGTAGGGTTGAGGCTGTGAACTCCCCGAATCCCCCGAACTCCCCCGAGAGCGCCGTCATCTGCTCCGCCAAGGGCTGCCGTGCGGCCGCGGTGTGGGTGCTGGCCTGGAACAACCCGAAGCTGCACACTCCGGACCGCCGCAAGACCTGGCTGGCCTGCGAGGAGCACCGGGAGCATCTGTCGCAATTCCTCGGGATGCGCGGCTTCTTGAAGGATGTGGTGACGCTGGCGGAGTGGGAGGCGTCGGCCGCCGACCGCTGAGCGGAGCAGTTCAGCCGCCGATCGCGGACATCGGACGCTCGGGCTGGAGGAAGGCCGGATCGTCCAGCCCGGATCCCGCCTTCTTGCCCCACATCGCGAGCTTCCAGCGGCGGGCGATCTCCGCGTCCGGTGCGTCCGAGCGCAGGGCGGCCCGCAGGTCCGTCTCCTCGGTGGCGAACAGGCAGGTACGGATCTGGCCGTCGGCGGTGAGGCGGGTGCGGTCGCAGGCCCGGCAGAACGGGCGGGTGACGGAGGCGATGACGCCGACGCGGTGCGGGCCGCCGTCGACGATCCAGCGTTCGGCGGGTGCGGAGCCGCGTTCGGCCGAGTCCTCGGGGGTCAGCGTGAAGCGGGTCCGCAGCGAGGCGAGGATGTCACCGGCGGTGACCATGCCGTCCCGCTGCCAGCCGTGCTGGGCGTCCAGCGGCATCTGCTCGATGAAGCGGAGTTCGTAGTCGTTCTCTACCGCCCAGGCGAGGAGGTCGGGGGCCTCGTCGTCGTTGAGGCCCGGCATCAGGACGGTGTTGACCTTGACCGGGGTCAGACCGGCGGCGCGGGCCGCCGCCAGGCCGCGCAGCACATCGGCGTGGCGCTTGCGGCGGGTCAGGGTCTGGAAGACGTCCGGCCGCAGGGTGTCCAGGGAGACGTTGACGCGGTCCAGGCCGGCGGCGCGCAGCGCGTCGGCGGTCCGTGCCAGGCCGATGCCGTTGGTGGTCAGGGAGAGCCGGGGGCGGGGGGTGAGGGCGGCGACGCGCTCGACGATGCCGGTCAGGCCGGGGCGGAGCAGCGGTTCACCGCCGGTGAAGCGGACCTCTTCGATGCCCAGGTCGGTCACCGCGATGCGGACGAGCCGGACGATCTCGTCGTCGCTGAGCAGATCCGGTTTGGCGAGCCATTGCAGGCCCTCTTCCGGCATGCAGTAGGTGCAGCGGAGATTGCACCGGTCGGTCAGCGAGACGCGCAGGTCGGTGGCAACGCGACCATAGGTGTCGATGAGCACAGGGCCCCCTCCGCCGGAATGACTGATCAGTACCCTTCGAGCCTACGCGATGGGCCGGACGGCGAGCGGGCCGAAGAAGCACGGGGTGAGCCGGGGTGCCGTCATGGCGGGCTACGACGGCACCCCGGCCCCGGGCGGCGGGGCGGCTCAGTGCGCGCCGGTCCCGGTGAGCGAGCGGACCTCCAGTTCGGCGTACTTCGCGGCGTCCGGCTCCTCCTTGGACAGCAGGGATCCCAGCCAGCCGAGCAGGAAGCCGAGCGGGATGGAGATCAGTCCCGGGTTCTCCAGCGGGAAGACGGCGAAGTCCGCGCCGGGGAACATCGAGGTCTCCTTGCCGGAGACGACCGGTGAGAAGAGGACCAGCAGGACGGAGGAGATGAGCCCGCCGTAGATGGACCACAGGGCGCCGGGGGTGGTGAACCGCTTCCAGAAGAGGCTGTAGAGGAGCGTCGGAAGGTTGGCGGAGGCGGCGACCGCGAAGGCGAGCGCGACCAGGCCCGCGACGTTCAGGCCGCGGGCGAAGACACCGAGGACGATGGCGACGGCGCCGATGCCGACGGTCGCCCAGCGGGCCGCCCGGACCTCCTCCTTCTCGGTGGCCGCGCCCTTGCGGAGGACGTTGACGTACAGGTCGTGGGCGAAGGACGAGGACGAGGCCAGGGTGAGTCCGGCGACCACCGCGAGGATGGTGGCGAAGGCCACGGCCGAGATGACGGCGAGCAGGATCGCGCCGCCGGTGGAGCCCGCACCGCCGCCGATCTCCTGGGCGAGCAGCGGGGCCGCGGTGTTGCCGGCCTTGTTGGAGGCGGTGATCGTCCCGGGCGCGATGAGGGCGGCGGCGCCGAAGCCGAGCGCGATGGTCATCAGGTAGAAGACGCCGATGATGCCGATCGCCCAGTTCACGGACTTGCGGGCGGCCTTGGCCGTGGGGACCGTGTAGAAGCGGATGAGGATGTGCGGCAGGCCGGCGGTGCCCAGGACGAGGGCGATGCCCAGTGAGATGAAGTCGATCTTCGAGGTGGCGGTGGCGCCGTACTTCAGACCGGGCTCCAGGAAGGCGGCGCCCTTGCCGCTGTTCTCGGCGGCGGCGCCGAGCAGCGCGGAGATGTTGAAGTGGAACTTGAGCATCACCAGGAACGTGATCAGCAGGGTGCCGGCGATCAGCAGCACCGCCTTGACCATCTGGACCCAGGTCGTCCCCTTCATACCGCCGATGGTGACGTACAGGATCATCACGATGCCGACGAGGACGACGACCAGGATCTTGCCCGTCTCGCTGGTGATGCCGAGGAGCAGGGTGACCAGGGCGCCCGCGCCGGCCATCTGGGCGAGCAGGTAGAAGATCGAGACGACGATGGTGGAGATGCCCGCGGCGGTGCGGACCGGGCGCCGGCGCATCCGGTAGGCGAGGACGTCGCCCATGGTGAACCGGCCCGAGTTGCGCAGCGGTTCGGCGACCAGCAGCAGCGCGACGAGCCAGGCGACGAGGAAGCCGATGGAGTAGAGGAAGCCGTCGTAGCCGAAGAGCGCGATGGCTCCGGCGATGCCGAGGAAGGACGCGGCGGACATGTAGTCGCCGGAGATGGCCAGGCCGTTCTGGAAGCCGCTGAACTGCCGGCCCCCGGCGTAGAAGTCCTCCGCTCCCCGGGTCTGCCGGCCGGCCCATACGGTGATGCCGAGGGTGACGGCGACGAAGGCCGCGAAGAGCGTGATGATCAGGGTGCGGTGCTCGCCCGCGCCGCCGGCCGCGAGCTGGAGGGCGAGGGACTGCCGTACGGGGTTCATGCGTCGCCCTCCAGGCGGGACTTGATGGCCTCGGCCTTGGGGTCGAGCCGGGTGGCGGCGTGGCGCGCGTACCACCAGGCGATGAGGAAGGTCGTGACGAACTGGGCGATGCCGAGCAGGAAGGCGACGTTGACGTGGCCGAAGACCTGGACGGCCAGGAACCCGCCGGCGTAGCTCGACAGCAGGACGTACCCGAGGTACCAGAGGACGAACGCGACGGTGAGCGGGAAGGCGAACGAGCGGTGGGAGCGGCGCAGTTCGGCGAATTCCGGACTCGACTGGGCCGCGGCGTAGTCGGGCGGACCGGGCGGACCGGGATCTGTGGACGGCTCGGGCAGTCCCGGGTCGGCGGGCGGTGCGGTGCTCACGGGGTCTCCTGAGGGGTGGCGGCCGGCGGCGAGCCCGCCGGTAAAGCTCGGGTAAGTGACGTGGATCACGCATCGTAGGGCCGGCGGAACCGCTGCGACAGGGGTCGGTTGGCTGAATTCCGGGGCGGGCCGGGGAGCACCCGGGGAACCCGCGCCCGCGGCGCCCCGGCCGCCGGCGGAGCTGCCGCAGTCCATGCCAATTCGCCGTCTCTGAAGGGTTTTCTCCCCAATCCATTGATGTTCGCCGGTGATCGCCGATAACTTCACCTGTCATGCAGCCGCCCGTGCGCGACCCGCGCACGGGCGGCCTCACGGATGAGGTGGAGTACCCATGGCACATCTCCGATCCAGACGGGTGCGGGCGCTGGCCGTACCGCTCGGACTGGCGCTGACCGCTTCCCTCGGCTTCCTCCCGAACGCGGCCACCGCCGCGACCCCGGAGGCCACCGCGGTGACGGCCGACGGCCCGCTGCTCTCGTACGTCGTGAACACCACGCCCGGTCACGCCACGGTCGGCAAGGTGAAGAAGGCGATCGCCAGGGCCGGGGGGAAGGTGATCACCGCCCATGAGCAGATAGGCGTGATCGTCGTCCATTCGGCCAACCCCGGCTTCGCGGCCGCCGTCCGGACCGTGCACGGCGTGCAGTCGGCGGGCGCCACCCGCACCGCGCCGATGAAGGCGACGGGCACCACCGACATCGGCAAACCGCAGAAGGTCGAGCTGCCCAAGGCCCAGCTCAAGGCGGCCGGCGCGGCCGCCGCGGCGAACGGCAAGGAGCCGCTGGAGCCCCTCCAGTGGGACATCGCCGCGATCAAGGCCGACAAGGCCGCGAAGGTGAACCCCGGCAGCCGGAACGTCACCGTCGCCGTCATCGACACCGGCGTGGACGACACCCACCCGGACCTGCGGCCGAACTTCTCGGCCAAGCAGTCCGCCAACTGCGTGGGCGGGGTGGCCGATACGTCCAAGGGTGCCTGGCGCCCCTACGACCCGGAGACCGACTACCACGGCACGCATGTCGCGGGCACCATCGCCGCGGCCCGCAACGGCGTCGGCGTGGCGGGTGTCGCCCCGGGCGTGAAGTTCTCCGCCATCAAGGTCAGTGAGCCCAAGACGCGCATGTTCTACGCCGAGAGCGTCGTCTGCGCCTTCGTCTTCGCGGCCGACCACGGTGTGCAGGTCACCAACAACAGCTACTACGTCGATCCCTGGATGTTCAACTGCAAGGATGACGCCGACCAGGCCGCCATCCTGGACGCCGTCGGCCGGGCCGCGAAGTACGCCCAGCGCAAGGGCGCGGTCAACGTCGCCGCGGCGGGCAACTCCAACCTCGACCTGGGCGCCGACAAGGTCGTCGACACCGGCAGCCCCAACGACTCCACCCCCGTCACCCGCTCCGTCAGCCCGAAGACCTGCTGGGACGTGCCCACCCAGGTGCCGGGCACGGTGACGGTCGCGGCGACCGGTTCGCACCAGCTCAAGTCGGGCTACTCGAACTACGGTCTGGGCCAGATCGATGTGGCCGCGCCGGGCGGTGACTCGGCGCAGGTGCCCGAGCTGCCCGCCAAGAACGGCAACATCCTCTCCACGATGCCGGGCGGCGACTGGGCCTACCTGGCCGGCACGTCGATGGCGTCGCCGCATGTCGCGGGCGTCGCGGCGCTGCTCAAGAGCGTCCACCCGAAGGCCGGTCCGCAGGAGATCCAGTGGCTGCTCAAGCAGCAGGCGGACAACCCGGGCTGCCCCACGGGCACCGCGAGCTGCACCGGCACGAAGCATGTCAACAGCCACTTCGGCTACGGCATCGTCAACGCGCTGAACGCGGTACGGAAGTAACTCCCCCGCCGGGCCGGACGGTTCGCGGTCCGGCCCGGTCCGGGCTCCGGCCCGGTCCGGTCCGGTCCGCCGGAGCGTCGGCCCTCGTCGCGGGCTCAGGTGGGCGGCGAGCGCGGTCCGCGCCGGACAGCCTTACCGGCGGCCACCTCGGACGGCGACGGCGACAGGTGGCCGGCTCAGACGGCCGTACCCGCCTCGCCGTACACCGGCGCCGGACGGGAGGGGACCGGGGGCCGGGGACCGGTCGCGGCGGACCGCAGGATGCCGACGGCCAGCGCGGACTGGGCCGCGGTGTAGGTGAGCATGACCCAGAACTGCGGGACGGGAAGCTGGGGCCAGTCGGCGATCCCGGTCGCGAGCAGGGTGTCCGAGAGCAGGAAGAGCAGCCCGCCGAGCGCGGCCCACGGCCCGGCCCGGAGCGCGCCGAAGGCCATCGCGGTGAGCAGCAGGCTGTACCCCGCCACCGGGATGCGCAGCCCGTGCGGCAGGTCCGGCCAGAGCAGCGCGACGGTGGCGGTCAGCGCGACGGCGTACGCCACGGCGGCCGCGGCCGTACGGGACCGCCGGCCGGCCGCGGGCGAACCGCGCCGGGCCAGGGCGGCGGAGGCGGGCGCCCCGCGCCGGACGAAGTGCGTCAGATAGCAGACGTGTCCGGCGGCGAAGGAGCCCATGCCCACCAGGAAGGCGGTGTCGCCGTCGAGTTGGAGGAAGGTGTCGCCGCCGCAGCCGAACAGCAGCCCGGCCGCGGGCAGCGGGGGGCCGCCGCGGACGAGGAGGTATCCGGCGAGCAGCGGCATCAGCGCGGGCTTGGTGAGGTGGACGGCGGCGTCGGCCACGGCGCCGGGCCCGCCCGCCGTCCCGGCGCCCGCGCGGACCAGGAGGGCGACGAGATGGGCGACGGCCACGACGGCGCACACGACGAGCAGCGCCCGCGCGGCGCGCGCCCGCGGCTGTGGTGCGCTCATGCGGCCCGCTCCCCCGCGCCGGCCCGCTTCCCCGCGCGCCCGGCGGTCGCCCGCGGCGCGCCCCGGGAACGTCCCCCGCCGCGCCCGGAGCTGTCGCCGGCCGCCGCGAGGGCGCCGGCACCCTCCGGCGGTCCGCCCGCCGCCGGCTGCCAGCCCGGTCCGCGGAACACCCGTCCGGCACGCTCGCGCCAGCTCCCCGCGGCCCGCAGGTCGCGCGCGATGGCGGCGTACTCGTGGGTGGCCACCCGGAGCGGGTTGAAGGTGTCGATGTTCTTGGTGAGGCCGTAGACCGGCCGTTCGGTCTCCGGCACGAACGAGCCGAACATCCGGTCCCAGACGATCAGGATGCCGCCGAAGTTGCGGTCCAGGTAGCCGCCCTGCGAGGCGTGGTGGACGCGGTGGTGGGAGGGCGTGTTGAGGACGGCCTCGAAGGGCCTGGGCAGCTTGCCGATCCGCTCGGTGTGCACCCAGAACTGGTAGACGAGGTTCGCCGACGAGCAGAACGCGACGGCCGCCGGATGCACCCCGAGCGCGATCATCGGCAGATAGAACGGCCAGACGGTCCAGGTGGTCCACGGCTGGCGCAGCGCGGTGGTGAGGTTGAACTTCCGGCTGGAGTGGTGCACCACATGGCAGGCCCACAGGATGCGGATGACGTGGTGCCCGCGGTGCGACCAGTAGTAGAAGAAGTCCTGCGCGAGCAGCATCAGCGGCACCGTCCACCACAGCACGGGGATGCGCAGCGGGGTGAGTGCGTAGAGCGCGGTGTAGATCACCACGATGGGTATCTTCCACAGCGCGTCGAAGACGAGGCTGCCGATCCCCATGCCGACGCTGGTGGCCGCGTCCCGGGCGTCGTAGCCCGCCGCGTCCTCGTCCGGATGCAGGCGGCAGCTCACCATCTCCACCACCGTGAGCAGGACAAAGGCGGGTACGGACCACAGGACGACATCGGGCAGATGCGGCATGCCCGCACCATAAATGCGGTAACAGGGGCGCCGCTAGAGGTTGTTACCGAGAAGTATGTGAGACGCGCCGTCAGCTGTGTGGTGCGGTGCGGAGGCCGGCGGGGGCGGTTCGGCGGCGGCCCCGGCCCGCGGCCCGGCGGGGGCTGCGGTGCCCGGCGTCCGACGGCGGTTCGGTGGCTGTCAGTGGCGGCCCGTATCCTCATTGACCATGCTCGAAGACCGTATGGCAGCAGCCCCCTCGATCACGCCGAAGATCGGGCAGCAGCCGGGCCCGCAGACACCGCCGGCTCCCTGGCCCGCCGCGTATCCCCAGGGGTACGCGGTGGTCGACGTGGAGACCACCGGCCTGGCCCGCGACGACCGGATCATCTCCGCCGCCGTGTACCAACTCGACGCACACGGCGAGGTCCAGGACCACTGGTACACCCTCGTCAACCCGCAGCGCGATCCCGGCCCGGTCTGGATCCACGGCCTCACCAGCGCGGTGCTGGCCGACGCCCCGCTCTTCCCGGAGATCGTCCCGCAGCTCTCGGAGCGCCTCGCGGACCGCGTGCTGGTCGCGCACAACGCGATGTTCGACTGGTCGATGATCTCCCGCGAGTACGCCCGCGCCCACGCCACCGCCCCGGTGCACCAGCGGCTGTGCACGATCGCGCTCTCCAAGGAGCTGCGGCTGCCGCTGCCCAACCACAAGCTGGAGTCCCTCGCGGCCCATTACGGCGTCGTGCAGGAGCACGCCCACCACGCCCTGGACGACGCCCGGGTGCTGGCCGAGGCGTTCCGCCCCAGCCTGCGGCGGGCCGCCCAGGAGAATCTGCGGCTGCCGCTGCTGGGCTGCCAGCCGCTGACGGAGTGGTCGGACTCCCCCGCGCCCCGGCAGCACCGGTCCGCGCCGGCGTACCGCCCCACCTCCTGGCGGCCGGCCCGCAAGCGCCCCGCGTGCCCGTACCCCAACCCGGGGCGCTACGAGACCGGCGGGCGCCTCGTCCAGGGGATGCGGGTCGCCTTCTCGGGTGACACCTCGGTGGACCGCGAGCTGCTGGAGGACCGGGCGATCGAGGCCGGGCTGCACATCGCCACCAGCGTCTCCCGGCTGACCAGCCTGCTGGTGACCAACGACCCCGACGCGCGGACCTCCAAGACCGCCAAGGCGGCGTCGTTCGGCACGGTCGTGATCGACGAGGCGGCCTTCATGCAGCTGCTGCGGGACGTGGTCCCCGCGGACCAGGCGCCTGCTTCCGGGTGAAGCACGCCCAACACGCGCGCCGGGGCCGCGCCCCGCACCCGGCCCGCCCGCACCCTGTGGCGCATGGCACGTTGTGAGGTCTGCGGAAACGACTACGGCATGACGTTCGAGGTGCACGCACAGGGCGCGATTCACGTCTTCGACTGCTTCTCCTGCGCGATCCACCGCATGGCGCCGATCTGTGAGCACTGCCGGTGCCAGATCATCGGCCAGGGCGTCGAGGCCGAGGGGCAGTGGTTCTGCGGGGCGCACTGCGCCCGTTCGGAGGGGCGAACCGGCATCGTCGACCGGGTCTGAGCGCGCCGCCGCGCCGCGGGCGGTCCGGCTCTCCGGCGGACCCCGTGCTCCGGGGCCACCGCCCGCCGGGTACCGTCGAAGCCGTGTACCGCTTCCTGTTGTCCCGGCAGTGGGTGATCCTCACCCTCGTGGGACTCGTCCTGATCCCAGTCATGATCAAGCTGGGTTACTGGCAGCTCCACCGCCATGAGCACAAGGTCGCGCAGAACCAGCTCATCGCGGCGAACCTCGCCGCACGCCCGGTCCCGGTCACCGACCTGACCGCCCCCGGCCGCGCGCTGCCCCGCGACGACATGTGGCGCCGGGTCACCGCCACCGGTACGTACGACACCGCGCACGAGGTCGTCGTCCGCCGCCGCACCGCCGCCGACGAGCAGAGCATCGGCTCCTACGTCCTGACGCCGCTGCTGCTCGGCAACGGCGAAACGGTGCTGATCAACCGCGGCTGGATCCCGGCCGGCAACGATCTCACCAAGTACCCCGACGTGCCGCCCGCCCCGCGTGGCACGGTCATGGTGACCGGCCGGATGATGGCCGACGAGACCAGCGCCGAGAGCGGCATCAAGAACACCAAGGGCCTGCCGGACCGCCAGGTCATGCTGATCAGCAGCGCGGAGCAGGCGAAGCGGCTGGCCCGGCCGGTGCTCGGCGGCTATATCGAGCAGACCGGGCCCGAAGCGGCCGACGGCAAGCCCGAGCTGGTTCCCGCGCCCGACCACGACAGCATCGGCCCGCACATGGCGTACGCCATCCAGTGGTGGCTGTTCGCGGCGGCCGTGCCGGTCGGCTGGTTCATCCTGGTCCGCCGCGAGCGCCGCGACCGGGCGGCGGCCGCCGCCGAGGAGGCCGCGGCGGACGGGACCGACGCGGCGGAGCAGGCCGCCGAGGCGGTGGCACCGGCGCCCGCCGGGCCGTAGCCCGGACAGCCGCTACCACCGCGTAGCGGACCCGCCCGGCGGGAAGGGTGCGCTGAGTGCACCCACTTATCGAGGACTACGCGCTCATCGGCGATCTCCAGACCGCCGCACTCGTCTGCCGCGACGGCTCCATCGACTGGCTGTGTCTGCCCCGCTTCGACTCCGGCGCCTGCTTCGCCGCCCTCCTCGGCAGCCGGGACAACGGCCACTGGCAGCTGGCGCCGACATCCTTGATCGCCCGCCCGGAGCGCTCCTACCGCGGCGATTCGCTCGTCCTGGACACCGTCTGGCAGACCCCCACCGGCACCGTCAAGGTCACCGACTTCATGCCGCAGCGCGACCGCGCGCCCGAGATCGTCCGGATCGCCGAGGGGATCAGCGGCAGCGTCGAGATGCGCGGTGTGCTGCGGCTGCGGTTCGACTACGGGCGGGTGGTGCCCTGGATGCGGCACTCCAAGGGCTGCCGGGTCGCGGTCGCCGGCCCCGATTCGGTGTGGCTGCGCACCCCACCCCAAGTCACCACGTACGGAAAGGACTTCAGCACCCGCTCGGACTTCACCCTCACCGAGGGCGAGCGGGCCGCCTTCGTCCTGACCTGGCACCCTTCGCACAAGCCCCGCCCGCCCGCCACCGACCCGTTCGAGGCCCTCGACTGCACTCTGGACGACTGGCGCGAATGGTCCGCGCGGTGCCGCTACGACGGTCCGCACCGCGGCGCCGTGATCCGTTCGCTGATCACCCTCAAGGCCCTCACCTACGCGCCCACCGGCGGCATCGTCGCGGCCCCCACCACCTCGCTGCCCGAGGAGCTGGGCGGCGTCCGCAACTGGGACTACCGCTACTGCTGGCTGCGCGACGCCAGCCTCACCCTGAATTCCCTGCTCTCCGCCGGCTACCTGGAGGAGGCCGGCGCCTGGCGGGACTGGCTGCTGCGCGCGGTGGCCGGCGCCCCCGACGACCTCCAGATCATGTACGGGCTGTCGGGCGAGCGGCGGCTGCCCGAGGCGGAGCTGCCGTGGCTGTCCGGCTACGCCGATTCCGTCCCCGTACGGATCGGCAACGCCGCCGTCGACCAGCGCCAGCTCGACGTCTACGGCGAGGTGCTGGACTCCTTCCACATCGCGCGCACGGCGGGGCTGCCGTCGGAGCCGCACGCCTGGAACATCCAGCGCTCGCTGGTGAACTACCTGGAGTCCACCTGGCGCGATCCGGACGAGGGGCTGTGGGAGATCCGCGGGCCGCGCCGGCACTTCGTGCACTCCAAGGTCATGGCCTGGGTCGCCGCCGACCGCGCGGTCCGCGCACTGGAGGCGTATCCGAAGGCCCGCGGGGACATCGACCGCTGGCGGGCGATGCGCGACGACATCCACCGCGAGGTCTGCGAACGCGGCTACGACGCCGCGCGCGGCACCTTTACCCAGTCCTACGGCTCCACCGACCTGGACGCCGCGACCCTGGTGATCCCCCGGGTCGGTTTCCTGCCGGGTGACGACCCGCGGGTCGTCTCGACCGTCGACACGGTCCGCCGGGAGCTGTCCCACGACGGGCTGGTGCGCCGCTACAGCACCGAGGGCGGCTCCATCGACGGGCTGCCGGGCGGCGAGGGCACGTTCCTGGTCTGCTCGTTCTGGCTCGCCGACGCCCTGCACCTGACCGGCCGCCCCAAAGAGGCCCGCGCACTGTTCAAGCGGCTGCTCGCGCTCCGCAACGACGTGGGACTGCTCTCCGAGGAGTACGACCCGGCCGCCCGGCGCCAACTGGGCAACTTCCCGCAGGCATTCAGCCATATCGGTCTGGTCGGGACCGCCCTCGCGCTGTTCGGCGACGCGGAGGCAGACTAGGGCCATGGATCTTGGACTCAGGGACCGGACGTACCTCCTCACCGGCGCGACCCGCGGCCTCGGCTTCGCCACCGCCCGCGAACTGGTCGCCGACGGCGCCAACGTCGTGCTCACCGGACGCACCGAGCAGAGCGCGCTCGCGGCCGCCGCCACACTGGGCGAGCGCGCCCTCGGGGTGGCGGCCGACAACGCCGACCCGGACGCCGCCGCGCGGCTGATCGCGACCGCCCGCGAGCGGTTCGGCCGCTTCGACGGCGTGCTGATCAGCGTGGGCGGTCCGGCGCCCGGCTCGGCCGCCGACAACACCGACGAACAGTGGCGGTCGGCCTTCGAGTCGGTCTTCCTCGGCGCGGTACGGCTGGCCCGCACGGCCGCCGCCGAACTGACCGAGGGCGGCGTGATCGGCTTCGTGCTCTCCCTCTCGGTCCACGAGCCGATCGCCGGGCTGACCATCTCCAACGGCCTGCGCCCGGGGCTCGCCGGCTTCGCGAAGTCGCTGTCCGACGAGGTGGGCCCGCGCGGTATCCGTGTCGTCGGCCTACTGCCCGGCCGGATCGCCACCGACCGGATGGCCCAGCTCGACGCCCTGTCGGGCGATCCGGAGCGCTCCCGGGCCCGCAACACGGCGACGATCGCGCTGGCCCGCTACGGCGAGCCGGCGGAGTTCGGCCGAACCGCGGCGTTCCTGCTGTCGCCGGCCGCGTCGTACCTCACCGGGGTGATGGTGCCGGTGGACGGCGGCGCCGGGCACGGGTTCTGACACGCCGCCGGGCGGGCGCGCCGGGCGGGGCCGCCCGGCGCGGTGGCCTGGGGGCTTCTGGCGGATCTCCGTGGCGGAAGGAGCGGTGCTGGTGCGTGCGATCGCAAGGCGCCGGGATGTCTTCATGACGGAGCTACGGGGGCACTTCGGCAACGCCGCGTGGGGACACCTCCCGGCGGAAGCCGGGGGAGGGCGCGCAGGGCACCGCGACGCCGCGGAGATCCGCCGGAAGCCCGCTAGCTGACCCGTTCCGCCCGGTGCCCCCGGGCGCGCAGCCGGACGTGCGCCGGTAGCCGGTCGAGCCCCGCCGAACGGCGCGCCCGCGCCACCGCCTCGCCGGACAGGCGCAGCACGACGGTGCCCGGATCGGCGTGCGGGGCGAGCAGCAGGACGGCCCGCAGCCGCGGCGCCGTCCGGCGGCCGGTCAGCACCACCCCGGCCCGGTCGACGCCCTCCAGCGCCACCGTCTCGGCCGCGAGGACGTCCTCCAGCGCCCGGCCGCGGACCACGGCGCCCTCGCCGTCGCCGCTGTCGACCAGGACCTCGGGCAGCCGGTGCCTGCGGAACTGGGCCAGCAGCCACCACAGCAGGAGCAGCACGAGCACGGCGAGCGCGGCGATCACCGCCGGCCACCACCAGCCGCTGTCCGTCCAGCGGGTGCGGGTGCGCGCGGGGACCAGGACGTCGCCGGGCGCGGTCCAGGGCCAGCCGCCGGGCAGTCCGAGATGCCAGGCCGCGGGCAGGCCCAGCCCGCCCAGCAGCACCGCGCCGCCGGTCCCCAGCAGCACCGCGCCGGTCAGGCCGAGCAGTATCCGGTTGGCGGTGCCGCGGACCTCGCGCATCGCGCTCACCTCTTCGTCGGGCGCCGGACGTGTACGGACAGGCCCAGCCGGTGCGCCAGCCCCAGCTGCCGCAGTCCCTCGCCGAGCACCGCGTCGAGATCGCCGCGGACCTCCGCCAGCTCCCGGAAGTGGGCGACGGCCCGTGCCCTGGCCCTGCGGCGGCCGACGGACACCCGTACGGACCGGACCCCGGAGACCTCCATGGCGCGGTCGCGCAGCACCAGTGCGGCGGCCGTCCGGTCGAGTCCGGCCCGGATGTCCGGGGCGGTGCGCCGCATCGGCAGTACCCCGCGCAGCCCGGGGGTGACGGCCAGCACGATCAGCCACACCCCGATGAGCAGCGCGGCCGCCGCACCGCCCAGCACCCAGGGGTCGTCGAGGTGACGGGTGGCCAGTTCGTGGGCGAGCCGCCGGCGCCAGGCCATCGCGGGGCGGCCGGCGCGCACCGCGGCCACGTCGTAGAGCAGCAGTCCGGCCGCGCCGCAGAGCACCAGGGAGACGAGGACGGCCGGTACCCGGCGGGCCGACCAGAACCGTCCGGCCCGGCCGCCGTCCGCCGTACGGGGATCCGCCGGCCCGGACGGCGCCGGCCCGTCCGCGCCGCCGTCCGGCTTGTCGAGGGTGGGCGGCGGGCCGGTGCCCACGGGCCCGGCGGCGTCGTCGCTCATCGCACCCGTCCCCGGTCCGTGCCGTCCAGCAGCGGCGAGTGCAGCCGCTCGACCTCCACGGCGACCTCGGGCACCGTCATGTTCGCCAGCTCCGTGACCTGCTCGATGACGCGGCGGCGCACCTCACCGCACCGCGCGCCGATGTCGCAGGGGTAGCCCAGTTCCACGGTCACCCGGACCCGGGCCTCGCCGAAATCCGGCCGGCCGTCCCGGCGGTGGACGGTCACCGTCGCGTGCGCGTCCGTGGGGGCCCCTGGGGACGCCGCGCGCAGCGTCTCGCGCGCCGCCGCCGCGGCGATCTTCGCCACCACCCGGTCGGCGACGCGGGTCGCGCCCCGCTCGCCCGCCGGTACGGCGGCGACCGCGGCGGCCGGGGACACCGTGGCCATCCGCCCTCACCGCCGCCGGTCGCGGTCGCTGCCGCGCGTGCGCGAACGGAAGAAGTCGCCGGGCTCCAGGTCCCCGTCGAGGAATCTGCCCGCCACGAACCCGATGGCGCCCAGCGCCGCCACCAGGACAAAGGCCCCGAACCCGCCGAAGTACCCGGCGAAGCCCAGCGCCATACCGGCCAGAAGGCCGACCACGGCCATGCTCATCGTGCGCTCCTTCGCTACCGCTCCGGTCGGATCGCCACCGCTGCGGACGGGCCCGGTCACTGGAGCCGCGGCTCCGATTCCTCGTCCTCGTCCTCCTCGTCGGGCAGCTTGACGTCGCTGACCGCGATATTGACCTCGACGACCTCCAGGCTCGTCATCCGTTCGACGGCGGCGATGACGTTCTCCCGGACGTCCCGCGCGACATCGGCGATGGAGACGCCGTAGTCGACCACGATCTCCAGGTCCAGCGCGGTCTGCACCTCGCCGACCTCGGCCTTCACCCCGCGCGTCGCGGTGGCCGACCGGCCCCCGCCGGGCACCCGGTCGCGGACCGCGCCGAGGGTGCGGGCGAGACCGCTGCCCATGGTGTGGACGCCGGCGACATCGCGGGCCGCGAGCCCGGCGATCTTCTCGACGACACCGTCGGCGATGGTGGTCCGCCCGCGGGTCGCCGGGTCGCCGCCGCCCCGTCTGGTGCCGAGCGGCTTCCCGCCTTCCGACTCCGGTGCGCTGTCGTTCATCACCGTTCACCCTTTCCCGGGCGAGAAGCGGCCCGTCCGCCTGGTTCCCTTTGGTGGAGTTCGGCGTTGTTTTCCCGTTTATCACAGTAGGGCCGGTTCTCCTGGTCCGCCGGGAAAATGCGGCAGCGGAGTGCAGGGCGGGGTGCCGGCCGGCATCCGCCCTGCTCCGCGGGCAGATCTGCGGCAGGCTGGGGGCACGGTCCGGGAAAGGGGCGACGCGGTGACCGCGAACAAGGTGGCGCGGACGGTCCACGACGCGCTGGCGCGGACCGCCCGGCAGCAGTTCGGAACCGGCCGGATCCTGCCGCTCGGCGGACCCGCGGACGGGTCCTGGATCACCGAGCGCGCGGCCGCGGACGCCCTGCGCGCGGCGGTCGCCCTACTGGCCGGGGTACGCGTCGGCGCCCTGCGGCTGTCCGTCGCGGACCCCGGCAGCGCCCCGCGGCCGGTGGTACCGGCACCGCCGAGCGCGCTCCCGCCGGGCCCGCTGCGCATCACGGCGGACTTCGCGGCGACCGCCGACCGCCCGCTGCCCGCCACCGCCGCCCGGCTCCGCACGGCGCTGCTGGACGCGGCGGAGCGGGAGCTGGGGCTGCTGGTGGCCGCGGTGGATCTACGGGCCGACGGACTCCTGGAGCCGGACGAGCCGCACGAGCCGCACGAGCCGCACGAGCCGCACGGACCGGACGAGGCCGGCCGAGCCGGACAGACGGAAGCAGCCGGACCAGCGGCGCCCGCGACGACAGCGGCTCCCCCGGACACCGCGGACACTCCGGGCCCCGCGGCGGACGGCCGGACGGGCGCGACGCGGGAGGGGCCGCACGAGCCGCACGGACCGGACGAGGCCAGCCGGGCCGGACAGACGGAAGCAGCCGGACCGGCGGCGCCCGGGACGACAGCGGCTCCCCCGGACACCGCGGACACCCCGGGCCCCGCGGCGGACGCCCGGACGGGCGCGACGCGGGAGGGGCCGGACGCGTTGGCCGCCGCGGCGCTGGCCGTCCCCGGTGTGGCCCGCCTCGCAGCGGCGCTCGGCGCACCGTCCCGTCCGGTCCGGCTCGCCGACGGGCATGCGCTGCTGCAGCTGGCGACCGCGGCCGGGCACCGCCCGCTGGACGTCGCCCGCGCCGTACGGGCGGCGGTGGCGGCCGTGGAGCCCGGCCCGGAGACGGTCGCCGTGCTGGTCACCGCCGTGGCGCGCGGCTGACGGCACCGAGCTGCGGCACCCGGCGGGAGAAGCCCGGCGCCGCGGCCGCGGTGCGGGAGCTACTCCCCCAGGCCCGCGAGGTCGCGCAGCCGGCGCGCCTGGGCGGCCCGCTCGGCGGTGCGCTGCTCCTCGTAGGTACGGCCCGCCGCACCGGCCAGCAGGGCCTTGGTCTCGATGACGGCGTCCCGGGGCGCGGCGGTGAGCGCGGCCGCCAGATCGGCCACCGCGCCGTCGAGTTCACCGGCGGGCACCACGAGGTTGGCCAGCCCGACCCGCTCGGCCTCCTCGGCGTGCACGAAGCGCCCGGTGGCGCAGATCTCCAGGGCGCGGGCGTAGCCGACGAGCCCGACGAGGGGATGGGTGCCGGTCAGATCGGGCACCAGGCCCAGGCTGGTCTCCCGCATGGCGAACTGCGCGTCCTGCGCGCAGACCCGCAGATCGCAGGCGAGGGCGAGCTGGAAGCCCGCACCGATGGCGTGCCCCTGCACCGCGGCGATGGACACCAGATCGGTGCGCCGCCACCAGGTGAACGCTTCCTGGTACTCGGCGATCACGGCGTCCAGTTCACTGTCCGTCCCCCGCGCCATATCGAGGAACGAGGGCTCGCCGTCGAAGCCTTCGGGCGTGAACGCCTGCCGGTCGAGGCCCGCGGAGAAGGACTTGCCCTCGCCGCGCAGCACCACGATCCGGACGTTTCCCGGCAGCAGCGAACCCGTCTCGGCCAACGCCCGCCACATGGCCGGCGACTGCGCGTTGCGCTTGGCCGCGTTGGTGAGGGTCACCGTGGCGATCGCGTCGTCCACGGTGAGCCGCACACCGTCCTTGTCGAGCAGAGTCATGAGGCGCCTCCGAGTCAGCCAGCCGCACCTGCGTGCGAAAGTGACTGAACGGTAACCTCCCGGTCGGCGGCTCGGCCGACCGGGGGGACACCGTCGCTACCCGGAAGTGCGGTCGTCAGGCCGAGGCGGCCTTCTTGCCCCTCGTTGCTCCGCCACGGCCACGCAGGACCACGCCGGATTCACTGAGCATCCGGTGGACGAACCCATAGGAGCGGCCGGTCTCATCGGCCAGCGCCCGGATGCTCGCACCGGAGTCGTACTTCTTCTTGAGGTCTGCCGCGAGCTTCTCGCGCGCGGCGCCGGTTACCCGGCTGCCCTTCTTCAGAGTCTCGGCCACCCGTGCCTCCTCGTGGGAAGTGCGCTCTGGACTCTCATGATCACCCCTCCCCGGCTTCCTGGCCACCCATTCAGCAAGGTCCGTAGGACATCCTTTGCCCTTCCGCGCGGGGTCACGGCTCCCGGAATTCCCTCCTCCACCCGGCCCTACGGACCGTCCGCGCCCCGCGCGCTCCGAAAACCGGCAGGTCAGGGGGTATGCGGCGGAAAAGGGAAAGACCGGGCCGCCGGGCCCGGTCTTTCCCTCGCAGGCTCGCCGGTGTACGAGCCACTCTCACTCAGATGATGGATCACGCGTCGGCCGAATGATCCAGACAGTCTTGATCAGGCCAGGGCCACCAGGTCCGCGTAGTCCGGACCCCAGAGGTCCTCGACGCCGTCGGGCAGCAGGATGATGCGCTCCGGCTGGAGGGCGTCCACCGCGCCTTCGTCGTGCGTCACCAGGACCACCGCGCCGGTGAAGGTGTGCAGCGCGCCGAGGATCTCCTCGCGGCTGGCCGGGTCGAGGTTGTTCGTCGGCTCGTCCAGGAGCAGCACATTGGCGGAGGAGACCACCAGCGTCGCCAGGGCGAGCCGGGTCTTCTCACCGCCGGAGAGCACCCCGGCGGGCTTGTCGACGTCGTCGCCCGAGAAGAGGAAGGAGCCCAGCGTCTTGCGGATGGCGACCAGGTCCATGTCCGGGGCGGCCGAGCGCATGTTCTCCAGGACCGTGCGGTCCGGGTCCAGCGTCTCGTGCTCCTGGGCGTAGTAGCCGAGCTTGAGGCCGTGGCCGGGACGGACCTCGCCGGTGTCCGGATCCTCGACGCCGCCGAGCAGCCGCAGCAGGGTGGTCTTGCCCGCGCCGTTGAGGCCCAGGATGACGACCCGGGAGCCCTTGTCGATGGCCAGATCGACGTCGGTGAAGATCTCCAGCGAGCCGTAGGACTTGGACAGGCCCTCGGCGGTCAGCGGCGTCTTGCCGCACGGTGCCGGGTCCGGGAAGCGCAGCTTGGCGACCTTGTCGGCGGCGCGTACCGCCTCCAGTCCGGAGAGCAGCTTGTCGGCGCGCTTGGCCATGTTCTGGGCCGCGACGGTCTTGGTCGCCTTGGCCCGCATCTTGTCGGCCTGGGTGTGGAGCTGCGCGGCCTTCTTCTCGGCGTTCGCCCGCTCGCGCTTGCGGCGCTTCTCGTCGGCCTCGCGCTGCTGCTGGTAGAGCTTCCAGCCCATGTTGTAGACGTCGATGTGCGAGCGGTTGGCGTCGAGGTAGAAGACCTTGTTGACGACGGTCTCGACCAGGTCGGCGTCGTGCGAGATGACGATGAAGCCGCCTCGGTAGGTCTTGAGGTAGTCGCGCAGCCAGACGATGGAGTCGGCGTCGAGGTGGTTGGTGGGCTCGTCGAGGAGCAGGGTGTCGGAGTCCGAGAAGAGGATCCGGGCCAGCTCGACGCGGCGCCGCTGACCGCCGGAGAGGGTGTGCAGGGGCTGGCCGAGGATGCGGTCGGGCAGTCCGAGGCTGGCGGCGATGGTCGCGGCCTCCGCCTCCGCCGCGTAACCGCCCTTGGTCAGGAACTCGGTCTCCAGGCGCTCGTACTTCTTCATCGCCTTGTCGCGGGTGGCGCCCTTGCCGTTGGCCATCCGGTCCTCGTTCTCCCGCATCTTGCGGAGCACCGAGTCCAGGTCGCGGGCGGAGAGGATGCGGTCGCGGGCCAGGACGTCCAGGTCGCCGGTGCGCGGGTCCTGCGGCAGATAGCCGATGTCGCCCGAGCGGGTGACCGTGCCGGCGGCGGGGATGCCCTCGCCCGCGAGCACCTTGGTCAGGGTGGTCTTGCCGGCGCCGTTGCGGCCGACCAGGCCGATGCGGTCGCCCTTGGCGACACGGAAGGACGCGGACTCGATGAGGATGCGGGCGCCGGCGCGCAGCTCAAGGCCGGAAGCGGTGATCACGGGGAAACTCCAGGGCAGGAAGACGGCGGGTTGGACGGACGGTCCGAGAGCGGTCTACGCCGTCTAATGAACCCAGAGGAGAACTGCCATACGGGCAGTCTAACGGTGTTGTGCAAGCACTTTTTCCGGGCAAGCAGCTTTTCCGGACGGCTGCCGCAGGCGGCGGCCGGCGGGGGTACGCCGTACGGCGCGGCCCCGCCGGCGCGGTGGGCGCCGTGGTCCGCCCGGGTCAGACGCCGCCCGTGTGGACCTGGAACGCCGCCCGGCGCACGGCCTTGGCGAGCGCCGGGTCGGGGTGCGCGGCGGCCAGCGCGACCAGCACCTGCACGGTGCGGGGGTGACCGACGGCACGCACCTCCTCCAGGAGCCGCGGTACGGAGCCCTGGACCGCCGAGTCGAGGTGGCGGACCAGCAGCTGGATCTCGCCGTGGTCGGCGACGGCCGCCGCGGTGTCCACCCACAGCCAGGTCGATTCCTCGCGGGTGAGCACATCGGGCGCGGTCTCCGGGTCGCCGCCCTCGTGCTCGACCAGCCACAGCAGGGCGTACGGCCGCAGCCCCGGCTCGTCGGACACGGCGCGCACGGCGGGCTCGGCCGGTGCGCCGACCGCGCGCAGCGCCTCGAAGGCCAGCCCGCGCAGCAGCGCGTCCTCGCCGCGGGCGACGGTCAGCAGCTCCTCGACGGCGGCGCCGACGGAGCGGGCGGCGAGCCAGGCGCGGTACTCGGCGCGGGCCGGGCCCGGGGTGAGCCGGGCGCAGCCGCGCAGCATCGCCTCCGCGGACTGTTCGATATGGCCGGCCGGGCTCTGGGCGGCGACGCAGATCTGCTCCAGCTTGACCCACACCGACCAGTTGCCGAGGGGTGTGAGCTGCGCCTCGGGCCCGTCCTCGGCGGCGGTGTCCGTGCCCGCGCGCGGGACGAGCGCGCCGACGGCCGTGAGGGCGTCCAGCGCCCAGCCGAGGAGCTCGGTCAGCGACGCCCCCGCGGCGTCGCTCACCGCCTCGTCGGCGGCGTGGACGGCCGGTCCGGGCGCCGGCGGCCGGGCGGCCGGTGCCGGGCCGCTGGGGACCTCGCAGCGTTCCGTGCGCAGCTCGGTGACGCGCTGGTCGAGCATGTCCAGCAGGACCGGCAGCCGTACCGGCCCGGCCGACAGATGCAGCAGCGAGAGCAACTGCGGTACCGCCTCGACGACTTCGGCGACGAGCGCCGGTCCGGCGCCGGGCGGTGTGGCGCGCGCCAGCGACCAGGCGTCGAAGAGCGCGACCCAGCCGCGCAGGGCGGCCGTGTCGTCGCGGTCCCAGGCGCGCAGCCGCCAGCCGGGGCGGGCGACGCCGCCGTGCAGTTCGATGAGCCCGGAGAGCCGGGCCCGGTCCCAGTCGGCACGGACCCGCCGCGGGGTCAGCTCCAGCGCCCGCGCCGCGCGTTCGACCGCGGCCGCCGGCAGCGCCCCGTCGGATCCGGCCCGCAGACCGGCGTCCGGGCCGCCGGCGCTTTCGGCCCAGCGGGCCAGGCGGGCCGCGCCGGCCAGGACGGCGCGCGCCTGCCGCGCCAGTTCCGCGGGCGGCGGGGTGCCCTCGGGCGGGCGCGGGGCCGGGCGGGTGACCCTGGTGCTCACCGCCCGGCGGGCGGCGGCAATCGGTTGGCGGGGGACGATTCGGAGCCGGGAGTCGCGCGGAGTACGGGACGTCACGGGAGCAGTCTTGCCGCTGGCGGCCCGAAAGCCCAATCGGAACCCGGGTTGTGCTTTCCCCGGGGCGCGCCACCCCGGCGACCCATCCCTGATGTGCGGAGTTGTCCCCTTGGACGCCTGCGCGCCACCGGGGCGGCGGGGCCGCCCGGGGCGTTGCGGACCCCTTTCGGGCCGGTGTCGCGGGCCCCGGCCGGGCCGGGCGGCTACATGAGGGGGATCAGGAAGCGGCGGAGGGCTTCCTCGTAGCCGGCCGGGTCGGCGTTCCACATCGCGGCGTGCGGGGCGTGCGGCACCGGGCGCAGGGTGATCAGTTCGGTGCGCCGGGCGGCGAAGGCCCGGGACGCCTCCCAGGGGGCGAGGATGTCGTCCGGGCCGTGGAAGAGCAGGGTGGGGACGGTCAGCGCGGCCGGGTCGGCGGCGTCCGCCGGCCGGTCGACGGGCAGCCCGGTGGCGCCCTCGGCGGCGCGTACGACCAACGGCAGCAGGGCGCGCGGCACCCCCCGGGCGGCGGCCAGCGCGCGGACCGTGGCGTGCCGGTCGAGGACCGGGGAGTCCAGGACGAGCCCGCTGATCCGGGCCCGCAGCGCGGAGTGGGTCGCGGCGCGCAGCGCCATGGTCGCGCCGGTGGACCAGCCGTGCAGGATGACGTCGCGGGCGCCGTAGCGGATCGCGTAGCGGATCGCGGCGTCCAGATCGCGCCACTCGGCGTCGCCGAGGTGGTGGAAGCCGTCGGCGGTCTGCGGGGCGCCGATGTCGTTGCGGTGGGCGAGGTCGAGGACCGGGAGCCGGTGGCGCCGGAGGAACGGCATGATCACCATCGGGTGCTCCCGGGTGGTGCCGAGGCCGTGTGTGGTGATCACCCAGGTGTCGCGGACGCCGGGCACGAACCACGCCGGGAGGGCGCCCAGTTCGCCGGGGATGTCCACGTCGGCGCAGTCGATGCCGAGGGCGTCGCGCGGGTTGCCGATGTACACCTGCGGGGTCAGCCGCATCCGGGCGCCCGGGGTGAGGACGCCGTGGGTGACCCGCTCCAGGCGGCGGACGACCGCGTCGGCGGCGTGCGGGGTGTCCCGGACGACGGGGCCGACCACCGCGTGGCAGCCGGCGCCCGTGAGCCCGTAGGTGCCGGGCCGCAGGGAGACGAGGCTGCGGGTGAGGGTGATCCGTTCGTCGGTGGCGGAGTGCACCGTGAGGCGGGGGTCGCCGGGCAGCGGGTGGTCGGGCGAGGGTTTCAGGGCGATGTCGCCGGCGTACCGGCCGACCGCCACCGCGGCCGCGCCGGCACCGATCACAGTGGTGGCGGCCACGGCCGCCACGGTCCCCAGGCGCACCTCCCCAGTGTGCTCGGGGCCGTCGGGCGCGGCCAGCGGGCGGCGGCGGCCGGGTGACACGGCGGTGGCGACGGCCCAGGGGGGACAGCGCGGGGCCGGTCCGGTTCAGTCCCGGCGGTCCGTCCGCTGGCCGTAGCCGCGCAGCCGCGCCCCGGCCTCGTCGAGCTGGGCGGCCGACAGCAGCTGCGGCGTGTGGCCGGGGACGGAGGCGGCGGTGAGCCAGACCCGGCACATCCATTCGAGCTGGGCGGTGCGGTCCAGCGCCTGGTCGAGGCTGTCGCCGTAGGTCACCGTGCCGTGGTTGCGGAGCAGGCAGCCGGTGCGGTCGCGCAGCGCGTCGAGCAGGTGCGCGGCGAGCTCGTCGCTGCCGTACAGGGCGTAGGGCGCGACCCGGACCGGGCCGCCGAGGTCGGCGGCCATGTAGTGGACCGGGGGGAGTTCGGGGACGAGGGTGGAGACGGCGGTGGCGTACGGGGCGTGGGTGTGGACAACGGCGGTGGCCGGGGTGGTGCGGTAGACGGCCAGGTGCATGGGGAGTTCGCTGGTCGGCCGGAGATCGCCGGTGACCTGGTGTCCTTCGAGGTCGACGGCGGTGAGGTCGGCGGGGCCGAGCCGGTCGTAGGGAACGCCGCTGGGGGTGACCAGGACCAGGTCGCCGACGCGGACCGAGACATTGCCCGAGGTCCCGACGACGAGGCCGTCGGTGACCGTGCGGCGGGCGGTGGCGACGAGATCGGCCCAGGCGCGGGCGGTGCGGTCCGGCTGCTGGACGGGCTCCGGCTGGTCCTTCATATGTCCTCCGGCACGGTGGCGGCAGTGGCTGCGGCGGCGGCAGTGGCCGCGGTGACAGCAACGACAGCGACGACAGCGACGACAGCAAGTAGGGAAGCGTTCGCGACACCGTACGGGGTGGGCCGGGGCACGGTACGGCACGGGGCCGCCCGTCCGGTATCCCCCATATAGGGATACCGGCCCGCCGGCGGTAATTGGCCGGAGAGCAACTGCCCTGCGTACAGGTCCGGTTACGCTCAGCGTTGTCATGCACGTCGCGAGCACTGAGGGACCCCATGGCCCATGCCCGTCCGACAGCCGTAGCCGCCTCCCTCGTCACCGCCGTCGTCCTCGTGGCAGCCGCGCTCACCGGGGCCGCCTTCGCCCAGCGCCCCGCCGCCGCGGACAGCCGGCCCCTGGGCCATGACGTCTCCGCGTACCAGAAGGACATCGACTGGCCGGCCGCCCGCGCGAAGGGCGCCCGGTTCGTCTACGTCAAGGCCACCGAGTCGCACACCTACCGCAACCCCCTCTTCCGCGGGCAGTACGACGGCGCCCGGCAGGCCGGTCTGCTGCGCGGCGCCTACCACTTCGCGCTGCCGAACGCGTCCACCGGCGGCGTGCAGGCCCGGTACTTCCTGCGCAACGGCGGCCGCTGGACGGCGGACGGCCGGACGCTGCCGCCCGCCCTGGACATCGAGCCCGACCCCTACCACAAGGGGAAGCCCTGCTACGGGCTGGGCCGGACCGCGATGACCGACTGGATCCGCGCCTTCTCCGACGAGGTGCACCGCGCCACCGGCCGGCGGCCCGTGATCTACACCACGACGCACTGGTGGAACGACTGCACCGGCGGCGACCGGTCCTTCGGTGCGACCCATCCGCTCTGGCTGGCGAGCCGGCAGGGCTCGCCGGGGCCGCTGCCCGCCGGATGGTCGGCCCTGAGCCTGTGGCAGTACGCCACGAGCGGTCCGCTGCCCGGCGATCAGGACCGCTGGCAGGGGTCGTCCGCAGAGCTCATGAAGTTCGCCACCGGGTGATGCCCAGGTGACGCAGGAGGCGCCTCCGCGTGAACACTGCGGGGGCGTCACCACTACGCCCGCCCCAGTTCACTTTCCGTTCACCCACCCTCCGTACGGTCCCCAGCGTCAACTGCCCTCGAACTGATTGCCTGGGTGAATGGAACACATCACGCTTCTCATCGGGATCGTGATCGTCACGGCCTTGGTGTTCGACTTCACTAACGGCTTCCACGACACGGCCAACGCGATGGCCACCACCATTTCCACCGGGGCGCTGCGGCCCAAGACTGCGGTGGCGATGTCGGCGGTGCTCAATCTCGGCGGCGCGTTCCTCTCCGTGGAGGTCGCCAAGACCATCTCCGGCGGCATCATCGACGAGTCCGCCGGCCTCCGTCCTGAAGTGATCTTCGCCGGACTGGTCGGCGCCATCGTCTGGAATCTGCTGACCTGGCTCGCCGGCCTCCCCTCCAGTTCCTCCCACGCCCTCTTCGGCGGTCTGATCGGCGCGACCCTGGTGTCCGTCGGCACCGGCGGGGTGCACGGCGACGCCGTCGTCATGAAGGTCCTCATCCCGGCCGTGGCCGCCCCGATCGTCGCGGGCCTCGCCGCGATGGCCGCGACCCGGCTCACCTACCGGCTGGCCCGCAACCGCGACGAGGCGGACACCGCCAAGGGCTACCGGGCGGGCCAGATCGCCTCGGCCGCCCTGGTCTCGCTCGCCCACGGCACCAACGACGCCCAGAAGACGATGGGGGTGATCACGCTCGCGCTGATCACCGGCGGTGTGATCGCCCCGCACTCCGACCCGCCGCTGTGGGTCATCGCCTCGGCGGGTATCGCCATCGCGCTCGGCACGTACCTGGGCGGCTGGCGGATCATCCGCACGATGGGCAAGGGCATCACCGACATCCAGCCGCCGCAGGGCTTCGCCGCCCAGACCGGCGCCGCGGCCACCATCCTGGCCTCCTCCCACCTCGGCTTCGCGCTCTCCACGACGCAGGTCTGCTCCGGTTCCGTGATGGGCTCGGGCCTGGGCCGCAAGGGCGGCGTGGTGCGCTGGTCCACCGCCGGCCGGATGGTCATCGCCTGGTGCCTGACGCTGCCGGCCGCCGGTCTCGTCGCGGCGGGCGCCGCGTTCCTGGCCGACCAGGGCGACTGGGGCGTGGCCACGGTCGCGGTCCTGGCGCTCGCCGTCTGCGGTGCGATCTGGGCCGCCTCCCGGCGCAAGCCGGTCGACCACACCAACGTCAACGAGGTCGCTCCCGCCGAGCCGGCGGGCGTCGTCACCACCGCGTTGCAGACCGTCTCCCCTCCCCCGGCAGGTCCGGTGGCCCCCGCGGCCGTCGTCGCGCAGGCCGGCCCGCCCGTCCAGGTGGCCGCCCCGCACGCCGGTGCCGCGACCGCCGGCCACTAGCGGCCCTCAGTCAAGGAAGTCAGCCATGAACATCGAATGGGCAGCTCTCGGCCAGGTCTTCGGCGTCAGCCTCGTGGTGACGGTCGGCATCGTGGGCCTGTTCACCGTCGGCATCGTCGGTACGTCCCGCAGGCCGCGCCAGGAGGGCGGGACGGCGGTGGCCGACGGACCCGGCGCGGGCGCGCGGGCCGCTGCGGTGGCCGCCTTCGCGCTGTGCGCGGCGGCCGTGGCGTACGGCATCTATCTGATCGTCGCCACCTGATCCGCCCGGGGCCGGCGCGCCCCGGATCCGGTACCCCGGCGAGGCGTTCGGCGGCCGGCGGCATCAGCCGCGGCCGCTGAGCGCCTCGTCCGCTTCTCTGGCCAGCGCGTCCGCGATGGCCGTACCGCCCCGGCTGCCCAGGTACTCGGAGACCCGGACCTGTACGACCTTGCTGAAGGTCTGGTAGTGGGCGCTGCGCGGACGTGGTTCGGCCGCCCGCAGCGCCGCGTACAGCGTCCGGGTGTAGGGCGGCTCCCGGTCGGCCGGCGGCCGCGCCGCACCGGACTCGCCGCGG
Organism: Streptomyces celluloflavus; assembly: GCA_000720995.1. Taxonomy (GTDB): domain Bacteria; phylum Actinomycetota; class Actinomycetes; order Streptomycetales; family Streptomycetaceae; genus Streptomyces; species Streptomyces celluloflavus. The sequence continues at coordinate 52,416 of JOEL01000004.1, forward strand.
TCGGCGGCCGCCGGTGCCAGCGGGCAGACGGGCGCCTTCCCCGCCTCCCGGTACGCCGAGTCGCGGGTCGCGGCGAACCCCCGCTCCAGCAGGCAGCGTTCGGCGGCCGGACCGGTCAGCGCCTCGATCAGGGCACGGGCGCCGTCCGGGCGGGCGCTGTCGGCGGAGATCGCGAGGTTCTGGCCGCCGAGGACGGACATCCGTTTGCCGTCGGTGGGCCGGCCCGGCAGCTCGGCGACGTCGAACTGGACGCCGGCCTTGAGCTTCCCGGCGACCGAGGCGTACTCGACCGGCCAGTTGCGCATGAACAGGGCGCGGCCGTCGGCGAACCAGCGGCGGCTCTCCGTCTCGTCCATGGCCGTGGCCTCGTGCGGCATGATCGAGTCCAGCCGGTCCTTGATGTCGGCGACGCCCTGCTGGAGCGCGCCGACCTGCTCGCCCTTGGTGAAGCTGGTCGCCTCCGGGTCGCCGCCGTTGGCCCACGCGGCCTCCAGGGTGTTGACGGTCAGCCCCTCGTAGGGCCGCAGTTGGGCGACCATGCCGTACATCTTCGGCACGGCGCCGCCGGAGGCCGTGCCCTCGGCGGCCTTGCCGTCCTTACCGGCCTCGGCGGACGTGCTGTCCTTGGCGGCCTTGCGGTTGTAGGCGGCCGCGACCTGGGCGGCCATGTTCTTCAACTCGCCCCAGTTGGACGGCGGCTGGTCGTATCCGTAGTCGTGCAGGATGTCCTTGCGGTAGTAGAGCAGCCCGGCGTCGGTGTTGAAGGGGACGCCCCAGATCCTGCCGCCGTGCTCGGCGGTCTTGACCACACTGCCGAGGAAGTCGCCGTCCAGGGCGGTGCCCCAGGGGCGGATGACGCCCGCCTCGGCGAACTCCGCGGTCCAGGCCACATCGATGTTCAGCACGTCATAGCCGCTGTTGCCGGACTGCCCGGCCGCCAGCAGCTGGCTGCGCTGGCCGTCGGCGGTGTCCGGGAGGGTGACGATCCGGACCGCCCGGCCGGTACGCCGCTCCCAGTCGCGGATCAGGTCCCGGCGGACGCCGGAGCTGCTGAGGTCGCTGCCGGTGGCCAGGACGATGGCACCCTTCTCGGGGGCGGGCGGCGGGCCGGCCGTACAGCCGCCCACCGCCACCGCGAGCGTCAGGCACACCAGCGCGGCCGGCAGCGCGGTGCGCGGGGCGCTCACCGGCCCCCCTCGGCCGCCGGGGTGCCGGCCGCGCCGCCCGCCGAACCGACCGAGGCGACCAGTCCGGCCAGCAGATCGGGGGCGGCGGGCCCGGCGGGGACACAGCGGCCCCGGGAGGCGTCGGCCAGCCCCTTGAAGACGAAGGCGTCGCAGGTGGCCCTGCCCAGCACCAGCGTCAGGACGGGCACCGCGGGTGCCTTCTTCAGGAGCGCGACGAGGCTCCGCTCGACGTCCGCGGCCCGCCGCGGGGCGCCGTCGTCCTGGTCGATGATCAGCACGACGGCCTTGTTGGCCACATCGGACCGCTTCAGCTCGCCCACCGCGACGGTCAGCGCCTCCTCCATCGCGGCGCCGTGCCCGACCAGGGCGCCCTTCGCGATCCGGTCCAGTTCGGCCTTGCCCGGGGCCGGGTCGGCGCTGCCGAGAGGGACGGCCCGGCGCACCGCGTCGGGGGCGTCGGGGTGCGCGGGGTCCGGGAAGGTCCACAGGCCGTAGGTGTGGTGGACGCCGACCATCTCCAGGACGCGGCCGGCCGCGGCGACGGCGGCCGGGAGCCGGCCGCCGGCCGCCATGGAGGTGGAGGCGTCCAGCAGGATCAGCACCTGGCTGGCCTTCTGGGCCTTGTCGTAACCGGCCAGCACCCGCGCCACCTGGTCCCCGCCGGCCGTGAAGGGGACCACGGGGGCGTCGAGGTCGGCGTCGGCGCGGCTGCTCAGCAGCGGTGACCCCGCCCCGGGGCGGGGCATCGCGCCGTCCTCGTCCGGCACTCCGCGGTAGCCCTCCGCGACGAGTGTGCGCTGACCGCCCGCCGGATCGCGGAGCCACCGGCCGAAGCGATCGACGGCGGCCCGGCGCGGTGCGGCGTCCGCGGCGCCCTGCCAGCCGACCCGGATCAGGGGGTGGTCGAGGGCCGGGACGTTCTTGGGGTAGTAGGCGGCGTACCGGTCGGCGGGGGCGAGCGCACCGCCCAGGGCCGGGCAACTGCCGGTGGCGCGGCCGAGGTTGAAGTCGGCGAGGGACTTCTCGGAGACCAGCGGCGCCGACCGGGCGCGCCGGTTGGCGTCGGCCCCGTCCGCGTCGGGGCGCAGCGAGCAGAGCAGTTCGGTGCTGCCCGCGTACTGGCTGCCGGGGGCGGAGAGCCGGCGTTCGGCGCTCTGGGCGACGGAGGGTTCGGGGGTGCCCGCCGGGCCTATCGGCGAGCCGTCGTCGGCGAGGTAGAGGCCGATGGTGTGCAGCAGGCCGGTGCCGGACAGGACGGGGCTGGGGCGCAGCAGCCTGAGCGCGTGCCGGTCGCCGTGGGTGCCGTCGGTGCCGGTGAGCAGGTCCCGCCAGGGGGTGCCGACCTGTTCGACGTCGTCGAGGTGGGCGCTCTCGGGGATGCCGACGACCAGCGGGGAGTAGGCGACCGGGCCGGTGTCGGTGAGGGTCGCCGGGGATCCGGCGGCGGGCATGGTGCGGCGGGCCGCCAGGTAGTCGGCGGTGGACTCGGGGATCCACAGGTCGGGCTGCGGTCCCGGCCGGCGGAGCGGGTCGGTGCCCTTGGCGGCGGAGGTGTCCGCGGCGCCGCCGTGGGCCTCGCCCTGCCAGCGGTCGGCGGCGGCGAAGCCCTGGCCGACCTGGTCCTTGGCGGCGGAGTAGACGGTGAGCTGGGTACGCCGGCAGCCGTCGGGCAGGTCGTCCTCGCCGTCCAGCGGGCGGGTGTTGAGCGCGGACATCTCGTACGCGAAGGCCGCCCGGCGCAGGGTGGGTTCGGCCTCGGGGGCGGTGAGCAGCCGCAGTTCGAGGGCGGGCGGGCAGTCCGGTGGCGCGCTCCTGGCGTGCAGCACGGCCAGGCTGGCGGCGAGGGGCGCGAGGACGGCCAGCAGGACGAGCAGCACGCGCAACCGGTGGTGCGGGCGGAGCTTCCACCAGCGGCGCAGGCGGACGCGGAGCGGGGTCGAGGGCCGGACCTCGGGCGTGGCGAAGGAGAGGATGACGTCGTCGTCGGTGTTCTGCTTCGCCGAACGCGGCTCCCAGACGTCGCCCATCGGCGTCCGCTCCGGCGCGAGCCGTTCGCGCAGCGTGCGGACGAGGTCCTCGAAGGTGACGAACGGCTTGCCGGGGATGCCGTGTTCGAGTACCCGCACCACGGCGCCGGTGAAGAGGGTGCCGCCGGCTTCCTCCTCGCCGCTGAAGATGCGGCGGTTGGGCTGCGCGGCCATCAGCAGCGACATGGGCTTGCGGCGGGAGTGGAATGCCTCGTCGGCGTTGCCGGCGTAGCAGCACTCCAGGACGATCACGATCCGGTCGGCCCGTGCCTGGTCGAGGTAGGACAGCACCAGGTCCTGCCAGGAGAGGGTCTTGTGGCGCTGCCGGGTCGCCGAGGCGCCGACCATCAGCTGGAGGTCGCCGCCGTCCGGGCCGACCCGGCCGTGGCCGGAGAAGTACACCAGCAGCAGACCGCGCGCCTGGCCGGTGACGGCGTCCAGCGCCTGTTCCGCCTCCCAGGGCTCCCGGGGCCGGCAGATGACGATCTCGTCGCCGGTGAAGAGGTCGGTGGCGGGGGCGCTCAGGACGCGCTTGAGTTCCTCGGCGTTGTCCCGCACCGCGGGGAGATCGGTCAGCTGCTCGTAGGTGTCGACACAGATCAGCAGCGCCCGGTTCGGTTTGCCCCGTGCGTCGTATTCGGACATCGGGGTCAGTCCTCGCCGGTGCTGCCGCCCTCGTGTGCCGGGCTGCCGGGATCGGGGTGCCCGGGGGCCGCGCCGTGCGGTCCCGCGTCGCCGACGGGCCGCAGGCCGCCGTCATCGCCGACGGAGAGGGCGGGCTCCTCACCGGCGGCGCGTTCTTCCCGGCGGCGCCGCAGCCACTCCCGGAGGGCGAAGGTCAGGCTCTTGGTGATTTCCCCGGCGACCGCGCCGACGACGACCAGGATGAGGTCGTCGACGCCCACGGCCATGTCCCGGGGGCCGTCGCCGGCCCCGTCGTCAGCTTCCGTTTCGTGCGGCGGCCGGGTCTCCCACAGATGCTGTCGGCGCCGCAGCCAGGGCTCGCGCTCCAGCCACGCCGTGAGGTCCGCCAGGTCCTGCTGCGGATTGTCCGTACCCCGGATCCTGAGGCGGATCTCTTCGCGCCCGGCGCTCTCCGGCATCCCCCGGCCCCCTTCCGGCGGCGTCGTCGCCCACCGTGCACCAGATAGTGACGCGGGATCAGGTCCAGGGCAACCGTCCGATGCCCCGCCGGGCGCCCTGTGGCCTGCGCCACAGCGCCGGCCGGCGGGCAGCGTCGCAGGTCAAGGGTGAGTTGACGGTAATGCCGGGGCGTGGTGGACTGCCGGAGCCATTCGGCGACAGCAGAGGAAGTCCGGTGCGAATCCGGCGCGGTCCCGCCACTGTCACCGGGGAGCGTTCCTCCGCAGAAGGTCACGGCCCGCCGCGCGTACGTCCGTCAGGTCGCGTGCGGCACGGGCTGGAAGGCCGGGGGAAGCGTCGATCCGGGAGCCAGGAGACTCTGGTCGCCGTCACGTCGAACCAGGGCGCGGACCCTGAGTGAGGACATACCGCCATGCCCGGCCCCCGTTCGAGCCCCCCGTTCCGTGCCGTGGCACGCTCCCTTCGAGGCGTGACGGCGGTCTGATCCGATGCGCGGCCAACACGTCACCTACGCGTGCGGCGCGGCCCTCGGCTTTCTCGGCGACCTGATCGCGGCGGACCCCCGGCGCGGCCATCCGGTGGCCGCGTTCGGCCGGGCCGCGGCCGCCGCCGAGCGCGGGCTCTGGCGCGACCACCGGGGGTACGGCGCGGTCCATACGGTGCTGTGCGCGGGCGGCGCGGCCGCCGGCGCCGCCCTCCTCCAGCGCGCGGTACGCGGTCCCGCGGCCGCTGCCCTCCCTTCTTCTCGCCCCGCGCGTACGGCCGCGGCAACCGCGCTCACCGCGGCGGCCGTCTGGGCGGTCCTGGGCGGCACCTCGCTGGGCCGGGAGGCGCGGGCCGTCGGCGGTGCGCTGGCGGCCGGCGACCTGACCGCGGCGCGGGAGCGGCTGCCGCATCTGTGCGGCCGCGATCCGCAGGCGCTGGACGGGCCGCAGATGGCGCGCGCGGTGGTGGAGTCGGTCGCGGAGAACACCTCGGACGCGGTGGTGGGCGCCCTGGTGTGGGGCGCGCTGGGCGGCGTACCGGGCCTGGTGGCGTTCCGGGCGGTGAACACTTTGGACGCGATGGTCGGCCACAAGTCGCCGCGCTACCGGCGGTTCGGCTGGGCCGCGGCCCGGCTCGACGATGTGGCGGGGTGGCCGGGCGCCCGGCTGACCGCGGCGCTGACGGTGCTCGCGGGCCCCGACCGGCGCGGTGCGCTGCGGGCCTGGCGGGCCGACGGCGGCGCGCACCCGAGCCCCAACGCGGGCCCGGTGGAGGCGTCGTTCGCGGGTGCGCTGGGGGTGCGGCTGGGCGGCACGCTGACCTACGGCGGGCGGGTCGAGCACCGGGCGGTGCTCAACGGCGGGGCGCGGCAGGCCGAGGTGCCCGATATCGAGCGGGCGGTCCGGCTCTCCCGCCGGGTGAACGTACTGGCGCTGGCGGTGACGGTCGCGGGCCGGTTCGCGGTCGGCGCGGCCCGTTCGGCGGCGGCGCGGCGTACGGCGGGCAGCAGGATGATGACGACGGGCCGGCGGCCCGGCAGATGAGGAGGTCCCGGTGAACGGGCGGTTCAAGGCGTCCGGCGGGACCGTCGGCGGCGGCCTGCTGGTGGCCGGCACGACATCCGACGCGGGCAAGAGCGTGGTCACGGCGGGTATCTGCCGCTGGCTGGTGCGGCAGGGTGTGCGCGTGGCGCCGTTCAAGGCGCAGAACATGTCGCTGAACTCGTTCGTGACGCGCGAGGGCGCGGAGATCGGGCGGGCCCAGGCGATGCAGGCCGCGGCGGCCCGGGTCGAGCCGTCCGCGCTGATGAACCCGGTGCTGCTCAAACCGGGCGGCGACCGCAGCAGCCAGGTCGTGCTGCTGGGCAAGCCGGTCGGCGAGCTGAGCGCCAAGGGGTACTTCGGCCACACCGGGGGCGGCCCCGCATCAGCCGGTTCGGCGCTGTACGGGGGCCGCCGCGAGGAGCTGCTGGGCACGGTGACCGACTGCCTGGCGGAGCTGCGGCGCACCCACGACGCGGTGATCTGCGAGGGCGCCGGCAGCCCCGCCGAGATCAATCTGCGCCGTACCGACATCGTGAACATGGGGATCGCACGGGCCGGCCGGCTGCCGGTCGTCGTGGTCGGGGACATCGACCGCGGCGGGGTGTTCGCGTCCTTCTTCGGCACCACGGCGCTGCTGTCCCGGGAGGACCAGGAGCTGATCGCGGGCTATCTCGTCAACAAGTTCCGGGGCGATGTGTCGCTGCTGACGCCGGGGCTGGAGATGCTGCGGGGCGTCACCGGGCGGCCGACGTTCGGGGTGCTGCCGTTCGCGCACGGTCTCGGCATCGACGAGGAGGACGGGCTGGGGGTCCCCCCGGCCGGAGGCTGGGGGAGGGTGTCGCTGCGCGGCGCGCTGCGCGAGAGCGTGGTGGCGCCGCCGCACGGCGCGGACGTACTGCGCGTCGCGGTCGCGGCGGTGCCGCTGATGTCGAACTTCACCGACGTGGACGCGCTGGCCGCCGAACCGGGCGTGGTGGTGCGGTTCGTGGACCGGGCCGAGGAGCTGGCCGACGCGGATCTGGTGGTGGTGCCGGGCACCCGCGGCACCGTCCGGGCACTGGCGTGGCTGCGTGAGCGCGGGCTCGCGGACGCGCTCGCCCGGCGGGCCGCCGAGGGCCGCCCGGTGCTGGGCATCTGCGGCGGCTACCAGCTGCTCGGCGAGTACATCGACGACGAGGTCGAGTCGCGGGCCGGTGCGGTCCCCGGCCTGGGACTGCTGCCCGTCCGGGTGCGCTTCGCGGCCGAGAAGACCCTGGCGCGGCCGTCCGGCCGGGCGCTGGGCGAGCCCGTGGCCGGGTACGAGATCCACCACGGGGTGGCCGAGGTGCACGGCGGGGAGACGTTCCTCTCCGACGGTCAGGGGCGCGCGCTGGACGGCTGCCGGGTCGGCTCGGTGTGGGGCACGCACTGGCACGGTTCGCTGGAGAGCGACGCCTTCCGGCGGGCCTTCCTGCGCCGGGTCGCGGCGGACGCCGGCCGGGCCTTCGTACCGGCCCCCGACACCAGTTTCGGCGCCCTGCGCGAGGAGCAGCTGGACCGCCTCGGCGACCTGATCGAGGAGCACGCGGACACGGCTGCGCTGCTGCGGCTGATCGAGGAGGGGGTGCCGGCCGGGCTGCCGTTCGTCCCGCCGGGGGCGCCCCGCTTCGCCGGTCCGGCCACCGCGGAGCCGGTGCCGGACACAAGCTCTCCGCCGTCCCCGGTACCACCGCGCGAGCACGAGGCGCACGGCGACACCGTCGCACCGGCCACCGCCGGCGAACCGTCCGATCACAGCAATTCCCTTGAAGGGGGTATCCGTTAATGGCGTCGGTCCCTTATCCGTTCACCGCGGTTGTCGGCATGGCCGATATGCGGCTGGGCCTGCTGCTCAACGCGATCTCGCCGGCCATCGGCGGGGTGCTCGTCCGCGGGGAGAAGGGCACCGCGAAATCGACGATGGTGCGCGGCCTCGCGACCCTGATGCCCGATGTCGCCGTGGTCAGCGGCTGCCGGTTCGCCTGCGACCCCGCCGCCCCCGACCCGGCCTGCCCCGACGGGCCCCATGAGGCGGGCGCCGCCGAGGACCGGCCGACGCGGATGGTCGAACTGCCGGTCGGCGCCTCCGAGGACCGGCTGGTGGGCGCGCTGGACATCGAACGGGCGCTGGCCGAGGGCGTGAAAGCCTTCGAGCCGGGGCTGCTCGCGGACGCGCACCGCGGCATCCTCTACGTCGACGAGGTCAATCTCCTCCACGACCATCTGGTCGACGTCCTGCTGGACGCCGCCGCCATGGGCGCCTCGTACGTGGAGCGCGAGGGCGTCTCCGTACGGCACGCCGCGCGCTTCCTCCTCGTCGGGACGATGAACCCCGAAGAGGGCGAGCTGCGGCCGCAGTTGCTCGACCGGTTCGGGCTGACGGTCGAGGTCGCGGCCTCCCGGGAACCGGACGAGCGGGTGCAGGTCGTCCGGCGGCGGCTGGCCCACGACGCCGATCCGGCGGGCTTCACGGCCCGCTGGGCGGCCGAGGAGACGGACTTGCGCGGGCGCATCGCGGCGGCCCGGGAGCTGCTGCCGGGCGTGGTGCTCGGGGACGCGGCGCTGCGGCAGATCGCCGCGACCTGCGCGGCGTTCGAGGTGGACGGGATGCGCGCGGACATCGTGATGGCGCGCACCGCGACGGCGCTGGCCGCCTGGGCGGGGCGTACCGAGGTGCTCACCGAGGACGTGCGGCAGGCGGCGCTGCTGGCGCTGCCGCACCGGCGGCGCCGCAACCCCTTCGACGCGCCCGGCCTGGACGAGGACCGGCTCGACGAGATCCTGGCGGAGTCGGACGGCGCGGACGGGGACGACGACCCGGAGCCGGACGGTCCGGACGGCGGCCCCGAGGGCCCGGACGGCGGCCCGGACGGACCCGGCGGGCAGCCGCCGCGGGACGAGGGCGGACCGGGCCCGCAGGACCAGGCGCCGCCGGCCGGTCCCGAGCAGCAGTCGCCGCAGCTCCCGGAGCCGACAAGCCCGGCGGACGCGGACGGCGCCCCGGACCCCGCGCAGGAGCCGGCCGGGCAGCCCGTCGCCGGCGGCGGTGGCGAGCAGGCGGCCGTCGCGGCGGCCGACCCGTTCACGACCCGGCGGCTGGACGTGCCGGGCCTGGGCGAGGGCGCGGACGGCCGCCGGTCGCGGGCCCGTACCGCGCACGGCCGGACGACCGGGTCCCGGCGGCCCCGCGGGGCCCTGGGCAAACTGCATCTGGCGGCGACGGTGCGAGCCGCGGCGCCGCATCAGCGGGCGCGCGGACGCGGCGGCCCCGGGCTGGTGCTGCGCCGCGACGATCTGCGCGAGGCGGTACGCGAGGGGCGGGAGGGCAATCTCGTCCTCTTCGTCGTGGACGCGTCCGGTTCGATGGCGGCGCGGCAGCGGATGAGCGCGGTCAAGGGCGCGGTGCTCTCGCTGCTGCTGGACGCCTATCAGCGGCGCGACAAGATCGGCATGATCACCTTCCGCGGGCGGGACGCCGAACTCGCGCTGCCCCCGACGTCGTCGGTCGAGGCGGGCGCGGCGCGGCTCGCCACACTGCCGACGGGCGGCCGCACGCCGCTGTCGGCGGGGCTGCTGAAGGCCCATGAGGTACTGAGGGTGGAACGGCTGCGAGATGCCTCGCGGCGGCCGCTGCTGGTCGTCGTGACGGACGGCCGGGCGACCGGCCGGGGCGCGGGCACGGCGGACGGACCGCTGGCGCGCGCCTCCCGGGCGGCCCGGCTGCTGGCGTCCGAGGGTGTCGCCTCGGTGGTCGTCGACTGCGAGTCGGGACCGGTCCGGCTGGGGCTCGCGGCCGAGCTGGCCCGCGATCTGCGGGGCACCGCCGTCGCCCTCGACGAGCTGCGCGCGGACAGCGTCTCGGCCCTCGTCCGGGACGTCCGGGGCACCGGCGCCGGGCGCGGCGCGCAGCACGCGCGGCCGGAGACCGACGGCCGGTCCGCACAGACTTCCCGCCACACCCCACGCTCTCGGAAGGTCGCGTAATGCCACAGGGACAGCCGTCCGTCGTACCGAACGACGGGCTCACCACCCGCCAGCGCCGCAACCGGCCGCTGGTCCTCGTCCACACCGGCGTCGGCAAGGGCAAGTCCACGGCCGCCTTCGGGCTGGCGCTGCGGGCCTGGAACCAGGGCTGGCCGATCGGGGTGTTCCAGTTCGTGAAGTCGGCGAAGTGGAAGGTCGGTGAGGAGCGGGCGCTGACGGTGCTCGGCGCCACCGGCGAGGGCGGCAGCGTCGCCTGGCACAAGATGGGCGAGGGCTGGTCGTGGGTGCAGCGCGACATCGCCTCCAGCGAGGAGGCGGCGCGCGAGGGCTGGGAGCAGGTCAAGCGGGATCTCGCCGCGGAGACGTACAAGCTGCTGGTGCTGGACGAGTTCGCGTATCCGCTGCACTGGGGCTGGGTGGACCCCGAGGAGGTGGTGTCGGTGCTGCGCGACCGTCCCGGGACGCAGCATGTGGTGATCACCGGCCGCAACGCCCCGCAGCCGCTGCTGGACTTCGCGGACCTGGTGACGGACATGTCCAAGGTCAAGCACCCGATGGACGCCGGTCAGAAGGGCCAGCGGGGCATCGAATGGTGAGCACGGCGTGAGCGGTACCACGATCCCCCGGCTGGTGATCGCCGCGCCCTCCTCGGGTGCGGGCAAGACGACGGTGGCCACCGGTCTGATGGCGGCGTTCGCCGAGGCCGGGCTGTCGGTGTCGCCGCACAAGGTGGGGCCCGACTACATCGACCCGGGCTACCACGCACTGGCCACCGGCCGCCCCGGCCGCAATCTGGACGCCTATCTGTGCGGTCCCGGGCGGATCGCCCCGCTCTTCCTGCACGGTGCGGCGGGCGCGGATCTCGCGGTCGTCGAGGGCGTGATGGGGCTGTTCGACGGCGCCTCGGGGCAGGGCGAGCTGTCGTCCACCGCCCAGGTCGCCAAGCTGCTGCGGGCGCCGGTGGTACTGGTCGTGGACGCGTCCTCGCAGTCCCGGTCGGTGGCCGCGCTGGTGCACGGCTTCGCCTCCTGGGACCCGCAGGTGCGGCTGGCCGGGGTGATTCTCAACAAGGTCGGCTCGGACCGCCACGAGGAGCTGCTGCGGGACGCGATGGACTCCTCCGGGGTGCCGGTGCTGGGCGCGCTGCGCCGCGGCGAGCAGGCCCGTACGCCGTCCCGGCACCTGGGCCTGGTGCCGGTCGCCGAGCGGCGGTCCGAGGCGCTGGAGTCGGTCCGCGCACTGGCGGCGCGGGTGCGCGCGGGCTGCGATCTCGACGCGCTGCTGGCGCTGGCGCGCGCGGTGCCGGAGCTGACGGAACAGGCGTGGGACCCGGCGGCGGAAGCGGCGGGCGCGTCTGCGGACGAGTCGGGCGCGGCGGACGGGAGCACCGGCCCCGCGGGTGCCGGTAAGCCGCTGATCGCCGTGGCGGGCGGCGCCGCGTTCACCTTCTCGTACGCGGAGCACGCCGAACTGCTGACCGCCGCGGGCGCCGAGGTGGTGCCCTTCGACCCGCTCCGGGACGAACGGCTGCCCGCCGGGACCCGGGGGCTGGTGATCGGCGGCGGCTTCCCCGAGGTGTACGCGCCGGAACTGTCGGCGAACGCGCCGCTGCGGGCGGCGGTGGCCGAACTGGCCGCCACCGGGGCGCCGGTCACCGCCGAGTGCGCCGGGCTGCTCTATCTCTCCCGGTCGATCGACGGGAAGCCGATGTGCGGGGTACTGCCCGCCGACGCCCGGATGACCGAGCGGCTCACCCTCGGCTACCGGGAGGCGGTGGCGACGGCCGACAACGTGCTGGCGGCGGCCGGGACGCGGGTGCGCGGCCACGAGTTCCACCGCACGGTCCTGGAGCCGGGCGCGGGCCCGTCCCCCGCGTGGGGGCTGACGTACCCGCAGCGCCGGGTGGAGGGCTACGTCAGCGGCGGGGTGCACGCCTCGTATCTGCATGTGCACTGGGCCGCCGAGCCCTCGCTGGCCCGCCGGCTGGTCGCGAGCGCGGCGCGCGGCGCGCGGGCGGAGGCCGTGGGCGGCGGGCGATGAGGCGGACGCCCGAGGGCGCCGGGTCCGCGGCGGCGCCGGCGCGGACCCGCGCGGCCCGGTCCGCCCGGCCGCCCGCCCGGTCAGCTCGCGACGGCGACCACCAGCCAGATGAAGCCCGCGCCCGCGATCGTGCAGGCCAGGGTGGTCAGCGCGGGGTGTTCGTGGTGCGCCTCCGGGAGGATGTCGGAGGTCGCCAGGTAGAGCAGGACGCCGCCGAAGAAACCCAGATAGATGCCGAGCCAGTGCTCCGGAAGGGTGAACAGCAGGGTGGACGCCGCGCCCACCACCGGGGCCACCGCGTCCGCGCCCAGCATCAGCAGTGCCTTGCGACGGGCGTTCCCGTAGAGGCTGGTGATGGTGTACGTGTTGAAGCCGTCCGCGAAGTCGTGCGCGATCACGGCGACCGCCACGGCGACCGCCATCTGCTCGCCGACCTGGTAGGCCACGCCGATCGCGAACCCGTCCATGACGCTGTGCACGATCATCGCGACCGCCGCCGTGAGCCCGACCTGCGGGACTCTCTCGTGCGGGTCCATACCGTGGGCGGCCTTGCGGACCGCGAGCAGCCGTTCCAGGGCGTGCGCGGCGAGGAAGCCGGACACGAAGCAGAGCAGTGCGACCGGGACGCCGAAGACCTCCTCGCCCGCGGCGTGCAGCGCCTCGGGCAGCAGATCGAGGCCGACGACGCCCAGCATCAGCCCGCCCGCCAGGCCCAGGATGAGGTGCCGGCGGTCGGTGACGTGGTGGGCGACCCAGCCGCCGAACAGCGTCATCACCAACGCGCCCAGCGCGATGGCCACCGGCACGGTCTCACCCCTTTCCCGGGGACCCGTCCCGTCCGCGGGCCCCGGTCTCCCCGGTCGCCCGCGTACCGGCCCGTGTCACCTGCTTACTGACCCGCCGCCGCTCCCGCATGTCCGGCCCCCGGCCGTCCCGGGCCCGCGCCCCTCGCCCGTACCGCCGCCGCCCCGCCCCGTCCCGCCGCCGAAAGGACCCGTCCGATGACCGCAGAGCCCGCCGCCGGCCCGCCGCCGGCCACCGCCGACGCCACCGCCCCGCCGCCGTCGCTGGTCGCCGGTGTCGGGGCGAGCCGCGGCGTACCGGTGGCGGAGGTGCTGGACCTGGTGGCGGCCACGCTCGCGCGGGCCGGGTACGCGTCCCGCGCGGTGACCGCGCTGGCGACGGTGGCGGCCAGGGCCGCCGAGCCGGGGCTGGTCGGGGCGGCCCGGCGGCTGGGCGTGCCGTTGCGGTCCTACCCGGCCGAGGCACTGGCCGCGGTGCCGGTACCCGCGCCGTCCGACGCCGCGCGGGCCGCCGTCGGCACGCCGAGCGTCGCCGAGGCGGCGGCGCTGCTGGCCGCCGGTCCGGGCGCCGAACTGCTCGTCGGCAAACGGAAGTCGGCACCGCCCGGCCGGGCCGCACGGGCGACCTGCGCCCTCGCGGCGGCGGGCACCGGCGGCACCGGCGGCACCGGCGGCACCGGCGGCACCGGGACGATCTTCCCAGCCCCCGCTACCGACAGCATCCCGGCCGCTACCGGCCTCCCCCACGAACCCGACCTGCGGCATCACGGTGACGCGGAGGTGCGCGGCGCCGACGGCGCGCCGACGGATCTCACGGATCTGGCGGTCAATGTCCGCACCGGCACTCCCCCGGCCTGGCTGAAGTCCGTGATCGCCGCCTCGCTGGACGGGCTCGCCGCCTATCCGGACGGCCGGACCGCGCGCCGGGCGGTCGCGGACCGGCACGGTCTGCCGGTCGACCGGGTGCTGCTGACCTCGGGGGCCGCGGAGGCGTTCGTGCTGATCGCGCGCGCCGTGCCGGCCCGCCGCCCGGTGGTGGTGCATCCGCAGTTCACCGAGCCGGAGGCGGCGCTGCGGGACGCCGGGCACACCGTGGAACGGGTGCTGCTCGACGAACGGGACGGCTTCCGGCTGGACCCGGCGGCGGTGCCCGAGGACGCGGATCTGGTGATCGTCGGCAATCCGACCAACCCCACCTCCGTCCTCCACCCCGCCACCGCCCTGGCCCAGCTGGCGCGGCCCGGCCGGACGCTGGTGGTGGACGAGGCGTTCATGGACGCGGTACCCGGCGAACGGGCCTCGCTGGCCGGCCGCACCGATCTGCCGGGGCTGATCGTGCTCCGCAGCCTCACCAAGACCTGGGGCCTGGCGGGCCTGCGGATCGGCTATGTGCTGGCCGCGCCCGGTACGGTCGCCGAGCTGACGCGGGCCCAGCCGCTGTGGCCGGTCTCCTCGCCCGCACTGGCCGCGGCCGAGGCGTGCTGCACGCCCGCGGCGCTCGCGGAGGCAGCCTCGGCGGCCGGGCAGATCGCCGCGGACCGGGCCCATCTGCTGTCCCGGCTGGCCGAGTTCACGGGGATCCACGCCGTACCGGCGGCCGAGGGCCCGTTCGTACTGATCCGGCTGGCGCACGCGACAGCGGTACGGGAGGAGCTGCGCACCCGCGGCTTCGCGGTACGCCGCGGCGACACCTTCCCCGGCCTGGGCCCCGACTGGCTCCGCCTCGCGGTACGGGACCGGACCACGACGGACCGTTTCGTGGCGGCGCTGGCGGGGGTGCTGGCGGGCGGGGCGGCCGAGGTGTCCGGCAGCGGGCGGGGCGGTGGTCCGGCCGACTGAGGACCGCACCGACCGCGGTGCCGCGCAGCCTTGCTGGAGCCCGGCCCTTCGGGGCGGGGACGACGGGGCCCCTCTCGTCCCCTCCGCCGGGAAGCCGGAGGGGACGAGTGGCGGCTACGCGGACAGTTCGCCCGCCTTGACGCTGCCCACGAACGCGGACCAGGCGGCCGGGGCGATCGCGAGCGCGGGGCCGTGCGGATCCTTGGAGTCACGGACGGGGACGGCGCCTGTTGCGGCGGCGGTGGCCGGTGACCACTCGACGCAGGTGCCGCCGTTGTCGCTGTACGAGGATTTGACCCAACGGAGTGTTCCGGTCGTCACGGTGTGCCCTTTCGTAGCTGGTTGACCATGGCCACGGTTTGCGCCTGGGACAGCGCTTCGGCCTGTAGTTGATGGTAGGCCGCCAACATGGGGAGCACGGTCGCGCGTTCGCGGTCGAGATACCCCTGGGCCTGGGACTCCGCGTACGCGACCATGGCGAGGTCAGCCATGGTGAGCAGGTTGACCGGCAGGTTGAACGTTCGGCGTTCCCCTATGTCGAACGGAGCGACCTGAAGCACGATGTTCGGCTGCTCGGCGAGCTCGACCAGTCGCGCCAGCTGCGCGCCCATGACGGCGGTTCCGCCGACCCATCGCCGGATGCAGCTTTCATCCATCACCACCAGCACCGTGGGGGGAAGTTCTCGCTCCAGTGCCGCTTGCCGCTCCGCCAGGACCGACAGACGCTCAGTGGCCTGTTCGGGCGTGATGGTGCGCCGCTGCACTGCGCTTTCCGTCAGCACCTGCGCGTACTCCGGCGTCTGCAACAGCCCCGGAATGATCCCGATGTCGTACACCCGGATCTCAATGGCCCGGCCCTCGTACCCCACGTACTCCGGGAAGCCTTCCAACAGGCTGCCGTGCCGGATCTCGCGGTACCGCCGCTCGAACGAGTCTGCGGTGCCGACCAGGCCGAAGACTTGATCGGCACTGCGCGAGAAGCGCAAAGTTGGATGCTTGTTACCGTTTTCGACCGACGAAATATGCGAACTGGAATACGACATCCGGGTCGCCAAGTCCGCTTGCTTCCAGCCGCGCGCCTCTCGCGAGTTACGCAGGTGCACCCCGAAGGCTGCCTGCGGGCTTCGGTCCGGGTTCAACTCGTTGCGGTTCAACGGATCATCCCCAACGTATCGGCCCTTTCTGAAACGTTGAATAGGCCCCGACTGTAGGCCACTCTGAGTCGCCCCGGTAACGGTGTCGCTACGGAGAGGAGCAGATCTTGCCACGGAGGCGCACTCCCCCTGAACCTCAACTCGACTCCGAGGACGATCAGTTGAGGGCGTTGATCGATGCCGGCGGGTTCTGGCGACTGGCCCCGGAGTGGGTACCTCGTACCGGTTACGCCACACCAACCAGAGGCGTACTCAAGGGTGTTGAGGCCGGACTACGAAGGCTGCTGACCGATGAATGAGCGCGAGTCCCCGCCAGTGCGCGCCTCGGGCGTTGAGCCTGCCCCCGTGGACGGCTGCCGCATCTGCTACGCAGCCCTTCGGGACCGGGCCGCAGCGTGGACACGAGGTGACACCCGCGACGCCGAGAGCTACGGCGAACCGCCGAATCGGGCGGTTGACCGCGACAGCCCGGCCCTTGCCGAGCTGCGCGAGCGCGTCCGTGCGGACTGCGAGAGCCGGCGCCGCCTCGGCCCCCTGGGGCGAAAGCTGTGACGGCACACGGGCCCACCACGGAACCGCCCGAGCCTCCCGCCGATCCCTTCGCCGGCACTCCGTACGAGGGCAGCCCCGAGGGGTGGTGGACGCCGTACGGCGGGGCGCTGGATCAGGCGTCGGGCGTGGTCCACATTCCCCGCATGACCGAAGCGCCCACATGGACCGGAGCAGCCGAAGCACTCGCCGACGAGGTGACCGCCGGCGCCCCCGCATGGCATGACGCCGTGCGCAGCACCCCCCGTCACCTGCTGGTCCCACGCTGGTGGCGGCGCATCCCCAACAGCCCGGCCCGGGAATGGGAGTTGGTAGACCTCGCCGAGGACTCCCCCGAGCGGCTGCGCGCCGCGTACACCGACGAAACGCTGGTGACCCGCGTCGGTCCCACACACGCCGACCACGCCGTCCCGGGCGAGCGCGGCAAGGGTGATCCCACGTCGTCGTCCACCCTGCCGGGGCTCATCGTGTCCATGGCGCATCGGCTCGACGTCAAGCCCGGCCACAAGGTGTTGGACGTGGGGACGGGCTCCGGCTACTCCGCCGGTCTGTTCGCCCGCCGCTTCGGGGACGAGAACGTGACCAGCGTGGACGTGGACCCGACGCCCCGTCCGGCCACGGTGCGTCATCAGGGACCTCGCCGGGGCTCCACCGGACCACGCTCCGGCAGGGCCCCGGCGAGGGGTGCGGCGCACCGGGCGGGCCGTTTCCGGTTCCGCCCGGTGTGCCGCGGGCCGTACCCGTGTCCGGCGCCCCCACAGCGCCGGTCCGGGGTACGGGTCCGTCAGCCGCGGTCGCCCTGCGCGGCGTTCCTGCGGTGGCGTGCGAAGCCGACGGCTCCGGCGCCCGCGGCGAGCAGCACGGCCGCGCCGCCGACGAGATACGGGGTGGTCGAACCGGCGCCGGTCTCGGCGAGGTTCTGGGTCCCCGGACGGGTGCCGGACGGGGTGTTCACCTGGGTGCCCTTGCCGCCGGACGTCCCGGCGTCGCTCCCCCCGGAGGTGCCACCGGACGTGCCGCCGTCGCTCCCGCCGGAGGTGCCACCGGTTCCGTTGTTCCCGGGCGCCTTGGTGTGCGGTGCGGTGCAGGTGGCCTGGACGAGGGTCACCCGTCCGCTGATCTCCGCGACATTGAGCTTCAGCGGGTTGATGGCGACATTGAGGTCGAGTGCGGTGGCCGCGGCGCCGTGGGACGTGACGCTCTTCTTCGACAGGTCGAGCCGTACGTCGCCGACCCCGGGCACCTTGACGTCGGTCGTGCCGCCCGCGGCGAGCGTGACCTTCTTGCCCAGGACGACGACGCTGCCCAGCACCTCCGACTCGGCCCGCGGCTGCTGCCCCGCCTCGCACACCGCCTTGGCCGTGACCTGCTGGACCTCGGCCAGGGGCAGGCCCAGGCCGGGGAGCTGGACCTTGGCGTGCACCACGTGGGCGTACCCCTCGGTCTTGTGCCGGTCGGCGACGGCGCGCGCGGCGGCCGCGTCGGCGTGCAGCACACTGAACGGCTTGCCGCCGTCGATGCCGTCCAGGTTGACGGTGAGCGCGGTCTTGTCGGCGGAGGCCGGTGCGTGCACCTCGTTCAGGGCGACGTGCAGCGGGACGTGGACCGACTTGTTGAGCAGCCCGATGTCCAGGCCGGTGCGGAGCACGACCGCGCCGGACGTGCCGTCGACCGTGTCGTGGCCGGTGGCCTGTGCGGGCGCGGCGCCGAGCAGCAGGGCGGGGCCGGCCGCGAGCGCGGTGGCGGCGAAGGCCGCGGCGAGCCGACGGGCGGGACGGCGGACCGGCGGCAGGGCGGCGGGACCGGCCGTCCGGCGTCCGGGCATGCCGAAGGAGCTGATGGAACTGGTGAACACGTGTGTGGAACCCCCACAAGAGAAGTGGAGCCGCCGGCCGCGCCAATGGGGGACATCACGCGTGCCGACGACCTCGACCCGCACATCCTGTACGCACTGAGGGTGAACGGGCAGCCACGTGAGGTGAGTTCATCCCAAAGGGTGGTTTCCGCGCCCATATTCGAATCCCGCGACACGGCACATCACCCACGTCCCAGCCGCACCGCCCTACAAGGCCCTGTAAGACCCTGCCACCCGGTACCGCGCCCGCCCCGTCACCGCATCAGGGTGCCGCCGTTGACGTCGTAGGTGGCGCCGGTGGCGAACGTCTCCTGAGAGGCGAGGAAGACGGCGACCCGGGCGACCTCCTCGGGGGTGGCGATCCGCCCGAGCGGCACCTGCGCGACGAGCTCCGCGAGGGCGTCCGGGCCGACGGAGCGGACCATCGGCGTATCGATCATCGCGGGGGCGACGGCGTTCACCGTGACGCCGTGCGCGGCCAGTTCGGCGGCGAAGACGCGGGTCAGCGAGATCAGCCCGGCCTTGGAGGTGCCGTACGCGGCACCGGTCGGCCGGGGCGTCTGGCCGGCGAGGGAGGCCATGTTGACGATGCGGCCGAAACCGCGCTCGCGCATATCCGCGGCGACGGCCCGGGTGAGGAGGAAGACGGCGCGCAGATTGACCGCGAACACCTCGTCCCACTCCTCGGGTGTGATCTCCCACAGCGTCTTGGCCAGCGGCCGGGCCGCGTTGTTGACCAGGACGTCGACCGGGCGCCAGGCGCGGACGGTCGCGTAGGCGGCGTCGATCGCACCGGGATCGCGCAGATCGGCGCGGACCGGCAGGACGCGCTCCCCGTCGGGGTCGAGGCCGGTGGCCAGTGCGCGGTTGGCCGCGTCGTCGATGTCCAGCGCCGCGATGTACGCGCCCTCGGCGTGGAAGGCGCGGACGAGGGCGGCGCCGAGCCCCTGGGCACTGCCGGTGATCAGTACGGTGCGGCCGGCGAGACCGGTGTCGAGCATGAGGCGGGTCCTTCGGGAGTGGTGGACGGAGGGCGGGGCGGCGGCCGGTCAGGCGGTGCCGAAGAACAGCGGGCGACCGACGCGGGCCTCGATGCGCAGATAGCGCCAGAGCCGCCCGGTGCCGGTCTCGGTGGCGCGGACGATGCCGCAGATCTCGGAGACGGTCGCCAGGTCGGGGACGTCGGCGAGAATGTAGGAGGTCCACGGCCAGCCGGTGGCCGCGCCGACCATCAGCTGATCGTCGTCCAGCGTGCCGAGCACCCGTACCCCGAAGCGCTCGGCGAGCCGGTCGAAGGCGGGCGTGATGGCGGCGGCCACGTCGGCGCGGGTCGCGTCGTCCGCGTTGAAGAACTCCTGCGTCACGCCGATGCAGAAGAGCGTGCGCAGCGGGGCCTCGCCCGAGGCTGGAGTACCTGCCCCCGGGGCCGGGGTGTCGGCGGGGACGGGGGCGGGAGCATGGGAAGCACGGGACATGTACAACCTCGTGGAGAGTAGGCCGGCGGATATCCGCAGATGCCGGACGGCATCGGGACGTGCCAGGAGGTGGGTATCGGGACACCGTCGGACCGGGCGCCGGCACCGGGCGCCGCGGCACCGGCCGCGCGGGGTTCCGGTTGCGCACCGGGTGCCGGTTGCGCCGGGACAACAATTAGAGGAACGTCGAAGTATCGACGCTCCGCGGACACTACCACTCAGTTAGAGAGTCTTCTAAACATGCCCTCCGTCACCGGCCCGGCCGCCCTCGCCGCCGTGCCGCCCGAGTCCTCCCCGCCGGCCGACGCCGACCAGCCGGCCACCGCCGAACTCTGCCTCGGCGGCCTCCTCCAGGCGTTCAGCGATCCGCTGCGCCAGCGGATCGTCCGGCGGCTCGCCGCGGACGGCGAGGCGGGCTGCGGCGACATCGAACTGCCGGTCACCCGGGCCACCGGCTCGTACCACTTCCGGATCCTGCGGACCGCCGGCTGGACACACACCCGCAAGATCGGCCGGGAACGCTATATCTCGCTGCGCCGGGCGGACCTGGAAGAGCGCTTCCCCGGGCTGCTCGACGCGCTGCTGCGGGCGTCCGCGGCGGACGCCGAGGCGCGGCGCTGACGCCGGACGGTGTCCACGATCCGGAATCCGTTGTCTCGTACACGGACATGACGGATAAGGTGCCGCCGTGTCAACCGAGCAGACGAACCAGAGACCGGATCCGGCCACCGGCCCCGCGACACCGGCGCGGCCCGCACCCCCGGGCGACCTGCCCGCCTCCGACCGGGCGGCGCGCCGGGCGGTAACGGTCTTCCCGCTGCTGGTGATCGCCGCCGGCGCGATCGGGCTGCTGTGGCCCGCGCACTTCACCGGCTGGGCGCCCGCGGTGCCGTGGCTGCTCGGCGTGGTGATGTTCTCGATGGGGCTGACGCTGACCCTGCCGGACTTCACCGCGGTCGCCAAGCGGCCCTGGGCGGTGGGCCTGGGCCTGGTCGCGCATTACGTGATCATGCCGGGGCTGGGCTGGCTGATCGCGACCGTGCTGCATCTGCCGCCGCAGCTCGCGGCGGGGGTGATCCTCGTCGGCTGCGCGCCCAGCGGCACCGCGTCCAACGTCGTCACGTTCCTGGCCCGCGGCGATGTCGCGCTCTCGGTCTCCGTCGCCACCGTCTCCACGGTGCTCGCCCCGCTCATCACTCCCCCGCTGACGCTGCTGCTCGCCGGGCAGTTCCTGGACGTGGACGCCGGGGTCATGGTGACCGACATCCTCAAGACGGTGCTGCTGCCGGTCGCGGCCGGGCTGCTGGTCCGGGTCGTCGCGGGCCGCTACGTGGACAAGGTGCTCGGCGCCCTGCCGTGGCTCTCCGCCGTGACCATCGCGGCCATCGTGCTGGCCGTGGTCGCGGGCAGCGCCGCGCTGATCAAGGACGCGGCGGCGCTGGTGCTGCTCGCGGTGGTGCTGCACAACGGGCTCGGGCTGGCGCTCGGTTACGGGGCGGGGAAGCTGGCCCGGCTGGGCCGCCCCGCGAGCCGGGCGATGGCCTTCGAGGTCGGCATGCAGAACTCCGGCCTGGCCGCGTCGCTGGCCACCGCGCACTTCAGTCCGGCGGCGGCGCTGCCCGCGGCGGTCTTCTCCGTCTGGCACAACGTCTCGGGCGCGGTGGTCGCGGCCTGGATGGCCCGCACCGAGCGCCGCACCAGGTAGCACCGCGGGTCGCCACGGGGCGGGCGGGACGGAGCGAGCGGGGCGCGGCAGGACGAAGCCCGGTGGCCGGACCGGCGGTCACCGGTCCGAGCGCCGCGCCGGTCCGGCCACTGGATGAACCGCCACCGGGCCAGCCGCCACGGGCCCGCCCCGCCACCGGCCCCTCAGCCGATCACCCGCCCGCGCAGCACCACCCGGCGGGGTGCGGCCAGCACCCGTACGTCCTGGCGCGGATCGGCCTCGTAGACCACCAGGTCGGCGGGGGCGCCCTCGGTCAGGCCCGGCCGGCCCAGCCAGTCCCGGGCGCCCCAGGTCGTCGCGGAGAGCGCGGCGACGGCCGGCAGACCGGCCTTCCGCAGCTCGGCGACCTCCTGGGCGACCAGACCGTGCGCGAGCGAGCCGCCCGCGTCCGTACCGGCGAAGACGGGCACGCCCGCGTCGTATGCCGCCCGCACGGTGTCGTAGCGGCGCTCGTGCAGCCGTCGCATATGGTCCGCCCAGCGCGGGAACTTCGCCTCGCCGCCCGACGCGAGCTGCGGGAAGGTCGCGATGTTGACGAGCGTGGGGACGATGGCGACACCGCGCTCGGCGAACAGCGGGATGGTCTCCTCGGTGAGGCCGGTGGCGTGCTCGATGCAGTCGATACCGGCCTCGACGAGCGGTGCGAGGGTGTCCTCGGCAAAGCAGTGGGCGGTCACCCGGGCGCCGAGGCGGTGCGCCTCGGCGATGGCCGCCGCGACGGCGCCGCGCGGCCAGCACGCCTCCAGGTCGCCGGTCGAGCGGTCGATCCAGTCCCCCACGAGCTTGACCCAGCCGTCGCCCCGCCGGGCCTCCTGGGCGACATAGGCGACGAGGTCCGCCGGCTCGATCTCATGGGCGTAGTTGCGGATGTAGCGGCGGGTGCGGGCGATGTGCCGGCCCGCGCGGATGATCCGCGGCAGATCCTCACGGTCGTCGATCCAGCGGGTGTCGGAGGGCGATCCGGCGTCGCGCAGCAGCAGCGCGCCCGCGTCGCGTTCGGTCAACGCCTGCTTCTCGCTGGTGGGGTCGTCCACCGGTCCGTCGGCGTCCAGCCCCACATGGCAGTGGGCGTCCACCAGGCCCGGCAGCACCCACCCCTGGACGGTCGTGACCTCCCGCGCCGCGACCGGCCGGTCGTACGTCACCCGGCCGCCGACGACCCAGAGTTCGTCGCGCACATCCTCCGGGCCGACGAGGACCCTCCCCTTGAGGTGCAGCACCGCACCGTCACTCATCGCCATCATGGACGCACCCTATGCGGCGCGCCACCGGAGGTGGACCCGGCCGTCCGGCGGGCTCCGCGGCGGGCTCCCGCGCATTTCCGCGGGCCCGTTCCGTGGCCGATTTCCCGCCCCGCCCGGGCGTCGGCGCCGCTTTGCTCTCCCGTTCCCCGCCATTCCTTTCCGCGCAACTTCTCGCACGCCTTTCGGGGGACCTTCCGAAGCGCCTTGCGATGCGCTTCCACGGCACCTTCCGCAGGCAAATTCACAATTCTTCAGAAGCGCAGCTCCCCGTATTCTCCTGCCCGCTTTTCCGCAGCTCAAACGCTAAGATTCCGCTAGCCTCCGGCACCGTAATTCGGATGGCTTCCCCGGGTGTTACGGACCTGTGACCGACCCCACAGCGCGCCCGTTTCACCCCGAACCTCCTGGTCAAAACCGTACATCTTGCAGCCACAACGCGCGCTCGGGCGCACCCGCGCGATAACACAGCAACACGACTTGCGTAACCTCTGCCCGCGATGCAATTTCCTTTTTCCCTGGGTAAATTTAATTTCCATGACCGCCGCACAAGCAGACCATGCAGGCGCCCGTACCGATTTCAGGGAATTGCCTGAGGGCTTCAAGTTCGACACCCCTCGGGTGGCGGACGGAGCCGCAATCTGGCGCATCGCCCGCGATTCCCGGACCCTGGACCTCAACTCCTCCTACAGCTACCTGCTGTGGTGTCGCGACTTCGCCGCCACCTCCGTCGTGGCACGCGACGCGGCGGGCGAACCGGCCGCCTTCGTCACCGGCTACCGCCGCCCCGAGCACCCGGAGACCCTCGTCGTGTGGCAGGTCGCCGTCGACGACGCGCACCGCGGCCGGGGGCTGGCGGCCGCGCTGCTGGACGGACTGACCGCCCGCGCCGTACGCGACTGGGGCGTCCGCCGCGTCGAGACCACCGTCACCCCCCACAACGACGCCTCCAACCGGCTGTTCGCGTCGTTCGCCGAGCGCCACGGCGTACCGCTCAGGCGCGAGGTGCTCTTCGACGCGGAGCTCTTCCCCGGGCAGGGCCACGAGCCGGAGGTGCTGCACCTCATCGGGCCGTTCGCCCTTCCGCCCGGCCCCGGGCACTGACGGCCGGACCGGGCGCGCGGCCGCCCCGGGTAGGCCGTTCGGGTCCCGCGTCCGCCGCACGGGAAGGGCGCGCCCCGTGAGAGCGCCGCATCCGGCCGCCCGCCCCGCAGACTTCCACTCCGTTCGCCACTTCATCTCCCAGGAGCATGCTGTGACCATCACCCAGCCCGATCTGAGCGTCTTCGAGACCGTGGAGTCGGAGGTACGCAGCTACTGCCGCGGCTGGCCGACCGTCTTCGACCGCGCGCAGGGCAGCCGGATTTTCGACGAGGACGGCCACGTCTACCTCGACTTCTTCGCCGGGGCCGGATCGCTCAACTACGGCCACAACAACCCGGTCCTCAAGCGCGCCCTGATCGACTACATCGAGCGGGACGGCATCACCCACGGCCTGGACATGTCGACCACGGCCAAGCGGGCGTTCCTGGAGTCCTTCCAGAACATCATCCTGCGGCCGCGCGACCTGCCCTACAAGGTCATGTTCCCGGGCCCGACGGGCACCAACGCCGTCGAGGCCGCGCTGAAACTGGCCCGCAAGGTCAAGGGCCGCGAGTCGATCGTGTCCTTCACCAACGCCTTCCACGGCATGTCGCTGGGCTCGCTGGCCGTCACCGGCAACGCCTTCAAACGGGCCGGCGCCGGTATCCCGCTGGTGCACGGCACCCCGATGCCGTTCGACAACTACCTCGACGGCCAGATCCCGGACTTCCTCTGGTTCGAGCGGCTGCTGGAGGACCAGGGTTCGGGTCTGAACCAGCCCGCCGCGGTGATCGTCGAGACCGTCCAGGGCGAGGGCGGCATCAACGTCGCCCGCGCCGAATGGCTGCGCGCCCTCGCCGCGCTGTGCGAGCGCCGCGACATGCTGCTGATCGTGGACGACATCCAGATGGGCTGCGGCCGCACCGGCGCGTTCTTCTCCTTCGAGGAGGCGGGCATCGTGCCGGACATCGTCACCGTCTCGAAGTCCATCAGCGGCTACGGTCTGCCGCTCGCGCTCACCCTCTTCAAGCCCGAGCTGGACGTATGGGAGCCGGGCGAGCACAACGGCACCTTCCGCGGCAACAACCCGGCCTTCGTCACCGCCGCCGCCACGCTGGACGCGTACTGGGCCGACGGCCAGATGGAGAAGCAGACGCTCGCCCGCGGCGAGATCGTCGAGTCCCATCTGAAGGCCATCGTCGAGGAGCACCCGGACGCCATCTCCGAGTACCGCGGCCGCGGACTGGTGTGGGGCCTGGAGTGCGTGGACAAGAGCCGCGCCAACACGATCGCCAAGCGCGCCTTCGAGCTGGGTCTGCTCATCGAGACCTCCGGCCCGGAGAGCGAGGTCGTCAAGCTGCTGCCCGCGCTGACGACCACCCCCGAGGAACTGGACGAGGGCCTTCGCACCCTCGCCCGCGCGGTCCGCGACTGCGTCTGACGGACCCGGCCACCCGGCACCCCCGGCCGGCCGCCCCGTTCACCGCACGCGCCCACCGCACCCGTCCCGTACAGCCGTTCCACAGAAAGGCACCGACTCACCGTGATCGTCCGATCCTTCAAGGACATCGAAGGCACCGACCGCCACGTCAGGGCCGCCTCCGGCACCTGGGAGAGCAAGCGCATCGTGCTCGCCAAGGAGCGCGTCGGCTTCTCGCTGCACGAGACCATCCTGTACGCGGGAACCGAGACCTCGATGTGGTACGCGAACCACATCGAGGCCGTCCTGTGCGTGGAGGGCGAGGCCGAGCTCACCAACGACGAGACCGGCGAGAAGCACTGGATCTCGCCGGGCACGATGTACCTGCTCAACGGCCATGAGAAGCACACCATGCGGCCCAAGACCGACTTCCGCTGCGTCTGTGTCTTCAACCCCCCGGTCACCGGCCGCGAGGACCACGACGAGAACGGCGTCTACCCGTTGCTCACCGAACCCGAAACGGTCTGAGGCGCATTGCCGCCCGCCCCGTGCGGCGGCCGAGGAGGACACACCCCGGATACCTGGCCGAGAGCATGTACGAGAGGAGAGGAAGGCCCATATGACCACCGCACCCGAGCGCACCGCCGACCGCTACCCGTCCCGTGGGGCCACCGAGACGATCACCCCGCGGGAGGACCCGGTGGTGTGGTCACCGCCCGGCTCGGCCGGCCCCTTCCGGCCGACCGAGCTGAGCGACTTCGCCCGCGACGGCTTCTGCGCCGTCGGTGACCTGCTGACGGCGGACGAAGTCGCGGTCTACCGCGCCGAACTGGACCGGCTCGTGCTGGACCCGGCGACGCGCGCCGACCCGCGTTCGATCATCGAGCCGAAGACGGGGAGCGTACGGTCCGTCTTCGAAGTGCACCGGATCAGCGAGGTGTTCGCCGGGCTGGTCCGCGATCCGCGGGTGGCCGGCCGCGCCCGGCAGATCCTCGGCTCGGACGTCTACATCCACCAGTCGCGGATCAATGTGAAGCCCGGGTTCGGCGCCTCCGGTTTCTACTGGCACTCGGACTTCGAGACCTGGCACGCGGAGGACGGTCTGGCGCGGATGCGCACCGTGTCCGTCTCCATCGCGCTGACCGAGAACCTCGACACCAACGGCGGCCTGATGATCATGCCCGGTTCCCACCACGACTTCGTGGGGTGCGCGGGCGAGACGCCGAAGGACAACTACAAGAGATCCCTCCAGATGCAGGACGCGGGCATCCCGTCGGACGAGACGCTGACGAAGATGGCGGACCGGCACGGCATCCGCCTGTTCACCGGCCGGGCCGGCTCGGCGACCTGGTTCGACTGCAACGCCATGCACGGTTCCGGCGACAACATCACGCCGTACCCGCGCAGCAATGTGTTCCTCGTCTTCAACAGCGTGGAGAACACCGCGGTGGAGCCGTTCGCGGCGCCGATCCGGCGCCCGGAGTACATCGGCGCCCGCGACTTCACGCCGGTGCGGTAGCCCGCTCGCCGCTGCCGCACCAGGTCGACGGTACGGACCGCCGCCCCGAGGCCCGGGGCGGCGGTCCGCGTCGTTAGCCTGACGCCTGACCAGGGGTCCGGACCCGCCGCGGTGGGCACCGGGCCGGGCGGCCGGTGTGCCGCGCGGTGGAGCGAAGGCGAGGAGAGACGTCATGAGTGTGCAGCGGCTGCCCGGGGTCGTGCTGACCGACCACGTACTGGAAGTGCCCCTGGACCACGACGAACCGGGCGGTGAGCGGATCGAGGTGTACGGCCGCGAGGTGGTGGCCGCCGGGCGCGAACGGGCGGAACTGCCGTGGCTGGTGTACTTGCAGGGCGGCCCCGGCTGCCCGGCGCCGCGGCCGCTCGGGCGCGAATCCTGGCTGTCCCGGGTGCTGGACGACTACCGCGTCCTGCTGCTGGACCAGCGCGGCACCGGCCGCTCGACGCCCGCCAACCGGCAGACACTCCCGCTGCGCGGCGGCCCCGGCGAACAGGCCGCGTATCTGGCGCACTTCCGCGCCGACGCGATCGTGCGGGACGCCGAGACGTTCCGCCGCCGGCTGGCCGGCGACGACACCCCGTGGAGCGTGCTGGGCCAGAGCTTCGGCGGTTTCTGCACCGTCACCTATCTCTCGCAGGCGCCCGAGGGGCTGCGCGAGGCGTATGTGACGGGCGGGCTGCCGGGGACGGACGCGAGCGCGGCGGACGTCTACCGGGCGGCGTACCCGCGGGTCGCCCGGAAGAACGCCGCGCACTACGCCCGCTTCCCCGAGG
The DNA here is from genome assembly GCA_000720995.1 of Streptomyces celluloflavus. GTDB lineage: Bacteria > Actinomycetota > Actinomycetes > Streptomycetales > Streptomycetaceae > Streptomyces > Streptomyces celluloflavus. The sequence continues at coordinate 79,745 of JOEL01000004.1, forward strand.
ACGTACCGGCCGTCCGCCGGATCGCGGCACATCTGCGCGCCCACGAGGTACGGCTGCCGGGCGGCGGACTGCTGACGGCCGAGGCGTTCCAGGCGCTGGGCCTGATGCTGGGCAGCGGCAACGGCTCGCCCACCCTGCACCACCTGATCAACGAGGCATGGGTGACCGGCCCCGCGGGCCCCGAACTCGCCGACGCGTTCCTGCACGCCGTCCAGGGACATCTCTCGCACGCCACCACCCCGCTCTTCGCGCTGCTGCACGAGACGATCTACGGACAGCGGTCGGTGGACCCGGGCCCGACCGGCTGGGCGGCGCAACGGGTGCGGGACGGCCTCGAAACGGACGCCGCCTTCGATGTGGACACCGCGCTGGCCGGCGACGGACCGCTGTATTTCACCGGCGAGATGATGTACCCCTGGCTCTTCGACACCGACCCGGCGCTGCGCCCCCTGAAGGAGACCGCACAGGCGCTGGCCGAGCGGACGGACTGGCCCGACCTGTACGACACCGAACGACTGGCCGCCAACGAGGTACCGGCCGCCGCCGCGGTCTACTTCGACGATATGTACGTCGACACCACCCACTCCCTGCGAACCGCGGAGCGCATCCGCGGACTGCGGACGTGGGTGACCAACGAGTGGGAGCACGACGGACTCCGCGTGAGCGACGGCGCGGTACTCGACCGGCTGATCAGAACGGTACGCGGGGAGCTGTGAGGGGGCGCGGGGGCGTCTGAGGTGCGGGGGTGGGGCGGGGCGCCGGTCGCGCCCCGCCCGGGGGCCGGTCCGGGCGGCTGCCCGCTTGTCGGGACTCGTCGGGGCTCGCCGCAAGCGCCGGGCTTCAGTCGGATTCTTCGTTCTCGGGTTCTGCGTATCCGGCTTCTCCGTTCCCGCTCGGCACGGGGCTTTGCCGGTCAGCGCTCGGCATCCCAGTTCATGGTGACCACGGTGTACGCCTCCCCGTTTCCCGACGGCCGCGTCCATGAGCGGGTGGTGAACGTGTGCAGCCGTCCGTGCGTGATCGCGTGGCGCGGCAGGTGGACACCGAACTCGCCGGTCACGGCCTCCAGTAGCGGCCGTTCCGCCTCGGTGCCCTCCTCCCGGGAGCCGAAGAACCGGTCCGGGTCCAGTGCCCGTGGTATCTCCCCGGTCCGGCGTATCTCTCCGTCCGCATACGTGAAGGCGTACTGCTCGACACCGTCCTGAGCCACGGAAAGGTGGAAGAACGGTTCCCCGCGCCAGGTCCTCAGGCCGCTCCACACGACCACCGCGCGGGTGCCCGCGCTGGCGGCCGCGGCCGGGGAGACGAACCGCCGCGGGTCGAAATGCGCAGGGTCGCTGTCGAAGGCGAAGCTCCAACAAGTGCCGGCCCGGCCGACCGCCATGAGGGCCTTGTCGTCGTAGGACGAGAACTCCCTCTTTCCGCGGAGCAATCGGTGGCGCGCTTCATCGGGAGTCATGGGATCGTCCATCGTTGCCTCGTCACCGTCCGCGAGGCGTCCGGGAAGATCCTCCGGCTTCACACCTTCGACCAGGACGAACCGGTAGGACGTGAGGTTGCCGTGAGGGTCCGGGTCCGCGAGCCACGCCAGATTGTCCGGGTCGAGGCCGGCCGGCGGGCTCGGTGCCTCGCCCGTCTGCCCGCCTCTGGGGGTGGACAGCAGTTCGCGGCCCCGTTCCGGGGTCAGCAGGGGTCCGAGCACGGGGTCGGCCACCCATCCCAGCGGCGCCAGGTGGTCGGGGCCCAGCGGCTGCCATACCGGCAGAGCGTCCATCAGCGTTCGCCATGCCCCGTCGGTGTTGCCCCACCGAGCCAGCTCCCGTGCCCGTTCGACCGCTTCCCCGAACGGTCCGGCCGCCGTGTACCGGTACGTGCCGTTGCGTATCTGCTCCAGCGTCGCGTAGGCCAGCGACACCACGTCGTCACCAGCTCCCCGCAGGCTGAACATCAGCGTGGAGTCGTCCCTGTACGAGTTCGCCGCGTGCTCGGCGACCAGCGCCGGCAGCAGCTCGGGCGCGTACCGCGGGTCGGTCACCACGCCCTCGAAGTACACCGCGTAGGTCTGTCCGAGCAGGCGGCGTATCTGGTCACCCAACCCGGCGGCCCGCGGTCTGCCGTACCCCTTCGCCTCGTCCAACGCGTGCCCGGCCCGTTCCCAATTGCCGCGCAGCACCTCCAGCCGGGACTGCTCCACCAGGGCGTCCAGCTCTCGCGTCGTGTCGTTGGCGAACTCCGGCTCCCCGTCGGCCGAGCGTGCCCTCAGGCTGTGGAACTCCCGGTGCATGTCCCGCATGAACTCGACGAAGTTCGCGTACCGCTCGGGTGGTTCGGCCCGCCAGCTCGCCCATATGTACACGGCCCACTCACCATCCTCGTCCACGTCCTCGGGATCCAAGAGGACGTGGGTGATGTCGGACTCGACGTCGAGCTGGAGCCCGCGCCGCCAGATATCCGCATCCCGCCGCTCGTCGGGTCCGGCGTCGTCGTCCAGGTGCTCCTCGAAAATTTCCGCGAGCTCGGACTCGTTGTTGTGCCAGCGCGCGTCCGTGCTCCCCGCCAACAGCCAGACGAACCCGCCGGCGTGCCGCCACCCGTCGCTGACCTTGAGGAACTCCCGGTACGACGGAGGCATTCGTCGGCCGAGGCGCTCCTCCATCGCTGCGATCCGCTCCTCGGATGCGGGCGGGAACCCCAACCACCGATCCCGCCGGGCGGCTTCATCCTCCGCACTCCGCGACTCGTCATCGGGCAGGGAATCTGACCACTCCTCACTCCATCTGAGCAGGAACGGCCGCCAGTCGTACGGTGTCGCATTCGTCATGCGTCCGATGCTGCCACCCACCACTGACACTGCCCTGTGATGCCTGGCGGCATGGGCTGCCGCCGATACTTCTCAGGCCGACCCGACGACGTTCTCGCGCCCCACGACACCTGAACGGTCGGGCCAAAGGCCACAAGTGGTGCGGCCCCTGGCAAGGAAAACGGAAGGTGGGGTCTACACCATCTCGCCGCACGCCGTGAAGACTCACAGTTCGTCCCGCTGGTCACCCGCACCCAGCAGCGCAGCCTTCAGATGCACGACACACCGGGGCGGGGATTCCCGGCGCAGTCCGCGCCGGCCGACTCCCTTGGGGCAGCCGTCCAGTGGGGCGAGGAGAGCCCGCCCCACCGGACGCCGCACGGAAGTCAGCCGTCGAGCAGTGCCAGCAGCCGCTCCACGTCCGCGGTGGAGTTGTAGAGATGGAACGACGCCCGGAGCAGTCCGCCGCGCACCGAGATCCGTACGCCCGCCTCGGTCAGCCGTCGCTCCGCGTCCGCGAGCCCGGGGGTGGAGACGATCGCCGAGCCGGGCGCCGGGCGCGGGGTGAGACCGCGGGCGGTGAGGCCGGCGCGGTAGTGGTCGGCCAGCGCGGTGTTGTGGGCGTGGACGGTGGTGACGCCGAGTTCCTCGAAGAGCGCCAGGGACTGCGCGGCGCCGAGGTAGGAGTAGTGGGCGTGCGGCTCGTCGAAGCGCCGGGCGGTGGTGGCCGGCCGCAGGACCGGACCGTAGCTGGACTCACCCGGCTCCTCGCCCGCCACCCAGCCCGCGTGCAGCGCGGCCGGCCACGCCCCGGCGGCGTCCCGGTCCCCGTGGCCGCCGCCGGTCCCGTTCCCGCCGAACGCCATGAAGGTGGTGCCGCGCGGGCACAGCAGCCATTTGAAGGCCCCGCAGACGACGAAGTCGAAGTCGTCCGCGCGCAGCGGCAGCCAGCCCGCGGCCTGGGTGATGTCGAGGTAGGTGCGCGCGCCGTGCGCCCGCGCCGCGGCCCGGACCGCCGCCAGGTCCGCGATCGCACCGTCCAGCGACTGCACTGCGCTGAAGGCGACGAGCGCGGTGTCCGGCCGGACCGCCCCGGCGAGCTCCGCCAGCGGCACGGTACGCAGCTGGACGCCGGGGTGCGCGGCGAACGGATTGACCAGAGAGCTGAAATCGCCCTCGGGAACCAGCACTTCGGCGCCCGGCGGGAGCGTGCCGGCGACGAACGCGGACTGCACCGCGACGGAGCTGCCGACGGCGACGCGCTCCGCGGGGATGTCCAGCAGCCGGGCGAAGGCGGCCCGGGAGGCCGCGGCCGGGCCGAAGTAGTCGCGGCCCATGGTGCCGTAGGAGGCGGACTCGTCGACCGCCGCGTGCAGTGCGGTCCTGGTGCGCATCGGGAGCAGTCCGCTGGAAGCGGAGTTCAGATAGGTCGTCTCGGGCGCGAATTCCGCCCCGCCCAGTGGCGCGCGTCGCTGCATGCCCCCACTCTGCTCGACGCGCGGTGCCCCGTCCATGACATCTCCGCCCGGCCGGCCCGCAAGCCTTCCGCATCCGCTCCGGTCGGAGCGGATGCGGGCGGGCCGGCCCGCGGTCACTTCCCGGGCACGGTCACTTCCCGGGTACGGCGCAGCCGTCGTCCCCGCAGACCTCGGCGTCGCCGGTCGGCAGGATCTGGACGACGCCCTCCGCGTGGGCGCGCTCCAGCGCCTGGCGGAAGACGTCGGCGGGCTGGCCGCCGGAGATGCCGTAGCGCCGGTCGATGACGAAGAACGGCACCCCGCCCGCGCCCAGCTGCGCGGCCTCGCGCTCGTCGGCCCGTACCGCGTCCGCGTACGCGTCCGGGTCGGCCAGCACCCGCGCGACGGCGTCGGCGGGCAGTCCCGCGCCGGTGGCGATCTCACCGAGAACGGCGGCGTCGCCCAGCGGCCGGGCCTCGGCGAAGTTGGCCCGGTAGAAGGCTTGGAGCAGCGCGTCCTGCACGCCGTGCTCCTTGGCCAGGTGCAGCAGCCGGTGCAGGTCGAAGGTGTTGCCGTGGATCCGGTCGGAGCGGTAGCCGAGCCCCTCACCGGCCGCCGCCTCGGCAACCTTGGCCTCCATGGCCTCGGCCTGCTCACGGGTCACGCCGTACTTCGTGGCGAGCATGTCCAGAATCGGTATGTCGGTGGCGGCCGGCGCGTCCGCGTCCAGCTCGAACGAGCGGTGCACCACCTCGACCGCATCACGGTGCGCGAACGCGGCCAGCCCCGCTTCGAAGCGGGCCTTGCCTATGTAGCACCAGGGGCACCCGTGGACTAACGGAGCCATACCACGTCTGACCTGCGGAAACGTGTGCACGGGAATGTCTTGGTCCTTACAAAAGAGTAGGGGGCAAGGTCCGCTCCCCACATAGGTCCGGGGCAAGGTCCGCTCCCCCACATGAGTCCGGGAGCGACCTCCGCTCCCTACAGGGAGTAGAGGAAGGAACTTCCCGCTCTCCACGACTCAGTGGGGCGGGAAACCTCCGCCCTCCCTCCATGACCAGGGGGGAATCCCCCGGTCCCTACCACCCCCGGTCCCTACCAGGGGCAACCCACACGACGCCGCAGAATCAGGAGGTGGTCACCTTCGGCGAACGGATGGCCATGGAACGCGACGATCTCACCACGCTGCGCTCGCTCGGATTCGAAGATGACGAGTTGCAGGAATTGAGGCTCTGGGAGCCTGCTACTGGTGACCCCTTCGACTTGGCAGAGATGTACCTACGTCGTAGCAAGAAGAAGGACACCCTCACCTCCCTGCGGCAGCAAGTTCGGGAAATGTGTGGCCACGCCCGCAGCGAAAACATAAGAATTCGCCATCTGTGGTTCGAACAGCGCAGCGCGAGCAAGGCGAGCGTGCGGCGCGAGGAGTTCGAAAAGGCCACAGGTGCAGTGATGACAGGGCTCTCCAAAACGCTTTATGTCTTCAAGACCAGTCGCCTTTCCCGCCGAGGAATGGGGCAGGTTGGACTACTGCTGGATGAGTTCGACACGCGAAAGGCACGGATCTGCGTCACGGCCGAGCGGATTGATTCGTCAAAGTCACGGATGATCCTTGCGATTCTTTCTGAGCAAGCGCGGGAGCAAGTCGCAGATATCTCACAGTTCGCACAGCTGAGCATCACCGCGAACAAGGCAGAGGGTAAGTGGACAGGTGGGGTAGCGCCGTACGGCCTCTATTCACCGAAAGGTTCCGGCAAACTCGCCCGTAATCCAAAGGAGTACCCGACGGCGCGTCGCATTGCTGTCTACCTGCTGAACCGCATGACCCCAGCCTGGATAGCCAACAAGCTCAATAGCGAGGGACTGCGTACGCGCCACGGGCGCAAATGGACAGACACAGGGATCATCAGCCTGTCGCATTCCGTGACATGGGCCGGCTTGGTCGCCAACCGGGAAAAGATGCGAGACGAGCACGGAAACGAACTCGACAAGTACCACCGTGGCGGCACGCCACTACTCGACAAGAAGGGACACCCAATCTCTCTGGGTGAGGGTGTCATTTCGTTCTCAGAGCACGTGAAGATCGCACGCATCCTTGCCGATCGCGCCCATCCGGGCACGACCATTGGCGACCGCTCACGGGGAAAGCGCGAGATCGTAACCATCCTCACGGATATTCTCCGGTGCGGACGCTGTAAAGGCCCAATGGAAAATGGCGGGATCAACTACCGTTGCCAAGCTCGACAGCGTCAAGGCGTGTCGTCATGCCAAGGAATGTCAACCGACCGCGCCAGGATCGATAAGGAGATAGCAGGTATGTGGGAACACCACATACTCAGCCTCTCGCCGGAGTCTGACGTCATCCACGCAATCGCACGTAAGTGGCTCGACTACAAGGACCCCGCCAAGGAAAAGCGTAAGCAGGAAGTAACGGCCGCACTCGAAAGCGCAGCGTCACGAGAACTCAAGTTGCAGAAAGAATTCTTCATCGGCGGCGGAATGGACGAAACCCTCTACGACTCCCTGCGCCGCGAGCTTGCGGATCAGATAACCGCCATGAAATCCGAACTGAAGGAACTTTCGAAGAGTGCCGACCTGACCACACTGGTTCACCCGGAGCCTTTGGCCCTGCTTTGGCAAAACGCGGGACCTAGTGGCCAGCGGGCACTACTCCGGGCAGCAATGAGAAAGATCGTGCTGAGTCCACCAAAGGGGCGTGGTGATCGCACACCGCTCGAAAGGCGCATGAAAATCGACTGGATAGAAAAGAACACTGACGAGTCACCCCTAGACAAAGCATTCGCCCACGTCGAGGAGAAGAGGCGCGCTCATCTAGCTGCGTAGCCCACAACGCCGTGGAAGCCCCGGAAAGCTTAACGCTACCGGGGCTTCTCCATGCCCAGAAATGCAGGACCGCATTAATGCAGCACATATACGAGTACACGCCCAGCACTAACGACGTGATGCCCCGATCACGGAAGGCACATCCGCCGATTTCTGCGAGCGTTTCGACGTGAAACAACGGAGAGGGAACATGAATAACCCGCACTACATAGCCCTGGTGAACATGCTCAAAGAAGCAGAATCCGCAGCATGGGCACTCGTCTGCGGCGGTGACGAACAGGCCCCGAGGACACACCAACTCATAGGCGCCTGCCTGCGGGCCGCTGAAGCACTGTCCGGGGCCCCTCGGTGTGCGGGGCCCAACTGCCCGCACTCCGTGCCCTACGCGGGCCGTGGACGCCCTCCTCGGTTCTGCTCCCGATCCTGCCGGGACCGGGCCGCCCGCAGCGCCAGGCAGCGAGAGGAACGAGGTGAAGAGTGACGAGTTACTAATTTTTTTGACGCGTAACAAAAAACAGAAAGAAATAAGAAAACTAAGAAAGAAGGAGGCACCGTGACACGTCATCATCATTCGTCTTCGTCGGAGGAGGTGACCGCATGGGCTACTACTCCGCCGCTGACCAACTCGACCGCTGCGAACGCTGCGGTGAGTACCTGACAGGCCGACAGGAGCGCTACTGCTCCCCCGCCTGCCGTCAGGCAGCACATCGTGCCCGCAACCGGCCGGCTCACGTCCCCATGAAGCCGTGCGCGCTGTGCGGGGAACTTTTCGAGCCGCTGCACCACCGACAGAAGTTCTGCAACTACGCGGACGAAGCAGGGACCGAATGCCAGGCCATGCAGGACGACTTGGAGGAAGCCGCCTGGCTCACCCAGGAGGCCCGTAAAGAGGCCCGGTGCGCTCATTGCTCCAAGCCTGCCGGATGGATCGGCAGAGGCCGTCCTAGAAGGTTCTGCTCGCGGCGCTGCAAGCAGGCTGACTACCGGAAGCGCGTAGCCCAACAGGCCGCATAGCAGTACCAGTTCCGCCCCCGATATGTCACAGGGGGCTTTTTCATGCCCGAAACCACTTCCGAAAGGAGACGCCACCCCGACCAGCCAGCGGGGTGGCCACGACTCATGGACACCACCGAGAACATTCACGACCAGGACGAGCACAACAAAACTGCCGCCACGCCCGCTGAGAGCCCCGCGGCCGAAGACGAGCAGATCACCCCCGACGATCACCATCAGGCCCTAGAGGAGGCGCACAGCCGTTTGGAGGCGGCACAGAAGCGCATCGACACGATGGTGTTGCGCGAGATCGAGCACCAGGCCCGGCAGCGCCTCGACGTTCCCTCTGACCTTTTCGACCTCGGAAAGCATCAGGTTGCCGATCTGCTCGGCGAGAACGGTGACGTTGACGCCGAAAGAGTCACCGCCGCGATCGATGCGCTGCTGAAGTCCCGCCCCAACCTTGCCGTCCGCCCGACCGGTTGGGGTGATGTGGGCGGCGGGCCGCGCAGCAGCACCAATAGCGACACGCCCGACTGGAACACCGCACTGCGCGGACATCAGGGCTAACACGCCGAACCGACCAGTCCGACACACCGAAGAGAAGAGAAAACATGTCCATTTACACCAACACGCCCGGCACGCAGGGCATCCTGCCCGACGAGTACGGAGCGCTGGTCGAAAAGCCCGTCAAGGAACTGTCCCTGGCCATGAAGCTCGGCACGGTGGTCAACACGGCAAGTTCCGTCTACCGCATTCCGATCCTCGCAGGGGACGTGACAGTGGGTGCCGTCGCCGAAGGAGCCGAGATCACACCCTCTGATGTGAAGTTCGACGAGAACAAGATCAAGCCTTCCAAGTTCGCCGGTCTGACAGTCATCAGCCGGGAAATGGCGGAGGACAGTTCCCCGTCCGCTGGGGAACAGGTTGGCCGCTCCATTGCCCGGCAGATATCGAACAGCGTTGATAACGCATTCCTGAATGCGCTGACCGACCCGAACCCCGCCGGGCTCGGTTCGCTCAAGGGGATTTCCAAGGTGGACGCCCCGGTTGTCTACGCGAATCTCGATCCGTTCGAAGAGGCTGTTTCCATCTCAGAAGCAGCCGGCGGAAATATCACGGCATGGGTAATGACCGCTGCGACTGCACTCGATATCGCCAAGCTCAAGGATCAGGCCAACTCGAACCGCAGTCTCCTCAATACGGATATGACGATGGCGGGGCGGCGGCAGGTCCTCGGGCGCCCGGTATATGTGACGCCCTTTGTTCAGCCGGACATTGTGTACGGCGTCAGTCGTGATGATCTGCTGACGATCGTGCGCAGTGGTACTCGGCTGGATGTTGATAAGTCCGTTTACTTCACCAGTGACCGTGTGGCTGTTAAAGGCACTATGCGTGTCGGCTTCGGCTTCCCCATTGAAGCCGCGCACGTCCGTATTCAGAACGCTGCCAAGTAGCCAGGACGGGCCGGGGGTTAGCGATGAGCCCCCGGCCCTGTTGGGAGACCCCCTATGCCCCGTAAGCCCCGCACCCCGTGCTCTGTCCCTGGATGTCCCGAACTCACCAATGGCGGGCGCTGTGCTGCACATGAGAAGCAAGCGAACAGGCAACGCGTAACACGTGGAGGCAGTTCGTACGGTCCTCTCTGGCCACGTATCCGCAGCGCATTCCTATACGTCAATCCGTGGTGTGTGCTGTGCGGTCGCGAGGCGAAAGTAGCTGACCATTTTCCGCACAGCCGACGGGACCTCATATCTCAAGGTGTGAGCGATCCTGATTCGTTCAAGTGTCTGCGCGCATTGTGTGCACGCTGCCACAGCAGAGAGACAGCAAAGCATCAACCAGGAGGATGGGCGGCCGAAAAGGCACCGAAAGCACCACCATTCTGATTAGCGGACCAGGCGGGCGCTCCTCTCCTCCTGAAAAGGGGCGCGGGCGGGAGGCAAAAGACTCTCGCCGGAGCTGCGGGTGTTTTTGGTACCCGCGACCGGCACCCCATACAAGGAAGTGAGGTTGCATGGCCGACAGATACAGGCCCAAGTCAGCCGTTCAGCAGGCACGCGAAGGGAACCCTTCAAAGGCAGCCATCAAAGAGGGCGTGATCGTGCCCCGCGCGATCCTCACCGAACCAGACTGGACGGGAGTTTTCCCGCCCTCGCCCGATCCTGCTGTTGAACCAGCGAACATCCGATGCCGGGAAGTCGCGTCCGAGGAATGGCGGCGCATCGTCCCCATTCTGGAAGTCGCCGCCGGGATCGGCGAAGTGGACCACACCACTGTGAAAGACCTGTGCGTGTGCGTCGCCCGCATCGACCAGGCCGAGCGAGACCTGTCCGAGCGCGGATTGATCGTGACCGCCGAGCGCGGGACGGTGAAGAACGGAGCCGCGACCATCGCGGGGCAGTATCGCAGCCAACTCGCGCGATACATCCGGGAGTTGGGTCTCTCGCCGAGCGCCCGAACAGCGATCACAGCGCCGGAGCCCGAGGATGACGGCTCGGACGTGTGGGACTGACCGCCTCACCACAGAACCCCCGCGCCCGTCTCCCCGAGATTCCGGGACTGCGGGCGTGGGGGCTTTCTGCGTTCCAGCGACGGCTAGCCCCGTCACCCAGTGGGAGAAGTGCGCGGGAGCCCCTCTGTCTCGCTGGGCTTACACAGTGGTAAGCCTGTCGCACTGGACAGCAGAGACAAACGCGGACCAGGCGGCCGGGGCGATCGCGAGCACGGGGCCGTGCGGATCCTTGGAGTCACGGACGGGGACGATGCCCGTTGCGGCGGCAGTGGCCGGTGCCCACTCGATGCACTCACCGCCGTTGCTCTGGCTGTAGCTGGAGCTGGTCCAGTCGGGGAAGTCGGCATTGGTCATGAGCAGTCCTTAACAATGCAGTTGATCAGCTCCGCCGTCTCGTCCGGCGGCGCGGCCATGGCCACCAACAGATCATAGGCATCCTGGGCTTGGGCAACGTCGGCAGGTTCGGACAGCACGAAGCCGCGCGGGAAGCCGTCCACGTGCGCTACGTCCGGCCCATCCGTGAGGGTGAGCAACCCAAAGGGGCTGACTACCAAATTGTTGACCTTGCTCCCGGGGATGATCTGGACGCGATGCCTGGGTGTCTCGGCAAGCTCGTGGATGTGGTGGAGCTGAGCGCGCATGATCTCTGCGCTACCCACCGGGTTCCGTAGGGCGGACTCGTTGAGGATCAACCAGAGCCGCGCCGGATCTTCGTCACGCGTCAAGATCTCCTGCCGCTCCATTCGCACGCGGATCAGGTCTGCGAAGTTCGTTGGCCGACCGGCCCGCAACACTTCTTCGGCGTACGGATGGATCTGCACAAGCCCCGGAAGAAGCGTGGGGTGGAACATCTTCACCACCGCCGCCTTCTTCTCCAACGCAACGTACGGCGCGAACCAATCCGGAATGCCCCGCCGGGCCAGCTTGTTCCGCAGCCGAAGGTAGACCCCAGGCGTACCGGCGACGCGGTCCATGGCTTTGGCGAATGACTCGGATGCCATCACGCTGCCGTTCTCGACCTTGGACACCTGCCCTTGGTTGTAGCGGAGTTCGGTGGCGAACTCGCCTTGTGAAAGGCCCATGGACTTCCTGAGCGCCTTGACCTCTTCGCCGAAGTACGAAGCCCCGTCCTTGGCGCCACTCTCCTGGCTGACTCCTTCGACCATCTGTTTCAACTCCCGGATATGCCGAGTCCGTTGGCATGGATTTAGACCTGGTCAGCGTACGCCCAAGTGCCGACTCTTGGGAGGTCAGGCGCAACGGGGCCGCGAGACACGAAAGGCACAGCTATGGCGACCGAACTACCGAACAGACGGCCGTTAGTCGGGCCTGCCCCCGTGGACGGCTGCCGCATCTGCTACGCGGCCGTACAGGGCCGGGCCGCCGCGTGGACGCGGGGCGACGAGCGGGGAGTTCAGAGCTTCAACGAGATGGTTGATCAGCACCCCCACCAGCGCGCCACGGACCGGCGGGGGACGACATGAGCCCGGACGCCTTGACGTGGCCGCCGTGCGACTGCCCCCGGCCTGACTGTCCCTACCGCGCGGACACGGTCCGGGACGGGCTGACGTGCAGCACGCCGGTTTACGCCACGGACAGTCCCGCCCTTGCGAGGCTGCGGGCGCGTGTTCGTGAGGACTGTGAGAGCCGGCGTCGTCTCGGTCCCCTGGGGCGGCTGCTGTGACGGTGCAGGGGTCCGCCACAGAACCGCCCCAGCCTCCCACTGATCCTTTCGCGGGCACTCCGTACGAGGGCAGTCCCGAGGGCTGGTGGACGCCGTACGGCGGGGCGCTGGACACGGAATCGGGCGTGGTCTGCGTACCGCCCGGCCCCCGCCGCCACGCCGCACCGCCGAAGCCTCCGACGCGGACGGTGCGGGTGATCGGCCGGTTTGGATGGCCCGCGTTCGTTTCTGTGGTCTTCCTGTCCTGCTTCGGCGTGATCGCCCTGGCCGTATCCGGCCGCCTATGAGACTCCGCCCCTGTCCGGATGAGAAGCCTCAATCCGTCCCCCACGGACGAAGGTCACCCCGGGCAGGGGCGGGCACCACCCCCGTCCCGATCTATGAGCGGCCCTTGCAGATTGGGGCGGGCCCACCCGACCGAACCAGCAGAAGGAGGCTGAGCCGTGCGCGACGATAGGGACGTGGCGATACCGACCTAGGAATAGGCGCGTTCCCTGCGCCTGAAACGGATTCGTCCGGCTGTCTCCAAGGGCAGCGGCAACCGAACGGGTCAGCAAATGCAGTGCACCACTCAGAAGAGAGAAGCACGCATGACAGTAGTAGCGAACGACCTAAGCACGGGCCGGGGGCTGGTTAGCCCGGAACTGTTCGACAGCTTGGTTCACTTCGTGGTCACCCACAACGGGCAGCCCACGGAGCGGGCGGAGCGCATCGCCGACCAGGCGGTTGCATTCGTCGCCACGGCCGCAACGGCCACGGTGGGCATGGTCCCGTCGGATGACGTGGACTTCGGCGTTCACGCGCTCATTCTGCACACCAAGGAATACGCGGAGTTCTGCCAGGAACACGCGGGCCGGTTCCTGCACCACAACCCCCGGCCAGGCGGTGGAGGGCGCACCCTCGAAGCAGTGACAGCTTCGGCACACGCCATGAAGGCCGCGCGCTTCATGGTCATCGATGAACTGTGGACCGTGAACGGGGAAAACGCCGCTCAGTGCGACGCGGACTGCGGACGCCCGTACGGAGCCTTCGGCGGTGGCAAGGACGAAGACGACGGCGGGGGCGGCAACCCCCCGACCGGCGACAGCGACGACGGCCGCGACTACAACAGCTAACCGCCAGTAGTCTCACCCGACCTGTGGGGCCGATCCTCTCAAACGGGGGATCGGCCCCTTCCGATGAGAGGATTCAACGATGTCCGGACAAGGGCCATATGACCTCCCCACCCACGTTCAAAGCGCCGTAACGCCGCTGAGCAAGCGACTCGTCGTCAACCGGCGCGGCTCCACCGTCTGGGATGTACAGAGTCGCGCCGGCCGTTTCGCTGTCAAGCTCGGCTACCCCACCCAAGCGCACGGATGGACAGCATGGGCCCCCGCCCGAGAGGCCGTCATCCTTCGCCAACTAATCCCTGATGAGGTTCAGTTCGGAGAGTGGGAAGAGGGCACGTGGAGCGCGCAGCCATGGCGCGACGGCGAATCCCTCTACAACCTGTGGGAGCCCCACCGGCAGGCGGCAGAGCCCTCAACGCCCAACCTTGACGAAGCGCGTTCATGCGCCGTTGCGCTCACCCATCTACATGAAGGCGGTTGGGTACACGGCGACGTGCAGCCCAATCACTTCGTCATCGGGCCTACCGGAACCTTCCTGATCGACTTGGCGCTAGCACAGGGCGGAGAAGTCCCGAAGATCTACGACTTCCGATATCGAGGCTGCCTAGTCCACTACGAAGCGCCGGAGATCTCGCGGAGCATCCTGGAGAGCGGCACCGCAGTGCCGACGAAGGAAGCCGACGTTTACGCGCTGGGTGCATCCTGGTTCATCTCCGCCACCGGGTGGAGGCACGTCTCCTACCCGGACGACGCCGACCGGAAAGACCAGCGACAAGCCATCGTGGACAAGCCACACCGGCCCATCAACGTACCGGGCACCCTCGGCAAGATCATTGAGCAGATGATGAGTCGCGACCCGGCCGACCGGCCGACCGGCGCGGAGATCTGCGAAGAGCTGGGCCACGCCCGCTGAGCCCCCGAAGCGGCCCCGCCTGGACCCCATCCGGGCGGGGCTCTGTACTGTCCCGGACGGGCCGCATAGACGCTGGTCAGGGCCTCGCGGTAACCTATGGCTCCGTTGGTTCACGGGCAAGCGATGTCCGACCAGATTTCGACGCGCATGAGCTGACTTTCCTCGGGGTGAATGTGCCCCTGTGCAACCACGCGGGAGACCGCTCTATTCCGGCCACATCACGGCGCGGGCACGGCAGGCCCGGCTCTGAAGCGGGCCTTGCCCGTGCGGCACCGGTGGCGCTTGTGGGCTGACGGGGCCATACCACGCCTGACCTGTGTAAACGGAGGAATGAACGCACAACACCGCAGACTCAGGAGGTGGTCCTCTTCGACGGACCGACGACCACGGAACGCGATGGCCTGATCACACTGCACTCACCCGGATCCGGGGGCCGCGAGTCGCCTGAGTCGTGGAAGGCATGGACTGCGTGGACGGGAACGCTCTGGTGCTGTGCCGCGGGTGCCACGGCCTCAAGACCGCTGCAGAGTTCGGGGCTGCCGCATGACACTGCCTCGGACGGTGGATGAACCGTCCGAGGCGGAACGACGCTCGGTGTTCCGCCAGCTACACCACCACCGCACTGACAAGAGCCGCCCTGCTGGCAGCAGCAGGTGCAGTTCGGGCCGCACGTGCGGCGCTTCGCCGGATGGGTACGGGGCCCTTTCGTCGCACTAGGACGCCTCTACCTCCTCCATCAGCAACCGAAGCGTCAACGAGTGCTTTTCCGGAGGTAGCTCCTCCATCGCCGCGCGTGCGTACGCGACGCCCCCGCCCCTGTCTCCTGACCGGGCCAGCATCAACCCACGGTGCATCTCAAGATGAGTCGCGAAGCGGGGAAGTGTCACGGGCAGTTCCCGCCGCGCGGCTTCCTGCGCCTCGACGGCTCTCCGTTCATCCCCGAGCCTGGCGAGCAGTAGCGAGCGGAAGACATTCAGCCGCCACCATGGCACGGCGTAGTCGCTGGTCTGCTCATAGGAACCCACCTTGTCGAACACCCGTTGCCCCCGCTCTGCGAGCTGGAGAGCCGTCACCCGGTCTCCTCGCAATGCGGCGGCATGCGCCTTGCCGTATATCGCGTTGAGGAGCCCCAGCGACGGCTTGTCGCTGATGGCCATTGCCTGATCGGCCAGCACGTCGGCGACGCCGAGTGAGGCCCCCTCGTACCCGAGGGCGATGGCCGCGCGGCCCCGTACCCATACGCGGGCCTGATCGTCACCGGATCGGTCGACGGCCTCAGCCGCGAGCCGGTACCAGCTGACCGCCTTGGCCCCGTCCGATCCGGGAAACGTCTTCGCGTACAAGGTCATGAGCCGGGACGCCACGGACCACAGCCGAGGGTTCTCCAACTGCTGCTGGACCACGACCAGCTCACCGGATACCCGACGCTGAATGTCGGCAGCGCCGAGACTCATGTACTCGGTTCCGTACGTAGCCAGCTTGCCCTCCCAGTCATCCACAGAAGGCCCGCCGGCAAGGCGGGCAGAGAACCCCACGCCGAGCAGGTCAGAGGCCACCACAGGGGCTATGGCGGTCGCTGCAACATCGCTGATGAACGTACGGCGCTTCACTTCACCTTCCAGAACGGCTAGGGGTACGTCGAGGACAGCCGAGAGGCATCGGAGGTAATACGGCCCCGGTGTCACCTTCGAACGCTCCCACCGGCTGACGTACTCCCGGTCAAGGTTTGTTCCAAAGGCATCGTTGATCTCCGACGCCAGCCGTCCCTGCGACCAGCTGCGTGCCATGCGAAGGTCTTTGATCAGTTCCCCTACGGCCATGGATCCATCTTGCCCCTATCCCTGCCACTGGACAGCCAAGTGCGGCTCCCAGAAGACCACTTGCCCCTACGGATGCCACTAATCCGCTCCCTTTGCGGGCGGGACCATCACCGGGACATAACGTCGGCGAAGAGGACAAGCCATGACCAGCAGCGAAGCCCGGCGGTTCCTCTCCCGTCCATCTGGAGCGCACGGGGTCGGCGACATGCTCCTGGTACGTAAATCCGATCCCGGAACGGAAGGGGCGGACGTCGCCCCCGGCGACGGGCTCGGGTGGCCAAAGTGCCAGTGCGAAAGCCCGCGTTGTCCTGACTACGCACCCCGCCAGGACTGCCCGCTGAAGGACTGAGTGCCAAGGTCCGGAAACCCACGGCTGCAACAAGGACCTACGCCGACGGTGACACCAACGGAGAGGGCCGCAGCCGGCCACCCATGAACTCCGCCCCTGCCGGACGTAGCCGGATCTCGTTCCCCATGCAATTCGGAATCCCGGCAAGGGCGGGGAACCTCAAACCACCAGTCGTAAGGAGTCTCACGATGAGCACTGCCCAAAACCGACTGAAATTTGCATGGTTGGAGGTGACGGGACTCTGTAACGAGTTCTGCGACCACTGCTATGCGGACTCGTCTCCCAAGGGAACGCACGGGGACATGACCGTGCAGGACTGGAAGCTCGTCATCGAGCAACTCGCGGACGTGGGCGCGCTTGATGTGCAGTTCATCGGCGGGGAGCCGACGCTGTACCCGCACCTGCGTGAACTGATCACGCACGCCCACGGAACGGGGCTCTCCATCGAGGTGTTCTCCAACATGACCCACATTCGGGATGAGCTGTGGGAGACCTTCACGGACTGCGAGGTCAAACTCGCAACGTCGTACTACTCCGACAGCGCGCAGGAACACGACCGGGTGACCAGGCTCCGGGGGTCTCACCGACGAACCCGGGCGAACGTGGAAAAGGCGCTCAGCCTGGATATCCCGCTGCGTGGCGGTGTCGTTGCGGTACGGGAGGGTCAACGCGTCCAAGAGGCGGCAAGGGACCTTGCCGCCCTCGGTGTGGGACAAGTCAGCGGCGACCGGACGCGGGCATTCGGGCGGGCGAGCAAGGGCGCGTCGCCGGCCCTCGGAGACCTGTGCGGGCACTGCGCCCACGAGAAGTGCGCGATCGGTCCGGCCGGGGAGGTGTGGCCGTGCGTGCTCGGGCGTTCCCTGACCCTCGGCAACGTGCTGGACACGCCGCTCGCCGACATCTGGGGCGGGACGCGGATGGCCGAGGTATCAGCCGGGATTTCGGCGGTGCACGGGGAGGGCGCACAGTCGTGCACGCCTCCGCAGTTCCTCCCCATGTGCGGGCCGTGCGGGCCGTGTGTCCCGTCGGTGGGTCATTGCGACCCGAGGGAGGCGGGCGGTGTGGCGACCACGGCTACGATCGGCGCACCCGTTTGACACTCTGAGATCCGCAGGAGCGCGCCAATGGACGATCACGGGGACGACTTCGGCCGGTGGGTAGCAGAAGGCACCGCCGACGCAGCACAGCGGACCGAAGAGCAGTGGGCCGTCATCGCCGGGTACATCCGGCACGCGGCAAACAAGATCGGTCCGCCGCTGCCACTCTGCCTTCCTGATGAGCCGCAGGAATGCGGACGGAGTGCTCAGCAGCACGTCTTGGCGTGGTCGGCGCATCTCAAGGCCGTTGCGCACCACCTCATCGAGGATGCGGCCCCGTCCGAGGCACGGGCGGCTCACGTCGCCGGACCGCTGTACCGACGGCGACTGGCGGAGCTACGAGCCCAGGCCCCCTCGGTGCACCCGACGCGCTGACCGGAGCGGCCCCGTCCGTGCGCTGCCTCTGTGACGTGCGGCCGGCGCTCCGTTGCCATTCCCGCCTACCTCGGTAGCCCGCCCCGCCCTGCGACAGCGGACCGGCACGCGGCGGGCGACAGCAGCACGCGCCAAACGGTCACAAAGTGAGCATCAACGCCAGATGAGTCGCATCGGGCGCAGGCCGGCGGGCCGGATCCGGCTGCCAGCCGAGCCGAGCGTAAAAGGTGCGGGCGCGGCGGTTGTGCCAGAGGACGTCCAGGGCGGCCCGGGAGCAGCCGGCCGTGCGCCAGGCGTGCAGGCAGGCGGTGTGCAGGGCGCGGCCGACGCCCGTTCCCCAGTGGGCGGGGTCGACATGCAGTTGGTGCAGGGTGACGGTGTCCGGGTCGGCGCGGCGGCGGTACGCGGCGGCGCCGATGACGGTGCCGTCGCGTTCGGCGCAGAGTACGGGGGTGTCCTCGCGGTCCAGGACACGGTCCCAGAGGGTGTGGCCGCGGGCGTGTTCGGCCGGGGTGTCGAAGGGCGCGTCGGGCACCCGGGCGCGGGCGTACGCGGCGCGGGCGCGGGTGTGCAGGGTGACGATGGCCGCCAGATCCGCGGCGGTCGCGGCGCGTATCCGGGGGGCGGGTGCGTCGGGGTCCCGGTGCACGGGCCGGCCTCCTACGCGCCCGCGGGGCGGCCGTTGACCCGGCGCGGCAGGCCGAGCGGGTTCTCCTCGCGCAGTTCGGGCGGCAGCAGCGCGGGCGGGGTGTCCTGGTAGGCGACCGGGCGCAGCCAGCGTTCGATGGCGGTGGCGCCGACGGAGGTGGCGGTGGAGGTGGTGGCCGGGTAGGGGCCGCCGTGGTGCTGGGCGGGCGCGACCGCGACGCCGGTGGGCCAGTTGTTGACGACGACGCGGCCGGCGAGCGGGGTGAGACCGGCGAGCAGCCGGGCGCCACGGCCCTCGTCGTCGCTGCCGGCGCTCTCCGCCTCGCCGAGGTGCAGCGTCGCGGTGAGGTTGCCGGGGAGCCGGGCGAGGACGGCGGTGATCTCGGCCTCGTCGGCGTAGCGGGCCAGGACGGTCACCGGGCCGAAGCACTCCTCCAGGAGGATGTCGTGCGGCCCTTCGGTGGCGAGGCGGGCGGCGGGGACGGTGAGGAACCCCGCGCTGACGGTGTGCTCGCCGCCCGCACCGGGGGTCACCGGTGCCTGGACGCCGGGGAGTTGGGCGCGGGTGCGGACGCCGTCGAGGAAGGCGTCCCGCATCCGGCGGTCCAGCAGCACACCCGCCTCGGTGTCGCTGACCGCGGCGGTGAGCGACGTCAGCAGCCGGTCGCCCCTCTCGCCCTCGGGCGCCAGGACGAGGCCGGGCTTGACGCAGAACTGGCCGACGCCGAGGGTCATCGATCCGGCCAGTCCGGCGCCGATCTGCTCCGCGCGCTCGCCGGCCGCCGCCTCGGTGATCACGACGGGGTTGAGGCTGCCCAGTTCGCCGTGGAAGGGGATGGGGTGCGGGCGGGCCGCGGCGGCGTCGTAGAGGGCGCGGCCGCCGCGCACCGAGCCGGTGAATCCGGCGGCGGTGATCAGCGGGTGGCCCACCAGATCGAGGCCGGACCGGAAGCCGTGCACCAGCCCCAGCACGCCCTCGGGCAGCCCGGTGTCGGCGGCGGCGCGGCGCAGCAGGGCGGCGCACAGTTCGGAGGTGGCGGGGTGGTCGGGGTGCGCCTTGACGACGACCGGGCAGCCGGCCGCCAGCGCGCTGGCGGTGTCACCGCCGGGTACGGAGAAGGCGAGCGGGAAGTTGCTGGCGGCGTAGACCGCGACGACGCCCAGCGGGATCTTGTAGCGGCGCAGGTCGGGGCGGGGCGGGGTGAGGGCGGGGTCGGCGTGGTCGATCAGTACGCCGAGGAACTCGCCCTCCGCCACGATGTCCGCGAAGGCCCGCAGCTGGTAGGTGGTGCGGGCCAGTTCGCCGGTGAGCCGGCCGGGGCCGAGCGCGGTCTCGGCGTCGGCGGCCTCGATGACCTGCTCGCCCGCCTCGTCGAGCAGGTCGGCCGCGCGGTGCAGGAAGGCGGCGCGCAGGCCCCGGTCGGCGAGCGGGGCGCGGGCGGCGTGCGCGGCGCGCACCGCGGCGTCCACCTCCGCCGCCATGGCCTCCACCGCGACCTGTTCACGGCGCTTCCCGTTGCGGGGGTCGACGCTCCAGACTGGTGCTGCTGCCGCTGTTGCCACCGTGCGTTCCTCCTGAGCGAACTCTTGCCGCATCCCGGGTGGCGTTCTATATGCTGAACGCCGTCCCACATGGTGAATATCCGGGCCTCTGGGACTCTATGGCTGTCCGAACAGAGGGGTCAAGGCCGATGTCAGCTGCCGATACCGGTGGATCGCAGGTCAAGTCCGCGGTACGGACGGTGGAGTTGCTGGAGTACTTCGCGGGCCGCCCCGGTATGCACAGCCTGGCCTCCGTCCAGGAGGCCGTCGGTTACCCCAAGTCCAGTCTCTACATGCTGCTGCGCACCCTCGTCGACCTGGGCTGGGTCGAGACCGACGCCACCGGCACCCGTTACGGCATAGGCGTCCGCGCCCTGCTGGTCGGCACCTCGTACATCGACGGTGACGAGGTGGTGGCCGCGGCCCGGCCGACGCTGGACCGGCTCTCGGACGACACCACGGAGACCATCCACCTCGCGCGGCTGGACGGCGTCAATGTCGTCTATCTCGCCACCCGTCAGTCGCAGCACTATCTGCGGCCGTTCACCCGGGTCGGCCGCCGGCTGCCCGCGCACTCGACGTCGCTGGGCAAGGCGCTGCTCGCCACGTACACCGACGACCAGGTCCGGGCCATGCTGCCGGCCACCCTCCCGGCCCTGACCGAGCACACCCGCACCGACCGCGAGCAGCTGATCGAGGAGCTGCACACGGTGCGCGAGCAGGGCTACGCGGTGGACCGCGAGGAGAACACGCTGGGCCTGCGCTGCTTCGGCGTGGCGATTCCGTACCGCACCCCGGCGCGGGACGCGATCAGCTGCTCGGTACCGGTGGCCCGGCTGACCCCGGCGCACGAGCAGCTGATCAAGGACGCGCTGTTCGACGCCCGCGACCGGCTGACGCTGGCCACCCGGCGGCTCTGAGGCACGGCCGGGCCATCGGCCGGTCCGCACCGCGGCGACCCGCGGTAGATGCGGACCGGCGTCGGACGGGATGCGGGCCGGGGGCGCCCCCGGATGCCGTCACACCGGGACGCGCGTACCGCGGCCGCCGAGCGCCATCCGGTTCCAGGTGTGGCGCCGGCCGCGGATCGCGACGGAGTAGGCGTAGAGCAGCTCCGGGTCGCAGAGACCGGGCAGGTAGGCGTCCCCGAAATGGTGCGCGTCCACGCCGATCTCCTTGGCGTTCAGGGCGAGTTGGGGCACCACGTCGGCGTGCGCGCCCTCCTGGCTGGTGCCGATCGTGCCCATCACGACGGCGCCCGCGTCCTGCACCGCGGCGACCGCCTCGGCGGCCAGTTCCCTGGTGACGCCGGGCATGGTGCCGGGCAGCGGCAGGACGACGCCGTCGGCGCCGGCCTCCACCAGGGCGGTCAGCCGCCGCGCGGTCAGCCGCTCCGGATGGCCCGCGTGGTGCATCTTGCCCGACCACAGCGCCACATCGTCGCCCAGCCCCGCGCGCAGTTCGTCGGTGACGCGGGCCAGGCCCTCATAGCTGCCGCCGGTACCGGGGTTGGCCGTCAGGCAGAGCAGCGCGGCCCCCATGCCGATCAGCCGTTTGGCGTGCTCGGGGCGGGCTCGGCGGATCTCCGGTACGTCGCCCGGTTCGAGGTTGACGCCGATCGGCCGGCCGACGTACGCGGCGAGGTCGGTGAAGCTGGTGAAGGTGCCCAGCCCCGGCAGCCGCAGCCGTTCGCCGTCCCAGGCCCGTTCGATGAGGTTGAGCACGACGATGTCCGCGCCGAAGGCGGCGACCAGCTCGATGTTGTGCACCCCGCGGCCGTCGGTGTGCGGGGAGAGCGCGGCGCGCTCGGCGAACACCTCGGCGATCATCGTGCGGCCCTCGGCGGCGGCCACCGCCGCGGTCAGCTCCCGGCCGCGCAGGCGGGCCAGTTCCTCGCGGTCGAGGTCGAGGATGCGCTCTGTCATGGCGTACCTTCCCAGCTCTTGTCCGTACCGGCGCGCCGGCCGGTACCGGCACTCCGGACGTGGCCGGCGCGCTCGGTGCCGATGCCGGTGCCGGCCTCCGTGGTCCTGTCCGCCCCATCGTGAACCGGCGGCGGCCGGCTGCGCACCACCGACAGGCCTACGGGCACCGCGCGCGGGGGCGGACGGCCGGGTCGTTTCCGGGGACGGCCGCCGGGTGCGCGGCGGGCGGCCGTCAGCCCCCGGAGCGCTCGACGAGGACGCCAAGGGCGGTCCGTACGGCCGCCAGGTCGCGGTCGCTCGCCAGCCCCGCGTGGTAGAGCCGCAGTTCACCGGCGCCCAGCGAGACGGCGTGCGCGGCGTCGGCGGCGAGGGCGCCGGGGCGGCCGCCCATCCCGGAGACGACGGTGAGGTTGGCGGCGACGGTGGTGCCGGCCGGCCGGTCCGCGAACGGCCCGAGCGCGTCCGCACGGACCGCGTCGTCGCCGGTGCACGGGACGACCACACCGTCGGCGTGCGCGAGGACGTCCGCCGGGTCCACACCGGCGTTGGCGCCGCAGCGGTGCGCGGCGGGGTCGGCGTGCAGCAGCACCCGGAACTCCCCCGCGGCGGCGTCCCGTACGGCGCGTACGGCCGCGCGCTGAAGGGTGCGCGCGGCCCCCTCGCGCCAGGCGTGCGCCACCCCGGCGAGGTCGGCGCCGAGCAGCGCCCCGATCTCCGCCCGCTCGCCCGCCCGGTCGGCCGGCGCGGCCGGGGCGCCCGCCCACACCGGTTCCAGGGCCCGTACCACCGCGCCCCGCAACTCCGCCGCGGGCACGCCGAGTCCGGTGTACCCGGCCGAGCAGACCGGGCAGAAGCAGAGCGACATCAAATACTGCGCGGCGCCGGAGAGCGGCAGCTGGCCGGTCTTGTCGTGGGCGTGCGGATGGGCCAGTCCGTACCAGCCGCAGGACTCCAGCTCGGCGCCGCGGGCGCCGGGCCGCACGGCCGCCTCGGCGGCGAGGGTGACGAGGTAGTCGCGCACCTCGGGGCGGGCGATGCACGGCGCCCAGGGGTACGGGTCACCGTAGGCGTTGTGGACGGCGGTGGCCGGATGCTCCGCGCCCATACGGGAGTTGTGGGCCAGCACGACCCAGGTGTGCACCTCCAGACCGGCGTCGGCCAGCGCCCGCGCGGCCTCGCCGAAGGGGTCCGCACCGGGCACCCAGTCCTGCGGGTACGGCCGCAGCGCCCGGCCCGCCCAGCGGGTGGGGTCCGGCGGGTAGAGGACGGCGGCGTGCCGGGCGGTGACGATGCGGTGGCGGGGGTGGCGGGGGGTGAGGGCGCGGGTCGAGTGGTAGGACGAGGCCAGCGTGACCTGCTGCACGCCGAGACCGGCGATGCGCCGGGCGGCGTCCGGGTCGCCGACGACGTCCCACGGATAGAGGAAGGCGGCGGTACGCATCAGGCGCGGGGCCCCGGTGCGCCCGCGACCAGCGCGAGTCCGCGGTCGATCAGCGCGGCGAGCTCCTCGACATGCGCCGGGTCCGGTTCGCTCAGCGGCGGCCGGACCTCGCCGACGTCCGTGCCGCGCAGCCGCACCCCCGCCTTGACCAGCGATACGGCATAGCCGCGGCCCCGGTTGCGCAGTTCGACCAGCGGCCGGTAGAAGCCGTCCAGCAGCCGGGCGACGGTGTCCTGGTCGCCGGTGGTCAGCGCCCGGTGGAAGGCGAGGGCGATCTCGGGGGCGAAGGCGAAGACGGCGGAGGAGTAGCGGCGGACGCCCAGGCCGAAGTAGGCGGGGCCGGTGAGTTCGGCGGTGGGCAGGCCGTTGAAGTAGAGGAAGTCCGCGTCGGCGGCCTCGGTGCGGACGGCGCTGATGATGCGCTGGAGCAGGTCGAGGTCGCCCAGCCCGTCCTTGAGGCCGATGATGCCCGGGGTCCTGGCCAGCGCGACGACGGTGGCCGGTGTGAAGACGGCGTTGTCGCGCTGGTAGACGATGACGGGGAGGGGGGTGGCGGCGGCGAGTGCGGTGTAGTGCCGCAGCAGTCCTCGCTGGCCGGCGGCGACGAGGTAGGGCGGCATGGCGAGCAGCCCGTCGGCGCCCGCTTCATGGGCGAGGCGGGCGAACCGGAGGGCGAGCGCGGTGCCGTACCCCGCGCCGGCGATCACCGGGACCCGGCCCGCGGTCTCCTCGACGGCGGCGGCGACGCAGTCGGCGAACTCCTCGGGGGTGAGCGCGTGGAATTCGCCGGTGCCGCAGCAGGCGAACACGGCGGCCGCGCCCGCGTCGATGCCGCCGCGCACATGGGCGCGGAAGGCCGCCAGGTCCACGGCGCCGTCCGGTGTGTACGCGGTCACGGGGAAGAACAGCAGTCCGTCGAGGCGAGCGGCGAGCGGCGAGTCTGAGGTCACGGGCTCTCCCTGGCATGCATGTGCATGTCTCTGATCAGTGTCCATATCTCTGAACGCGGCCACGCTAGAACAGCCCTCCCGCGCCGGTCAAGGGTCCGAAACGACCGCCCCGCAAGCGGATTTGACGAGTCCGTCCACTGTCTTGACCGGCCGCGATACCGCTCCCTACCGTGTCCACATCTCTGAATGCCGTCCGCGCATACGGCCTCGCAGCTCAGCCCGAGGAGTACCCGCCCATGACCGCACCCCGCACCGTCCTGCTCACCGGCGCCGCCGGCGGGCTCGGCACCCTGATGCGCGAGCTGTTGCCGCCCTACGGATACCGGCTGCGCCTCTTCGACCAGCGGCCCGTCGACGGGGAACCGGAGGCGATCACCGCCGATCTGGCGGACCGGGCGGCGGTGCGCGAGGCGGTACGCGGCGTCGACGCGATCATCCATTTCGCGGGCATCTCCCTGGAAGCGCCGTTCGAGCAGATCCTGCGGGCCAACATCGAGGGCACTTACCACCTCTACGAGGCGGCGCGCGAAGAAGGCGTACGCCGGATCGTCTTCGCCTCCTCCAACCACGCCGTCGGCTTCACCCCGCGCCCCGCGGACGGCTCCGGCGCGATCGGTATCGGCACACCGCGCCGCCCCGACACCTATTACGGCCTCTCCAAGGGGTTCGGCGAGGATCTCGCCTCGCTCTACTGGGACCTGCACGGCATCGAGACCGTCTCGCTGCGCATCGGCTCCTGCTTCCCCCGGCCGACGACCGTCCGGATGCTGTCGATCTGGATGAGCCCGGCGGACTGCGCACGGCTGCTGCACGCGGCGCTCACCGCCGAGGGAGTCGGCCATACCGTCGCCTACGCCTCGTCCGCCAACACCCGTCTGTGGTGGGACCTGACGACCGCCCGCGCGCTCGGCTACACACCTCAGGACGACTCCGAGCCGTACGCCGCCGAACTCATCGCCGCCCAGGGCGAACTCGACCCGGACAACCCCGAACACGCCCACCTCGGGGGCGCGTTCTGCACCGATCCGCCCCGCTGGCCGTACTGACCGGGGGCCGCCGCCCGCCCCGCGCTCCCCCGCCCCTCGCCGCCCGCCCGTCACAGGCCGTCCGTGGCCTGCCCGGCGGCGGCCGGGGTGCGGTACACCTCCCGGGCCGCCCGGCACGGCCCGCCCGGTCTCCGTACCCGGACCAGGTCCGGTCACCCGGGCCACCCCCGCCGCGGGCGGACGGCCACGCGGCGGGGGATCGCCGCTCGCTCGCATGCCCGATCCGCCACCGCACGGAACTTGCCACCGCTCCCTCGCGTCCTTGTCTGGGAACACAGTTCCGCCGCGGGACCGCGCGGCAACGGCGCACGGCGCGGTACGGCGGAGCGCATCACCACGCGGGAACGAGGAAACGCATCATGGGCATCGTCAGCTGGCTCGTACTGGGCCTGATCGCGGGCATCATCGCCAAGGTCCTGCTGCCCGGGCGCGACCCGGGCGGGATCGTCGGCACCACACTCATCGGCATCGTCGGTTCGTTCATCGGCGGCTGGCTCTCCACCAAGATCCTGCACCGCCCGATCCCCCGGGACTTCTACGATCCGTCGATGTGGATCGCCGCGGTCGCCGGGGCCCTGGTCCTGTTGATCGCCTACCGGCTGCTGTTCGGCAACTCCCGCCGCTGACCGCGGCGGCCACGCAGGACGGTCCCCTTGTCCGGGCAGGGACCCGGGTCAAGAACGCGTATCAGGAACGCGACAAGGGACACGCTGAGGGGCGCGGGTAATGGAACCGCAAAGGCGAACCGCGCGTTACTGCTGACATGACCGCTATGACTCCTGGCTCGAACCTCCCGCTCACCGCCGCGCGGGTGGCGGTGGATGTCACCGCCCCCGTGCGGCTGGACGTGTCGGGACTGCTGCTCACCGCCGACGGCAAGGTGCGCTCCGACGACGACTTCGTCTTCTACAACCAGCCCCACGGCCCCGGGGTGACGCACACCGCCGCGGCCGGCGACGGGGGCGACACCATCACGGTGGACACCGCCGCGGTCCCCGCCGGTATCGAGAAGGTCGTCGTCACCGCGAGCCTGGACGCGGCCGGTGCGACGTTCGCCGGCACCGAACCGACCGGCACGGTCCGCGACGCCGACAGCGGCGGCGTCCTCGCCTCCTTCACCCCGCCGCGGCTCGGCGCGGAGACCGCGCTGGTGGTCGTCGAGCTCTACCGCCGCAACGGCGTCTGGAAGGTCCGCGCCGTCGGGCAGGGGTACGCCGACGGCCTCGCCGGTATCGCCACGGACTTCGGTGTCAGCGTCGAAGAGCCCGCCGCACCTGCCGCGGCGCCCGCACCCGCCGCACCGCAGGCCCCTCCGGCACCCCCCGCCGCGGCGCCCGCGGACCAGTGGGGACCGCCCACCGGAGCCCCCGCGCCGATCGCCCCGCCGCAGCCCGCCGCATCCCCGGCCCCGCCCGCCCCGCCCGCGCCGGGCGCCGGCCGGATCAATCTGGACAAGGGCCGGGTCAGCCTCCAGAAGAACCAGACGGTGTCGCTGGTCAAGAACGGTCAGCCGCTGCTCACCTCCGTCAAGATGGGCCTCGGCTGGGAGCCCGCGTACCGCGGCAAGAGCATCGACCTGGACGCCTCCGTCATCGCCTACGGCCCGGACCGCAAGAAGGTCGACAACTGCTTCTTCGGCAAGCTGTCGATCCTCAACGGCGCCATCCAGCACTCCGGTGACAACCTCACCGGCGACGGCGCGGGCGACGACGAGGTCATCACCGTTCACCTCGGCGGACTGCCGCCGGAGGTGACCGGACTGGTCTTCACGGTGAACTCCTTCTCCGGCCAGAAGTTCTCCGAGGTCGCCAAGGCGTACTGCCGGCTGACGGACGCCCGGACCGGCGAAGAGCTGGTCCGCTTCGACCTCACCGGCTCGGAGAAGCGCACGGGCGTGATGATGGCCAAGCTCATCCGGCAGTTCTCCGGCGAGTGGGAGATGACGGCCATGGGCGAATTCGTCGACTCGCGCACGGTCCGCGGCATGATCAAGCCGGCGGCCCAGGCGCTCTGAACCGGCCGCCGCCCACCGGCTCCGCCGCTCCTCCCCCGCCGGCCCGCGGTCACCCGCACGGCCCGGGAGGGGGCGTACCGCCGGAGCCGGGGCGGCACCGGACGACCGGGGCAGAGGCCCCGGGACAGCGGCGGCCCGCCCTCCGATCAGGCTTCCCCCGCAGCGGGCACGGCGCTCAGCGGCCCCCGTCCGCCCCGAGCCCCACCACCCGGGCCAGCCGCTCGTACGACTCCACCAGCGCCGCCCGGTCGTAGGTACTGGTGGTCACCAGCACCTCGTCCGCCCCGCTGCGTGCGATCAGGGCGTCGAGGGCCGCGCCCACCTCGTCCTCCGTGCCGTGGACATGGCCGCGCAGCGCCTCCTCGTAGAACCCCCGCTCCCGGGCGGACATCTCCTCCCCCGCCCCGGCGGGCCGCAGCGCCGGGAAGACCCCGTGGGTACGGGAGTACGCCAGCGACCGGGCCTCCGGCACCAGCAGCCGCCGCGCCTCCTCGGTCGTCCCGGCCACCGCGACCGTCCCGGAGACGACGACATACGGCCGGTCCCGGAACGCCGAGGGCCGGAACGCCGCGCGGTAGCCGTCGATCGCGTCGAGCATCCGGTCCCGGCCGCGCAGATCACCGATGACCAGGGCCAGCCCCGCCGCCGCGGCGAGCTGCGCGCCCGCGCCGGTGGCCAGGACGAAGGCGGGCACCCGCAGCCCCTCGGCGGGCCGGGCGTGCACCTGCGGATGGGCCGTCTGCGTGCCCGTGAAGTAGCCCAGCAGCTCGGTGAGCCGGTCGCCGAAGTCCCCGACGGCGTCCTTCTCGGTGCCCAGTGCCCGGCGGATACCGTCGGTGAACCCCACCGACCGGCCGAGCCCCATGTCGATCCGGCCGGGGAAGAGCGACTCCAGCACCCCGAACTGCTCTGCGACCACCAGCGGCCGGTGGTTGGGCAGCATCACCCCACCGGTGCCGACCCGGATCGTGGACGTCGCCGCGGCCACCGCCGCGGCGAGCACGGTGGGCGCGGAGCCGGCGACGCCGGGCACGCTGTGGTGCTCGGACACCCAGAAGCGGTGGTAGCCGAGCTGTTCCGCGCGCCGGGCCAGGGCCACCGTGTCGCGCAGCGCGGCCCCCTCCGGATGCCCCGCTCTGGTGCGGGAGCGGTCCAGGATCGAGAATCGTGTCGTCCGTATCGTCGAGCTCACCTCAGCTTCAACGTCCGCGCGCGCCCAGGATTCCACCCGTCCCCCGCCCGTCCACCGGGCCACCCCACCGCGGGCACCCGCCGCCGGACACCCCGCGGCAGGCCGCCCCACGGCACGCACGAGGAGCGTGTGATGACGCAGCGACCGTCCCCGGCCGGCGCCCCCGGCCACCAGGACCCCCCGGACCTCCCCCCACCCGTCGCGGAGGCGTACGGCGAGTCCGACCTCAGCACCGTCCCCGTGTTCGCCGGCGGCTTCATCAACTTCGGCTACTGGGCGGGGCTGCCCGGGACGGCGGACCGGCCGCTGACCGAGGCCGACCGCGTCCGCAGCGAGCAGGATCTCTACCGTCTGGTACTCGGCACCTTCGACCGCCCGGCGGGGCGCACCGCGCTGGAGGTCGGCTGCGGCCGGGGGCTGGGCTGTGCGCTGGCGCTGCGCGAGTTCGACTTCGGGTCGGTCACCGGCCTGGACGCCCACCCGGACCAGATCGCCCGCGCCCGGCATGCCAACGCGGCGCTGCTCGGGCCGCCAACCGGCGAACCGGCGCCCGACGGCCGCACGCCGTCCCCCGGCCCCGCCCCGGTCCGGCTGGACTTCGTCCGCGGTACGGCCGACCGCGTCCCGCTGCCGGACGGCGGCACCGACTTCCTCTACTCGGTCGAGGCCGCCCAGCACTTCCGCGAACTGGCCGGTTTCGCCCGGGAGGCGGCGCGGCTGCTGCGCCCGGACGGCCGGCTGACGCTGACGACGTTCTTCGCCCGCGACCGTGCCGCCGCCCGCGCCCTGCCCGAGCTGCTGCCCACGTATGCCGACGGTCTGGACGTCCCGCATGTGATCGACGACGCCGCCGCGACGCTCACCGGGGCCGGACTGCGGGACGTCCGGGTGACGGCGATCGGGGACGGCGTCTGGGCGGGCTACGACCGCTATATGGCCCAGCAGCCGCGGTTCCGCGACGAGTGGCCACGCCGGTTTCTGACGGCGTACACATCGGGTCTGCTGGACTACTACGTCATCACGGCCGGCGCCGCCCGCGGCCGGTGATCCCGGCCGCCGCGCCCGCCGCCTCGGCACAGCGCGGCGGGCGGTGCGCGCCATCTGCCCGCACCGCCCGCCGGACCGCGCTGCCCTGCCGCTCCCGCGCCGGGTGTCACCCCGCCGTCGGCCGCGCCGGGCGGCCCGCGATCAGCTCGCCTGCCGGGAGCGCGCCTTGAAGGCGGCCTTACGGGCCTCCTTGGCGGCCTTCTTGTCCGGGTGCAGCCGGCCCATGGCCTCCAGGACGTCGGCGGTGGCCGGGTGGTCCACCCGCCAGGCGGTCTCGAAGAACCCGCTGTGCTGGTCCGTGAGGCTCCGTACCAGCTCGTGCAGCTCGGCCGTCGCCTCCTCGTCCTCGGTGTCCAGCTGTGCCGCGATGGTGTCCACCGTCAGCCAGAAGATCATGTCCTGGGAGGGCTCGGGGATACCGGGCACGGCGCGCTCGGCGAGCCAGACCCGGGCCAGACCGCCGAGCTGCCGGTCGTCCAGCACCTCGCGCAGCGCGGGCTCGGCGTCCCGGGCGACCAGGGACAGCGCCTGCTGGGCGGCGAGCCGGCGCAGCGGGGCGTGCGCGTCGTCGCCCCGGGCGGCCGCGAGCAGGTCCCGGGCGGCGTCCACGGGCGTACGGGCCGCCAGCCACTGCTCGGACTCGGCCTGGGCGAGCGCCTCGGGGTAGTCGGGCAGCGCCTCCAGGAGGACGTCGGCGCCCTTGTCCGCGAGGTCGCCGACGGCCGGGGCGTACACGCCCGCGTCCTGCATCCGGGCGCGTACCGCGTAGATGCCGAGCGGGGTGAGGCGGACCAGGCCGTAGCGGGAGACGTCCTCGCCGTCCAGCGGCTCGGCGGCGCGTACCGTCTCGCCGTCCTCGTCCAGCTCCTCGATGAGCGCCTCGTCGACGGGGGTATAGGCGACCAGGCCGATCGGCTCCAGCAGCCGGAACTGGTCGTCCAGGCGCATCATCGCCTCGGAGACCTCTTCGAGGATGTCGTCGGTGGGCTCGTCCATATCGTCCGGCACGATCATCGACGCGGCCAGCGCGGGCAGCGGAACGTCCTGGTCGGGGCTCTCGTTCAGGGCCGTGAGCAGGTAGAGGTTGCCGAGGATGCCGTCCAGCAGCTCGGCCTCCTCCTCCGGGTTCCAGTCGATCGCGTCCAGGTCCAGTTCGCCGCCGTCGGCGAGCTGGTCGGCGATGTCGGAGAGGTCGGGGGCGACCGCGTCGGCGAGCACGGTCTCCATGCCGCCGAGCCAGATGTCGAGGATGTCCCGCGGGGAGCCGGAGGTGAGCAGGGCGAGCTCCTCGCCGGGGGTGGCGGTGCCGACCGAGGCGTCGTCCAGGGGTCCGGCGTCCGCCGTGGCGTCCGCGTCGGCGCTCTCCTCGATCTCCACCAGGCCGGTGTCCACCGCCAGCTGCCACGCCTCGGCGGCGTACCCGGGGCCGTCCTCGTCGGCGGCCAGGCCGAGGTGCTCGGTGGCGGCGCCCAGCGATTCCTGGAGGATCTCGCCGCCGACGCCGACCGGGACGCCGTGCTCGGCCCAGCGGGCGAGCTTCGCGGCCCGTGCCATCAGCGGCGCGGCGAGCGCGTCCCGGGCCAGCTCCGCTTCGGAGTGCAGCCGCACCGGCGGCAGGGTCGGACGGTCTGCGGACATCTGGGGCTCAGCTCCTCGAACGGACTACGGACTCGTGCGACGCCCAAGCGTAGACGGAATTCTCCGCGTCCCGGGCGGTTCACCCGCCCGCCCCTCTCCGGTCGCCCGGCGCACCTTGACAACTCCCGTGGCCACACAAGAGATTGACGCGCGTAGAAAGCGCCATTCCGCGCCGCGCACGGCTCTTTCCGCAGACCTCCCGTCCGCTCCTCGCCCCGCCCTCTCCCCCGGAGGCATTCATGCCGTCCCGTCGTCCGCTCCGCAGCCCCGTCGCCGTCACCGCGGTGACCTGCGCCGCTCTCGCCACCGGACTGCTCGGCGCCCCGCAGCCCGCCGCCGCTTCGGGCGTCCGCATCCATGACATCCAGGGCACCACCCGTATCTCCCCGCTCGCCGGGGAGCGCGTCACGGGGGTGCCCGGCATCGTCACCGCGATCCGGGCGTCCGGCTCGGCGCGCGGCTTCTGGGTGCAGGACCCGCACCCGGACGACGACCCGGCGACCAGCGAGGCCATCTTCGTCTTCACCGGCAAGGAGACGCCGGACGTCGCGGTCGGGGACTCGGTCACGGTCACCGGGAAGGTCACCGAGTACTACCCGGGCGGCAAGGACGCCGGCCTCCAGTCCGTCACCGAGCTCACCGGCGCCGACTGGGACGTGCTGGCCTCCGGCCTCCCGCTGCCGGCCCCCGTCAAGCTCAACGCGGCCTCGATACCGGCCCGTTACGCCCCCTCGGCGGGCGGCGGGAGCATCGAGTCGCTGCCGCTGCGCCCCCGCTCGTACGCGCTGGACCGCTTCGAGTCCCTGGAGGGTATGCGCGTCTCGGTCACCGACGCCCCGGTCGTCGGCCCGACCAACACCCACCGCGAACTGTGGGTCACCGCACAGCCGGACC
This sequence comes from Streptomyces celluloflavus, assembly GCA_000720995.1. Taxonomy (GTDB): domain Bacteria; phylum Actinomycetota; class Actinomycetes; order Streptomycetales; family Streptomycetaceae; genus Streptomyces; species Streptomyces celluloflavus. The sequence continues at coordinate 112,044 of JOEL01000004.1, forward strand.
ATCACCGCACGGCCCGCGGCGGCACGCTCTACAGCTCGTACGGGGACCCCAACCCGGGCCGGATCAAGGTGACGTCGCTGACCCCGCCGGCCGCGGGGTCCGGCACCACCGACCCGCAGCCGTTCCCGGTGGCAGATGTCGGCCAGCGGCTGACCGGCACCACCACCGGGCCGCTGGACTACGACAACTACGGCGGCTACACGATTCAGGCCACCCAGCTGGGCACCGTCACCGGCCGCGGCCCGGCCCCCGAGACCACCCGCAAGCAGCGGGCCGACGAGCTGGCGGTGGCCACGTACAACGTCGAGAACCTCTCCCCCAAGACCCCGCAGGCCAAGTTCGACCGGCTGGCGTCGGCGCTGGTGCGGCGGCTGGCGGCCCCCGATGTGGTGGCCCTGGAGGAGGTCCAGGACGACGACGGCCCCACGGATGACGGCGTCGTCACCGCCGGGGTCACCCTCAGGAAGCTCACCGACGCCGTCAAGGCGGCCGGCGGCCCGGCGTACGAGTGGCGGCAGATCGACCCGGTGGACGGCCAGGACGGCGGCCAGCCGGGCGGCAACATCCGGGTCGCGTTCCTCTTCAACCCGGAGCGGGTCGCGTTCAAGGACATCGCGGGCGGCGACGCCACCACGCCGGTGCGGGTGCTCGCCGACCACGGCAAGGCCACCCTCTCCGCGTCCCCGGGCCGGATCGCGCCCGATGATCCGGCGTGGCGCGACAGCCGCAAGCCCCTGGTCGGCCAGTTCTCGTTCCGGAACCGCCCCGGCAGCCGGGTGTTCGTGGTCGCCGACCACTTCAACTCCAAGGGCGGTGACCAGGGCCTGGACAGCCGTTTCCAGCCGCCGGCCCGGACCTCCGAGACCCAGCGGACCGCGCAGGCCCGGCTGGTGAACACCTTCGTCAAGAGCCTGCTGGCCACCGACCCGAAGGCCGATGTGGTGGTCGCCGGGGACCTCAACGACTACCAGTTCTCACCGGCCCTGAAGACCCTGACCCAGGGCGGTGTGCTGACCGATCTCGTCAACCGGCTGCCGCTCCCCGAGCGCTACGGCTACGTCTACAACGGCAACTCGCAGGTCCTGGACCACATGCTCACCAGCCGCCACCTCACCCGCCCCGACTACGACATCGTGCACATCAACGCCGAGTACGCCGACCAGGCCAGCGACCACGATCCGCAGGTGCTGCGCATCCGGCCGTGAGGCGGGCGGCCGGGGCCTGACGGGGAGTCGCCGCGGCGGCCCCGGTCAGGCCCCGGCCGGGACCCGCCCCGCGGCGGCGACGTCCTGGCCCGTACCGCTCCCGTCCGGGCCGGGACCGCCGTGGTCCCGGCCCCGCCCCTCCCGGTCCGGCGCCGGCTCCTCCTCGCCGGGCGCCAGGTCCCGTACGAGCAGCGTGGCGCCGGCCACCGCGCCCGGCATCAGCACCACCGCCGCGAACGGGACGAGGAAGAGCAGCACGAGCGGTGTGCCGAAGCCGACGGCGAGCGCCGGGCGGCCGCGCAGCAGCCGCAGCCGTGCGCGTACCGGGATGTCCCGGCGCTGCATCGCCACCGAGGTCAGCTCGACGGCGAGGAAGAAGCCGGAGACGCAGCAGCCGATCACCGGGACGACGGTCTGCCCGAGGAACGGGACGAATCCCAGGGCGAACATCAGGAGGCCGAAACCGGCGGCCCGCAGCAGCACATGGACGCCGTCCCGCAGCGCGGCCCACAGCTCCCGCCAGAGCGGCAGGTCCGGGCCCGGCGGGCAGTGGCCCGCGGACTCCTCGACCCGCTCCGAGAGCGACTCGTAGAAGGGCTCGCCGATCAGCAGGGTCACGGCGGTGAAGGTGAGGACGGCCAGCAGCAGCCCGCCCGCGCACAGCAGTGCCACGAACAGGCCGCGCAGCAGGGCCTGCCAGGGGGCGCCCCAGCCGTCGGCGAACGGCGTCGCCCAGGCGGCGACGGAGTCGGCCCGGAACGCGAGCACGGTGAACGCCGCGGCGTACAGCACCAGGGTGATCAGCGCCGGGAGCAGTCCGAAGCCCCACCACCGGCGGTGCCGGGCGACCCAGTACTGCCCCTGCCCCAGGTACCGCATCCCCGCTACAAGATCACGCATGGGCAGAGCGTAGACGGCACCGCGGCCCGGCAGGTCTCCCCCACCGGGCCGCGGCTGCCGCCGGAGCGGCACGGTGTCAGTTGTGGCTGTGCAGAATCTCGTTGAGACCGCCCCAGACCGCCTTGTTCGGCCGGGCCTCGACGGTGCCGGTGGTGGAGTTGCGGCGGAAGAGGATGTTGTCGGCACCGGAGAGCTCCAGCGCCTTGACGATCTGGCCGTCGGGCAGCGTGACGCGGGTGCCCGCGGTCACATAGAGGCCGGCCTCGACGACGCACTCGTCGCCGAGCGCGATGCCGATGCCCGACTCGGCGCCGAGCAGGCAGCGCTCGCCGATGGAGATGATCTGCTTGCCGCCGCCCGACAGGGTGCCCATGGTGGAGGCGCCGCCGCCGATGTCGGAGCCGTCGCCGATGAGGACACCCGCGCTGATCCGGCCCTCGATCATGGACGTGCCCAGCGTCCCGGCGTTGAAGTTGACGAAGCCCTCGTGCATGACGGTGGTACCGGCCGCGAGGTGGGCGCCCAGGCGTACCCGGTCGGCGTCCGCGATCCGCACCCCGCCGGGCGCGACATAGTCGGTCATCCGCGGGAACTTGTCGATGCTGGTGACCTGGAGGTGGCGCCCGGCGGCGCGGGCGTTGAGCCGCACCGTCTCCAGCTGGCCGACGGCCACCGGGCCGAGCGAGGTCCAGGCGACGTTCGCCAGCAGCCCGAAGAGGCCGTCCAGGCTCTGCCCGTGCGGCTTGACCAGCCGGTGGCTGAGCAGGTGCAGGCGCAGGTACGCGTCGTGTGCGTCCAGCGGCTTGTCGTCCAGCGAGGCGATGACCGTACGGACGGCCACGACCTCGACGCCGCGGACCGGGTCGGGGCCGGTCGCCTGCGGCGCGGTGGCGCCCAGCAGTTCGGCGGCGCGCTCGCCGGTCAGCCGCTCGGTGCCGGCGGGGCCGGGCTCGGCGACCAGCTCGGGCGCCGGGAACCAGGTGTCGAGAACGGTGCCGTCGGGGGTGACGGTGGCGAGCCCGGCGGCGACGGCGCCGGTGGCACGGGGAGTACGGGGAGTAGCAGCATCGGTCATGCCGAAAACCTAACCGGAGGGTGCCCGCGGAGGCGAACCGGTCTCAGCGGACGGGCCCGGCCCGTGCGGTCCGCCCCTGCCGGCCCAGTGACGGGCTCAGGCCGGCACGCCGTCCAGCCCGGCGCGCACCGTGGCGCGGTCGAAGGGCCGGCCGGTGAGCAGATGCTGGATGAGCAGCCCGTCGGCGAACGCCACCACGGCCCGCGCGGTCGGCAGATCGCCGGTGCGCCGGCCCAGCAGCCGCACCATCTCGTCCAGGCAGGCGGCGGCGATCGGGCGCACCGCCTCGTGCCGCAGCGCCGCCAGATACAGCTCGTACTCCAGCACCACCCGCGAGCGGTCACCGGCGAGGGTCTCCTCGACGAGCCGGATGACCTCGTCGGCCAGCGGCGCCGCCGTGTCGATACCGTCCACCCAGCGCGCGAAACCCGTCAGCCAGCCGCGGTTGACCTGCCGCAGCGCGGCGACCAGCAGATCGTCCAGCGTCGCGAAGTGGTACGTCGTGGAGCCCAGCGGCACATCCGCCGCGGCGGCCACCGCCCGGTGGCTGAGGGCGGCGATCCCGCGCTCCGCCACCACCGCGATCGCCGCGTCGATGATCCGCTGCCGCCGGTCCGGGTCGTAGCGCCGCGCCATCAGTGCGCACCGCCCAGATTCAGCGTCACGACCCCGGCGATGACCAGCAGCACCCCGAGGATCTTCAGCGCGCTCGCGGTCTCCCCCAGGAACACCATGCCGATCACCGCGATCACGGCCGTACCGGCGCCCGACCAGATGGCGTACGCGGTGCCGACGCTCATCGACTTGAGTGTCTGCGACAGCAGCGCGAAGGCGATCAGGTATCCGGCGACGGTCCCCAGGGACGGCCACAGCTTGCTGAAGCCCTCGCTGTATTTCATCGCCGTGGTGGCGAGGATCTCGGAGAGGATCGCGCCGGCCAGCGTCAGATAGACCATGTGTACGAGTGTACGCAGCGTTACGTACATCCGTACACAAGAACGGGCGGGCGACCGGGCGCCGCGGACCGCGTGGGGCCGACGGCGCTCCGGCACCGCGAAACGGCCGTACCCGCCGGTGGGAGACCGGCGGATACGGCCGTTTCGCTGCGAGGGAGACCGTCAGACGTTGAAGCCGAGCGCGCGAAGCTGCTCACGGCCGTCGTCGGTGATCTTGTCGGGGCCCCACGGGGGCATCCAGACCCAGTTGATCTTCAGCTCGTTGACGAGGCCGTCCGTCGCGGACTTCGCCTGGTCCTCGATGACGTCGGTCAGCGGGCAGGCCGCGGAGGTCAGCGTCATGTCGATGGTGGCGATATTGGCGTCGTCGACATGGATGCCGTAGATCAGGCCCAGGTTGACGACATCGATGCCCAGCTCGGGGTCGACGACGTCGTAGAGCGCCTCGCGGACCTCTTCCTCCGAGGCCGGCTTGGTGGTCGTGAGGGTGTCGGGGGTGTCGGTCATGCGGTCTTCGCCTCCTCTGAGAGGGCCTTGGCCGTGGCGTCCTTCCAGGCCATCCAGCTGAGCAGCGCGCACTTCACTCGCGCCGGGTACTTCGAGACACCGGCGAACGCGACCGCGTCCTCCAGCACCTCCTCCATCTCGTCGTCCGGCTCCACCTGGCCCTTGGACTGCATCAGCGCCAGGAAGGTCTCCTGGATCTTCTGCGCGTCCCCGAGCTCCTTGCCGACCAGGAGCTCGTTGAGCACCGATGCGCTGGCCTGGCTGATGGAGCAGCCCTGGCCCTCGTAGGACACATCCTCAATGGTGGCGCCGTCGAGCCGCACGCGCAGGGTGATCTCGTCACCGCACGTGGGGTTGACATGGTGCACCTCGGCGTCGCCGTCCCGAAGACCGCGCCCGTGCGGGTGCTTGTAGTGGTCCAGGATGACGTCCTGGTACATGGAATCCAGCTTCACGGCTCAGTCAGTCCTCATCCTCATCCGCTGTGCGTGATCAACCGAAAAAGTTGCGGACGTGCTCCAGGCCCGCCACCAGGGCGTCGACCTCGGCGGGGGTGGAGTACAGATAGAAGGACGCTCGTGTGGTCGCAGGAATTCCGTAGCGGAGGCAGACCGGCCGCGCGCAGTGGTGGCCGACCCGGACCGCGATGCCTTGTTCGTCCAGGACCTGGCCGACGTCGTGCGGGTGGATGTCGCCGAGCGTGAAGGAGATCGTCGCGCCGCGGTCCTCGGCCGTGCTGGGGCCGATGATGCGCAGGTCGGGGACGTCCAGCAGTCGCTTGACGGCGTACTCGGTGATCGCGTGCTCATGCGCGGCGATCTTGTCCATGCCGATCGCGGCGAGGTAGTCCACGGCCGCACCGAGGCCGACGGCCTGGGCGATCGGGGGCGTACCGGCCTCGAACTTGTGCGGCGCGGGGGCGTACGTCGAGGAGTGCATCGACACGGTCTCGATCATCTCGCCGCCACCGAGGAACGGCGGGAGGTCCTCCAGCAGCTCCTGGCGGCCCCAGAGGACGCCGATACCGGTCGGGCCGCACATCTTGTGGCCGGTGAAGGCCACGAAGTCGGCCTGCAGCGCCTGTACGTCCAGCACCATGTGCGGGGCGGCCTGCGAGGCGTCGATGACGACCAGCGCGCCGACCTGCTGGGCGCGGCGGATGATCGCCTCGACCGGGTTGATCGTGCCCATCAGGTTGGAGACCAGGGTGAACGAGACCACCTTGGTCCGGTCCGTGATGATCTCGTCGATGTTGGACAGATCGAGCCGGCCGTCGTCGGTCAGGCCGAACCACTTCAGCTTCGCGCCGGTGCGCTGCGAGAGCAGCTGCCACGGGACGATGTTGGAGTGGTGCTCCATCTCCGTGATGACGATGTCGGTCTCACGGTCCACCCGGTAGGGCTCATCGGCCCAGCCGAGCATGTTGGCCACGAGGTTGAGCGACTCCGAGGCGTTCTTGGTGAAGATCACCTCATCGCGGCTCGGCGCGTTGATGAAGGCGGCGACCTTGTCGCGGGCGCCCTCGTACAGCGCCGTGGCCTCCTCGGCGAGCACGTGCACGCCACGGTGGACGTTGGCGTTGTGCTGCTCGTAGTACTCGGTGAGTGCGTCGATGACCTGGCGCGGCTTCTGCGAAGTCGCCGCACTGTCCAGGTAGATCATCTTCTTCCCGTCGTGGACCACACGATCCAGAAGGGGGAAGTCCTTACGGATCGCCTCGGTGTCGAGGAGGCCCGGCAGCCGTGTCACGCGGTTACGCCACCCTTCGTGTACTCCTCGTAGCCCTCGGCCTCAAGCTTGTCGGCGAGCTCGGCGCCGCCGGACTCGGCGATGCGGCCGTTCGCGAACACATGGACGAAGTCGGGCTTGATGTAGCGCAGGATGCGCGTGTAGTGGGTGATCAGCAGGGTGCCGACCTCACCGGTCTCGCGGACGCGGTTGACACCCTCGGAGACGGTGCGCAGCGCGTCGACGTCCAGACCGGAGTCGGTCTCGTCGAGGATCGCGATCTTCGGCTTGAGCAGCTCCAGCTGGAGGATCTCGTGGCGCTTCTTCTCACCGCCGGAGAAGCCCTCGTTGACGTTGCGCTCGGCGAAGGCGGGGTCCATGGAGAGCCGCTCCATGGCCTCCTTGACCTCCTTGACCCACAGCCGCAGCTTGGGGGCCTCGCCGCGGATCGCCGTCGCCGACGTCCGCAGGAAGTTGGAGACCGAGACACCGGGGACCTCGACCGGGTACTGCATGGCGAGGAAGACACCGGCACGGGCGCGCTCGTCGACGGACATCTCCAGGACGTCCTCGCCGTCGAGGGTGACGGTGCCGCCGGTGACCGTGTACTTGGGGTGACCCGCCAGCGAGTAGGCGAGAGTCGACTTGCCGGAGCCGTTGGGGCCCATGATGGCGTGCGTCTCGCCCTGCTTCACGGTCAGGTCGACGCCCTTCAGGATCTCGCGCGGGCCGTTCTCGGCGTCGACGGAGACGTGCAGGTCGTGGATCTCAAGCGTTGCCATGGGGAACTCAGGACTCCTGGGTGATGGAGACGAGCACAGTTGCGTCTGGGCCGTCTCCTTCGATCTTGACGGGGTATACGGGAACGGGGCGCGTCGCGGGAAGACCCGACGGCTTGCCGGTGCGCAGGTCGAAACTCGATCCGTGCAGCCAGCACTCGATCGAGCAGTCCTCGACCTCGCCCTCCGAGAGGGAGACGTTCGCATGCGAGCAGATGTCGTTGATCGCGAACACCTCGCCCTCGGTACGGACCAGGGATATCGGCGTGCCGTCGATCTCCACCCGCTTGGGGGTGTCCTCCTCCAGCTCGCTGAGCGCCGCTGCGCGTACGTACGTCATGCCGCGGACGCTTCCAGTTCGGCCTCGATCTTGCTCATCAGACGCTCTTCGACGTCCGGGAGACCGATCTGCTGGACCAGCTCGGCGAAGAAGCCGCGGACGACCAGCCGGCGGGCCTCGTCGGCCGGGATGCCGCGGGCCATGAGGTAGAAGAGCTGCTCGTCGTCGAAGCGGCCGGTCGCCGAGGCGTGGCCGGCGCCGACGATCTCGCCGGTCTCGATCTCCAGGTTGGGGACCGAGTCGACCCGCGCGCCGTCGGTGAGGACGAGGTTGCGGTTGAGCTCGTAGGTGTCCGTGCCGGTGGCGGACGCCTGGATCAGGACGTCGCCGATCCAGACGGCGTGCGCGTCCTGGCCCTGGAGCGCGCCCTTGTAGACGACGTTGGAGCGGCAGTTGGGCGCCCCGTGGTCGGCGAAGAGGCGGTGCTCCTGGTGCTGGCCCTCCTCGGTGAAGTACAGGCCGTACAGCTCGGCCTCACCGCCGGGGCCCGCGTAGTTGACGCGCGGGTGCAGCCGGACGAGGTCGCCGCCGAAGGTGACGACCACGGACTTGAAGGTGGCGTCCCGGCCGACCAGGGCGTTGTGCTGGCCGACGTGCACGGCCTGGTCGTCCCAGTCCTGGACGGAGACGACGGTCAGCTTGGCGCCGTCACCGAGGAGGTAGTCGACGTTGGCGGCCAGCACGGCGTCACCGGTGTGGTCGATGACGACGACCGCCTCGGCGAACGCGCCCAGCTCGATGACCTGGTGGCCGAAGGCGGTGCCGCCCTCGCCGTGCACGGCGATACGGATCGGCTCGGAGAGCACGGTCTCCTTGGGCACCGTGAGGACCGACGCCTTCTCGAAGGAGCTGTACGCCTGGGCGGCGACCCGGTCCACGGGCTTGCCGGCCTTGCCGACCCGCGGGTCCGCGCGGTCGACCAGCTCGTGGGTGACGCCCTCGGGCGCGGTGATGTCGATCTTCAGATCGGCACCGCCGGCGACGGCGCTGCCGTCGTGCAGGCCCCGCAGGCGCGCGAGGGGCGTGAAGCGCCACTCCTCCTCGCGGCCGTGCGGCACGGGGAAGTCCGCCACGTCATAGGACGGCGGGGCGCTCATCCGGGTGGCGACGGTGGACTCCGCGGCCACCGCGATGGAGCCGGCGGTGGTCGCACCCGCCGGGATGTTCTGAGCCTCAGCCATGGCTGTCGTCGTGCTCACTTTCTGGTTACGTTCCTCGGCCTTCCCGGGGGACGGCCGCCGCGTCGGTGTGGGGTCTACCGCGGCCGTCAGCCGACCGAGCCTTCCATTTGCAGCTCGATCAGCCGGTTCAGCTCCAGCGCGTACTCCATGGGCAGCTCACGGGCGATCGGCTCGACGAAGCCGCGCACGATCATCGCCATGGCCTCGAACTCCGTCAGACCGCGCGCCATCAGGTAGAAGAGCTGGTCCTCGCTGACCTTGGAGACGGTCGCCTCGTGGCCCATCGACACGTCGTCCTCGCGGACGTCGACGTACGGGTAGGTGTCCGAGCGGGAGATGGTGTCCACCAGCAGGGCGTCGCACAGCACGTTGGACTTGGAGCCCGCGGCGCCCTCGCCGATCTCGACGAGACCGCGGTAGGAGGTGCGGCCGCCGCCTCGCGCCACCGACTTGGAGACGATGTTGGAGGAGGTGTTCGGCGCCATGTGGACCATCTTGGAGCCGGCGTCCTGGTGCTGGCCCTCGCCCGCGAAGGCGATGGACAGGGTCTCGCCCTTGGCGTGCTCGCCCATGAGGTAGACCGCCGGGTACTTCATCGTCACCTTGGAGCCGAGGTTGCCGTCGACCCACTCCATGGTCGCGCCCTCGTAGGCGACGGCGCGCTTGGTGACCAGGTTGTAGACGTTGTTCGACCAGTTCTGGATCGTCGTGTAGCGGCAGCGGCCGCCCTTCTTCACGATGATCTCGACGACCGCGGAGTGCAGCGAGTCCGACTTGTAGATCGGGGCCGTGCAGCCCTCGACGTAGTGGACGTAGGCGTCCTCGTCGACGATGATCAGCGTCCGCTCGAACTGGCCCATGTTCTCGGTGTTGATCCGGAAGTACGCCTGGAGCGGGATGTCGACGTGGACACCCTTGGGGACGTAGATGAAGGACCCGCCGGACCACACCGCGGTGTTCAGCGACGCGAACTTGTTGTCGCCGACCGGGATGACGGTGCCGAAGTACTCCTGGAAGAGCTCCGGGTGCTCCTTGAGCGCGGTGTCGGTGTCCAGGAAGATGACGCCCTGCTCCTCCAGGTCCTCGCGGATCTGGTGGTAGACGACCTCGGACTCGTACTGCGCGGCGACACCGGCGACCAGGCGCTGCTTCTCCGCCTCGGGGATGCCGAGCTTGTCGTAGGTGTTCTTGATGTCCTCGGGCAGGTCCTCCCAGGAGGCGGCCTGCTGCTCCGTGGAGCGGACGAAGTACTTGATGTTGTCGAAGTCGATGCCCGACAGGTCCGAGCCCCAGTTGGGCATGGGCTTCTTGTCGAACAGCTTCAGGCCCTTGAGCCGGAGCTTGAGCATCCACTCCGGCTCGCTCTTCTTGCCGGAGATGTCGCGGACGACGGCCTCGGACAGACCTCGCTTGGCGGAAGCGCCGGCCACGTCGGAGTCGGCCCAGCCGTATTCGTACTTACCCAGTCCCTCAAGCTCGGGGTGGGCAGTCTCCGTAGGGAGCGTCATGCGGGTTTCCTCCCGGCCGTGCGTGCAGATGCGGTGGTGGTCTTGGTGGTGGTGCGATGAGCGGGCCTGCCCGCCTTCGGGGCGGCGTGGCCGGCCTTCGGGATGAAGGTCGTGCACACTCCGTCGCCGTGGGCGATCGTGGCAAGACGCTGTACGTGTGTTCCCAGCAGGCGGGAGAAGACCTCGGTCTCCGCCTCGCACAGCTGCGGGAACTGCTCGGCGACATGGGCGACCGGGCAGTGGTGCTGGCAGAGCTGTTCACCGAGCTGGGAATTGGGCGCGCTGCGCGCCGTAGCAGCGTACCCGTCGGCGGTCAATGCCTCGGCAAGGGCCTTCGCACGGGCTTCTGGCTCGGCCCCGTCGACCGCCTGGCGGTAGCCCTCGGCCTGCACGGCGAGGCGCGCGCGGGCGAACGCGGCGACGGCCGCCTCGCCCATCTCACCGCCGCCGGCGGTCTGCGCGATCCAGCGCAGCGCGTCGGCGGCCAGCTGGTCGTAGGACTGGTCGAAGGCGTCCCGGCCGCAGTCGGTGAGGGCGAAGACCTTGGCCGGACGGCCGCGGGTCCGCGCTCCGTAGACCCGCTGCTCGCGGGGCTCCACGACGCCCTCGGCGGCCAGCGCGTCCAGATGCCGGCGGACGGCGGCCTGGGTCAGCTCCAGGCGCAGCGCGAGCTCGGCCGCGGTCGACGGACCGTGGTCGAGGATGGAGCGGGCGACCTTGTTACGGGTGCCCTCGTGCTCTTCGTGTGCGGAGGGCGTGGGGTGCGCGACCCGTCCGCCCCGCTCGGGCGCAGGAGACCGGGGCCCGGCGGTCTGCTCGGCCGCGGGCCCTTTCTGATCCTCGCTCGCGTATTTCACAACACCATTGTTGCGTAATTCCGCGGAACGGCACAACCCTCGACCGGATCACCGGTGGGTGGTTTCAGTCACTTAGGGTTACCTAATCCCGGCGCGCTCCGGGGTCTGCGCCACCGTGGCGGCCGTCCCGTCCACCGCCGCCGGCCGGCCCCCGTCGGCGGGGCGGACCCGCCGCGCACCGCCGGTGAACCAGTACGTGGCGCCCACCAGCAGCCCGCCGCCGACGATATTGCCCGGGACCGTGTACGCCAGGTTCCGCAGCAGACCGGCGCCGCCCGCGACACCGTCGAAGAGCGCGAGGGCGTACAGCGCCATATTGGCCACGCAGTGCTCGAAGCCGACCGCCACGAAGACCGCGACCGGCAGCCAGAGCACCAGCGTCCTGGCCCCGTCGCCGGTGGCCCGCAAGAACATCCAGACGGCCAGGCAGACCAGCATGTTGCAGAGCACCGCGCGCCAGAACAGCTGCCCGCCGGCCAGCGCGTTCTTCCCGGCCACCAGCTCGGCGAGCATCGCACGGGCGGACGGGGTGGCGGTGACGCCCGAGGCGTGCACCATCGCGCCGAAGGCCAGCGTCCCCGCGAGATTGCCCGCCAGGGAGAGCACCCAGCTGCCCGCCAGATCCTTGATCCCGGTCCGGCCGGAGAGCGCGCCGACGAGCATGATCATCACGTTGCTGGTGAACAGCTGCGCCCCGGCGAACATCACCAGGGTCAGCGCCACCGGAAAGACCGCGCCCTCCAGCATCCTGGTCGCCGCCGAGTGCTCCGCGACGAACGGCGAGACGGCCACCAGCAGCAGCACCTCACCGACCCCGATGAACGCCCCCGCCAGCATCGCGGAGACGAAGTAGCGCGGCACCCGCCGCAGGTCGGCCGCCTTGTGGGCCGCCTGCCGGGACGTTTCCTCAAGGTTTTCGGCGATGCTGATCACGCCGTCCACGCTAGGCGCCGCGAACGGCCGCACCCTCCCGCCAAGGGCCCCCTGTCAAAGGCCGAGAGGCGGGAATTCGAAAGGACCTAAGCCCCCATTAATGCAAACGGGGCAGCTCTCCGTAGACTGCCCGGCATGCGAACCGAGCCTGCCGTCGAGGTCGTCGGCCTGGTCAAGAGATACGGGACCAAGACCGCCGTGGACGGGCTCGACCTCACCGTCGCGCGCGGCGCCGTCACCGCCGTACTCGGCCCGAACGGCGCCGGCAAGACCACCACCGTCGAGATCTGCGAGGGCTACCGCCGTGCGGACGCCGGCACGGTCCGCGTCCTGGGCCTGGACCCGGTCGCCGACGCCGCGGCACTGCGGCCCCGGATCGGCGTGATGCTGCAATCCGGCGGCGTCTACCCGGGCGCCCGCGCCGACGAGATGCTGCGGCACACCGCCGGCCTGCACGCCCACCCCGTCGACGTGGACCTCCTCATCGAGCGGCTGGGGCTGGGCAGCTGCGGCCGGACCGCGTACCGGCGGTTGTCCGGCGGGCAGCAGCAGCGGCTCGCGCTGGCGATGGCCGTCGTCGGCCGCCCCGAACTGGTCTTCCTGGACGAACCGACCGCCGGCCTCGACCCGCAGGCCCGGCGCGCCACCTGGGACCTCGTGCGGGAGCTGCGCCAGGACGGCGTCAGCACCGTGCTGACCACCCACTTCATGGACGAGGCCGAGCAGCTCGCCGACGATGTCGCGATCATCGACGGCGGCCGGGTCATCGCCCGGGGCACCCCGGAGGAGCTGTGCCGGGGCGGCGCGGAGAACACCCTGCGCTTCACCGGCCGTCCCGGCCTGGACGTCACCTCACTCCTCAAGGCGCTGCCCGCGGACAGCGCCGCCACCGAGCTGACCCCCGGCACCTACCGCGTCGACGGCAAGGTCGGCCCGCAACTCCTCGCCACCGTCGCCTCCTGGTGCGCGCAGCACGGCGTCATGCCGGACGCCATAGCCGTCGAACGGCACACCCTGGAGGACGTCTTCCTTGAGCTGACCGGTAAGGAGCTGCGCGCATGAGGCAGGGCCACACGTCCACCGGCCGGGGGTCCGGGGGTCGCCCCCCGGGACGGCACAGCCTGGAGCTCACCGGTAAGGAGCTGCGCGCATGACCGCGACCGGCACGTTCACCCCGCGGCCCGGTGCGGCCCCGCTGCCCCGGATGATCCGCGCGCAGGCGGCCCTGGAGACCAGGATGCTGCTGCGCAACGGCGAGCAGCTGCTGCTGACCGTCATCATCCCGACGCTGCTGCTGGTGCTGTTCTCCGCCGTCGACATCATCGACACCGGCGCCGGCCGGTCCGTCGACTTCCTCGCGCCCGGCATCCTGGCGCTCGCCGTGCTGTCCACCGCCTTCACCGGCCAGGCCATCGCCACCGGTTTCGAGCGGCGCTACGGCGTGCTCAAGCGGCTCGCCGCCTCGCCGCTGCCGCGCTGGGGGCTGATGACGGCGAAGACCTGCGCGGTGCTGGTCACCGAGGTCCTCCAGATCGCGCTGCTGACCGCCGTCGCCCTCGCCCTGGGCTGGTCCCCGCACGGCAATCCGGCCGCCGTGGCGGGGCTGCTGATCCTGGGCACCGCCGCGTTCTCCGGGCTGGGCCTGCTGATGGCCGGCACGCTCAAGGCCGAGGCGACCCTGGCCGCCGCCAACCTGGTCTTCCTGCTGCTCCTGGTGGGCGGCGGCGTGATCGTCCCGCTGGCGAAGTTCCCCGAGGCGGCCCAGGCGGTGCTCGGGCTGCTGCCGATCACCGCGCTCTCCGACGGGCTGCGCACCGTCCTCCAGCACGGCGCCGGCGTCCCCTGGTCCGACCTCGGCATCCTCGCGGTCTGGGCGGTGGCGGGCCTGGGCGCGGCGGCCCGCTTCTTCCGCTGGGAGTAGCCGTCGCGACCGGCCCCCGCACGGCCCGGACGGGGCCGCACGGCTGATCGCCCCGTCCGGTTCCGTTGCGATACGCACCCCTCGTGAAAGTTTGCACAAGGGGCCCCCTACGATGGCTCCCGTGCCGAACACGCTGAATCCCCTTGAGCTGATCGCCCGCCGCTGGCAGCCGTCCGCGCGCTTCGTGGAGCGGGCCGCGCTGGCCACCGTCATCATGGCCGTGATCATCGTCGTGACCGGCGGGGCGGTCCGCCTCACCGAGTCCGGCCTCGGCTGCCCGACCTGGCCCACCTGCACGGCGGAGAGCCTGACGCCGACGCCGGCGATGGGCATCAACGGCATCGTCGAGTTCGGCAACCGCGCCCTGACCGGCGTGCTGTGCGTCGTCGTCGGGCTGTTCATCATCGCCGCCCGCGCCCGCCACCCGCGCCGCCGCTCGCTGACCCGGCTCGGCTGGGCCCAGTTCTGGATCGTCATGGGCAACGCCGTCGTCGGCGGCATCACGGTCCTGACCGGCCTCAACCCGTACATCGTCAGCTCGCACTTCCTGCTCTCCACCGGTCTGCTCACGGTCGCCGTGGTGTCCTGGAAGCGGGCCGGCGAAGGCGACGGGGAACCGCGCGGCCTGGTCGCCCGGCCGGTCCGCCAGCTCGCCTTCGTGCTGGTGCTGGCCACCGCCGCACTGACCGTCATCGGTACGGTCGTGACGGGCTCGGGCCAGCACGCGGGCGACGCCTCCAAGGACGTCCACCGCATCCCGCTGGACTGGCAGGAGATCACCCAGCTCCATGTCGACTTCGTCTACATCGTCGTCGGCCTGAGCGTCGCCCTGTGGTTCACGCTGCGCGCCGTCAAGGCCCCGGCCGCGCCGCGCCGCGCCGTCCTGGAGCTGTTCGGCTGCCTCCTCTTCCAGGGCGTGATCGGCTACGTCCAGTACTTCAACGGCCAGCCCGAGCTGATCGTCGGCCTGCACATGTTCGGCTCCACGCTGGTCTGGATCGGCGTCCTGCGGATCTTCCTGGCGCTGCGCGACCGCGGCCCCGTACCCGCCGCACCGGAGTCCACCACCGACGCCACGGATACCGAGGACGCCACGGAAACAGCCTCCCCGGCGGAGCAGCCGGCGAAGGCCCCGGCCGCCCGGTAGACCCCGCGCGACCACCGGCCCGGCCGGACACCGGCCCGGCCAACGGCTTGACGGACGGCCTCTGCGCCCCGGACATCTCCCGGAGCGCAGGGGCCGTCGTCCGTCCGCCAGGAGACCCGCTCTGGCATCCGCGACGGTCCACGGCGCGGCGCCGATCAGCTACCGGCGCCGCGCCGATCGCACCACGACCGAACCGGCGGCACCGGCCCGCACCGGCCGGAAGCCCGCCCCTCCCCGCAGACAGCAAAAAGCCCACCCGGCGCGGTACTCCGCGCCCGGTGGGCTCTGTGGTTCAGGGGCCGGTCCGGGACCGGCGTCAGGGGTTGGCCGGGCCGCCCAGCTGGAGGCCCGCCATCCGGGACCACTCGTAGGGACCGGTGCGGACCTTGGCGGCGAGGGGGCCGTCGAAGTCGTCCTGGAGGGTGACGCCGGCCTGTTCGGCGGCCTCCTTGGCGGCGGTGAAGGACTCCGCGACGAGGTTTCCCCACTCGCCGTTGGCGCCGACGAGAGCGATACGGGTGCGGCCGCGGCCTATGTGCGCGAGCTGGCCCTCGGCGCTGCCGCCGTGCGAACCGGCGAAGGCCCGGATCTCCTTGGCGAGCCGGGCCGTGCGCCGGGCGGTCCGCCGCCGGTCCCGCGCCTCGGCCACGGCGTCGTCCGCCGTCTGCTCGTCCGCCTGCTGGGTGTCTGCCATGGACAGCATGCTACCCGCCGGTAATCAGCGGAGGAAGGGGTCCACGGCGACGGCGACGAAGAGCAGCGACACATAGGTGATGGACCAGTGGAACAGCCGCATCTCCTTGAGCTTGGCGCCGGTGAGCCCGGCCTTGGCGCGGGCCCGCAGGCCGTGCGCCTCCTTGAGCCAGAAGGCGCCGCAGGCGACCGCGACGGCGGTGTAGAACCAGCCGGTGTAGCCGAGCGGCTGGAGCAGCAGCGAGACGGCGACCATCGCCCAGCTGTAGAGGACGATCTGGCGCGCGACGACCTTGTTGCCCGCGATGACCGGCAGCATCGGCACGCCGACCCGCGCGTAGTCCTCCTGGACCTTCATCGACAGCGGCCAGTAGTGCGGCGGCGTCCAGAAGAACATGACGAGGAAGAGGACCACTGCGGCCCAGGAGACCGAGTTCGTCACCGAGGACCAGCCGATGAAGACCGGCATACAGCCCGCGATACCGCCCCAGACGATGTTCTGCGCGGTGCGCCGCTTGAGGATCATCGTGTAGCCGACGACGTAGAAGAGCAGCGCGGCGAACGAGAGCACCGCGGAGAGCAGGTTGACGAAGGCCCAGAACCAGGCCACCGAGACCACGGTGAGGACGGACGCGAAGACCAGGCCCTCACGCGGCGAGACCATGCCGGTGACCAGCGGGCGCTGGGCGGTGCGGTCCATCAGGGCGTCGATGTCGCGGTCGAGGTACATGTTGAAGGCGGCCGCGCCGCCGGCGGAGAGGTAACCGCCGATGCAGGTCGCGAGCACCAGCCACAGATCTGGCACGCCCCCGGCCGCCAGGAACATCACCGGCACGGTGGTCATCAGCAGCAATTCGATGACCCGCGGCTTGGTGAGGATCATGAACGCCTTGACACGGGCCCCGAACGGCCGGTTGCCGGGACTACTCCCGGGGCCCTGAGAGAGCGCCCCCGCAGGACGGGATTCGACGGCCGTCACGCACACCCCTGGAAGTAACGTCTGCGGCATCCGCCGCGGAGATAAGGCCAGCAAGCACACCCGGCGATGACCGGTCAAGGCTTGCGCGTACCACGCCACTTTAGACGTTGGGGATATCGCGATCTTCGCGGGGGTGCGGTCGTGTTGGGCGCGGGCCGCGGTACCGGCGCCGCACCGCGGCCCCGCGATCATCGGGTGTTCAGGAGGCGGATGCCCGCGCCGCCCGGCAGTCTGGTCGTACGGGCGCCGCCTCCGGCGGGGAATTCCGGAAGCAGTGGTTCCGTTGCCCGGAGCGACGTCCTTCCCGGGTGCCGCCACCGACCACGAGTCGAAAAGGCGCACGCACTTGCGGGGGTAGGCTCGACACCGCCTGGCGGACATACCGGTCCGCGGCATTCGACATGTGGAGAGGAGCCCTGACTCAGGGTGAGCACCAAGCCGACCACCACAGATTTCGAGTGGACCGAGCTGGACCAGCGGGCCGTTGACACCGTCCGCGTCCTGGCCATGGATTCCGTGCAGAAGGTCGGTAACGGCCATCCGGGTACGGCCATGAGTCTGGCGCCGGCCGCCTATCTTCTCTTCCAGAAGCTGATGCGGCACGACCCCGCCGACGCGAACTGGACCGGCCGCGACCGGTTCGTGCTCTCCGCCGGCCACTCCAGCCTGACCCTCTACATCCAGCTCTACCTCGCCGGCTACGGCCTGGAGCTGGCGGACCTGGAAGCTTTCCGCACCTGGGGCTCGAAGACCCCCGGCCACCCCGAGTACGGCCACACCACCGGCGTGGAGACCACCACCGGCCCGCTGGGCCAGGGTGTCGCCAACGCCGTGGGCATGGCGATGGCCGCCCGCTACGAGCGCGGCCTCTTCGACCCGGAGGCGGCGCCGGGCACCTCGCCCTTCGACCACACCATCTACGCCATCGCCGGTGACGGCTGCCTCCAGGAGGGCATCTCCGCCGAGGCGTCCTCGCTCGCGGGCCACCAGAAGCTCGGCAACCTCGTACTGCTGTGGGACGACAACCACATCTCCATCGAGGGCGACACGCAGACCGCGGTCTCCGAGGACACCCTCAAGCGGTACGAGGCGTACGGCTGGCACGTCCAGCGGGTGGCGCAGCTGCCCAACGGTGACCTGGACCCGGCCGGTCTGGCCAAGGCCCTCCAGGCCGCCAAGGCGGAGACCGGGCGCCCCTCGTTCATCGCGGCCCGCTCGATCATCGCCTGGCCGGCCCCGCACGCCCAGAACACCGAGGCCGCGCACGGCTCGGCGCTGGGTGCGGACGAGGTCGCCGCCACCAAGCGGGTCCTGGGCTTCGACCCGGAGAAGAGCTTCGAGGTCTCCGACGAGGTCATCGCGCACACCCGCGCCGCCCTCGACCGCGGCCGCGAGGCCCGGGGCGAGTGGGAGAAGGCGTTCGCCGCCTGGCGCACCGCCAACCCGCAGCGCGCCGCCGAGTTCGACCGGATCGCCGCGGGCGAGCTGCCCGAGGGCTGGCAGGACCAGCTCCCGGCGTTCGAGACCGGCAAGGCCGTGGCCACCCGTGCCGCGTCCGGCAAGGTCCTCCAGGCGCTCGGCGCGGTCATCCCCGAGCTGTGGGGCGGCTCCGCCGACCTCGCGGGCTCGAACAACACCACCATCGACAAGAACTCCTCGTTCCTGCCGAAGGGCAACCCGCTGCCCGGCGCCGACCCGTACGGCCGCACGATCCACTACGGCATCCGCGAGCACTCCATGGCCGCGGAGATGAACGGCATCGCGCTGCACGGCAACACCCGCATCTACGGCGGCACCTTCCTGGTGTTCTCCGACTACATGCGCAACGCCGTCCGGCTCTCCGCGCTGATGCACCTGCCGGTGACGTACGTGTGGACGCACGACTCCGTCGGGCTGGGCGAGGACGGCCCGACCCACCAGCCGGTCGAGCACCTGGCCTCGCTGCGCGCCATCCCGGGCCTGAACGTCGTGCGCCCGGCCGACGCCAACGAGACCGCCATCGCGTGGCGCGAGATCCTCAAGCGCTACACCAAGGAGTTCGGCAAGGGCGCCCCGCACGGCCTGGCGCTGACCCGCCAGGGCGTGCCGACGTACGAGGCGAACGAGGACGCCGCCAAGGGCGGCTACGTCCTGTTCGAGGCCGAAGGCTCCGACGGGCGGCCCACCGCGCCCGAGGTGGTGCTGATCGGCACCGGCTCCGAGGTGCAGCTCGCCGTCGAGGCGCGTGAGCAGCTGCAGGCCGAGGGCGTCCCGGCGCGCGTCGTCTCGATGCCGTCGGTCGAGTGGTTCGACGAGCAGGACCAGGACTACCGCGAGCGCGTGCTGCCGCCCGCCGTCAAGGCGCGGGTCGCCGTCGAGGCCGGTATCGGTCTGACCTGGCACCGCTTCGTCGGGGACGCCGGCCGCATCGTGTCCCTGGAGCACTTCGGCGCCTCCGCCGACGGCAAGGTCCTCTTCCGCGAGTTCGGCTTCACCGCCGACGCGGTGGCCGCCGCCGCCCGGGAATCCCTCGAAGCCGCCGCGCGCTGACGCCGGTATACGACAAGTAGGAGATGCAGAACCCATGACAGACGCACTCAAGCGCCTCTCCGACGAAGGCGTCGCGATCTGGCTGGACGACCTGTCGCGCAAGCGCATCACGTCCGGCAACCTCGCCGAGCTGATCGACCAGCAGCACGTCGTCGGCGTCACCACCAACCCGTCGATCTTCCAGAAGGCGATCTCCGCGGGCGACGGCTACCAGCAGCAGCTCGCCGACCTCGCCGCCCGCAAGGTCACCGTCGAGGAAGCCATCCGCATGATCACGACGGCGGACGTCCGGGACGCCGCCGACATCCTGCGGCCGGTCTTCGACGCCACGGACGGCCAGGACGGCCGGGTCTCCATCGAGGTCGACCCGCGCCTGGCCCACCACACCGTCCCGACGATCGCCGAGGCCAAGCAGCTCGCCTGGCTGGTGGACCGTCCCAACACCCTCATCAAGATCCCGGCGACCAAGGCCGGCCTGCCGGCGATCACCGAGGTCATCGGCAGGGGTATCAGCGTCAACGTCACGCTGATCTTCTCGCTGGAGCGCTACCGCGAGGTCATGGACGCCTACCTCGCGGGGCTGGAGAAGGCCCAGGCCGCCGGCCTCGACCTCGCCAAGATCCACTCGGTGGCCTCGTTCTTCGTGTCCCGGGTGGACAGCGAGATCGACAAGCGCCTGGACAAGCTGGGCACCGACGAGGCCAAGGCCCTCAAGGGCAAGGCCGCGCTGGCCAACGCCCGGCTGGCCTACGAGGCGTACGAGGAGGTCTTCTCCTCGGACCGCTGGGCCGCGCTCGACAAGGCGCACGGCAACAAGCAGCGTCCGCTGTGGGCCTCGACCGGTGTCAAGGACCCGGCCTACAAGGACACGCTGTACGTCGACGAGCTGGTCGCCCCCGGCACCGTCAACACCATGCCGGAGGCCACCCTGGAGGCCACCGCCGACCACGGCGACATCACGGGTGACACCGTGCGCGGCGGTTACGCGGCGGCCCGTGCCGACCTGGACGCGCTGGCCGCGCTCGGGATCTCGTACGACGACGTCGTGCGGCTCCTGGAGGACGAGGGCGTCGAGAAGTTCGAGGCGTCCTGGAACGACCTGCTCAAGTCCACTGAGGCGGAGCTCAAGCGCCTCGCTCCTTCGGAGGGCTGACCAACTTGTCCAGCAGCAATCCGCTGCGTGACGCCCAGGACCGGCGGCTCCCGCGTATCGCGGGGCCGTCCGGCCTGGTCATCTTCGGCGTCACGGGCGATTTGTCCCGTAAAAAGCTGATGCCTGCCGTATACGACCTCGCCAACCGCGGTCTGCTGCCGCCGGGCTTCTCGCTCATCGGGTTCGCCCGCCGCGAGTGGCAGGACGAGGACTTCGCGGAGGAGGTGCACGAGGCCGTCAAGCAGCACGCGCGCACGCCCTTCCGCGAGGAGGTCTGGCAGCAGCTGGTCCAGGGCTGCCGCTTCGTGCAGGGCGACTTCGACGACGACGAAGCCTTCGAGACGCTCAAGGACACGATCCATGAGCTGGACAAGGCGCAGGGCACCGGCGGCAACTTCGCCTTCTACCTGTCCGTGCCGCCGAAGTTCTTCCCCAAGGTCGTCCAGCAGCTCAAGAAGCACGGGCTGGCCGACCAGAAGGAGGACTCCTGGCGCCGCGCGGTCATCGAGAAGCCCTTCGGCCACGACCTCAAGAGCGCCCAGGAGCTCAACCGGATCGTCCACGAGGTCTTCCCGCCGCACGAGGTCTTCCGGATCGACCACTACCTCGGCAAGGAGACGGTCCAGAACATCCTGGCGCTGCGGTTCGCCAACACGATGTTCGAGCCGATCTGGAACCGGTCGTACGTCGACCATGTGCAGATCACGATGGCCGAGGACATCGGCATCGGCGGCCGGGCCGGCTACTACGACGGCATCGGCGCCGCCCGCGACGTCATCCAGAACCACCTTCTCCAGCTGCTCGCACTGACCGCGATGGAGGAGCCCGCCTCCTTCGACGCGGACGCGCTGGTCGCGGAGAAGACCAAGGTGCTGGGCGCCGTCCGGCTGCCCGAGAACCTCGGCGAGGAGACGGTGCGCGCGCAGTACGCGGCCGGCTGGCAGGGCGGCGAGGAGGCCGTCGGCTATCTCCAGGAAGACGGTATCGACCCCAAGTCGAAGACCGACACCTACGCCGCCATCAAGCTGAAGGTGGACAACCGCCGCTGGGCGGGCGTCCCCTTCTACCTGCGCACCGGCAAGCGGCTGGGCCGCCGGGTCACCGAGATCGCGGTGGTCTTCCAGCGCGCGCCGCACTCCCCCTTCGACCACACCGCCACCGAGGAGCTGGGGCAGAACGCCCTGGTCATCCGGGTGCAGCCGGACGAGGGCGTGACCGTCCGGTTCGGCTCCAAGGTGCCGGGCACCTCGATGGAGGTGCGGGACGTGTCGATGGACTTCGCGTACGGCGAGTCCTTCACGGAGTCCAGCCCCGAGGCGTACGAGCGGCTCATCCTCGACGTCCTGCTCGGTGACGCCAACCTCTTCCCGCGGCTGGAGGAGGTCGAGCAGTCCTGGCGGATCCTCGACCCGATCGAGGAGTACTGGGACGCGCACGGCAAGCCCGCGCAGTACCCGGCGGGCACCTGGGGCCCCGTCGAGGCGGACGAAATGCTCGCACGAGACGGACGGAGCTGGCGTCGGCCATGAAGATCGATCTGACGGAAACCACGGCCAGCAAGATCAACAAGGCGCTGGTGGAAGGCCGTCGCGCCGTCGGCACCCCCGCCGTCGGCATGGTGCTCACCCTCGTCATCGTCACCGACGAGGAGAACGCCTACGACGCCCTGAAGGCGGCCAACAACGCCTCGCGCGAGCACCCCTCGCGCACCCTCGTCGTCATCAAGCGAGTCAGCCGGTCGCCGCGCGACCGCGCCAAGGCCCGCCTGGACGCCGAGGTACGGGTGGGCGCGGACGCCGGCACCGGCGAGACGGTCATACTCCGGCTGTACGGCGAGGCGATCAACCACGCCCAGTCCGTGGTGCTGCCGCTGCTGCTGCCGGACGCCCCGGTGGTGGTCTGGTGGGCGGTGAACTCCCCGCTGGACCCGGCCAAGGACCCGCTCGGCGCGCTCGCCCAGCGGCGCGTCACCGACGCCTACACCGCCGAGCAGCCCATCGCGGAGCTGACCAAGCGCGCCGACACCTACACCCCCGGCGACACCGATCTGGCCTGGACCCGCACCACCCCGTGGCGCTCGATGCTCGCGGCGGCGCTGGACCAGATGCCGTGCACGGTCACCTCGGCCGAGGTCGAGGGCGAGGAGCTCAACCCCAGTGGCGAACTGCTCGCCATGTGGCTCGCCGGCCGGCTGAACGTCCCGGTCAAGCGCAGCCTGTCGGCCGGCCCGGGGCTGACGGCCGTCCGCATGGAGACCAGCGGCGGCCCGATCGTGCTGGACCGCCCGGACGGCGCCCTGGCCACGCTCTCCATGCGCGGCCAGCCGGACCGCGCGGTGGCGCTCAAGCGGCGGGAGACCGCCGAACTGCTCGCCGAGGAACTGCGCCGGCTCGACCCGGACGACACCTACGCAGCGGCGCTGAAGTTCGGCGTGGACCGGCTCACCGGCCCGACCGCTGAACCGGCGGCGGCCGCGGACTCCTCGGAGCCCGCCGAGTCCGCCGCCACCGGGGCGGCCCCGGCCAAGCCCGCGGCGGCGAAGAAGCCGGCCGCCAAGAAGGCAGCCGCCAAGTGAGCGCTCCGCAGGTCGTCGTCCACCGCGACAAGGAGCTGATGGCGCGGGCCGCGGCGGCCCGGCTGATCACGAAGATCGTGGACGCCCAGGCCGCCCGCGGCACCGCCTCCGTGGTCCTGACCGGCGGGCGCAACGGCAACGGGCTGCTCGCGGCCCTCGCCGAGGCGCCCGCCCGGGACGCGGTGGACTGGTCCCGCCTCGACCTGTGGTGGGGCGACGAGCGGTTCGTGCCGGACGGCGACCCGGAGCGCAACTACACCCAGGCTCGCGAGGTGCTGCTGGACAGCGTCCCGCTGGACCCGGCCCGGGTGCACCCGATGACGGCCTCGGGCGGCACGTACGGCAACGACGCGGACGCCGCGGCGGAGGCGTACGCGGCCGAACTGGCCGCCGCGGCGGGCCCCGAGGACCACGGCCCGGTGCCGTCCTTCGACGTCCTGCTGCTGGGCGTCGGCCCGGACACCCATGTGGCCTCGCTCTTCCCCGAGCTGCCCGCGGTGCGCGAGCAGGAGCGGACGGTGGTCGGCGTGCGCGGCGCGCCCAAGCCGCCGCCCACCCGCCTGACCCTGACCCTGCCCGCGATCCGCGCGGCACGCGAGGTCTGGCTGCTGGCGGCCGGTGCGGACAAGGCCGGGGCCGCGGCCCTCGCACTCTCCGGCTCCGGGGAGATCCAGACCCCGGCGGCGGGCGCCCGCGGCCGCAGCCGGACACTCTGGCTGCTGGACGAGGCGGCGGCGGCCCAGCTGCCGCGCGGCCTCTACCCGCCCGCCTCGGCGTAGCCGGCACGGACAACGCCTGCGGCCCCGTCCTCCTCCGGGAGGGCGGGGCCGCAGGCGTTGTCACGGGTGGCCGGCGCCGCGGCGCCGTCGGTCAACGGCCGCGCAGCTCGCGGTACTTGGTGACCAGATTGGCCGTGGATGCGTCCAGGCCCGGTACCTCGGCGCCGTCCGTCAGCGCGGGCTCCACGCGCTTGGCGAGGACCTTGCCCAGCTCCACGCCCCACTGGTCGAAGGAGTCGATGTGCCACACGGCGCCCTGGACGAACACCTTGTGCTCGTAGAGCGCGATCAGCTGGCCCAGTACGGAGGGGCTGAGCTCCTCGGCCAGGATCGTGGTGGTGGGGCGGTTGCCCTTGAAGGTCTTGTGCGGCACCAGTTCCTCGGCCACGCCCTCGGCGCGCACCTCGTCCGGCGTCTTGCCGAAGGCGAGCGCCTGGCCCTGTGCGAAGAGGTTGGCCATCAGCAGGTCGTGCTGGGCGACCAGACCGGGCCGGAGGTCGTCGACCGGCCGGGCGAAGCCGATGAGGTCGGCCGGGATCATCTTCGTGCCCTGGTGGAGCAGCTGGTAGTAGGCGTGCTGGCCATTGGTGCCCGGGGTGCCCCAGACGACCGGGCCGGTCTGCCAGTGCACCGGACGGCCGTCGCGGTCCACGGACTTGCCGTTGGACTCCATGTCCAGCTGCTGGAGATACGCGGTGAACTTGGCCAGGTAGTGGCTGTAGGGCAGGACCGCGTGCGACTGCGCGTCCCAGAAGTTGCCGTACCAGATCCCCAGCAGGCCCAGCAGCAGCGGGGCGTTCTCCTCCGGCGGGGCGCAGCGGAAGTGCTCGTCCACGAGATGGAAGCCGGCCAGCATCTCACGGAACCGCTCCTGGCCGATCGCGATCATCAGCGACAGGCCGATCGCGGAGTCGTACGAATAGCGGCCGCCGACCCAGTCCCAGAACTCGAACATGTTCGTCGTGTCGATGCCGAACTCCGACACCTTCTCGGCGTTGGTCGACAGGGCCACGAAGTGCTTGGCCACCGCCTCGTCACCGGCGCCCAGGCCGGTCAGCAGCCAGTCGCGGGCCGAGGTGGCGTTGGTGATCGTCTCGATGGTGGTGAAGGTCTTCGAGGCGATGATGAAGAGCGTCTCCGCCGGATCGAGGTCGCGCAGCGCCTCGTGCAGGTCGGCGCCGTCCACGTTGGAGACGAAGCGGAACTGCATGTCCCGCTGGGTGTAGGCGCGCAGCGCCTCGTACGCCATCGCCGGGCCCAGGTCGGAGCCGCCGATGCCGATGTTGACGACGGTCTTGATGCGCTTGCCGGTGTGGCCCCGCCAGTCGCCGGAGCGGACCCGCTCGGCGAAGGTGCCCATCTTCGTCAGCACCGCGTGCACCGCGGGGACGACGTTCTCGCCGCCGGTGGTGATGACGGCCGAGCCGGGCGCGCGCAGCGCGGTGTGCAGTACGGCGCGCCGCTCGGTGGTGTTGATCTTCTCACCGCGGAACATCGCGTCCCGCAGACCGGCCACCCCGGCCGCCGCGGCCAGTTCGCGCAGCAGCAGCAGCGTCTCGTCGGTGACCAGGTGCTTGGAGTAGTCCAGGTGGAGATCGCCGACCTGGAGGGTGTAGCGCCCGGCGCGCTCGGGATCCTGGGCGAACAGGTCGCGCAACTGCACCTCCCCCAGCTGCTCCCGGTGCTTGCCCAGCGCGATCCACTCAGGCATCTGGTCGAGCCTGCTGCGGCCTTCTGCGTTCATCTCGGAATCAGCCTTCTCATCTCGTACCGGCCCCGCCGTCCCCAACCTAATTGATCAGGGCACGGTATGAGATGTCCGACTGCCGTCGAACGCGGTGCGGACGGGTATCAGGGCGAGCGTGCCACCGCCCAGCAGGGCGCCGGCCAGTAACGCCGGGGTGTTGGCGCCCCACCCCGCGGCCGCCGCGCCCCCCAGCAGCGCCCCCAGCGGCACCCCGGCCGTGGCGACCGTACGGAACGCGGCGCTGATCCGGCCGAGCAGCTCGGCGGGGCTGCGCTGCTGCACGACGGTGGTCTCCAGGACGTTCCACACCATCCCGGCGAAGCCGAACAGGCCCAGCAGCACGGCCGCCGCCACCAGCGAGCGCACCGCCGCGAAGAGCATCAGCACGGCGGCCTGCGACAGGCCCGCGCCGAGCAGGGTACGGACCGGTCCGCCGAGGGCGGCCACCACCCGGCCGGCCAGCAGCCCGCCCAGCACCATGCCGATGCCGTATCCGGTCGTCACGAGGACATAGCCGGTGTCCCCGGCGCCCAGCCATCCCTTGACCACCACCACGAGCGTGCCGATCAGCGCGCCGACGCCGACGTTGCCCAGCGCGACGGCCGCGCAACACGCGCGCAGCACCCGGTCGCGCCGCAACGCCCGTATGCCGTCACCTATTTCGTGCCGGACGGTGCGCCCCGGCGCGGCCGGCGGCCCGGGTGGCGCGGTGATCCGCAGCGAGGCGACGAGGGCGGCCGCGACCAGGTACGTCGCCGCGTCGGCGAGGAAGGGCACCGCGGCGCCCAGCGCGAGGAGCAGGGGCGCCACCGGTCCCCCGACGAACCGCCCCAGCACCTCCTGGCCGGTCATCAGCCGGGCGTTGGCGGTGGCCAGCGCCGTGGTGGGCACCACCGACGGCAGCAGGACCGTGGCGGCGTTGTCGAAGAGCGTCTGGAGGGTGGTGAGGGCGAAGGCCAGCGCGATCAGCAGCCCGATACTCGCCTGGCCGAGCGCCACCGCCACGGCGAAACCGGCCATCAGCAGGCCGCGCAGCACATCCACGCCCCACATCGCCCGCCGCGGGTCCACCCGGTCGGCGACCGCGCCGCCCAGCAGTCCGAAGAGCAGCCAGGGCAGGAAGCCGCAGGCGGTGACGAGCGAGATGAGCAGCGGCGAGTCGGTGAGGGCGTAGGCGAGCAGCGGCAGTGCGGTGCCGCGCAGCGCGTCACCGAAGCGGGAGACGGCGGCCGCGCTCCACAGCCGCCCGAAGCCGCCCCGCCAGGCGAGCGCGCCGGCGTCCGGCGCGGTCCCCGTCCCGATGCCCGCCATACCGCCTCCGTCCGTGATCGTCCGCCTACGGAAACGGTAGGGGCGACCACTGACAACGGGCCTCGGGCACCTTCCCCATCCGCTGCCTCAGATGCGCCCCGGCAGCGTGCCCGGTACGGCGCTTGGGGCGGTCCGGGGCGACCGCGCCATCATGCGAAACGGCCCGGCCGGAGGGGGTGAGTCCCCTCCGGCCGGGCCGTTCGCCAGGTCCGCCGATCCGTCAGATCTCGCCGCGGAGCTTCGCGAGCGCCTCCGCGAGAATCGCCTCGCCGTCGGCGTCGCTGCGGCGCTCCCGGACGTACGCGAGGTGGGTCTTGTACGGCTCGGTGCGCGGCGGGTCCGGCGGGCTGTCCCGGTCCTTGCCTGCCGGGAAACCACAGCGCGGGCAGTCCCAGGTGTCCGGAACCTGCGCGTCGCCGGCGAAGCTGGGCTGCGTCTCGTGCCCGTTGGAGCACCAGAAGGAGATGCGGGTGCGCGGCGCGGACTCGCCGCGCTCGGCCTCCCCCATCGGCCCCGCCCCGACCCGACTTCCTCGGATCGCGTTGCCACTTGCCACGGTCGTAACTCCCTGCGTAATGGTGCTGCAAAGCATCTAACAGCAGCTGCGTTGCGGGCGCTCCAGTCTACGTAAGGCCCAACGCGCGTCCAGAGACAGGAGTTACCCTCCGGCCGAGGACGCCGCCCTCATGATAAGCCGCGTCCCCGACGGCATGTCAGCTGCCGAGCTTCATCAGGACGCCGAGGACGACGATGCACGCGAACCACAGGAGACCGATCACGATGGTGATGCGGTCGAGGTTCCGCTCGGCGACCGAGGAGCCGCCGACCGAGGACTGCATGCCGCCACCGAACATGTCGGACAGGCCGCCGCCCTTCCCCTTGTGCATGAGCACCAGCATCATCAGCAGCAGGCTGAAGACGATGAGGGCGATCGAGAACCCGATGACCACGGCTTGACCAACTCTCTAGGACTGACGGACGAAACTGTTGTGCCGGCGCCCGGGGCGCCGGCACGACACCGAAAGGGTGCGGGGCCGGGCGGCGACTGCACGCCGGACCCGGCCCCGACAGGGTACGACGGGCCGGGCCCGTCGTCATAGCCGCTACTGGTCGCGGAAGCGGACGATCTTGACGAACTCGTCCGCGTTCAGCGCCGCGCCGCCGATCAGCGCGCCGTCGACATCCGGCTGCGCCATGATCGCGGCGACATTGCCGGACTTGACCGAGCCGCCGTACTGGATGCGGACCTTGTCGGCCAGCTCCTGGCTGTAGAGCTCGGCGAGGCGGCCGCGGATCGCCCCGCAGACCTCCTGCGCGTCCTCGGGCGTGGCGACCTCGCCGGTGCCGATGGCCCAGACCGGCTCGTAGGCGATCACGATGGACTCGGCCTGCTCGGCCGGGACGCCGTCCAGGGCGCCGTCGACCTGCGCGAGGGTGTGCGCGACCTGGTTGCCGGCCTTGCGGACGTCCAGGCCCTCGCCGACGCAGAGGATCGGGGTGAGACCGTGCTGGTAGGCGGCCTTGACCTTGGCGTTGCAGATCTCTTCGTTCTCGCCGTGGTACTGGCGGCGCTCGCTGTGGCCGACGGCCACGTAGGTGCACTTGAGCTTGGCGAGCATCGGGCCGGAGATCTCACCGGTGTAGGCACCGGACTCGTGCGCCGAGATGTCCTGGGCGCCGTACTTGATCTTGAGCTTGTCGCCGTCGACCAGCGTCTGCACCGAGCGCAGGTCGGTGAAGGGCGGCAGGACCGCGACCTCTACGGCCTCGAAGTCCTTGTCGGCGAGCGCGAAGGCGAGCTTCTGGACGTGGGCGATGGCCTCGAGGTGGTTGAGGTTCATCTTCCAGTTGCCCGCCATCAGCGGGGTGCGGGATGTCACGGTTCTTCAGTCCTCCAGAGCGGCGAGGCCGGGGAGCGTCTTGCCTTCGAGGTATTCGAGGCTGGCGCCGCCACCGGTCGAAATGTGGCCGAAAGCATTCTCGTCGAAGCCGAGCGCGCGCACGGCCGCGGCCGAGTCACCGCCGCCGACGACGGTGAATCCGGGGCTGTCGAGCAGCGCCTGCGCGACGGCTGCGGTGCCGCCCGCGTAGTCGGGGTGCTCGGCGACACCGACCGGACCGTTCCAGAACACCGTCCCGGCGTCCGCGATCTTCGACGCGAACAGCTCACGGGTCTTCGGGCCGATGTCCAGCCCCTCCATGTCGGCGGGGATCTTGTCGGCGTCGACGGTGACGAAGTCGGCGGGGGCCTTGGTCTTCAGGTCCGGGAAGTCGCGCGAGGCCAGGATGTCCACGGGGAGGACCAGCTCGACGCCGCTCTTCTCCGCGCGCTCCAGGTACTCGGTGACGGCCGGGATCTGGTCCTTCTGCAACAGCGAGATACCGACCTCGTAGCCCTTGGCCTTGAGGAAGGTGTACGCCATACCGCCGCCGATCAGCAGCCGGTCGGCCTTGCCGAGCAGCTCGTCGATGACGGCGAGCTTGTCGGAGACCTTGGCGCCGCCGAGGACGACGACATAGGGGCGCTTGACGTCCTCGGTGAGGCGCTTCAGCACGCCGACCTCGGTGGCGATCAGGTCGCCGGCGGCGTGCGGGAGGCGCGCCGGGAGATCGTAGACGGAGGCGTGCTTGCGGTGCACGGCGCCGAAGCCGTCGCCCACGTACAGGTCCGCGAGCTCGGCGAGCCGGTCGGCGAAGGCGCCGCGCTCCGTGTCGTCCTTGCTGGTCTCGCCGGCGTTGAAGCGGAGGTTCTCCACGACGGCCACCTGGCCGTCGCGCAGGTCCGCGACCACGGAACGGGCGGAGTCGCCGACCGTGTCGGTCGCGAAGGCCACGTCCTGGCCGAGGATTTCGCCCAGCCGCGCGGCAGCGGGGGCGAGCGAGAAGGCCGGGTCCGGGGCGCCCTTGGGACGGCCCAGGTGGGAGGCGACGATCACCTTGGCGCCGCGCGCGGCGAGCTTGGCGATCGTCGGCGCGACGGCGCGGATCCGGCCGTCGTCGGTGATGGTCGTACCGTCCAGCGGCACGTTCAGGTCGGCGCGGACGAAGACCCGCTTGCCCGCTACCTGGAGGTCATCGATCGTCTTCATGAGAAGTGACTCCGTTGCGTAGGTCGGTCATGGGACGGGGCTCGTACGACGCTTGCGCGCGCCGTACGAGCCCCGTCCTCATTTCGCTGTGCCCTGCCCTGCGGCAAAGGGGGTGTCCCCAGCGCCGGCGGGCGAGATCAGAGCTGGCCGCCGACGTAGGTGGTCAGGTCCACGAGGCGGTTGGAGTAGCCCCACTCGTTGTCGTACCAGCCGATGACCTTGACGCTCTTGCCCTGCGACATGGTGAGGGAGGAGTCGAAGGTGCAGGAGGCCGGCCAGTTGACGATGTCCGAGGAGACGATCGGGTCCTCGGTGTACTCCAGGATGCCCTTGAGCTCGCCCTCGGCGGCCTTCTGGAAGGCGGCGTTGACCTCGTCCTTGGTGACCTCGCGCGACAGCTCGATGACCAGGTCGGTGACCGAACCGGTGGGGACCGGGACGCGCATCGCGATGCCGTCCAGCTTGCCCTTGAGCTGCGGGAGGACCAGCGCGGTGGCCTTGGCGGCACCGGTCGTGGTCGGGATGATGTTCTCCGCGGCGGCGCGGGCGCGGCGCAGGTCGCTGTGCGGGAAGTCCAGGATGCGCTGGTCGTTGGTGTACGCGTGCACCGTGGTCATCATGCCCTTGACGATGCCGAAGTTCTCGTCGAGAACCTTGGCCATCGGCGCCACACAGTTGGTGGTGCAGGAGGCGTTGGAGATGACGTGGTGGTTGGCCGCGTCGTACTTGTCCTGGTTGACGCCCATCACGATCGTGATGTCCTCGTCCTTGGCGGGCGCGGAGATCAGGACCTTCTTGGCGCCGGCCGCGAGGTGCTTGGCGGCGTCGGCGCGCTTGGTGAAGATGCCGGTCGACTCGATGACGATGTCGGCGCCGAGCTCGCCCCAGGGGAGGTTCGCCGGGTCGCGCTCGGCCATCGTCTTGAAGGTCTGGCCACCGACGGTGATGGTGTCGTCGGTGTGGCTGACGTCCTGCTTGAGACGGCCCAGGATGGTGTCGTACTTCAGCAGGTGGACCAGGGTGGCGTTGTCGGTCAGGTCGTTGACACCGACGATCTCGATGTCCGCGCCCTGCTCCAGGAGCGCGCGGAAGTAGTTACGACCAATGCGGCCGAATCCGTTGATGCCTACGCGGATCGTCACGAACCGATCTCCTCGTTGGTACGCCGGCTCAGATACCGGCGAGCTGTATGGGATGTCCCCGACCGCCTCCGACCCTACCTCCAATACGAGACGTACGTGACATTGACAGCGGCCGCTCGCGCCCCCTCACCGAGCGCCCCCAGCCCATGACGCACCGCGCCCCCGGCATCACCTTGGAGACCGGGGGCGAGCGGGGTGGACGAGGTGTCCGGGCCGGTCAGCCGACCAGGCCGTCGGCCAGTTCCTCGGAGAGATTGGACTCGGTACCGGGGATACCGAGGTCCTGGGCGCGCTTGTCGGCCATCGCCAGCAGCCGGCGGATCCGGCCGGCCACCGCGTCCTTGGTCAGCGGCGGATCGGCGAGGGCGCCCAGCTCCTCCAGGGACGCCTGCTTGTGCTCCATGCGCAGCCGGCCGGCCGCCGCGAGGTGCTCGGGGACCTCCTCGCCGAGGATCTCCAGCGCCCGCTGGACCCGGGCGCCGGCGGCGACCGCGGCACGCGCCGAGCGGCGGAGGTTGGCGTCGTCGAAGTTGGCGAGGCGGTTGGCGGTGGCGCGGACCTCGCGGCGCATCCGCCGCTCCTCCCACGCGAGCACCGACTCGTGGGCGCCGAGCCGGGTCAGCAGCGCGCCGATCGCGTCACCGTCCCGGACGACGACGCGGTCCACACCGCGCACCTCGCGGGCCTTGGCGCCGATGCCGAGCCGGCGGGCCGCGCCGACCAGCGCGAGGGCCGCCTCGGGCCCCGGGCAGGTGACCTCCAGGGAGGAGGAGCGGCCGGGCTCGGTGAGCGAGCCGTGTGCCAGGAAGGCCCCGCGCCAGGCCGCCTCGGCATCGCAGGTCGCCCCGGAGACCACCTGTGGCGGGAGGCCCCGGATGGGGCGGCCGCGGCCGTCCACCAGACCGGTCTGCCGGGCGAGCTGGTCGCCGCCGGCGACCACCCGTACGACATAGCGGCTGCCGCGCCGCAGGCCGCCGGGGGCCATCACCACCAGGTCGGAGGAGTGCCCGAAGATCTCCAGGATGTCCTTGCGCAGCCGCCGGGCCGCGATCCCCGTGTCCAGCTCCGCCTCGATCACAATGCGTCCGCTGACCAGGTGCAGACCACCCGCGAACCGCAGGATCGACGAGACCTCCGACTTCCGGCAGCAGGTCCGGGTGACGGGGAGCCGGGAGATCTCGTCCTTCACCGCAGGCGTCATCGCCATGGGCCGATCCTTCCATGCATCCGAAAAATACGGTCGTACGCGGCTGCCAGCAGCTCCGGGTCGTGCCGGTCGGGGGCTCCCCCGGCCGTCGGCCTGGAGTCGTCTCCCCGCGCGGCGACCGCCGCCAGCTCGACCTCGCTGCCGACGAGATGCTTGGCGGCAACCGTCAGACCTTCGGTGTCGGGCACGGCGTCCTTGTCGGCCAGCACCACGTCGAAGGCGAGTTTAGGGGCGTGTCGGGCCAAAACCTCCAAATGACGCTGCGGTGAGAAGCCATCGGTTTCGCCGGGCTGGGGCGCGAGGTTGAGCGAGAGGACCTTGCGGGCCTTGGTCTCCTCCAGGGCCACGCGCAGTTCGGGCACCAGCAGATGCGGGATGACGGAAGAGAACCAGGAGCCGGGACCCAGCACCACCCAGTCGGCGTCGCGGACCGCCGTGACCACCTCGGGGACGGCCGGCGGGTCCTCGGGGACGACATGGACGGACTGCACCTCGCCGCGGGTGAGCGCGACGGTGGCCTGGCCACGGACCGTGACGATCTCGTCCGGGTGATCCTCGTGGTGTCCTTTGACCAGGGCCTGGAGCTCCAGGGGCACCGCCGACATGGGCAGCACCCGGCCGTGCGCGCCGAGCAGTTTGCCGACCAGGTCGAGGGCCTGGACGTGGTCGCCGAGCTGCTCCCACAGGGCGACGATCAGCAGATTGCCGACGGCGTGGTTGTGCAGCTCGCCCTCGCTCTGGAACCGGTGCTGGATGACCCGGGCCCAGGTCTGCCCCCAGTCGTCGTCACCGCAGAGCGCGGCCAGCGCCTTGCGCAGATCGCCGGGCGGCAGGACGCCCAGTTCGTCGCGGAGCCGGCCGCTGGAGCCGCCGTCGTCGGCGACGGTGACCACGGCGGTCAGATCGCCGGTGATCCGGCGGAGCGCGGCGAGCGAGGCGGACAGGCCCATACCGCCGCCGAGCGCCACCACCTTGGGTGTGGCGCCCTTGGCCGTGCGGCCGCCCGGTACGAGCCTGCGGACCCGGCGCAGTCGCAGCGCGCGCCCGGTCACTCGCGCCCCATGTCCCGGTGGACGATGACGGTCTCCACGCCTTCGGAGACCAGCCTGCGGGCCAGCTTCTCGGACATCGCGACGCTGCGGTGCTTACCGCCCGTACAGCCGACCGCGATGGTCACATAGCGCTTGCCCTCGCGGCGGTAGCCCTCGGCGACGAGGCGGAGCAGTTCGGCGTAGCCGTCCAGGAACTCCTTGGAGCCGGGCTGGTTGAAGACGTAGTCGGAGACCTCTTCGTTGAGGCCGGTGAACGGGCGCAGCTCCGGGACCCAGTGCGGGTTGGGGATGAAGCGGCAGTCGATGACCATGTCGGCGTCGACCGGGAGGCCGTATTTGAAGCCGAAGGACATGACCGTGGCGCGCAGCTCGGGGACCTCCTCGCCGGCGAACTGGGCGTCCATCTTGGCGCGCAGCTCGTGGACGTTGAGGCTGGAGGTGTCGATGACGAGGTCGGCGTCGCCGCGCAGCTCGCGCAGCAGATCGCGCTCGGCGGCGATGCCGTCGACGATCCGGCCGTCGCCCTGGAGGGGGTGCGGGCGGCGCACCGACTCGAAGCGGCGCACCAGGGCCTCGTCGGAGGACTCCAGGAAGACGATGCGGCGCTTGACGTTCTGTGCGTCGAGGGTGGCGAGCGACGCCTTGAGGTTGTCGAAG
Organism: Streptomyces celluloflavus; assembly: GCA_000720995.1. GTDB lineage: Bacteria > Actinomycetota > Actinomycetes > Streptomycetales > Streptomycetaceae > Streptomyces > Streptomyces celluloflavus. Next base: position 145,994 of record JOEL01000004.1, read on the forward strand.
AAGCGGCGGCCGCGGACGTCGACGACGACGGCGATCCGCGCGACATTGCCCTGCGAACGGGCGCCCAGCTCGACCATCGGCGGGATCAGCTCGGGCGGGATGTTGTCGACGACGAACCAGCCGAGGTCCTCCAGGCACTTCGCGGCCGTGCTCCGGCCGGCGCCCGACATACCGGAGATGATCACCAGCTCGGGGATCGCGGCGCTCTCGCCCTGATCGGACTCGCGCATCGTGCCCGTACTCACCTGTGCACCGTCTCTCTCGGTTTCCTGCGTTCCGTGCGTGTTCATCTGTCCTGCCCCCGTTCTGCCGACAACGCGGCCGGTGGGGCCTCGTCATCCTCAATGATCTCTCCTGTGGCGGTGTTCACCGCGGGGCCGGCCGGTGCCGCCGCGGCCAGCGCCGCCGCGACGGTCTCGGCGGTCTTGCGGCCGACGCCCGGGACCTCGCAGATCTCGTCGATCGTCGCGGCCCGCAGCCTCTTCAGCGAACCGAAGTGTTTGAGCAGTGCCTGGCGGCGGCTGTCGCCGAGACCGGCGACGGCGTCGAGCGGCGACGCCTTCAGCCGCTTGGCGCGCTTGGTGCGCTGGTAGGTGATGGCGAAGCGGTGCGCTTCGTCGCGGACGCGCTGGAGAAGGTAGAGGCCCTCGCTGCTGCGCGGCAGCACGACCGGGTCGTCGTCCTCGGGCAGCCAGACCTCTTCGAGCCGCTTGGCCAGACCGCAGACGGCGACATCGTCGATGCCGAGCTCGTCCAGGGCCCGGCGGGCGGCGGCGACCTGGGGGGCGCCGCCGTCGACGACGACGAGCTGCGGCGGATAGGCGAAGCGCTTGGGGCGGCCCTCCTCGTCCACGGGGCGGCCGGCCATGGGGTCCGGTTCCAGGTCCGCGGCGGCGTCCGGCGGGCCGCCGGCGTCCGGGGCGGCACCGGCGGACGGCTCCTCGGTCCACTCGCCGGACTTCTGCTTCTCCTGGAGGTAGCGCTTGAAGCGGCGGCCGATGACCTCGTGCATGGACCGGACGTCGTCCTGGCCGGCGAAGCTCTTGATCTGGAAGCGGCGGTACTCGCTCTTGCGGGCGAGGCCGTCCTCGAAGACCACCATCGAGGCGACCACGTCATCGCCCTGGAGGTGGGAGATGTCGAAGCACTCGATGCGCAGCGGGACCGAGTCCAGACCGAGGGCCTGGGCGATCTCCTCCAGGGCGCGGGAGCGGGTGGTCAGGTCGGAGGCGCGCTTGGTCTTGTGCAGGGCCAGTGCCTGCTGGGCGTTGCGCTGGACCGTGGCCATCAGGTCCTTCTTGTCGCCGCGCTGCGGGATGCGCAGCGAGACCTGGGAGCCGCGGCGGCCGGAGAGCCACTGCTGGATCGGCTCGACATGCTCGGGGAGCGCCGGGACCAGGACTTCCTTGGGGACGGCATCGCCCTTCTCCTCGCCGTACAGCTGTTGGAGGGCGTGTTCGACGAGGCCGGCGGTGCTGACGGCCTCCACCTTGTCGGTGACCCAGCCGCGCTGGCCGCGGACCCGGCCGCCGCGGACGTGGAAGATCTGGACGGCGGCTTCGAGTTCGTCCTCGGCGACCGCGATCAGATCGGCGTCGGTGGCGTCGGCGAGCACCACGGCGCTCTTCTCCATCGCCCGCTTGAGCGCCACTATGTCGTCGCGCAGCCGGGCGGCGCGCTCGTACTCCATCTCCTCGGCGGCCTCCTGCATCCGGCGCTCCAGGCGGCGGAGGTAGGCGCCGGTGCGGCCAGCCATGAAGTCGCAGAACTCCTCGGCGAGTTCGCGGTGCTCCTGGGCGGAGATCCGCTCGACACAGGGGGCCGAGCACTTGCCGATGTAGCCGAGCAGGCAGGGGCGGCCGATCTGGGCGGAGCGCTTGAAGACTCCGGCGGAGCAGGTGCGCACCGGGAAGACGCGCAGCATCAGGTCGACGGTCTCCCGGATGGCCCAGGCGTGGCCGTACGGGCCGAAGTAGCGCACGCCCTTCTTCTTGGCGCCGCGCATGACCTGGACGCGGGGGAACTCCTCGTTGAGGGTCACCGCGAGATAGGGATAGCTCTTGTCGTCGCGGTACTTGACGTTGAATCGGGGGTCGAACTCCTTGATCCAGCTGTATTCGAGCTGGAGCGCCTCGACCTCGGTGGAGACGACGGTCCACTCCACGGAGGCGGCGGTGGTGACCATCGTGCGGGTACGCGGGTGGAGGCCGGCCAGGTCCTGGAAGTAGCTGGCCAGGCGCTGGCGCAGGCTCTTGGCCTTGCCGACGTAGATGACCCGGCCGTGCTCGTCGCGGAATTTATAGACCCCCGGCGAGTCGGGGATCTGTCCCGGCTTGGGTCGGTAGCTGCTGGGGTCTGCCATGCCCACCACCCTACTGACCGCCACCGACAATCACCGTGCCCGCACCGCTCCGGGCGGCAGGGCCCCGGCCGGGTGGCGCCCGGCGCGCCGGGGCCGGACCGACGGCGCGGCCCCGGCGCGCGGCGGCGCACCGGGGCTGGATCGCAGGGGCCGCGGCCCGGCGTCCTGGCCGGGCCGGGGCCCCTGCGGGTTCATCGGGCGCCGGGCGGCGGCGGTGCTGTCCGGCCGCGGGGCGGCGGACGGCGCGGCGGCAAGGCCCGGCCGGCGCTCAGCTGCGGCGCCGGCGCCGCAGCGCCACGGCGCCGGAGAGGCCGAGCGCCGCCAGGGCCGCGGCGCCCGCCACCGCCGAGGCGGTGGTCACCGGGCTGTCGCCGGCGGTGTCGGTACCGGCCGCGACGGTCTGCTCGTGGGCGCCCGCTTCGGCACCGGCCGCCCGCGGGGCGGTCTGCGGACCGTAGCCGCCGGCCTCGCCGCGCTTGTCGTAGGCGGAGCCGGGGAGCTTGTCGCCGTACGCCTTCGCCACCCGCTTCTGGTAGGCGGCGACGGTGGTGCCGGCGGCGCCGACCGCCTGCTCGGCCGCCGCGTCCAGCGGCTCGACGCGGTCGCCGCGCTGCACGTACCAGGCGTTGATCTGCGGTTCGCGGAAGACCGTGCCGCCGGTGCCGGCCTTCGCGGCGCCGGCCGCGGCGTAGCGGGTCTCGTCGTCGCCGCTGGCGATGTTGACCACCTTCCAGGCGGCGCCCCGCTGCACGGTCCACACCGAAGCCTTCCGGCCGTCGGCGGCGACGGCCTTGCTGGCGAGGAACTCCAGCCGGGCGACGGGGGCGTCGGCCTTGCCGCGGACGAAGTCCGGCGACAGGACGTAGACGGGGACCGCGGCGCCCTCGATGCGCGGGGCGGCCGGTTCGGCGGCGGGCGCAGCGGCGCGGGCCCGGCCGCCGCCGGCGCCGTCACTGGCGAAGAAGCGGGCGAGGGTGTCCAGCGTCGCGGGGGCGGCGGCCGCGTCGTGGGCGGCGGCGATGCTCGCGCGGGCCGGGGCCGGCGGCGGGGCGGGCGCCGTGGCGGCCAGTGCGGCCTGCGGCGCGAGGCCGATGAGGGCGGCGGCGAGCGTCCCGGTGGCGGCGGTGCGGACGACGGTGCGCTTCGTCATGGCCTCAGGCTCCTATCCGGTAGAGGGAGTGGGTCCAGGAGAAGGAGCTGCCGTTCACGTAGTAGTCGAAATCACCCCAGTTGTAGCGGTTGTTGGTGGCCCATGGGTCGCCCCAGTAGACCCAGTTCCGGCTCGTGTCGAAGCCGTAGAGCACATGCATATGGCCGCCGCCCGAGGACCACTCGATACGGGTCTCGACGGGACGGTTGGCGTTGATCTCACTCTGCACGGTGCTGTAGCGCAGATAACCGGTCACGTACGAGCCGGAGTTGATGCCCATCCACCGGAAGGCATTCTGCACATTGCCGAGTGTGGCCTGGTTGTTGGGGCAGGCGGTGTTCTGCTGGCGGTTGAAGGCGGCGTTGCAGAACTGGTTCTGGCTGTAGCTCCTGCCGTACCAGGCCGCGATGGTGTTGCCGGAGCCCGCCCAGCACCAGTTGGTCTTCTCCTGGGCCTGCATGGAGATGTTCAGGCGATTGGCGGCACGCAGCGCGGGGGCCGGGGCGGCGGGCTGCCCGGCGGCGGCGACGGGTGCCGGTGCCGCACCGGGCGTGGCCGCCGAGGCGGCCGTTCCCGGCAGCGCGGTGAGCGCGGCTGCGGTGAGCGCCGCGGCCGACAGCCATCGGCGGCGCGAACGGTGTATGAGCGGTGCACGGGTCATGGCGTTCCTCCCGAACGAGGGGGTGTGCGAGGGAGAGGAGCGCATCCGGATGCTGTTGAGGAGCATCGGGTGTTGTCGTATGCAGGTCAACACGCTTCAATGCGGGGTGACACGGGGGTGTGGACGAACGGGCAAGGATGTGAACGTCCGGTGCCCGGCGTACTTCAGCGAACAGGCAGGGAGCGCGCGCGGCGTGCAATCCGGTTGTGAACGTTCACCCGCGCGCCGGAGGGTTGAGGAAATGGCACAGAACACACCCGAGTCGGCCGAGCTGGCCCAGCTGCTGCGGACCGGCCCGTTCCATCTCGCGCTGCGCAGCGCGCTCAGCGCACGGGGCCTCGCGCTCCACCGCGTCCAGCACAAACTCGCCCAGCGCGGCATCAAGGTCGGGGTGACCAGTCTGAGTTACTGGCAGCAGGGGGCCCGGCGCCCGCAGCGCCCCGAGTCGCTGCGGGCGGTGCGCGCCCTGGAGGAGGTCCTCGAACTGCCCGCGCGCTCGCTGCACCGGCTGCTGGTGCCCGAGGGCGCCACCCGCCCGGAGACCGACCGGCCGACGGGCCGCAGCTACCGTTCGCTGGTCGCGCCCGTCGACACACTCCAGCAGTTGTTCGCCGCGCTGGAGGCCCCCACGGACGGCGGGCTGCACACGGTCGGGCACCACGAGCGGGTCCGCATCGGGCCGGGCCGTGAGCTGAGCGAACGCGAATCGCTGCAGACCGTCCGCGCGCACCGGGACGGCGTGGACCGCTATGTCGCCATCCACCGCGGCGACGCGGGCTGCGATCCGTCCCGGGTGACGGTGCGGGCCGCGGAGAACTGCCGGCTGGGGCGGGTGCGCGGCGACGCGGGCACCGGGGTGATCGTCGCCGAGTTACTCTTCGACGCCCGGCTGCGCGCCGGTGACACCCATGTCTTCGGATACGCCTTCGAGGACGGCAGCGGCGGCCCGAGCACGGAGTACATCCGCGGTTTCAGCTTCGCGGGCGGCCAGTACGTCCTTCAGGTGCGCTTCGACGAGACGGCGCTGCCGGTGCGCTGCCACCGCTTCGCCCAGGTCTCGGCGGGCGCGCCGCGCAGCGCCCAGCAGGAGCTGACACTGAACGGCCGGCACCGCGCCGTCCATCTGGTGGAGCAGGGGGTCCGGCCGGGGATTCTCGGCATCAGGTGGGACTGGGGCTGACGGGGCCGCGTACGGCCGCCCGGTGACCGACGGCCGGTGGCGGATCACCGGTGTCCGGCCGGTACGCGACGGGGCCGGGCGTACGGCCGGCGGGAGGGCCCCGGCCGCCGCGGTCTCAGCACCGGCCGGCAGGCACCGGCCCGCTCCCCCGCTCAGCCCGCGATCAGCTTGCCGTTCTTGGCCTGGACCGGGACCTCGGGCAGCGGGGTGGTCGCCGGGCCCTGGAGGACCTCGCCGGTGGTGACGTCGAAGCGGCTGCCGTGGCAGGGGCAGGTGCCCTGCTTCTTGTCGACCTCGGACAGGACGCAGCCCGCATGGGTGCACTTGGCGCTGAAGCACTTGAACTCGCCCTTGGCCGGCTGCGAGACGAGCAGCCGGTCCTCGCGGTAGAGCTTGGCGCCGCCGACCGGTACATCGGCGGCGGCCCCCAGGTCGACCGGTGCGGTGGGCACCGCCGACGCGGCGCCGCCCGAGCCCTGCGCGGAGCAGGCCGCCAGTCCGAAGCCGGCGGCACCCGCCAGCGCGGCCCCGCGCAGCACGGTTCGGCGGGCGGGGGGCTGGCTCATGGCTACTCCAGAGGTCGGGTGCCGGGGTGCGGACTGCGGGCCGGCGGATTCCGGCTCCCGACGATACCGGCACAGATCCTTCCGCTTCCGGCGGGCCCGGACCGGTGGACCGCGGGCCGCGCGGAGCTGCATGATCATCTGGACGAGGCCGTGCCCGACCGCGGTACCGGCCTCGCCGCTCCCTGTCCCGGCCACCGCCCGGGACGCCCGTGAGAGGAACCGCACCCCGTGATCGTCGTCGCCGGCGAGGCGCTGATCGACCTCGTCCCCAGTTCCCCGGAGCCGCTCCGGGACGGCCGGCTGCCCGCGCTGCTGCCCCGCCGCGGCGGCGGACCGTACAACACCGCGGTCGCGCTCGGGCGGCTCGGCTCGCCCACCGCGTTCTGCTCCCGGATCTCGACCGACGCCTTCGGCGAAGCGCTGCTGCACGGGCTGCGGACCGGCGGGGTGGACACCTCTCTGGTGCAGCGCGGCCCCGAGCCGACCACTCTCGCGCTGGCGGAGGTCGGCCCGGACGGCTCGGCGGGCTACGGCTTCTACGCGGACGGCACCGCCGACCGTCTCTTCACCCTGCCGCCCGCGCTGCCCGCCGGGGTCCGCGCGCTCTCCCTGGGCACCTGCTCGCTCGTCCTGGAACCGGGCGCGAGCGCGTACGAGGCCCTGCTGCGCCGGGAGGCCGGGCGGGGCGTCTGCACCGCGCTCGACCCCAACATCCGCCCGGGTCTGATCCCGGACCCCGACGCCTACCGCGCCCGGTTCCGCTCCTGGCTCCCGCACCTCACCCTGCTGAAGCTCTCGGTGGAGGACGCGTACTGGCTGGCGGGGGCGGGGGCGCCGGACGGGTCCGGGGCGGGCGGCGGGGCGGACCGGGACGTCGCCGCCGCGCTGCGGCAGTGGCTGGGCGCGGGCCCGGCGGCGATCGTGATCACCCGGGGCGGCGACGGGCTGACGGTGCGGACGCCGGGCGGGTGCGAGGTGACGGTCCCCGGCAGACGGGTCGAGGTCGTCGACACCATAGGCGCGGGCGACACGGTCAACGCCGCACTGCTGCACCGGCTGGACGCCCACGACGCGCTCTCGCCCGCCGCCATCGCCGCGCTCGGCACCGACGACTGGCGCGACATCCTCGGCTTCGCCGCCCGCGCCGCCGCGGTCACCTGCTCCCGCGCCGGGGCGGAACCGCCGTACGCGACGGAGCTCGCGCCGTAACGGACACCAGGTGCCGGGAGGGGCGGTGGTTGTACCGGCCCGCCCCTCCCCCGCCCTTCGTACCGGCCCTGCGCCGCCCCCGGTACCCGCCGTCGACGGCGGCCCGGCCCGGATACGTCCCCGCACCGGCCCCGGAGTCCGTCCCCGAACGCGAACGGGCCGCCCCGTCCGCCGTGGTGGATGGGGGCGGCCCGTCCCGGAGCCGGGTGGCGCGTCAGGGGGTCCGGCGGGCCCGCGTCGTCGCCTTCTTGGCGGCCGGCTTCTTCGCCGCGGCCTTCTTGGCCACCGGCTTCTTCGCCGCCGCGGCCTTCTTCGCCGGCTTCCCCGTCGTCGCGGCATCGCTGACGCGGTCGCCGAGGATCTCCCGCAGGAACTTGCCGGTGTGGCTGGCCGGGACCGCCGCGACGCCCTCCGGGGTGCCTTCGGCGACGATCATTCCGCCGCCGTTGCCGCCCTCCGGGCCCATGTCGATGACCCAGTCGGCGGTCTTGATCACATCGAGGTTGTGCTCGATGACGATCACCGTGTTGCCCTTGTCGACCAGGCCGGAGAGCACCCTGATGAGCTTGCTGATGTCGTCGAAGTGCAGACCGGTGGTCGGCTCGTCCAGGACATAGACCGTGCTGCCCGTCGAACGCTTCTGGAGCTCGCTCGCCAGCTTGACGCGCTGCGCCTCGCCGCCCGAGAGGGTCGGCGCGGACTGCCCGAGCCGGACGTACCCGAGGCCGACCTCGTGGAGCGTCTTGAGATGGCGGGCGATGGTCGGCACCGCCTCGAAGAAGCCCAGCGCCTCCTCGATGGGCATGTCCAGCACCTCGGCGATGGACTTGCCCTTGTAGTGCACCTCCAGCGTCTCGCGGTTGTAGCGCGCACCGTGGCAGACCTCGCACGGTACGTACACATCCGGCAGGAAGTTCATCTCGATCTTGATCGTGCCGTCGCCGGTGCAGTTCTCGCAGCGGCCGCCCTTGACGTTGAAGGAGAAGCGCCCCGGCAGATAGCCGCGGACCTTGGCCTCCATCGTCTCCGCGAACAGCTTGCGGACGTGGTCGAAGACGCCGGTGTACGTGGCCGGGTTGGAGCGGGGGGTACGGCCGATGGGCGACTGATCGACATGGACGACCTTGTCCACCAGGTCGTCGCCCGCCACCCGGGTGTGCCGGCCCGGCACCGACTTGGCGCCGTTCAGCTCGCGCGCCAGGTGGGTGTAGAGGATGTCGTTGACCAGCGTCGACTTACCGGAGCCGGAGACGCCGGTGACGGCGGAGAGGACCCCGAGCGGGAAGGAGACGTCGATGTCGCGGAGGTTGTTCTCCTTCGCGCCGTGGACGGTCAGCTGCCGGGCGGGGTCGGCGGGACGGCGGATCTCCGGCGTCGGGATGGCCTTCTTCCCGGACAGATACTGGCCGGTGATCGACTCCTTGTTGGCCAGCAGCTGCTTCATCGGACCGCTGTGCACGACCTTGCCGCCGTGCTCGCCCGCACCGGGGCCGATGTCCACGACCCAGTCGGCGACCTTGATGGTGTCCTCGTCGTGCTCCACGACGATCAGGGTGTTGCCCATGTCGCGCAGCCGTACCAGCGTCTCGATCAGCCGGTGGTTGTCGCGCTGGTGCAGGCCGATGGACGGCTCGTCCAGGACGTAGAGCACGCCGACCAGACCGGAGCCGATCTGGGTGGCGAGGCGGATGCGCTGTGCCTCACCGCCGGAGAGGGTGCCCGCGGCGCGGTTCAGCGAGAGGTAGTCCAGGCCGACGTCGACCAGGAACTTCAGCCGTTCGTTGACCTCCTTGAGGACCCGCTCGGCGATCTTCTTCTCCCGGGCGTCGAGCTTCATCCCGCGCAGGAAGTCGGCGCAGTCGCTGATCGACATGGCCGCGACGTCGGCGATCGACTTCTGCTGCACCGTGACGGCGAGCACGACCGGCTTGAGCCGCGTCCCCGCACAGGTCGGGCAGGGCACCTCGCGCATATAGCCCTCGAAGCGCTCCCGGCTGCTGTCGCTCTCCGCCTCGCTGTGCCGCCGCTTGATGAACGGCAGGGCGCCCTCGAAGGGGGTGGTGTACGCGCGCTCGCGGCCGTACCGGTTGCGGTAGCGGACCTCGATCTGGGTCTTGTGGCCGTGCAGCAGGGCCTTCTTGGCGCGCTGCGGCAGCCCGGCCCACGGGATGTCCGTCCGGAAACCGAGGGCGTCCGCCAGCGCGCCCACCAGACGGCCGAAGTACTCCTTGGTGTGGCCGTGCGACCAGGGGTGGATCGCGCCCTCGTCGAGGGACCTGTCCTCGTCGGGGACGATCAGCTCGGGGTCGACCTCCATGCGGGTGCCGATGCCGGTGCAGTCCGGGCAGGCGCCGAAGGGCGAGTTGAAGGAGAAGGAGCGGGGCTCCAGCTCCTCGAAGGACAGGTCGTCGTAGGCGCAGTAGAGATGCTCGGAGTACATCCGCTCGCGCTGCGGGTCGTCCGCTTCCAGGTCGACGAAGTCGAGGATGACCATGCCGCCGGAGAGTCCGAGGGCGGTCTCGACGGAGTCGGTCAGCCGCCGCTTGGCGCTGTCCTTGACCGTGAGGCGGTCGACGACCACCTCGATGGTGTGCTTCTCCTGCTTCTTGAGCTTCGGCGGCTCGGAGAGCTGGATCGTCTCCCCGTCGACCCGCGCCCGGCTGTAGCCCTTGGTCTGGAGGTCGGCGAAGAGATCAACGAACTCGCCCTTGCGCTCGCGCACCAGCGGGGAGAGCACCTGGAAGCGGCTGCCCTCGGGCAGTTCGAGCACCTTGTCGACGATGGCCTGCGGCGACTGCCGGGCGATCGGCCGGCCGCACTCGGGGCAGTGCGGTTTACCGATCCGCGCGAAGAGCAGGCGGAGGTAGTCGTAGACCTCGGTGATCGTGCCGACCGTCGAGCGCGGGTTGCGCGAGGTCGACTTCTGATCGATCGAGACCGCGGGGGACAAGCCCTCGATGAAGTCCACATCGGGCTTGTCCATCTGCCCGAGGAACTGCCGGGCGTAGGAGGAGAGCGACTCGACATAGCGCCGCTGCCCCTCGGCGAAGATCGTGTCGAAGGCGAGCGAGGACTTGCCCGACCCGGAGAGCCCCGTGAAGACGATGAGGGAGTCGCGGGGGAGGTCGAGCGAGACGTTTCGGAGATTGTGCTCGCGAGCGCCACGAACGATGAGACGGTCGGCCACGCCGGTCGGCACCTTTCTGGAGAGGGGCGGGAGCCGCGGCTCTGCTTCCGCGGCCCGGTGGAACGAGCAGATGCGGCGGAGCGGAGCGGAGCCCCCCACCCAGGGTAGGGGGAACTGCCACGGCGCTGTCTGAGTGATGCCACACACGAGCCTATAGCACGCGCATTCGATTTACGGTGCTCGCGAGCCCGCTTCACCCAAACGTGTGGCAGCGCCGCCGTCCCACGCCGGCCGGCCTCGCGCACGTGCTCCAAGACGCCCCCGGATGCCCTCGCACCGGCCGGGCGCCGCCGCCCGGACTCACCGGCGACAGCGACCCGCGCGGGCGGACCGCGAGGCACGACGGCCGGGGCGGATATCCGGCGCCGGCCACCCACCCCGACCCGACATTCGGGACCATCTCCTCCATAGCCCCCCGTCCGCCCCTCCCGTCACACCCGCGTACGCCCCGGATCCGTGCGGCCGACTCCCGAAGCCGGCGGCGCGGCGCTAGCGTCTGGGCATGACCTCCACCCCGCCTGACTTCCCGCACGATGTGGCAGCCGTCCGCGAGGCCACCGACCGGCTGCTCGACTCGGTGGCCAAGCTGGACGACGCCGCGGTCGGCGAACCGTGCCTGCTCCCGGGCTGGACCCGCGGCCATCTCCTCGCCCATCTGGCGCGCAACGCGGACGCGCTGGTCAACCTCCTCACCTGGGCGCGTACGGACGTACCGACGCCCATGTACACCAGCGCCGGGGCCCGCGACGCCGATATCGCCCGGGACGCGGACCGCTCGCTGGCGGCCCATCTGGAGGACCTGCGGGCCACCGCCGCGCGGTTCGACGCGGCGGTGGACGCGCTGCCGCCCGAGCGCCTGGCGTACCGGGTGGAGATGCGCAACGGCGTCGTGGACCGGGCCGACCGGCTGCCGCAGCGGCGGCTGAACGAGGTCGAACTGCACCACGTCGATCTCGGCGTCGGCTATTCCGTGGAGCAGCTGCCGGCCGCGTTCCTGGGCGGTGTGCTGACGTTCCTGACCGAGGTGAAGTTCGCCGGACACCCGGCGCTGCCCGCGCTGGAGCTGCGTACCGACGACGGCCGGCGGTGGCGCACCGGGCGGGCGGACACCGGTGCGCCGGTGGTGGTGACCGGCTCCGCGGCGGCGCTGGCCGGCTGGCTCACCGGCCGTGGCGACGGGAGCGGGCTCGACACCCCGGGCTCCGCCCTGCCCGCCGTCCCGCCGCTCTAAGCTGACCCCATGGCCTATAGCGGAGCAGTGAAGGTCGGCGGACCGGCCGACGTGCACGAGCTGACCGACCTGATGATCTCGAAGGTCGCGGTCGGTCCGATGGACAACAACGCCTATCTGCTGCGGTGCCGGGCGACGGACGAGCAGCTGCTGATCGACGCGGCCGCCGAACCGCACACCCTGCTCGCGCTGATCGGCGACAGCGGTATCGCGTCCGTCGTCACCACGCACCGGCACGGTGACCACTGGGGTGCGCTGCGCGAGGTGGTCGACGCGACGGGCGCGCGGACGTACGCGGGGCGGTACGACGCCGAGGGCATCCCCGTCCCCACCGATGTACCGGTCGAGGACGGCGACACCCTCACCGTCGGCCGCGTCGAGCTGACCGCGCGCCGCCTGGTCGGCCACACCCCGGGCAGCATCGCGCTGGTCTACGACGACCCGCACGGCCATCCCCACCTGTTCACCGGGGACTGCCTCTTCCCCGGAGGCGTCGGCAACACCCACGGCAACGCGGCGGACTTCGGCACGCTGCTCGACGGCGTACAGACCAAGCTCTTCGACCGGCTGCCCGACGAGACCTGGGTCTATCCGGGCCACGGCGCCGACACCACGCTCGGCGCGGAGCGGCCGCATCTCGCGGAGTGGCGCGAGCGCGGCTGGTAGCGGCGGCGAACACGGCGGGAAGTGCGGGCCGGCGAGCGGATATTGAGCTGCCGGCCCGCCTTCGCGCCCCCTACCCTCGCGCCATGCCGATATCCGCCACCACCGCTCCCGCCTACCCTCCCAAGCCCCGGCCCGGGGACCGCGTCGCGGTGCTCTCCCCGTCATCGGGGCTGCCGGGGCTCCTCCCGCTGCCGTACGAACTCGGCCTCGCCCGGCTGACGGAGGAGTTCGGGCTGCTGCCGGTCGAGTACCCGGCCACCCGGAAGATGGGCGCCACCGCGCAGGAGCGGGCCGCCGATCTGCACGCCGCCTTCGCGGACCCGGACATCACCGCGGTCTTCGCAAGCATCGGCGGCAACGACCAGCTCACCGTGCTGCCCCACCTGGACCGCGAGGTGTTCCGCGCGCACCCCAAGCCGTTCTTCGGGTACAGCGACAACACCAATCTGCTGGCCTTTCTCCACAGCACCGGGATCGTCGGCTTCCACGGTGCCACCGTGATGTGCGAACTGGGCCGCCCCGGGGCGATGCACCCGCTGACCACGGAGTCGCTGCGCGCCGCGCTGTTCACCCCGGGACCGTACGAACTGCGGCCCGCGGCGCACTACCGCGACGAGGACCGCGACTGGGCCGACCCGGACACCTTCGCGGCCGAGCCGCCCGTATGGCCGGGCGGCGGCTGGCACTGGCACGGACCGGAGCGGGTGGTCGAGGGCATCAGCTGGGGCGGCAGTCTCGGGCCGCTGTCCTGGATGCTGATGGCGGACCGCGAGATCCCGGCCGGCCTCGCCGCCTCCGACGGCGGGGTGCTGTTCCTGGAGACGTCCGAGGCCCTGCCGAGCGCCGAGGAGGTGTACTTCGTACTGCGCAGCATGGGCGAGCGCGGGCTGCTCCGGCGGTTCCCCGCGCTGCTGATGGGCCGCCCCAAGGCGTGGTCGCGGGAGCGCCCCAACTCCCGGGAGGCGAAGGCGGCCTACCGGCGGGAGCAGCGCGCGGCGGTGCTGCGGGCGCTGGCCGCGTACGCCCCGGACACCCTGGTGGTCTTCGATGTCGATCTCGGCCACACCGATCCGCAGCTGGTGATCCCGTACGGCGGCACGGTCCGGGTGGACGGGGCGGCGCGGCGTATCACCGTGACGTACTGAGTGACGCCGCGGGCACCGGACACCGGTGCCCGCGGCGCGCGCCGCTCAGACGCCGAGGGTGTCCTTGGATTCCGACCCGTCCGCCGCCCGCTTCCGGGAGGTGTACAGGCTGGTGATCGTCGTGACGACGAGCACGGTGCAGATGACGCCCAGCGAGACCGGGATGCTGATCTCCGGCACGCTCACGCCCGACTCGTGCAGGGCGTGCAGCACCAGCTTCACACCGATGAACCCGAGGATGACCGACAGGCCGTACGAGAGGTGGACCAGCTTCTTGAGCAGCCCGCCGAGCAGGAAGTACAGCTGCCGCAGACCCATCAGGGCGAAGGCGTTGGCGGTGAAGACGATGTACGGGTCCTGGGTGAGGCCGAAGATCGCCGGGATGGAGTCCAGGGCGAACAGGACGTCGGTGGTGCCGATCGCCAGCATCACGATCAGCATCGGCGTCATCAGCCGCCTGCCGTTCTCGACGACGAACAGCTTGGTGCCGCGGTAGGTGTCGGTCGACGGGAAGCGCCTCTCGACCAGCTTCAGGAAGCGGTTCTCCTCGAATTCCTCGTCCTCCGCACCGGCGCGCGCCTCCTTGATGAGCTTCCAGGCGGTCCAGATGAGGAAGGCGCCGAAGAGGTAGAACACCCAGGAGAAGTTGGCGATGATGGCGGCGCCCGCGCCGATGAATCCGGCCCGCAGCACCAGCGCGATCAGCACACCGACCAGCAGCACCCGCTGCTGATAGACGGATGGCACCGCGAACTTGCCCATGATCAGGACGAAGACGAAGAGGTTGTCGACGCTCAGGGACTTCTCGGTGATGAAGCCCGCGAAGAACTCACCGGCGGGGGCACCGCCGCCGTACAGCAGAAGTCCGAGTCCGAAGAGCGCGGCGAGCGCGATCCAGACACCGGTCCAGATTCCGGCCTCCTTGAGGGAGACCTCGTGCGGGGTGCGTCCGCCGATGAAGAAATCGGCGGCGATGAGGGCGCACAGACCGAGAATGGTCAGCACCCACAGGGTCAGGGAGACGTCCACTGGTCCTCCGGCAGAGTCGTACGGCACGTACAGCGTCGTCGCTGCCGGAGGTCTCTTCCACCCGGACCGCCACTGCTCGCGATCACTGAGATGGGCCGACGCCCCGGGATCTCGTCACATCCGGAATCCGTGATGACGGGTACGTCGCAGCAGGAATACTCCCCTCCGCCGTCAAAGAGTAAAGGAAGGGAAAGTAATAGTAAAGAGAAATACAAAAGTGCTGGTCATAGGCTTGACGGGGACAGGTCTCCGCGGTCGCGGCACAGCTCCTCGGCCGGCTCCCCGTCCGGTGCGCCGTCCGAACGCACCGCCCGGTTCGCCGGTGGGCGCCGGCGTCGGTCAGGGCCGGTCGGGGCCGGTCAGCACCCGTCGGCGCGGCGGGCCTCGGCGAGCCGGTCCAGGACCTGGCGCACCACCTGACTGCCCTTGGGGGCGAGCGGCGGCTCGTACGTCCAGGCATGGCCCACCCAGGGGTCGCCGAGGTGCGCGGCGGGCACCGGCGTGATCCGCAGCAGGGCGCGCCACAGCGGGTCCAGGAGGGGGCCGTACTCCCGGGCCCGGTCGCGGTCGGCGACCATCAGCAGATGCACTCCGGCCGACGGGCCCTCGTCGGCCAGATAGCGGAGCCGGGTGAGGGCACGGTCGTCGAAGCCGTGCGGGAAGTCGTGCACGATCAGCAGCTGCTGGGCGGTGTCGAGATCCGGCGGCAGCGCGTCCGCGGCGCGATGGCGCAACGCCATCTGGACGAGGTCCACGCGCCGGGTCAGCGCTTCCAGGACCGTGGCCACGCCCGCGGCCCCGGGGGCCGGCGGCTCGGGCAGCGCACCGGTCTCCAGCAGCGGGGCGAGCGCGGACGCCGCGGCACCCCCCGGATCGATGACCTGGACCGCGAAGTCGCCGACGGGGTGGCCGGCGAGCAGCCGGGCGGCGACGGCAACGGCGGTCTCCAGGGCGAGCCTGCGCAGCTCGGCCTCGTCCGGCGGTCCGTCCGTCAGCGCGCTGCCCAGCTCCCGGCGGCCGTACTCGCGCTCCGGCGGGTGACCGCCGCTGCGCAGGACCGCGGCGCGCCCGCTGTCGATCCACAGCCCACGCTCCAGCGGGAGGCGGACGAGCATGGGGATGCGCAGGTGTGGGACCTCGGGGAGATGCAGATCGCCCAGGCGGACCGCCATCGGGGGCTCCGGCGGAACGCGGTAGCCCTGCCATACGGGGTTGTCCCAGCGCGCGAAGGCGGGCGGCAGGGCGGGCTCCACGACCTCCGACTCGGCGACGAGCTGGGCGAGGTCGCGGTCGAGGGCCTCACGGGCCCGTGCCACGAGGGCGGCGTGCTTGTCGCGGGCGGCGGCACGGGCGGCGTCGGCAGCCGTGCCGAGGCGGTCGCGCGGGTCGGCGAGGGCGTGGTCCAGCTCCTTCGCCAGGCGGGAGTCGGCGAAGTCGGCTGCGCTACGGTACGCGGCGACCGAACGGGCCAGATCCTCGAACATGCCCCAGACCTGATTGAAGAGCCGCTCGTCCATGCTCCACCCGGCGGCGTCACCGGCCACCGGAGGCGGCGGGCCGTCGGACGCTCCCGGGGCGCCCCCGGGCGGTGCCGGGGTCCGGCGCGGTACGGCGGATGTGCCGTCCGGCGCGGCGGCGGCCGGGGCCGGTGCGGTGCGCCGCTTCGGATGGCGGTAGTCGATGGGGGCGCCGCCGGACGGGGCGGCCGGCGGCGACGGGTCCGCGGCGGGTTCCGGGCGATCCGCGGCGGGCGTCCGGGCCGGGGCCGGGTGGCCCACGGCGGCTTCCGGTCCTCCCCCGGGCGGCTCGGCCCCGTGCGCCGCGACGGGCGCACGGAGGGCGCGGGCGGGGGCCTGCCCGGCGGCGTCCTCGATGGCGGCGGCCAGCTCCGCCGCCTGCGGCAGCCCCTGGTCGCGCAGCAGTGCGGCGAGGCCGTCGGCGTACCCCTGGCCCACGGCGCGTACCTTCCAGGCGCCCTGCCGGCGGTACAGCTCCACGGCGACGACGGCGGACTCGGCGCCCAGACCGGTGAGGGTGTAGCCGGCGATCACCGTGCCGTCGGGAGCGGTGACCGCGACGGAGGGTGCGGCAACCGCACCGAACCCGCTGCGGCCGCCGCTCCCGGTGGGCGCCAGCGCGAGCAGCACGCTCACCCGGTGGACGGCGGCGGACAGCGCGTCGAGGTCCACCGCGATACGGTGCTCGGCGGCGGCCCGGCCGGGAACCTCGATGCCGGTGAGCCGGGGTGCGCCCGGATGGGCCACGGACTCGGCGCCCGGGAGCCTGCCCTGCGCGTCGCCGAGCGTGACCCCGGCCACCACGGGCCCGCCCGCCACGATCCGGATCTCCACACGGGTCCGGTCCAGCGGGTGGTTCTGCCCCCGGACCAGCTCGGCCGTCATCGATGTTCTCCCTGGTGGTGTACGCCGCGGGGCGGGCCGTGCGGGGGTTACAGGTGCGGCAGGATCCCCGGCACCACGTCCTGGAACGTCCGGCCCTGGGAAGGTTCGCCGATGGCGGTCATCTGCCAGCCGCCGCCCACCCGGTGCACCTTGGCCATGATCTGCGCGGTGTAGTCACCGCCGCCCGTGAGGGTGTAGCGGGCCAGCTCCTGACCGGTGGTCTCGTCGACCAGCCGGCAGAAGGCGTCCTGCACCTCCGCGAAGGTCTGGCCGGTGAAGGAGTTGACGAGGAACACGATCTGGTCGATGTGCACCGGCACCCGCGCCAGGTCGACCAGGATCGCCTCGTCGTCGCCGCCCTGGCCCGCGCCGCCGACCAGGTTGTCGCCGGTGTGCCGGAGCGAACCGTCGTTGCTGACGAGGTGCTGGAAGAAGACGACGTCGACGGGGTTCTGGTCGGCGAACAGCACCGCCGAGGCGTCCAGGTCGATCTCCCGCGTACGCGACCGGAACAGGCCGCGGCGGGGCGCCGAGCGCCAGCCCAGCCCCATCCGGACCGCGGTCAGCGTCCCTCCGCCGGACTTCTCCAGGCTGATGCCCTGCCCCTTGGACAAATTGACCGACACGCGCCGTCCCCTCTCCTCGCTGCTCTTCACTGTCCCCGCCCGCCTTACGGCGGCCCCTCGACCCTACGCACGGCGGCGGGCCCAGCGGCCACCAGCCCCGCTTTCTGTGGCGTTTCTGCAACACACCGGGCGCCGCCCACCCGGTGCGGCGCCGCCCGTCAGCTGACCCCGGCCTCCCGCATCTGCCGCAACTCCTTCTTCAGCTCGCCCACTTCGTCACGGAGCCGGGCGGCGACCTCGAACTGCAACTCGGC
Source organism: Streptomyces celluloflavus (assembly GCA_000720995.1). Lineage (GTDB taxonomy): Bacteria > Actinomycetota > Actinomycetes > Streptomycetales > Streptomycetaceae > Streptomyces > Streptomyces celluloflavus. Next base: position 163,662 of record JOEL01000004.1, read on the forward strand.
GGCGGCGGCCCGCATCCGCTCGGTCATCTCCTCGATGAGCTCGGCCAGTTCGGCGGCGGGGCGGTCCGTCAGGGCCACGGCGCCCTTGCCCGCCCGGCCCTTCGCGGCCTTCCCGCCGAGCGCGGGGACCGGCGCCTTGCCCTGGGCGTCCTTGGCGCCGGACGTCTTGCGGTATCCCGAACCCAGCAGCTCCTGGGTGTCGATCTCCTCGCGGGCGATCGTCGCGACGATGTCGCCGATCTTCTTGCGGAGCGGCTGCGGGTCGATGCCGTTCTCCTTGTTGTACGCGAGCTGCTTCTCCCGGCGGCGGTTGGTCTCGTCGATGGCCCGCTCCATCGCCGGGGTGATCTTGTCGGCGTACATGTGCACCTGTCCGGAGACGTTGCGCGCCGCGCGTCCGATCGTCTGGATCAGGGCCGAACCGGACCGCAGGAAGCCCTCCTTGTCGGCGTCCAGGATGGCCACCAGGGAGACCTCGGGGAGGTCGAGTCCCTCCCGCAGCAGGTTGATGCCGACCAGGACGTCGTACTCGCCGGCCCGCAGTTCGCGCAGCAGCTCCACGCGCCGCAGGGTGTCCACATCGCTGTGCAGATAGCGGACCTGGATGCCGAGCTCCAGGAAGTAGTCCGTGAGATCCTCGGCCATCTTCTTGGTGAGGGTGGTGACCAGGACACGCTCGTTCTTGTCCGTGCGGGTGCGGATCTCGTGCACCAGGTCGTCGATCTGTCCGTCGGTGGGCTTGACGACCACCTCGGGGTCGACCAGGCCGGTCGGGCGGATGATCTGCTCCACGAAGCCGTCGCCGCGCGCGAGCTCGTACTTGCCCGGGGTCGCCGACAGGTAGACGGTCTGGCCGATGCGCTCCAGGAACTCCTCCCACTTCAGCGGCCGGTTGTCCATGGCGGACGGCAGCCGGAAGCCGTGCTCGACCAGGGTGCGCTTGCGGGAGGCGTCGCCCTCGTACATGGCGCCGATCTGCGGGACCGTGACATGCGACTCGTCGATGACCAGGAGGAAGTCGTCCGGGAAGTAGTCGATGAGGGTGTTGGGCGCGGAGCCGGGCTCACGGCCGTCCATGTGCATCGAGTAGTTCTCGATGCCGGAGCAGGAGCCGATCTGCCGCATCATCTCGATGTCGTACGTGGTGCGCATGCGCAGCCGCTGGGCCTCCAGGTGCTTGCCCTGCTTCTCCATCGTGGCGAGGCTGTCCGCCAGCTCGGCCTCGATGCCGGCGATGGCCTTCTCCATGCGCTCCGGGCCCGCGATGTAGTGGCTGGCCGGGAAGATGTAGAGCTCCCGGTCGTCGCTGATGACCTCGCCGGTGAGCGGGTGGAGCGTGGACAGCGCCTCGACCTCGTCGCCGAACATCTCGATCCGGACGGCCAGCTCTTCATAGACCGGGAAGATCTCGATGGTGTCGCCGCGCACCCGGAAGGTGCCCCGGGTGAACGCCACGTCGTTGCGGGTGTACTGGATGTCGACGAAGCGGCGCAGCAGCTGGTCCCGGTCGATCTCGTCGCCGACCTTCAGCGGCACCATGCGGTCGACGTACTCCTGCGGCGTGCCCAGGCCGTAGATGCAGGACACCGACGCGACCACGATGACATCACGCCGGGTGAGCAGCGAGTTCGTCGCGGAGTGGCGCAGCCGCTCGACCTCCTCGTTGATCGAGGAGTCCTTCTCGATGTACGTATCGGACTGCGGGACGTACGCCTCGGGCTGGTAGTAGTCGTAGTAGGAGACGAAGTATTCGACGGCGTTGTTGGGCAGCAGCTCACGGAATTCGTTGGCGAGCTGGGCCGCGAGGGTCTTGTTGGGCGCCATGACGAGCGTCGGGCGCTGCAGCTTCTCGATCATCCACGCGGTGGTCGCCGACTTGCCGGTGCCGGTCGCGCCCAGCAGGACGACATCCTTCTCACCGCCGCGGATGCGCCGTTCCAGCTCGGCGATGGCCGCCGGCTGGTCGCCATTGGGCTGATAGGGGCTGACGACCTCGAAGGGCGCCACCGTGCGTTCGATCTTTGATACGGGCCGCATGAATCCACCGTACGACCCGGCACTGACAATCGACCGCACACGCCTCCGACCAGCATCTTTGCTGGGGGCGTCAGCAGGCTTCCGAGGGCGCCGGGCGGTCGGCCGGCGCCCCCGACGACTTCCGGCCGGGACCGGGCGGGAGCCCGCCCGGCGTGCATGCGCCGGTGTCTGTGTCCGTGCCCGCGACCGCTCGGGTGCCCTCGCCCGCGCGCGGCGGCCCGCCGTGGGAGCCGCGCCGCCCGGCAAAGCCGGAACCGGTCAGGCATACGAGGGGTGACGAACCGTCGGCCGGGATGCGTGAACGCCGTGTCTCCGGCAAGTTGGGCGGCGCCCGGGTGGATATCCCACAGCCCGGCGCCTTCCGGTCATCGCGCGCCCACAGCCCTCGACGCCGGAGCACCGGCCGCTTCCGTCTCCCCGTCCCCGTCCGGCCGCCCCGGGGCCGGCCCGCGTCCGTCCCTCGCCCCACCCGGCCGCGCACCGCTGCCGGCCGGCGCGCGCCACCTCCCGCCCGCCGGTTCCCATCAGCTCCCATCAGTCCCACGACGTCACGAGGAGTCCGTATGCGTATTCGCCCCGTCGCCGCTGTCACCGGTGCTCTCCTGGGTCTGTCCGCGCTCGTCCTCTCCCCGCCCGCCGCCACGGCCACGTCCGGCGGCCACCGGACGGTGACGACGGTCGCCCACCGTGGCGCCCCCTCGTACGCGCCCGAGAACACCCTCGCCTCGGTCGACGCGGCCGGCCGGCTCGGGTTCGACTGGGTCGAGAACGACGTCCAGCGCACCAAGGACGGCGAGCTGGTCGTCCTGCACGACACCTCGCTCGCCCGGACGACCGACGTCGAGCGGGTCTTCCCGCACCGCTCGCCCTGGAACGTCGGCGACTTCACGCTCCGCGAGATCGGGAAGCTGGACGCGGGCAGCTGGTTCGGGCCGGAGTTCACGGGTGAGCGGGTGCCCACCCTCGATGCCTACCTGGACGAGGTCGAGCACAACGGCCAGAAGCTGCTGCTGGAGCTCAAGTCTCCGCGGCGCTACCCCGGTATCGAGAGGCAGACCCTCGGGGAGCTGCGCCGCGCGGGCTGGCTGAACGCCTCGCACATCGAGCACCGTCTGATCGTCCAGAGCTTCGACGCCGCCGCCGTCAAAACCGTCCACCGCCTGCGGCCGGACGTCAGGACCGGCCTGCTCGGCAACCCGGCGGCCGCCGGCCTCCCCGCGTACGCCAGGTACTGCGACCAGATCAACCCCGCCCACACGGCGCTCACCCGCGCCTATGTCGCGGCCGTCAAGCGGCTGAAGGGCCCGCACCACCGCCCGCTGGAGCTCTACACCTGGACCGTCGACGACGCCCCGACCGCGCGCAAGGCCGCCGGGCTGGGGGTCGACGGCGTCATCAGCAGCAGGCCCGACGTGGTGCGCGAGGCGCTGACGGGCCACGGCCGCTGACCCGGTGAGCGGGGCGGTGCGGGGCCGGGGCGGCGCGGACCGGCGCTCGCCGTCGCGTTGTCAGTGGGGCGTCCTAGGCTGATCACGTGACGAATTCAGAGCGGGTTGCGCATACGGAGCGGCTGCCGGAGGGGGCGGGCGGGCCGGACACCGCGCTGGATGCCGGGCGCGACTGGGGCCGGCGGCTGCTGGACACCCCCATCGGCCCCCTGCTGCTCGCCGCGACCCAGGAGGGTCTGGTCCAGGTCGTCTTCCACGCCGACGGACCGACGGCCCGCCGCGCATCGGCCCGTCTGGAGCACGCCTTCGGTGCCCCGCCGCTCCCGGAGATACCGCATCTGGCGACGGCGGCGGCCGAACTCACCGCCTATTTCTCCGGCGAGCTGCGGGTCTTCACCGTCCCCCTGGACTGGACCCTCTCCACCGGTTTCCACGCCCGGGTCCTGCACGCACTCGCCGACGGCGTCCCCTACGGCAGCGTCGTCGGCTATCAGGATCTCGCCGACCGGGTCGGGGAGCCCGGTGCCGCCCGCGCGGTGGGCGCGGCGATGGGCTCCAATCCGCTTCCGGTCGTCGTCCCCTGCCATCGTGTGGTGGCGAGCGACGGCGGTATCGGCGGTTTCGGCGGCGGTCTGGAGACCAAGCGGCTGCTGCTGGCCCTGGAGGGCGTCCTCCCCGCGCCCCTGTTCTGAACCTTTCCCGTCCCCCGCCGCCGCGTCCGGGTCCGGGCCGGGCTCCGGGGCCTACGAACGGCCGGTGCCATGTCCCGTCAGATCGCGCTGCTGCGCGGTATCAACGTCGGAGGCCACAACTCCTTCCCCAAGGCACGGCAGCTGGCGCTGGCCGAGTCCCTGGGCCTGGAGGACGTCTCCGTCCTTCTCCAGACCGGCAACATCGTCTTCGCCGACCCCGGTGAGCCGCCGGCGGAGACCGCGCGCGCCCTCCGGGACCGGATCGCCGCCGACCTGGGCCTTTCGGTCCCGGTCGTCGTCCGGACCCGCGACGAGCTGGCCGCCGCCATCGCCGCGAATCCGTTCCCGCAGGCCGTGGCGGAGCCCAAGAGCCTGCATGTCACGTTCCTGTCGGCGGTGCCTGCCGACACCGCCCGGCTGGACGCGCTCGATCCCGCCGCCTTCGCGCCCGATCAGTACCGGCTGATCGGCCGCGAGCTGTATCTGTGGTGCCCCGACGGCATCGGCCGTTCCCGGCTCGCCGGGGCGGTCGGCCGGGTCCGGCTCGGGGTGACGGCCACCGCGCGCAACTGGACCACGGTCACCAGGCTCCTGGCCCTGGCCGACGCCTGACCGGCCCCCGCATACCGCTGTGCCGTCCGGCCGTCGATCGCGTCAGCGGTCGATTGTCAGTGGTCGGCCGTACGGTTTTCAGCAGCGGGAAACGGTCGCACGGGCCGCCCGGGGAGGGGATCGCCATGTCCGGCACGACGTATCTGGAGCTGTCCCAAGAGGATGGCGGGGCCCACAAGTTCTACGAGGTGACGGTGGCGGGCACGGTCGTCTCGGTCCGCTACGGACGGATCGGCGCGGCCGGCCAGCAGCAGACCTCGTCCTTCCCGACCGCGGAGAAGGCGCGGGCCGCGGCCGCCAGGAAGATCGGCGAGAAGGTCCGCAAGGGCTATGCGCCCGCCGTCGCCGGGCAGCGCGCCGCCCGGCCGGTGACGCGGCGCCAGGTCGCCTCCGCACCGTCGACGGCCCGCGCGGTGGCACCGGTGCTGTGGCGGTTCCGTACCGGCGCCGCCGCGTTCGGGATCCATATCGCCGAGGACCGCTGCTGGGTCGGAAACCAGAGCGGTGACGTCTACACCCTCGGCCACGACGGCGAGGTGCTGGCCCGCTACCAGCTCCCCGACGGCGTCAAATGCCTGGTGGCGGACGACTTCTGGATCTACGCGGGCTGCGACGACGGCACGGTCTACGACCTCTCCTCGAAGCTGCCGTTCGCCGCCTACGCCATCACCCCCGATGTCGACATCTTCTGGCTGGACATCCACGAAGGCGTTCTGAATGTCGCGGACCGCAACGGCGGGCTGACCGTCATCGACCACGAGGACGAGTACCAGTGGTCGCGGCGCAGTGCGGGCGCGCACGCGTGGATGGTCCGGCGCGACGGAGCTGCCGTCTACCACGGCCATCAGCAGGGCGTCACCGCCTACTCGGCCGACGGCAGCGGCGAGTTGTGGCACACGCCGACCACGGGTGCGGTGCTGTTCGGCTGGCAGGAGGACGACGCGGTGTACGCCGGCACCGACCGGCGCGTCGTGCAGCGGCTGGCGAAGGAGGACGGCGCGCTGCACGCCACCTACCGGTGCGACACGGTCGTCTACTCCTGCGCCACCGCCCCCGGCGGCCGCTATGTCTTCGCCGGTGACTCCGCCTCCTCGGTGTACTGCTTCGACGCCGACGGCACCCGGCTGTGGAAGCTGGGCACCGGTGGCGGATCGGCGCTGTCGATGCAGTATCTGGACGAGAAGCTGTACATGGTGACCACCGACGGGTCCCTGGTGTGTGTGGACGCGAGCGACGCGGCGATCGCCGCCGCCCGGTCGGGCACGGTTCCGGTCGCCCGGGACGTCAAATCGGCCGCCGCGCTGCCCACGTACACCCCGTCGGCCACGGTGCGGACGGTGGCCTCCACCGCGGCCTCGGGGATCGTGGTGGAGTGCGTCCAGGAGAGCGGCCGGCTGCGGGTCCACGTCGTCTCCGGCGGTTACGAACCGTCCTGGAACGTCCAGTTCCCGCGCCATATACGCCGGCCCGGGGTGCGGTACGTCGTCGACGATCTGTCCCCGGCCCCGGGCGGGTTCTACCGCGTCCGCGGTGAGATCCGGCAGCTCGTCTGACACCCCGGGCACGTCCGGCGGCCCGGTGCCGGGCCGGGCCGGCCGGACCGGCGCTCAGCCCGGTCCGCTCCAGGCCGGCCGACGGGGATCGTCCGCCCGCACGACGACGTCCGCGGCCTCCTCCGGCCGGGTCTCGGCCTCGTAGCGCGCGAACGCGGGCAGTGTCCAGCGTTCGCCCTCCGGTGTACGACGGGCGAGCGCGGCCGGTGTCAGCTTCAGGTGCACGGAGAGATCGAAGGGGAACCAGTGACCCAGCAGCAGAGGACCGTGCAGCAGCAGGACACCACCGGGCGGCAGCTCGGCGTACGCACTGCGCGTCGCCCGGTCCGCCACCGGATCCCACAGATCGGGGAGCACCCGCCCGGTGCCCCCGGGATCCAGCGGCCGGAACACCTCGCGCCACAGAGCCTGCCGGTCGAACCATGCGTCGTGGTAGGCGTCCGGGTCCTGCCGCCCGTACTCCAGCCGCAGCGAGGCGGGGCGCAGAAATCCGGACGCGCCGACCTGGCGGACGGCCCGCCCGCGGACCCGCAGCGCCTCGGCGAGCCGCGCCGCGAGGGCGTCCGGGGACGCGGCGGGAGCCCCGTCGACCGCCACCCGCAGCCACGGGCTCCCGTCGTGCGCCGGCATCGCGACGATGCGTTCGGCGAGCGCGTCGGCCAGCCGTTCCCAGGTGATCGCTTCGAGCCGCACCCCGTCATTGTGCCGGGCCCCGCGGCGCGCGGCGCACCGGGTCAGCCGGGGTGCGGTCCGCCCGACGGCCTGTTGATCAGGTCACCGGAGACCACCCCGGCCTGGATGACCATGCCGTGCTGCACCCCGCCACTGATGCTGTTGTGCACCTCCCGCACCGAGACCTGCTCCCGCTCCGGCGCCAACTCGTCCAGCAGGGCCTGCAGTTCTGCCGCGGCGGCCGGGTCCTCGCGCAGCAGGCGCCGCAGCCGCAGCTGCCAGGCAGCGGTCACTCCCCGCACGCCGTCCTCGTCGCCCTCCTCGCGGGCCGTCATCACATCGGTGCGGGAGACCTCCAGTTCACCTTCGAGTGCCTCTTCGTCCGCCATGCCGCGGCGCCGGGCGAGGAAGGAGGCCACCCGCTGGCGGACCCTCTCCCAGCCGCCCGTCGCCATCTGCTGTACCAGCGTCGTCGCCCCCGCCATCGCGAGCGTCGCCAACTCCGCTTCCATGAGGCCCCTTTGTGTGTGGTGCGTCCGGTGTCCGGTTGCCGGTGCCAGCGTAGAGAGGCGGACCGGGACATGACCAGGCCGGACACCGGGCGGCCCGGCTCAGTCCTGGCCCGCAGCCGGCACCGCGGCTCCGCAGCGGCTGAGCTCGGCCGCCGCCTCCTTCGTCGCCTCGATCACGCCGTCGGGGGCCACCGGCATCACGGACTTGAGCTTGAGCAGCAGGACCGCGCCCATGATGGCGCCGTCCCACATGATGGGTGCCGCACAGGAGTTCCAGCCGGCCATGCACTCCTCGTTGCCGAGCGCGTGGCCCAGGTCGCGGACCTCGGCCAGGGAGGCCAGCAGGGCGTCGTTGTCCCGGTAGACGCCGGGTCCGGCCTGGTCGGGTACGGGCTCGGCGAGCACCCGCTGCTGGAGCACTGCCGGCAGGTAGGCGAGGATCGTCCGGCCGGATGCGCCGGTGCGCAGGGAGCGCGTCACGGACAGCACATCGCGGGGCGTCATGCCCAGCTCCGCGAGGTCGGAGTCGCCGACCGCCATATCGACGCACTGCCGGTGCGCCCCGGAGAACGGAGCCACCATGTAGAGGAACGCCAGCCCACCGTCGGTGGCCGTCCGCAGCCTGCCCAGCACGGTCTGCGAGGTCGCGCCGTCGAGACGGTGGTCGAGTGCGGTGAAGGCGAGCTGCGCCGCCGAGGTCCGCAGCCGGTAGAGGCCGCGGTCCACCCGTTCGAAGATGCGCTGGTAGATACCGGACTGGAGGATGCGGTAGACGACGGAGTCGTCCAGGCCGGTGAATTCGGCTATCTCCCCAGGTCCATGGGCCGAGCCGCCGAGCTCGGCGAAGGCCGTCTGGACGAGGAAGACGCGCTCGGCATGGCCGGATCCCGACGTCCGGGAGCCCGCGGCGACCGCGGCCACCGCGGGCCCGGATGCCGTCCGGCGCGTACTCCTGGTGCGTCCCGGGGTCCCCGTCGCCGTGGTGTCGGCGCCCGGAGCGGAACCGGTGGCGGCCGGCGCGGTGGAGCCCGGAGTTCTGGTGCTGTTGCCCATCGTGTGTGCTCTCCCCTGACAGTGATCCGCGCCCGCGGGCGCACGGCATTTGCGGTGCGGGCCGGGGCACCCGTCGTCCGTCGGGTGATCCGCGGCCCCGGGCGGACGGCCCCGGACATCACGCCCCGGGCCGCCGTACCGGTCCGGCGCCGGGTGCTACGCCGGGTGCCGGCGCGCGACGTCCAGGGCGAGCTTCCCGGTCGGGGTGCGCGCGGCCAGATCGCGATGCGCCCGAGCCGCCTCATCGAGGGCGTAGGTGGCGCCGGTCAGCGGCTTGAGCCAGCCGGCCGCGACCGCGTCGAACAAGGCTTGCATGGAGGCCGGCAGCGCCGTCCGGTCCGCGTAGAGCTGGGGCAGCCAGAAGCCCGAGACGGTCAGGGAGCGCTCCATCAGGTCCCGGGTCGGCACACTCGCCAACTCGCCGCCCGCGTACCCGTACACCGCGAGCCGGCCGCGCGGGGCGACCGCGGCGAGGGTCCGCTCGAAGGTGACGCCGCCGGTCATCTCCAGCGCCGCCCGGACCGGCCCGCCGGCCGCCTCGACAATGCGCTCCGTCAGGTCCTCGGCGGTCGAGTCGACCACCGCGTGGGCGCCCAGTTCCTCGGCCAGCTTGCGCTTTTCCGGGGAACCGGCGAGGCCGATGACCTTCGCCCCGGCGTGGGCGGCGAGCTGGACGGCCAGCGAGCCGAGGCCGCCCGCCGCCGCCGGGATGACGACGGTCTCGCCCGGAGTGATGCGCAGCGAGGTGAACAGCAGGTGCCAGGCGCTGTTGCCCTGGAGTGCCAGCGCGACGGCCTGTTCGTCGCTGATGCCGTCGGGGACGTCCCAGATGACCTTGCGGTGCAGCAGCGCCCGCTCCGCGTATCCGCCGCCGCGGCACAGCCCGACGACGCGCCGCGCGCCGTCCACGGTCCCCACGACCTCGTTGCCGGGGATGTACGGCAGCTCGACGGGCGCGAGATAGGAGTCGCCGCGTACATGCACATCCGCGTAGTTGACGCCGGCCAGGGCCACCTCCACCAGCACGTGGCCGCCACGGGGCGCGGGCTCGGGGACGTCCTCCGGACGCAGCACGTCCGGGCCGCCGAATTCTCGCATCACGATCGCGCGCACGACTCTCCCTCGGGTTCTCACCTGCGGTGTCCGCACAGGGTAGGCACGGCGTCCGTCACCCCGCGGGCACCCGACCATTTCACGCCAACAACAAGGGGCTTCAGGCGCCCGCATCCGTCGCGCCATGAGCGATACCGGCCGGCTTTCTCGCGTCACGAGAAACACACGGAGCGCTTTCCACCCATTACGCCGTTTTGCATCAGATCTACCCATCGGTATCCCCGGAGTGGCTGCCACGCGCCCCTGGGACATGCGCAGGTACCGAAGGGAATCTCCGCCGCCTACCATCCGGAGTCGTGTCCACCGTCGGCATCGGGTGGCGGCCGCGTTCCCCGGGGCAGAGCTCGTTTCACGAGGTGGTACCCGTCCGCACCGCCCCGGGTGAGTGACGTGCGGCAAAGCACATGGCCGTGTGTGTGGCGGGGCGTGCACAGGCTGAGGGGGAGTCATATGGGGAAATCGGACACCGGTATACGGGCCTGCGCGCCGGCCTGCCGGGACCTGCAACGGGCGCTGCCGCTGCTGCCGGCGCACCTGCGCATCCTGCGGGCCGCGTCCGCTTCCCTGCCGGCCACGTGGACGGCCTCGCTCACGGCCGCTACCGGCGCTGTCCTCGCCGCCGCGCGCCGCCGGCCCATTCCCTATGCGGCACTGCCCTCTCCGGACGTGACGCACACCCGCCCGGAAACCGGGCGCCCCTGCCGGGAATGGCACTGTCCGTGAACGCGCCGGGCAGGTCGGGCGGCACCGCGCTCCAGTTCAGACGACCGCACCTCGCCGTGGTGCTCGGCGGCGGCTTCACAGGGATGCTGGCCGCCTCGGCACTGACCGCGCACGCGGATGTCGTGGTGGTCGAGCGGGAGCGGCTGCCGTGGACTCCGGTGCCGTGTACGGATCTTCCGCAGCCCCGGCACGCCCATCTGCTGGCGGCGGCGGGCGCCCGGAGAGTCGAGAACCTGCTGCCCGGCACCCTCGCGCGATGGCTGGCCGAGGGAGCCCGGCGTGTCCCGCTGTCGGCCGGGCTCGTCGGCCGGTCCCTGCCGGTCCGGTCGCCGCACCGGCCGCAGTCGCCCTACCTGATCGCCTGTTCCCGCGATCTGCTCGACCGGGTCGCGCAGCAGCAGGCGGCGGCCCTTCCCGGGGTCACCGTCCTCGACGGTACGGAAGCCGAGGGGCTGTCCGGCACCGCGGAGCACATCACCGGGGTGCGGGTCCGGGATACCGTCACCGGCGAGACGTACCGCCTGGATGCCGACCTCGTCGTCGATGCCACCGGCCGCAACTCCGCCACCCCCGGCAGACTGGCGGCGCTCGGGATGCCTGCCGTGCGCGAAGAGGCCGTGGACTTGGGGATCGTCTGTGCCACCCGGATCTTCCGGGCCCCGGCGGGCACCGAGAACTGCCCGGTGATCAGCGTCCGTTCGGCGGCCGGGACACCACCGGCAGGCGGCGGTGCCGTTCCCGGGAGCCCGGTTCCCCCGGGTCCCCGGGTTCCCGAGCGGACGGCGACGCTGGTCCCCATCGAGGGTGGCCGCTGGCTGGTCACGCTCACCGGCGGCCGGGGCGGTCAACCGTCCGGGCACGCCGACCGGTTCGTGCCGTTCGCCCGCAGTATGGAGGACCCTGTCGTCGGCGACCTCATCGCCGGCGCCGAGCCGCTGAGCGAGGTACGGCTGTCCCGCGACACGGCCAGCCACCTGCGTCGTTACGAACAACTGGCCTCCTGGCCCACGGGGTTCGTCGTCCTCGGCGGTGCCGTGGCCGCGTGCCACCCCGACTACGGCCAGGGTCTGTCCCTCGCCGCCCACGGTGCCGCCGCGCTCCGCGACACGGTGCACCACCTCGGACTCGACGATCCGGCGCTCGCCCGCTGCCTGCAACGGAGCATCGGGCGTATCGTCCAGGCGTCCTGGGCCCAGGCCACCGGTCAGGGCGTCCACTCCCCCGCCGTACGGCGACGCCCGGCGGGCTCCCGGGCGGTGAGCGCCGCCGTGTACCGCGCCCTGCCCGGCGCGGCCGCCCGGTCCGCCGTCTGCCCGGACTACGTCGATGTGGCCGCGCCCGCCGTCCCCACGGCCCGCTTCCCGAGTGCCTCTTCCGCCCTCGGCTCGGCCCGCGGTACGGCGCGTCCGGGCCCGGCCGGACCGCCGCCGGCCGCCGTAGCACGCGACGAGAAACCGCCGGGCGGTCCGCAGCCGCCGATGGCACCACGGATCGCGGGCCCGGCTGGCGCGGGGCCGCCGCCCGGTGCTTCCGATGCCGCGCCCGGCGTATCAGCGGCACCCGCCGGCTCCGCTGCCGCGGCCCGCTCCGCCACGCCGGCCGGACAGGGACCGCCCGCGGCTCCTCCGTACACGTCCGTGGCCGGGCCGGAGGCCGTCTCCCGCCCCGAGTCGGCCGACGCATCCGCGGCTGTCCCGCCCGTCCCGCCGCGCCCGGCTGCCGAGCGCCCCGCCCGGCGTCTTCCCCGCCCGCTCAGCCTCGGGCCGACGGCACTGCGGCGTACCGGCCGGTGCAGCAGGCGGAAGCCGGCGGGCTGACCCGCCCGCACCGCGGGCCGGTCCGCGGCCCACAGTCCGCGAGCCCCCTTCACGGGGAGGGGGCTCGCGACGGCTCACCCGCCGGACCTTCCCGCCTGCGGGCTCCGCCGGATCCGCGCCGCCCGCCCGGCGCGCCCGAGTCCTGCTGTGCCGCGGAGCGCCATGGACCGCTTCGCTCGGGCGCCGGGGGTTGCGGCCGGCGGTGACGCGCGCTGAGGGCTGCCTGACCGCGAACTGCGGACGCCTGTGCTTGCGCCCGTACTTGCGGCTGCGGCTGCGCAGGTGACGCCGCCCGCGATGCCGGCCGTGGGTTCACACCCCGCTCCGCGTGGCCGTCGGTGACGAGCCCGAGCACCGGCTGACGTTCCCCGGCGAATGTGTCGTCATAGCCGTCGCGCGCGCCTGTCACACCGACCGCTCCTGCCCTCGACGGCCTCTGTCCGGTCATATGCGACAACGCCCGTGTCTCGCCCGTCCTCACACGCCGCAGTCGGGCGGCCAGTGATTCACGAGCACCCGCACGCCGGTGGGCCGGAGCTTGCGCGGGCGGGTCCGTACCCCGCCGTCGTGGCCGAGGACGCCCGCCGGACCGTCGGTCTCGCCATCCGTGCGCGGGCGCGGGCGACCCGTCTGCGGGGGCCAGTGGCCGGTGGCCAAACCGGGTTGACCGTTCTGTGGGTCACCGGGGCACAGCGCTACGGCTGCGCGGCGAGCCGTCCCAAGGGACCGCCGCCGGACGGGGGGGCAGGGCCCCGTCAGGTGATATGCGAGCCGCCAGGGCGCGAGGCCCCTGGACCGCCGGGCCTCGGCGGTACGCGGCATGGCGCCCCACCCACGGAGTCGGCGCCGGAAGCGGGCCGCAGGGCCGACACCGGAGGGCCGGCGGATCACGGGCCCCCGGCCCCCGTCGTGTACGGGGCCCCGGCGGGGAGTCCCAGGAGGCGTTGGGCGAGGGCGAGGGGAGCGCCGGTGCCCCGGGGGGCGGCGGGTGTCTTGGTGCGGTGGGTGGGGAGGCGTTCGACGGTCGTGGTGCCGGTGTCGGATTCGAGGGTGGGTGCGTAGCCCGCCGCGCGGAGCGCCTCCAGGGTGGCGGCCGGCGGGCGGCCGCTCACCAGGACGGTGGGGGCGATGGCACGCAGGCCGAGGTCGCGCAGTGCGCGGTGGGCGGCGAGTTCACCGATGAGGGCCGTGTCGTCGGAGCGGATGCAGCAGGCGGTGGGCAGGACGCGCATCCGGCCGTGGGTGCGGGCGGTGTCCTGGATGAGGTAGTCGAGCGGCTGCGGCAGAGCGCCGGTCGCGGAGGCTGCGGTGAGGTCGTCGCGCAGGCTGTGGGCGGTGTGGCCGGCGTCCAGGGCGCGGCGTACGGAGGCGGGGGTGAACCGCCAGGTGACGGCGTGGCCTTCGGACTCGCGGTCCGCCGCGGCGGCTAGCAGCCCGGCGAGGGCGGCGGCCGGGCGGCCGGGGACGACGGCGGTCAGGTCGGCCTGGAAGTGGGCCTGTTCGAGGAGCGGCGGGAGCAGGTCGCGGAGCGGCTCGTCGAGGGTCTGCGGGTCGGTGCGGAGCGCATGGCCCAACGGTGTGAGGGTGCCATGGGCGGTCAGGCCCAGGTAAGCCGCTTCGTGGAGGGTGTGGACGGCGCGGTCCGCGTCCGTCGGCTGCCCGGTGACGGCGAGGGGCCGGTACCAGGCTGCGGCACGGAGGAGGCTCTGCAAGGTGGTGCCGGCGACGTCCTCCGGGCCGGGCGTTTGGGGTGGCAGGGGGGAGCCCGCGCCGAGGGGGACCGCGGCGAGGGGGACCGCGGCGAGGGCGGCCAGCAGGGCGTACCGGAGCGCGGGGGCGTACCGGTCCTCTCCCCGGACCAGCGCGGTCGCGGTCTCGCCGAAGGGGGCGTGGGTGGGGACGGCCCACAGGGCGGACCAGGCGGTCAGGAGGGGGGCGAGGCGCTCGCCGGGCGGACGGGTGAGCCAGTCGTCGTAGGCGCCGGTGGGGAGCGCGGTGATGCCGGCGGGGGTACGGGTCAGGGCGATCAGGCCGGCGGCGAGGGTGAGGTCGAGGAGGAGCCGGGTCTGCGGTTCGGTGGCGCCGGCCGCTCCGGCCAGCCGCCTGATCTCGCGGACGGCCAGTCCGCCCGATTTGCGCAGCGCCGCGGGCTGCGTCGCCAACGAGGACAGGAGGCGGTCCACGGTGGCCGCGAGGGTCGCTGCGGCGGCCCGGGACTCGTCGTGGAGCGCGGCCGGGGTGACCACGGCGGAACGGATCCCGGGGCGGGCGGTGGCCGGCGGAGTGCCGCCGGAGGCGGGCCGCGGGGCGGCGGGGGTGAACGGGCCGAGGCCATGAGCGGCCAGGAGCTGCGGGACGCGGGGCGGGACGACGAGGGTGCCGTCCTCCGTCAGGGCGGCCAGTCCGTCGTCGCAGAGGGAGCGAAGGGCGGTCTCGGCGGCGGTGCGCGCCGGGCCCGGCGGTGTGGCACCGAGCGCGGCGTAGACGTCCTCGGGCGGGACGGGTGCGGTGGCCAGGTGCGGGAAGGACAGCCGGTGCGCCATCAGGGACTGGTGATCGGCGCCCGGGGCGGGGGCGGCGGGGCCCGGTGCGGCGCGCGCGGCGCGGTCCTGGCTGATGCGGGCGGCGGTGGCGAGTACCTGGAGCCGGGGGTGGTCGAGGTGCAGCACCAGGTGGTGGAGGGTTTCGTACGACCACAACGCACCGGCCAGGCCGCGCAGTTGGGTGGGTGCGGGCTTCCGGGCGAGCGGCTCGGCGTGGCGGCTGAGGAGTGCGGCGAGCTGCTCGGGGGTGCGCTGCGCGAGGGACCGGGTGAGTGTGTCGAGACCTTCCACGGCCTTGAGGTTAGTCATCGCGCGAGCAGGGTGGTGAGGGCGCCCACGGGATCGGGGTCCGCCGGCCCGGTGGGCCACCAGTCCTCGGCGCCGGGCTCGGATTCGTACGGGTACCAGCGGTTGTCGTGGCCGAAACGGAGCTGGATGCCGCCGCGGGGGTGTGTGAGGTGGTTGTGGTGCGGGCGCAGGGCCGGGAGGTCCGCGGCGAGGAGGGCGCTGCGGGCGCGGTCGAAGTCACCGGCCGGGGGGTTCCACGGGGTGTGGAGGAGGGAGAGCCCCTCGGCGCCGCCCTGGCGCCAGGCGGCGACGGAGCGGGCCACGTCGGTAGGGGTACGGCCGGTGGCCGCCGCCAGGTCACGGTAGAGCGCCCGGGTGGTGGAGGTCAGGCCCGCGGTGGGGTGGGCGGTGGCCGCCAGGCGGATGGCGTCCTCCCACGGGGGCAACGCCGGGTACGGGCCGGGGACGGCGGGCCCTCCCGGACCGCGGGGACCTGCGGCGGATACGCAGGCGTGGGCGCGGGCCGCGGCGTCGGCGGCCAGGAATTCGAGGACGGCCGGATCGAAGGGCAGGCCGTCGGCGTCCGGGAGGGCCGGCGGACGGCCGGGGTGCGGTGGCACCGGCAGGGGCGGCGGGAGCGGCGGCCGGGGGCGGTCGCCGAGGGCCTCGCGGGCGAGGACGCCGCGGGGTGCGGGGCTTCCCGGGGATCCCGTTCCGGCAGCGGTGCGGGTCTCTCGGACCGGGCCGGGGTCGCCGGAAACGGTGGGTGCGGTGGCGGCGTCGGCGGCTCCGGGGACGGTTCTGCCGCCGGGCGGCACGGGGGCCGCGAGGGGGTGTGCGCGGGTTTCGCGTGCGGTGTGGCCGGCGTTGCGGCGGGAGAGTTCGTCGAGGAGTTCGCGCTCGCCACGGCCGCGCATCAGCAGCAGGACGAAGGGGTCGGCGTCCAGGAGGCGGGCCACCTGGAAGCAGAGCGCGGCGGCGTGCTTGCAGGGCCGGCCGTGGTCCGGACACGAACAGCGGGGCACGAGGTCACCCGGCCCCGGCAGGAGGCGCGCCTCCTCCTCGGCCAGTGCCCGGGGCAGCTTCTTGGCCAGGAGGGCGGCGAGTTGGGCGGGCTCGGCGGTGATCGCATCGAGGAGGCCGGACCACTCCTCGTCGGTGAGGGTTCCGATGCGGATTTCGGCGCTGTAGGGGCGGGGCCTGCTGCCGCGTACGGTGGCGACGATGCGGCCCGGTGTGACGTTGATGGTGTCCACATGGCCGTCGCGGGCGTACGTCCGGCCGCGGGCGAGCCGGGCGCTGTCGAGAGCGGTGGTCTCCAGCGCGTCCAGCCATGCGCTCCCCCACCAGGATTCGGCGGACAGACCTCCGGTACCGGTACGGGCCGGCAGCGGCGGGAACGTACGCGAACGGTCAGCGCGGACCAGCCGGTCCGCCGCGGCGGCGCGCCCGGAGGTGGCGGGCCGGCCCCGGAAGCCCGCGCCCGTGGTTCCGCCGATGGCCGCGGCCCGGCCCGCGCCGGAGCCGTGGGAGCCGGAACCGCCGACTGCGGAACGGGGGTTCACCCGGGCCTCCTCAGGGAGACGAGGTCGGCCAGCTCGGCGTCGGACAGTTCGGTGAGCGCGGCCTCGCCACC
The DNA here is from genome assembly GCA_000720995.1 of Streptomyces celluloflavus. Lineage (GTDB taxonomy): Bacteria > Actinomycetota > Actinomycetes > Streptomycetales > Streptomycetaceae > Streptomyces > Streptomyces celluloflavus. The sequence continues at coordinate 180,361 of JOEL01000004.1, forward strand.
GGAGAGCACCGCATCGGCGAGGGCCCTTTTGGCGGTGAGGAGTTGGGCGATGTTGTCCTCGACAGTGCCCTCGGCGATCAGGCGGTGGACCTGGACGGGCTGGGTCTGGCCGATGCGGTAGGCGCGGTCGGTGGCCTGCTCCTCCACCGCCGGGTTCCACCAGCGGTCGTAGTGGATCACGTGTCCCGCGCGGGTGAGGTTGAGGCCCGTACCGGCCGCTTTCAGGGACAGCAGGAAGACGGGGGTGTGACCGGACTGGAAGCGATCGACCATCTGTTCCCGCTGGGCGACGGGGGTACCGCCGTGCAGGAACTGGTGCGCGATGCCATGGGTGTCGAGGTGCCGTTCGAGCAGCCGCGCCATGCCGACGTACTGGGTGAAGACCAATGTCGCGCCGCCCTCGGCGAGGATGGTGCCGAGGAGTTCGTCGAGGAGTTCGAGCTTTCCCGAACGGGCGGCCAGACCGGGCGCGGCCTCCTTGAGGTACTGCGCGGGGTGGTTGCAGATCTGTTTGAGCGCGGTGAGCAGCTTCATCACCAGGCCGCGGCGCGCGATGCCCTCGGCGGCCTCGATCCGGGAGAGCGCCTCGCGGACGACGGCCTGGTAGAGCGCGGCCTGTTCGCGGCCCAGCGCCACCGGGTGGTCCGTCTCGGTCTTGGGCGGGAGTTCGGGCGCGATTCCGGGATCGGACTTCTTGCGGCGCAGGATGAACGGGCGCACCAGCCGGGCCAGCCGCCGCGCCGCCTCCGGGTCCTCGCCGCCTTCGACCTCACGGGCGTGCAGCGCGCGGAACGTCTTGAGGGGGCCGAGCAGCCCAGGGGTGGTCCAGTCGAGGAGGGCCCACAGCTCGGAGAGGTTGTTCTCGACGGGGGTGCCGGTGAGGGCGATCCGGGCCGGAGCCTTGATGCCACGCAGCGCCTTGGCCGTGGAGGAGCGCGGGTTCTTGACGTGCTGGGCCTCGTCGGCGACGACCCATCCCCAGGAGTGGGCGGCCAGTTGGGCAGCGCTGCTGCGCATCGTCCCGTAGGTGGTGAGGACGAAACCGCCGGTCAGCCCGTCGAGGCTGCGGCCGGTGCCGTGGAAGCGACGTACGGGCGTGCCGGGGGCGAAGCGCTCGATCTCGCGCTGCCAGTTGCCGAGGAGGGAGGCGGGGCAGACGACGAGGACGGGTGCGGTGGGCCGCCGGTGGAGGTGGAGGGCGATGACGGTGATGGTCTTGCCGAGGCCCATGTCGTCGGCGAGGCAGCCGCCGAGGCCGGTCGAGGTCATGGTGTCGAGCCAGGCCATACCGCGCAGTTGGTAGTCGCGCAGGGTCGCCCGCAGCCCGGGTGGCTGGGGCAGGGGGTGCGCGTCGGCGGTGAGGCGGCTGCGCAGCGCGGCGAGCGCGCCCAGGGGCACCACCTCGACCTCTTCGCCGTCCACGTCCGTCGTGCCGCGGAGCGTCGCGGCGAGCGCGTCGACCGGGTCCAGGTAGCCCAGTTCCCGTTTGCGGGCCTTGCGTACGAGCGCGGCGTCGACCAGGACCCATTGGTCGCGCAGCCGGACAATCGGGCGGTGGGCCTCGGCGAGGGTGTCCATTTCCGCCTCGCTGAGCGGCGCGCCGTCCAGCGCCAGCCGCCAGCGGAATTGCAGCAGTTCATCGGTGTCGAAGAAGCCGAAGCCGTCCGCGGCCGAGCCCGGAGCCGGGCGCAGCACGGCCGCGGCGGTCAGCCCGCGGGCCAGCTCTTTGGGCCAGTGGACGGTCACTCCGGCGGCGCCCAGTCGCGGCGTGGCCTCGCCCAGCAGTTCGTACAGCTCGTCCTCGCCGAGTGGCAGTACGTCGGGGACCGGCCGCTCCAGGAAGCGGGTGAGCGGAGGCCAGACGCGGGCCGCGCGCCGCAGTGCCAGGAGGGTGTCGACGCGGGAGCGAGGGCCGAAGTGGTCGGGGCCGTCGCCCTCCCACAGGTCGCGGGCGTCGGCGACCAGGGTCGGGTCGGTGAGGCTGTGGACCTGGAGGACGACGGCCGCCGCCCCGCGCTCTTCGGCACCGCCACCGTCGCGCCCGCCGACAGCGGCGGCGTCCGGGCCACCGGCACCTTCCGCACCGCCGCCCGCGTCGGTCTCGGCGTCCTGCCGCCCGGTGTCGAAGAGGCGGTGCGGAGCCAGGTCCAGGCGCAGGGAGAGCCGCACTCCGGCGTCGGCACCGGCCGCGACCTCCGCGGCCCATTCCCGGGCACCCGGGAGCTGCTGCGGCGCACTCGCGGCGAACGGGGCGCCGGCCACGAGGGCGGCGGCGGGGGTGCGCGGCAGGGTGTCGGCGACGGCGTCCACGAAGAGCCGTACCAGAGCTGCGGGGTCGGGCAGCTGGAGCGGCCGGCTGCCGGGGAGCGGCACGGCGTACGCCTCGGCGGGCATGGCGGCGGCGATGGCCCGCAGATGCGCGATGTCGTCGGGGTCCAGCGGGCCGGCCCGCCAGGCGTCGGTGTCCTCGGCGGTCAGCCCCGGCAGCATTTTTCCGCGCGCGGCGAGGTGGAGGGCGTGCAGGGTGGCCGCGCCCCAGCAGGCGGCGGCCGGGTGGGCGGCCGGATCGTGGCGGGCGCGGACCAGCAGCGGAACGGCGTCGACGACCGGGAGCAGTACGGCGGGGACGGTGCGGCTGCGCGCGCCGTTTCCGTGGCGGCGGGCGACCGTCAGCTGTGCCGGCCCGGCCACTCCGTCCGCGCCCTGCGCCGCCCCTTCCCCGGCCCCTATGTCCGGGAGCGGGCCGCCATCGGGCCGCCAGAGGGCGAGGTGTCCGGCGCGCGGTGGCCGGGCGGGCAGAAAGACCACGGCACACCGGGCCACGGCGGCAGCGAGGCCGCCGGTGTCCCCGCTCGCCCCGGAACCGGCCGTCAGAGCGGCATCCGACGGCCCACCGGTCTCTGCCGCCGCTTCCCACCGCCTCGCCATACCGTCCCTGCCGTCCCCTCGTGCCTGTTCGCCCGATGCCGGTCGCGGCCACGGCCGGGCCTGCCGTGCCCGGCTCACCCTCGCGGCCCCGACCTGCGAGTCTACGGTCGTACGCACTGCCCCTCCCCCGCGTCTGCTGCTCACCGGCGTCGGTCCCGCCGCGCCGTGCGTGATGTCGATGGAACGTGATGTCGATGGAAGCAGACGGCACTGACAATGCGTCTCGGCCGCGCCTCCCACGCCGGTCGCCGACGTCTCACTCGGGCCCCGCCGAGGCCACCGCGCGGAGTTATCCACAGGCCGCACAGCACATCTCACTCTCCCACCAAAATCCGCTACGGTGAGTGACGTAATCACTCTCGGTGATCGCTACATGTCGGCGAGGAGTTCCCATGCATGCCCCCACTCCCGAGCAGACCGCCGCGGCCGACGCGTTTCGGGCCGGCACCCACCTCGTGATCCAGGCCGGTGCCGGCACCGGCAAGACGACAACCCTCACGATGCTGGCGCGCGAAGCACGGCGCGAGAGCCGACTCGGCCGGTACATCGCCTTCAACAGAGCCGTCGCGCGCGACGCCGCCCGGGAGTTCCCCGCCAGCGTGGCCTGCGGAACCGCTCATGCCCTCGCGTACACCGCGGTGGGCAGGGCCTATCAGGCACGGATGAACGCCCCTCGGCAGGCGGGGTGGAGAACGGGCGCGGCACTGGGCATCGACGTCGGCCTGTCCGTACGCATCGGGGCGCGCACGGTCGACCACAAGGCCCTCTCCCACACGGTTCTGCGCACGGTCACCCGGTTCTGCCAATCGGCCGACGAGAAGATCACGCGCCACCATGTACCGCCCTTGCGCGGAGCGGAATCGGCGCCGCTGCACCATCAGCTCACCGGCATCGTCCTGCCCTACGCGCGCAAGGCATGGCGCGACCTGCAGCGCCCCGACCACGGCGTCGTCCGCTTCGAGCACGACCACTACCTCAAGATGTGGGCACTGCGAGAGCCCGTCATCCCGGTGGACTTCCTGCTCCTGGACGAGGCACAGGACACCAATCCCGTGGTCGAACAGATCCTGCTGGCGCAGCGGGACCACGCACAGCTGGTGCTGGTCGGGGACTCCGCTCAGGCCGTCTACGGCTGGCGCGGCGCACGCGATGTGATGACCGGATTCGACGGCAGACAGCTCACGCTCTCCCGCTCGTTCCGCTTCGGGCCTGCACTGGCCGCGGAGGCCAACCGCTGGCTGACGATCGTGGACGCGCCGATCCGGCTCACCGGATCCCCGTGGCTGGATACGGAGCTGGGCCCGGTCCGCGATCCGGCGGCGATCCTGTGCCGGTCGAACGTCGGGGCGATGGTGGAGGTGATAAGGCAACTGGAGGCACACCGCCGGGTCGCGCTCGCCGGTGGCGGCGAAGCGCTGAGCGCGCTGGTGCGGGCCGCTCACGACCTGGAGGCGGGGCGCCGCACGTCCCATCCCGAGCTGATGCTCTTCGAGTCCTGGGCGGAACTGCGGGAATACGCGGCGCACGACCCGGCGGGCCGGGATCTGCTGCCGTTGGTGGGGCTCGTCGACGAACACGGCACCGCAGCCCTGTTACACGCCTTGGAGCGGCTCCAGCCGGAGGAATCGGCCGAGGTGACGGTGTCCACAGCACATCGGGCCAAGGGCAGGGAGTGGGCGAGCGTGCGTATCGCGGACGATTTCACGCCCCCTGGCGACCTCGACGAGCGCGGCGAGGACGGCGCACCGCTCCCCGGGCCGATCGACATCGACGAGGCGCGCCTGGCCTACGTCGCGGTGACCCGCGCCCGCTCACAACTCGACATCGGCGGGCTCTCCTGGCTCAACGGTCATCCGGCGGGCGATCCACGACCCCGCGAAGCGGGAACCGAGGACCGATACGACAGACCCGATGGACCGCGTGGACTCCATGAATCACATGGACCGTGTGGGCCCCGTGACCCCCATGGACCGAATGAACGAGTTCGCGGAGGTGACGGCACGGAGCGCGATATCGCCCGGAAAGACGGGGAGCCGTGGGTCCCACCCCCACGCCAACGAGGCCACCCTCGCCCGAAGCACGGCCATGGCGTCGTGGCCCGTGGGACGGCAGGCGGTGGTGCGACAGCCAGTGATGCGGCAGACGGAACGCGAAGGGCAGGGAAGGACAGTGAGGAGCACTGATGCGGTAGCAGACATCCGGCACGTACAGGACGTCATGGGGCGACGACGCTGCGCACAGAACTCCGGACCAACCCCCACACGGACGGCAGTAGCAGCACCACGCCCCGCGTCCAGACCTGCGGAACGGCCGTCGCACCACCCCCTGACGCGCTTCCCGAATCGCCACCACGGGGCAGGTGACGGGCTTGCCCGGCGGGAGGATCCTGTAGGTGGGAGATGGGTGCCGATGCGTACGGGAAACGAACCCCTTCAGGCACGCAGCCCACTGAAAATGCGCTGTGGGCTGGCGCTGTGGGGACTCCTGTGGACCATCGCCGGAACAGTTGCCTTCGTCATGGCCGGCAGGCCGGAATGGGCGGCGGCGTGTGCCGCCGTGGCGGCGGTGGCGGCGGTCGATCTGTCACTGGTGATCCGGCACATCCGACAGGGACCGCACTACCAGCCGGGCAAGGACATACCCCCCTACGAGCCCGATCACGGCCGGAATGACACCTTCGGCAGACGGGATACCGCCGGCCGCAGACGCAAGGCCGGACCGTAAAGCGCCGCCGTCAATCCGGAACTGCCACGGGGTGCCGTACCCACATCGCGGAACGGCTTCCATCAGGACCAGCCGGCCGGACGGACCGGCGGACGGGCCTCGCCCCGGGCAGCCGACCGTGTACGACGACCGGCAAGGCCGTCGATTCACCCCACCTCCGACGCCGCCAGATCACGTTCCGCCGTTTCCCAACCACGACCGGCAAGGAGGTATCCGAAGGCCGCCAGGCCCATCTGACCCGCCGCAAGTACGCCACCCGCAGAGTCCCGACGATGCAGCACCGATTCTCCGCCCACCCGCGCGTCCACCCTCACGTCCCCGTCAGCGGGTCGCGCCGATCGCCCTCCCACCCGGCGAACTGTCTTCACACCCCAGCGGAGTCCCCACCCAGCGAACCCACGATGGCCGAGCCCGGCCGAGCGATCCTTCTCCAAGTCGGCAAATCAGCGCGTACGCCGCGGACTCCGGGCGTACGCCGCGGAGTCCGGCCACCCACCGAGATCCTGGAAGTGAACATGCTGGACGTGAACATGTGGGCCTGCATCACCGACCGGAGCGATGCCCCGGACCGGAATCGTCCGTCCGGGCCGGGACGCCACCCGGATCCGCAGGTCCGCGGCGAGCTGCTGTCCGGCCCCGGCCCGCTGGCCCCCACCCCGGCGGCGGCCCGCACCGGAGCCGCCGTCACCGTCATCCGTCGTCATTCGTACCGCTCGCGAAGCGGGCCGCCTCGATGAACTGCGGGCGCGGTTCCAGGGCCGCCGCGAGGCGGAAGTGACGCAGCGCCTCCGCGGGCCGGTTGGCGCGCTCCAGGGTGCGGCCCAGCGCGAAGTGGGCGAAGGCATTGTCCGGCTCGCGTTCCAGCACGATCTGGAACTCGAGTTCGGCGGGACGCAGTTGAGCGGCGAGGAAGAAGGCGCGGGCACGCAGCAGTCGGGCCGCGGTGTTCTCGGGGTGCGCGGAGATGACAGAGTCCAGCAGCCGGATCGCACCGCGCGGATCGCGGGCCTCCAACAGGTGCTCCGCGGCGCGGAAGTCGATGACATGCGTCTCGGGGCTGCGATCGGGCACGGCCGTCTCCTCTCCGGGGCCGTCCGGGCAGCCCGTCAGCCACCCACCGCACGGCGTTACGTGCCCCGACAACAATCCCGTCAGCCACCGAATTCCCCGTGCCCCACCCGCTCCCCGCTCCGCCCCTTCCCCATGGACCCGCCCCTACAGGCTGATGTGGTACGCCTTGCGCAACGTCTCGTGCACGGTCCACCGCGTGCGGTCGCCTTCGCGCAGTATGCAGGCGTCGCCCGGTCCCACCTGGAGCACCGGACCGTCCTCCACCTCGATCGTGGCGCGCCCGCTGACGACCACGAAGAGTTCATTGGCCTCGGTGTCCGTCACCACGCCGGGCGTGATCTGCCAGACCCCCCGGATCTGCCGCCCGTCCGGCGACTCCCACAGCACCTTGCCGGTCACCACCGGCTCCCCGGAGACGATCTGACCGGGGTCCAGCGGCTCCGGCTCCAGATCGGCATCCGCGAACCCGGGGACACTGACGACGAACGAAGCGGCGGGCACAGCGGAGACCTCGGGGACATCGGAGCCGGCTTCAGCGCCAGGGCCAGCGCCAGAGCCGGGGCCCGAAACAACGGTCGCGGAGTCAAGATCGGTAGCAGTCATGGCGGCGAGGCTACCGCCCACCCCAACGCCACCCGCAGGCGCTCCCGCCACGTCCGCCCGTATGCCCCGCCGCCCCGCCGCCCATCAGCCCCGCCCCATCCGCCTCACCGGCTCCGCAAGCGCTCCCAGACCTCGCGGACCTGCGGTTCCAGTTCCGCCAGCGGTCCGTCGTTGTCGATGACGAGATCCGCGATCGCCAGACGCTGCTCGCGGGTCGCCTGCGCCGCCATCCGGGACTTCGCCTCGTCCTCCGTCATACCGCGCTGCCGCACCAGCCGGTCCAACTGGGTCTGCGGGGCGGCGTCGATGACGATCACCAGGTCGTACAGCGGTGCCAGGCCGTTCTCCGCCAGCAGCGGCACATCGTGCACCACCACCGCGTCCGGCCCCGCCGACGCCTCGAGTTCGGCCGAGCGGGCGCCCACCAGCGGGTGCACGATCGCGTTCAGCGCCTTCAGCCTCTCCGGGTCGGCGAAGACGATGCCGCCCAGTTTCGGCCGGTCGAGAGTACCGTCGGGCGCGAGGACACCCGCCCCGAACTCCTCGACCACCGCCGCCAGTCCGGGCGTCCCCGGCTCGACAACCTCGCGGGCGATTCTGTCGGCGTCCACGATCACCGCGCCATAGGACGCCAGCAACCGCGAGACCTCGCTCTTACCCGCACCGATTCCGCCCGTCAGCCCCACCTTCACCATGCGCCCACGCTATACGGTCCACGGAACGGCGGCCCCGGCACCGCACACACCGCACCACGCCGCACACATCGCGGTGCGCACACTGCGCGCACCGCACCGGCCGAACGGCGCGCGCCACACCAGCCGGACCGGCCCAACGGGCAGGCCGGCCCACCGCTCAACCGGCCACCCACCGCGCAGCACATCGCCCAGCTCCCCCGCCCCGGATTCCAGCCCCCTCGGACCCGGGTCACGCTCAGGCCGGGGTCGGCAGCAGACCGAGGCCGGCCTCAGCCCGGGTTCATGCCCCGCCTCCGTCACCCTCCCGCTCCGCGAGAAAGCGCTCGAACTCCCTGCCGATCTCGTCCGCCGAAGGCAGCTCCATCGGCTCGGCCACCAGATTCCCGCGCGTCTCGGCCCCGGCCACCGCGTCGTACTGATGCTCCAGCCCGCTGACCAGCGCGACCAGTTCCTCGTCCCCCTCGGAGATCTGCCGTTCGATCTCCTCCTGGGTCCGCAGCGCCTCCGTGCGCAGCGAGTGCGCCGCGGTGGGCAGTACCAGACCGGTCGCGGCCGTCACCGCCTCCAGGGCCGTGAGCGCGGCGTCCGGATACGCGGAGCGGGCGACGTAGTGCGGTACGTGCGCCGCCACACCCAGAACGTCGTGCCCCGCCTCGGCGAGCCGGAACTCGATCAGCGCCTCGGCGCTGCCGGGCACCTGGGCCTCGTCGAAAAAACTGCCGTGCCCCGGCATCAGGTCCGTGCGGTTGCCGTGCGGCGTGATCCCAACGGGGCGGGTGTGCGGCACGCCCATCGGGATGCCGTGGAAATTGACCGACAGCCGTACCCCGAGCCGCTCCACGATCTGCCGCACCGCCGCGGCGAAGCGCTCCCACTCCACATCCGGCTCGGGGCCGGACAGCAGCAGGAACGGTGCGCCGGTCGTGTCCTCGACCAGTCGCAACTGGATGCTCGGGGTCTCGTACGCGGTCCAGCGGTGGCTCTGGAAGGTGAGCAGCGGACGGCGGGCGCGGTAGTCGACCAGTCGGTCGTGGTCGAAGCGTGCGACCACTCGGTGCGTCAGCCCGTCGAGCAGCCGCTCCACGATCTGGTCGCCCGCCTCGCCGGCGTCGATATAGCCGTCGAAGTGATACAGCAGCACCAGACCGGCGGAGTCCCTGGCGGCGATCGCCTCAACCGCCGCGAGCCCGCTCGGCTCCCATTCGTACAACCCTTGGGGATCCAACACAGTGACCGCTCCTCCTCGTATCCGTGGGGAAGAACGTCCCACACCGGCCCCGCATTCCCGGCCCCTTCGCGCTCTCCCCCAGCCCGATACCGGCCACACCACCGGCACCGGCCGCTCCGGCGATCCGGCTTCCGCACCGACGAGATCGCGCCACGTTCACTCCACGGACGATGCCACCTGCCCGCACGGTCCGATGCCGGAGTGCGCCACGCCACCTCCACGTTCCGCCCCGCCGTCGGCGACCGTGGCGCCAAAATTCACACCTCTGAACTACCGTCCCGCAAAGCAGAGTTGACGACCGGATTGATCGTGTCCGGCATGCGCGCACATCCGCCGCGAAACCTTGACGCCTCTTCAGCCCCGCCTCTAGCTTCACGGGCACCCTCGCGATTCACACTCACGCCCAACGTTCAGATATGGAAAGGCAGTTGCATGCGCACCGGACCTCTCCTGCACCTCTCGGCCGCCGCGTTGCTGGCGGTCGCCACCGTCCTGACCGTCACAACGGCGGCCGTCGGCAACCCCGCCTCCGCCGGCGCCCGTTCGCACTCCCCCGCCCGCGCCATCGGCGTATCGACCGCGGCCCAGCTCAAGGCCGCGCTCAACGCCGCCCGCCCCGGCGACACCATCCAGCTCGCCGACGGGACGTACCGGGGCAACTTCAAAACCTCCGTCGCCGGCGCCGCCGCGTCCCGGATCACCCTCACCGGCTCGTCGAAGGCCGTGCTCTCCGCGAGCGGCGGCTACGGACTGCATCTGGACGGCGCCTCGTACTGGACCGTCAAAGGGATCAGCGTCACCGGTGGCCAGAAGGGGATAGTGACGGACGGCGCGAACGGCGTCGTCATCGACTCCGTCAGCATCCACGACCTCGACATGGAGGGCGTGCACTTCCGCAAGTCCAGCAAGAACGGGATCATCAAGAACTCCACGATCCGCGACACCGGCAAGGACGGCCGCGGGATGGGTGAGGGGGTCTACGTCGGCAGTGCGGGCGGCACCGACGACAAGAGCGACAACGTGCAGATCCTCGACAACACGATCGGCCCCGGCGTCGGCGCCGAGAACGTCGACGTCAAGGAAGGCACGACCGGCACGAAGATCATCGGCAACACCTTCGACGGCAGCGGCCTGACCGGCGTCCACTTCGACGACTCCTGGGTCGACGTGAAGGGCAACGACGTCCTCGTCGAGAACAACACCGGCCGCCACACCACCAACAACGGCTACGAGACCCACACCCAGCAGCCGGGCTGGGGCTGCGGCACGGTCTTCCGCGGCAACAAGTCCGACCTGAGCGGGGCGACGGGCGCCGGCCGCTACGCCTTCAACATCACCAACTACGACGCGGCCGACTGCCCGGTCACCATCGCCCTCGACAACACCGTCACCGGCGGCCGCGGCATCGCCAACCCGGGCGTCCCGGTGGGCTGACCGGCCCGGCCGGTCGCGGACCCCGCCAGAGCCCCCGGACACGACGAAGGCCCGCTCCCCTGAGGGAACGGGCCTTCGCCTATCGGCTACTGCCTAGCGGTGAGCGATCAGCTCTGGCCGCCGGCCAGCTTCTCGCGGAGCGCGGCCAGGGCCTCGTCCGACGCCAGGGCGCCGGAGTTGTCCGCCGACTCCGAGGAGTACGAGCCACCGGAGACGTTGCCGCCACCGGCGTTGCCGCTGCCGCCGCCGGCCGCCGGCGCCGCAGCACCCTCGGCCGCCGCCTGCTCGTCGGCCTCGCGGGACTTGATGACCTGGGCCTGGTGCTGCTCGAAGCGCTGCTGCGCCTCGGCGTACTGGTTCTCCCACGCCTCGCGCTGGGTCTCGTAGCCCTCGAGCCAGTCGTTGGTCTCGGGGTCGAAGCCCTCGGGGTAGATGTAGTTGCCCTGGTCGTCGTAGGACGCGGCCATGCCGTACAGGGTCGGGTCGAACTCGACCGCGGACGGGTCGGCACCGAAGGACTCGTTGGCCTGCTTCAGCGAGAGGCTGATGCGACGGCGCTCGAGGTCGATGTCGATGACCTTGACGAAGATCTCGTCGTTGACCTGGACGACCTGCTCCGGGATCTCCACGTGGCGCTCGGCCAGCTCGGAGATGTGGACCAGGCCCTCAATGCCCTCGTCGACGCGCACGAACGCACCGAAGGGAACGAGCTTGGTGACCTTACCCGGGACGACCTGACCGATCTGGTGGGTCCGGGCGAACTGCTGCCACGGGTCTTCCTGCGTCGCCTTGAGCGACAGGGAGACGCGCTCGCGGTCCATGTCGACGTCCAGGACCTCGACCGTGACCTCCTGGCCGACCTCGACGACCTCGGAGGGGTGGTCGATGTGCTTCCAGGACAGCTCGGAGACGTGCACCAGACCGTCCACGCCACCCAGGTCCACGAAGGCACCGAAGTTGACGATGGAGGAGACGACGCCGGAGCGCACCTGACCCTTCTGGAGGGTGGTGAGGAAGGTCTGACGGACCTCGCTCTGGGTCTGCTCCAGCCAGGCACGGCGGGACAGGACCACGTTGTTGCGGTTCTTGTCCAGCTCGATGATCTTGGCCTCGAGCTCCTTGCCCACGTAGGGCTGGAGGTCGCGCACGCGGCGCATCTCGACCAGGGAGGCCGGGAGGAAGCCACGGAGGCCGATGTCGAGGATGAGACCACCCTTGACGACCTCGATGACCGTACCGGTGACGATCCCGTCCTCTTCCTTGATCTTTTCGATCGTGCCCCAGGCACGCTCGTACTGAGCGCGCTTCTTGGACAGGATGAGGCGGCCTTCCTTGTCCTCCTTCTGGAGAACCAGGGCCTCGATCTCGTCACCGACGGCGACGACCTCGTTGGGGTCGACGTCGTGCTTGATCGACAGCTCGCGGCTGGGGATGACGCCTTCGGTCTTGTAACCGATGTCGAGCAGGACCTCGTCCCGGTCGACCTTCACGATGACGCCGTCGACGATGTCGCCGTCGTTGAAGTACTTGATCGTCTCGTCGATCGCGGCGAGGAAAGCTTCCTCGTTACCGATGTCGTTGACCGCAACCTGCGGGGTGGTGGCGGTGGTCTCGGTGCTGCTCGTCATGTGGGAAAGGGCTCCGGTACGGACATTGAAGTCGTAGGTACTGCTACGCCGAGAGCCGGTATCGCCTCTGCATAAGCCGGACAGCGTCAGAGGCGCACTTTCCGGAAGCCCCTTACGAACTGGAGCGACTGGAGCGCCTCGAAAACCGAGGGGACATACATACAGATGCGAGCGCGACCTGCTCCGTCTGAGGCGCGCAGGCCCGCAGCGCAACTTGTAGCATACGGGGGCAGCCGGACACGGTCAATGCGCGAAGGCGCACACCCAGGGCAGAAGGCCCTATATCTGGCGAACGCAATGTTTCCGCGAGGTCGTACGGCCTCACAGTCCCCTGCTGCTACAAGCTCAGCGAAGACTACGACGACGGGCGCGATGAACCAAGACCAAGAGCCGGAGGCGACGCGACGTGGCGCCTCGGACACCGAGAGCAGCCGGGCCAGTCGCGGCTGGTGGGACAGGAACGCGGACGAGTACCAGAGCGAGCACGGCGCGTTCCTCGGGGACGACCGCTTCGTCTGGGGCCCCGAGGGGCTCGACGAGGCGGACGCCGCGCTGCTCGGGCCGGCCGCCGAGCTGAAGGGGCGGCGGATCCTGGAGATCGGGGCCGGCGCGGCGCAGTGTTCCCGCTGGCTGGCGGCGCAGGGCGCCCGGCCGGTGGCGCTCGACCTCTCGCACCGGCAGTTGCAGCACGCGCTGCGGATCGCCGACGGGGCGGCGACGGAGGCGGCCGGAGGCACCGATCTGGTGGAGGCGGACGCCGGGGCGCTGCCGTTCCGCGACGGCTCCTTCGATCTCGCCTGCTCCGCGTACGGCGCGCTGCCGTTCGTGGCCGATCCGGTACGGGTGCTGCGCGAGGTGCGCAGGGTGCTGCGGCCCGGGGGCCGGTTCGTCTTCTCCGTCACGCACCCCATCCGCTGGGCCTTCCCCGACGAGCCCGGCCCCGAGGGGCTGTCGGTGGCCGCCTCCTACTTCGACCGCACGCCGTACGTCGAGCAGGACGGGACGGGCCGGGCGGTGTACGTCGAGCACCACCGGACGCTGGGCGACCGGGTGCGGGACGTGGTGGCCGGCGGGTTCCGGCTGGTGGATCTCGTCGAACCGGAGTGGCCGGAATGGAACGCGCAGGAATGGGGCGGCTGGTCCCCACTGCGCGGACATCTGATCCCGGGGACGGCGATCTTCGTCTGCGTGGCGGAGTGAGGGCGTCCGGAGGCGGATGACCCCGGCTCCGGAGGACGGGCCCGGGGCCCGGCCGGGGGCCGCGGGGCACCGGGGCGGCAGACTGGAGCGGTGATCCGCCGTGACGCTCTTGCGCAGTTGCCCGTCCGTACCGCTCTGCCCGCGCTGCGCGAGGCCCTCGACGGGGCCGGTACGGCGGTGCTCTGCGCGCCGCCGGGCACCGGTAAGACGACCCTGGTGCCGCTGGATCTCGCGGGCCTGACCGGTGCGGGGCCGGCGCGGCGGGTGCTGGTCGCCGAGCCCCGGCGGATCGCCGCGCGCGCCGCGGCCCGGCGGATGGCCTGGCTGCTGGGCGAGAAAGTGGGCGAGCGGGTCGGGTTCACGGTGCGCGGCGAGCGCCGGGCCGGGCCCCGTACCGCCGTGGAGGTGGTGACCACCGGGGTGCTGTTGCAGCGGCTGCAACGTGATCCGGAGCTGGCCGGTGTCGATGTCGTGGTGCTCGACGAGTGCCATGAGCGGCATCTCGACGCCGATACCTCCGCGGCCTTCCTGCTGGACGTGCGCGAAACGCTGCGGCCGGAGCTGCGGCTGGTGGCGGCGTCGGCGACGACGGACGCGCAGGGGTGGGCGCGGCTGCTGGGCGGTCCCGGGGGCGCGGCCGCGGTGGTCGAGGCGGCGGGGGTGTCGCATCCGGTGGCGGTGGTGTGGGCGCCGCCGGAGCGGCCGGTGCGGCCGGCGCACGGGATGCGGGTCGATCCGGCGCTGCTGACGCATGTCGCGGCGGTGGTCCGGCGGGCGCTGCGGGAGCAGTCGGGGGATGTGCTGTGCTTCCTCCCCGGGGTCGGGGAGATCGGGCGGGTCGCGGGGCAGCTGGCCGGGGTGGACGCCGAGGTGTGGCAGGTGCACGGGCGGGCGCCGGCCGAGGTGCAGGACGCGGTGCTGGCGGGCGGGGACGGCGTCCGGCGGGTGGTGCTGGCCACCTCGGTGGCGGAGTCGAGCCTGACCGTGCCCGGTGTGCGGGTGGTGGTGGACAGCGGGCTGGCGCGGGTGCCGCGGACGGATCACGCGCGCGGGCTCAGTGCGCTGACGACCGTACGGGCCTCGCAGGCGGCGGCCCGGCAGCGCGCCGGGCGGGCCGGCCGCGAGGCGCCGGGCGTGGTCTACCGCTGCTGGTCGGAGGGTGAGGACGGGCGGCTGCCGCGCTTTCCCGACCCGGAGATCAAGGTCGCGGACCTCACGGCGTTCGCGTTGCAGGCGGCCTGCTGGGGCGATCCGTCGGCGGCCGGCCTGGCCCTGCTGGACGCCCCGCCGGCCGGTGCGCTGGCCGCGGCCCGGGAGGTGCTGACGGCGATCGGCGCGGTGGACGCGGACGGCCGGGCGACGGACCGGGGGGTGCGGATGGGGCGGCTCGGGCTCCCGCCGCGGCTCGCCCGAGCGCTGCTGGACGGCGCCGGGGAGGTCGGTCTGCGGCGGGCCGCGGAGGTGGTGGCCCTGCTGAGCGAGGAGCCGCCGCGGACGTACGGCGACGATCTGGCCGGTGCGTGGCGGACGGCGCGCCGGGGCGGTGACGCGTACGCCGCCAGGTGGCGGCAGGAGACGCGGCGGTTGGTATCGGCGGCCGGCGGGAGTTCCGGTGCCGGCGGGGGTACGGAGGCCGCCGGGGGCCCGCGGACGGGTGAGGGGACAGGGTCGGAGACAGGGTCAGAGACAGGGCCGGGGGACGATGCCGTTGCCGGGCTGGTGGCCGCGTTGGCGTTTCCGGAGCGGGTGGCCCGGATGCGGGGTGTGGGGAGCTATCTGATGGCGTCGGGGACCGGGGCCGAGCTGGCCGGGGCGGGGCCCGGCCCCGGGGCGCGGGCCGGGGACGGGTCGCGGCTGCGTGATGCGGCGTGGCTGGCGGTGGCGGTGGCGGACCGGCCGGTGGCGGCGGCCTCGGCACGGGTGCGGCTCGCGGCGGTGATCGACGAGGCGACGGCCCGCGCCGCGGCGCGGGCGCTGTACTCCTCGGGCGAGGAGGTCCGCTGGTCGGACGGGGACGTGGTGGCCAGGAAGGTGACCCGGCTGGGGGCGATCGAGCTGACCGCCCGGCCGCTGACCTCGCCCGATCCCGGGCTGCTGCGGGACGCGGTGGTGTCGGGGCTGCGGCAGGAGGGGCCGGGGCTGCTGCGGTGGTCGCCGGGGGCGGTCTCACTGCGGCAGCGGATGGCGTTCCTGCACCGGGAGCTGGGTGCGCCGTGGCCCGACGTGTCGGACGCGGCGCTGCTGGCGCGCGTCGAGGAGTGGCTGGGGGTGGAGCTGGGGCGGGTACGGCGGCGTGCCGATCTGGCGCGGGTCGACGCGGGGCAGGCGCTGGCCCGGCTGCTGCCGTGGGCGACCGGCGACGCGGCCCGGTTCGACGAGCTGGCGCCGGAGCGCATCGAGGTGCCGAGCGGGTCGCGGGTACGGGTGGACTACGGCGGTGAGCAGCCGGTACTGGCCGTCAAGCTGCAAGAGCTGTTCGGCCGCCAGGAGTCACCGCGGGTGGCCGGCGGACGGGTGCCCGTCCTCGTGCATCTGCTCTCCCCCGCCGGGCGTCCGGCCGCCGTCACGGCCGATCTCGCCTCGTTCTGGCAGGGCGGGTACCGCTCCGTGCGGGCGGAGTTGCGCGGTCGCTATCCCAAGCACCCCTGGCCGGAGGACCCTTCGACGGCCGAGCCGACCCGGCACACGACGGCGCGGCTCAAGCGGGGCTGAGGGCGCGGCGGGCGCGCGGGCTGGGTGCGGGCGGGATCCGTAGACCGTTTCCGTGGCGCGGCTCCAGGGGCCGCCGCCTCGCCGGGGCGGTGCGGCCGCGGCGGCTCCGGCACCTCGGGCACGGCGGGTCAACTCCGGTGTCTGGTGTGCCACTTCAGCGGGCGGCGGGCGGTTCGTCTGCGTCATGCGGACAACCCTACGGGCCGCCACTGACAGTGCGGGGCGCGGACGGCGGCGGTACGGGGCCGCCCAGGTCAGGACCGGGGTCAGGGCCGGGACCGGCTCCGGTTTCGGGCCGGTCTCCGCCGGCGGTGCCGGGGCCGGGGCGGCGGCCGCGGGCTTCCAAGTGCAGGCTGAAGGCGAGCAGCACGGCGCCGAGGGCGAGACAGCCCCAGGGGAGGTAGCGGGTGAGCAGCAGGACCAGGGTCCGCTGGGATTTCACGAGGGCCACGGTGGCGTCGACGTAGTCGGCGCGCATCTTCACATGGCCGGCGAAGGCGGTGACCTTACCGCCGCCGGGCAGCAGTTGGCCGCCGCGCAGCTCTTCCTGGTGGATCTCCTGGCCGTTGACGGGCGCACCGGTGACCGGGTCCACCCAGAACATCCGCTTGGTCGTGTACCAGCGGGTGGTACCCAGCTTCTCGACGGACTCCGGGGTGATGCCCTGGACGGGCATCTTCTTGGGGAGCGGGACCTTGGTCCAGGGGATGGTCTGCTCGAAGTAGTAGACCTCCAGCCCGTGGAAGGTGCGGGTCCCCTTGTAGTGGATGGGGGCGGAGGTACGGGTCTGGGCGTCGAAGTAGGTGTAGTCGCGCTTCTCGGTGAGGAAGGGCCACTTGTACTCGATACCGGTGCGGCGGACCGGGTCGCCGTCGACCATCTCGCCGGTGGCGTGCACGGGTTCCTGGGAGTGCGCGTCGAAGATGTAGCGCTCGGGGATCTCGGAGACCATCTTGCCGTCGGGCCCCGCGACGTAGGACAGCGTGTCCCAGACGACGACATCGCGGCCCGCGGTCCGCGCGATCCGGGCGGACTCGGCGACATTGCCCTTGAGGGTCTGCACGATGGTGACCTTGGGCACCTGCTTGGCCTTCATCGTCCCGTAGTCGACGAGGGTGGCGGGCGATGCCTCCAGGACCATGGTCTGGTACTGGCCGGGCGGGATCTTGGCGAGCCGCGGGAAGGCGTACCACCGCAGCAGTGGGGACAGGGCGGTGCAGAAGACGGCGACGGCGAGGAGCACCAGACTGGCTGTACGGCGCATGGCGGCGGTGTCCCTCCCTCAGGGGTGCGCGGGGACGGTGGTCAGCAGCGGTTCGGGCGAGGTCCGGCCGGCGGGCCCGCCGATCGCCGTGACGGCGAAGACGAGGGCGAGCGCGGCGGCCAGTCCGACCGCGGCTGCTTTGAGGGCGCGCATGGCCGGCCTCCCGGAGAGCTGATGCGGCGTCAGGGCGGGGGCACCGTAGCAATGGGCGGCACAGATGAGAACACGTTGCACCGCCGCCCCTCCCCGGATGCGGGCGGGACGGCGGTGCGTGAGGTGGCTGCGGGGTATGTGGCGGGGCGGGCGGCCGTGGGGCGGGGCCCCGGGCCGGGCCGCTACGCGCCCGTCGGCGCCTGGACGTTCAGCTTGACGGTGAGTACGGCGCCGTCGGCGGTGGTGAGCCTCAGCTGGAACGTCCCGGTGTGCGCATCGGTGTAGATCTTCGGGAGCTTCAGCAGACCGTTGGCGTCCGTGGTGAGGGTGGTCAGGGTGCGGACCGGCTTGTCCTTGTCCGCGCCGGTGGCCCCGGGGTTCTTGAAGTAGGGGCCTGCGCCGTTCTCGACCGGGTTCTTCGGGTCGTCGGTGACCATGGTCGCGGTGACCCGCACGCCCGCCACCGCCTTGCCCTGGTACGTCGCCTTGACCTCGACCGCGTCGTCCGCGAACGCCGCGCCCGCGGTCGTCGTCAGCTCCTTGTCGGAGGTACGCGCGAGCGCATCGGCCTTCGGCGCGGGCTTGGCCTTGACGGTCCCGTCGAAGTCGACGGCGGGCACGGTGCGGCCGACGGCGGTCGCCCGGACGGTGAAGGCACCGGCCTTGTCACCCGCGCGCAGCGTCGGGGCGGTGGCCAGGCCGTCCTTGCCGGTGGTGACGGTGACAGCGGTCGCGTCGCCGGGGAAGCGGGCGTCCGTGGAGCCCACGAGCGTGAAGCGGACGGAGGCGCCCGCGACGGGCTTGCCTGCGGCGTCCTCGGCGCGCACCCGTGGCGGCGCGGCGAACTCGGTGCCCGCGGTGGCGGTCAGGCTCTTGTCGCCGACCCGTTCGAGGGCGGTGAGCGGCGCGGGCTTGGCGGGCGGGGTGGGGGTGGGCGTCGGGGTCGGCTTGTCACCGCCGCCGGGCGAGCCGTCGGAGCCGTGCGAACCGCCGGGCCCGGCGGGCTCCTTCGGCTTGTCCGGCGTCGTCTTGCCGGGCTTGGCGCCGCCCGTGCCCGAGCCGCCGGGACGCGCCGCGCCGTCCGCGCCGGGACGCGCGCCACCGGCCGGGCCGCCGCTGCCGGTACCCGAGCCGCTGTGGTGTACCGGCAGGGCGCCCGTGCCGTCCGGCACCTCGTGGGTGCCCTTGCGGTAGTACGCGTACCAGGACAGCACCGTGTGGAGGTAGTCCTGGGAGTAGTTGTAGCTGAGGATCGCGCGCTCCAGGTCGCGCTGTACCGACAGGTCGCGGCCGCCGTTGCAGAGGTAGTGGCCGGCGGCGAGCGTCGCGTCGAAGACGTTGTTGGGGTCTTTCTTGCCGTCGCCGTTGCCGTCGGCGCCCCAGCCGTTGCCGTCGGGGCCGCCCTTGGACCAGGTGGACGGGATGAACTGCATCGGGCCCACGGCGTGGTCGTACCGGGGATCGCCGTCGTAACGGCCGCCGTCGGTGTCGGGGATGCTCGCGAATCCGTTGCCGTTGAGCTGCGGGCCGAGGATCGGCTTGAGGGTGGTGCCCTCGACGTCGACCGCGCCGCCGTTCGCATGGCCGGACTCCACCTTGCCGATCGCGGCGAGCAGCTGCCAGGGCAGCCGGCATCCCGGATCGGACTCGGCTATCGCCGCCTCGGCCTTCTTGTACGCGGCGAGCACCGTCGCGGGGATACCGGCCTCGGTGGCACCGGTTCCGATGCCGGTGCCGGCGGTGGTGCCGGGACCGTCCGAACCCCCGGGCGGTACCGGGCTGTTGAGGGGCGGCAGATCGGTGTAGTACGCCGAGCCGCCGTCGACGGAGGTGTCCGCGGGCGGGTGCGCGGGCGCGGGCTGTTCCTTGGCGACGACGCTCTGCGCGACGCCCGGTGCCTGAGAGGCGGTCAGCGCGGCGAGTGCCGCTGCCGCCACCGCCGTCGAGGCCGCTCCTTTGCGGAGCCGCCGTCCGTACCTGGCTGCCATACCTGTCCGTCCCCTCCGCGTTGCCCCGCCGCGTGGATGACGCGGCACGGCGCTCCCCTGCGCTCCAACTCAGGCGAGACTACGACACCTCAGGACGGGCAGCCAGCATTCTTGTCGGCCGTCACGACGATCTGGTCGGCCTGCACAACGATCCGCATTGTTCAGAGGACATACCGGGAGCAATCCATGCCATTCACGCTCAGCCATGCCGCGGCAGTGCTGCCTGCCGTCCGGCGGACCGGGGCTGCGCGCGGCCCGCTGATCGCCTCCGCGCTCGTCGCGGGCTCCTTCGCGCCGGATGTGACGTACTTCGCGGACTCGCTGATTCCGGGCGCGATGCTGTTCGGCGCCTTCACCCACAGCCTGCGGGGCGTCCTGACGGTGGATGTCCTGATCACCGCCGCGCTGGTCGGCGGCTGGCTGCTGCTGCGCGAACCGCTGGTGGCCCTGCTGCCCCGGGCTCGGCAAGGCCGGGTCCACGCGCTTGTCCGCGGACGCCCGTGGCGCCCGCACCGGCCGGGCCAACTCGCCGCGTCGGCCGGGTGGTTCTGCCTCTCGGCGGTACTCGGCTCCACGACCCATGTCGTCTGGGACGCCTTCACCCACCCGGGCCTCTGGGGCACCCGGCTGATCCCCGCCCTGGACCGGACCGTGGGCGGCCGCCCGCTGACGATGTACCTCCAGTACGGCACGTCTGCGCTCGCACTGGGCGCGATCGGCTGGTTCCTCCGGTCCGCGCTGAAGGGCGGCGGCGGGGGCGGGGGCGCGGGGCCGGGGGTGACTGCCGGTGGGGCATCGGGACCCGCTGCGGGGGCGGTCCCGGGTACGTCAACCGACGGGGCTTCGGGACCAGCTGCGGGGGCGGGTGGTGCCGATGTGACGGCGGGTGGTGCTGGTGCGGTGGCCGGTGAGGTGGCCCTCGCCGCCGTCCCCGCGCTGACCGTTCGGTGGCGGCTGCTGCCAGCCGTCCCGGTCGTCCTGTGCGTACTTGTCGGCGCGGTCCACCGCACGGTGCGGGCGCACGCCGTCTACGGGGACGCGGCGACCTGGTTCGACTACGTCCCGTCCGTCCTCTTCGGCGCCGGTGCCGGCCTCGCCCTCGGCCTGCCGCTCTACGCCGTCGCCGTACGGCTCCGGCACCGCCGTACGCGCCGGGCCCGGCCGGCCAACGACGGCGGCGGGACGTGACAGCCGCGAGGCGCGGCCGAAGAGGCGGATGCGGATGCGGAGGGCCCCGACCGCCGTCGGCGGGTACGCGCTTCCGAGCCCTGACGGACCAGGCCGCTCAGCGGCTGGCGGGGCCGCCGCATCGGAGCCGGGGCGGCACACGGTGCGGGTGCGTCGGGACCGGCTCCTGCCGCGCCGGGAGGCGGCCCGCACCGGAACCCCGGCCCGCCGGAGGAGGCCGAGGCCCGCCCCGGGCACCGGACCGGGCCAGGGCCAGAGCCCCCGGGGCGGGCCGCGGTCAGTGCGCCGCCGACTCCCAGTCCGTGCCGGAGCCGACCGAGACGTCGAGCGGGGCGCTCAGTTCGACGGCGGCGGCCATTTCCCGGCGGACCAGTTCCTCGACCTTCTCGCGCTCGCCGGGGGCCACCTCGACCACGATTTCGTCGTGGACCTGGAGCAGCATCCGGGACGCCAGCTTCGCCTCGCGCAGCGCCGCGTCGACCTTCAGCATGGCGATCTTGACGATATCGGCGGCGGTGCCCTGGATCGGGGCGTTCAGCGCCATCCGCTCGGCCATCTCGCGGCGCTGGCGGTTGTCGCTGTTGAGGTCCGGGAGGTAGCGGCGGCGGCCGAGGATCGTCTCCGTGTAGCCGGTGGCGCGGGCCTCCTCCACCACGCGCTGGAGGTAGTCGCGCACCCCGCCGAACCGCTCGAAGAAGTTGTCCATCAGCTTGCGGGCCTCATCGGGCTGGATGCCCAGCTGCTGGGAGAGGCCGAACGCCGACAGACCGTACGCCAGACCGTAGGACATCGCCTTGATCTTGCGGCGCATCTCCGGATCGACCTGGTCCTTGCCGACCGAGAAGACATGGGAGGCGACGGTGGTGTGCAGGTCCTCACCGGAGGTGAACGCCGCCAGCAGGCCCTCGTCCTCGGAGAGGTGGGCCATCACCCGCAGCTCGATCTGGCTGTAGTCGGCGGTCAGCAGCGATTCGAAGCCCTCGCCGACGACGAAGCCGCGGCGGATCGCCCGGCCCTCGTCCGTCCGCACCGGGATGTTCTGGAGGTTCGGGTCGGTCGAGGAGAGCCGGCCGGTGGCGGCCACCGTCTGGTTGAAGGTGGTGTGGATCCGGCCGTCGGCGGCGATGGTCTTGATCAGGCCCTCGACCGTCGTGCGCAGCTTGGCCTGCTCCCGGTGCCTGAGCATGATCACCGGGAGTTCGTTCTCGGTCTGGGCGGCCAGCCAGGCGAGGGCGTCGGCGTCGGTGGTGTAGCCCGTCTTGGTCTTCTTGGTCTTGGGCAGGCCCAGCTCGCCGAAGAGGACCTCCTGGAGCTGCTTGGGCGAACCCAGGTTGAACTCGTGCCCCGCGGCGGCGTGCGCCTCCTGCACGGCCTGCTGCACGGCGCCCGCGAACTGCTGCTCCAGCTGCTCCAGCCAGCCGTGGTCCGCGGCGATCCCGGCCCGCTCCATCCGGGCCAGCAGCACGCTGGTCGGCAGCTCCACCTCGCGCAGCAGCTCGGCCGCGCCGACCTCCGCCAGCTTGGTCCCGAACGCCGCGCCCAGGTCCAGGACCGTCCGCGCCTGGCCCATCAGGGCGTCCGCCTCGGCCTGCTCGTCGGCGCCGAAGGCCAGCTGGCCGTCGGCCGCCACCGGGGCGAGATCGCGCCCCAGATACTCGATGGAGAGGGCGTCCAGCGCAAAGGAGCGGCGGCCGGGCTTGACCAGATAGGCGGCCAGCGCGGTGTCCATCGTGACGCCGTCGACGGACCAGCCGTGCTCGCCGAAGACCCGCATCAGGACCTTGGCGTTGTGCATCACCTTGGGCCGGGCACCGTCCGCGCTCCAGGCGGCGAACGCCCGCTCATCCGCCTCGTCGAGCTGGGCCGGGTCGAACCAGGCGGCCGGGCCGCCGGCCGCGGCCAGCGCCACCTCGGCGACGCTGCCGGTGCCCAGCGTCCAGACGTCGACCGTCGCCACGCCCAGCGGACCCGCGCCGTGCTCGGCCAGCCACGGGGCGAGCTCGCCCGCGCCGATGACCGTGCCGTCCACCTCGACACCGGCGGCCGGCGCGGCCTCGTCGGCGGTCTCCGCCGCGCCCGGGTCCACGGCGTGCAGCCGGTCCCGCAGGCCCTGGTTGCGGATCTCCAGCGCGTCCAGGAAGACCTTGAGCGCCTGGCGGTCGTACGCCTCGCGGGCCAGCTCCTGCGGGCCGCAGGGCAGCTCGACGTCGCGGACCATCTCCGTCAGCCGGCGGTTGAGCTTGACCGACTCCAGGTGGTCACGGAAATTCTGCCCCGCCTTGCCCTTGACCTCCTCGGCCCGCGCCACCAGCTCCGCGAACGAACCGAACTGGTGGATCCACTTGGTGGCGGTCTTCTCCCCCACGCCCGGGATGCCGGGGAGGTTGTCCGACGGGTCGCCGCGCAGCGCCGCGAAGTCCGGATACTGCGCCGGGGTGAGGCCGTACTTCTCCTCGACCTTCTCGGGGGTGAAGCGCGTCAGCTCCGAGACACCCTTGGTGGGGTAGAGGACCGTGACATCGTCGGTGATGAGCTGGAAGGAGTCGCGGTCGCCCGTGACGATCGCGACCTCGAAACCCGCCGCCGTCGCCTGGGTGGCCAGCGTGGCGATGACGTCGTCCGCCTCGTACCCCTCGACGGCGAAGCGCTTGACGTGCATCGCGTCGAGCAGCTCGCCGATCAGCTCGACCTGGCCCTTGAACTCGTCGGGCGTCTTGGAGCGGTTCGCCTTGTACTCCGGGAACTCCTCGGAGCGCCAGGTCTTGCGCGAGACGTCGAACGCCACCGCGAAATGTGTGGGCGCCTCATCGCGCAGAGTGTTCGCGAGCATCGACGCGAAGCCGTAGATCGCATTGGTCGGCTGCCCCATGGCGGTGGTGAAATTCTCCACCGGGAGGGCGAAGAACGCCCGGTACGCCATGGAATGCCCGTCCATCAGGAGCAGGCGGGGACGACCGCCCGCCGCCGCCTCGGTGCCGGTCGCTTCGCTCTTCTTCGCTGCCTTTGCTGCCACGCCCCCGATCCTGCCACGCCCCACTGACAATCCCCGCCGCGACGGCCACGCAGGCCGCCCGCGCCCCGCCCCGCCCCGCGCCCGCCGACCCGCCAGGCACGGCCGCTCCCCCGCCGCCGCCCCTACACCGTCCCTCCCTTCCGTGACAGGATTGAGTGTGTACGGCAACGATCCGCCGCGCCCCGGCGGAGACCGCACCATCACTCGGCTCAAGGGAGAGCGCCATGGCAGGCAAGCCGCCCGCGTCGGACCCCGTCCAGGACGCGCCGGAGGTCAGCGAACCCCAGCACTCCGCCGTCGGCCTGCCGGCCATCACCCACGCCCTGCGCATCTCCCAGCAGCAGATGGGGGTCCGCCGCACCGCCCTCACCCTCCTGCGGGTCAACCAGAAGGAAGGCTTCGACTGCCCCGGCTGCGCCTGGCCCGAGGGCGAGCACCGGCACACCGCCGAATTCTGCGAGAACGGCGCCAAGGCCGTCGCCGAAGAGGCCACCCTGCGCCGCGTGACCCCCGCCTTCTTCGCCGACCACTCCGTCGCCGACCTCGCCGACCGCAGCGGCTACTGGCTCGGCCAGCAGGGCCGGCTCACCCACCCCATGTACCTGGCCGAGGGGGCCGGCCACTACACCCCCGTCACCTGGGAGCGGGCCTTCGACATCATCGGCGAGGAGCTCACCGCACTCGACTCCCCCGACGAAGCGGTCTTCTACACCTCCGGCCGCACCAGCAACGAAGCCGCCTTCCTCTACCAGCTCTTCGCCCGCGAATTCGGCACCAACAACCTCCCCGACTGCTCCAACATGTGCCATGAGTCGTCCGGCTCCGCACTCAGCGAGACCATCGGCGTCGGCAAGGGCAGCGTCCTGCTGGAGGACCTCTACCAGGCCGACCTGATCATCATCGCCGGGCAGAACCCGGGCACCAACCACCCGCGCATGCTCACCGCCCTGGAGAAGGCCAAGGCCGGCGGCACAAAGATCATCTCGATCAACCCGCTGCCCGAAGCCGGCCTGGAGCGCTTCAAGAACCCGCAGACCCCGCGCGGCCTGGCCGGCGGCGGCACCGCCCTCACCGACCTCTTCCTGCAAGTGCGCCTCGGCGGCGACCAGGCCCTCTTCCGCGCCCTCAACCGCCTCATCCTGGAAGCGGCGGCGGACGACCCAGGCGCCGTCGACACGGAGTTCATCCGCGAACACACGCACGGCTACGAGGAGTTCGCCGCGGCCGCCCGCGCCGACGACGACTGGGACGCGACGCTGCGCGCCACCGGCCTGACCCGCGAGAAGATCGAGAGCGCGCTGCGCATGGTCCTCGCCTCCCGGCGCACCATCGTGTGCTGGGCGATGGGCCTGACCCAGCACAAGCACTCCGTCCCCTCCATCCAGGAGATCGTCAACTTCCTCCTGCTGCGCGGCAACATCGGCCGCCCCGGTGCCGGTGTCTGCCCCGTACGCGGGCACAGCAACGTCCAGGGCGACCGCACCATGGGCATCTTCGAGCGGCCCGAGCCCGGTTTCCTCGACGCCCTGGAGAAGGAATTCGGCTTCGCCCCGCCGCGCGAGCACGGCCTCGACGTCGTCCGTGCCATCCGCGCACTGCGCGACGGACAGGCCAAGGTCTTCCTCGCCATGGGTGGCAACTTCGTCTCCGCCACCCCTGACACCGACGTCACCGAGGCCGCCGTACGCCGCGCCCGCCTCACCGTCCACGTCTCCACCAAGCTCAACCGCTCGCACGTCGTCACCGGCGCCCGCGCCCTGATCCTGCCGACCCTCGGCCGCACCGAACGCGACGTCCAGAGCGGCGGCGAACAGTTCGTGACCGTCGAGGACTCCATGGGCATGGTGCACGCCTCCCGGGGCCGCCTGGAGCCCGCGAGCCCCCAGCTGCTCTCCGAAACCGCCATCGTCACCCGCCTGGCCCGCCGCGTCCTGGGCGAGACCAGCCGCACCCCCTGGGCGGAGTTCGAGAAGGACTACGCGACGATCCGCGACCGCATCGCCAACGTCATCCCCGGCTTCGACGACTTCAACGCCAAGGCCGCCCGCCCCGGCGGCTTCACCCTCCCGCACGCCCCCCGGGACAGCCGCCGCTTCCCCACCGCCACCGGGAAGGCCAACTTCACCACCGCACCCGTGGAGTACCCGGCCGTCCCCGAAGGGCGGCTGCTGCTCCAGACGCTGCGCTCCCACGACCAGTACAACACCACCATCTACGGCCTCAACGACCGCTACCGCGGCATCAAGAACGGCCGCCGCGTGGTGCTCGTGCACCCCGAGGACGCCCGCGAACGGGGCCTGGCCGACGGCGCGTACACCGACCTGGTCAGCGAATGGACGGACGGCAGCGAGCGGCGCGCGCCCGGTTTCCGCGTCGTCCACTACCCGACGGCCCGCGGCTGCGTCGCCGCCTACTACCCCGAGACCAATGTCCTCATCCCGCTCGACCACACCGCCGACACCAGCAACACCCCCGCCGCCAAGTCCGTGGTGATCCGCCTGGAACAGCCGCACCTGGACTGACCGCCCGCCGCCGTACGGCGGGACCGCAACCCCGCGCCGAGCGCCCGCTCAGTGGCCTGATAAGAACATCCACAGACCGACAGCGATCATGTGCGAGCGAACGGAGCGGCAGGGCATGGGCGAGCAGAGATCCACGAAGTTCCCGCAGGAGGTCCTCGACCGGTGGGCCGACCTCGGCCTCGACCTGTCCACCCTCTTCTCCGCCGGGGACCTCGGCCGCCGGATGGGCGTGCAGGTGCTGGAGGCCGCCCCCGACCGCGTCGTCGGCACCATGCCCGTCGAGGGCAACACCCAGCCCTACGGACTGCTGCACGGCGGCGCCTCCGCCGTCCTCGCCGAAACCCTCGGCTCCGTCGGCGCCATGCTGCACGGCGGCCCCGCCAAGATCGCGGTCGGCGTCGACCTCAACTGCACCCACCACCGGGGCGCCCGCTCCGGCCTGGTCACCGGCGTCGCCCTCCCCGTCCACCGGGGCCGCACCACCGCCACGTACGAGATCGCCGTCACCGACGAGCACGACAAGCGGGTCTGCACCGCCCGGCTGACCTGCCTGCTGCGGGACGCGGACCCCACCGCCCACCACGGCTGACGCCACCCGCATCGGCCGCCCCACCCGTTACGGCCCCGCCCGGCACCTCCGGAGCGGGGCCGTACGCATTCCCACGCTCCCGTCAGGGCGGCCCCGCGCCCCCTTTCCGTAACGCTTCGTAACACCCGTGCGATGCCGCGCCACCCCCGTATCCAGGGCTTCTCACCCGCCCCGTCCGCACCGCGCGCACCGCTTCCGATAACCGGACGCACCTCCGTCACCGTGCGCCAAATCCCCTTGTGGAAGTGCGAGTTCACCTTCCGCTCAGCGCTCGCACCCGCGGTAAGGACCATGACGGCATAACGCTCATCGCATGACATAACAAGAGCGTCACATCCTTCACAGCGCCACTCCCGGGAAATCGAACACCCCTCTAGAGTCACCGCCAGTCACCGACGCCGCCGGGCGCGCTGCAAGCACGGACCCCTGTACCACGCCGTACCGCCCGGTGCGCGAAACGGCCGTGCGACACGCAATGGCCGCGCCAGGGAAAGGACTGATCGTGCGTCACCGTTCTCTGCTCATACTCACCACCGCGGTCACCGCAGGCGCCCTCACGCTCTCCGCGTGCGGCTCCCGGAGCGACGACAAGAAGAGCGGCGGCGGATCCGCGGCCACCGTCGTCATCGGCGTCGACGCCCCCATCACCGGCGAGCTCTCCGCACTGGGCCTGGGCATGCGCAACTCCGTCCAGCTCGCCATCGACACCGCCAACAAGACCTCCGAGGTCAAAGGCGTCACCTTCCGGCTCGAAGCCCTCGACGACAAGGCCCTGCCCAACGTCGGCCAGCAGAACGCCACCAAACTCGCCGGCGACAAGGACGTCCTGGGCCTCGTCGGCCCGATCAACTCCGGCGTCGCCCAGTCGATGCAGCAGATCTCCCAGCAGAACGGCCTCACCCTGATCTCCCCGGCGAACACCACGCCCGACCTGACCCAGGGCAAGGACTGGAAACAGAACAGACGCGTCCGCCAGTTCACCACCTATTTCCGCACCGCCACCACCGACGAGATCCAGGGCGCCTTCGACGGCCAGTTCGCCTGGGAGAAACTCAAGGCCAAGACGGCCTACGTCATCGACGACCAGAAGACCTACGGCGTCGGCCTGGCCTCATCCTTCAAGGACCAGTTCCGCAAGCTCGGCGGCACCATCGCCGGCAGCGAACACATCAGCCCCGACGACCGCGACTTCAAGGCCGTCGTCTCCAAGGCCGTCGCCGCCCGGCCCGATCTGGTCTTCTACGGCGGCGAATACCCCGCCTCCGGCCCCCTCAGCCAGCAGCTCAAGGACGGCGGCCTCAGCGTCCCCCTCATGGGCGGCGACGGCATGTACAGCGCCGACTACATCAAGCTCAACAAGAAGGCGCAGGGCGACTACGCCTCCTCCATCGGCAAACCCGTCGAACAGCTCCCCTCCGCCAAGAAGTTCATCGCCGACTACAAGGCCGCCCACTTCAAGGAGGCATACGAGACATACGGCGGCTCCGCCTACGACGCCGCCTGGTCCCTCGTCCAGGCCGTCAAGAAAGTCGTCGCCGACAACGGCGGCACACTCCCCGCCGACGCCCGCAAAAAAGTCGTCACCGCGATGAACAAGGTCTCCTTCGACGGCGTCACCGGCCCCATCTCCTACGACGCCTACGGCGACACCACCAACACCATGATCACCGCCTACCAGGTCGACAAGGGCACCTGGGTCTCCCGCTTCAGCGCGGAATTCAAGAAGTTCGACAAGAGCTGACCGGCCCGCACCACACCGGCCGGTGACCCCGGGCCGCACCAGGACGCCCCACGCCCCTGGCGCGGCCCGCGGCACACCGGCACCCGGAACTCCCCGTCACTTCCCACCCCTCGGAGGCCCAGCGGTGAGCGAACTGCCGCAACAGCTGGCCAACGGACTCATCCTCGGCGCGATGTACGGACTCATCGCGATCGGCTACACGATGGTCTACGGCATCGTCCAGCTCATCAACTTCGCCCACGGCGAGATCTTCATGGTCGGCGGCTTCGGCGCGCTCAGCGTCCACCTCGCACTCCCCGCCGCCACCCCGCTCGCCCTCGCGCTGCCCGCCATGCTCCTCGGCGGCATCGCCGTATCCGTCCTCGTCGGCGTCGCGGCGGAACGGTTCGCCTACCGGCCGCTGCGCGGCGCGCCCCGACTGGCCCCGCTCATCACCGCCATCGGGCTCTCCCTCGCCCTCCAGCAGGCCGTCTGGCGCTGGTACCCCGACGGCAAACAGGCCCGCGTCTTCCCCCAGTTCAAGGGCGGCGCCCTCGACATCCTGGGCGCCACCGTCCAGCGCGGCGACCTCTTCGTCATCGTCGCCGCCCCCGTCTGCATGATCGCCCTCGGCCTGTTCGTCGGCAGAACCCGCAGCGGCCGCGCCATGCAGGCCACCGCCCAGGACCCCGACACCGCCAGGCTCATGGGCATCAACACCGACCGCATCATCGTCCTCGCCTTCGCCATCGGCGCCGCCTTCGCCGGCGTCGCCGCCGTCGCCTACGGCCTGCGCACCGGCGAGGTGCAGTTCCGCATGGGCTTCATCATGGGCCTCAAAGCCTTCACCGCCGCCGTCCTCGGCGGCATCGGCAACGTCTACGGCGCCATGCTCGGCGGCCTCGTCCTCGGCGTCGCCGAAGCGCTCGCCACCGCCTACGTCGAAGAAATCCCCGGCATGCAGCAATTCGGCGGCGGAGCCTGGAAGGACGTCTGGGCCTTCGTCCTCCTCATCCTCGTACTCCTCCTGAGACCTCAGGGCCTCCTGGGCGAACGCGTCGCGGATCGGGCGTGATACCGATGAACACCGACACCCCTGGCACCACTGACACCACCAAATCCGCTGCCACGACACCACACACCCACCCCGGCGTCCTCCCCCTCCCCGAACGCGCCGCCCGCATCACCACCGCCACGGCCGCCCTCACCACCGCCGCCACCACCGCCCTCGCCTGGACCTGGAGCAGCGCCTTCCCCGGCGACCTCACCTACTACGGATCCCCCGCCGGCCTGCAAACCGTCACCCTCGCCGGCGGCCTCCTCACCCTCCTCCTCGCCACCGCCGGACTCGGCGTCCCCGGTCTGCGCCGGCTCACCCCCGGCGGCCGCAACGCCTCCGTACTCCTCGCCGCCCTCGCCACGTTCGCCACCACCTGGTTCACCCTCATCGCCATCGCCGTCGACCTCGGCGGCCTCGTCAACCTCGAACCCGGCGGCTTCCTCGCCGGCATCACCTCCCTCACCACCCTCATCGGTGCCCTCGGCCTGCCCGCCGACCGCACCACCACCCCACCTCCCACCACCACCTGGCAGCGCTTCACCGGCGCCCTCGCCGCCACCCCCGTACGACGCCGCACCCTGTCCCTCCCGCCCTGGGCCGAGATCCTGCTCATCGCCGCCGCGTTCGCCGCCGGACTCGCCGCCTTCACCTACGGCATCGACACCGACGACGGCCCGCCCTTCGTCGGCTACCTCCTGTTCATGGTGCTCGCCGTCCCCGCCCTCCACCGGGCCGGACTCCTCGCACGGCTCACCGAACTCACCCACCGACACCGGGGCGTGGCACTCGGCGCGGCCTTCGCCGCCGCCGCCGGCTTCCCCTTCACCCAGGACACCGACCAGTACACGATCATCGGCGCCAACATCCTGATCTTCGCCACCGTCGCCCTGGGCCTCAACGTCGTCGTCGGCCTCGCCGGACTCCTCGACCTCGGCTACGTCGCCTTCCTCGGCGTCGGCGCCTACGCGGCCGCCCTCGTCTCCGGCTCCCCCGAATCCACCCTCGGCCTCCACTTCCCCTTCTGGGCGGCCCTCCTCACCGGAGCCGCCGCCTCACTCGTCTTCGGCGTCCTCATCGGCGCGCCCACCCTCCGACTGCGCGGCGACTATCTCGCCATCGTCACCCTCGGCTTCGGCGAGATCTTCCGCATCGCCATGCTCAACCTCAACGGCACCACCGGCCCCGACATCACCAACGGCGCCATGGGCATCCCCAACATCCCCAACCTCGAAATATTCGGCTTCAACTTCGGCGAACCCCACCACATCCTCGGCATCCCCCTCGCCACCTACGGCAACTACTACCTGCTCATGATCTTCGTGACCGCCTTCGTCGTCCTGGTCTTCCGCCGCGCCGCCGACTCCCGCATCGGCCGCGCCTGGATCGCCATCCGCGAAGACGAAACCGCCGCCATCGCCATGGGCATCAACAGCTTCCGCCTGCGCCTCCTGGCCTTCGCCCTCGGCGCCGCCCTCGCCGGACTCGCCGGCACCGTCCACGCCCATGTCGTCACCACCGCCACCCCCGAACAGTTCCAGTTCGCCGGGCCCCAGCCGCCCAACTCCGCCTTCCTCCTCGCCGCCGTCATCCTCGGCGGGATGGGCACCCTCAGCGGCCCCCTCGTCGGCGCCGCCCTGCTCTTCCTCATCCCCGCCAAACTCGACTTCCTCCAGGACTACCAGCTGCTCCTCTTCGGCATCGCCCTCGTCCTGCTGATGCGCCTACGGCCCGAAGGGCTCATCCCCGACCGCAGAAAGCAGCTCGAATTCCACGAGGACAACCGGCCCGGCCCGCCCCTCCCCGGCCCCGGCGCGACACCCGGCTCCACTCCGGCGAAGGGCTGAGGACACCATGACCACACCCACCACCCCACCCCGTGCCGGGACCATCCTGGAAGCCTCCGGCGTCACCATGCGCTTCGGCGGACTCACCGCCGTACGCGGCGTCGACCTCACCGTCAACACCGGAGAGATCGTCGGCCTCATCGGCCCCAACGGCGCCGGAAAAACCACCTTCTTCAACTGCCTCACCGGCCTCTACGTCCCCACCGAAGGCACCGTCCGCTTCAACGGCACCCGCCTCTCCCCCAAACCCCACCTCGTCACCCAGGCCGGCATCGCCCGCACCTTCCAGAACATCCGCCTCTTCGCCAACATGACCGTCCTGGAAAACACCCTCGTCGGCCGCCACACCCGCACCAAAGAAGGACTCTGGTCCGCCCTCCTACGAGGCCCCGGCTTCAAAAAAGCCGAACGCACCTCGGAAGAACGCGCCATGGAACTCCTCGAATTCACCGGCCTCACCGCCCGACGCGACCACCTCGCCCGCAACCTCCCCTACGGCGAACAACGCAAGCTCGAAATCGCCCGCGCCCTCGCCAGCGAACCCGGTCTGCTCCTCCTGGACGAACCCACCGCCGGCATGAACCCCCACGAAACCCGCGCCACCCAGGACCTCGTCCTCGCCATCCGCGACCAAGGCACCGCCGTCCTCGTCATCGAGCACGACATGCGCTTCATCTTCAACCTCTGCGACCGCGTCGCCGTCCTCGTCCAGGGCCACAAACTCATCGAAGGCACCGCGGAAACCGTCCAGGCCGACGAACGCGTGATCGCCGCCTACCTCGGCACCCCCACCGAAGAAGACACCACACCCCCGGCCCACCCGGCCGACCCCGCGACCCCGCCGCCACCAGGAGACCGCCGATGACCGCCCTGCTCCAGGTCGAGGACCTCCGGATCGCCTACGGCAAGATCGAAGCCGTCAAAGGCATCAGCTTCTCCGTCGAAGCCGGCCAGGTCGTCACCCTCATCGGCACCAACGGCGCCGGCAAGACCACCACCCTGCGCACCCTCTCCGGCCTCCGCGCCCCCCTCGCCGGCCGGATCACCTTCGACGGCGAACCGCTCGGCGCCCTGCCCGCCCACGAAATCGTCGCCCGCGGACTGGCCCACTCCCCCGAAGGCCGCCGCCTCTTCCCCCGCCTCACCATCGCCGAGAACCTCCAGCTCGGCGCGTTCCTCCGCAAGGACACCAACGCCGTCGCACACGACATACAACGCGTCTACGCACTCTTCCCCGTCCTCGGCGAACGCAGAAAACAAGCCTCCGGCACCCTCTCCGGCGGCGAACAGCAAATGCTCGCCATGGGCCGCGCGCTGATGTCCCGCCCCAAACTCCTGATGCTCGACGAACCCTCCATGGGCCTGTCCCCGATCATGATGCGAAAGATCATGGACACCATCCGCGAACTCCGCACCCAGGGCACCACCATCCTGCTCGTCGAACAGAACGCCCGCGCCGCGCTCTCCCTCGCCGACCACGGCCACGTCATGGAAACCGGCCGCATCGTCCTCTCCGGCACCGGCCCGCAACTCCTCCACGACGAATCCGTCCGCAAGGCGTACCTCGGCGAGGACTGACCCGCCGGCTCCGGCCGCCCGCACCACGACGACGACGGCCCCGCACCGGTCGATCACCGGTACGGGGCCGCACACGCTCGGCGCGCGTCGCTACGCGTCCTTCTGCTCCCGCTGTTCCTTCTGTTCCCTGTCCTTCTGCTTCTTCTCCGCGGCGTCCTCGATGACCGCCTCGGCGACCTGCTGCATCGAGAGCCTGCGGTCCATCGACGTCTTCTGGATCCAGCGGAACGCGGCCGGCTCGGTCAGCCCGTACTGGGTCTGCAGAACGCTCTTCGCCCGGTCCACGAGCTTGCGCGTCTCCAGCCGCTGGGTGAGGTCCGCGACCTCCTTCTCCAGCGTCTTCAGCTCGGTGAAACGGCTCACGGCCATCTCGATCGCCGGGACCACGTCGCTCTTGGAGAACGGCTTCACGAGATACGCCATCGCACCCGCGTCACGCGCCCGCTCCACCAGCTCACGCTGCGAGAACGCGGTCAGCATCAGGACCGGCGCGATGCTCTCCTCGGCGATCTTCTCGGCGGCCGAGATACCGTCCAGGACCGGCATCTTCACGTCCAGGATCACCAGGTCGGGGCGGTGCTCCCGGGCCAGCTCGACGGCCGTCTGACCGTCCCCGGCCTCGCCGACGACGGTGTAGCCCTCCTCCTCCAGCATCTCTTTGAGATCGAGACGGATGAGGGCCTCGTCCTCGGCGATCACAACGCGCGTGGTCAGCGGCGGGACGTGCGACTGATCGTCATCGGCGACGTGCTGCTCGGGCTCGGCGGCGCTCACGGGACTCCTCGGTAAAGGCAGGTGGTGCCCCATGAGCCTACCTAGCTCCTGTATGTTTGAGGCACGGAGGGGCTAAGCTATCCTTCGGATTGCAGGGGCTCCGGTAGTCCAATCGGCAGAGACGATGCCCTCAAAAGGCATTCAGTGTGGGTTCGAGTCCCACCCGGGGCACTTTACCTTCGTTTCCAAGGCTCACAACCGTTGGGTTGTTTTCACTCACTTCAGTGAACATCTCTTCGATTCGCTCCGTGACCGCGCGGCATCGTTCAAGCTCGCGTCCGTGTATGACATGGAAACCCGAGAGCGCACCCTCGCTCTCCTCTCCCAAGGCCGCAGCCTCAACTCGGTGAGCAAGCAAACCGGGATATCCCGGTACGCGATCCGCTCCTGGCAGACCCGCATCGAGCCGGTGTCGCGTGCGACGGAATGCCCGCGGTGCGAACGCGTGCCACGGCCACCCGAGAACACCGTCGCTTACGCCTATTTACTCGGCCTCTACCTCGGCGACGGCTGCATCAGCGCACAGCCGCAGCGAGGCGGGTACGCCCTGCGCATCGCCTGCGCGGATGCCTGGCCCGGCCTGATCACCGCCTGCCGCGACGCGATGCGGGACGTCCGCCCGATGAACAGCGTCTGCGTGATCGCGTGTCAGGGCTGCGTCATGGTCACCAGCTACAGCCGCCACTGGCCCTGCCTGTTCCCCCAGCACGGCCCCGGCAGGAAACACGAGCGGCCGATCGTCCTCGAAGCCTGGCAGCGGCAGATCGTGGACGCGTATCCCTGGGAGTTCCTCCGCGGGCTCATCCACTCCGACGGCTGCCGGATCACCAACTGGACGACGCGCACGGCCGGCGGGGAGCGCAGGCGCTACGAGTACCCGCGGTATTTCTTCACCAACACGTCCACCGACATCCTGCGGCTCTGTACCGACACCCTCGACAAGGTCGGTGTGGAGTGGCGGCCCTCGCGCCAGTCCCGCCGGGCGCAGTCCGTCTCCGTCGCCCGGCGCGCGTCCGTGGCCCTCATGGACCGTCACATCGGGCCGAAGCACTGACGGGGCCGGCGGTCGGAACCGCGGCCCCACGCGCGGGTGCGGGTGGCTACTCGGCGGTGTCGTCGGCGCCGATGCGGTGGACGCGGACGAGGTTGGTGGAGCCCGGGACGCCGGGCGGGGAGCCGGCGGTGATGATGACGACGTCGCCGGGGCGGCAGCGGCCGATCCGCAGGAGTTCCTCGTCGACCTGGGCGACCATCTCGTCGGTGGAGTCGACGGTCGGGCCGAGGAAGGTCTCGACGCCCCAGGTGAGGTTGAGCTGGGCGCGGGTGGCCGTGTCGGGGGTGAAGGCGAGGAGCGGGATGGGCGAGCGGTAGCGGGAGAGGCGGCGGACGGTGTCGCCGGACTGGGTGAAGGCGACGAGGAACTTGGCGCCGAGGAAGTCGCCCATCTCGGCGGCCGCGCGGGCGACCGCGCCGCCCTGGGTGCGGGGCTTGCTGCGTTCGGTGAGCGGCGGCAGGCCCTTGGCGAGGATGTCCTCCTCGGCGGCCTCGACGATGCGGCTCATGGTGCGGACCGTCTCGGTGGGGTATTTCCCGACGCTGGTCTCGCCGGAGAGCATCACGGCGTCGGTGCCGTCGATGACGGCGTTGGCGACGTCGGAGGCTTCGGCGCGGGTGGGGCGGGAGTTGTCGATCATCGAGTCGAGCATCTGGGTCGCGACGATGACCGGCTTGGCGTTGCGTTTGGCCAGTTTGATGGCGCGCTTCTGGACGATCGGCACGGTCTCCAGCGGCATTTCGACGCCGAGGTCGCCTCGGGCGACCATGATGCCGTCGAAGGCGGCGACGATGTCGTCGATGTTCTCGACGGCCTGTGGCTTTTCGACCTTGGCGATGACGGGGAGGAAGCGGTCTTCCTCGCGCATGATGCGGTGGACGTCTTCGATGTCGCGGCCGCTGCGGACGAAGGAGAGGGCGATGACGTCGGCGCCGGTGCGCAGGGCCCAGCGGAGGTCGTCCTGGTCCTTGTCGGAGAGGGCGGGGACGGATACGGCGACGCCGGGGAGGTTGAGGCCCTTGTGGTCGGAGACCATGCCGCCCTCGATGACCTTGGTGTGGACGCGGGGTCCGTCGACACCGGTGACTTCGAGGGTGACCTTGCCGTCGTCGACGAGGATGCGTTCGCCGGGGGTGACGTCGGCGGCGAGGCCGTCGTAGGTGGTGCCGCAGAGCTGGCGGTCGCCTTCGACGGACGGTTCGACGGTGATGGTGAACTCGTCGTCGCGTTCGAGAAGTACGGGTCCTTCGCGGAATCGGCCGAGGCGGATCTTCGGGCCTTGTAGGTCGGCGAGGATGCCGACGCTGCGGCCGGTCTCCTCGGCTGCCTTGCGGACCCGGTCGAATCGCGCCTCGTGATCGGCGTAGGTGCCGTGGCTGAGGTTGAAGCGGGCCACGTCCATTCCGGCGTCGACGAGTGCCTTGATCTGCTCGTACGTGTCGGTGGCGGGTCCCAGGGTGCAGACGATCTTTGCTCGGCGCATGTCTCCGACTCTATGACTTACCGACTGGTAGAGAGGTGTGGGGAAGTGACTGCCCAACGACCGCTCGGTGAAGGGCTCTTGACAAGTTGTGGAATGCGCGTGAAGGCGCTCCGATGAGCGGATTTGCCGTGTGCCGGGTGGGGTGGGTGGTGGTCCGGTCACCCGCTGTGGGGGGGTGCCGGCCGGGGCCCGGTGGCTGCCGGGGCGCGGCGGGCCGCTGTCGGCGGTGAGGCCGTGGCGTCGGATGCGGGTGGGGGCGCCTTCGTGGTCGCCGGTACTTCGCCCGCTTCGACGAGTCGCCCTCGCGCAAGGTCCGTGTGGACGGCCAGTACTACAAGGAGTACTGGGGTGAGGGATCGAGGCGGGCCCGGAACGCGGCCCGCTACGGGCAGAGCGACGGGATCGCTTTCGAGGAGGGCGTGGACGGCTTCGTGCCCTATGCGGGCGGCCTGTACGACAACGTGGAGCTGACCAGGTCGAAGCTGACCGCCACCATGATCAGCTGCGGTGCGACCACGCTGCAGCGGTTCCACGAGGAGGCGGTCATGGTCCAGGTTTCCGAGCGGTCCTACGAGCAGAACACCGCCGAGGTGCGGCTGCGGGAGCGGTCCGTCGACTCCGGCGAGTGACACCCGGTCTGCCGGCCGCGTCGTCCCGCCACCCCCATTCCGGGGAGGGGCGGGGACGACGTGCTCCGGGGCGCTGCGGGTTGGCCCTGAGCCGGTGCGAGCGGCGCTTCGGGCGGCTTGGGGTCGCCCCTCTCCCCCAGGGCCGGTTTCCCGTACGTCCGTTTCCCCCGTGCGGGGTTGGGTCAGGGGCGGGGGACGAGGGTGGTGGTCGGCCTGGGGATGGGGGTGGTGGGGCGGGTTGCGGGTTGGTGGAGGCCGAAGGTGGTGAAGGCGGTGCGGGTGGGGAGGGGGTAGGGAGGGGTGCTGCTGAGGGAGTTGAGGATGGTGGCGCTGCGCCAGGCGGCGAGGCTGAGGTCGGGGGTGCCGACGCCGTGGCTGTGGCGTTCGGCGTTCTGGACGTAGAGGGAGCCGGTGACGGCGGGGTCGAGGACGAGGCGGTGCTGTTCGTCGATGCGCGGGCGGCCGGCGGTGTCGCGGCAGAGGTAGGGCTCCAGGGCGGCGAGGAGGGTGTCGACGCGGCGTTCGCGGTAGCCGGTGGCGAGGATGACGGCGGCGGTGGTGAGGCGGGAGCGGGTGGCCTGCTGGGTGTGGTCGAGGTGGAGTTCGATCTTTCCGGGGCCGATGCGTCCGGCGGTGCGTACGGAGACGCCCGGGGTGAGGGTGGCGTCGGGCCAGCCGCCGTGCAGGGTGCGGCGGTAGAGCTCGTCGTGGATGGCGGCGAGGGTGTCGTGGTCGATGCCTTTGTAGAGCTGCCACTGTCCGGGGACGAGGTCGTCGCGGACGGTTTCGGGGAGGGCGTGGAAGTAGCGGGTGTAGTCGGGGGTGAAGTGTTCGAGGCCGAGTTTGCTGTACTCCATGGGCGCGAAGGCCGGGGTGCGGGCGAGCCAGTGGAGTTGTTCGCGGCCGAAGGGGCGGGCGCGCAGCAGGTCGAGGAAGATCTCGGCGCCCGACTGGCCCGCGCCGATGACGGTGATGTGCTCGGCGGTGAGGAGCTGTTCGCGGTGGTCGAGGTAGTCGGCGGAGTGGATGACGGGGACGGTGGGGGCCTCGACGAGGGGGCGCAGGGCTTCGGGGATGTAGGGGGCGGTGCCGATGCCGAGGACGAGGTTGCGGGCGTGGACGCGGCCGAGGGCTTCGGCTCCGCCTTCGGTGCCGAGCTGGGTGAAGTCGACTTCGAAGAGGTGGTGTTCGGTGTTCCAGCGCAGGGCTTCGATCTGGTGGCTGAAGTGGAGTCCGGTGAGGGATTCGCTGACCCAGCGGCAGTAGGCGTCGTATTCGGCGCGGTGGATGTGGAAGCGCTCGGCGAAGTAGAAGGGGTAGAGGCGTTCGCGGGTTCTGAGGTAGCTGAGGAAGGACCAGGGGCTGGTGGGGTCGGCGAGGGTCACCAGGTCGGCGAGGAAGGGGACTTGGAGGGTGGCGCCGTCGATGAGGAGGCCGGGGTGCCAGTGGAAGGCGGGGCGCTGGTCGTAGAAGGCGGTGCGCAGGTGGGTGAGGGGCTGGGCGAGGGCGGCGAGGGAGAGGTTGAAGGGGCCGATGCCGATGCCGGCGAGGTCGAGGATCCGGGCGGGGTCCGGGGTTTCGGAGGGCTTGGTGTCGGTGGTGGCGAGCGCGTGGGTGGTGCCGAAGTGGGGGGTGGTGCTCATCGGGGCGTGTGGCCTTCCACGAGTTTCAGCAGCGTTGTGAGGTCACCGGACTGGGTGTGGGGGTTGAGGAGGGTGGCTTTGAGCCAGAGGCCGGTGGGGGTGACGGTGCGGCCGAGGACGGCGTGTCCGTCGGTGAGGAGGGTGCGGCGGATGCCGGCGAGGGTGGTGTCGTCGGCGCCGATGGGGCGGAAGAGGACGGTGCTGAGGGTGGGGCGGGAGTGGAGTTCGTAGTGGGGGTGGTCCTCGATGAGGTCGGCGAGGGTGCGGGCGGCGTCGAGGGTGCGGTCGACGAGGTCGCCGAGGCCGCGGCGGCCGAGGGCCTTGAGGGTGACGGCGATCTTGAGGATGTCGGGGCGGCGGGTGGTGCGCAGTGAGCGGCCGAGGAGGTCGGGCAGGCCGGCTTCGGTGTCGTCGTCGGCGTTGAGGTAGTCGGCGCGGTGCGCGAGCGGGGCGAGGGTGGCGGGGTCGGGGACGGTGAGGAGGCCGGCCGCGACCGGTTGCCAGCCGAGTTTGTGCAGGTCGAGGGTGACGGTGTGGGCGCGGGCGAGGCCGTCCAGGGCGGTGCGGTGGGTGTCGCTGAAGAGGAGCGGGCCGCCGTAGGAGGCGTCGATGTGGAGGCGGGCGCCGTGCCGGTCGGCGAGGTCGGCGATGGCGGGGAGCGGGTCGATGGCGCCGGAGTCGGTGGTCCCGGCGGTGGCGGTGATCAGCAGGGGGCTGTGCAGGGTGTGCAGGGCGGCGTCGAGGGCGTGGGGGTCGAGGACGCCGTCGGGGGTGGGGAGGGTGATCGGTCCGGGGAGGCCGAGGAGCCAGGCGGCGCGGTGGATGCTGTGGTGGGCATTGGCCCCGCAGACGATCTGGAGGGGGGCGGTGGCGTTGCCGTGGTGTGCCGCGGTCCGGCTCCGGCCCTGGTCGCTGTGGGTGGCTTCGCGGGCGAGCAGGAGGGCGAGCTGGTTGGATTCGGTGCCGCCGGTGGTGACCAGCGCGTCGGGGGCGGGGGCCGTCGGGTGGACGAGGGCGGCCAGTTCGCGGCAGGTGAGGGCTTCGAGGGCGGAGGCGGCGGGGGCCTGGTCCCAGGAGTCCATGGAGGGGTTGAGGGCGCTCGCGGCGAGGTCGGCGGCGGTGGCCAGGGCGAGCGGCGGGCAGTGCAGATGGGCGGCGCAGTGCGGGTCGGCGGGGTCGGCGGCGCCGGCGGCGAGGGTGTGGACGAGGGTGCGCAGGGCGGTGTGCGGGCCGCTGCCGTGTTCGGGGAGCAGGGGGGCGCAGGCGTCGCGTACGGAGCGGGCGACGGCTTCGGGGCCGCCGGGCGGCAGGGGGCCCGCGCGGTCCTCGGCGCCGGTGGTGAGGGCGTCGAGGACCGTGTCGAGGAGCGGGCGCAGTGCGCGGGGTCCGTTGGTGCCGCCGGCGAGGGCGGTGCCGGCGGGCGGCACGGGCATGAACGTGCCCTTCTGAGCGGGGAGTTCAAGTGGCGGTCCGGCTCCGGACCTTAGGCCGCCCTAAGTTACTTTCCCCGTATGGTGCCCGGCCACCGGTCCCGGTGGTTCCACCCGTTCGTGGGACGTGGCTGCCGCACGTGTTCGGGTGCCGCCGGCCGCTCCCCCGGCGGCCTGCGGCACCCGTGTCGTACGGCCTGGTCCGTGGACCGGCGCCGCGCCGTCAGACCGCCGGCGGTGTGCCGTGCGCGGCGCGGATGCCGAGGGCGCGCCGCAGGTCGTCGAGCTGGTCGGTGAGTTTGCGGCGCAGCGCGGGGGTCGGGTCGCCGTCGGCCAGGCAGGTCTCGCCGAGGGTGAGGGTGGTGTCCTCGACGAGGGTGGCGGGGAAGGCGTAGCGGCCGGCGGCTTCGGCGAGGGCGGGGCCGCGGTGGGCGGCGAGGGCGGGTACTTCGGTGAAGTAGCGGGCGGCGTAGGGGCGGAGCAGGTCGTGCTGTTCGGGGTTCCAGAAGCCGGTGGCGGTGGCGGTGAAGAGGTAGTTGGAGAGGGCTTCGCCGTCGTCGGTGGTGAACAGGGCGTCCCAGGCGGCTTGTTTGGCGGCCGGGTCGGGGAGGGCGGCGTGGCAGCGGGCGGCGCCCTGGCGGCCAATGGCGCTGGGGTCGCGGACGAGTTCGGCGTCGATGGTGGCGCGGAGGCCGTCGAGGGGGGTGGCGCCGAGGACGGCGAGCCGGCCGAGGATGCGCCAGCGCAGTTCGGGGTCGAGGGCGGGGCCGCCGGGGACGCTGCCGTCGTCGAGCCATTCCTGGAGGGGTTCGTGGCGGGTGGCGCTGTCGATGAAGGCGCGTACGGCGGTCAGCCGCAGGCCGGCGTGGGTGCCGTGGGCGGGGCCTTCGGTGTGGCGCAGGATGTCGCGGCTGATGGCGTGGAGGGTGGTGAGGGCGGTGTGGCGTTCGGTGTGGGGGAGGTAGCGGTCGGCGATCTGGGTGCGGGCGAAGGTGAGGACGCCCTGGACGATGGCGAGGTCGGATTCGCGGGGGAGGTGGGTGCGGGCGAGGTCCAGGTAGGCGGCGGGCGGCAGTTCGCCGTCGCGGACCAGGTCGCGGGCGGCGTTCCAGGCGACGGCGCGGGAGAGGGAGTCGGGGAGGGTGGCGAGGGTGGTGGTGAGGGTCTGCCAGGACGCGGGGTCGAAGCGGATCTTGGTGTAGGTGAGGTCGCCGTCGTTGAGGAGGACGAGGTCGGGGGCGGGTGTGAGGAAGATGCCGTGGGTGTCGCCGGTGTCTCCGGGGAGGTCCAGGTCGAAGCGGTCGCGCAGGGTCAGGCGCCGGGTGTCGGCGGGGTCCTGGTCGTAGAGGCCGACGGCGATGCGGTGCGGCCGGCCGCCGGTGTGCGCGACGTCCAGCCGCCATCCGTCGGGCCCGGTCTCGACGGTGGGGGTGAGGGTGTCGACTCCGGTGGTGCGCAGCCAGTTCGCGGCCCAGGCGTGGACGTCGCGGTCGGTGTGGCGGGCGAGGGAGTCGATGAAGTCGGCGAGCGTGGCGTTGCCGAAGCGGTGCCGGGCGAAGTGGTCGTTGATAC
Organism: Streptomyces celluloflavus; assembly: GCA_000720995.1. Classification (GTDB taxonomy): domain Bacteria; phylum Actinomycetota; class Actinomycetes; order Streptomycetales; family Streptomycetaceae; genus Streptomyces; species Streptomyces celluloflavus. The sequence goes on from JOEL01000004.1 coordinate 222,088, forward strand.
CGGCGAGGAAGTCCTGCTCGCCCATCCAGGCGACGAGCTGGCGCAGGGCGGAGGCGCCCTTGGCGTAGGAGATGCCGTCGAAGTTGAGGAGGGCGGAGGCGGTGTCGGGGACGTCTTCGGGGGCGGGGGCGACGGGGTGGGTGGAGGGGCGCTGGTCGGCGTCGTAGCCCCAGCCCTTGCGGGCGATGGCGAAGTCGGTCCAGGTTTCGGTGAAGCGGGTGGCTTCGGCCAGGACCTGGAAGCCCATGTACTCGGCGAAGGACTCGTTGAGCCAGATGTCGTCCCACCAGCGGAGGGTGACGAGGTCGCCGAACCACATATGGGCCATTTCGTGGGCGATGACCATGCCGCGGGTCTGGCGTTCGGTGTCGGTGACGGCGGAGCGGTAGATGAATTCGTCGCGGAAGGTGACGAGTCCGGGGTTCTCCATGGCGCCGGCGTTGAATTCGGGGACGAACGCCTGGTCGTAGGAGTCGAAGGGGTACGGCTCGTCGAACATCTGGTGGTAGCGGTCGAAGCAGCGGCGGGTGATGTCGTGGATCTCGTCGGCGTCGGTGTCGAGGTGGGGGGCGAGGGAGCGGCGGCAGTGGATGCCGAAGGGCAGTCCGGCGTGTTCGGTGCGCACGGAGTGCCAGGGGCCGGCGGCGACGGCGACGAGGTAGGTGCTGATGAGGGGCGTGGTGGCGAGGGTCCAGCGGCCGGGTGCGCCCGCGGTGGCGATGCCGTTGCCGAGGACGGTCCAGTCGTCGGGGGCGGTGACGGTGAGGGTGAAGGTGGCCTTGAGGTCGGGCTGGTCGAAGGCGCCGAAGACACGCTGGACGTCTTCCATGAAGAGCTGGGTGTAGACGTAGGTCTCGCCGTCGGCGGGGTCGGTGAAGCGGTGCATGCCTTCGCCGGTGCGGGAGTAGCGCATGGTGGCGTCGAGGCGCAGTTCGTGGGCGCCGGGGGCCAGGCCGGTCAGCGGGAGGCGGTTGTCGGCGAGGGCGGCCGGGTCGAGGGGTGCGCCGTCGAGGGTGACGCGGTGCAGCTCGGCGGGTTTGATCTCGGCGAAGGTGTCGCCGGCGATCCGTGCGGTGAAGTGGATGACCGTGCGGGAGCCGAAGTGGTCCGGTCCGCGGGTGAAGTCCAGGTCGACCTCGTAGCGGTGGACGTCGATGAGTCGGGCTCGGTTCTGCGCCTCGTCGCGCTGGAGTGCTGGCATGGGGTCATGCTGCCGTACGGCCCAGTGCGTGCGCACACGTGTTTGTACGTGTGGGGCGGGCGGGTGGTGCGCCGCCGGTCAGCCGTTGCGGCCGCCGACCAGCGGGGGGTTGTCGGGGTCGGGGATCTGGGTGGACCAGCCGCCCGGGACGCTGCGGCCCTGCCGGTCGCGGAAGCGTACCGGGGCGGTGCCGACGCGGCGGGTGAAGAGTCTGCTGAAGTACGCCGGGTCGTCGTAGCCGACCCGGCGGGCGACCGCGGCGACCGGGAGTTCGGTGCCCGCGAGGAGTTCCTTGGCGCGGCCGAGGCGGATGCCCAGGAGGTAGTCCTTGGGGCTGCAGCCGGCGCCGCGCCGTACGGCGGTGCGCAGTCCGGCGGGGGTCATACCGTGCCGGGCGGCGTGTTCGGCGACCGACAGCGGCAGGAACGCGTCGCGGGCCAGGGCCTGGAGGACGGGGTCGCCGTCGGCGTCCGCGTCGGCCCGTGCGCGCCGCAGGACGACGAGGAGTTCGTGCACGGCGGCCGAGGTCTCGACCTCCAGCAGCGGGTTGCCGCGGCGTGCGGCGCGGGCGATCCGGCCGACGGCGGCGCGGGCCGGGCCGGTGTCGGCGAGCGGTACGACCGGGTCGTCGGGTGTGATGTAGCCCAGTTCCGTGTAGGTGTCGGCGGCGGCTCCGGTGAAGTCGACGAAGCTCTCGTCCCAGCCGGTCTCCGGGTCGGCTCCGTAGTGGTGCGGCACACCGGGGGTGAGCCACAGCAGGGCGGGGGCGGTGACGGTCCGGCGGCGTCCGTCGGGGCCAATGAACCAGCCGCGGCCGGCGCTGACGACGATGGCGACGTGGTGGCCGAGGGTGCGTGGGCCGACCGTCGGCAGTGTGCCGTGCTGGAGGCCGACGCCCAGGCACACCAGGCCGAGCCGGTGGTGGACCGGGCTCGGCGTGAAGTAGCGCATCCAGGTGTGGTACATGACCGGCCTCCCGTCGCCGTGCGCTCCCGCCGTGCCCGCGGCCCGCCGGTGTCCAGGGCCGCGAAGTGCGCCGCTCCGTCCAAACAACGCCGATCTTTGTCCATGGACCGCCGCACCGCCAGAGGGCGAAGGTGACCGGTGAGCATGATCGACGGGCGCGGTACTCCGCGTCGCGGCCCGGCCGGCGGTGGTCCGGCGGGCGCACCTTTGACAGACAGGACGGGAAAGTGGCTCAGTTCGTGGTGGGCGAGCGGGACTTCATGCTGGACGGGCGGCCGGTGCGGCTGCTGTCCGGGGCGCTGCACTACTTCCGGGTGCACGAGGCGCAGTGGGGCCACCGGCTGGCGATGCTCCGGGCGATGGGCCTGAACTGCGTGGAGACGTACGTGCCGTGGAATCTGCACGAGCCGCGGCCCGGGGAGTTCCGGGATCCCGAGGCGCTGGGCCGGTTCCTGGACGCGGTGCGGGCGGCGGGGCTGTGGGCGATCGTGCGGCCGGGGCCGTACATCTGCGCGGAGTGGGAGAACGGCGGGCTGCCGGAGTGGCTGACGGGGCCGCTGGGGCGGCGGGTGCGGACCCGGGACGCGGAATACCTGCGGGCGGTGGACGCCTGGTTCGCGCGGCTGCTGCCGCAGGTCGTGGCGCGGCAGTGCGACACCGGCGGGCCGGTGATCATGGTGCAGGCGGAGAACGAGTACGGCTCGTACGGCAGCGACGCGGTGTATCTGGCGCGGATCGCGGAGCTGCTGCGCGCGCGGGGGGTGCGGGTGCCGCTGTTCACCTCGGACGGGCCCGAGGACCACATGCTGACCGGTGGTTCCCTGCCGGGGGTGCTGGCCACCGCCAACTTCGGGTCCGGTGCGCGGGAGGCGTTCGCGGAGCTGCGCCGCCACCGGGCGGACGGGCCGCTGATGTGTATGGAGTTCTGGTGCGGCTGGTTCGCGCACTGGGGGCGGGCGGGGGTGCCGCGCCCGCCCGAGGAGGCCGCGGCGGAGCTGCGCGAGATCCTGGAGTGCGGCGGCTCGGTGAACATCTACATGGCGCACGGCGGCACCAGTTTCGGCGGCTGGGCGGGCGCCAACCGCGCCGGTGAGCTGCACGACGGGGCGTTGCAGCCGACGGTCACCTCGTACGACTACGGGGCGCCGGTCGATGAACGGGGCCGTCCGACGGAGAAGTTCTGGCGCTTCCGTGAGGTGCTGGCCGAGTGGGCGGACGGTCCGTTGCCGGAGCTGCCGGAGCCGGAGCCGGTGCTCCCGTCCCCGGTGCGGGCGGTGGTGGACGCGTGGGCGCCGGCCGAGGACGTCCTGACGGCGCTGGGCGGCGCCGAGGTCGAGGCGGGCGGTCCGGTGACGTTCGAGGAGCTGGGCGTGGACCGGGGGGTGGTCCGCTACCGGGTGGCGGTGCCGGGGCCGCGCCGCCCGTATCCGCTGCGGGTGACCGGGCTGCGGGACCGGGCGGTGGTGTCCGTCGACGGGGTGCGCGGGCCGGTGCTGGACACGGAGGACGCGGTGCTCGGGGAGGTGGCGGGGCCCGCGTCGGTGGAGCTGTGGGTGGAGTCCCTGGGGCGGGTCAACTACGGGCCGCGGCTGGCCGAGCCGAAGGGGATCACCGGCGGACTGCTGCACGAGCGGCAGTATCTGCACGGCGTACGGGCGCGCGGACTGCGGCTGGACGCCCTGGAGGAGGCCGGGGCGCTGGCGAAGGTGCCGTTCCGGGCGGTCGGCGAGGCCGGTGCGGAGCCGGCCGCCGGTCTCTACCGGGGCACGCTGACGGTGACCGGCCGCCCCGGGGACGCGGATCTCGCGCTGCCGGGCTGGACCCGCGGTTTCGCCTGGGTCAACGGCTTCTGTCTGGGCCGCTACTGGGCCGTCGGCCCGCAGCGGACCCTGTTCGTGCCGGGGCCCGTACTGCGCGCCGGGGACAACGAACTGCTGCTGCTGGAGCTGGAGGGTGCCCCGCCCCTCCTGGGGGAAGGAGAAGGGGCCGGGGCACCCGGTCTGTATCCCTGCGCGCCGCGCTGACGCGGCCCGGCGGGGGCCCGGCACGGCCCCCGCCGGGTGCGCGGCTACAGTTCCCGGACCTCGAAGGCGTCCAGGGCGAACTCCGCGGTGTCGTCGTCCCCCGCCTTGCGCAGTCCCACCCATGCCTCGCCGCGGGCCGGCGCGGTGAACTCGTAGGTGTGGGTGGCCGGCTGGGTGGCGGCCGGCAGCGGGCTGCGGGTCAGTTCGCGGGCGGCGGGCTCGTCGACGGCGGTGACCCAGGCGTACTGGCCGGCCTTCTCGTTCTCGTAGCGGAAGGTGACCCGGTAGCGGCGGCCCGCGGTGAAGCGGACGGTGTGCGGCACCGTGCGGTAGACCAGTCCGCTCCGCTCGCCGCGCGACTTGAGCGACTGGCCGCCGTCGATGACGTCGTCGATGGCCTTGCCGTTCCAGCCGCGCTGGGTGTAGGGCGCGTGGCGCTGGGCGATATGGGTGCGCGGGTCGGTGACTCCCCCGGCGTCGCCCTTGACGAAGACGCCCCAGCCCTGCGGGACGTCCTCGAAGTCCTCGTACGCGAGCGCGTCCGTCCGGGCCACCGGCGCGGTGCGGACGACGCGTACGTTGTCGAACCTGACCTGGGCCCGGCCGGCCGCCGCGGTCAGGGTGAGGGTGACCGGGCCGCCGCCCTCGGGGACGGTGAAGCGGGTGAACAGCCGCTGGAAGCGGGTGCCGGACTTGCGGTCGGCGGCGATGTAGTTGCCGGCCGTCGAGGTCTCGGTCCAGTTGACGGCGGTGATGCCGTCGGCGGTGCGCACCGTCAGCCCCGCCCGGCGCCGTTCGCCCGCCGTCGCGCCGACCTCGACCTGTACCGACGCGGCGTAGCTGCCGGGGGCCAGCCGGGCGAGCCGCTGGCCGACGGTGGCGGCGCCGCCCGCGCCGATGACCAGTTCGTAGTCGCCCAGCGCGCTGCGGCGGACCGCGGCCGGGCCGTGGGTCTGCCAGCCGTCCAGGGTGCCGGAGTGGAAGCCGGGGTCGGTCAGGCCGGTGCCCTCGCCCCAGCCGGGGTCGCCCTGGGCGGGGGCCGGGCGCCGGTGGACGACGTACGCCACACCGGCCTGCGCGGTGAGGGTGATCCGGCCGCCGCGGACGGGGACGCGGGTCCGGTCGGTGCGGCCCTGGTCGGTGAGCCGGTAGGCGTGGACGGTGCCGGCGCCGGACCAGCCGCGCGGCAGTGACCAACTGGTGGTGCCGCCACGGGGGTTGTAGTGGTAGAGCCGGTCCGGGTCGGTGGCGCGGCGGGGTTCCCAGGGCAGCAGGTAGGTGCCGGCGTCGTAGACCAGCCGGCCGTCGGTGGTGATCTTCCGGGTGCCGTCCGCGTCGCTGACGGAGGTGGCGGTGGGCCCTTCGAAGGTGATCTCGTGCGCGCCCCAGGTCCGGATCGGGTACGCCTGGAGGTACTTGGCGGGCAGTGCGTCGGTCCAGATGATGGTGTGGAAGGCGTGCCAGTCGGTCTTGCCGGTCCAGCCCTCGAAGTTGCCCATCCGCCCGGCGCCCAGCAGGGTGGGCCACTTGTCGGCGAAGACGTCCTTGTGGTGGTTGCGCAGGAAGCGGATGAGGCGGGAGTTGACGCCGCGGGAGGTGTCGCCGCCGTAGTCCGTCTCGTTCGCCCAGTGCGACCACAGCGCGGACCGTTCCAGGCCGTGGCCCCATTCGGTGGCCACCTGCCAGCCCTGGTCGCGCAGATGGCGCTGGAGCCGGTCGGAGTTCCAGCCGGATTCGCGGAAGACGTCGATATAGACGGTGTTCAGTGCCGGGTCGGTCTCCTCGCGCAGTTGCCGGAAGCGCCGGGCGATGTCGCCGGAGACGAGGTCGCGGCGGGGGTCGATGCGGTAGGACTGGTCCAGCCAGTCCCACTGCTTGTCGTTGCGGTTGACGAGCGTGTCGGAGAAGGCGTGCGCGACCGGGTAGGACTCGGTGGCGTTCACATGGACCGCGAAGTCGCTCTGCCACTTCTTTCCGGCCCGCAGCAGCGTGTTGAGGTCCCGCAGCCCGCCGGCCCGTTCGTTGTAGTTGCCGCCGTAGTCCGGGTGGGCGGAGTCGTGGCCCTCGGACTGGTAGCCCTTGAGGAGGGTGAACTGCCGCAGTCCGTCGGTGGCCAGGGCGATCCGTTTGATGTTGTCGAGGGTGTCGAGGAACGGGTTGGTGGCCTGGCTGGCGAAGTTGAACGGGATGTGCGGGACGACCCGCAGATGCTGTTCGCCGGCGCCCAGGGGCGTCACCATGATGTCGCGCATCGCGATGGCGCCGTCCTGCCAGTCGGCGGTGCCGTCGCCGTTGCGGTCGCGGGTGACGATGACCGTGGCGTACGGCAACGGGTCGGTGGCGGCCGTCGGCTGGCCGGCCGCCCGGTACGTCCACTGGCCGCAGGACAGCCGCGCCTGCACCAGGCCGCCGCTGTGCACGGTCTGCCGCCACAGCCGGCCGTTCTCCCAGGTGGTGCCGGCCGCGGGCTTGTCGTAGACGGTGTTGGTCTCGACGGCGGCGGCCAGTTCGCCGGTGGCGACCACCGCGTACGCGCATCCGGTGGGCGCGGCGTCGGCGGGGGTGTCGGCGGTGACCCGCACCAGGGTGTCGCCGCTGCCGGCCTTGTCCAGTTCGATGCGGGCGGCGAGCAGCGCGGCGTCCGGCTGGTCGCTGCGCACGCTCAGCAGCGCGAGGCCGGGGATCTGGAGCGTGCCGACGGGCCGCGCGGCGGTGTCGGTGATGCGGGTGACCTGCCAGGTGACCTGCCGGTCCCGGACGGATATCCGGACGGCGATCTCGGTGCCGCCGTCGAAGGCGAGGGTGTAGGAGGCGCGGTCGGCGCGGGCCCGGTGGGTGACCTTCGGGGTGTGCGCGGTGCCGTCGAGGAGGACCTGGGTGACGGGGGTGTCCTGGCCGTACAGGACGGCGCCGGTGCCGCGGTCGGTGTAGGCGACGATGCGCGGGAAGGCGGTGTCGACGCGGACCTCCAGGGCGCCGGACCGCAGTACCGCCTCGCCGGCCCGGGGCGCGGCCGTGGCGGCGCCGGCGCCGAGCGGGAGGGCGGTGGCGGCCCCGGCGAGCGCGCCGGCGGCGACGACCTTTCTGCGGCTGGGCCCGCGTCGGGCATCTGGCTGTTCGTTCACGCGCGCTGTCCTCCTTCGCACCGGCACTGCTTGTCGCCGGACAGCGTGCGCCCCGCGCGCGGCGGGCGCCTATGGACAAAGGAGGGACAGGTGTTGGACTAACGGGACAGCGGGTGCGGGGCGGGCCCGACGGCGCGTACGGGGGCCGCCCCGGTGGACGGGGCGGCCGCGGGACCCGGCGGCGGGGCGGCCGGGGTCAGCTGCACGGTCCGCCGCCCTCCAGCGGCAGGACCGCGGTGACCTCCCAGCCGCCCTCCGGGGCGGGGCCCGCGGTGAGCCGGCCGCCCATCGCCTCGGCGCGCTCGGTGAGCCCGGCCAGGCCGAAGCCGCCGCCGCGGGCCTGTTCGGAGAGGGGGGCGCGGACCCGGCCGTCGTCGGCGATCCGCAGTTCCACCCCCTCGGGGACGGACCGCAGGGTGATCCGCACCGCCGTCGCGTCCGCCGCGTGCTTGCGGACGTTGGTCAGCGCCTCCCGCACGATGCGGTGGACGCCCGCGGCGACCTCGGCGGGCAGCGCCTCGGCCAGGCCCCGGCCGATGGTGAGGACGACCGGCGGGCCGTTGCGGGCGAACGCGTCGGCCATCGTGCGCACCTCGGCGAGTCCGGCGAGCGGCTGGGTGCCGGCCGCGCCCTCGCGCAGCACCCGCACCAGCCGGCGCATCGCGCCGAGCGCCTCGCCGCCGGCGGTCTCGATCCGGGCGAAGGTGGCGTCGGCACGTTCGGCGTCGACGGCGGTGAAGCGGGCGGCGCGGGCCTGCACCACGATGCCGGTGACGTGGTGGGCGATCACGTCGTGGAGTTCCCGGGCGAGTTCCAGGCGTTCGGCGGACCGTACCGCCGCCAGATCGCGCATCCGCTGGGCCTCCTGCCAGCGCAGGATCAGCGAGTAGGCGGTGACGACCACCGTCAGCACACCGTAGACGACGGTGAAGACGCCCAGCCGGATGTCCCGCATCGGCGCGAGCACGCAGGCCAGGCCCAGCATCGGGCCGAGGACGGCGGCGGTGCGGCCGGGGGCGCGGTGGACGACGGCGGTGAGCAGGACGAGCAGGGCGATGCCCTCGCCAAGGCCCCACACCTGGAGGGCGTGCCGGCCGGCGATCAGCACCACGGAACCGGCCAGGGACGCGGCGGCCGCCGTCCATGCCCGGACGTTCAGCGGGATCCAGGAGTACGGCACCGCGCACAGGCACACCACGACGGCGGTGGCCACCACGATGGCGTGCGGCCGGGTGGGCTGCCGGGCCAGCGCCACGGACTCGAACCCGACCAGGAGGAGCAGTACCGCCGCGAGCGCGGCCTTGGCCACGGCGGACCCGCGGGGGTGGGCGTGGGCCCAGCCGGACACCGGGCTCATGTGCCGCCCGCGGCCAGGCCGCTCTCCCAGGCCCAGGCGGCGATCTCGACCCGGTTGCGGGCGGCCAGTTTGGTCTGCACACGGGCGAGGTGGGTCTTGACGGTGGACAGCGAGACGTACAGCTCGGCGGCGATCTCGGCGTTGGTCCGGCCGCTCGCCAGGGCCCGGACGACGTCCTGTTCGCGTTCGGTGAGCGGTTCGGAGGGGGTGCGGGCGGTGGCGCCGCGGCCGGTGGCGGGGGCCAGTTCGCGCAGCAGCCGGACGGTGATGGCGGGTGAGACGAGCGAGTCGCCGACGGCGGCGGCCCGTACCGCCTCCACCAGCATCGCGGGGCTGGCGTCCTTGAGGAGGAACCCGGAGGCGCCGCCGCGCAGCGCGGCGTGCACATAGGCGTCCAGGTCGAAGGTGGTGACGATGACGATCCGCGGTTTCTCCTGGTACTCGGGGTGGGCGGCGGCGCGTTCGGCCAGCCGGCGGGTGACCTCCAGGCCGTCGATGCCGGGCATCCGGATGTCCAGCAGCAGCACGTCGGGGCGGAGCCGCTCCACGGCGTCGAGGGCGGCCTCACCGTCCACGACGTCGTCGAGGACCTCGATGTCGGGCCGGCTCTCCAGGATCATCCGGAATCCCGTCCGGACCATCTCCTGGTCGTCCGCGATGACCACGCTGATCGGCATCTCTTCCCTGTCTCCGTGCTCGGGCCGCCGGCCGCGGGGGTCCGGGCCCGCGTGTCTCCATCTGACCGGCGGGGGCCGGGGGCCGCAACCGCAGTGCCGGCCGGACCGACCCCGGCGGGCGGTCCGGTCGGTCCGGCCGGTCCGGTCAGCGTCTCGCCCCGCCGGGGACCGCGTAGACGATGAGGTCGCCGGCCGGGTGGCGGGCCGCGTCCGGCACCCCGGCGCAGGTGATCAGCCGCAGGGTGGGGCCGCGGCTGTTCACATAGCCGCGCTCCCCGGGGAGGGCGGACCCGGCCACCTGTTCCTTGCGCTGGACGGCGAAGGTGCGGTGGCTGCCGTCGGCGCGGGTGACGTCGATGAGATCACCCCGGCCCAGTGCGCGCAGGTCGTGGAAGACGGCGTGGCCGTAGCGGGTGGCGTGGTGGCCGACGATGACCGCGGTGCCGTTGTCGCCGGGCGGCGCGCTCCGGTCGTACCAGCCGGCGTAGGCGCCCTGGTCGGTGTCCGGGGTCTGCACCGTGCCGTCGGCGTTCCGGCCGAGCCGCATCAGCGGGGCGTGCACCCGGCCTTGGGGATGTCGAGGGCGACGGGCGTGTGGCCGCCGGCGGTCCCGGCCATGACGACCGCCCGTACGGTGTCGTGGCCGCTCAGCAGGGTCCAGGCGAGGGTGGCCGCGGAACCGGCGAGGAGCAGCGCGGCGATGATGTTCACCCGGCGGTCGGCGCGGGGCGAGGGGCGGCCCGGGGGCCGCTCCCCCAGGACGCGCACCGGTTTGCCGCGCAGCCGGCGGCGGGTGGCGGGGTTCTCCATCGCGCGCCTCAGGCCGGGCCGCGGTCCGTCGCGCGGGCACCGGACGCGGGGGCGGCGGGGGCGGGCACGGGCGGCAGCGGGGCACGGTGGTGCGGCTCGGTGGTCACGGCGCTCACGCTACGGAGCCGCCGCCGGTCCGCCTATCGGCTGTCCGGCCATCTGTGGCGGGGCGCGGCCCGGCCGAAAGGACGAGGGAGGTCCCGGTGCGGGACGGACCAAAGTCCCGGCCCGGGGGCGCGGCGCGCGGGCCCGGAGGAGCGGCCCGTCGGCGTGACGGGCCCGGGGAGGGCGTCCCCGGGCCCGGGACGGCGGCGGCGGGTCAGCCGCCCAGTCCGGCCGCGGCCTTCTTGATGTCCGCGGCGAAGGTGCTCACCTCGGTGTAGACGCCGGGCTTGCCGGGCCGGGCGCAGCCCTCGCCCCAGGAGACGATGCCGACCTGGAGCCAGGCACCGGCGTCGTCCTTGCGGAACATCGGGCCGCCGGAGTCGCCCTGGCAGGTGTCGACACCGCCGGTCGTCAGCTTGCCCGCGCAGATCTCCTCACCGGGCGTCAGCGAGCTGCCGTACGCCTGCCGGCAGGTGGCGTCGTCGACGAACGGGACGGTCGCCTTGAGGAGGTAGCGCTGCTGGGCGCCGCCTTCCTTGCCGGCGCCCCAGCCCGCTATCTGGAAGTCCCCGTTGTTGAACGTGTCGTTCTCGGCGATCTTCAGCGTCGGCTGGTCGATGGGCTTGGCGAGCTTGATCAGCGCCCAGTCCTTGCCCTTGCCGTTGTAGCCGGGGGCCTGGAGGATCTCGGTGGACTTGACGGTGACCGCCTTGGAGTCCTGGAGGTCCACGGCGCCGCCGGTGGCGGTGACGGAGGTGTTCGGGCCGCTGCCGTCGACGCAGTGCGCCGCGGTGAGCACGACGTCCTTGGTGTAGAGGGCGCCGCCGCAGCCCATCGACAGCCGGACCATGAAGGGGAATTCGCCCTGGGCGGCCCTGGTGCCGCCGACGACCCTGGTCTGCGGGGAGCCGGTGGGCTGCGGCGCGGGGGCGGCGAAGGCGGACGCGGGCTGGAGGCTGGCGGCGGCCAGTATGACGGCGCCGGCGGCGGTGGCTCTCTTGATGTGCTTCAGGTAGGTGCGCAACGGACTTCCTTCCGTGGGGGGATACCTGCACATGACGAGCTCATGCCAACACTGGAGCCGGACGCGGCCGTCAAGGACGCCCGCGGCGGACGTCGGCACACCGCGAGGCGTCCGGACCCAGTGGGGGATGAGCCCGTGAAGCGCCCTGTGATTATGTGGACCGGGAGATCAGAGTGACAAGAGTGCACATCCGGCCAACTCCCCTGTCCCACCGGCACCGTTCAGCCCATACCGGTCGATCCCGGTCACCCGTACAGTGGCCGGATGGCAGCGGGAAGCCCTGGGGCTGAGATCAGACGCGGATATCCCCACCTCGACACGGTCCGGTCGGCCGTCACGGCGCTCTACAAACGCCTGTCGTACGACACGGTGAGCACCTTCGGCACGAGCGTGCTGCCGGTCGAGGTCGCCTTCGACGACACGGAGGACCTGCACCTGGGGGCGCAGCGGGTCGCCCGCGTCCTGGTCCGCCATCTGCGCCTGCCGGACGCCCGGATGGTGGTGTCCTTCCGCGAGATGGAGCATGCCGCGAACGTCGAACTCACCGCGGGGCCCGAGTACTTCATCGAGCTCAACACCCGCTTCGCCACGCACCGCAAGGACATCGGCGCCGCGCTGGCCCATGAGGTGATGCACGTCTATCTGCACCGCCTGGACCTGTCCTTCCCCGGCACCCGCGACAACGAGATCCTCACCGACACCGCCACCGCCTATCTCGGCGCGGGCTGGCTGCTGCTGGACGCCTACCGCGAGCACGGCCCGTTCTCCCAGAAGCTCGGCTATCTGACGCCGGAGGAGTTCGGCTACGTCCTCGCCAAGCGGGCGCTGTTCTTCGACGAGGACCCGTCGCCGTGGTTCACCAGCCCGCAGGCGTACGACGCCTATACGGCGGGGCGGGCGCGGGCCCGCCAGGACGGCCACCGGCCGCCGCTGGCCGGTGCCGGGTGGACCGCCCGGCACCGCTACGCCAGGGACCGCCGGGCGGCACAGGGCGCGGCCGGGTCCGTGGTGCGCGGCCCCGGCGACAGCTATGTCTTCGAGGGCCCGGCGCCGCTGCGGGTGACGTTCCCGTGCCCCGCCTGCCATCAGCGGATCCGGGTCCCGGTCCGCGGCCGGCTCCAGGCCCGCTGCGCGCTCTGCCACACCCTGCTGGACTGCGAGACCTGACGGACCCGGGACGGGTAGGGACACCCGGCCCGGGACGCGGCGCCGCGCCGCGCGCCTCCCCCGCCGCCCCGGACGGCGGACCCGCAGGGGCCGGTTCTCCGTACGGTCAGCGCCGCCGGACCGGGCACACCGTCCGCGGCCGTTCCCCGCTCACAGCCAGTCCCGCTCCGGCGTCGCCGCCGCCAGGGCGGCCCGCGCGCCGCCGCGGACCGGGTCGCCGTGCGGGACGCACACCGTGTCGAGGCCGTCGAGGGCGGCGAGCCGGCGGAAGGACGCGATGGCCCTCTCCCGGTCGACGTTGAACGGGCCGAGGACCACCCGGCCGTCCACCGTGGCGATGGTGTCGCCGGGGAAGAGCACCCCGCTCTCCGGGAGGTACAGCGCGATGCTGCCCGGTGTGTGCCCCGGGACGTGCAGCACCCGGACCGGTTCGGACCAGCCGTCCAGGGTGTCCCCCTCGTGCAGTTCGCGGTCCACGCCGACATGGCGCACCGGCGGGATGTTGGCGGCGACGAGACCGGCCGTGACCTGTGCGTGCACCTCCCGTTCGCGCGGGGTGAACACGGGCGGCGGCTCGGGGGCGGTGCCACGGATGTACGGGGCGTCCGCCGCGCCGGCCAGTACGCGGGCGCCGGTGGCGGCGACCAGATCGGCGGCCGACCCCATGTGGTCGAGGTGCGAGTGCGTCAGCACGATCTGCCGCAGTTCGCCCGGCCGGCCGCCGAGCCGGGTGAGCGCGTCGAGGATGGCGGGGGCGGACCCGGGGACGCCGGTGTCGACCACCGCGTACCCGCCGTCCGGCAGGGCGACGGCATACACATGCCCGACGGGGAACGGGAGTTGCCAGATGGTGGGGGTGAGCTGGGTGAGTTCGTCCATGACGCGGACGCTAACCGCCGCGCGCGCTCCGCTCACCCCCTTTGCGCCGGCGGCGGATTGAGCGGACGGCGAACGGCTCGCGCGGCCGGAGGCCGCCGGTCGGCCTGCCCGCCGCAGCGCGCCGTACGCCGTAGGCTCGCCCGCATGAGCCCTTCCATCGCCACCAGCACCCGTGTCGAGCTGCCCGGACTGCTGGAGTTCGTCCGCCCCCGCCACCGCGCGATCCTGCTCACCCGCCGGTCCGACGGCACCCCGCAGGGATCGCCGCTGACCTGCGGGGTGGACGATGCCGGGCGGCTGGTCATGGCGACCTATCCGGAGCGCGCCAAGGTCCGCAACGCGCGGCGGGTCTCGTCGGTCAGTGTCATCGTCCTGTCCGACGAGTGGCACGGGCCGTGGGTGCAGGTGGACGGCGAGGCCGAGGTCATCGACGCACCGGATTCGGTCGAACCGCTCGTCGAGTACTACCGCAACATCGCCGGTGAGCACCCGGACTGGGACGAGTACCGTACGGCGATGCGCGAGCAGGGCAAGTCGCTGATCCGGGTCACACCGCTGCGCTGGGGCCCGGTCGCGACGGGCGGCTTCCCGGCCCACCTGACCCGGCCGGAGTGACCGCCCGCCGACCGCGGCAGCTCAACGGGTGTGGTGGGCGCCCCCGTTGACGTTCAGTACCTGACCGGTGATGTGCCGGGCCGCCGGGGACGCCAGGAACGCGACGGCCCCGGCGACGTCCGCCGGGACGCCCGCCCGGCCGAGCGCGGTGGCGGCGACCAGACCGGTGCGCCGGTCCGCGGAGAGCCGGTCGCGGAAGAACTCCGTGCCGGCGACATAGCCGGGCGAGACGACATTGGCGGTCACATCGCGCGGGCCCAGCGCGGCCGCCAGGTCGGTGTTCCAGGCGGCGAGCCCGGCCTTGGCCGCACCGTAGGAGCCGGCTCCCCGGTCGGCGGCGATGGAGCCGATGTGCACCACCGCGCCGCCCGCCTGCCGTCCAGGGCCCTGGTGGTGAGCGCGGCGCCGACCAGGTTCGCGTCGAGGTTGGCGCGGAAGTCCCGGGCGTAGGCGGCCAGGTCCTGCTCGCCGTCGGCGTCGAAGTCGGTGTTGCCGCCCGCGTTGTTGACCAGGACGTCGATGCGCTCGGGCAGTGCGGCGAGCAGCCGGGTGAGCGCCGCCGGGTCGGTGTGGTCGCACTCCAGGGCGCGGACACCGTCGTGCGCCGCCGCTTCGGCGAGCGGGCCGGGGCGGCGGCCGGTGACGATGACCTGCTCCCCCTGTGCGGCGAAGTGGTGGGCGCAGGCACGGCCGATACCCGTACCGCCGCCGGTGACCAGGATGGTGCGTGACATATGCTCAGCTCCGGATCATCCTCGTTCAGGTCTAAATTTAGACCTGAACATAGCATTCGGCGGAGGGCCCGTGGCAAGAGAAGCGCTGCCGGAAAGCGGCGACGGACACCCGGCGGACGAGGGCGGCGGCAGCTGTCCCGTCCAGGACATCGCCGCCGCCTGGGAGCGCGAACGGCCCGGTACCCCGGTCTCCTCCATCGGGATCGTGACGCCGATCTGGCAGCTGGCCAAGCTCCTGGGCGACGACCGGCGCCGGGTGCTGGCCCGCGCCGGGGTGGACGCGGCCACCCTCGACCTGCTCAGCGTGCTGCGCCGGGCCGGCGCCCCCTACACCCTGACCACCCGCGAACTCGGCCGGCGCTCACTGGTCAGCGCCGGGGCCGTCTCCCAGCGGGTCGCCCGCGCCGAACGCGAGGGCCTGGTCACCCGCAGACCCGGCGCGGGGCGGCCCCGTACGGTCCTCGTCGAACTGACCGCGGCCGGTCACGAGCTGGTAGAGGCCACCGTGGATCAGGTCCTGCACCGCGAGGCGGAGCTGATCAGCGGCCTGACCGGTGAGCAGCAGGAGCAGCTCACCGGCCTGCTGCGGATCCTGCTCCAGGACACCCGGCGCCGGCTCGGCGACGACCGGATCACGCACGTCGGCCAGGAATGAGACCGCCGGCCCGGAGCGCCACGCCACCTTCAGGGCCGCGGCGGGAGCGGCGCCGGGGACGGGGAGAGGACGCCGTCGGGCAGCCCCGGGTGCCCGCGGAACGCCGCGCGTCCGGTGGCGGCGAGGATGTGAGTGGGGCCGGGCCCGGCTGGTCCCGGGCGATGCGTGCAGGCAAAGTCCGCGGCGCCTGCGCTCCGGTCGGGGAGTGGGGCAGGCGCCGCGGTGTGTTCCGCACGACGTTGTACGGGACAGTCAGGGCCCCGGTGGGGCGGTCACACGGTCAGCGCGCGGTCCGTCGGCCCGATCGGGGCCGGCAGGGCGCTCGCGCCGGTCAGGAAGCGGTCCACGCCCCGGGCGGCCGAGCGGCCCTCGGCGATGGCCCAGACGATCAGCGACTGACCGCGCCCGGCGTCACCGGCGACGTACACGCCGGGGACATTGGTGGCGAAGTCCGCGTCCCGGGCGATATTACCTCGGGCGTCCAGCTCCAGTCCGAACTGGGTGACCAGGCCGTTCTCCTGATCGGTGCCGGTGAAGCCCATGGCGAGGGTGACCAGCTGGGCCGGGATCCGCCGCTCGGTGCCGGGCCGCGGCTCCGGCCTGCCGTCCTTGAAGTCCACCTCGACCAGGTGCAGGAACTGGACATTGCCGTCCTCGTCGCCCTCGAAGTGGGTGGTGGAGACGGAGTAGATCCGCTCGCCGCCCTCCTCGTGCGCGGAGGTGACCTTGTAGAGCATCGGGAAGGTCGGCCAGGGCTGGTTCGCGTTCCGCTCCTCGCCCGGCCGGCCCATGATCTCCAGCTGGGTGACGGAGGCCGCGCCCTGGCGGTGGGCGGTGCCGACGCAGTCCGCACCGGTGTCACCGCCGCCGATGACGACGACG
Source organism: Streptomyces celluloflavus (assembly GCA_000720995.1). GTDB lineage: Bacteria > Actinomycetota > Actinomycetes > Streptomycetales > Streptomycetaceae > Streptomyces > Streptomyces celluloflavus. The sequence continues at coordinate 238,309 of JOEL01000004.1, forward strand.
TGCTTGCCCGCCGCGCTGATCGGGGCGACCGTCAGGTCCCCCTCCTGCACCTTGTTGGCGAGCGGGAGGTACTCCATCGCGAAGTGGATGCCGGCCAGCGCGCGGCCGGGCACCGGCAGATCGCGGGAGACGGTGGCGCCGGCGGCGATGACGACGGCGTCGTAGCGCTTGCGCAGCTTCCGGGCGTCGATGTCGCGGCCGATCTCCACCTCCGTACGGAACTTGGTGCCCTCCGCGCGCATCTGCTCGATGCGGCGGTTGATGTGGCGCTTCTCCATCTTGAACTCGGGGATGCCGTAGCGCAGCAGGCCGCCGATGCGGTCGGCGCGCTCGTAGACGGCGACGGTGTGGCCGGCCCGGGTCAGCTGCTGGGCGGCGGCGAGGCCCGCCGGTCCCGAGCCGATGACGGCGACGGTCTTGCCGGACAGCCGCTCCGGGGGCTGCGGGGTGACGTCGCCGCTGTCCCACGCCTTGTCGATGATGGTGACTTCGACGTTCTTGATGGTGACGGCCGGCTGGTTGATGCCGAGCACGCACGCCGACTCGCAGGGGGCCGGACAGAGCCGCCCGGTGAACTCCGGGAAGTTGTTGGTGGCGTGCAGCCGCTCGCTGGCGGCGCTCCAGTCCTCGCGGTAGGCGTAGTCGTTCCACTCGGGGATGAGGTTGCCGAGCGGGCAGCCGTTGTGGCAGAAGGGGATGCCGCAGTCCATGCAGCGGCCGGCCTGCTTGCTGATGATCGGCAGCAGCGAGCCGGGAACGTAGACCTCGTTCCAGTCCTGGACGCGCTCGCCGGCGGGGCGGGTCCTGGCGACCTCGCGGCCGGTGGTCAGGAAGCCTTTCGGGTCAGCCATGAGTCGCCGCCTCCATCATCTTCTCGTGGGTCTCGGACTCGGTGAGTCCGGCTCGCTCGGCGGCGTCCTTGGCGGCGAGCACTGCCTGGTAGGTGGCCGGGACGATCTTGCTGAAACGGGCGGCCGCCGCGTCCCAGTCGGTGAGGAGCCTGGCGGCGACGGTGGAGCCGGTCTCCTCCTGGTGGCGGCGCACGACATCGTGCAGCCACCGCTTGTCGGCCTCCGTCAGCGCGCCGACCGCACCGGCCAGCTCGCGGTTGACGTTGTCCGGGTCGAGGTCGATGACGTACGCGCTGCCGCCGGACATGCCCGCCGCGAGGTTGCGGCCGGTCTCGCCCAGGATGACGGCGTGGCCGCCGGTCATGTACTCGCAGCCGTGGTCGCCCACGCCCTCGGACACCACGGTCGCCCCGGAGTTGCGGACGCAGAACCGCTCGCCGACCCGGCCCCGCAGGAACAGTTCGCCGCCGGTCGCGCCGTAGGCGAGGGTGTTGCCCGCGATGGTGGAGTACTCCGCGAGGTGCTCGGCGCCGCGGTCCGGGCGGACCACGACGCGGCCGCCGGACAGGCCCTTGCCGACGTAGTCGTTGGCGTCGCCCTCCAGGCGCAGCGTGATGCCGCGCGGCAGGAACGCGCCGAAGGACTGGCCGGCGGAGCCGGTGAAGGTGAGGTCGATGGTGTCGTCGGGCAGGCCCGCGCCGCCGAACTTCTTGGTGACCTCGTGGCCGAGCATGGTGCCGACGGTCCGGTTGATGTTCCGGATCGCGACCTGGGCCCGGACCGGCTGCGCGGCCTCGGCGGTGTCCGCGGCCAGCGCGTCGGCGGCGAGCTCGATCAGCTCGTTGTCGAGCGCCTTCGCCAGGCCGTGGTCCTGGACGGTGACCTGGTGGCGGACGGCGCCCTCGGGCAGTTCGGGGACGTACAGCAGCGGGGCCAGGTCCAGGCCCTGCGCCTTCCAGTGGTTGACGGCCCGCGCGGTGTTGAGGATCTCGGCGTGGCCGATCGCCTCGTCGAGGGTGCGGAAGCCCAGCTCGGCGAGGAGCTCGCGGACCTCTTCCGCGATGAACTCGAAGAAGTTGACGAGGTATTCGGCCTTGCCGCTGAACCGCTCGCGCAGCACCGGGTTCTGGGTGGCGATGCCGACCGGGCAGGTGTCCAGGTGGCAGACGCGCATCATGACGCAGCCGGAGACGACCAGCGGGGCGGTCGCGAAGCCGAACTCCTCGGCGCCCAGCAGGGCGGCGATGACGACATCGCGGCCGGTCTTGAGCTGCCCGTCGGTCTGCACGACGATGCGGTCGCGCAGGCCGTTGAGCAGCAGTGTCTGCTGGGTCTCGGCGAGGCCCAGTTCCCAGGGGCCGCCGGCGTGCTTGAGGGAGGTCAGCGGCGAGGCGCCCGTACCGCCGTCGTGGCCGGAGATCAGGACGACGTCCGCATGTGCCTTGGAGACACCGGCGGCGACGGTGCCGACGCCGACCTCGCTGACCAGCTTGACGTGGATACGCGCCCGGGGGTTGGCGTTCTTCAGGTCGTGGATGAGCTGGGCGAGGTCCTCGATGGAGTAGATGTCGTGGTGCGGCGGCGGTGAGATCAGGCCGACGCCCGGGGTGGAGTGCCGGGTGGTGGCGACCCAGGGGTAGACCTTGTGGCCGGGCAGCTGGCCGCCCTCGCCGGGCTTGGCGCCCTGCGCCATCTTGATCTGGATGTCGTCGGAGTTGACCAGGTATTCGCTCGTGACACCGAACCGGCCGGAGGCGACCTGCTTGATGGCCGAGCGCCGCGCCGGGTCGTAGAGGCGGTCCGGGTCCTCGCCGCCCTCACCGGTGTTGGACTTGGCGCCCAGCTGGTTCATGGCGATGGCGAGGGTCTCGTGGGCCTCGCGGGAGATCGAACCGTAGGACATCGCGCCGGTGGAGAAGCGCCGGACGATGGCGGACGCCGGCTCGACCTCGGCAAGCGGGACCGCGGGCCGGCCGGAGGCGAAGGAGAAGAGACCGCGCAGCGTCATCAGGCGCTGGGACTGCTCGTTCACCCGCTCCGTGTACTGCTTGAAGATGTCGTAGCGGCGCGAGCGGGTGGCGTGCTGGAGCCGGAAGACGGTGTCCGGGTCGAAGAGGTGCGGCTCGCCCTCGCGGCGCCACTGGTACTCGCCGCCGATCTCCAGCGCGCGGTGGGTGGCGGCGATACCGGTCGCCGGGTACGCCTTGGCGTGCCGGGCGGCGACCTCCTGGGCGATGACGTCGAGACCGGCGCCGCCGATCTTGGTCGTGGTGCCGTGGAAGTACTCGGCCACGAACTTCTCGTCCAGGCCGATGGCCTCGAAGACCTGGGCGCCGCGGTAGGAGGCGACGGTCGAGATGCCCATCTTGGACATGACCTTCAGCACGCCCTTGCCGAGCGCCTTGATCAGGTTCCTGATGGCGGTGTCGGTGTCGAGACCGGGCAGCTCACGGAAGTAGGTGCCGGCCCGTACGAGGTCCTCGACGGACTCCATGGCCAGGTACGGGTTGACCGCCGCGGCGCCGAAGCCGATGAGCAGCGCGACGTGGTGCACCTCGCGCACATCGCCCGCCTCGACCAGCAGGCCGACCTGGGTGCGCGCCTTGGTGCCGATGAGGTGGTGGTGGACGGCGGAGGTGAGCAGCAGCGAGGGGATCGGCGCGTGCTCGGCGTCCGAGTGGCGGTCGGAGAGGACGATCAGCCGGGCGCCGTCGTCGATGGCGGCGTCCGCCTCGGCGCAGATCTCGGCGATCCGGGCGGCCAGCGACTCGCCGCCGCCGGAGACCCGGTAGAGGCCGGAGAGGGTGACGGCCTTCATCCCCGGCATATCGCCGTCGGCGTTGATGTGGACGAGCTTGGCCAGTTCGTCGTTGTCGATGACCGGGAAGGGCAGGGTGACGCTGCGGCAGGAGGACGCGGACGGCTCCAGGAGGTTGCCCTGGGGGCCGAGCGAGGAGATCAGCGAGGTGACCAGTTCCTCGCGGATGGCGTCCAGCGGCGGGTTGGTGACCTGCGCGAAGAGCTGGGTGAAGTAGTCGAAGAGCAGCCGGGGGCGCTCGGAGAGCGCGGCGATCGGCGCGTCGGTGCCCATCGAGCCGATGGGTTCGGCGCCGGCCTTCGCCATCGGCGCGAGGATGACCCGCAGTTCCTCCTCGGTGTAGCCGAAGGTCTGCTGGCGGCGGGTGACCGAGGCGTGGGTGTGCACGATGTGCTCGCGCTCGGGCAGGTCGGCGAGGCCGATCAGACCGGCGTCCAGCCACTCCTGGTACGGGTGCTCGGCGGCGAGCTGCGCCTTGATCTCGTCGTCCTCGATGATCCGGCCCTCGGCGGTGTCCACGAGGAACATCCGGCCGGGCTGGAGGCGGCCCTTGCGGACGACCCTGGCGGGGTCGATGTCGAGGACGCCGACCTCGGAGGAGAGCACGACCAGGCCGTCGTCGGTGACCCAGTAGCGGCCGGGGCGCAGACCGTTGCGGTCGAGGACCGCGCCGACCTGGGTGCCGTCGGTGAAGGTAACGCAGGCCGGTCCGTCCCAGGGCTCCATCATCGTGGAGTGGTACTGGTAGAAGGCGCGGCGGGCCGGGTCCATGGCCGGGGAGTTCTCCCACGCCTCGGGGACCATCATGAGCACCGAGTGCGGCAGCGAGCGGCCGCCGAGGTGGAGCAGCTCCAGGACCTCGTCGAAGGAGGCGGAGTCGGAGGCGTCCGGTGTGCAGACCGGGAAGATCCGCTTCAGGTCCTGCTCGCCGAAGAGCTCCGAGGCGAGCTGGGACTCCCGGGCCCGCATCCAGTTGCGGTTGCCCCGGACCGTGTTGATCTCGCCGTTGTGCGCGACGAAGCGGTACGGGTGGGCCAGCGGCCAGCTCGGGAAGGTGTTGGTGGAGAACCGCGAGTGGACCAGCGCGATGGCGGTGGCGAAGCGGCGGTCCGACAGGTCCGGGAAGAAGGGCTCCAGCTGGCCGGTGGTCAGCATGCCCTTGTAGACGATGGTCCGGGCGGAGAGCGAGGGGAAGTAGACGCCCGCCTCGCGCTCGGCGCGCTTGCGCAGCGCGAACGCCTTGCGGTCCAGGGCCAGTCCGGTGGCCGCGCCGCCCCGGGCGCCGTCGGGCCGGTCGGCGACGAACAGCTGGGAGAAGGCCGGCATGGTGGCGCGGGCGCCGTTGCCGAGCAGCTGCGGGGCGACCGGGACGACGCGCCAGCCGAGGACGTCGAGGCCCTCCTCGGCGGCGATCGTCTCGATCTGCGAGACGGCGGCGGCCGCATCCCGGGCGCCGGACGGCAGGAAGGCGATGCCGACGGCGTACGCGCCGGCTTCGGGGAGCTCGAAGGTGACGCTCTCGCGCAGGAACGCGTCGGGCACCTGGAGCAGGATGCCGGCGCCGTCACCGGAGTCCGGTTCGGAGCCGGTGGCACCGCGGTGCTCAAGGTTCCGCAGAACGGTGAGCGCCTGCTCGACCAGCGCGTGGCCGGCCTCGCCGGTGAGGGTCGCCACGAAGCCGACGCCACAGGCGTCGTGTTCCTCGCGCGGGTCGTACATCCCCTGCTGGGCGGGGCGCCCGTCCATGGGCGACCAGGCGGCGCGGGCGCTGCCGGTGGTCGCGGAGTGCGTGGACGCGGAACGCATCGGCTCTCCCAACGTCGTCGTGGCAATGACATTGCCGAGGGACGACGTTGGCCCTCCGCTAAATTTCGTGCAGGTTACAGGATGACCCGCTTCTCAAAAAGCGGATACGGGCTTCCAGCATGCGGACACCGCGAGTGCGGTGGAGCAAGGTCATGGACGGAATGGACGGATGTCTCGTCGTCCGGGAGTGCGGCGCTCGACGGGCGACATTGCCCACGACGCCTCGGCCTTATGCCCGGCGGTCCATCGCACGAAACCGCCCCGCACTACGTTAATTATGCGGCCATCCGCATGAAACGTCACCCTACGACGGTTCCGAAGAGTGCTCCCAGGAGGTACGTCACACCCGCGGCCGCACCACCGAGGGCCAGCTGGCGCAGTCCGCTGAACCACCAGGAGCGCGCGGTCACCCGGGCCACGACCGCCCCGCAGCCGAAGAGTCCCACCAGCGCCAGCAGCACCGCGGGCCACAGCGCGGAAGCCCCCAGCAGATAAGGAAGGAGAGGCAGCAGCGCACCCAGCGCAAACGATCCGAAGGAAGAGACGGCGGCGACGGTGGGCGAAGGAAGGTCGGACGGATCGATGCCCAGTTCCTCGCGGGCGTGGATCTCCAGCGCCTGCTCGGGGTCCGCGGAGAGCTGTTCGGCGACCTTCCGGGCGAGCTCCGGCTCGACGCCGCGCGACTCGTAGAGCGCGGCCAGCTCGTCCAGCTCGTCCTTGGGGTGCTTGCGGAGTTCGGCCCGCTCGACATCCAGCTCGGCGAGGACCAGCTCCCGCTGCGAGGCGACCGAGGTGTACTCCCCCGCCGCCATCGAGAAGGCACCGGCGGCCAGCCCCGCGAGGCCGGTGAGGATGATCGTCTGCTGCGCCACGGCACCGCCCGCGACACCCGTCATCAGGGCGAGGTTGGAGACCAGGCCGTCCATCGCGCCGAAGACGGCGGGACGCAGCCAGCCGCCGTTCACATCGCGGTGGGTGTGGTTGTCACGATGCGCGATATGGGTCGGCGCCGAGGCATCCATAACTGACATAGCGGGACCTGCTCCCTTCCACGAGGTGTGGGCCGATAGCGGCACTTCCCCCTGCAACATCTCGAAGCTATGCGCGAATCACCCTCCGCCGCTAGCAAGGAAGGCCAAACTTACCGCTCTGACCTGCGGTTTTACCGAGCCGTCGAGGGTGAGATCCCGATCACGGACCGCTTCGGGCACCGGTCGAGGGCGCCGCGGCGGGCGTCCCGAGGGGATTCGACCGGGTGACCCTGCCGCCCGAGGCAGGAGAGCCGGGCCGCGGCGTGGGACGGATACACCGCGGCGCCCGACGCGGCGCCGCGCCCGTGACAACGCGGCGGTCCGCCCCGCACGGCGGATCCGCCCCGCACGACAGAAGGGCACGCACCATGAGCGCACCGCAGCGCCCGCCCGCGACGCCCCGGCCCGCCTACCGGTCGGCCGGTTCCGGACCCGGTCCTGCGGGCGGCCTCGCGGGGGACGCCGCACATGGGGGCCTCGCCGGACGGGGCGGGGGCGGGCGCTGTGGGAGGCAGGGCCGGGGCGGTGGGTGTGGCGGCCGGGGCGGGCGCCGACGCGAACATGGCGGGGCCGGGCCTCCGGACGGGCACGGGACGAGCGGCGACCGGGACGGGAGTGGTACGCGCGGGGGCCGAGGCGGGAGCGGTGCGCGCGGGCACTGGGACGGGGGTGAGGTGCGCGGACACCGGGACGGGGGTGGGGTGCGGATGAGTGCCACCGGCGTCCCGGCCGGCGCCCACACCGTCCACACCGTCCGCGCCGCCCCCGTCGGCCCCGTCCTCCCCGTCGTCCACACCATCCGCGCGCTGCCTGCGGACAAGCGGGACCGGGCCCCCGGCTCGATCACCGAGGTCCCGGACGGCGAGCCGGGTGCGGCGCGGACGCGGCACGTTCCCCGCCAACTCGCCGGGGCCCCGGGCGCGATCCGGCGGACGGGCCGCCCGCACGGCGCGGACGGTGACGAGGGGCCGACCGCCCCCGGTCCGGCCGGTCCCGGGATCGCCGGGCCGTCCGCGGCGGGCGCACGGTGACCGCCGTCGGGCCGCCGCCCGCCCCACTGCGGCCCCCCGGCCCCTGCCCGGACCCGTACCCGACGCCGCTGACCTGGCTGTATGTGCCCGGTGACCGCCCGAACGCGGTCGCCAAGGCGCTCGGCTGCGGCGCCGATGTGGTCCTCGTGGACCTGGCGGACGCGGTCGCCCCGTACCGCAAGGAGTACGCGCTGCGCGCCACCGCCGAGCTGCTGGCCGAGGCGTCCCCCGGCCCCGCCCCGGTGCACGTCCGCGTCAACGCCCTGGACGGCCCGCTCGCCGAGACCGAGATCCGCACCCTCAGCGCCCTCCCGGGCCTCGCCGGACTGCGGCTGCCCAAGGTCCACCACCCCGCCGACATCCACCGCGCCGCCGCCTGGGCCACCGCCGCGCCCCGGCCCGCACCGGACCGCCCGGCCGCCCCGGACCGCCCGTACGCCGCACAGCTCCCGTACGACCCGTGCACCCCGCACACCGCACCCCTCATGGCGCCGCCCTTCATGACCCCGGTCACGCTCACGCCCACCGCCACCCCCCGCGCAGAAGCTGCCGTCCGACCCGCCGGCAGTGCCCCGGCCCCGACCTCCCTGACTCCCCCGCCCGCACCCACGCCCACGCCCGCCCCCACCGCGACATCCGCACCCGCACCCACACCCGCACCCGCACCCACCGCATCGGCCCCGCCCAAGCGCCCGGACGCCCCCGCCCGCGTCCCGCACCTCTACGCCCTCCTCGAATCCGCGCTCGGCATCGAGCACGCCTTCGCCATCGCCACCGCACACCCCGCGCTGCGCGGTATCGCCCTCGGTGAGGCCGATCTCCGCGCGGAACTGGGGCTGCGGGAGGAGGCGGGGCTGGCCTGGCCGCGCAGCCGGGCGGTGGTCGCCGCCCGCGCCGCCGGTCTGCCCCCGCCGCCGCAGTCGGTCTATCCGGACGCGCGCGATCTGGACGGTCTGGCCCGGTCCTGTGCGGACGGCCGGGCGCTGGGCTTCCTGGGCCGGGCCGCGATCCACCCCCGCCAGCTCCCGGTCATCGAGGCGGCCCACCGGCCCTGCGCCCAGGAGATCGAGGCGGCGGAGGAGATCGTGCGGGCCGCCACGTCGGACGCCGGGGCGGTGGCCCTCTCGGACGGCCGGTTCGTGGACCCGGCCGTGGTCGCCGGCGCCCGCCGGGTACTGGCCCTCGCCTACCGCTACCGCTGAGCCCGCCCGCCGGAGGCCCCCGCACAACGAAGCGCCGGGCGGACCCGGTGTATCGGGTCCACCCGGCGCTCTGCGGAGACCGGCCGCGGTACGCGCCGCGTCAGGACGTCTTCGCGCCGCCCCCGGCGGTATCCGCCGCGGCAGCCGCCCCGTCGCCCGGAACGGCGTCCCCGGCGCCCTCGCCACCGGCGCTCTTCGTCACGGAGACCTTGGCGCCCGACCGGTCCGGCCGGCCCTCGTCACTCTCGTCGCTCGTGGCGGTCGCGTCGGCCTTACCGGACTTGGCGGTCTCATCGGCCTTACCGGACTTGGCGCTCTTGGCGCTCTCGGCGTCCGCCCCGCCCGCGGCCGCGGCCGCCTCCTCCTGCGCACCGGGCTCGACGATCGCCTCGCGGCCCGGCGCCTTCTTCGCGGAGATCACCAGATAGGCGACGGCCAGCAGGAAGACGATGAGGGCGGTCCAGACGTTCAGCCGCATGCCCAGGATGTGGTGCGCCTCGTCGACGCGCATGTACTCGATCCAGGCGCGGCCCGCGCAGTACGCGGCGACATAGAGCGCGAAGACCCGCCCGTGGCCGAGCCGGAAGCGCTTGTCCGCCCAGATCACCAGGACCGCGACGCCGACGCACCACAGGGACTCGTAGAGGAAGGTCGGGTGGTAGGTGCCGCCGACCCGTCCGACGGCCGGGTCGGAGCTGATCTCCAGGGCCCACGGCACATCGGTCGCCCGGCCGTAGAGCTCCTGGTTGAACCAGTTGCCCCAGCGCCCGATGGCCTGCCCTAGCGCGAGTCCCGGCGCCAGCGCGTCGGTGTACGCCGGGAGCGCGATACCGCGCCGGCGGCAGCCGATCCAGGCACCCACCGCGCCGAGCGCGACCGCGCCCCAGATGCCGAGGCCGCCCTCCCACACCTTGAAGGCGTCGAGCGGATGGCCGTCCTTGCCGAAGTACGGCTCGTACGTCGTGATGACGTGGTAGAGACGTCCGCCGACGAGTCCGAAGGGCACGGCCCATACGGCGATGTCCGCGACGGTGCCGGAGCGGCCGCCGCGCTGCACCCAGCGTTTGTTGCCGAGCCAGACGCCGACGAAGACGCCGACGATGATGCAGAACGCGTAGCCGCGCAGCGGGATCGGGCCGAGATGTACGACGCCGACCGACGGGCTGGGAATGAATGCGAGGTCCATGGCAGGGTCGACGCTACCGCGCCGGGCCGGTTCGGCGGCAACCCGCCCGGCAACGGCTGCGTAACGACCCCGCCGGGCCGCGCCGTGGCGCGGGGTGTCCGGCGCGGCCGGCCGCTACGAGGCGGGGGCGGCGCTGCGGCCCGGCTGTTTGCCCTTGTTGGCGTCCCGCACCATCTTCTTGAACTCCGCGGGGGTGAACTGCCCGTTCTTCACCGTCGCCAGGTCCTTGCCGTTGAGCAGCACGGTCGGCGTACCGCGGTATCCGGAGCTGGTGAAGGCGGCGTTGGACTTCTGCACGAAGGCGTCGTACGTCCCGTCGTCGACGCACCGGGTGAAGGACTCCGTCACCAGCCCCTGCACCTTGCCGGCCAGTTCCAGGAGGTACTTCTTGCCGGCGAACTTGTCCTGCTGCTCGGGGGGTTGGTGGGTGTAGAGCACGTCGTGGTACTCGCGGAACCGGCCGGCCTGCTGGGCGCAGAGCGCGGCGTTGGCGGCGTTGAGGGATCCCCGGCCGCCGGCGTTGCCGTCGATGATCGTCGCGAGGTGGTACTCGGACCGGAGCTCGCCGGAGTCCTCCAGTTCGTGGATGACCGGGCGGAAGCCGGTCTCGAACTGCCGGCAGGCGGGGCAGCGGAAGTCCTCCCAGACCGTGAGGGTGGACGGGGCGCCGCGCAGGCCCACCGGGACGGCCGGTTTGTCGCCGTCGGTCGTCCCCTTGGGGAGCGCCGCTTCCGTGCTGCCGCTCTCCTCGCCCGCGTCGGACGAGACCCAGACGGCGACGCCGCCCGCGATGGCCAGCACCGCCACCACCGCTCCGGCGACGATCGCCTGCCGGCCGCGCCGGGACCGTGCCCTCTCCTTCTCGCGCTGTGCTTGCAGCCGCTCGCGGGCGCTGCTCTTACCGTCATGATTCTTCTGGCTCACGCCCCTGGACAACGAAGCGGAGGGGTGCCGTCGCACCCCTCCGCACCGATGTTCGCCCTATCGGGGGACGGCGCCCGCCGGGCCGCCGTACACACGTACCCGGTCCGGCCCAGCTCGCGCGCGACCGGGCCCCGAGCCGCGCGCGGTGCCCCGCGGCGCTATCCGCGGCTGCGCACGCCCGCGGCCAGCTCGCCCGCCAGGGCGCGTACCCCGGCGAGACCGGCCGCCGGATCGCCGTCCGCCGCCAGCAGGCGCTTGACGAACGCCGAGCCGACGATCACGCCGTCCGCGAACTGGGCGACCTCCGCGGCCTGTTCGGGATTGGAGACGCCGAGCCCGACGCACACCGGCAGGTCCGTGGTGGCGCGGGTGCGGCGCACCAGGTCCTGCGCCTCGCGGCCGACCGATTCGCGGGTGCCGGTGACCCCCATCAGGGAGGCGGCGTAGACGAAGCCGGTGCCGGCCGCGGTGATCTTGGCGAGCCGCTCGTCCCGGCTGCTCGGCGCGACCACGAAGACGGTGGCCAGGCCGTGCTGTTCGGCGGCCTTGCGCCACCCCTCGGACTCCTCGACCGGCAGGTCGGGCAGGATGCAGCCGGCGCCGCCCGCCGCGGCCAGCTCGGCCGCGAACCGCTCGACGCCGTAGCGGTCGACGGGGTTCCAGTACGTCATGCAGAGCACCGGCGCGCCGGTGGCGGCGTGCACCTCACCGACCGTGCGGAGCACGTCGACGATCTTCACCCCGCCGCGCAGCGCGATGTCGTCGGCGGTCTGGATCACCGGCCCGTCCAGGACCGGGTCGCTGTGCGGCAGTCCGACCTCGACGATGTCGCAGCCGCCCGCCAGCATCGCGGTCATCGCCGCCACGCCGCCGTCCACGGTCGGGAAACCGGCCGGGAGGTAGCCGACGAGCGCGGCCCGGTTCTCGGCGCGGGCGGTGGCCAGCACCGAGGTCAGCAGTTCCACGTTGCCCGACATCACTTCTCCTCCTGGTCTGCCGGCCGGTCCTCGCCGCGGGCGGCGCCGCGGCCCTCGTCGTCGTACAGGCCGAAGTAGCGGGCCGCGGTGTCCATGTCCTTGTCGCCCCGGCCGGAGAGGTTGACCAGCAGCAGGCCGTCCGGGCCCAGCTCGCGGCCGACCTCCAGGGCGCCGGCCAGCGCGTGCGCGCTCTCGATGGCCGGGATGATGCCCTCGGTCCGCGACAGCAGCCGCAGCGCCTGCATCGCCGCGTCGTCGGTGACCGCGCGGTACTCGGCGCGGCCGGTGTCCTTGAGGTAGGAGTGCTCCGGGCCGATGCCCGGGTAGTCCAGTCCGGCGGAGATCGAGTACGGCTCGGTGATCTGGCCGTCCTCGTCCTGGAGAACGTAGGAGCGCGAACCGTGCAGGATGCCCGGGGTGCCCTCGGTGAGGGTGGCCGCGTGCTCGCCGGTCTCGACGCCGTGCCCGCCCGGCTCGCAGCCGATCAGGCGGACCGTCTCGTCGGGGAGGAAGGCGTGGAAGAGGCCGATGGCGTTGGAGCCGCCGCCGACGCAGGCCAGCGCCGCGTCCGGGAGGCGGCCGGCGCGCTCCAGGATCTGCCGCCTGGCCTCGACACCGATGACCCGGTGGAAGTCGCGGACCAGCACCGGGAAGGGGTGCGGTCCGGCGACCGTGCCGAAGAGGTAGTGGGTGCGGTCGACGTTGGCGACCCAGTCGCGGAACGCCTCGTTGATGGCGTCCTTGAGGGTGCGGCTGCCGGACGTCACGGAGACGACCTCGGCGCCGAGCATCCGCATCCGGGCGACGTTGAGGGCCTGTCGCCGGGTGTCGACCTCGCCCATGTAGATGGTGCAGTCGAGGCCGAAGAGGGCACAGGCGGTCGCGGTGGCCACGCCGTGCTGGCCGGCGCCGGTCTCCGCGATGACCCGCGTCTTGCCCATCCGCTTGGTGAGCAGTGCCTGCCCCAGCACATTGTTGATCTTGTGGGAGCCGGTGTGGTTGAGATCCTCGCGCTTGAGGAACACCCGGGCGCCGCCCGCGTGTTCGGCGAACCGCGGCACCTCGGTGAGCGCGCTGGGGCGCCCGGTGTAGTGGACCATGAGGTCGTCGAGCTCGGCCGCGAAGGCGGGGTCCGCCTTGGCCTTCTCGTACTCGGCGGCGACCTCGTCGACCGCGGCGACCAGCGCCTCGGGGATGAACTTGCCGCCGAAGGCACCGAAGTAGCCCTGGGCGCTGGGGACCTGACCGTCGGGGTCGGGAATGAAGAACTCGGAGGACATCTGACGCACTCCTAGGCCGGGGCAGCCGCCCCGGAAGTCTGGGTAGGTCGGAATACGGGCATCACGCCGTGCGGTGCGCGCTGTGCCGGGTCGCGGTGGTCGCGGAAGCGGCTCGTACCGGTTCCGTGGACGGGCCGTCCGGCGCCCTCGGGAGGCCGGACCGGCGCGGTCACCGCGCGGGGCGCCGCCGCCGGCGGATGGCCGACGGACGGCGGGGGCCGTGGCGCAGCGGTCGGATGACCGCCGTGCCCCTGGGTACCCCTGCGCCGGCGCGGGGCCGGCGCGTCAGCGCGCGGACCCCGCCGGCCATCTCCTGCCGTTGACCTGTCCCGGCTCGGCGCCGATGTGATACCTGACCCGCCGGCCGAGCACCCGACGGGCGGGCGCCCGGCAGCCGCGGTGCCAGGAGGGCAGCGCGGAGCGCTTGGGCTCGGGGCGGCGGTTGCGGGGCGGCCGGTGGCCGTGGCCCGGCGCCGGGTGCGGCAGCCGGGCGGCGCCCGCCGCGGCACCCGCGCCCGCCCGGCCCGGGTGCGTACCCGGGGCGGGGCGGCGGAGGCCGGCGGCGGAGGCGGTCATATCAGGGTCCCGGCCGCTCAGGACCGGCCGTGGCGGATGGCCGGGTGGGAGCCCGCGGCGACCAGGTCGGCGACCGCGGTCCTGGGGTCCTTGCCGGTGACGAGGGATTCGCCGACGAGCACGGCGTCCGCGCCGTCGTTGGCGTACGCGATCAGGTCGTGCGGCCCGCGCACCCCGGACTCGGCGATCTTGACGATATGGTCCGGGATCTCGGGGGCGACCCGGGCGAAGTTGCCGCGGTCGACCTCCAGCGTCTTGAGGTTCCGCGCGTTGACGCCGATGATCCTGGCGCCGGCGTCGACCGCGCGGGCCACCTCGTCCTCGTCGTGCACCTCGACCAGCGGCGTCAGCCCGATCGACTCGGCCCGCTCGATGAGCGAGACCAGGGCCTCCTGCTCCAGCGCGGCGACGATCAGCAGCGCCAGGTCGGCGCCGTACGCGCGGGCCTCCCACAGCTGGTAGGCGGTGACGATGAAGTCCTTGCGCAGGACCGGGATGTCCACCTTGGCGCGGACGGCTTCGAGGTCGGCCAGCGAACCGCCGAAGCGGCGCTGTTCGGTGAGGACGGAGATGACCGCGGCGCCGCCCGCCTCGTAGTCGGCGGCGAGTCCGGCGGGGTCGGCGATCGCGGCGAGCGCGCCCTTGGACGGGCTGGAGCGCTTGACCTCGCAGATCACCGTGACGCTCTCGCCCTTGAGGGCGGCGACACCGTCCTTGGCGGGGCGTGCCTTGCGGGCCCGTTCCTTGAGCTCGTCGATGCCGACGCGCGCCTGCCGCTCGGCGAGGTCGGCGCGGACTCCGTCGATGATCTCGTCGAGCACACTCACGCGAGCGGCCTCCTTCTTCAGCGGTGGAGGTGGACAGTGCCCGCGGGGCGAGGTGCCGTCCCCCAGACACTTCGATGGTATCCGGCGGGGGGCACAGGTCACGCACCCGGTGGACATCAGTCCCACTACCTGGACATCTGTGGCCATTACGGCGGTGTGCGCGGGCGGGCGGTCACGGGACGAGGGCGGCGCCGAAGGGGAGGTTGCGGACCACCGTGAAGACCAGCAGCAGAGCGCCCAGCGCCCACCAGTGGACGGCCCGGGGCTGCGGGCCCGGTGTACGGCGGCCGCTCGCCGCCCGGACGGTCCAGACCACCCAGAAGACCGCGCAGGCGGCGTAGGCGGCGACCGCGAGGGCGTTGGCGCCCAGCGCGGCGCCGAGGTCGCCGTGCGCGACGGCGTACGCGCTGCGCAGTCCGCCGCAGGCCGGGCAGTAGAGGCCGGTGAGGTGGAGCAGCGGGCAGACCGGATAGTGGCCGGGGTGGCGCGGGTCGACGGCGCCGACGTACGCGAAGGCGGCGGCGCCGGCCGCCAGGACGCCGAGGGGCGCCGCCAGCCTGCGGACCGGACCGCGGCGGCGGGTCGTCGGCGGGGCCACGGGAGCGTTCACGGTGCCGATGGTGCCGCCGGACGCGCGAAGGCGCAGCTTCTCGGCCGCCGTCCGGGGTGGGCACGGACGGCGGGTACGGCACCGGGGGTGCGTACGGGCCGGGAAGCGGCGCCTGCGTGGGGTGCTGCCGGTGTGGCGCCGGTATCCGGCGCCACGGGAGCGGAGGTCAGCCCTCCTGCGGCTGCACGCCCGCCGGTACGGGGGCCTGCGCCGACCGCTTCGGGGTCGAGCCCAGCCCGGCCAGCCGCATCAGGCCGCCGACCACGGCACCGAGGACGATCAGGACCATGCCCGCCCAGAATCCGGGGACGTTCGCCGCCACCATGAACAGGCCGGCGACACAGAAGCCGATGAACGAGATGATGACGCCGGTCCATGCGGCGGGAGTGTGTCCGTGGCCACTGCTCGACATGAGTGCTCCTCGTTGATCTTTCGCGCCGGGGTCCGGCCGCGGTGATACCTCTTCGCCATTGTCCCCGATGGCCGGTGAAGCCCGGCTACCGGGTGGGGTCCTCGCCCCGGTCCAGGGACTTCCAGATCTCTTCCGGGCGGGCCAGGTCCGGCGCGGCCGCGGCGCGGCGCGGACCGCGGGCGCCGTCCGGCGTGCGCTCGTAACGCCCGGACATCGCAGGCCAGTAGCGGCCGTGGAGCAGTGCGAGCGCACCGGCGACCAGCAGCAGCAGACCGCCGGCGGCGGCCACCCACGGCCAGCCGGAATGTGTGACGTGATGCACATCGGTGCCGCTCAGGCCGACCGCGAGGGCCGCCTTCTCTTTGAGCGCCGAGGTGTCGGAGCGGCCGAGGACCGCGGCGACGGCGGTGCCCAGGCCGCTGAGCGCCAGCAGCGCGGCGACGGCGATCCGGCCGGCCCGGCGCACCGCGAAGACGGCGACCAGCGCGGCCAGGCCGACGATGGCGAGCGCGCCGGGCACGCCCGTCACATCGGCGCCGGTGACGCTGCTGGGCAGCTCGCCCTGCGCGAGCGTCGCGGAGCCCTCGGCCCAGGTGCGGCCGGAGGCGAGCAGCGCGAGGCCGGCGCCGGCCGCGCCGGACAGCAGCGCGAGGGCGAGAGTGCGCGTGGCACTGCGGGGCGCGGCGGCCTTCGGGGGCGCGGCGTCGGTACGGGGCTCGGGTGCGGCACTCACATGCCCCACTATCGCGTACGGGCGGGTGGGGTCCGGCGCCCGGGGTGCCGTACCCGTGCGGGCAGGCCGGTGCGGGGCGTGGCCGCGCCGGGAGCCCGGCCCGTCCGTCCGCCCGGCCGGTCCGTCAGGTGCCCAGCCGGTTCGCGGTGTGCACCGCGCGCAGCACCGCGGCCGCCTTGTTGCGGCATTCGGTGTCCTCGGCGACCGGGTCGGAGTCGGCGACGACACCGGCGCCCGCCTGGACGTAGGCGGTGCCGTTCCGCAGCAGGGCGGTACGGATCGCGATGGCGGTGTCGGAGTCGCCGGCGAAGTCGAGATAGCCCACGCAGCCGCCGTACAGCCCGCGCCGGGTCGGCTCCAGTTCCTCGATGATCTGCATGGCGCGCGGTTTGGGGGCGCCGGAGAGGGTGCCGGCGGGGAAGCAGGCGGTGAGGACGTCGAAGGCGGTGCGGCCCGCGGCGACCCGTCCGGTGACGGTCGAGACGATGTGCATGACGTGGCTGTAGCGCTCCACCGACATGAAGTCGACGACCTCGACGCTGCCCGGCTCGCAGACCCGCCCCAGATCGTTGCGGCCCAGGTCGACGAGCATCAGATGCTCGGCGCGCTCCTTCGGGTCGGCCAGCAGCTCGGCGGCGAGGGCCTGGTCCTCCGGGAGGGTGGCGCCGCGCGGGCGGGTGCCGGCGATGGGGTGCACCATCGCCCGGCCGGCCTCGACCTTGACCAGCGCCTCGGGGCTGGAGCCGACGACGTCCACGCCGCCCTCGAAGCGGAAGAGGTACATGTACGGGCTGGGGTTGGTGGCCCGCAGCACCCGGTACACGTCCAACGCGCTCGCCGTACAGGGGGTTTCGAAGCGCTGGGAGGGCACCACCTGGAACGCCTCACCGGCCCGGATGCGCTCCTTGACGTCCTCGACGGCCCGCTGGTAGGCGGCGCCGCCCCACTCCGCGGTGTACGGCGGCAGCTCGGAGGGCGGCAGCGCCGCGGCGCCGGCCGGCGCGGGGCGGGCGAGGTCGTCGGCCATCGTGTCGAGGCGGGCCACCGCGTCCGCGTACGCCTCGTCGACGCCGGTGTCGAGGTCGTTGTGGTTGATCGCGTTGGCGATCAGCAGGACCGTGCCGTCCCAGTGGTCGAGGACCGCGAGGTCGGAGGTGAGGAGCATGGTCAGCTCCGGCAGCCGGAGCTCGTCGGCGGCCCGCTCGCCGATCTTCTCCAGCCGCCGCACGATGTCGTAGCCGAGATAGCCGACCATGCCGCCGGTGAAGGGCGGCAGTCCGGCGCCCTCGATCAGGTCCCGGGGGGTGTGCAGCGCCTCGATGGTGGCGCGCAGGGCGGCGAGCGGGTCGCCGTCGGTGGGGACGCCGACGGGCGGGGTGCCGAGCCAGTGCGTCCGGCCGTCGCGGGCGGTCAGGGTGGCGGCGCTGCGGACGCCGATGAACGAGAACCGCGACCAGCTGCGGTCTCCCCCGCCGCCGGACCCGGTGGAGGCGCCCGCGTCGGCGGATTCCAGGAGGAAGGTGCCGGGCCGCTCGGCGGCGAGTTTGCGGTAGAGCCCCACCGGGGTGTCGCTGTCCACGAGCAGGCGCCTGGTGACGGGGATGACCCGGCGGTCGTGGGCGAGCGTACGGAACGTGTCGAGGTCCGGAGTGGCGGTACCGGTGGTTCCCGTGGTCATGGCAGCGGAGCCTACTGGTCCGTGATCAGCACATCCGCATCGAAGCAGGTGCGGTCGCCGGTGTGGCAGGCCGCGCCGACCTGGTCGACCCGGACCAGGAGCGTGTCGGCGTCGCAGTCCAGCGCCACGGACCTGACGTGCTGGACGTGGCCGGAGGTGTCGCCCTTGACCCAGTACTCCTGGCGGCTGCGGGACCAGTACGTGCAGCGGCCGGTGGTGAGCGTGCGGTGCAGCGCCTCGTCGTCCATCCAGCCGAGCATCAGTACCTCGCCGGTGTCGTACTGCTGGGCGATGGCGGGGACCAGACCGTCGGCGTCCCGCTTGAGGCGGGCGGCGATGGCGGGGTCCAGCGCGGTCCCGGTGGATCCGGCGGCCCGGTCCGCGGTGGCTGCGGCGGTCTCTGCTGTGGTGGCGCGGCTGGTCATGGGTCCATTGTGCCGTGCGGCATCCTGCTGGCATGTATCAGCAGCGTCCGCCCGTCCCGCCGCCGGAGCCGGGCCCGCACCGGGGCCAGGGGCCGGAGCGGGACCCGGACCGGGCCGCGCGGGTCGCGGTGCGGGTGCTGGGGGCGGTGTTCGTGGCGGCGGTGGCCGTGGCGGTGGTGCTGGTGGTGTGGCGCTGAGGGCGGGCGGTGCCGTGGCAGGGGCCGGGTCGCGGTCGTAGGCTGGCGGTATGTCGACCCATGCGAAGCGCGAACGGCTTCTTCTCGCCGACCTGTTGGAGAGCGCCGGCCCGGAGGCGCCGACGTTGTGCGAGAACTGGACGGCGCGGGATCTGGCCGCGCATGTGGTGGTGCGCGAGCGGCGTGCCGACGCGGCGGGCGGGATCCTCGTCAAGCCGCTGGCCGCGCGGCTGGAGCGGGTCCAGGCGGAGTTCGCGGAGAAGCCGTACGAGGAGCTGATCCAGCTCATCAGGACCGGGCCGCCGCGGATGTCGCCGTTCTCGCTCAAGCAGATCGACGAGGCGTCGAACACGGTCGAGTTCTATGTCCATGCCGAGGACGTGCGGCGGGCCCAGCCGGACTGGGCGGCGCGGGAGCTGGATCCCGTCTTCGCGGATGCGCTGTGGGCGCGGCTGGAGCGGGCGGCCCGGGTGCTGGGGCGGAAGTCGCCGGTCGGGCTGGTGCTGCGGCGGCCGGACGGCCGGACGGTGGTGGCGCACCGGGGGGCGCCGGTGGTCACGGTGGTCGGGGAGCCCGGCGAGCTGACGCTGTTCGCGTTCGGGCGCCAGGCGGTGGCGGATGTGGAGCTGGACGGTGACAAGGAAGCGATCGCCCAGGTGATGGAGGCGAAGCTGGGGGTGTGACGGGGGTCCGGGGCGGGTCCGCGACCGGACTCCTCCCCGTACGCCGCTCCGACCAGGGCCGTCAGGGCTTCCCCAGGTCCAGGTGTTCCCGCAGGATGCGTTCCAGTTCGCGGGCCGCGCGCGGGGGCGAGACGTCGGCCCGGTGGGCCACGGAGACGACGCGGTGCATGCCGGGGGTGGCGAAGCGGGTGATGCGCAGACCGGAGCGTTCGGCGACCATGCTGGGGACGACGGCGATGCCCAGGCCCGCGCGGACGAAGCCGAGGACCGCGTCCATCTCGCCGCCCTCGACGGTGAAGGCCGGTTCGAAGCCGGCCGCCCGGCAGGCCGCGATGGTGAATTCCCGCAGGTCGTAGCCGCGCCGGAACATCGCGAAGGGGCGGTCGCGCAGGTCCGCCACGTGGATGCGGGTGCGGCGGCCCACCGGGGCGGGGCGGTCGGGGGCGGACACCACCACCAGTTCCTCGCGCAGCAGCTCGGAGGTGATCAGCGCGGGGGCCTGGACGGGGAGCGGCGTGATGATCAGGGCGAGGTCCATCTCGCCGTCCGCCAGTGCCCGTACGAGGTCCTGGGAGCCGTCCTCGTGGACGATGAGTTCGACGCCGGGGTAGCCGGCGTGGAAGGCGCTCAGTACGTCGGGGACGAGGCTGGCGCAGAGGCTGGGCGGGGCGCCGAGGCGCAGCCGGCCGCGGCGGAGCTGGGCGACTTCCTGGACTTCACGGCGGGCGGTCTCGGCGTCGGCGAGGATGCGGCGGGCCAGCGGCAGGAGGGTTTCGCCGGCGTCGGTGAGGGTGATGTGGCCGCGGGCGCGGTGGAAGAGGTCGGCGCCCAGCTCCTTTTCGAGCGAGCGGATCTGCTGGGAGAGGGAGGGCTGGGCGACGTGTTCGCGTTCGGCGGCGCGGGTGAAGTGGCGGGTGTCCGCCACGGCGGTGAAATAGCGGAGCTGTTGGAGCTGCATGGGGGCATCGTAAAGCGGCGATAGGTTCTGGCTATGGAGATGAGCCGGTCCATGTCTTGGACTGATAGGACTGTCGGTCCTTAACGTCAGGACTCATGGCACTGGACACACGGACGGACCGACGGCCGTCCTTCGCAGGCGTTCTGTGGCGCTCGACCGTCGGCAAGAAGACGGCGATGGCCGTCAGCGGCATCGTGATGCTGCTGTATCTGGTCGCCCATATGCTGGGCAACCTCAAGATCTTCTTCGGGGCGCTGGATTTCAACGGTTACGCCGCCTGGCTGCGCACCATCGGTGAGCCGTTTCTGCATCACGAATGGTTCCTGTGGATCGTCCGGGTGGTGCTGGTCGTCGCGGTGGTGACGCACGCCGTGGCCGCGTACCAGCTCAGCCGTCGCGACACAGCCGCCCGTCCCACGGCGTACTCGCACCGGCGCCGCCGCGCCAGCTACGCCACCCGGACCATGCGCTGGGGCGGTGTCATCCTCGGCCTGTTCATCGTGTGGCACATCCTGGATCTGACGACGCTGACGGTGAATCCGCGCGCCGAGAGCGGCCATCCTTACGAGAACGCCGTGGCGAGCTTCTCCACCTGGTACAGCGCCACGCTCTACCTCGTCGCGATGCTCGCCCTGGGCCTGCACATCCGGCACGGCTTCTGGAGTGCCGCGCAGACGCTGGGTGCCAACCGGCCCGGCCTCGACCGGCCGCTCAAGGGCCTGGCGAACGGCCTCGCCGCCCTCCTGACCCTCGGCTTCATCGCCGTCCCCGTCTCCGTGCTGACCGGAGTAGTGAGTTGAGATGACCTCGTACCACGATTACGCGACCGGTGAGCCGGTCGCCGACCGTACCGCCCCCGAGGGGCCGATCGCCGAGCGGTGGGACCGGCGGCGGTTCGAGGCGAAGCTGGTCAATCCGGCCAACCGGCGCAAGCACACCGTCATCGTCGTCGGCACCGGGCTCGCGGGCGGCGCGGCCGGCGCGACCCTGGCCGAACAGGGCTATCACGTCGAGCAGTTCTGCTATCAGGACTCACCGCGCCGGGCGCATTCCATCGCCGCGCAGGGCGGTATCAACGCCGCGAAGAACTACCGCAACGACGGGGACTCCATTCACCGGCTGTTCTACGACACGGTGAAGGGCGGCGATTTCCGCGCGCGGGAGTCGAATGTGCACCGGCTGGCCCAGATCTCGGTGGAGATCATCGACCAGTGCGTGGCCCAGGGCGTGCCGTTCGCGCGGGAGTACGGCGGTCTGCTGGACACCCGGTCGTTCGGCGGTGTCCAGGTGTCCCGGACGTTCTACGCGCGCGGCCAGACGGGGCAGCAGCTGCTGCTGGGGGCCTATCAGGCGCTCTCCCGGCAGATAGCGGCCGGGAACGTGACGCTCCACGCCCGTACCGAGATGCTCGATGTGATCGTCGTCGACGGGCGGGCCCGGGGCATCGTCGCGCGGGATCTGGTCACCGGGCGGATCACCACGTATTTCGCGGATGCGGTCGTCCTGGCGAGCGGCGGTTACGGGAACGTCTTCTACCTGTCGACCAATGCGATGAATTCCAATGCCACGGCGATCTGGCGGGCGCACCGGCGGGGCGCCTATTTCGCCAATCCCTGTTTCACGCAGATCCATCCGACCTGTATTCCGCGCACCGGCGACCACCAGTCGAAGCTGACGCTGATGAGCGAGTCGCTCCGCAACGACGGACGTATCTGGGTGCCGCTGGCGAAGGGCGACACCCGGCCGCCGAACGAGATTCCCGAGGACGAGCGCGACTACTACCTGGAGCGGATCTATCCGGCGTTCGGCAATCTCGTACCGCGCGATATCGCGTCCCGGGCGGCGAAGAACGTCTGCGACGAGGGGCGCGGCGTGGGACCGGGCGGGCAGGGTGTCTACCTGGACTTCGCGGACGCCATCGGGCGGCTGGGCCGGGCCGGGGTCGAGGAGAAGTACGGCAACCTCTTCGACATGTACGAGCGGATCACCGCGGAGAACCCGTACGAGGTGCCGATGCGGATCTATCCCGCCGTGCACTACACGATGGGCGGGCTGTGGGTCGACTACGACCTGCAGACCACCGTGCCGGGCCTGTTCGCCATCGGGGAGGCCAACTTCTCCGACCATGGCGCCAACCGGCTGGGGGCCTCCGCGCTGATGCAGGGCCTCGCGGACGGCTATTTCGTGCTGCCGTCGACGATCAACGACTATCTGGCGCGCCATCCGCTGGACGATGCGGTCGACGCGACGCATCCGGCGGCCGTGCAGGTCGTCGCGGAGACCACGGAGCGGCTGGCGAAACTGCTGGCCGTCGACGGTGACCGTACGCCCGACTCCTTCCACCGGGAGATCGGCGAACTCATGTGGGAGTACTGCGGGATGGCCCGCACCGACGCGGGGCTGCGCAAGGCCCTCGACCGGATTCCGCACATCCGCGCGGAGTTCTGGCGCCGCATCAAGGTGCCCGGCACCGGCGAGGAGTTCAACCAGTCGCTGGAGAAGGCCAACCGCATCGTCGACTATCTGGAGCTCGCCGAGCTGATGTGCCTTGACGCGCTGCACCGCGCCGAGTCCTGCGGCGGGCACTTCCGCGAGGAATCGCAGACCCCGGACGGCGAGGCCGCCCGCCGCGACGAGGAGTTCGGCTACGCCGCCGCCTGGGAATTCACCGGCACCGGCGAAGCCCCCGTCCTGCACAAGGAAGACCTTGTCTTCGAGTACGTCCACCCCACTCAGCGGAGCTACGCATGAAGCTCACCCTGCGCGTCTGGCGCCAGCGCAACCCCGACTCCCCCGGAGCCATGGCCACCTACGAGGTGGACGGCATCTCCCAGGACATGTCGTTCCTGGAGATGCTCGACACCCTCAACGAGGAGCTGATCCTCGGCGGTGACGAGCCGGTCGCCTTCGACCACGACTGCCGCGAGGGCATCTGCGGCGCGTGCAGCCTGGTCATCAACGGCGACGCCCACGGCCCGGAGCGCACCACCACCTGCCAGCTGCACATGCGGTCCTTCCAGGACGGCGACACCATCGACGTGGAGCCGTGGCGGGCCGCCGCCTTCCCCGTCGTCAAGGACCTGGTCGTGGACCGGTCCGCGTTCGACCGCGTCATCCAGTCCGGCGGCTACATCACCGCGCCGACCGGCGCCGCGCCCGAGGCGCACGCCACCGCCGTCCCCAAACCGGTCGCCGACACCGCCTTCGAGCACGCCGAGTGCATCGGCTGCGGCGCCTGCGTGGCGGCCTGCCCCAACGGCTCGGCGATGCTGTTCACCGCCGCCAAGGTCGTCCACCTCAACTCCCTGCCGCAGGGCGCCCCGGAGCGGGAGAGCCGGGTGCTGGAGATGGTCGGGCAGATGGACGCGGAGGGGTTCGGCGGCTGCACGAACACCGGTGCGTGCGCGACGGCCTGCCCCAAGGGCATCCCGCTGTTCAGCATCGCGAAGATGAACCGGGAGTTCGTCCGGGCCGCCCGCAAGCGCGGCTGACGGCCCGGTGGCGGGGGCACCCGGGCGGCGCGGTTCAGCGCACCGGGTGCCCCGCCTCCCGCAGGGCGTCCTTGACCTGGCCGATGCGCAGGTCGCCGAAGTGGAAGACGGAGGCGGCCAGGACCGCGTCGGCGCCCGCGGCGACGGCGGGGGCGAAGTGGTCCAGGCGGCCCGCGCCGCCGGAGGCGATGACCGGGACGCTGACGTGGGAGCGGACCGCCTCGATCATCTCGACGTCGTAGCCGTCCTTGGTGCCGTCCGCGTCCATGGAGTTCAGCAGGATCTCGCCGGCGCCCAGCTCGGCCGCCCGGTGCGCCCATTCGACGGCGTCGACACCGGCGGAGCGGCGGCCGCCGTGGGTGGTGACCTCGAAGGAGCCGTTCGCGGTGCGGCGGGCGTCGACGGACAGCACCAGCACCTGGCTGCCGAAGCGTTCGGCGATCTCGCGGATCAGGTCGGGCCGGGCGAGGGCGGCGGTGTTGACGCCCACCTTGTCGGCGCCGGCCCGCAGGAGCTTGTCGACGTCCTCGGGGGTGCGCACGCCGCCGCCGACGGTCAGCGGGATGAAGACCTGCTCGGCGGTGCGGCGGACCACGTCGTAGGTGGTCTCGCGGTCGCCGGAGGAGGCGGTGATGTCGAGGAAGGTCAGCTCGTCCGCGCCCTCCTCGCCGTAGATCTTGGCCATCTCGACGGGGTCGCCCGCATCGCGCAGGTTCTGGAAGTTCACGCCCTTGACGACCCGGCCGTTGTCCACGTCCAGGCAGGGGATGACTCGGACCGCCAGGGTCATGCGGATCAGACTCCTTCGGGGGTGCGGGGGTCGCCCCCCGGGGAATGGCAGCCTCGGAAGGCTTCGAGCTCTACTTCGACCAGTACACGGGAGTCGACGAAGCCGGAGACCACGACCAGGGTCGCGGCCGGGCGGACGGCCTCGAAGAGTTCCCGGTGGGCGCGGCTGACCGCGTCCACATCGCGCAGGTGGGTCAGGTACATCCGGGTGCGCAGGACGGCGTCGGCGCCCAGGCCGAACGGTTCGATCGCCGCCAGCGCGTTGGCGAAGGCGGCCCTGGTCTGTTCGTAGGGGTCGCCGTCGCCGTGCAGGACGCCGTCTACCAGCGGCATCGTGCCGGCGACCAGGACCCGGTCGCCGGCCGCCACGGCGCGTGCGAAGCCGATGGCCTCTTCCCAGGGACTGTCGGTCCGTACGCGCTCGATGGTCATCACGCCGCCTTTCGGTTACGCCCTACGACACTGCCGCCAGCGCCTCTTCCAGGGTGAACGCCTTCGCGTACAGCGCCTTGCCGACGATCGCGCCTTCGACACCCTCCGGTACCAGGGTCGCAAGCGCCCGGAGATCGTCAAGCGAGGAGACGCCGCCGGAGGCGACGACGGGCCGGTCGGTGGCCGCGCAGACGTTCCTGAGCAGCTCCAGGTTGGGGCCCTGGAGGGTGCCGTCCTTGTTGATGTCGGTGACGACGTAGCGGGCGCAGCCCTCGGCGTCCAGGCGGGTCAGCGTCTCGTAGAGGTCGCCGCCGTCGCGGGTCCAGCCGCGGCCGCGCAGGGTGGTGCCGCGGACGTCCAGGCCGACCGCGATCTTGTCGCCGTGTTCGGCGATGACCTTGGCGACCCACTCGGGGGTCTCCAGCGCCGCGGTGCCGAGGTTGACCCGGCGGCAGCCGGTGGCGAGCGCCGCGGCCAGCGACGCGTCGTCGCGGATACCGCCGGACAGCTCGACCTTGATGTCCATGGAGGCGGCGACCTCGGCGATCCGCGCCCGGTTGTCGCCGGTGCCGAAGGCCGCGTCGAGGTCCACCAGGTGCAGCCATTCGGCGCCCGCGCGCTGCCAGGCCAGGGCCGCCTGGAGCGGGTCGCCGTAGGACGTCTCGGATCCGGACTCGCCGTGGACGAGGCGGACGGCCTGGCCCTCGCGGACGTCCACGGCGGGGAGCAGTTCGAGCTTCGTCATCAGAGCGTCTCAATCCAGTTCGTCAGCAGCTGGGCACCGGCGTCGCCGGACTTCTCGGGGTGGAACTGGGTGGCCCACAGCGGGCCGTTCTCGACCGCGGCCACGAACGGCTCGCCGTGCGTGGCCCAGGTGACCTTCGGCGCGGTCATGTTCCGGTTGCCGGTCTCCAGCTCCCAGTCGTGCACCGCGTAGGAGTGCACGAAGTAGTAGCGGGCGTCGGCGTCCAGCCCGGCGAAGAGCCGCGAGTCCGCGGGGGCCTCGACGGTGTTCCAGCCCATGTGCGGGACGACGTCGGCCTTGAGCGGGCCGACCGTGCCGGGCCACTCGTCCAGGCCCTCGGTCTCCACGCCGTGCTCGATACCACGGCCGAAGAGGATCTGCATGCCGACGCAGATGCCCATGACGGGGCGGCCGCCGGAGAGCCGGCGCCCCACGATCCAGTCACCACGGACGTCCCGCAGCCCCCGCATACAGGCGGCGAACGCGCCCACGCCGGGGACCAGCAGGCCGTCGGCGTTCATCGCCCGGTCGTAGTCCCGGGTGATCTCCACCTCGGCGCCGACGCGGTCGAGGGCGCGCTCGGCGGAGCGGATGTTGCCGAAGCCGTAGTCGAGGACGACGACCTTCTTCGCGGCGGTCAATTCCATACCTCCAGCCGCAGCACACCGGCGGTCAGGCACATCGCGGAGCCGATGGCGAGCAGCACGACCACGCTCTTGGGCAGCTTCTGCTTCCAGAAGGAGTAGACGCCGCCGAGGAGGAAGAGGCCGACGAGGATGAAGACGGTCGACAGGCCGTTCACAGCGCGCCCTTCGTGGAGGGGAGGATACCGGCCGCGCGCGGGTCGCGTTCGCTGGCGTAGCGCAGGGCACGGGCCAGCGCCTTGAACTGGCACTCCACGATGTGGTGGGCGTTGCGGCCGTACGGCACGTGGATGTGCAGGGCGATCTGGGCCTGCGCGACGAAGGACTCGAAGATGTGCCGGGTCATCGTCGTGTCGTAGCTGCCGATCATCGGCGCCATCGACTCCGGCTCGGTGTGCACCAGGTACGGGCGGCCGGAGAGGTCCACCGTGACCTGGGCGAGCGACTCGTCCAGCGGAACGGTGCAGTTGCCGAAGCGGTAGATGCCGACCTTGTCGCCGAGGGCCTGCTTGAAGGCGGCGCCGAGCGCGAGGGCGGTGTCCTCGATGGTGTGGTGGGTGTCGATGTGCAGATCGCCGTCGGTCTTGACCCGCAGGTCGAAGAGGCCGTGCCGGCCGAGCTGGTCGAGCATGTGGTCGTAGAAGCCGACCCCGGTCGACACATCGACCTGTCCGGTGCCGTCGAGGTCGATCTCGACCAGCACCGCCGTCTCCTTGGTGGTGCGCTCCACGCGCCCAACGCGGGTCATCGCTTGTTCTCCTTCAGGCTGCGTTCTTTGAAGAGCGTGCGCACCGCGTCGAGGAACGCGTCGTTCTCGGCCGGGGTGCCCGCGGTGACCCGCAGCCAGCCCGGTACGCCGTTGTCCCGGACCAGCACGCCGTGGTCGAGGATCGCCTGCCAGGCGGCGTGCGCGTCGTCGAAGCGGCCGAACTGGACGAAGTTGGCGTCGGAGGTGACGACCTCGCAGCCGATGGCGCGCAGCTCGGTGACCAGGCGGTCCCGTTCGGCCTTGAGCTGTTCGACGTACTTCAGCAGGGTGTCGGTGTGCTCCAGGGCGGCGAGCGCGGTGGCCTGGGTGACGGACGAGAGGTGGTACGGGAGCCGGACGAGCTGGACGGCGTCGACCACCGCGGGGTCGGCGGCCAGATAGCCGAGCCGCAGCCCGGCGGCGCCGAACGCCTTGGACATGGTCCGGGAGACGACCAGATTCGGCCGGCCCTCGATCAGCGGCAGCAGTGAGGGGCGGTGGCTGAACTCGCCGTACGCCTCGTCCACGACGACCAGCGCCCCGGCGCCGTCGGCACGGGCGGCCTGCGCCGCCTCGTACAGCGCGAGGACGGTGTCGGCCTCGACGGCGGTGCCGGTGGGGTTGTTCGGCGAGCAGACGAAGACCACGTCGGGCCGGTGCGCGGCGATCTCGGCGGTGGCCGCCGCCACGTCGATCGTGAAGTCGTCGCCGCGCGGTCCGGAGATCCAGCCGGTGCCCGTACCGCGCGAGATCAGCGCGTGCATGGAGTACGACGGTTCGAAGCCGAGGGCCGTGCGGCCGGGGCCGCCGAAGGTCTGGAGCAGCTGCTGGATGATCTCGTTGGAGCCGTTGGCGGCCCAGACCTGGGTGGCGGTGACGGGGTGGCCGCCGGTGCGGGTGAGGTACGCGGCGAGCGCGGTGCGCAGCTCGACGGCGTCCCGGTCGGGGTAGCGGTTGAGGTGCCGGGCGGCCTCGGTGACCCGCTCGGCGATCCGCCGCACCAGCGGTTCGGGCAGCGGGTAGGGGTTCTCGTTGGTGTTCAGCCGTACGGGGACGTCGAGCTGCGGGGCGCCGTACGGGGACTTGCCGCGGAGCTCGTCGCGGATGGGGAGATCGTCGATGCCGGTCACGTGCCTGCTCACTTGCTCTGCGGGACCTTCCAGTCGAACCTGGCCTTCAGCGCGGCGCCATGGGCCGGCAGATCCTCGGCCTCGGCGAGGGTCACCACATGGTGGGCGACCTCGGCCAGCGCGTCGCGGGAGTAGTCCACGACATGGATGCCGCGCAGGAAGGACTGCACGGACAGGCCCGAGGAGTGGCAGGCGCAGCCGCCGGTCGGCAGGACGTGGTTGGAGCCGGCGCAGTAGTCGCCGAGCGAGACGGGGGCGTACGGGCCGACGAAGACCGCGCCGGCGTTGCGGACCCGGGCGGCGACGGCGGCGGCGTCGGCGGTCTGGATCTCCAGGTGTTCGGCGCCGTAGGCGTCCACGACCTTCAGGCCCGCGTCGACGCCGTCGACGAGGACGATCGCGGACTGCCGGCCGGCCAGCGCCGTGGTGATGCGTTCGGTGTGCTTGGTGGCGTCGGCCTGCCGCTTCAGCGCGGCCTCGGTGGCCTCGGCGAGCTCGGTGGAGTCGGTGACCAGGACGGCCGCGGCGAGGGTGTCGTGCTCGGCCTGGCTGATCAGGTCGGCGGCGACGTGCTCGGGGTCGGCGGTGGCGTCCGCGAGGATCGCGATCTCGGTGGGCCCGGCCTCGGCGTCGATGCCGATCCGGCCCTTGAGCAGGCGCTTGGCGGAGGCGACGAAGATGTTGCCGGGGCCGGTGACGAGATTGACCGGCGGGCATTCATCGGTGCCGTACGCGAACATCGCGATGGCCTGGGCGCCGCCGGCGGCGTAGACCTCGTCGACGCCGAGGAGGGCGCAGGCGGCGAGGATCGTCGGGTGCGGCAGACCGCCGAACTCCTTCTGCGGCGGGGAGGTGACGGCGATGCCCGCGACCCCGGCCTCCTGGGCCGGGACGACGTTCATCACGACGGAGGAGGGGTAGACGGCCAGGCCGCCGGGGACGTACAGGCCGACCCGCTCGACGGGCACCCAGCGCTCGGTGACCGTGCCGCCGGGCACGACCCGGGTGGTGGTGTCCGTACGGCGCTGCTCGCGGTGGACGATCCGGGCGCGCCGGATGGACTCCTCCAGGGCGGCCCGGACGGCCGGATCCAGCTCCTGGAGGGCGCGGTCGAGCGCCTCGGCCGGTACCCGTACCCGCTCGATGTCGACGCCGTCGAACCGCCGCGCGTAGTCGATCAGCGCCGCGGTGCCGCGATGGCGTACGTCCTCGCAGATGGGCCGCACCTTCTCCAGGGCGGCTTCCACGTCGAACTCGGCACGGGGCAGCAGGTCGCGCAGGGCGCCGCCCTCGGGGAGGGCGTCACCGCGCAGATCGATTCGGGAGATCACAGTCCCAGTGTCTCAGACCGGTTCTCGGGCCCGAGCGGCCGTATCACTCAGTGGTACGCGGCGCGGTCCGGTCCGGACGGCGGCCGGAACCGTCCGGACCAGGCCAATTCCGGCCAGGTGTCCGGACCATCGGAAGTTGACCGGAGTTGACCCTCACCGCGCGTGTTCAGACGGTCACCACCGGGCATGGCACCCGTACAGACGTACGGCGACGGGAAGGGGGAGCTCACGTGACCGAGCACGAGGACGGCGACGCGCCCGCGGACCTGCGGCTGACCTCGGCGGAATGGAGCATGTGGCAGGCGTTCCGCAACGGCAGCACCTGCGAGCTGCACGTGGGCGATCCGGCCCGGGACGATCCGCACGGACAGCATCTGTGGGGGCCGGAGCGCCGGGTGCGGGCCCGCGTCGTGGCCCTGCTGCTGCTCGAAAGCCCGCACGCCCAGCCGGGCCGGGTCGCCGCGCTCAAGCTCACCGGCGCGTACATCACGGACACCCTCGACCTCGCGGGCGGCACGATCAAGCCATTCGTGGAGCTGCGCGACTGCCGCTTCGAGGCGGAGCTGGTCCTGCCCGAGAGCCGGTTCACGACCCTGCGGCTGGTGAACTGCGCGATCCCCCGGGTGGAGGCGGCCCGGCTGCACACCGAGGGCGATCTGCATCTGCCGCGCTGCGTGGTGCAGTCCGGCGTCCGGCTCACGGACGCCCAGATAGGCACGGACCTGCTGCTCAACCAGATCGTGGTGCACAAGGACCGGCAGGGCCGGTCGATCATGGCGGACGGTATGACCGTCGCCCAGGACCTCCAGGCCGAGATGATCGAGTCCTACGGCGAGCTGTCGCTGCGCGGCGCCACGGTCGGCGTCACGCTCAGCCTGCGCGGCAGCCGGCTGAGCAACCCGTTCGGCCGCCGCGCGCTGAACGCCCCGCAGCTGACCGTCGAGCGCACCCTCTATCTGACGGCCGCGGGCCTGGCGAACTCCCCGTTCTCCAGCGGCGTCACGCCCCCGTACGGCATCGCGCACACCCCCTCCCGCGGCACCCGCATGCAGCGCTTCGAGTGCGAGGGCGGGATGCGGCTGGACGACGGGCGGTTCGGCGACGCGATCGACCTGGAGGACGCCCGCTTCGTCATGGAGTCCGACCAGGAGCTGTCGCTGCGCCGCATCCAGACGCCCGAGCTGCGGTTCCTCGGCGAGCGCCCGCAGCGCGGCCGGGTGGTCCTCTCCGGCGCCCGGGTGGTCACCCTCGTCGACAGATCGGCGAGCTGGCCGGGGCTCGGCGGGCTGTGGATGGCCGGTTTCGCCTACGAGACGCTGGTCCCGCACGGCCGTTTCCCGCTCACCGTGCGGCTGCGCTGGGTGGCGGCGGCGACCCCCGAGTACGCACCCGAACCGTACGAGATGCTCGCCGCCGCGCTGCGCCGCAGCGGTGAGGACGCCGACGCCCGGGAGGTGCTGCTGGCCAAGCAGCGCCGCCGCCGCGAGACGCTCCCTCTGGCGGGGAAGGCGTGGGGCTTCCTCCAGGACTGGACGGTGGCGTACGGCTACCGCCCCGGCCGGGCCGCGGTGTGGATGGCCATCCTGTGGGCGATCGGCGCGGCCTATTTCGCCGGGTCCCCGCCGCCCCCGCTCAAACCGGAGGAGGCCCCGGTCTGGAACCCGTATCTCTACGCCCTGGATCTGCTGCTGCCGGTGGTCGATCTCAACCAGGGCACCGCCTGGAAGCCGGCCGGCGGCGCCCAGTGGGTGGCGGCGGTGCTGATCCTCGCCGGATGGGTGCTGGCCACGACGGTCGCGGCGGGCGCGTCCCGGCTGCTGCGGCGGCAGTAGCGGACGGCGGGCCGGGGCGGAGCGCCGCGGGCCCCGGCCCGCCGTTCGCGCTCCGCGTACCGGCCCGTGCGGGGCGCCCGGGGCCGCAGGCTCTAGGCTTGCCGACTGTGACCTCCGTGCGCCTGCCGCTCTTCCCGCTGAACTCGGTGCTGTTCCCGGGACTCGTGCTCCCGCTGAACGTCTTCGAGGCGCGGTACCGGGCGATGATGCGCGACCTGGCCGCCAGGCCCGAGGACGACCGCCGGTTCGGCGTGATCGCGATCCGGGACGGGCATGAGGTCGCCCCGACCGCGCACGGTATGCCGGACGCCGCCCTGCCCGCCGCCGAAGGCCCCACGGCGGGCTTCGGCGACGACCCGATGCGGGCCTTCCATCCGGTGGGCTGCATCGCGGACGCGGCGACCATCCGCGCCAAGTCGTCGGCCGACGACAGCGGCTACGAGGTACTGGCGACCGGCACCCGCCGCTTCCGGCTGCTGTCGGTGGACACCTCGGGCCCGTATCTGACGGGCGAGGCGGTGGAGCTGGAGGAGGGCGAGGGGGCCGGCGCGGGGGCGCTCGCCGCGGGCGTCGTACGGGCCTTCCGCACCTATCAGAAGCGGCTGGCCTGGGCGAACGAACGCACCCTGTCCACCGGGCAGGACCTGCCCGCCGACCCGGCCGTGCTCTCCTATCTCGTGGCCGCCGCGGCCGTGCTGGACATCCCCGCCAAGCAGCGGCTGCTGGAGGCGGCGGACACCGCGGCCCGGCTCACCCAGGAGCTGAAACTCCTTCGCCAGGAGTCGGCGCTGCTCGGTAAGCTCCCGTCGCTGCCGGCGGTGAATCTGACCCGGCAGCCGACCAGCCCCAACTGACGCGAGGCGCTCCCGAGTTGTCGAAGAAGTCGAAGAAGCAGGCGAAGCACGAGCCGTCGCGGTCCGGCGCCGGCGGCACCCCGGCGACCGTCGCGCTCACCGCCTCCGGTGTCGCTTTCACGGTGCACGCGTACGAGCACGACCCGGCCGCCGCCTCGTACGGCGAGGAGGCCGCCGAGGCGCTCGGCGTCGCGCCGGAGCAGGTGTTCAAGACCCTGCTGGCGGAGGTGGACGGCACCCTGACCGTCGCGGTGGTCCCGGTCTCCGGCTCCCTGGACCTCAAGGCACTGGCGGCCGCGGTGGGCGGCAAGCGGGCCGCGATGGCCGATCCGGCGGCGGCCGAGCGGAGCACGGGGTACGTCCTCGGCGGCATCTCGCCGCTCGGCCAGCGCAAGCGGCTGCGGACGGTGGTGGACGCATCGGCCGAGGGCCGGCCGACGGTCTGCGTCTCGGCGGGCCGGCGCGGGCTGGAGGTCGAACTGTCCCCCGCCGATCTGGTCGCGCTGACCGGCGCGCGGCTGGCACCGATCGCCCGCGGCTGAGCCCGGGGCGAGATCCGGGGCACGGGGCCGGGGTCACGGGGCCGGGGTTTCGGGGCCAGGGATTCGGACCGGGTCACGGGACCGGTCGTGGCGGCCGGGCCCCGGGCAGCCGGGCGGGCCTGGCCGAGAACAGCCGCGAACGGCGCCGTACGGCGGCCGCGGGCCCGCCCGAAGCCTTTACGGCGGGCGCCTCCTCGGCTACGACCGGGGTGGAGGTACGCCATGTCGAAGAGGACCCGCAAGCGGAAGTGGCGCATCAGGAAGCGCCGGGCCAACCACGGACGCCGGCCGTCCTGAGGCACCGGGGATCTGCCGGACGGCTCCGGCCCGTGGCACCCGCCGGCCGGATGTTACGGACCGGCCGTCACGGACCGGGCACCGGGCCCGGCCGTCGTCACCGCTCCGGCTGTTCCAGGTGGCCGGACCAGTCCGGCACCATGGGCGGCTCCTCCGGGTCGCGCGGCCCGAACAGCCCGGTCAGCACGATCTGCACCACCATCGCGGCGGTCGGCCAGGCCAGCAGCAGGACCTTGCTCTGGAGCCGCAGCGGGCCGTAGAACGTCACCCCGGTGCCGACCTCCTTGGCGTGGGCGACGACATCCGGCGTGGGGCCCAGCCACATGCCCGTCAGCCAGCCCACCACCGCGGCGAGCAGCCCGCCGACGACCAGCGCCGCCACCAGCGGAAGCCCGCCCCGCCGGCGGAAGAGGAAGACCACGGCGGTGCTGAGCGCCCCGAGACCGAGGGACAGCAGCGCGAACGTGCCGTCCGCGCCGATCGCCTCCTCGCCCTCGGCGTTCTTGAGGTAGACGTTGCGGGTGTCCGCGATCAGCGGGATATGCGGCGCCAGCCACGCCCACAGCACACCGAGCAGCACACCGCTGACCGCCAGGACGAGCGCGAGCACGGCGCCCTCGATCAGCTCGCGGCGGAATCCGGGGCCGCCGAGGCCGCCGTGTTCCGCGGCCCCGTACGCGCCGGGGTCGGCCGTGGCTCCCCCGGTGGCGGGCGCGGCCCAGGGGTTGTGCGGCTCTTCGGGCGGTTGGTCGTCGCGTGGCGTCAGCGGTGCGGTCACCTTGTCATCGTGCCAGGTCGGCGCCGTGCCGCCAGCAGCAGGACGCCCGTTCGGGCCTGTCGGCCCGGTCACCGGACCGCCGCCCGGCGGTACGCCCAGGCCGCGACGGCCAGCGAGAGCACGCCGACGGCCGCACAAACGCCCAGGTCGGCGCCGATCGCCCACCAGTCGGGGCGGGCGTCGAAGCTCCGCCCCAGCGCCTCCACCCCGTACGTCGAGGGCAGCAGATCCCGGGCGTAACCGATCGGCGCGGGCAGCCGGCCGGCCGGCAGTACGCCCAGCAGCAGGGCCGCCGACATGCCCAACTGGCCACAGAGAGTGGCCAGTTCCGGACGGGGGGCGAGCAGTCCGAGGGCGGCGCCGAGGCCGGCGAGCGCCGCACCGGCCAGCGGGATCACGGCGGCCAGTATCCACAGGTTGGCCATCGGCAGCTGGAAGAGCAGACAGCCGGTGACGGCGGTGACGACCGTGCCGGGCACGGTGAACGAGGCGTACGCGCCGGCCGCCCCGAGCACCACCGCGGCCGGCGGCACGGGCAGCGTCGCGTAATGGTCGAGCCCGCCACCGGCCCGCAGCTGCCCGAAGTACTGCGCCAGCAGGTTGAGTGCCACGAAGGCGACGACCAGCACACTGGCCCCGGACACCACGGCCCGCGCCTCGTCGCCGCCGTCGACCACCCCGCGCATCAGGATCATGATCCCGACGGACTGGAAGGTGGCGACGAAGAGCAGGGGGATCCGGGCGACCCGGGCCCGCGAGAGCTGGGCGCGGTAGACGGCGCCCAGCGCGGGGAACAGGCGGGCGCGCGGCCCCAGCGGGGCGGCCGGGCCGTCCTCGGGCCACGCCCCGGGATCCGGGGTGCCCTCCTCGGTCCCGGCCACCGCCTCCGCGGGAACCACACTCACGCTGCCACCACGCCTTCCTCGGTACGTCTTCGGTACGCCCCCGTACCCGCCATGCCCGGCGCCGTGCGGTCGCCCCCCGCGGCCGCCGCGCTCCCCCGCCTCACCCCTTGACCAGCCCTTCCCCGCGCCCGCCGAGCGCCAGATACACGTCCTCCAGGCTGGGCGTGGCGAGGGTGAAATCGTCCAGGGCGGCGAAGGCGGGGCCCGCGGTGACGGCCGAGACGGCGGCGCGGGCCTGCCCGGCGGGCAGCCGGAGGGTCCAGCGGCGGCCGGCCGCGCGGGCGGTGGCGGCGAGGGCGGCGACCTCGGGGACGTCCAGGGGCGGCCGATCCCGCCACACCAGTTCCAGCCGGATCTCCTCCCCCACCAGTTCCTTCAGCCCGCCCGGTGAGTCACAGGCGATGACCCGTCCCCGGTCGATCACCGCGACCCGGTCCAGCACGCTCTCGGCCTCCAGCACGTTGTGCGTCACCAGCACCACGGTGGTACCCCGCTCGGCCCGGCGCCGGTCCACCGCGGCCCACACCGCGCGCCGCGCGACGGGATCCATACCGGTGGTCGGCTCGTCCAGTACCAGCAGCGGCCGCTCGCCGATCAGCACGGCCGCGAAGCACGCCAGCCGCCGCTGCCCGCCGGAGAGTTTCTTCAGGGCGCGGCCCGCGATGTCCGCGAGGCCCAGTTCACCGACGACCGCGTCCCGCCGGTCCCGTGCCTCGCGCGCGGTCAGTCCGCGCAGCCGGCCGGTGGTCTCCACGGCGAGCGCGACGGTCATCTCGTCCAGCGCGGTGGACTCCTGGCCCAGATAGCCGAGCAGCCGCGCGGCCCGCTCCGGGTGGCGCACCAGGTCGTGGCCGAGCACGGAGACGCTGCCGGAGTCCGGTCGCAGCAGTCCCGTCAGCTGGCGCACCAGGGTGGACTTGCCGGCGCCGTTGGGGCCGAGCAGCCCGAAGATCTCGCCGCGCCGTACTTCGAGGCTGATGCCGTCGCTGGCGCGTACCGCCGGCGCCTGTGCCGCCCCGCGGCGCCCGCGCATCGCGGGGTACGTCTTGACCAGGTCCCGTACGGCGCACACCGTCGCGCCGCGCTCCACCTGTTTTGCGCCCGTTCTCACGAGCTATGAGGGTACGCGGCCCCGTACCGCCCCCGGCCCGCGGGGCAGGGGCGGCACGGGGCCGGGGGCATGCCGCGGGAAGGGGACGGACGAGGGCGCGCGGGCGGGGTACGGCGGGCCCGCCCCGCGCGGCCGGCGGCCGGATGCGGGCCGTCAGTCCCCGGCCGGTGTGCGCTCGGCGGCGGTGCGCTGGTCGACCTCGCGCCAGAATCCGGCCCGGATCGCATAGCGGTCATGCTCGTCGATCTGGTCGTCCTTGTGGGCGAGCAGGCCGAACCGGGCGGCGTAGCGGAGCAGTTCGCCGTCGATGCGGTGCGGGATACGCGGGTACTCCACGG
Source organism: Streptomyces celluloflavus (assembly GCA_000720995.1). Classification (GTDB taxonomy): domain Bacteria; phylum Actinomycetota; class Actinomycetes; order Streptomycetales; family Streptomycetaceae; genus Streptomyces; species Streptomyces celluloflavus. The sequence goes on from JOEL01000004.1 coordinate 274,481, forward strand.
AGAGCTGCTGGAGATGCGCCGTGCCGGAGAGCCGCTCGGTCCAGCGCCGGGCGAAGACCTGGCCGACCTCGAAGGGATCGCCGCTGACGGCCGTGATGTCCTCCTCGCGGTCGGCCCAGCGCTGCTCGGCGCTGGTCAGCTGGGCGAGGGTCGGCAGGGAGGCGGTCTCGGACGGTTCGCCCGCCGGGCCACCGCGCTCGACCCACCCCTTGTCGGAGGACCAGCGCAGGGTGGCGCTGGGCGCGGGCACCTGCTGGCCGCCGGTCGCCGGGGCGGCCGCTCCCGGACCCGCGGCGTGGGTCCGGCTCAGCCCGGCCAGATCCTTGGGCGTGGGGACGACCCTGGGGCCGGCGGCGCCGGAGTTCTCGTCCGCCTCGGTGTCGTCGGTGTTCTCGGGACGCGCCGTACCGTTCGCACCGTTGCGGCGTTCGTGACCGTGGTCGGCGGTGTCCGCCCCGGTGACGGCGGCGGCCGCGGCGGCGACCGCGGACTCCGGCAGCGGCGCGGAGAGGATCGCGGCGATCTCGGGGCGCGGTACGGGGGGCGGTGCGCAGGGGCCGCCGATCTCCTTGGCGCGTACCGCCCGGGTGATCCAGGCCCGGTCCAGCACCCGCCGTTCGTCGGCCTCCGCGACCAGGTCCTCGGACTGGTTGTAGTCGCCGTCCGCGGCCTGGACGGCCCACAGGTGGACGGCGACGCCGTGCTCCTTCGCCGACATCAGACCGGGCAGCAGATCGCCGTCGCCGGTGACGAGGACGATGTCGGAGCAGGCGCGGTTGCGGGCGAGTTCGGTCAGCTCGGCGTGCATGGCGGCGTCCACGCCCTTCTGCGCCCAGCGTCCGTCGCTGCGGGTCAGGGCGCCGAGCCGGACGGTGACGCGCGACATGACGCGGAGCCGGCGGTGCTCGGGCTGCGGGACGCGGTCGGGGGCGCCGTCGAACCAGTAGATCCGCAGCAACGGCCGTTCCGTATCGGCCTCGGCCCGCTGCCGCAGGCCCTGGATGAGGGCGGCGTGATCGACGGTGATCCGGGACCGGGCAGGCTCTCCGGCGAGCAGACTCGCGGCGGCGCCGAGCAAATATCCGGCGTCCACCAGGACGACGCAGCGATCCACGTTCCACCCTCTTCCCTGAGGTGCTGAAGTCCGGTCGCCCCCCGGCTCGGCCTGTGGCACGAGTTTCCTTCGGCTTTCCTTGGAGTCTGCCCGACCGTACGGGGGTTATCTGCCCGAACTCGATCATCGGCGTGGCGGATTCGGCGGGGATCCCGGGTGGTTTGCGTGACCTCCCGCATCACCCACGGTAATTGCCCAAAATGCGGCGTCTTGTCCGGCGTGTAAGTCTGGTCCCGGCCCCGATCTCAGGATCCCCCCTCAGGAGGCATGATCATGGCCAAGCACAAGAAAGACCGAAATAAGCAGCAGAAGGCCGGTCCGGCCGAGCGCGGTCACGAGCAGTCCCAGCAATCGTCCCTCGACGCGATATCCCAGCCGCAGCAGTCGGCCCAGGGCACTCCGGCGGACGTCGCCCGCAAGCACCAGCGGCGCTTCGGTCACAACTGACGCATCCCACCCACGAGTTGAGGGGCGCGCCCGGTGCGGGCGCGCCCCTCGGTCCGGGCACCGCGGCCGGCCGTCGGCCGTCCCTCATACGAGTTTCAGTTGCGCTGTACACGCTGTTCGCGCAGGGGGCCGCCGCGCCCCACGGTTGTTACCCGTTCGGGTACATCACCGCCGTGGCCGGGCGAGGCCACCGCCGCCGGAGCGGGGCCACCCTCGCCGGGGCGCGGGCGGCGTCCGAACCGTCGCCGCCGGGGCTCAGCCCGCCAGGCAGGACGGGCCGAGCAGCACCTTGAGATCGCCGAACAGCGACGGGTCGGGCGTGACCCGGTGCCGGTCCAGCCGGAGCACGGTGGTCTTGCGGGCCCCCAGGAGCTTGATCCGCACCTCCGTGGAGCCGCGGTGGCTGCTGAGCACCTCACCGAGCTTCTCGACCATCGGCGGGGTGACCTTGACCGTCGGGATGATGATCGTGACCGGCGCGTTCGCGCCCGCCTCGGAGAGGTCGGGGACCATCATCTCCATCGCGACCAGCCGCGGGATGTCCTCCCGCTTGTCGAGCCGTCCCTTGACGAACACCACGGTGTCCTCGACAAGTTGGGTCGACACCAGCTGGTAGGTCGCCGGGAAGAACATGCAGTCGATGGAGCCGGCGAGGTCCTCGACGGTGGCGATGGCCCAGGCGTTGCCCTGTTTGGTCATCTTGCGCTGGAGGCCGGAGATGATGCCGCCGATGGTGACGATGGAGCCGTCCGAGTAGTCGCCGCCGGTCAGCTGGGCGATGGCCGCGTCCGCCTTGTCGGACAGGACGTGCTCCAGCCCGAAGAGCGGGTGGTCGGAGACGTAGAGGCCGAGCATCTCGCGCTCCTGGGCGAGGAGGTACGCCTTGTCCCACTCGATGTCCGAGAACTCCACGTCGAGCCCGAAGCCGGGGCCGTCGGAGCCGTCGTCGGAGCCGTCGCCCATGCCGCCGAAGAGGTCGAACTGCCCCTCGGCCTCCTTGCGCTTGACCTGGACGACGTTGTCGATCATCGACTCGTAGTGCGCCGTCAGCCCCTTGCGGGTGTGGCCCATCTCGTCGAAGGCACCGGCCTTGATCAGCGATTCGGTGGTGCGCTTGTTGCAGGCGACCGCGTCGACCTTGTCGAGGTAGTCGGGGAAGGAGGCGTACTTCCCCTTGGACTTGCGGCAGCGGATGATCGAATCGACGACGTTCTGGCCGACGTTGCGGACCGCGGTGAGGCCGAAGAGGATCACATCGTCGCCCTGGGCGGCGAAGTTCGCCTCCGACTCGTTGACGTTCGGCGGCAGCACCTTGATGCCCATGCGGCGGCATTCGTTCAGATAGACCGCCGACTTGTCCTTGTCGTCGCGCACCGAGGTGAGCAGTCCGGACATGTACTCGGCCGGGTAGTTGGCCTTCAGATACGCGGTCCAGTAGGTGACCAGGCCGTACGCGGAGGAGTGCGCCTTGTTGAAGGCGTAGCCGGCGAAGGGGACCAGGACGTCCCACAGGGCCTGGATCGCCGCGTCCGAGAAGCCCTTCTTCTTCGCGCCGGCCTGGAAGAGCACGAAGTTCTTGTCCAGCTCCTCCTTCTTCTTCTTGCCCATGACGCGGCGCAGCACGTCGGCCTCGCCGAGGGTGTAGCCGGCGACGATCTGCGCGGCCTTCTGCACCTGCTCCTGGTAGACGATCAGGCCGTGGGTGAGGCCGAGGACCTCCTTGAGCGGCTCCTCCAGCTCCGGGTGGATCGGGGTGATCTCCTGCTGGCCGTTCTTGCGCAGCGCGTAGTTGGTGTGCGAGTTCATGCCCATCGGGCCCGGCCGGTACAGGGCCGAGACGGCGGAAATGTCCTCGAAGTTGTCGGGCTTCATCAGCCGCAGCAGCGAGCGCATCGGGCCGCCGTCGAACTGGAAGACACCGAGGGTGTCGCCGCGCTGGAGCAGTTCGTAGGTCTTGGGGTCGTCCAGCGGGATGGAGAGGAGGTCGAGGTCGACGCCCTTGTTGGCCTTCACCATCTTGACGGCGTCGTCCATGATCGTGAGGTTGCGCAGGCCCAGGAAGTCCATCTTCAGCAGGCCGAGCGACTCACAGCTGGGGTAGTCCCACTGCGTGATCGTCACGCCGTCGGTGTGCCGCACCCAGACCGGGACGTGGTCGGTGATGGTCTCGCTGGACATGATCACGCCGGCCGCGTGCACACCCATCTGCCGGACCAGGCCCTCGACGCCCTTGGCGGTGTCGATGACCTTCTTGACGTCCGGTTCGTTCTCGTACATCCCCCGGATCTCGCCCGCCTCGCTGTAGCGCGGGTGCTTGGGGTCGGTGATGCCGTTGAGGTCGATGCCCTTGCCGAGGACGTCGGCGGGCATCGCCTTGGTGAGGCGGTCGCCCATCGCGTACGGGTAGCCCAGGACGCGCGCGGAGTCCTTGATGGCGTTCTTGGCCTTGATGGTGCCGTACGTGCCGATCATGGCGACCTTGTCGGCGCCGTACTTCTCCGTCACGTACCGGATCACCTCGACGCGCCTGCGCTCGTCGAAGTCGATGTCGACATCGGGCATGGAGATGCGCTCGGGGTTGAGGAACCGCTCGAAGATCAGCCCGTGCTCGATGGGGTCGAGGTCGGTGATGCCCATGGCGTACGAGACGATCGAGCCGGCCGCGGAGCCACGGCCGGGGCCGACCGCGATGCCGTTGTTCTTCGCCCACATGATGAAGTCGGCGACCACCAGGAAGTAGCCGGGGAACCCCATCTGGATGATGATGTCCATCTCGTACTCGGCCTGCTTCTGGCGGTCCTCGGGGACCCCGTTCGGGAAGCGGCGGGCCATGCCGACCCGGACCTCCTCCTGGAACCAGGTGACCTCGCTGAACCCCTCGGGCACCTCGAACTTCGGCATCAGGTCGCGCTTGTCGAACCAGCCGTCGTTGTTGATCTGCTGGGCGACCAGGAGGGTGTTGGCGCACCCCTCCTGCCAGGCGTCGGAGGAGTCGATGGCGTACATCTCGTCCGTCGACTTGAGGTAGTAGCCGGTGCCGTCGAAGCGGAAGCGGTCCGGGTCGGAGAGGTTCTTGCCGGTCTGGATGCACAGCAGGGCGTCGTGCGCGGTGGACTCGTTCGCGTAGGTGTAGTGCGAGTCGTTGGTGACCAGCGGCGGGATGCCGAGCTTCTTGCCGATCTCCAGCAGACCGTCGCGCACCCGGCGCTCGATCTCGATGCCGTGGTCCATCAGCTCCAGGAAGTACCGGCCCTCGCCGAAGATGTCCTTGTAGTCGGAGGCCGCCTGCACCGCCTCGTCGAACTGGCCGAGCCGCAGCCGGGTCTGCACCTCGCCGGACGGGCAGCCGGTGGAGGCGATCAGCCCCTCCGACCACTGGGCGATGGTCTCCTTGTCCATCCGGGGCCACTTCGTCAGCCAGCCCTCGGCGTACGCGTCGGAGGAGAGCCGGAAGAGGTTGTGCAGACCGGTCCGGTTGGCCGCCCAGATCGTCTTGTGGGTGTAACCACCGGAACCGGAGACGTCGTCGCGCTTCTGGTGCGGCTGGCCCCACTGGATGCGCCGCTTGTTGCGGCGGGACTCGGGGGCGACATACGCCTCGATGCCGATGATCGGGGTGACGCCCGCCTTTTTCGCCTGGTGGAAGAAGTCGTAGGCGCCGTGGAGGTTGCCGTGGTCGGTCATCGCGATATGCGACATGCCCATTTCGTTGCACGCGTTGAACATGTCCTTCAGCCGCGCGGCACCGTCCAGCAGCGAGTACTGGGTATGGACGTGCAGGTGCGTGAAGGGCGGCTTGGCCACGGCGGAAGACCTCCGGGAAACGGTCGGCGGGGCACCTCCCAGCGGGGCGGGGGAGGTGGGTGAGACGGTTTCGAAGTCTACGACTCCCCAGTGACAACCGAGGCGATCCCAAGGCGGCACCGGGGCGACGCCGGAGGGCGCCGGGAGACATCGGACCAGCGGCCCGGGAGGGGCACTCCCGCGGGGTCCCGCCCGTTGTCCGTGACGGATCCCGGCGACGGATCCCGGTGATATGTCTCCCCGGCCGGCCTCCGCGGCCGCTCCGGGGGCCGCGATCCGGCGCCGGTCTCCGCCACCTCTCCGCTGCCGTTCTTCAGGAGGCACTCAGCGATGTCGTCCCAGCACGCCCCGGCACCGGACGCCGCGCGGCGCGGCGAGCAGATCCTCGCCGTCTTCGACACCGCGTTCGCGGAGCCGCTCGCCGCCGACCCCGCGGCCCTGCGGGGCAGGCTCCGGAAGATGGCCGCCTCCGCCGCCGACTTCTACCGGGGCACGGCCTGCCTGTTCTACCGCGATCTGGCGGCCGGGGACGGAGCGCGGCGGGACGAGAAGGAGGGGGCGGCCGGTGTCCCCGCGGCCGTCCCGTACCCCGGCCGGTATCTGGACGAGCGGACCAGCCGGGTGTGGATCCACGGCGATCTGCACGCCGGGGCGTTCGGCACGTACCTGGACGCCACGGGCCGGCTGGTCTTCCACGCCGACGGCTTCGACGAGGCGTACGTCGGGCCCTTCCTCTGGGACCTCCAGCGGTTCGCCGCCTCCGTCGCGCTGCTCGGCCACGCCAAGGCGCTCAGCGACGCGCAGATCACCGGCCTGGTGCGGACGTACGCCGCCGCCTACCGCGAGCGGATCCACGCGCTGGCCGCCGACGCGAGGCGCCCCGGCCGCGACGAGCTGCCGCCGCTCACCCTCGACACCGCCGAGGGCCCGCTGCTGGACACGCTGCGCGCGGCCCGTGCGCGCACCCGGGGCGGGCTGCTGGAGACGGTGACGGAGGTCCGCGACTTCGAGCGGCGGTTCTCGGCCGGCGCCGGGACCATCGAGCTGGACGCGGCCGCGCGCTACAAGGTCCTGGCGGCCTTCGACGGCTATCTGGAGACGCTGCCCGAGTCGAGCCTGGCCCACCCGGACGCGTACCGCGTCAAGGACGTGGTGGGCCGGCACGGCACCGGCCCGGCCGGAACTCCCTCCTACGACATCCTCCTGGAGGGCGGCAGCGACGCCCTGGAGAGCGATGTGGTGATCTCCCTGCGGCAGGCGCGGACCCCGGCCGTCGCGCGGCACCTCACCGGCCCCCGGGTCCGCGGCCACTTCCGGCACGAGGGGCACCGCACCGCCGTCGCGCAGCGTGCGCTGCAGGCGCACGCCGACCCGTGGCTGGGCTGGACCGAGCTGGACGGCGCGGGCCATCTGGTCACCGAGCTCTCCCCGTACGCGGTCGGTCTGGACTGGTCGGAGCTCGACGACCCGGCGGAGATCTCGGCGGTGGTGGCCGACCTGGGCCGGGTCACGGCGGCCCTGCACGCCGTGCCGGCCGGCGACGGCCACGCGCTGGTGCCGTTCTCGGCCGAGCGCGCCATCGACGCGGCCATCGCGGCCGACGAGGAGGGCTTCGCCACGGTGCTGGTGGACTTCGCGCACTCCTACGGCGCGCGTGCCCGCCGCGACCACGAGATCTTCGTGGACCTCTTCCGCGACGGCCGGATCCCCGGCGTGTGAGGCCGCGCCGCTCGGCCGCGCCGGTGTGCCCGGAGCGCCCCGGCGCGGCCGAGGCACCGTAGCCGGTCCCACCGGGCGGATTCGCGGGATGTTCCGCCCCGAAGCCCCTTAGGCGGCACTTATCCCGGCCCATGGCACACTCGCACCAATGGACATCTCGGCGGCACACCTGCGGGCACTGCGCGCAGCGCTCTTCACGGCGCTGTGCGTGACGCTGTCCTCGGCGTCCCATGTGCTGCTGTCCCGTATGCCGCTGCCGGTGACCACCGTCGCCGCCCTCTCCCTCGCCGTGTACGCGCTCGCCTACGCACTGGCCGGCCGGGAGCGCGGCTACTGGCGGATCGCCGCGCTGCTGCTCCCCCTGGAGCTGGCCGCCGACACCGTCTTCAGCATCGGCCAGCACACCTGCTACGGACCGGCCGGCGGCCCGGTCACCGGCGCGCTGCGCTCGCTGGGCGTGGATCTGCTCTGCGGCGGCGGCTCGGTCGGCTCCCCGCTGACCCAGCTGTCCGGGAACGACGCCGCACCCGCCTCGACCTGGCTGCTGCTGCTCGTGGCGCATCTGCTCATCGGGCTGCTGGCGGCCGCCTGGCTGCGCCGCGGCGAGGCCGCGCTGGCGCAGCTGCTGGGCGCGGTGGCCGGTTTCGCCTTCCGGCCGCTGCTGATCGCCGTCGCGGTCGTCGGCCGGGCGCTCGCCCCGCGCCGCCCGGTGCCCGCTCCCGTGGGGGCCGTTCCGGCCACCGGCACCGCCCCCCTGCTCGTGCACTGTGTCGTGCGCCGTGGACCGCCCTGCGCGCTCGCTGCCTGAGGCCCCGGCCCGCGCAGCGCGCGTACGCACGCACCCGTAAGGCGCGCGTACGCCTCCCGACAGCACGCACCCCCTTCCCACGGATTTCCCACGGAGCAGGTACAGCCATGAGCAACCGCAACAACCAGGCCAACAAGCAGGCAGCGCGCGAGCGGCTGCGCGCCGAGCGCGAGCGGCAGGCGAAGAAGGACCGGACCCGTCGGCAGCTGACGGTCGGCGGCGCGATCGTCGCGGTCCTCGCGATAGCCGGCGGTATCGGCGTGGCGGTCGCCAACTCGGGCGACGACAGCTCCGGCGGCAGCGGCGACGCCTGGGCGAAGGCCGCGAAGGCCACGCTCGTCAAGCCCGCCAACACCGCCGGTGACAAGGGCACCGAGGTCGTCATCGGCAAGGCGGACGCCAAGAACACCCTGGAGGTCTTCGAGGACCCGCGCTGCCCCGGCTGCGCCAACTTCGAGCAGAACGTCGGGGAGCAGATCCAGAAGGACGTCAAGGACGGCAAGTACAAGGCGTCCTTCCACGTGGGCACCTTCCTGGACGGCATGCTCAAGGGCACCGGTTCCAAGGACGCGCTGAGCGCGCTGGGTGCCTCGCTCAACGTCGGCCCGGACGCCTTCCTGAAGTACAAGGAGGCGCTGTACTCGAAGGAGTACCACCCGGAGGAGACCGGCCCGGACAAGTTCGCCGACAACAGCTACCTGCTCAAGGTCGCCGACACCGTCCCGGCCCTCAAGGGCAACGCCGCCTTCCAGAAGGCCGTCAAGGACGGTACGTACGACCGGTGGGCGCTGGAGATATCCGACGCGTTCAACGCGGTCAAGGACGTCACCAGCACCCCGACGATCAAGATGAACGGCACGGTGCTGGGCACCGACGGCGAACGGGGCAAGGTCGCCCCGGCCACGCTGGACGCCTTCAACTCGATGGTCGACAAGGCCCTGAAGTCCTGACCCCCCGCCGTGCCCGGCCGGCCGCCGGGCACGGCTGACCGCGGCATTCCCGGCCGGCGTGCGATCCGCGCGCCGGCCGATGCCAAATCTTGACCCGGCCTTCCGTCGTGTTCATGGCAGACTCCCGGCATGCAGGGGACGGGAGTGCGCCCGATGGCCCGGCCGGCGGTGCACCTCAGGATGGTGCGGGCCGCGCTGTTCACCGCGCTCTGCGTCACCCTGTCCGCCGCCTCCCACGTCCTGCTCTCGCGCGCCCCGTTACCGCCCGCGACGGTCGCCGCGAGCTGCGCCGCCGTCTTCACCGCGGCGTACGCACTGGCCGGCCGGGAGCGCGGCTACGGGCGGATCGCCGCCCTCCTGATACCGCTGGAGCTGGCCGCCGACACCGTCTTCACCGCCGGGCAGCACACCTGTTACGGACCGGCCGGCGGCCCGGTCACCGGCCCGCTGCGCGCGGTCGGCGTCGAACTGCTCTGCCGGGGCGGTGAGCTGGGCACTCCGCTGGCCCGGGTGGCCGCCCATCCGGGCGGCCCGCTGCCGCCCGCCGTACCGGCGGCCGCCCCCTGGCTGCTGCTCGCCGCGCATCTGGCGGTCGGGCTGCTCGCCGCCGCCTGGCTGCACCGCGGGGACGCCGCACTGGACCGGCTGCTGCGCGCGGTGGCCGCGTTCGCGTTCCGGCCGCTGCCGCGCGCGGACGCCGCCGCGCCTCCCCCGCCCCGCCGCCGGATCCGGCCCCCGCACCCCGTGGCCCCGGCCCGCCCGCGGCCCCACCTCGTGCACTGCGTACAGCGCCGCGGCCCGCCCCCCGCGCCCGCACGGCAGGGGCGCCACCACCGCCCCGCCGCCGTCTGAGCAGTCCGTACGAGAGTCGGCGTCAGCCCGCCGCAGCACCGAGGGGACCGGGACACACCCATGAGCAACCGCAACAACCAGGCCAACAAGCAGGCAGCGCGCGAGCGGCTGCGCGCCGAGCGCGAGCAGCAGAAGAAGAAGGAGAAGGTGCGCCGCCAACTCGTCGTGGCGGGCGCGGTGGTCGGCGTCCTGGCGATCGCCGGCGGGATCGGTTACGCCGTGCTGAAGGCGAACGAGCCCACCGGCTGGGAGGCCGCCAAGGAGGCCAAGCTCGTCGCACCGGCGCACACCCAGGGCGAGAACGGCACCGAGATCCTGATCGGCGACAAGAACGCCAAGGAGACCCTGGAGGTCTTCGAGGACGTGCGCTGCCCGGCGTGCGCGGCGTTCGAGCAGAGCACCGGCCCGGCCCTGCTCAAGGACATCGAGGACGGCCGGTACAAGGTCCGCTTCACCATGTACACCTTCATCGACGGCATGGGCGGCGGCGAGGGCTCCAAGAAGGCGCTGAACGCGCTCGGCGCGGCGCTGAACATCAGCCAGGACGCCTTCCTGAAGTACAAGGCGGCGCTGTACTCCGCCAAGTACCACCCCGATGAGCGCGAGGACGTCTACGGCAAGAACGCCGAACTGCTCAAGGTCGCCGCCGAGGTACCGGCCCTGAAGAACAACAAGGCGTTCGAGACGGCGGTCGAGCAGGGCACCTACAACCGCTGGGTGACGGAGATGACCGCGCTGTTCGGCCGCAAGGGGGTCAAGGGCACGCCGACCTTCATGCACGGTGACAAGAAGCTGGTGATTCCCGAGGTGCCGCAGCAGCAGATGACGCAGGAGCAGTACAACCAGCTCGCGCAGGCCAACTTCAAGAAGATGATCGACAAGGAGTTCGGCCCGGCGAAGGGGACCGCTCCGGACGCGGACAAGAACGGCGGCAAGGACGGCGCCAAGGACAAGGAGAGCGGCGGCGGGAAGGGGATCCGCGAGGGCGAGCCGACCCGGTAGAGCGCACCGCGGGTGCCGTACGGGGAAACGGGCGGGCGCGCTCCCCGGGATGTCCGGGAATCCCCGGGGCCCGGCCCCGGGGATTCCTGGGGAACGCCGGGGCCGGGGCCGGTGCGCCGGCCCCGGCGCCCGCCGCTACAGCCCGGCCAGGAACCCCAGCGCCACCCGCCAGGTGTGCTCCGCCGCCTGTGCGTCGTAGTCCGGCAGTTCGGGGTCGGTGTAGAGGTGGCCGGCGCCGGCGTAGCGGAAGACCTCGACGTCCGCGCCGGCCCGGCGCATCCGGAGGTACCAGGCGTTCAGCCAGTCGTGCGGCTCGTACGGATCCGGGTCCGCGACGTGCAGCTGCACCGGGAGGTCGTCGGCGACGGCGTCCTCCGCGATGTCGGAGGTGCCGTGCAGCAGGAGCAGACCGCGGGTCTTCTCGTCCGCCAGCGCCAGATTCTGCGCGACCGAACCGCCGAAGGAGAAGCCCGCGTAGACCAGACCGCGGTCGGAGTACGGCGCGGCGGTCAGGACGGCCCGCTTGAGCAGCTCCTCCTTGCCGATGGCGTCCTTGATGGCCATCCCGTCCTGCACCGAGTCGGCGGTCCGGCCGTCGAACAGATCGGGGACGATCACCTCGTGCCCGGCGGCGCGCAGCCGGTCCGCCCCCGCGTGCACCGCGGGGCGCAGTCCGCACACCGAGTGGAACAGGACAATCGTCGAAGAACCGCTGGCCGCGGACTCGGTGGAGGCCGGCACTGACATCACTCCCTGGGGTTCGTTCACAGTTCCCTCATCGTGCCAGCCGCCACTGACAGTGCCGTTCACTGCGTGGCGCGCAGGCTGCGCATGTCCAGATGGCGCAGCACCCGGTCCACGATCTCCGGGTCCGCGCCCGGTTCGCTGCGCGCGGCGAGCACCTCGTGCCGGGCCGCGGAGAGCATCTCCCCCTGGATGCGCTGCACCTTCTTCATCCGCGTGATCCGCTTCTCGAAGTGCTCGCGCCGCTCGTCGTCCATGATCTCCGGCGAGATCCGGGCGCCGATGTCGTACGCGCGCCGGGACAGCTGGTCGGTGATCTCCTCGGGCAGCTCCTCGACCTCCATGATCTCCCGCAGCCGCCGCTTGGACGCCTTGATCACCCGGATCGCCAGCTCCCGCTCCAGCGCGTCCTCGGCATCGGTGTCGGCCCGCACCCGGAGCTTGCGCACCAGCCAGGGCAGGGTCAGGCCCTGGACGACCAGGGTGGTGAGCACCACCGCGAAGGCGATGAAGAGGATCTCGTCGCGGGCGGGGAAGTCCGTACCGCCGTCGATGGTGTACGGGATGGCCAGCGCCAGCGCCACCGAGGCCACTCCGCGCATCCCGGACCACCACATGATGACCGTCTCGCGCCAGCTCAGCGGGATGTCCTCGTCGTAGTCGCGGCGCTTGTGCATCCGTTTGGCCAGCCAGGCGGCGGGCAGCAGCCACAGCAGGCGGACGGCGACGACCACGCCGACGACGGCCGCGGCCGCGCCGAGCATCTCGGCCCACCGCCCGGACGCGGTGCCGAAGATGTTGTGCATCTCCAGGCCGATCAGCCCGAAGGCGACGCCGGTGACGAGGGTGTCGACGACTTCCCAGAAGGTGTATCCGGCGAGCCGGCCCATCACGTCGTCGGCGTCGACGGCGTACTCGGCCAGGAAGAGTGCGCTGGTCAGCACCGCCAGCACCCCGGATCCCTGGAACTCCTCGGCGAGTACGTACGCGACGAACGGCACCAGCAGCGTCAGGCCGATCTGCAGCGTCGGGTCGCCGAGCCGCCCCATCAGCTTGTTGGCGGCCCAGCCGAGCACCAGCCCGACCGCTATGGCCACGACCGCGGACAGCACCAGCGAACCGACCGCGGCGGGGGCCGAGAAGGTGCCGCTGACGGCCGCGGCGAGCGCGACGTGGTAGAGCACGATCGCGGTGACGTCGTTGAACAGCCCCTCGCCCTCCAGGATGGAGACCATCCGGCGGGGCAGTCCGAGCTTGCCGGCGACGGCGGTCGCGGCGACCGGGTCGGGCGGGGCGACCAGCGCGCCGAGCACCACCGCGCCGGCCAGCGGCAGACCGGGCACGACGGCCTGGGCGACCGCGGCGACGGCGGCCGTGGTGGCGAAGACGAGGGCGACGGCGAGCAGCAGGATCGGCCGGAGGTTGGCCGTGAACTGCCGCCAGGAGGTGCGTTGCACGGCGGCGTAGAGCAGCGGTGGCAGCACCAGCGGCAGGATGAACTCGGGCGGCACCTCGACGTTGGGTACGAACGGCAGCAGCGCCAGCACGGCCCCGAAGAGGGTCATCAGCACCGGTGAGGGAAGCCCCAGCCGGTCACCGACCGGGACCATGACCACAGCCCCGAGGAGAAGAACGAACATCAGGGCCAGCTGGTCCACGGTGGCTACGCTCCGGGGTCGGTTTCGATCGTTTTCCGCCCCAAGCCTGCCACGACACCGGTCAATATCCGTCGCGGCCGGTGCCGCGGGTGGCCGGACCGGCGCCCGGCCACCGCGGTATCAGGCGCTCTCGTCCCGGACGGTGTCCAGGGCGCGCTGGAGGTCGTCGGGGTAGGAGCTCTCGAACTCGACCCAGCTGCCGTCGGAGGGGTGCTCGAAGCCCAGCCGCACGGCGTGCAGCCACTGGCGGGTGAGCCCGAGCCGCTTGGCGAGCGTGGGGTCGGCACCGTAGGTCAGGTCACCGGCACAGGGGTGGCGGTGCGCGGACATGTGCACCCGGATCTGGTGGGTGCGGCCGGTCTCCAGCTTGATGTCGAGCAGGCTGGCCGCCCGGAACGCCTCGATCAGGTCGTAGTGCGTGACCGACGGCTTGCCCTCGGCGGTCACGGCCCACTTGTAGTCGTGCTGCGGGTGCCGGCCGATGGGGGCGTCGATGGTGCCGCTCATCGGGTCCGGGTGGCCCTGGACGAGGGCGTGATAGCGCTTGTCGACCGTACGCTCGCGGAACTGCTGCTTGAGGAGGGTGTAGGCGCGCTCGGACTTGGCGACCACCATCAGCCCCGAGGTGCCGACATCGAGGCGGTGCACGATGCCCTGCCGCTCGGCCGCGCCGGAGGTGGAGATGCGGTAGCCGGCCGCGGCGAGACCGCCGATGACCGTGGTGCCGCTCCAGCCGGGGCTCGGGTGCGCGGCGACGCCGACCGGCTTGACGATCACGACGATGTCGTCGTCGTCGTGCACGATCTCCATGCCCTCGACGGGCTCGGCGACGATCTCCACGGGCGCCGCGGGCGCCGGCATCTCGACTTCCAGCCAGGCGCCGCCCTGTACCCGCTCGGACTTCATCACCTCGGACCCGTCGACCCGGACCTTCCCGGCCGCGGCCAGTTCGGCCGCCTTCGTACGGGAGAAGCCGAACATGCGGGCCAGCGCGGCGTCGACGCGCTCGCCCTCCAGGCCGTCCGGTACGGGCAGGGTGCGGATCTCGGGAACGGTGCTCACCCCACGAGTATGGCAGTCCCGCCGCGGTGCCCTTCCCGGGTCCGCCCCGGGGCCCGCCCGGCCCGGCCCTGGAAGGCGGCCGCCCGGCCCGTCAGTCCTTGTGAATCGTGCCGTCGGGGTCGAGCCCGCGGAAGGAGAGGATCACGATCAGGATGCCGCCGCAGACGATCGCGGAGTCGGCGAGGTTGAAGACCGCGAAGTGCGCCGGGCGGATGAAGTCGACCACCGCGCCCTCGAAGACGCCGGGCGAGCGGAAGACCCGGTCGGTGAGGTTGCCGAAGGCACCGCCGAGCAGCAGCCCGAGGGCGATGGCCCACGGCAGGCTGTACAGCTTGCGCGCGATGCGGGCGATCACCACGATCACCACCGTCGCGATGATCGTGAGGAAGATCGTCAGCGCCTCGCCGATGCCGAAGGCGGCACCGCGGTTGCGGATCACGTCGAACTGGAGCAGCGTCCCGATGACCTGGATGGGCGCGTGGTACTCCAGCTTCGCGACCACCAGCATCTTGCTGCCCAGGTCCAGCATGTACACGACGGCCGCGACCAGGATCAGCGCCAGGATCCGGCGTTTGCCCCGGCCCTCACCCTGCTCCGGCTCCGGCTCCGCCGGCCGTCCCCCTTCGGCTCCCGATGCGGGATCCGATCCGGAACCCGGCTCGGATTCCGGCGTACCGGTGATGCGTTCCGCCTCTGCCACGTGTGAGTCCCTCAGCCCGTTGAGTCCGCGGCCAGGCCACGCCTGGCTGACCATGAGGGTACGGCACACGCTGATGGCCGGGGCCGGTACGGGTGTCCGGCGACGGCCTGCGGCACCGTCAGGCGCGCCGCTCCTGCTTCTGCTTGCACTCCACACACAGCGTCGCGCGCGGGAACGCCTGCATCCGCGCCTTGCCGATCGGCTTGCCGCAGTTCTCGCACAGGCCGTACGTGCCCGCGTCCAGCCGCCCCAGCGCCCGCTCGGTCTGCGCCAGCATCTCGCGGGCGTTGGAGGCAAGCGCCAGTTCGTGTTCCCGGGTGATGTTCTTGGTGCCGGTGTCGGCCTCGTCGTCCCCCGCGCCGTCGCCGGAGTCCCGCATCAGCCCGGCGATGGCGGTCTCGGACGCGGCGATCTCGGTGCGCAGCCGCACCGCCTCGCCCATCAGCTCGGTCCGCGCCGCGGCGACCTCGTCCGGCGTCCAGGGGTCCTCACCGGGCCGGACGGCGAGCTCGTCCGGCGCCGCGGCCGGTACCGCCCCCGCGCCCTTCTTCGCCGCCGCCTTCCCGGCCCCCGTCTTCTTCGCCTTGGCGGCCGCGGTCTTGGAGGGTGCCGTCTTGGACGGTGCCGCCTTCGATGCCGCGGTTTTCGATGCCGCGGTCTTGGCGGCGGCGGTCTTGGTCGGTGCGGTCTTGGCGGCGGTGGTCTTGGTCGGTGCGGTCTTTGCGGCGGTCGCCTTGGCCGCGGTGGCCTTCGGAGCGGCCTTGGCGGCGGCGGTCCCGGCCGCCCTCTCAGCCAGGGCCTTTGCCGGGGCTTTAGCCGCCGGAGCCTTCTTGGCCGGGCTCTTCTTGGCCGGGGCCTTCTTGACCGGGGCCTTCTTGACCGGGGCCTTCTTGACCGGGGCCTTCTTGACCGGGGCCTTCTTCGCCGTACTCTCCGCCGGAGCCTGGCCGGGGGCCGCCGTACCGTGCGCCGCTTCCTCCCCGGCGCCCGCCGCCGTGGTCGCGTGCCGCTGCCCACCGGGCGCGGCCTTCCTCGCGGCGTCCTTCCCGGCGGGCGTCGTGCTCTTCTTCGCGGCGGTCTTTTTCGCCACCATGGCCGCGACCCCTTCACGTATATGATCTAGGTGATCTTGTTCGCGAATCGTGACGGGAACGATAAATCGCCACACGGCACGCGGCAACGGGACGCACCGCCCGCCGGCACCCGCCGCCCGGCCCCGAAGCCCGGTCCGCCTCCGTTGTTCCCGGCTCCCCGCCCGGTAATCCGCCACCGCGAGGGGACACCGGCCGCCCCGCACACTCCGGCCCCCGGTGTCTCGCCATTCGGGTCATGACGGCCGCTCCGCACCGCCGCCCGGCCCCGCGCCCCGCGCACCCGGAAAACCGGTCGGCCGCTGTCACCCCGGCCCCGTACACTGGGCGCAGCGAGAGGCATTGATGGGACGAGTAGCGTCGTACGCAGCCGACAGCGACCCGGGGACGGTGTGAGCCCGGGGGCGTGCACGACGTGAAGATCACCCCGGAGTCGCCGGAAGAAAGCCCGCGGGTCATCCCGGAGGCGAGTAGAACCGGCAGCGCGACCCCAATGAGGGGGCGGTGCAGCGGCACCGCCAAGGAGGGTGGTACCGCGGGAGCGCGAGTTCTCGTCCCTCCGGACGGAGAACGCAGCAGGTGTCCGCCGGAGGAAGCCCCGATGAGTCCGCAGCCCCAGTACCGCCAGGTGCCCGCCCAGGTAGACCTTCCCGCCCTTGAGCACGCCGTGCTCGATTTCTGGCAGGAGCAGAAGGTCTTCGCCCGTACCCTCCAGCAGTCCGAGGGACGGCCCGAGTGGGTCTTCTACGAAGGTCCCCCGACCGCCAACGGCATGCCCGGCGCCCACCACATCGAGGCGCGCGTCTTCAAGGACGTCTTCCCCCGGTTCCGCACGATGCAGGGCTACCACGTCGACCGCAAGGCCGGCTGGGACTGCCACGGCCTCCCGGTCGAGCTGGCCGTGGAGAAGGAGCTGGGGTTCAACGGCAAGAAGGACATCGAGGCGTACGGCATCGCCGAGTTCAACGCCAAGTGCCGTGAGTCGGTGACCCGGCACACCGACGCCTTCGCCGAGCTCACGACCCGCATGGGCTACTGGACCGACCTCGACGACCCGTACCGCACCATGGACCCCGGCTACATCGAATCGGTGTGGTGGTCGCTCAAGGAGATCTTCGACAAGGGCCTGCTGGTCCAGGACCACCGCGTCGCCCCCTGGTGCCCGCGCTGCGGCACCGGCCTGTCGGACCACGAGCTGGCGCAGGGCTACGAGACGGTCGTCGATCCCTCGGTCTTCGTCCGCCTCCCGCTGACCTCGGGCCCGCTGGCCGGCCAGGCCGCGCTGCTGATCTGGACGACCACCCCCTGGACACTGGTGTCCAACACCTCGGTCGCCGCGCACCCCGACGTCACCTATGTCGTCGCCACCGACGGCACCGAGCAGCTGATCGTCGCCGAGCCGCTGCTGGCGAAGGCCCTCGGCGAGGGCTGGACGGCCACCGGCCGGTCCTTCACCGGCCGCGAGATGGAGCGCTGGGCCTATGAGCGCCCCTTCTCCCTCATCGAGCTGGAGGGCGCCAACTTCGTCGTCAACGCCGAGTACGTCACGACCGAGGACGGCACCGGCCTCGTCCACCAGGCCCCGGCCTTCGGTGAGGACGACCTCAAGACCTGCAAGGCGTACGGCCTGCCGGTGGTCAACCCGGTCCGCCCGGACGGCACCTTCGAGGAGGGGCTGGCGCTGGTCGGCGGCCAGTTCTTCAAGAAGGCCGACGAGGCGCTCGTGGCCGACCTCGACTCCCGCGGCCTGCTCTTCCGGCACGTCCCGTACGAGCACAGCTACCCGCACTGCTGGCGCTGCCACACCGCGCTCCTCTACTACGCCCAGCCGTCCTGGTACATCCGCACCACCGCGGTCAAGGACGCCTTGCTGCGGGAGAACGAGAACACCAACTGGTTCCCGGATTCGGTCAAGCACGGCCGGTTCGGCGACTGGCTGAACAACAACATCGACTGGGCGCTGTCCCGCAACCGCTACTGGGGCACCCCGCTGCCCATCTGGCGCTGCGCCGAGGACCACCTCACCTGCGTCGGCTCGCTCGCCGAGCTCACCGAGCTGACCGGCACCGACCAGTCGGAGCTGGACCCGCACCGCCCCTTCATCGACGACATCACCTTCGCCTGCCCGACCTGCCAGGGGACCGCGACCCGCGTCCCCGAGGTCATCGACGCCTGGTACGACTCGGGTTCGATGCCGTTCGCGCAGTGGGGCTACCCGTACCGCAACAAGGAGCTCTTCGAGAAGCGCTATCCGGCGCAGTTCATCTCGGAGGCCATCGACCAGACGCGCGGCTGGTTCTACACCCTGATGGCGATCGGCACCCTCGTCTTCGACAAGTCGAGCTACGAAAACGTCGTCTGCCTGGGCCACATCCTCGCCGAGGACGGCCGGAAGATGTCCAAGCACCTGGGCAACATCCTCCAGCCGATCCCGCTGATGGACCAGCACGGCGCCGACGCGGTCCGCTGGTTCATGGCGGCCGGCGGTTCGCCCTGGGCCGCCCGCCGGGTGGGCCACGGCACCATCCAGGAAGTCGTCCGCAAGACCCTGCTGACGTACTGGAACACCGTCGCCTTCCAGGCGCTCTACGCCCGTACGTCCCAGTGGGCACCGTCCGCGGCCGACCCGGCCCCCGCCGACCGCCCGCTGCTGGACCGCTGGCTGCTCGGCGAGCTGAACACCCTGGTCGACCAGGTCACCCGGTCCCTTGAGGCGTACGACACCCAGCGGGCCGGCAAGCTGCTGTCCGCGTTCGTCGACGACCTCTCCAACTGGTACGTCCGCCGCTCGCGCCGCCGTTTCTGGCAGGGCGACGCGGCGGCGCTGCGCACGCTGCACGAGGTCATCGAGACGGTCACCCGGCTGATGGCGCCGCTCACCCCGTTCATCACGGAGCGGGTCTGGCAGGACCTGGTCGTACCGGTCACCCCGGACGCCCCGGACTCCGTCCACCTCTCCAGTTGGCCGGTCGCCGACCTGGAGCGCACCGACGCGACCCTGTCCACGCAGATGCTGCTGGTGCGCCGGCTGGTCGAGCTGGGCCGGGCGGCCCGCGCCGAGTCCGGTGTGAAGACCCGTCAGCCGCTGTCCCGCGCGCTGGTCGCGGCCGCGGGCTTCGCGGAACTCTCCGCGGACCTGCGCGCGCAGATCGCCGAGGAGCTCAACGTCTCCTCCCTCGCCTCGCTCTCGGAGGTGGGAGGTTCCCTGGTCGACACCACCGCGAAGGCGAACTTCCGTGCCCTGGGCAAGCGGTTCGGCAAGGGCGTCCAGGCGGTCGCCAAGGCCGTCGCCGACGCGGACGCCGCGGCGCTTTCGCTCGCACTGCGCGACGGTACGGCGAGCGTCGAGGTCGACGGCGAGACCGTCACGCTGGCCCCCGACGAGGTCATCATCACCGAAACCCCGCGCGAGGGCTGGTCGGTGGCCTCCGACTCCGGGGCCACCGTCGCCCTGGACCTGGAGATCACCCCGGAGCTGCGCCGGGCGGGCCTGGCCCGCGACGCCATCCGGCTGATCCAGGAGGCCCGTAAGAACAGCGGTCTGGACGTCGCCGACCGGATCGCGCTGCGCTGGCGGTCCACCGACGACGAGGTGCGTACGGCACTGGCCGACCACGCCGGTCTGATCTCCGACGAGGTGCTCGCCACCGCGTTCGTGGACGAACACGGCGCCACCGGCGAGGACACCACCGGCTACGGCGAGCCCTTCACGGACGAGGGCCTGGCTCTCACCTTCCAGCTCCGCAAGGCGTAGTCACCTTGCCGTGTTGACGGTGACGCCGTAACGGCCGCGCACGTCGCCGCCACCGCGGCCCGACGCCATACGAAGCCCCCCGGCACTTCCCGTGCCGGGGGGCTTCACCGTCCCCACCACCGCGTCCGGACCAAGGGTCCGCCGCACGGTCTCCCGTCCGCCAACCGCCGGCCGCCCGGCATGCAAAAGGGCCGGGCCCCGAGAGGAATGTTCCCTCGGGGCCCGGCCCTGATTGCCGACTATGCGCGCTGCGCGGACGTCAGTTGTCGTCCTCGTCGATGAGGAAGCCGCGCATCGGCGACGGCGCCTGCTGCATCGGCTGCGGGCTCTGCGGCCGCACCGGTGCCATCGGCTGGGTCATCGCGGGCGACATCTGCTGCTGGCCGCCGTACGACGGAGCGCCGCCGGACGGACCGCCATGGCCGCCCATCGACGGGCCGCCGCCCATGGAGTGACCGCCACCCATGCTCGGCGCACCGGCCGACGCCATCGACGGCGACGGCGGCAGCGAAGCGGTCGCCGGGGTCCGCGGCGGGGCGAGCGAGTCATCGGCCTGGTTCTCCAGCTGACGCAGCTGGCTCTCCAGGTACGACTTCAGCCGTGTGCGGTACTCGCGCTCGAAGCCACGCAGGTCCTCGACCTTGCGCTCCAGCGTGGCGCGGGCGGACTCCAGCGAGCCCATCGCCACGCGGTGCTTCTCCTGCGCGTCCCGCTCCAGCGCATCGGCCTTGGCGCGGGCGTCCCGCTCCAGGCCCTCGGCACGGCTACGCGCCTCGCCGACAATCTTGTTGGCCTCGGAACGGGCCTCCGCGATCGCCTGGTCGGCGGTCTGCTGCGCCAGGGACAGCACGCGGGCCGCGCTGTCGCCGCCGGGGCCGCTCTGCTGGGGCGCCTGCGGCAGCTGCTGCGGACCGCCGGGGCCGCCCATCTGGCCGCCCATCGGGCCACCGAGCGGACCGCCGGGGCCCATCGGACCGGGTCCGTGCGGACCCTGCGGGCCATGGCCACCAGGGCCGGGGGGCAGCTGGGGTGCACCGCCGGGCAGTTGGGGAGGTCCACCCATCCCCTGCTGCTGCGGGACCGGCTGCGGACCGGATATGGCAGCGGGCACCGGAGCCCCTTGGCGTTGTTGCTGCTGCTGATCCTGCGGATCCGGTTTACGCATGTTCTGCTGCTGTTGGTTCTGCGCGGCGGCACGCGTGGCGGCGGCCAGCTTGGCGCGCAGGTCCTCGTTCTCCCGCAGAAGACGGGTCAGTTCGGCTTCGACCTCATCGAGGAAGGCATCGACCTCGTCCTCGTCATAGCCTTCTCGGAGGCGGACGGTCGTGAACTGCTTGTTCCGCACGTCCTCGGGGGTCAACGGCATCTCTACTTCACCTCAACGTAGTCGTCGGCAATCGGCAAGACCGTATCGTTCACACCAACAACACCGACCTCACGACGGTGATCAGGATGTACACGATGATCATCAATACGAAGAAGGACAGGTCGAGCGCCACGCCCCCGAGACGCAGCGGCGGGATGACCCGCCGCAGAAGCTTGAGTGGCGGATCAGTGACAGTGTAGGCGGCCTCCAGAATGACCACCATCGCCTTGCCGGGTTGCCATGAACGGGCGAACTGGAAGACATAGTCCATCACCAGCCGGAAGATCAACACGATCAGGAAGCAGTACAGCGCGATATAGATCACCTGACCAGCGACGTTCATCTCGCGCGTCCCTCTCCCCTTGCCTTGCTTCTGTGTTGGCCTCGCGGCCTCGGTGTGCCCGGTGTTGCGTCTCAGCTCTGGTTGAAGAACCCGCCCTCTGCGATACGGGCCTTGTCCTCCGCCGTGACATCGACGTTAGCAGGCGACAACAGGAACACCTTCTGCGTCACCCGTTCGATACTGCCGTGCAGACCGAAGACGAGTCCGGCGGCAAAGTCGACAAGTCGCTTCGCGTCCGTGTCGTCCATCTCCGTGAGATTCATGATCACCGGAGTGCCCTCACGGAAGTGTTCCCCGATGGTACGGGCTTCGTTGTAGGTCCGGGGGTGCAGTGTGGTGATGCGGTAGGGCTCCCGCTCGGACACAACCTTGGGCATGATCACCGGTGCGTTCTTCTCCAGATTCGGGCGGTCGGGTGTGATGGATGCCACGGGGGCGATTCGGGCGGGTCGTCCGCTTTCCGCGGCGAGCGAAGCGGGCTCGCGCTGCGCCGGAGGCTGCACGGCCCGGACCGGTTCCTCCCGCTCCGGGCGTGTCTCGGCCTGCACTTGGTGCTGTTGACGCCGCCCCCTGTCCGGCTCCGGGTCAAGCTCGGGCTCGAACTCGTCGTCGGGGTCGAAACCCCGGCCGTCGTACCCATCGTCCTCCACGAGGCCGAGGTAGACCGCCATCTTGCGCATCGCGCCGGCCATTCTCTGCGTCCTCCGCTCTGTGGTGGATCGGCTCCGTCACCGGGCGCCTTGGATCCACTCGGTCCGCCCACATGTTTGCGGGAATGACCATATTTTGTGCTGTGGTCCGACTTCTTGGCGACGTTACCCGAGCCGTGGTCGGACTCCGAGTACCGCAGTGCCGACGCGCACATGTGTCGCCCCGGCCGCCACGGCGTCTTCGAGGTCCGCGCTCATGCCCGCTGACACCATGTTGGCAGCAGGATGGGCCGTGCGCAGGTCGGACGAGATTTCCATCAGCCGCTCGAAAGCGGCGAGTTGGCGGCCGGCGTACGGTCCGGCCAGCGGTGCGACCGTCATCACACCGTCCAGGCGCAGACCTTGGGCCGCCGTCACCGCCTCGGCGAGCGCGGCGACGCCGTCCGGTGCCACCCCGCCGCGATCGCCCCGCTCCCCCGACCCGGCGTCAAGCGCCACCTGGATCAGGCAACCCAGCTCACGCCCGGTCCGGACGGCTTCCCTGGAGAGCGCCGTGACGAGCTTGGCCCGGTCGACCGACTGCACAACTCCGGCATAACCGGCCACAGAACGTACCTTGTTCGTCTGCAGTTGACCAACAAAGTGCCAAGTAAGCGGCAAATCAGCGCATTCTGCGGCTTTTGGCGCCGCATCCTGATCGCGGTTCTCCGCGACGTGCCGCACTCCCAGCTCGGCGAGCAGCCGGACATCGCTCGCCGGATAGGTCTTGGTGACCACGATCAGGGTCACCTCGTCCCGCGGCCGGCCGGCCTTGGCGCACGCGGTGGAGATACGGTCCTCCACCCGCGCCAGGTTCTCGGCCAGTTCAGTTCTGCGGTCCGTCATGGCTCAGCCCCCCACCTTCGGCGGGGGTGTCCCCGACCCATACATAGCTCGCGAGCCGCCCCGTGGTGCGGTCGCGCCGATAAGAGAAGTGGTCCGCCGATTCCCGCGTGCAGACGTGGGAATCCTCACGGACCGATACCCCCGCCGCGGCGAGCTGGGCCCGTACCCCCGCGGTGACATCCACCGCCGGGGTGCCCCAACTGGTCGTCGACCACGCCTGCGGGACCACCACGGCGACCTCGGAGCGCATCGCCTCGGGCACTTCGTAACACCGCCCGCAGACCGCGGGTCCGGTGCGGGCCACGATCCGGGCCGGCTCCGCGCCCAGTGCGGCCATCGCCTCGACCGCCGCGGGGACGACCCCGGCGACCAGCCCCGGCCGGCCCGCGTGCGCGGCCCCCGCGATCCCGGCGACCGGGTCGGCGAGGAGAACGGGAGTGCAGTCCGCGGTCAGGACGGCGAGGGCGAGTCCCCGACGGGCGGTCACCACCGCGTCCACACAGGGGATGTCGTCCGTACGCCACGGCCCGTCGACCACCGCCACGTCCCGGCCGTGGACCTGGTGCATCCAGACGACCGACGCCGGATCGAGGCCGAGGTCCCGGGCGGCGAGCTCGCGGTTGGTCCGTACCGCCCGCGGGTCGTCGCCGACCGCGCCGCCGAGATTGAGCTGCTCAAACGGAGCGGCGCTCACCCCGCCCCACCTGTCGGTGAAGGCGAAGTGCGCGCCGCTCTCGTGGTGCTGTTGTCCTATCACTTGCGTGCTTCGGCTACTTCAGGAAGTCGGGTACGTCCAGTTCCTCGGCCGCGGTGTCCGTATACGGACGGGCCTGGGGAACCTGCGGGGTGTTCGCCGGGGGTGCCGGCACCTCGCCCAGCACGGAGCTGTCGGCCGGTCCGGACGCTCCGCCGCGCTCCGCGGCCGATGCGCCGGCGTCCCGTACGGGCACCGCACCGAGGCCGCCGAAGGCCGACGTCCGCGGCTCGGCCGGGGTGACCGGACGGCTCGGGGCCGGTACGGGCTCGTCCCGCTTCGCGGCGGACAGGCCGGCGGACGCGTCGCGGCGGGCCGGCGGCTGACCGCCGTCGAAGCCCGCGGCGATGACCGTGACCCGGACCTCGTCGCCCAGCGCATCGTCGATGACCGCACCGAAGATGATGTTGGCCTCGGGGTGCGCGGCCTCGCTGACCAGCTGCGCGGCCTCGTTGATCTCGAAGAGACCGAGGTCCGAACCGCCGGAGATGGAGAGCAGCACACCGCGGGCGCCGTCGATGGACGCCTCCAGGAGCGGCGAGGAGATCGCCATCTCCGCGGCGGCCACCGCGCGGTCGTCGCCGCGCGCCGAGCCGATGCCCATGAGCGCCGAGCCGGCCTCCGACATCACGGACTTGACGTCGGCGAAGTCGAGGTTGATCAGGCCGGGCGTGGTGATCAGGTCGGTGATGCCCTGGACACCCGACAGCAGCACCTGGTCCGCCGACTTGAACGCGTCGAGCACGCTCACCTGACGGTCCGAGATGGACAGCAGCCGGTCGTTGGGGATGACGATGAGGGTGTCGACCTCTTCGCGCAGCTGCGCGATGCCGTCCTCGGCCTGGTTGGCGCGGCGGCGGCCCTCGAAGGTGAACGGCCGGGTGACCACACCGATCGTCAGGGCGCCCAGCGAGCGGGCGATGTTGGCGACGACGGGCGCGCCGCCGGTGCCGGTGCCGCCGCCCTCTCCCGCGGTCACGAAGACCATGTCGGCCCCCTTGAGGACCTCCTCGATCTCCTCGCGATGGTCCTCGGACGCCTTGCGGCCCACATCCGGGTTGGCGCCGGCGCCGAGTCCGCGCGTCATTTCGCGGCCGACGTCGAGCTTGACGTCGGCGTCGCTCATCAGCAACGCCTGCGCATCGGTGTTGATCGCGATGAACTCGACGCCCTTGAGCCCGACCTCGATCATCCGGTTGATGGCGTTCACGCCACCGCCGCCGATGCCGACGACCTTGATGACTGCGAGGTAGTTCTGCGGTGCTGCCACGTCGAAGGCCTCTCGCCTCGAGTTACGTGTCGTCGCCTCACATTCCGTGTGGACGCCGACTGATGCCGATGGGACGGTCCGTATCGCCGACCCGAACCCTAACGTTGAAGTTTAGGGTTACCTGTGCCTGTGTTCCTGGGTTCCATAGTCCCTTTGGAACGAGACACTAAGTCGACAAGTGGCGCGCGTTCAACGAACACGCCGAACCTCCCGTTTTTCTTTTCACCCTATGTGATCACCCATAGTGGTAGCCATCCAGGGTGCTGGCCTGCGGTGACGTACGTCAACTCCCCGACGTCGCCGGGGCACTGGGCACCGAGACGTCGAAGTGGCGCGCATCACGTGCCGCTTTCAGCAGCGCGGTGAGCACCTTGGCCTTCTCGGCGCCCTGTTCGCTGCTGCCCCACACGACCGTACGGCCCCCCGTCAGTTCGAGGGTGAGGGAGTCGTAGGACCGTACGCGGACCGTCCGCACGTCCTTGCGCAGGGGCGCGGGCAGCTCCCCGGCGACGTCGGCCGCCGCGCGCCGCAGCCGGTCGGTGCCGAACCGGTGCAGGCTCGGGGAGTCCGACGCCGCCATTTCCAGAAAGGGAACACCCTTGGGAGCGGCCGGGACAGTGGCGAAACGGACACCTTCGGCGTCCACTTCGACAAACTTTTTGCCCGATCTCATCAGGAGTTCCGGTGTCCTTTCGGTCACTTCGAGACCGATGGTGTGCGGCCAGGATCGCACGACGTCAACGGTCTTGATGCGCGGAAGCCGTGCGCGCAGCCGTCGGGCCATCGCGTCGGTGTCCACGGAGACCAGCGGCGCGTTCATCGGGGCCTGCGCCGCCTCGATGACCTCATCCGGTGTCAGGACCTCGGTGCCCTCGGCCTTGACGTGCTCGACGCGGAGCCAGTCCGAACCGTAGAGGGTCCAGACGCCGAACGCGCCGAGCAGCACCACGAGGATCGAGATGATGATCAGACCACTGCGGCCCGGTGCACGAAAGACGCGGAAGAGACGGCGCAGCCGCGGGAACCGCCGTGTGCGGGACGCCGTCGAAGGGGGCGGACCGGACCGCGACGCTTTCTTCCCGCCGCGCTTCGCGGTCGTCGGTCCGGCCACGCTCCCCTGCTCTCTCTCGTCGCTACTTGCTCTGCGCGATCGCCTCGTACACCATGCCGACCAGCAGCTCGTCGGCGTCCCGGCGGCCGAACTCGGAGGCCGCGCGGGACATCTCGTACAGCCGGTGCGGATCGGCCAGGACCGGGAGCACGGTGTTCTGCACCCACTCCGGCGTCAGCTGGGCGTCGTCGACCAGCAGACCGCCGCCGGCGTTGACCAGCGGCTGGGCGTTGAGCCGCTGTTCGCCGTTGCCGATGGGCAGCGGGACGAAGGCGGCCGGGAGCCCGACGGCGGACAGTTCGGCGACGGTCATCGCGCCCGCACGGCAGAGCATCATGTCGGCCGCGGCGTACGCGAGATCCATCCGGTCCACATACGGTACCGGGACATACGGCGGCATACCGGGCATGTTGTCCACGTGCGGCAGTTCATTCTTCGGGCCGACCGCGTGCAGTACCTGAATGCCGGAGCGCTGGAGCGCGGGCACGGCGGCCTGGATGACCTCGTTGAGCCGGCGTGCGCCCTGGGAACCGCCGGACACCAGCAGCGTCGGGAGGTTGGGGTCGAGGCCGAAGGCGGCCCGCGCCTCGGGGCGGACGGCCGCGCGGTCCAGCGTGGCGATGGTGCGGCGCAACGGAATCCCGACATAGCGGGCACCGCGCAGCTTGCTGTCCGGGGTGCTGACGGCGACGAACTTGGCGTACCGCGAGCCGATCTTGTTGGCCAGGCCGGGACGGGCGTTGGCCTCGTGGACGATGATCGGCACGCCCCGCCGCTTGGCCGCCAGATAGCCGGGCAGCGCCACATAGCCGCCGAAGCCGACGACGCAGTCCGCCTTCGTGCGCTCCAGGATCTGCTCGGCGGCCTTGATCGTGCCGCGCAGCCGCCCGGGGACGGTGATCAGTTCGGGGGTGGGCTTGCGTGGCAGCGGTACGGCCGGGATCAGACCGAGCTCGTAGCCCCGCTCGGGAACGAGCCGGGTCTCCAGTCCCTTCTCCGTGCCCAGTGCCGTGATCCCCACGGTCGGGTCCTGCCTGCGCAGGGCATCCGCGAGGGCGAGCGCGGGCTCGATGTGGCCGGCGGTCCCCCCACCGGCGAGTACGACATGCACCGAAATTCACCGCTCTCCGGACGGTCGCTTCTTCACGCGCCGTCTCATCGATTTCCATCTCACCCCAGCCGGTTTCCTGCCGAAAACCGGTTGCCGCATGGCCAACGCCGCCCGTGCGGCGGGCTCGTCACGCGCGAAGGCGATCAGCAGCCCGACGGCGAACATCGTCGGCAGCAGGGCGGAACCCCCGAAGGAGAACAGCGGGAGCGGGACACCGGCGATCGGCAACAGGCCGAGCACCGCACCGATATTGATCATGGCTTGCACCATGATCCAGGTGGTCACACCTCCCGCGGCGTACCTCACGAAGGGGTCCTCCGTGCGTCCGGCCACGCGGATACCCGCATAGCCTAGAGCCGCGAAGAGGGCGAGTACCGACAGCGTCCCCGCCAGGCCCAGTTCCTCGCCTGCGATGGCGAAGATGAAGTCGGTGTGCGGTTCCGGGAGTTCACCCCATTTTTCCATACTCGCGCCCAGCCCGGAACCGAAGAATCCGCCGGAAGCCAGCGCGTAAATACCGTGTACAGCCTGCCAGCACTGATCGCTGGGGCCCGGATCCGTGGCCCCGATGCAGGCGAGCCGGGACATCCGGTTGGCGCTCGTCTTGATCAGCAGCGCCGCGACCACGCCCGCGACGGAGAGCACCCCCACGAACAGCCGGGTGGGGGCGCCGGCCAGCCACAGCAGCCCGAAGAGGACCGCCGTGAGAATGACCGCGGTGCCCATATCGCCGCCGAGCATGATCAGACCGAGCAGCAGGAAGGCGACCGGGATCAGCGGTACGAGCAGATGCTTCCACTGCGCGAGCAGCTTCTTGTCGTGCTTGCGGGCCAGCAGGTCAGCGCCCCACAGGACCAGCGCGAGTTTGCCGAACTCGCTGGGCTGCATCTGGAAGGCGCCGCCCAGGTTGAGCCAGTTCTGGTTGCCGTTGACGGCGACCCCGATACCCGGCACCTGCACCAGGCACATCAGGAACACCGAGCCCGCGAGCAGCGGGTAGGCCAGCATGCGGTGCAGCCTGACGGGCATCCGGGCGGCGACCAGCATGAGTCCGCCGCCGAGGACGGCGGCGAGCAGCTGTTTGCGGAAGAAGTACGACGGGGCCAGACCGTACTGAAGGGCCTTGATCTGGGAGGCCGAGTAGACCATCACCAGCCCCAGCACGATGAGCAGGAGGCTGCCGCCGAGGACGAGATAGTAGGCGGTCAGCGGCCGGTCCCAGGCGCGTTTCGCCTGTACGTACAAGCGCCGGGGACCACCCAAGACGCGGCCGCCGCGCGGCGGCCGCCCCGTGGAGGGCCGGCGCGCCGGTCTCGGTGAGGCCGCCTTCGCCGATCGGGCCGTCATTCTCGTCCCCTCCACGGGTGCGCTCGCCGCCGATGGTGACGGCAGCGGGGAGAAACGGTCAGTGATCCGGTGCGGTCAGTTCGCGGACCGCGTCGGCGAAGGCATCGCCCCGCTTGGTGTAGTTCACGAACATGTCCATCGAGGCGCAGGCCGGGGCCAGCAGGACCGTGTCACCGGGCTCGGCCAGCCGCGCCGCTTCCCGGACCGCCTCGGGCATCGCCCCAGTGTCGGTCCGGTCGAGGTCGGCCACCGGCACATCGGGGGCGTGTCGCGCCAGGGCTTCGCGAATCAGCGCCCGGTCGGCGCCGATCAGCACCACGCCGCGCAGCCGCGCGGCCGACTTCCGGACGAGCTCGTCGAAGGTCGCGCCCTTGGCCAGGCCGCCGGCGATCCAGACGATGTGCTCGTACGCCGCCAAGGACGCCTCGGCGGCGTGGGTGTTGGTGGCCTTGGAGTCGTCGACGTAGGCGACGCCGCCGATGTCCGCGATGTGCTGGATACGGTGCGCGTCCGGGTGGAAGGCGCGCAGTCCGTCGCGTACCGCCGTGGGGCGCACGCCGAAGGCGCGGGCCAGCGCCGCGGCCGCGAGGGCGTTGGCGATGTTGTGCGGGGCGGCGGGGGTGATGTCCGCGACCTCGGCCAGTTCCTGCGCCTGCTGCTGCCGGTTGGCCACGAAGGCGCGGTCGACGAGGAGGCCCTCGACCACACCGAGCTGCGAGGGGCCGGGGGTGCCGAGGGTGAAGCCGATGGCCCGGCAGCCCTCCTCGACGTCGGCCCGGCGGACCAGGTCCTCGGTCGCGCCGTCCGCCGCGTTGTAGACGCAGGCGACGGTGTTGCCCTCGTAGATACGGCCCTTGTCGGCGGCGTAGGCCGCCATGGAGCCGTGCCAGTCGAGGTGGTCGGGGGCGAGGTTGAGGACGGTGGCGGAGTGCGGGCGTACGGAGGGCGCCCAGTGGAGCTGGTAGCTGGAGAGCTCGACCGCCAGGACGTCGTACGGCTCGTCCGAGAGGACGACGTCCACGAGCGGGACGCCGATGTTGCCGACGGCGGCGGTGCGCAGCCCCTCGGCCTCCAGGATGGCGGCCAGCATCCGGACCGTGGTCGTCTTGCCGTTGGTGCCGGTGACCGCGAGCCACGGCGGTGCGTCGGGGCGGCGCAGCCGCCAGGCCAGCTCGACGTCGCCCCATACGGGCACACCGGCCTGTTCGGCGGCGCGGAAAAGCGGGCTGGTGGGCTTCCAGCCGGGGGTGGTGACGACGAGTTCGGTGCCCTCGGGGAGGGTGTCGCCGTCACCGAGGCGGACCGTCACGCCCAGCGCTTCGAGCTCGGCGGCCTCGGCGCGCTGCCGCTCGCCGTCACTGCCGTTGACGACCGTGACGGTGGCGCCGAGGCCGGCCAGGGCGCGGGCGGCGGGGACGCCGCTCACGCCGAGGCCGGCGACGGTGATGCGCATGCCGGAGAAGTCCTGCGGGGTCACTTGGCCGCCTGCCAGCCGCCGTAGAAGATGCCGAGTCCGACGATCACGCACATGCCCTGGATGATCCAGAATCTGACCACCACCAGCACTTCGCTCCAGCCCTTCAGTTCGAAGTGATGCTGAAGTGGCGCCATGCGGAAGACCCGCTTGCCGGTGAGGCGGAAGGATCCGACCTGGATCACCACGGACATGGTGATGAGCACGAACAGTCCGCCGAGGACGGCCAGCAGCATCTCGGTACGGGAGCAGATGGCCAGGCCGGCGAGCGCGCCGCCCAGTGCCAGCGAACCGGTGTCACCCATGAAGATCTTGGCGGGTGAGGTGTTCCACCACAGGAAGCCGAAGCAGGCACCCATCAGCGCCGAGGCGACGACCGCCAGGTCGAGTGGATCGCGGACCTCGTAACAGGCGGGTCCCGCGGTGATCTGGTTGGCGCAGGACTCCTGGTACTGCCAGATACCGATGAACGTGTACGCGCCGAAGACCATCACCGAGGCGCCGGTGGCCAGGCCGTCGAGGCCGTCGGTGAGGTTCACGCCGTTGGACATCGCCAGGATCATGAACAGCGCCCAGATCACGAAGAGCACCGGGCCGATCTGCCAGCCGAAGTCCTGGGTGAAGGACAGCCGGTCGGAGGCCGGGGTCTGTCCGCGCAGATCCGCGAACTGCAAGGAGAGCACCGCGAAGGCGATACCGACGATCAGCTGGCCGGCCATCTTGGCCTTGGCCCGCAGACCCAGCGAACGCTGCTTGACGATCTTGATGTAGTCGTCGAGGAAGCCGACCAGACCCATGCCCGCCATCAGGAAGAGCACCAGCACACCGGAGAAGGTGGGGTCGCTGCTCGTGATGACCTTGGTCAGCGCGTACGCGATGATCGTGGCCAGGATGAAGGCGATACCACCCATGGTGGGGGTACCGCGCTTGCTGTGGTGGTCCCGCGGTCCGTCATCGCGGATGAACTGACCGTAGCCCTTCTTGGCCAGCAGCTTGATCAGCACCGGGGTACCGATCAGGGTCAGGAAGAGCCCGATCATTCCGGAGAAGAGGATCTGCTTCATCGAGTTCATCGGGCTGCGGCCCCGCCCTCAGCGCCCAGTACGCCCTCGTCGTCAAGCAATGCTGCGGCGACCCGCTCCAGACCCATCGATCTGGACGCCTTCACCAGCACGACGTCTCCCGGTCGCAGCTCGCTGCGCAACAGGTCGACCGCCGCCTGCGCGTCGGACACGTGCACCGACTCCTCACCCCACGAACCCTCGTTCTTGGCGCCCATGTCGAGCCAGGCCGCTTCCCTGCCGCCGACTGCCACGAGCTTGCTGACGTTGAGCCGGACGACCAGCCGTCCGACCGCGTCGTGTTCGGCGAGCGCGTCCCCGCCCAGCTCGGCCATCTCACCGAGCACCGCCCACGTACGACCGCCTGCTGTCCTGGCGGCCGTGCCCATCGCGACCAGCGCTCGCAGCGCCGCTCGCATGGACTCGGGATTCGCGTTGTAGGCGTCGTTGACGACCGTCACGCCGTCCGCGCGCTCGGTGACCTCCATCCGCCAGCGGGAGAGCGTGCCGGCTTCGGAGAGCGCCACGGCGATCTCGTCTGCGGGCATGCCCAACTCATGGGCGACGGCGGCCGCGGCAAGCGCGTTCGACACGTGGTGCTCACCGTACAGCCGCATCGTCACATCGCCGCACCCGGAGGGTGTGTGAAGCGTGAAGGCGGGCCTGCCCTGGGCGGTGAGCCGGACATTCTCGGCACGTACGTCGGCGTCCGCGGCCTCGCCGAACAGGAGCGTACGGGCCTTCGTACGGGGCGCCATGGCGCGTACGTACGGATCGTCCGCGTTGAGGACCGCGAGTCCGTCCTCGGGCAGCGCCTCGACCAGTTCGCCCTTGGCCTGGGCGATCTGCTCGCGGCCGCCGAACTCGCCGATGTGCGCGGTGCCGACGTTCAGCACCACGCCGATCCTGGGCGGGGTCAGCTCGGCGAGGTAGCGGATGTGGCCGACGCCGCGGGCACCCATCTCCAGGACGAGGTGCCGGGTGTCCGCCTCGGCACGCAGCGCGGTCAGCGGCAGCCCGATCTCGTTGTTGAGGTTGCCCTCCGGCCAGACGGTCGGACCGCACCGCTGCAGGAGCTGGGCGATCAGGTCCTTGGTGCTGGTCTTGCCGGCCGAGCCGGTGAGGGCGACGACGGTGGCGCCGAGCCGCTCGACGACGGTGCGGGCGAGCGCGCCGAGCGCGCCGACCACGTCGTCGACGACGATCGCGGGGACGCCGACGGGGCGGGCCGCCAGTACGGCCACCGCGCCCGCCTCGACCGCGCGCCGCGCGAAGTCGTGGCCGTCGACGCGTTCCCCGGCGAAGGCCACGAACAGGCCGCCGGGGCGCACCTCGCGGGAGTCCTTGGCGACGGGCCCGGTGACCTGGACCCCGGCGTCCGGTATGTCGTGCTGCTGCCCGCCGACGATTCTCGCGATCTCGGCTAGGGACAGGGAGATCACAGGTCACCCCCGGCGGGGGGCAGGAGGTACCAACAGAAGGGTTGTGCGCGCATGGCGGTGTGTCATCCCTGGTGGTTCGGCTGCTGTGACGTCAAGGAAGCCTCGATGGCCTCGCGCAGCACCTGGCGGTCGTCGAAGGGGCGGACCACTCCGGCGATGTCCTGGCCCTGCTCGTGGCCCTTGCCCGCGACGATCACGGTGTCGCCGGGCTCGGCACGGGCGACGGCGGCGGCGATGGCGGCGGCCCGCTCTTCTTCGACCAGCACGGTGCCGCGTTCGTGGACGGGCACCTCGGCGGCGCCCGCGAGCATGGTGGCGAGGATCGCGAGCGGGTCCTCGGAACGGGGGTTGTCGGAGGTCAGTACGGCGGTGTCGGCGAGCCGGGCGACCGCGGCACCCATCGGGACGCGCTTGTGCGGGTCACGGTCGCCGCCGCAGCCGAGGACGGCGTGCAGCTTGCCCTCGGTGACCTTGCGCAGCGCGCGGAGAACCGATTCGACGGCGTCGGTCTTGTGGGCGTAGTCGACGACCGCCAGATAGGGCTGGCCGGCGTCGACGCGCTCCAGGCGGCCGGGGACGCCGGGGACCGCCGCGACGCCGTCGGCGGCGGTCTGCGGGTCGATCCCCGCGACGATCAGCGCGGTGATGGCGGCGAGCGCGTTGGCGACGTTGAACGGGCCGGCGATCGGGGAGGCGGCGCGCAGCGTCCGGCCGTCCGGACCGTGCACGGTGAAGGTCGAGCCCAGCGCGCCGACCTCGACGTCCGCGGCCCGCCAGTCCGCGTCCGGGTGGCCCTCGGCGGAGAAGGTGGTGACCGGGACCTCGGACTCGCCGTCGGCCAGCCGCCTGCCGTACTCGTCGTCGAGGTTGACGACACCGGCGCGGCTGCGGGCCCTGGTGAACAGCTGGGCCTTGGCCTGGAAGTAGTCCTCCATGCCGGAGTGGAACTCCATGTGCTCCGGGCTGAGGTTGTTGAAGATCGCGACGTCGAAGACGCAGCCGTCGACGCGGCCGAGGACCAGCGCGTGGCTGGAGACCTCCATGGCGACCGCGCGGACGCCGCGCTCGCGCATGACGGCGAAGAGCGCCTGGAGGTCGGTGGCCTCGGGGGTGGTGCGCTCGGACTTCATGCGCTCACCGCCGATCCGGGTCTCGACGGTGCCGATCAGGCCGGTCGGCGCGCCGTCCGACTTCGCGGCGGCCGCCCGCAGCCCGCCCTCGATGAGGTAGGCGGTGGTGGTCTTGCCGGAGGTGCCGGTGATGCCGATCTGGAGCAGGTCCTCGCCCGGCGCTCCGTAGATCGAGACGGCCAGCGCGCCCATCCGCGAGCGCGGGTTCTCGACGACGAGGACCGGCAGACCGGTCGCCGCGGCGCGGTCCGCGCCCGCCGGGTCGGTCAGGATCGCGGCGGCGCCGAGGTCGGCGGCCTGGGCGACGAAGTCGGCGCCGTGCAGACGGGCGCCGGGCAGCGCGGCGTAGACGTCACCGGGACGGACCGCCCGGGAGTCGTGCGTGATGCCGGTGACCTGGACATCGGGCCCGCCCGCGGCCGGAGCCGGGGTGCCCAGCTGTGCGGCGAGATCCGCCAGGCGGGTCGGGCGGACCCGCTCGGGGCGGGGTGCGCCCGGGTATGTGCCGGGGCCCTCCTTCTCGGCGTTCCGGGTTTTTGGGGACTGATCAGCTTGTGACACGGCGGTGAGCGTACCGGGCACAACGGCTCCGGGGCGAAGTGAGGGCTGCTGCGGGGAATGGTTCCCGGGGCCGGGGGTGATGGTCGTCACGGCGGTGTTGCCTCGATTTCATTCGCCTGGCTTGAAGGTGACCGGCAGCCTCGGGGGCTGGCTGCCGCTCGGCGGAACCTGGAGGGTTTTGAGCGCGAACTCCATGACCTTCTGGTAGATCGGGCCGCAGACCTGACCGCCGAAATAGCTGCCCTTGGTGGGATTCTGGACGGCGCAGTAGACCGTGATACGGGGCTTGTCGGCGGGCGCGAACCCGGCGAAGGAAGCCGTGTAGCCGTGGTAGCGGCCGGTCTTGGGGTCCACCCTGTTGGACGTGCCGGTCTTGCCCCCGACACGGTATCCGTCGATCTTCGCGTTCGCTCCGGTGCCCTCCCGGTCGTCGACCACCGATTCGAGCATGGTGGCGAGGGTGGCCGCGGTCTTCTTGCTGACCACGCGGTTCTTGGCGGGCTCCGGCGCGGGGGTGTAGCGGCCGCCGGGCCCGGTGGTGCCGCGGACGAGCGTGGGGGCGACGCGCTCGCCGCCGTTGGCGATCGTGGAGTAGACCGACGCGGCCTGGACGGCGTTGAGGGACAGCCCCTGGCCGAACGGGATGGTGAACTGCTGCGAGGTGTTCCACTTCTGCGGCTCGGCCAGGATGCCGGCCGTCTCCCCCGGGAAGCCGAGCCCCGTCGGCTTCCCGATCCCGAACTTCCGCAGGTAGGAGTAGAGCACCTGGTTGGTCTCCTGCTGCGTCTTGCCGAGCTGGCCGACGGCGAGGATCGTGCCGATGTTGCTGGACTTGGCGAGCACGCCGTTGAGCGTGAGGTGCCAGGTGGCGTGGTCGATGTCGTCCGCGAACAGCCGGTCGCCGCGGTGCAGCCGGTTGGGCACGGTGACCTTGGTCGCGGGGGTGGCGGCGCCCTCCTCCAGGACGGCGGCCATCGACATCAGCTTGCTGGTGGAGCCCGGTTCGTACGCGTCGGTGAGCGCGGCGTTGCCCAGTGCGGCCGGGTCCGCCTTCGCGACGTTGTTGGGGTCGAAGCCGGGTGAGTTGGCCAGCGCCAGGATCTCGCCGGTCCGGGTGTCCTGGACGACGACGTAACCGCGGTCGGCCTTGGACTTCTCGACCTGCTGCGTGATGGCCTGCTGGGCCGCCCACTGGATGTCGCGGTCGAGGGTGAGCGTGACGCCGGTACCGGGGACGGCGGGGTGCTCCTGGGTGTCGCCGGTGGGCACCCGGCGGCCGCCGGACTGGGCGTAGACGAGCTTGCCGTCCTTGCCCGCGAGGCTCTCGTCGAGCCGTGCCTCCAGGCCGCCGGCGCCCTTGCCCTCGTTGTTGACGAAGCCGACGACACCGGCCGCGAGGTCCTGGTTGGGGTAGACGCGCTTGCTGTGCTTGTCGGCGAAGACGCCGACCAGGACGTTGGGGCGGGGCGCCTGCCGGGGTGCGGCGGCGGCCTTGCGGTCGAGGACCTTGCGGAGGTCCTTGATCTGCTTCCAGACCTGCGGGGTCTGCTGCCGGGCGAGCACGACGTAGCGCGTCCGGGCGTTGCCGAGCTTTTTGGCGAGGGTGGCCCGGTCCTCGCCGAGGACGGGCGCGAGCAGCGCCGCGGCCTGCTGCGGCGCGTCCTCGATCTTGGTCTTGTCGGGCGCCAGCAGGCTGGGGTCGGCGGTGATGTCGTACGCGTCCACGGAGGTGGCCAGGGCCACCCCGTCCCGGTCCGTGATCGTGCCGCGCTCGGCGGCGAGCTTGACCGGGACGTAGCGGTTCTCGTTGGCCTTCGCGGCGTACGCCCCGGCGTCCACGGCCTGCACCTGGAAGAGCCGGACGACGAAGACCAGCATCACCAGCGTCAGCGCGAGCGCGACCAGCCGCAGCCGGGGACGCGGGCTGCCGAGGCGGAAGGGGGCGGCACCGGAGCGCGGGCGTCCGGAGCGGGGGGCGGGGCGCCGGGCCGCCGCGGGTCCGGAGCGGCCGGCCCCGGACGCGGTGCGCTTGCCGGACGCCGCTTTCGCCGAGGGGCGGGCGGCCGGGCGCTGCGGGCCGCGCTGGGCCGGGCGCGGGACGCGGCGGCGGGGGTCCTTGGGCTCGGTCATACCGCGTTCTCCGGGGCGTGCGCGGGGATGGCTGGACCGCGGGTGGTGGCTGCGGGAACGCCTGGGGCCTGGGCTGCGCAGGTGTCGTAGGGGTCGGCGGCCTCGCGCGTCACGGGATCACCTGCCGAAGGTCGTCGGAGAGAGGGCGGCCCCGGCACCCGGAGCGCCCGCCGTGCCCGGCAGCGCGGACGGGCCCGTGAGCAGCGGCCGGACCCGGAAGCTCATCGGCGCCGGCCCGGACGTGGCCTCGCTCGGCTTGCCGCGGACCGTACCGTCCGGGTTCAGGAACGCCGGGGTGCCGCCCGGCACCATGCCCAGCTCCCGGGCCCGCCGTTCGAGCCCGCCCGGCGCGGAGTAGGAGTCCACTTCCTGTTGCAGCGCCTGCTGCTCGTCCGTCAGCTCGTCGGTCTTCTTCTCCAGCTTGCTGAGCTCGAACGATCCCTGGTTGAGCGCGGAGTTGAGCAGCAGCAGCGAAATCAGCCCGGAGCCGAGCAGGACGACGACCAGGAGTACGAAGGGCGTACGCGCCGCGGTGCCGGCGCCGGAGGGGAAGAGCGCCGAGAGGCGTCCCTGCCTCCCGCGCGGCCGCCCCTGGGCGCTCACGCGATGTCCTCGCGGATGCGCTGTGCGCCGCGCAGCCGGGCGGGGGCCGCGCGCCGGTTCTCGGCGACTTCCTCCTCCGTGGGGAGTTCGGCGCCCCGGGTGAGCAGTTGTAGCCGGGGCTGGTAGCGCTCGGGGACGACCGGCAGGCCGGGCGGTGCGGTGTTGGCCGCGCCGGCCGCGAGGACCTGCTTGACGATGCGGTCCTCCAGCGACTGGTAGGAGAGGACAGCGATCCGGCCGCCGACCGCCAGGGACTTCACGGCGGCCGGGATGGCGCGCTCCACACTGGCCAGTTCGGCGTTGACCTCGATGCGCAGGGCCTGGAAGGTGCGTTTGGCGGGGTTGCCGCCGGTGCGCTTGGCGGCCTGCGGCAGCGCGTCGCGGATGAGCTCGACCAGCCGCGCGCTGTTCGTGAAGGGCTCCTTGGCGCGTTCGCGGACGACCGCCTCGACGATCCGCTTGGCCTGCTTCTCCTCACCGTAGGAGCGCAGGATCCGGACGAGGTCACCGGGCGCGTAGGTGTTGAGGACGTCGGCGGCGCTGATCCCGGTCGTCTGGTTCATCCGCATGTCCAGCGGCGCGTCCTGCGCGTACGCGAAACCGCGCTCGGCCTCGTCGAGCTGCATGGAGGAGACGCCGAGGTCGAACAGGACGCCCTGGACGCGTGGCAGTCCGAGCCGGTCGAGGACCTCGGGCAGTTCGTCGTAGACGGCGTGCACCAGGGTGGCGCGCTCGCCGTAGGGGGCCAGCCGCTCCCCCGCGAGCCGCAGTGCGACCGGATCGCGGTCGAGGGCGACGAGGCGGGCCGCCGGGAAGGTGGCGAGCAGCGCCTCGCTGTGTCCGCCGAGGCCGAGGGTGCAGTCGACGACGACCGCCCCGGGTTCGGCGAGGGCGGGGGCGAGCATGTCCAGACAGCGCTGGAGCATGACGGGTACGTGACGGGTGTTGCCGCTCATGCGCCGGCCTCGCCGCGCTCGGCGGGCCCGCATTCGCAGAGCGCGCACCTCTTCCTGATTCGCTCGCTGCGCTCGCTCATGTGCCTTCCGATGGGGTGGGCGGCAGGTGGGGCCCCGGCCGCTGGCTGGGGGAATGGCCGCACGTACCGCTTGGTCCCCGCCCGCTCTGAAGGGGAAGTGGCCCTCCGCCGACGGGGAAGTGCCGTCGGAAGACCGGGGAGCGGGAGGAGGCCGAGCCGTACGTACGGGTTCGCGCACGCGGGTGATTCGGGATCCAAGGAGAGCGTCACGCCTCCCACTTCGCGCCACTTTAGTCCACCGGGTGTCCCGGTCAATCAACCGGTTCCGCGCGTCCCGTGACGGCTTTCGCGCGGCCCGGTCACCCGTACGGCGGCCTCACGAAGGCACCTGTGGGTTACCTCACAAGGGGTGAAGTTGACCGTCGTGCCGGGCTTCCCGTGCAGCCGGACGGGCCACCGGCCATTACCGTGAACGCATGCCTATACCTGCCTCGCAGCCGCTGCCCCCGCCCGATGACAGCGCCGCCGCGCGTACCGGTGGCACGGTCACCGACCGTCTGATCGAGGCGAACGAGAGCTATGCCGCCGCCTTCACCGACCCCGGCATGGATGCCCGGCCCGTCCTCAAGGTCGCCGTGGTGGCCTGCATGGACGCCCGGCTCGACCTGCACGCCGCGCTGGGCCTGGAGCTCGGCGACTGCCACACCATCCGCAACGCGGGCGGTGTGGTCACCGACGACATCATCCGCTCCCTGACGATCAGCCAGCGCGCCCTGGGCACCCGCTCGGTCGTGCTGATCCACCACACCGACTGCGGTCTGCTGAGTCTGACCGAGGACTTCCGCCACGATCTGGCGGCCGAGGTCGGACAGCGGCCCACCTGGGCGGTCGAGGCGTTCAAGGACCTCGACGAGGACGTGCGGCAGTCCATACAGCGGGTGCGCACCTCCCCCTTCCTGCCGCACACGGACGATGTCCGCGGCTTCGTCTTCGACGTGACGACAGGTCTGCTGCGGGAGATCAGCCCGCGGCGGTGACGCCCGGAACCGGCCCGTGCGGACGAGGAACCGCACGGGCCGGTTCGCGCGGGCGGCCGGATTCACCAGGGGGCCGGGGAGGGCCGGGACATATCGGCACCAGTTATCCACAGGCCATGACGCGAAGCCGCGGGGACGGCAACAATGCGTGGGTGACGTTGTGCGGGCCCTGGCCGGGCACGACGTGTATGTCGGGGTGGGCCGGGTCCGCGGTACAGCGGGCACCGGCCCATGGATGGGGTGTCCCCCGCTTCTCCGGGAGCGTGGGGAAGGGCCGAGGAGGGCCGGGTGACGACGTATGACGAACGAGCGAGCCTCAGTGATCTGACCACCACAGCTGAGCGGGTTCACCGGTCGGTCGAGGGTGTGATCGAAGGCAAGCCGGAGGTCGTACGGCTCTCCCTGACGGTGCTGCTGGCCGAGGGGCATCTGCTCGTCGAGGACGTGCCGGGCGTGGGCAAGACGATGCTCGCCAAGGCGCTGGCCCGGTCCATCGACTGCTCGGTGCAGCGCATCCAGTTCACGCCCGATCTGCTGCCGTCGGACATCACCGGCGTCAGCGTCTTCGACCAGCAGCGGCAGGACTTCGAGTTCAAGCCCGGCGCGATCTTCGCCCAGATCGTGATCGGCGACGAGATCAACCGCGCCTCGCCCAAGGCCCAGTCCGCCCTCCTGGAGTCGATGGAGGAGCGCCAGGTCACGATGGACGGGCAGACCTATGAGCTGCCCAGCCCCTTCATGGTCGTCGCCACCCAGAACCCGGTGGAGATGGAGGGCACCTATCCGCTCCCCGAGGCCCAGCGGGACCGTTTCATGGCGCGGGTGTCGATCGGCTATCCCAGCCCGGACGCCGAGCTCCGGATGCTGGGCGTGCACGGCGCCGGCTCTCCCCTGGACGACCTCAAACCGGTCGCGCACGCCCACGACATCCTCAAGCTGATCGACGCGGTACGTGAGGTCCATGTCGCCGAGGCGGTGCGCAGATACGCCGTGGACCTGGTGGTGGCCACCCGCGGCCATCCCGAGCTGCGGCTGGGCGCCTCGCCGCGGGCCACGCTCCACCTGCTGCGGGCCGCGAAGGCCGCCGCGGCGCTCGCCGGCCGGGAGTTCGCGCTGCCGGACGATGTGCAGTCGCTGGCGGTGGCGGTGCTCGCCCACCGGCTGCTGCCCACCGCCCAGGCCCAGTTGAACCGCCGTACGGCCGAGCAGATCGTGCTGGAGATCCTGCACCGCACCCCGGTCCCCGACCCGTCCGCACAGCAGTGGCGGCAGACCCGCGGCCGGCGGCCGCCCGGCGTACGGGGGCTGTGATGTCCGGCGGGGGGAGCGGGAGCACGCCGGAGCGGAGCGGGCTGCGGGCCGCCCTCGGGGGGCTGACGACCCGCGGCCGGTCGTTCCTGGCGGCCGGGCTGGCCGCCGCGGTCTGCTCCTATCTCCTGGGGCAGGCGGATCTGCTGCGGGTCGGGCTGCTGCTCGCGGCGCTGCCGCTGGTCTGTGTCCTCGCCCTGCACCGCACCCGCTACCGGGTGGCGGGCGGCCGGACGCTCTCCCCCGCCCGGGTGCCCGCGGCGGCCGAGGCCAAGGTCCAGCTGCGGATCGAGAACGTCTCCCGGCTGCCCACCGGTGTGCTGATGCTCCAGGACCGGGTGCCCTACGTCCTCGGGCCCCGGCCGCGCTTCGTCCTGGACCGGGTGGAGGCCGGCGGCGCCCGCGAGGTGTCCTACCGCGTCCGCTCCGACCTGCGCGGCCGCTATCCGCTGGGGCCGTTGCAGCTGCGGCTTTCGGACCCGTTCGGGATGTGCGAGCTGACCCGCTCCTTCAGCACCTCCGACACCCTGACGGTGGTGCCGCGGACCGAACCCCTGCCGCCGGTCCGGCCGACGGGCGAGACGTCGGGGTACGGCGACGGGCGGCAGCGGTCGCTCGCGCTGGCCGGTGAGGACGACATCATCCCGCGCGGCTACCGCCACGGCGATGATCTGCGCCGGGTCCACTGGCGGTCCACCGCCCGCCACGGTGAGCTGATGGTCCGCAGGGAGGAGCAGCCGCGGCAGGCGCGCTGCACGGTACTGCTGGACACTCGCCGCACGGCCCACCGGGGCGCCGGGCCCGACTCCGCCTTCGAGTGGGCGGTGGCGGGCGCCGCGTCGACGGCGGTGCACCTGCTGGAGCGGGGACTGTCCGTACGGCTGCTGACCGACACCGGCACCTCGGTGCCGGGCCCCGACGGTACGGGCGGCGCCGGGTCCGCCGACACGGCGGGCCTGCTGCTGGACACCCTCGCCAACGTGACGCACTCCGAGGAGGAGGGGCTCTTGGCGGCGTACGACGTGCTGCGCGGCGGCGACGAGGGGCTGCTGATCGCCTTCTTCGGCGAGCTGGACGAGGAGCAGGCGACGGTGGCCGGACGGATGCGGCAGCGCAGCGGCGCGGCGGTCGCGTTCGTCCTGGACGGCGACGCCTGGACGCAGGGCATCGGCGGCATACGGTTCCCCGGTCCGCACCCCCGGATACCGGTGGCCGGCCCGCTCCGGATACTGCGCGAGGCGGGCTGGACGGCGCTGCCGGTGGCGCCCGGCGCCTCGCTTCCCGACCTCTGGCGTGCCACGGACCGCGCCGGGACCGGCCCGGAGCAGCCGGTGCACAGCGGTCCCCCGGCGGGCCCGGCCACCGTGCCGAAACCGGCGGGGCGGGCCGCGGAGAGGTCGGCGGCGGGGGGCGGTGCATGAGCGGGGGTTCGGCGGGTGGGGGCGTGCCCCGGGGCGTGGGCCCGGCCGGTGGGCGTGTGACCGGTGGGCGGGGTGTGGGCGGATACGCCGCGGCCCGGCGCGGCGCGCCGTCGCCCGGCGGATGGACCGGCGGCCGGCGCGGCTCCCGGGTGCGCGGTCCCGAGCGAAGTGAGGCATGAGCATGAACGGCCGGGCGCGGCTGGCACTGTGTGCGGCGGTGGCGACCCTGAGCGCGTCCTGCGCACTGCTGCCGCTGGTGGAACCGTTCGACTGGCTGTACCAGGCGGCGGTCATGCTGGCGATCGTGAGCGGCGTGGGCGCGGCGGCCCGCCGGATGTCGCCGGTCAGACCGCTGGCCCTCGCGGCGCAGGCGCTGGTCGCCGTGCTGCTGCTGACCCTGGTCTTCACCCGCGGCCAGGCGATCGCCTGGGTGCTGCCGGGGCCGGAGGCCGTCGCGGAGTTCGGCCGACTGGTGCA
Source organism: Streptomyces celluloflavus (assembly GCA_000720995.1). Lineage (GTDB taxonomy): Bacteria > Actinomycetota > Actinomycetes > Streptomycetales > Streptomycetaceae > Streptomyces > Streptomyces celluloflavus. The sequence continues at coordinate 316,643 of JOEL01000004.1, forward strand.
GCAGGGCGCCTCGGACGTCGGACGGTACGCCATCCCCGCACCTCTCACCCCCGGCATCCGGCTGCTGCTGGTCGCCGGTGTGCTGGTCATCGGCCTGTGCGTGGACGCGCTGGCGGTCACCTACCGCGCCGCGGCCCCCGCCGGGCTGCCGCTGCTCGCGCTGTACTCGGTGGCGGCGGGGCTCTCCCCGGGCGGCGCGGGCTGGCTGTGGTTCCTGGTCGCGGCGGCCGGCTATCTGCTGCTCCTCCTCGCCGAGGGCCGCGACCGGCTCTCCCAATGGGGCCGGATGTTCGGCGGCAGCCCCGGTGCGGACCGGCCGGACACCGGCCGCAGCCGCCCTGCCGGGCCCGGCGGGGCGGCGTTCGCCCCGGTACGTACGGGCCACCGGATCGGCGCGGTGGTGCTCGGGATCGCGCTGGTGGTGCCCGCCGCGCTGCCCTCGCTCGGCGGCGGTCTGCTGGGCCCGCCGACAGGCGGTGAGAGCGCCGGTGGTGGGGGCGGCACGATCTCCGCCGTGAACCCCCTGGTCTCGCTCCAGAACAGCCTCAACCAGCCCGCCGACAGGGAAGTCCTCAACTACCGCACGACCACGGATAACACCCGCGACATGTATCTGCGGATCGTCGCCCTGGACCAGTTCGACGGCACGGCCTGGAAGCCGTCCGAACGTACCGTCACGGACGTCCCGGACCGGCTGCCGGACCCGCCCGGTCTCTCCCCGGCGGTGCACACCCTCAGGGTGAACACCTCCATCTCGACCGCCGAGTGGTACGCCCAGAACTGGCTGCCGCTCCCCTACCCGGCCGCGAAGGTGGACATCCCCGGGCGCTGGCGTTTCGAGCCCGCGGGCCGCACGCTCGTCGGCGACCGCGGGCAGAACACCCGCGGTGTGCAGTACCAGGTGGAGAGCCTGCTGGTGCGGCCCACCGCCCATCAGCTGGCCACGGCCCCGCCGCCGCCCGCGGAGCTGCTGCGCGAGTACACCAAGGTGCCGGACTCGCTGCCCACGGTGGTGCACGACACGGCGCGGAAGGTGACGTACGGCGCCCGGACCGCGTACGACAAGGCCGTCAAGCTCCAGGACTGGTTCTCGCTCAACGGCGGCTTCAGCTACAACACGGAGGTCCAGGCCGGCAGCGGTTCCGAGGCCATCGTGCGGTTCCTGGAGCAGAAGGAGGGCTTCTGCGTCCACTTCTCCTTCACGATGGCGGCGATGGCGCGGACGCTGGGCATACCCGCCCGGGTCGCGGTCGGCTTCACCCCGGGGACCAGGCAGCAGGACGGTACGACCTCGGTCGGTCTCAAGGATGCGCACGCCTGGCCCGAGCTGTACTTCGAGGGCGTCGGCTGGACGCGCTTCGAGCCGACGCCGAGCCGTGGCAGCACCCCGGACTACACCCTCGGCGACGATGCCCGCTCCGGCGCCGCCGCCCCGCCGGCGCAGCAGCCGTCGCGCCCCTCGGCCCCCGCTGCCGGCCCGTCCGCGACCCCGTCCTGCGGCCCCGGCCACCAGCGGTCCGGGGCGGCCGGCTGTCCGGCCCCGCCCGCCCGGTCGGACGCGGGCCCGTCGGACGGCGGCCCGTCCCCCTGGGCCGTCACCGGCATCGCGCTCGCCGCACTGCTCGTCCTGCTGCTGCCCGCGCTCCCCCTGCTGTGGCGTGTCCGTACGCGCTCCCGGCGGCTGACGGCCGACGGCACGGACGGGGACCCGGCCGCCGCCGCCCTCGCCGCCTGGCGCGAGCTGCTCGACACCGGCTGGGACTTCGGCATCCTGCCGGACGGTTCGCTCACCCCGCGCAAGGCGGCCGCCCGCATCGTGCGCGTCGGGGAACTCCCGCCGGAGGCCGCCGACGCCGCCCACCGGGTGGCGGCCGCGGTCGAGCAGGTCCTGTACGCGCCACGGCCACACCCGGTAACCGGCCTGGTCACGGACGTACAGCGGGTACGGACCGCACTGCACGCCGGGGCCTCCCGCCCGCTGCGCCTGCGCGCACTGCTCGCCCCCCGCTCCGCGGCACGCCTGCGCTGGGCCCTCGCCGCCCGGTGGAGCGCCCTCCGTCTCCGCTGCGCCAACAGCCGCCCGGTCACCGCCGCCCGCCGCGCGGCAGTCACCCTCCGCCGGGAACGGCGGCGGGCCTAGGCACGCCGTGCCCGCCCCGGCGCCCGGCACTCCCCCAGCTACCGCTGGGAGGCACCCCCACGCGGCGTTGTCGGGACCACCCCGATACACCCGGCATTAGGGCGGCCCTCCGCCGTGCGATGCACCGCACCAGACACTGCGGGGACCCGCCCTTCGGGCGAAAGACGCCGCTGTGACGACACGCCACGCCCTAGGGCAGCCCTGGCCGGAGGAGGGCTCGCGAGATTCCTGGCCCCGGGCCACGGGCGCCCCGGCCCCCGACCGACCGGACCGCGGAACCCGTACACCGGGGGCACCCGATTCCGCCCCCTCCCCCACCACAGCGTGATGCGGCCGCCGATCCTGTCGGGCAGCCGCATCACGTCAATATGCGTAAAACCGGTGCGCGTCCCGCCGAGGAGCTGTCCGGTTCGGTGGTGTCCCGCTCGGGGCTCTCCCACCCCGTGTGGCGGACGGTGGCGCGCTGCGAAAACTGGCGAAAAGGGGCTGGTGGAACCGGTGAGCCGGCGGCGGACTCAGTGGCCTTGTTCGTCCCGGCGGCGTTGCCAGCGGTCCTCGATGCGGTTCATCATCGTGCGCTTCTGCCCGGCCTGGCGGCTCGACGGGGCACCGCCGGCACCCCGGGAGGCCGTGCCCGGCTGCTGCTCACCCGGCTTGGGCGCCTTGCGCCATCCGGTGACGGCGAGTACCGCACAGCCGAGCATGACGAGGAAACCCACCACGCTGATCCAGATCTGCTGCGCGACCATTCCGGCCATGAGCAGTGCGATTCCCACCAGGAAGCCGACGACCGCTTGGTAAACCCGTCGCCGGGTGTACGTGCGCAGCCCGCTTCCCTCAAGCGCTGTCGCGAACTTGGGATCTTCGGCGTACAGCGCTCGCTCCATTTGCTCGAGCATGCGCTGCTCGTGCTCCGAGAGCGGCACGGAGTCCTCCTACTCGTCGGTCGCGGGGGGCGACCGGGTGCGACCCTTTCAGGATAGGCAGGGAATCGCCCCCGTGAAACCCGCCCCTCTACGCCATTTCACTGTCCGGGCCGCTGCGGCGGCCGGTGGTGATGCTGCGTGCATTCCCCACCCGCCTGTCCGTCATGCCGGAACGTCGTATCCCGATCATACGGGGAGAAGGGGCTGATCGGGTGGCCTGTGGCCGACCGCACGCGGTAGCCGTGCGGCCGTGCGGGTCAGTCGCGCTCGGCGAGGACGTGCAGCTGGGTGGCGACGGAGTGGAACGCGGGCTGCTCGGCGGCGGCCGCCTCCAGCTTCAGCAGGGCCTCCATGGCACCCGGCTCGGCGTCGACGAGCACACCGGGGACCAGGTCGGCGAAGACCCGGACGCCGTGTACGGCGCCGACCTCCAGGCCGGCGCCGGAGACCAGGCCGGCGAGCTGGTCGGCGGTGAACCTGCGCGGCACCGGGTCGCCGGCGCCCCAGTGTCCGGCCGGGTCGGTGAGTGCCTGGCGGGCCTCGGTGAAGTGCCCGGCGAGGGCGCGGGCCAGCACGGCGCCGCCCAGGCCCGCGGCGAGCAGGCTCAGGGTGCCGGCCGGGCGCAGTGCGGCGACGGCGTTGCGGACGCCCTCGGCCGGATCGTCGACGTACTCCAGCACGCCGTGGCAGAGGACGGCGTCGTAGCCGCCGCGCTCGACGACGTCGAACAGGCCGTGGGCGTCACCCTGGACGGCGCGTACCCGGTCGGCGACGCCCGCCTCCCCGGCCCGGCGCTCCAGGGCGAAGAGGGCGTTGGGGCTGGGGTCGACGACGGTGACGCGGTGGCCGAGGCCGGCCACCGGCACGGCGAAGTTACCCGTGCCGCCTCCGGTGTCGAGGACGTCCAGGGCGTCGCGCCCGGCGGCCTTGGCCCGGCGATCCAGGGCGTCCTTGAGGACCTCCCAGACCACGGCGGTACGAAGGGATGCGCGCGGGCGCAGCGGGTCAGACACGGCGGGTGGCTCCTCGACGGGGGCATGAACTACTCAGGCGCCTACCACCCTATTGCGTTCCGCGCCGTCCGCCGTCTGCGGCGCCGCATGGGCCGCCATCAGGCGTCCTGCCGGCTGGCCGGGCACCGGAGTGCCCCGCGCGGGTGCCCATAAGGGTGCCCCTGCGTGAGGCCCGCTCCGCCGCGCGCCTGTACGGGATGCCGCCACGGGCCGCCGCGCACCCCGGCACCGGCCGCACGACGGGCATCCCCGGCCGCACGACCGTGCCGGGTGCCGCCCGCCGCTCCTCAGCCCGCCCGCTGGGGTGGCAGGGCGGGCGGGAGCAGCAGCAGCCGTTCGACGAGGCGCAGAAACATGGCGGCGTCGCGGAGCAGGTCGTCGGCGTCGCGGCGGGTGGCCGCGCCGGCTATGCCGGCCTCCGCCTTGGCCCGGCGATCGGCGCCGGAGGCGAACAGGGCGCTCCACTCGGCCAGTTCGGGAGCGACCTCCGGCAGGACCTCCCAGGCGCTGCGGATGCGCTGTCTGCGGCGCGGTGCGGTCTCGGGCCTGGCGCGGACGGCGAGAACGGCGGCCGCGGTGCGCAGCGCGGCCAGATGGGCGGTGGCGAACCGTTCGTTGGAGGTGGGCAGGGTCGGTGCTTCGTCGAGGCCGTGCCGGGCCTGGGCGAGCAGGGCGAGGGCGGCGGGCGGTGCCGCCGTCCGCCGCCGGACGGGATGGACATCGCTCGGGGGACCGTACGCAGCGGAACTGCCCGCCGTGGAACGAACTGCCATGACGAACCTCCTGTTGTCGCATGCCGGTTCGGGACCGTCTGACCCCATCGTGGCGGGTACCACTGACAATCGGCGCTGACCTGCTCTTTCGCCGGAAAGACGGAATGGCTACGGAATGACTCCGGGTGGCTCGCGGTGCCGCTCACGCCGCTCCGCGACCCGTGGCCGCGCGGCCGTGGACGGCACCGGCCGCGCGGCGGTCCGGCACGGCGGCCGCCGCGGGGTGCGACAAACCGCCTACGGGCGCCGGGGAGGACCTGTTCCGGAGCCGGTCCTGTGCACGCGTACACAGCCGGGACCGGCACAATCGCCCCTATGGACAGCTCCACTACACGCCGCGACGCCACCCGACGCAGACTCTTCGAGGCGGCGGTCACGCTCATCGCCGAACAGGGCTTCTCCTCCACCACGGTGGACGAGATCGCCGAGCGGGCGGGCGTCGCGAAGGGCACCGTCTACTACAACTTCGCGAGCAAGAACGTTCTCTTCGAGGAACTGCTGCGGCACGGCATCGAGCTGCTGGCGACTTCCCTGCAGGCGGCCTCCGACGAGGTGGCCGACCGGGGCGGCCGCCGCATCGACGCCCTGGACGCGATGATCCGGGCCGGCCTGGACTTCATCTCCCGCTACCCGGCACTCACCCAGCTCTACGTCGCCGAACTGTGGCGTACCAACCGCGCCTGGCAGTCCACCTTGATGGTGGTGCGGAAACGGGCCATCACCGTGGTGGAGGAGGTCCTGCGGGAGGCCGTGGCCGACGGTGAGCTGAGCGACGAGATCGACATTCCGCTCACCGCCTCTGCGCTGTTCGGGATGGTTCTGGTGGCCGCCCTGGACTGGCAGTCCTACCAGCCGGACCGGTCGATCGACGAGGTGCACGCGGCGCTGTCGCGGCTCCTCCAGGGGCGGGTCAGCGGCCTGGACGTGTAACCGCACCGGGCGACCGCGGGGAGATCCGTGGCGAGCTGTCCCGTGGGACGCGCGCCGCGGGGTGCCTGCCGGACGGCCGCCGAGTCCGCACACGGCAGTGCGCTGCCCTGGCACAGATCGTTCCCCCACCGATCCGACCAGGACAGCGCTTCCCCCGTGCTCCCCGTTTTCCCCCGTGGAGCCCCCGTACCTCCCCCGTCACGTCCGGGAGCCACGCCGTTCCGCCGCCCCGTGCCGGCGGTGCGGTGCCGCGTCCCTTCCGTGATCACCACTCTTCCTTCCAGGCGGGTCCCGGCCCATCCGCGTACCTACTCATCTCGGCGTCTGAGTACGGATACTCAAACCTGAGCACACCGCCCCAGCGCTGCCCTACGCTTTCCCGCGTGTCCGTACTCCCGTTGGTATTCACCAGTGGCTGGGCGAGTGGGATCAACGCCTACGCCGTCGTACTGCTCTTCGGCCTGCTCGGTGCCACCGGGGTCACCGACGAGGTGCCCGCGGCGCTCCAGCGCCCCGATGTGCTGATCGTGGCGGGGGTGCTCTTCCTCTGTGAGGCCGTCGCGGACAAGATCCCGTACGTCGACTCGGTCTGGGACACCGTGCACACGGTGATCCGGCCGGTGTCCGGTGCGGTCGTCGCGGCGCTGCTGGCGGGGCACAGCGGTTCGCTGCCCGAGGTGGCGGCGGGCGCGGTGGGCGGCTCCACCGCGCTGCTGAGCCATCTGGTCAAGGCGGGCACGCGGATCGCCGTCAACACCTCGCCGGAGCCCGCGAGCAACATCGTGCTGAGCCTGGCCGAGGATCTGGGGGTCGCCGGGCTCGTCGCCTTCGCCGTGTTCCATCCGGTGCTGGCGGCGATCATCGCGGCGCTGCTGCTGATCGGCGGTATCGCACTGGTGATCTTCCTCTGGTCGCGGATCCGCCGGTACCTGCGCCGACGGCGACAGCGGCGCCAGGAGAAACGACTGGCCGCGGCGGGTGACACGGGGCCGCTGCCGGGCTGAGCCGACCGCCCGCGCGGGCGTTGTCAGTGGGCCCGGATAAAGTCGCAGGCATGGCACGGATTGCGGTGATCGGCGCCGGGATGGGCGCGATGGCGGCCGCCGCCCGGCTGGCCGTCGCGGGCCACCGGGTGGCGGTGTTCGAGCGCGGCGCGACGTACGGCGGCGCGCTGCGGCGGTTCGAGCGGGACGGCTTCGCCTTCGACACGGGGCCCGGTCTGCTGCATCTGCCCGCCGTCTACCGCGATCTGTTCGTCAAGACCGGCCGCGAGCCGCTGGAGAGCTGCGTCGAGCTGTCGCAGGTCGATCCCGCCGCCCGCCATGTCTTCGCGGACGGCACCGATGTGTCCCTGCCGAACGCCTCACGGGCCGGTGTCCTCGCGGCCCTGGACGGCGCGCTGGGCGCCGGGGCGGGCGAGCGCTGGAGCGCGTTCCTGGGCCGCGCCCGCGAGGCGTGGGACGCCACCCGGCGGCCGCTCCTGGAGGAGCCGCTGTGGCAGGACTGGCGGGTGCTGGGCCGCGATCCGTATCCGGCGGTGCGCCGGCGCGGGCTGTTCGGCCGCGGCAAGGGCCCCACGACCGCCACCCTCGCCGAGGTCGCCGCCCGCGAGCTGGCGGATCCCCGGCTCGTCGCGCTGCTGGAGAGCCATGCGCTGGCGTACGGCTTCGATCCGCGCGACGCGCCGGCGAGCGCCGCCGTGCTGCCGTACATGGAGCAGACCTTCGGGAGTTGGTACGTCCGCGGCGGTATGCGGGCGCTGGCGGACGCGCTGTACGAGCGCTGCGCGGCCCGTGGAGTGGAGTTCACCTTCGGCGCGGAGGTCACCCGGATCACCGAGAAGGACGGCCGGGCGGCGGGCGTCGAGCTGGCCGACGGCCGGGTGGCCGACGCGGAGACGGTGGTCGCCGGTGTCGAACCGGCCCGGCTGGCCGCGATGTTGCGGGCGGGGCTGCCGTGGGGTGCGGAGGACGTCCGTCCGGCCGCCCGGCCCGGGGAGTGTGCGCCGGGGCGGTTCACGGTCGTGCTCGCGCTGCGCGGGGCGCGGCCGGGCGACGCCGCGCACCGGACGGTCGTCCACACCCCGGACCGCGCGGCCGAGCTGGCCGGTGTGTTCGGGGACGGCCCGGGGCGGCGCGTGCCGTGTGCCCGGCCGACGGTGACGGTGCTGCGTCCGGACGACGCCACCGGCCGCCCGGACGACGGCCACGAGGCCGTGACGCTGACGGCGACGGTCGCCGGGACCGTCCCGGCCGGCGGGCCGGACGTCCCGGGGGCGCCGGGCCGGTCGGCGGAGGCCGAGGCCCTCGCGGACCGGATGACCGAGATCGCCGAGGCCGCGGTTCCGGGGTTGCGGGAGCGGGTGCTGTGGCGGGAGGTCCTGCCGCCCGCGGACGGCGAGTCGGTGCCGGGCCCGGCGCTGGCCGGCGCCGATGGCCGCTTCCTGCGGCCCGCCAACCGCACCCGGATACCCGGGCTTTACGCGGTCGGCGGCTGGTCGCATCCGGGCGGCGGGCTGGCGCACGTCGGGATGTCCGGCGCGATCGTCGCGGGCCTGATCGTGAACGGCGACGACTGGCACGGGTCGGCGTGAGCGCCCGGCCCCGGACCTGACGGCGGGCGGGATCCGGCGCCGGTCCGGACGACATCCGGCGTCCGGTCCGGTCGTGCCGGCCGCGGCCCGCGGTGGGGACGAAGCCCCTGTGTGCTCCGGCCCGTGCGACCTGTCGCCGCCGGGCCGCGCACCGGGCTCAGTAGCGGTAGTGCTGCTCGTCGTAACCCTGTTGCTGGTGCGGCGGGTAGGGCGGCTGTCCGGCCGGGGGCTCGGCGTCGCGCTGTTGCGGGACCCAGACCCCGCCGGGCGGGGTCTCGACATAGCCCTGGCCCGGCTGCTGCCCCTGGGGCTGCCCGGTTCCGTCGGCCGGCCGGCCGTCGTACTGCTCCGGGACGTACGGCGGCCGGCCGTACGGATCCGGCTGCGCGTACGGGTCGTACGGGGCGGGGTACTGCTGGGCGCCGAGGTACGGGTCGGCGTAGGGCTGCTGCCCGCCCTGACCGTCGCCGTACGTCCCGTACTGGCCCGCGTAGGGGTCCGGCTCCCCGGCGGGAGCGCCGTAACTGCCACCGTACGCAGGGCCGTTGCCGTCGCTGGCACCGGCGGCGTTGCCGTAGGCGTCGTAGCCGGGGTGGCCGGTCTGCGGGGGGCGGGCGTCGGCGCTGTAGACGCCGTACTGCCCGGTCTCGTCGGGGAGCGGCTGCGGGGCGTAGACGGCGGTGGCGTCGGGGCGCGGATAGCCGTCCTGGTCCGGGTAGTTCTGCGGTACGAAGACGCTGCGATCCTGGTACGGATCCTGGTCCTGGTAAGGGTCCTGGCCCTGGTAGCCGTGGTGCGCGCCGTACGGGCCCGGCCCCTGGTAGGGCTCCTGGTCCAGGCCGTGCTGCCCGGGGAAGTCCGCCTGGCTCTCGGTGGCGCCGTGGTCCTGGGGGGTGTCCTGCTGGGTGAACGTCCCCTGCTCGTCGGTGCCGTGGCCGGCGTCGTCGGGGAGCGGCACCGCTTCCACGCCGGAGACCTGGAGGGCCGGCTCGGCGGCGGGTGCCTTGGCGCCCCCGGAGCGGGCCCTGCGCCGCCGGCTCTCCGTCCGCTTGCGGCGCAGGGCCCAGCCGGTCGTGAAGCCCCGCCGGAAGGAGAGCGTCACCTTCACCTGCCCGACCGCGAAGGCGACGGCACCCACGGCGATCACGATGACCGACGGGATGATGACGCCGGCCACCACCCCGAGGAAGCCGGTGAAGGCGAGCAGCCGCCAGCGCAGCCGGGCCTTGTGCTGGAGCAGGACCTCACTCAGCAGCCACAGCCCGACGAAGCCGAATGCGATGTAGAGGACCGTCCAGCCCATATACGCCCCTCTTTCGCCGCTTTCCGGCCACCGTCATCAGGACTGCTGGTGCAGTCCGAGATTCTCGTAGATTTCCAGGGTCGCCGTGGAGTGGTTCAGGGTAATGAAGTGCAACCCGGGCACGCCTTCGGCCATCAAGCGCGCACACAGTTCGGTCGCGTACTCGATGCCAATGGAGCGTACAGCCGCCGGGTCGTCCTTGACCGCGAGGATGCGCTCCGCCAGCTCGGGCGGGAAGGCCGCGTTGCTGAGCTGCGCGAACCGTTCGATCTGGCGCACGTTCGTGACCGGCATGATCTCCGGAATGATCGGCGTCGAACAACCCACCGCCGCGACCCGGTCGCGCAGCCGCAGATAGTCCTCCGGATAGAAGAACATCTGCGTGATGGCGAAGTCCGCGCCGGCCCGGCACTTGGCGACGAAGTGCGCCACGTCGGCGTCCCAGTCCGTGGAGCGCGGATGCATCTCGGGGAAGGCCGCCACGCCGACGCAGAAGTCGCCGGACTCCTTGATCAGCCGGACCAGGTCGGCCGCGTAGGTGACGCCCTCGGGGTGCCGCACCCACTCGCCCATCGGGTCGCCGGGCGGGTCGCCGCGCACCGCGAGCATGTTGCGGATACCGGCGTCGGCGTACTGGCCGATGACGTTGCGCAGTTCGGCGGTGGAGTGGTTCACCGCGGTGAGGTGGGCGACCGGGGTGAGCGTGGTGTCGGTGGCGATGCGCTCGGTGGCGCGCACCGTTCCCTCACGGGAGGATCCGCCGGCTCCGTACGTCACGGAGACGAAGGTCGGGGAGACGGCCTCGATCCGGCGGATGGCGTTCCACAGGGTCCGCTCGCCCTTCTCGGTCTTCGGGGCGGCGAACTCGAACGAGTATGACTGCTTGCCGGAAGCCAGCAGCTCGCGCACGGTCGGCGCGTGATCAGTCCTGGTGGAAGCTGTACCTAGGGCCATATGGGCAGGTTAACCACCGGCCGGGCACACTCAAACCGGCACCGGCGTTATGCCTGGTATGGCCGATTCGTGTCCACGGGTTGGACACGCCCGGATCACCACTTGGTCATTCGAGGACGGAATGCGAGCCCTGCCGGCGATCAAGGACCCGGATGCCGGGATTGTCCCTTCACTGCTTGTGCGGAGGGTGCCCGTGCGGAGGGTGCCCAGGTGGATGCCCGGCGCACCGGACGCCCGGAGGTCCCGCCACCGGATGCGCCGCTCACTCCGCCGAGGCGCGGACCCGCCGCGCCAGATCCGCCGCCGCCGCGCCCGGATCGTCCGCCTCGGTGAGGGCGCGGACGACCACGATCCGGCGGGCGCCCGCGGCCAGCACCTCGTCCACATTGCCGGCGTCGATCCCGCCGATCGCGAACCAGGGGCGCTGCGGGGCGCGCGAGGCGGTGTAGCGGACCAGGTCGAGGCCCGGGGCGTGGCGACCCGGTTTGGTGGGCGTCGGCCAGCACGGTCCCGTGCAGAAGTAGTCCACCCCCGCTTCGGCGGCCGCGGCGTCCACCTCGGCCTCGGCGTGGGTGGAGCGGCCTATCAGGACCTCCGGGCCGAGGAGGGCGCGGGCGGCCGGGACCGGCAGGTCGCCCTGTCCCAGATGCAGCACCGGGGCGCCGGCCGCGTGGGCGACGTCCGCGCGGTCGTTGACCGCCAGCAGCTTGCCGTGCCGCCGGCAGGCGTCCGCGAAGACTTCGAGGTGGGCGAGCTCCTCCGCCGCCTCCATGGTCTTGTCGCGGAGCTGCACGATGTCCACGCCCGAGGCGAGCACCGCGTCCAGGAACTGCGGGAGGTCGCCCTGCCGCTTGCGGGCGTCCGTGCACAGATACAGCCGGGCCTCGGCCAGGGCCTGTCGTGCGGTGCTCATCGGGCTGCTTCCCCCCAGGTCGGCGGCGTACGGGCCGGGCCTTCCGGCCCGTACGCCCCTCGGATGCGAATGCGGTTACGGATGCTGATGCGGTTGCTGTTGAGGGCGCGCTCGCGCCGTGCGGGTCAGACGGCGAGCGCCTGAGCCCGGCGCTTCACCTCCGTGCCGCGGTTCTCGCGCAGCGCCTGCGCCGGGGTGCCGGGCAGGGTGTCATCCGTGGTGAAGAGCCACTCCAGCATCTCCTCGTCGGCGAAGCCGTCGTCGCGCAGGAGGGTCAAGGTTCCGACGAGGCCCTTGACGACCTTGCCGTCCTTGATGAAATCGGCCGGCACGTGCAGTGCCCTGTTCTCGCCGCGGCGCACCGCGATCAGCTGGCCCTCCTTGACCAGCTGCCGGACGCGTGTCACCTCGACGCCGATCTCTTCGGCGATGTCGGGGAGGGTGAGCCAGGCGGGGACGAGTCCATCGATGTTTGCGTCAATCTCGGTCACAGGACAAGCGTGCCATCTCGCACTGACAGCCGGTAGCCGGGCACCGCCGTCGACGGCCCGAGGCACACCGGCGGGTGACACCCGCGGTGCCATCCGCCGCGCCACGGCGGCGCCCCGCAGGCCATCCCGTACCTCGTGCCCGTGCGGACGACAGGCCCTAAAGCGCCGCCGTCTTCAGCGGTACGGACGCGTCCGCGGCCCGCTCCCGGTCGAGGGCCGCGCCGCGCTCGATCAGCTTGCGCCCCTGTGCCAGGTCACGCGGGCGGCCCACGGCGAGCAGCGCGACCAGCCGGTCGCCCCGCAGCCACAGCACCGACCAGGCGGCGCCGGCCGGGTCACCGCGCCAGACCAGCTCGTCGGCGTCCCCGTGGTGGCCCGCGTACTGCACGAACCGGCCGAACTGCTCGGACCAGAAGTACGGGACCGGGTCGTAGACCATGCCCTCCGCCGCACCGCGCAGGATGTTCTCGGCGACCGTACGGGGGCCCTGGAGGGCGTTGTCCCAGTGGTGGACCAGCAGACGGGTGCCGTAGCGGGCGGACGGGAAGGAGGCGCAGTCGCCGACCGCGTACACATCGGGGACGGAGGTGCGCAGCCATTCGTCGGCCAGGACGGAGCCGTCCCGCGGCGAGAGCGCGACGTCCGAGCCGGCCAGCCAGCCGGTGGCGGGCCGGGCGCCGATCCCCACGACCACGGCGTCGGCGGGCAGCGTCGTGCCGTCCGCGAGGGTGACCGCGCCCGCCTCGACGGCCGCGACCCGGGCGCCGGTGCGCAGGTCGGCGCCGGCGTCCGCGTACCAGTCGGTCATATGGGCGGCGACCTCGGCGGGCAGGGCGCCGGCCAGCGGGCGGTCGGCGGCCTCGACGACGGTGACCGCGCAGCCCGCCTCGCGCGCGGCGGTCGCGAACTCCGCGCCGATCCAGCCCGCCCCGACGACCACGATCTCGTGGCGGGCGGCCAGCACGGGCCGCAGCCGCTCGGCGTCGTCGAGGGTGCGCAGCAGGTGGACGCCGGGCAGCCCCGCGCTGCCGGGCAGCAGGACCGGGTCGGCGCCGGTCGCGAGGACCGCGTAGTCGTACGGGACCGGGCCCTCGGCCGTCTCGACGGTGCGGGCGCCGGGAACCAGGGCGGTGACCGGCCGGCTCAGATGCAGCTCGATGCCGAGCGCGCCGAAGTCGATGTCGAAGGTGGAGCCCTCGGCCTTGCCGAGCAGCACCGCCTTGGACAGCGGGGGGCGGTCGTAGGGCTGGTGCGGCTCGCCGCCGAGCAGGGTGATCGCGCCGCGCCAGCCCTGTTCGCGCAGGGCGACCGCGGTCTGCACACCGGCGATTCCGGCGCCGACGATCACGACGCGGGGCGTGCGGTCAGGGGCCTGGGAGGACGTGCTCTGCTCGCTCACCCGATCACTGTAAGACGGTGTGTCTCGCCGCCAGCAGCAGCGCGCAAGGAGATCTCTGACACAGCGTCACCGTCGGTCACCGCGGAGCCGCGCGGCCGGGGCCCGCCGGGCGCGCCCTTACGGCGCCTCGCGGGCCCGTATTAGGGTGAGGGATACACGCACTCGCGGGAGCCCGGACGCACCGGGCTGAGAGGGAGGCTGGCGGCCTCCGACCGTACGAACCTGATCCGGGTCATGCCGGCGAAGGGAGGGGCTGGACGCCCATGCATTCATCCGTCACACCGTCCACCGCCACATCATCGACATCGGCCGCGCCACCGCCCCCGGGCGGGCAGCACGCCGATGTGCTCGTCATCGGGGGCGGCATCATCGGCCTGGTCACGGCCTGGCGGGCGGCCGGCCGGGGGCTGAGGACGGCCGTCGTCGATCCGGCGCCGGGCGGCGGCGCCGCCCATATCGCGGCCGGCATGCTGGCCGCCGTCACCGAACTCCACTACGGCGAGCAGACCCTGCTGGGTCTCAACCTCGCCTCGGCGCGGCGCTATCCGGACTTCACCGCCGAGCTGGAGGAGGCGAGCGGGCGGCGCATCGGCTACCGGCGGTGCGGCACGCTGGCCGTCGCGCTGGACGCCGACGACCGCGCCCTGCTGCGCGAACTGCACGCCCTGCAACTCCGGTCGGGGCTGGATTCGGAGTGGCTGACGGGGCGCGAGTGCCGCCGGCTGGAGCCGATGCTGGCGCCCGGTGTCCGCGGCGGTCTGCGGGTGGACGGCGACCATCAGGTCGATCCGCGCCGGCTGGCGGGCGCGCTGCTCATCGCCTGCGAGCGGGCCGGGGTGGTCTTCCACCGCGCCTCGGCCGAGCGGCTGACGGTCGCCCGGGGACGCGCCTCGGGCGCCGAACTCGCCGACGGGACGCGGCTGTCGGCCGGTCAGGTCGTCCTGGCCGCGGGCAGCCGCAGCGGGCAGCTGGCCGGGGTCCCCGACGCGGTGCTGCCGCCGGTGCGCCCGGTCAAGGGGCAGGTACTGCGGCTGCGGATGCCGGCGCCGCCGGCCGGCGGCGCCGCCTTCCTGTCCCGCACCGTACGGGCCGTGGTGCGCGGCGGCCCGCTCTATCTGGTGCCGCGGGAGAACGGCGAGCTGGTCCTCGGCGCCACCAGCGAGGAACTGGGCTGGGACACCACCGTGACCGCGGGCGGCGTCTACGAACTGCTGCGGGACGCGCACGAACTGCTCCCCGGCATCACCGAACTGCCGCTGGCCGAGACCTGCGCGGGGCTGCGTCCCACCTCCCCCGACAACGCGCCGCTGCTCGGCCCGACCGCGCTGCCCGGTCTCCAGCTGGCCACCGGCCACTTCCGCAACGGTGTGCTGCTGACGCCGGTCACCGGTGACGTGATGGCCGATGCGCTGACCACCGGAGAGCTCCCGGCGGCGGCCCGCCCGTTCTCCCCCACGCGCTTCTCCGCCGTGCCCGCCCCGGTGCCGCAGCGCACCCGCGTCCTGGAGGAGTCCGTATGAGCGCCCCCACCGTGTCCGTCTCCGTCAACGGCGAGGTGCGCGAGATCCCCGGCGGCCTCACCCTCGACCGGCTGGTCGCGACGCTGTCCCGGGCGTCCGGCGGGGTGGCCGCCGCGGTCAACGAGACCGTGGTGCCGCGCACCCGGTGGTCCGACACCCCGCTCGGCGAAGGCGACCGCGTCGAGGTGCTCACCGCGGTCCAGGGAGGCTGATCCGCCGCCATGACGGATGATCTCCTCACTCTCGCCGGCCGCACCTTCCGGTCCCGTCTGATCATGGGGACCGGTGGTGCGCCCAGCCTCGGCGTCCTGGAACGCGCGCTGCTCGCCTCCGGTACGGAACTGACGACGGTCGCCATGCGGCGGCTGCATCCGGCCGTACAGGGCTCGGTGCTTTCCCTGCTGGCGCGGCACGCGATCCGGGTGCTGCCGAACACCGCGGGCTGCTTCACCGCGGGCGAGGCGGTGCTCACCGCCCGGCTCGCCCGGGAGGCGCTCGGCACGGACTGGGTCAAGCTGGAGGTCGTCGCCGACGAGCGCACCCTGCTGCCGGACCCGGTCGAGCTGCTGGACGCCGCCGAGACCCTGGTGGACGACGGTTTCACCGTGCTGCCCTACACGAACGACGATCCGGTACTGGCCCGCAAGCTGGAGGACGTGGGCTGCGCCGCGATCATGCCGCTGGGCTCGCCGATCGGGTCCGGGCTGGGCATCCGCAATCCGCACAACTTCGAGCTGATCACGGAGCGGGCGGGCGTCCCGGTCGTGCTGGACGCGGGCGCCGGTACCGCCTCGGACGCCGCGCTGGCCATGGAGCTGGGGTGCGCGGCGGTGATGCTGGCGTCCGCGGTGACCCGTGCCCAGGAGCCCGAGCTGATGGCCGGGGCGATGCGGCACGCGGTCGAGGCCGGCCGGCTGGCGTACCGCGCGGGCCGCATCCCGCGCCGCCATTTCGCGCGGGCGTCCTCGCCGACGGAGGGCGTGGCGGAGCTGGACCCGGAACGCCCGGCGTTCTAGGGAGGGCGGGCCGTCGCCAGGGGAATCCCCGGCCCGGAGGCGCGTGCCCTGCCGGAGTTCCCACCGGAGTTCCGCAGGTCACAGCGGCCCCGGCCCCCCTCGGGCGGGCGCCCCGTCCATGCGCCCCGTGTCGTGTTCCGGTCACCGTTCGGCTTCAGTACGGGCGGGGCGGTGGCCGGGCGGGCGGGGATCCGGCGGGTCCTCGTAGACTCGTCTGCCGTGGATACGACCCTTCAGGACCCGCTCGTCGGCCGGCTGCTCGACGGCCGCTACCGCGTCCAGGCCCGCATCGCCGCCGGCGGTATGGCCACGGTCTACCGGGCCGTGGACACCCGGCTCGACCGGGAGCTCGCCCTGAAGGTGATGCTTCCGGCCCTCGCCGTGGACGGGGCGTTCGTCGACCGGTTCATCCGCGAGGCGAAGTCGGTCGCGCGGCTGTCCCACCCCAACGTGGTGGGCGTGTTCGACCAGGGCACGGACGGTACGTACGTCTATCTGGCGATGGAGTACGTCGCGGGGTGCACGCTGCGCGACGTACTGCGCGAGCGGGGCGCGCTCCAGCCGCGGGCCGCGCTGGACATCCTGGAGCCGATCCTCGCCGCCCTGGGCGCCGCGCACCGCGCCGGGCTGGTGCACCGCGACATGAAGCCGGAGAACGTCCTGATAGGCGACGACGGCCGGGTCAAGGTCGCCGACTTCGGTCTGGTGCGCGCGGTGGACAACAACACCACCGCGACCACCGGCACCGTCCTGGGGACCGTCTCCTATCTGGCGCCCGAGCAGATCGAGAACGGCACCGCGGACGCCCGCGTGGACGTCTACGCCTGCGGCGTGGTGCTCTACGAGATGCTGACCGGCGGCAAACCGCACACCGGCGGCTCCGCGGCGCAGGTCCTCTACCAGCATCTGCACGAGGACGTGCGGCCGCCGTCGGAGTCCGTGCCCGGTCTGGCGGCGGAGCTGGACGGCCTGGTGGCGCTGGCCACCGCCCGGGAGCCGGCCCGGCGGCCGCAGGACGCGGTGGCGCTGCTGTCCCGGGCCCGCGGCGCCCGCGCGGCGCTCACCGACGCGCAGCTCGACCTCGTGCCACCGCACGCGAAGGACGTCCCGGCGGACGGGGACGACACCGAGCGGACCAGTGTGCTGCCGCGGACCGGTGCCGAGCAGCTCCGGCTGCCCGGGGCCCCCGCCGACGCGGAGCTGAACCGCACCGCCAGGCTGGAGCTCCCGGCGGCCGCCGCGGCGTCGCCCGCCGAGCGGACCACCCGGCTGCACCCGGCGCCCGCCGCGGCGCCGCGTACCGGCCTCTTCCGGCAGCGCCGGACCGCCACCCTCATCGCCGCCGTACTGCTGGTCCTCGGGCTCGGCGCGGGCGTCTGGTACATAAACGCCGGCCAGTTCACGACCGTCCCCGCTGTTCTGGACCTGCCGCAGGCCAAGGCCGAGCAGACGCTGCGCGACGAGGGGCTGCGGGTGAAGGTGGTGCGCGGTTACAGCCCCAATGTGGAGCGCGGCCACGTCATGGCCACGGACCCGGAGAACGGCAAGCGCATCCGCGGGACGGGCACCGTCACCCTCACCGTCTCGCGCGGCCCGGAGGTCGTCGCGATCCCGGATCTGGCGGGCACACCGGTCGCGGACGCCCGGCGCGAACTACGGGACCGCGGGCTGACGCCGGGCACCGAGGCCCGGGAGTTCAGCGACGAGGTCGCCAAGGGGTCGGTGATCCGTACGGACCCGGCCGCGGGCAGCAAGCGGCGGCCGGACACGGCGGTGGCGCTGACGATCAGCCGCGGCGCCCCGGTGGACGTGCCCGATGTGGTGGGCGCGGCCCGCGCGGACGCCGAGTCGGCGCTGACCGGTGCCGGTCTCCAGGTGAAGTTCGCGGACGAGCCCGTCTACGCGCCGCAGGCGAAGGACACCGTCGCCCAGCAGTCCCCCGGCAAGGGCGAAAAGCTCGGCAAGGGCGACACGATCACCCTCACGCTCTCCAAGGGGCCGGAGATGATCACCGTCCCGGATGTCACCGGCAAGAGCACCGACGACGCGAAGCGGCAGCTCACGGACCTCGGCTTCGAGGTCGAGGTGCAGAAGCCGCTCCTGTTCCCGCAGGACTCCGTCGATACGCAGTCGGTCGGCGGCGGTGACCAGGCCCCCAAGGGCAGCAAGATCACCATCAAGCTCAAGGGCGCGCTGTAGCGGCCGCGGGGCGCCTGGCACCCTGAAAGGGTGAGCACTTCCCCCTCCCCGCAGCGCGCCGAGCCGCGCGCCCGTACCCGTAATCCGGTCGGCGGCCATGTGCCGGTGGCCGGCGGCCTGGCCAAGGTCGGCCTCGCGTACGCCCGCGAGATGGGCGGCGAGACCGTACAGGTCTTCGTGGCCAATCCGCGCGGCTGGGCGACGCCGCCCGGCAGCCCCGAGCAGGACGAGGCGTTCCGGGCGGGCTGTGCGCGGGAGGGCGTTCCGGCGTATGTCCACGCGCCGTATCTGATCAATTTCGGCTCGCACACCGAGGCGACCGTGGACAGGTCCGTCGAGTCGCTGCGCCACTCGCTGCGGCGCGGGCGGGAGATCGGCGCGCTCGGCGTGGTGGTGCACACCGGCTCGGCGACCGGCGGCCGGCCGCGTGCGGAGGCGCTGGCACAGGTCGGGGAGCGGATGCGGCCACTGCTCGACGAGCTGACGCGGGACGACGACCCGTGGCTGCTGCTGGAGCCGACGGCCGGCCAGGGGGCGTCGCTGTGCGCACGGGCCGAGGATCTCGGGCCGTACTTCGACGCGCTGGACCGGCACCCCCGGCTCGGGATCTGCCTCGACACCTGCCACGCCTTCGCGGCCGGTCACGACATGGCGGCCCCGGGCGGGATGAAGGCGCTGCTGGACGAGGTGGTGGAGGTCGCGGGCGAGGGCCGGCTGCGGCTGATCCACGCCAACGACTCCCAGGACGTGACCGGCGCCCACAAGGACCGGCACGCGAACATCGGCGCCGGCCACATCGGCGCGGAGCCGTTCCGCGAGCTGTTCGTCCACCCGGCGACCGAGGGGGTGCCGCTGGTGATCGAGACACCGGGCGGCAAGGAGGGGCACGCGGCGGACGTGGCGCGCCTGAAGGAGTTGCGCGGGCGCTGAGCGGAGCCGCGCGGAGGGCGGCGGTCTCCCGGCGGGGGGCCGGGCCCGGGGTTCAGAGCTCCGGGCCCTCGCCCGGCTCCTCCTGGTAGGAGTAGCGCTGTTCCTGCCACGGGTCGCCGAGATTGTGGTAGCCGCGCTCCTCCCAGAAGCCGCGGCGGTCCGCCGTCATGTACTCGATGCCGCGGACCCATTTGGGGCCCTTCCAGGCGTAGAGATGCGGCACGATCAGCCGGACCGGGAAACCGTGCTCGGCGGTGAGCAGTTCGCCGGAGCGGTGGGTGGCGAAGAGGCACTTCTCCGCGGCGAAATCCGCCAGCCGCAGATTCGAGCTGAATCCGTACTCGGCCCACACCATCACATGGGTGACATCGGGCGCGGGCGGTGCGAGATCGAGGATGGTGCGGGTGCGCACTCCGCCCCATTCGGCGCCCAGCATGCTGAATTTCGTGACGCAGTGCATATCCGCGACGACCGTCGTATAGGGCAGCGCGGTGAATTCCTCGTGCGTCCAGCAGTGTTTGTCGCCGTCCGCGGTGGCGCCGAACGCCCGGAACTCCCAGCGGTCGGGGCGGAACTTCGGCACCGGCCCGTAATGCGTGACCGGCCAGCCTCGCTGAAGACGCTGCCCCGGGGGCAGCTGAGGATGCTCCTCTTCGCGGCTTTCCGGCTGACCCATGTCCTCCATGTTGTCAGACCGGAAGGGGTGCCCGTTACCAGGGCGGAAGGTATTGGGACAACTCGTACTAAGTGTGCACTTACTGGACGGTCCGCCGGGGCGGTGCGAGGATGCGCGGCACCTGCCCAGTTCTCGCGCGGAAGGAGCCCGCTGCCATGCAGGGCGACCCCGAGGTCATCGAATTCCTCAACGAGCAGCTGACTGCCGAGCTGACCGCGATCAACCAGTACTTCCTGCACGCGAAGATGCAGGAGAACTTCGGCTGGACGAAGCTCGCGAAATACACCCGCGCCGAGTCGTTCGACGAGATGAAGCATGCGGAGATCCTGACGGACCGCATTCTCTTCCTCGAAGGGCTGCCGAACTACCAGCGCCTGTTCCATGTCCGCGTCGGCCAGACCGTCACCGAGATGTTCCAGGCCGACCGGCAGATCGAGGCCGAGGCGATCGACCGGCTCAAGCGCGGTATCGAGGTCATGCGCGCCAAGGCGGACATCACCTCGGCGAACATCTTCGAGGACATCCTCGCGGACGAGGAGCACCACATCGACTATCTCGACACCCAGCTGGAACTGATCGAGAAGCTCGGGGAAGCGCTCTACATCGCCCAGGTCATCGAGCAGCCGAGCTGATCACAGAGCGGCCGGGCCGGCCGCACACGCCCTAGGCGGCTTCCGGAAGCCCCACCGGCGCCGCTTCCGCCACCACTTCGGCCACCGCCACAACCGGCAACTCCACGGCCGGCGGCTGGGCGCCCAGCGGTTCGGACGCACCCGATTCGATGAGCTCGCGCCGGGGGCACGCACCACGGCCGAGCAGCGCCTGGATGCGGCGTACGCAGCCGCCGCAGTCGGTCCCGGCCTTGCAGGCGGAGGCGATCTGGCGCGGCGTACAGGCGCCGGTATCCGCGTGGTCACGGACCTGCTGCTCGGTGATCCCGAAGCAGGAGCAGACGTACACGCGGTTCACCCCCGGAGGAACTGGGCTCGCCGATCGGGATGATCGCGAGTGAGGTAACCCTTACCTTACCTGTCGCGCGGAGTGCTCCACAACGCGGTGGGGCGCGGATCACAGGATCCGCGCCCCACGTGTGTGTCACCGGCCGCCGTCAGCGCCGGACGGCCTCACTGATCGCGGTACATCTCCGCCACCAGGAACGCCAGGTCCAGCGACTGGCTGCGGTTGAGCCGCGGGTCGCAGGCGGTCTCGTAGCGCTGGTGCAGATCGTCGACGAAGATCTCGTCGCCGCCGCCCACGCACTCCGTGACGTCGTCGCCGGTCAGCTCGACGTGGATGCCGCCGGGGTGCGTACCGAGGCTCTTGTGGACCTCGAAGAAGCCCTTGACCTCGTCCAGCACATCGTCGAAGCGCCGGGTCTTGTGACCCGAGGCGGCCTCGAAGGTGTTGCCGTGCATCGGGTCGGTGATCCACGCGACCTTGGCACCGGAGGCGGTGACCTTCTCCACCAGCTCGGGCAGCTTGTCGCGGACCTTGTCCGCGCCCATCCGGGTGATGAAGGTCAGCCGGCCCGGCTCGCGGTCCGGGTCGAGGCGCTCGACGAGGGTGAGCGCCTCCTGCGGCGTGGTGGTCGGGCCGAGCTTGACGCCGATCGGGTTGCGGATCCGGGAGGCGAATTCGAGATGCGCGCCGTCCAGCTGGCGGGTGCGCTCGCCGATCCAGACCATGTGGCCCGAGACGTCGTAGAGGTTGCCGGTGCGCGAGTCGGTGCGGGTGAGCGCCGACTCGTAGTCCAGGATCAGCGCCTCGTGCGAGGAGAAGAACTCGACGGTGCGGAACTCCTCGGGCTCCACCCCGCACGCCTTCATGAAGTTCATCGCGCGGTCGATCTCGCGGGCCAGCGCCTCGTAGCGCTGTCCGGAGGGCGAGGACTTCACGAAGTCCTGGTTCCAGGCGTGCACCTGGCGCAGGTCGGCGTAGCCGCCGGTGGTGAAGGCGCGGACGAGGTTGAGGGTCGCCGCGGAGGCGTGGTACATCCGCTTCAGCCGCTGCGGGTCCGGGATCCGGGCCGCCTCGGTGAACTCGAAGCCGTTGACGGAGTCGCCGCGGTAGGTCGGCAGGGTCACGCCGTCGCGGGTCTCGGTCGATTTGGAGCGCGGCTTGCTGTACTGGCCGGCGATCCGGCCGACCTTGACCACCGGGACGGACCCGGCGTAGGTCAGCACGGCGCCCATCTGGAGCAGCGTCTTGAGCTTGTTCCGGATGTGCTCGGCGGATACGGCGTCGAAAGCCTCCGCGCAGTCGCCGCCCTGAAGCAGGAACGCCTCACCCCGTGCGACCGCGCCCAGGCGCTCGCGCAGCTGGTCGCACTCGCCCGCGAAGACGAGCGGCGGATAGGACTCGAGCTCCGCGATCACATCGCGCAGAGCCTCGTGGTCCGGCCAGTCGGGCTGCTGCGCCGCGGGCAGGTCTCGCCAGGTGTGGCCACCGGCGTGGATTTCAGCGTTCACGGTCACATGACCAACATTACGGGGTTCTCGGGAGCCGCCCTTTCTCCGCCCGGACTTTGAGACACAGCCCACTCGGCGGGACCCGCCTCCTCGGCGCCGCCCGCGCTCCGTACGGCCCCGGACCGCGGGGTTCCCGGCCTCCGGAGCCTCTTCTGTCCCGCACGCCTCATCGGCCCGTTCCTGCGCCGCCGGTCCGCCCGGCTCCGTCGGCCGGTCCCGCCCCGGTCAGTCCGGGAGGGAGTCGTCGGGCGTCCCGTGGGCGAGCGCGGCGAGGGTGGCCAGCGCCTGGTCGAGCTGCTTATGGGCGGGCCCGGCGAGCGCGAGCCGGACGGCGTTCGGCGCCGGGCCCGCGCCCTGGGCACCCTCCGCCGCGACGGCGAAGGCGGCGGCCGGGGTGACGGCGATCCCGTGGCGCGCGGCGGCCGCCAGGAAGGTCTCGGCGCGCCACCGGGCGGGCAGCTCCCACCAGGCGAAGTAGGCGCGCGGGTCGGCGTGTACGCGGAAGCCGGCCAGCCGCTCGCGGAGCAGCGCCTGGCGGACGGCGGCGTCCCGGCGTTTGGCGGCGACGATCCGCTCCAGGCTGCCGTCGGTCAGCCAGCGGGTGACCGCCTCCAGGGCGAAGCCGGTCGCGGTCCAGCCGCCGGAGCGCAGGGCGGCGGAGAGCCGGTCGGTGTGCGCCGGGGGCGCCAGGGCGAGGCCGACGGTCAGGCCCGGGGCGAGCCGTTTGGACAGGCTGTCGATGAGGATCGTCCGGTCGGGGGCGAGCGCGGCGAGCGGCGGGCGGGCGGTGGCGGTGGTGGCGTCCGGACCGGCCGTGTCACCCGGGCCCGTACGGTCCCCGCCCGCCGTCCCGCCCCCGTCCGCCGCGCCGTCCGGGTGCAGGAAGGCCCACACCGCGTCCTCCACGGCCCACAGGTCCAGCTCGCCGAGGGTGGCGGCGAGCTCGGCGCGGCGCCCGGCGGACATCGTCACGCCGAGCGGGTTGTGCAGGGTGGGCTGGACGTAGAGGGCGCGCAGCGGGGCGGCGCGGTGGGCGGCGCGGACCGCGTCCGGGCGCAGTCCGTCCGCGTCGGTGGCCAGCGGGACGAGGGTGATGCCGAGCCGCGCGGCGATGCCCTTGACCATCGGGTAGGTGAGCGCCTCGACGCCGAGGCGTCCCCCCGGCGGGACGAGGGAGGCGAGCGCGCCGGCCATCGCCTGCCGGCCGTTGCCGGCGAAGCGGAGGTGGTCGGGGTCCGGGCGCAGGGCCGGGCCGCTCAGCAGCGCCGCGGCGGCGGTGCGGGCGGCGGGGGTGCCGGCCGGGGCGAGCGGGCGCAGGGCCGCGCCGAGGGCGTCGGGCCGCAGCAGGGGCGCGAGGCCGGCGGCGAGCAGGGCGGACTGTTCGGGGACGACGGGGTAGTTGAGTTCGAGGTTGACGGGGACGGTGCCCGCGGGCGCCGGTTCGGCGAGCGCGGGGCCCGGTGCGTGCCGGGCGGCGCGCACATACGTACCGCGGCCGACCTCGCCGACGGTCAGGCCGCGGCGGGCGAGCTCGCGGTAGACCCGGGTGGCGGTGGAGTTGGCGATGCGGTGCGCGCGGGCGAAGGCGCGCTGGGTGGGGAGGCGGTCGCCGGGGCGCAGCCGTCCGGCGGTGATGTCCGCCGCGACGGCGTCGGCGATGCGCCGGTAGTCCTCCGCGCTCATGATCCGCCCCTCTTCCTTCCGGGTCCTTCTCGCGTTCCGCCCGGTCCCGCCCATTGCCCCCACATTGCTCCGAGAGCAATGTTTTTATTGCACCGAGAGTGTGCGCCTCCTAGCATCGGACGTCAAGGGCCACACGACGGCGCCGGCCTCCGGCGCCGTCGTCAACAACCAGGCGAATGAGGCGAGTTGCGTTGAGCACGGCTGCCGTCGGGGGAATCACCGTCGGGTACGAGGACCGGGGCACCGGGGCACCGCTGGTGCTCGTCCACGGGCATCCCTTCGACCGGACGATGTGGGCGCCGCAGACCGCGGCGTTCGGCGCGGCGCGACCGGGTTCCGGATGGCGGGTGATCGTGCCTGATCTGCGGGGGTACGGCGCGTCGACCGTCGTCCCCGGCGTCACACCGCTGGAGACGTTCGCCCGCGATATCGCCGGGCTGCTGGACGTACTGGGCCTCGGGGCCGAACGGATCGTGCTCGGCGGGCTGTCGATGGGCGGCCAGATCGCCCTGGAGTTCGCCCGGCTCTTCCCGGAGCGGCTGCGCGGACTGGTCCTCGCCGACACCTTCGCGCAGGGCGAGAGCGCCGAGGGCAAGGCGCGGCGCAACGCCCTCGCCGACCGGCTGCTGCGCGAGGGCATGGGCGGCTACACCGACGAGGTACTGGACAAGATGGTCGCGCCGGAGAACATCGCGCGGCAGCCGGAGGTCGCCGGGCACGTCCGCCGCATGATGCTCGCCGCCCCGCCCGAGGGCGCCGCCGCCGCGCTCCGCGGCCGGGCCGAACGCCCCGACTACACCGGGCTGTTGGGGCGGATCGTGGTGCCGACGCTGGTGGTGGTCGGGCGGGACGACACCTACACACCGGTCGCCGACGCGGAATTCCTGCACCGGCGCATCCCGGGTGCCGCGCTCGCGGTCATCGAGGACGCCGCCCATCTGCCCAACCTCGAACAGCCCACCGCCTTCGACGCGGTACTGGCCGATTTTCTGGCCGGTCTGCGTCCGTCCCCCGCCCCGGCGCCGGGCGTCGGGTAAAGTTCCGCTCATGTACGCGCAACCGGTCATGAGCATGAACTGGTGGTGGACCGCTCATCCGGCGGCCCACTGATTCGCGCGCGCACCACTGACATCGCGAAGGCCGCCCCGAGGGGCGGCCTTCTGTCGTACGGCGGCCGTTCCTCCCCTCCCGGAAGGAACCTGCCATGCACCGCGCACCCGCCGCTCCCGCCGTCCCCCGCACCGATACCGCCGCCCTCGTCCAGCGCCTGCTCGATCCCGGCTGCCCGCCGTTCGCCCTGCTGCGCCGCCGCTCCCCCGGGCGGGACACCACCGTCGTCGAGGTGCTGATCGGCGAGGTGACCGAGGTCGAGCGGCTGGCGGACATCCCGCTGGCCGACGGCGCCCCCGACGCGCCGGTGACCGACGCGCTCGCGCTGATCCCCTTCCGGCAGATCCGCGAGCGCGGTTTCGAGGCCCACGACGACGGCACACCGCTCGCCGTGCTGCGCCCCCGCGAGTGCGCCGAAATCCCCCTGGACGCGCTGCTGGCGGCGCTCCCCACGCACGATGTCCGGGTGACGGACGGCGCGTTCGATGTGGACGACGCGGCGTACGCGGGGACCGTCGGGCGGATCCTCCGGGACGAGATCGGCAGCGGCGAGGGCGCCAACTTCGTCATCCGCAGGACGTTCGAGGGGGAGATCGCGGGCTTCTCGGCGGCCGACGCGCTGGCCCTCTTCCGGCGGCTGCTGGCCGGCGAGCGCGGCGCGTACTGGACGTATGTCGTACACCGGCCCGGGGTGCGCACGCTCGTCGGCGCCAGCCCCGAGGTGCATGTGCGGATGAGCGGCGGCACGGTCGTGATGAACCCGATCAGCGGCACCTATCGCTACCCGGCCGGTGGCCCCACCGCCGAGAGCCTGCTGGCGTTTCTCGGCGACCGCAAGGAGGTGGAGGAGCTGTCCATGGTGGTGGACGAGGAGCTGAAGATGATGTGCACCGTCGGCGACATGGGCGGTGTGGTCGTCGGGCCCCGGCTCAAGGAAATGGCCCACCTGGCGCACACCGAGTACGAGCTGCGCGGCCGGTCCAGCCTCGATGTGCGCGAGGTGCTCAAGGAGACGATGTTCGCGGCGACGGTCACCGGGTCGCCGGTGCAGAACGCCTGCCGGGTCATCGCCCGGTACGAGCCCGCCGGGCCCGACGGACGGGGCCGCGGCTACTACGCGGGCGCGCTGGCGCTGATCGGCCGGGACGCCGGCGGCGGGCAGACGCTGGACTCGCCGATCCTGATCCGTACCGCCGACATCGCCGCGGACGGCCGGCTGCGGGTGCCGGTCGGCGCCACCCTGGTGCGCGCCTCCGATCCGCACGGCGAGGTCGCCGAGACGCACGCCAAGGCGGCCGGGGTGCTCACCGCGCTGGGCGTACGGTCCGCACCGGCCGGCGCCGGGGCCGCGGGGCGGCCGCCGCACCTGGCCGACGACCCGCGGGTGCGCGCCGCGCTCGACGCCCGCCGCGCCGATCTCGCCCCCTTCTGGCTGCGGATGCAGAGCACCGCGCCGACCGCCGCGCTGCGCGGCCACGCGCTGGTCGTCGACGCCGAGGACACCTTCACCGCGATGCTGGCGCATCTGCTGCGCACCTCGGGGCTGACCGTCACCGTCCGCCGCTACGACGAACCGGGGCTGCGCGCGACCGTCCGGGCGCACCGGGGGCCGGTCGTGCTGGGCCCCGGCCCCGGCAACCCGTCCGACGCCGCCGACCCCAAGATGCGCTTCCTGCGCTCCCTGACCGCGGAGCTCGTCGCCGGCCACCGGCACGGGCTGCTCGGGGTCTGCCTCGGGCACGAGCTGCTCGCCGCGGAGCTGGGGCTGGAGATCGTCCGCAAGGACGTGCCGTTCCAGGGCGCCCAGGAGCGCATCGACTTCTTCGGGCGCCCGGAGACGGTCGGTTTCTACAACACCTTCACGGCCCGCTGCGACGACCGCACGGCCGCCGAACTGGCCATGCACCGGGTGGAGTTGAGCCGGGACGCGGAGACCGGCGAGGTGCACGCGCTGCGCGGCCCCGGCTTCGCGGGCGTGCAGTTCCACCCCGAGTCGGTGCTGTCCCTGGACGGCGCCTCGGTCACCGCACAGCTGCTGGCCGCTGTCCTGGTGTGACGAGCGTGTTCTCGTTGGTGCGGCCGGCCAGATAGTCCTCGACATTGGCGACGGTGGTGTCGACGATCTGGCCGACCGCTTCCGCGGTGAAGTACGCCTGATGGGAGGTGACCAGGACGTTCCCGAAGGTCATCAGGCGGGCGAGGGTGTCGTCGCTGATGACGTCGAGGGACTTGTCGAGGAAGAAGAGCCCGGCCTCTTCCTCGTAGACGTCCAGTCCGACGCCGGCGAGCCGGCCCGCCTTGAGCGTCTCGACCAGGGCCGCGGTGTCGACCAGCCCGCCGCGGCTGGAGTTGACGAGGATCGCGTCGTCCTTCATGGCGGCCAGCGCGTCGGCGTCGATGAGATGCCGGGTGGCCGCCAGCAGCGGGACGTGCAGGGTGATCAGGTCCGCCTCGGCGAACAGCTGCCGCTGGTCGACGTAGCGCATGCCGAGGTCGACGCAGGCGGGGTTCTCGGCGATGTCCCAGCCCAGCAGGTTCATCCCGAAGCCGTGGGCGATCCGGGTGAACGCCTCGCCGATCTTGCCGGTGCCGATCACCCCGGCCGTACGGCCGCGCAGATCGCGGCCCATCAGACCGTCCAGCCGGAAGTCGAAGTTGCGGGTGCGGTTGACGGCCCGTACGAGCCCCCGGTTCACGGCCAGCGCCAGGGTCCAGGCGAATTCGGCGACCGCGTACGGGGAGTAGGCGGAGACCCGGCCGATGGTCAGTCCGAGGTCGGCCGCGGCCTCCAGATCGATGTTGTTGAAGCCGGTGGAGCGCTGGGCGATCATCTTCGTGCCGCCGGCCGCGAGGGACTGCAGGACCTCGGCGCTCAGGTCGTCGTTGACGCTCGCGCTGACGACCGCGTAGCCGGCGGCGATGGGCGCGGTGTCGCGGTTGAGGAAGACATCCAGACAGCGGACCTGGTGCCGTTCGGCGAACGCCTTCTCCAGCAGCGGCCGCTCGTCCACCTGCACCCCGAACGCGACGATATCCACGTTTCTCCCACCGATCCCGATTCACCCGCTGATGAGCGATAGGCCGAATATGACGAATATGCCGAATATACGGCCCATCGCTCGGCGGTGCCGTCCGGAGACCGGGCGGGGGAACACCCCGGGGTACGCCGCCCCGGGAGGGGCGGCGGGGAGCCTCAGCAGGGAGCTTCGGCAGGGAGCCTCAGCGGGAAGGCGTCGCTCAGCCGAAGAAGACGCCGGCCTCGGCGTAGAGCGCCGGATCGACGGTCTTCAGCTTCGCGGTCGCCTCCTCGATCGGCACCCGGACGATGTCCGTACCGCGCAGCGCGACCATCTTCCCGAAGTCACCGTCCCGCACCGCGTCGATGGCGTGCAGTCCGAAGCGGGTGGCCAGCCAGCGGTCGAAGGCGCTGGGTGTGCCGCCGCGCTGGGTGTGCCCGAGCACGGTCGTGCGCGCCTCCTTGCCCGTACGCCGTTCGATCTCCTTGGCCAGCCACTCCCCCACGCCGGAGAGCCGGACGTGCCCGAAGGAGTCGGTGCTGCCGTCCTTGAGGACCATCTGGCCGTCCTTGGGCATCGCCCCCTCGGCGATGACGACGATCGGCGCGTAGCGGACCTTGAAGCGGGCGTCGATCCAGCCGCAGACCTGCCCGACGTCGAAGCGCTGCTCGGGGATGAGGATGACGTTGGCGCCGCCGGCCAGGCCCGAATGCAGCGCGATCCAGCCGGCGTGCCGGCCCATCACCTCGACCACCAGCACCCGCATATGCGATTCGGCGGTGGTGTGCAGCCGGTCGATGGCCTCGGTGGCGACGCCGACGGCGGTGTCGAAACCGAAGGTGTAGTCGGTGGCCGAGAGGTCGTTGTCGATGGTCTTGGGGACGCCGACGCACGGGATGCCGAATTCGCCGGAGAGCCGGGTGGCGACGCCGAGGGTGTCCTCACCGCCGATCGTGATCAGCGCGTCGACCTCCTCCTTGGCCAGGGTCGCCTTGATCCGGCGGACGCCGTCCGCCTCCTTGAAGGGGTTGGTCCGCGAGGAGCCCAGGATCGTGCCGCCCCGGGGCAGGATGCCGCGCACCGCCGAGATGTCCAGCGGCATCGTGTCGCCCGTCAGCGGGCCGCGCCAGCCGTTCCGGAAGCCGACGAAGTCATATCCGTACTCCTGGGTGCCCTTGCGGACCACGCCTCGCATCACCGCGTTCAGACCGGGGCAGTCGCCACCGCCGGTCAGCACTCCGACCCGCATCGCTGCTTCACCTACATCCCGTCAGTGGCCGCGCACACGGCCGTGAATGAGCCGACCCCGGTCACGCTAAAGGTGATCTGGGTCACTCCGGGATGGGGTGGGCGCCGACTCCGTTGATTCGCCGGGGAGTTGGGACACGGCGTTCACCCGTACGAGCGGACCGGGCCGTCCGGCCGGCGGCTACGCCCCGCTACACCTCGTCGAGGCCGCGCTCTATCGCGTACCGCACCAGCTCGACGCGGTTGTGCAACTGGAGCTTGCCGAGGGTGTTCTGCACGTGGTTCTGCACCGTGCGGTGCGAGATGACCAGCCGTTCGGCGATCTGCTTGTACGAGAGCCCCTTGGCCACCAGGCGCAGCACCTCGGTCTCCCGGTCGGTCAGCTGCGGCGCGCCGGGCTCGTCCGGCGCCGCCGGTGCCGGTTCGGTGGCCAGTCTGCGGTACTCGCCGAGCACCAGTCCGGCCAGGCCGGGGGTGAACACCGGGTCGCCGGCGGCGGTGCTGCGCACCGCGTCCAGCAGTTCCCGGGTGCTCGCCGACTTCAGGAGGTAGCCGGTCGCGCCGGACTTGACCGCCTCCAGGACATCGGCGTGCTCACCGCTCGCGGAGAGCACCAGCACCCGCAGCGCCGGATCCCCGCCGACCAGTTCCTTGCACACCTGGACACCGGGCAGCCCCGGCAGATTGAGATCCAGGACCAGGACATCGGGCGCCGCGGCCCGCGCCCGGCGCACCGCCTGGAGGCCGTCCCCGGCCGTCGCCACCACGTCGAATCCGGCCTCCGCCAGATCCCGCGCGACCGCGTCGCGCCACATCGGGTGGTCGTCGACCACCATCACCCGCAGGCCCGCCTGCTCACTCACGCTCTCTCGCCCTCCCCCGCCTCGTGCCCCCGGGCGCGGCGCCCTTGGGGACCTTCAACTCCACTTCCGTGCCCTGGCCCGGGACCGAGATCCAGTCGGCGCTGCCGCCCAGCTCCCGCAGCCGCCCGCGGATCGAGAGGGCGACCCCGAGCCGGCCCTCCCGCTCGGCGTCGGCGAGCCGCCCCTCGGCGATGCCGGGGCCGTCGTCGCGCACCGTCACGAGCACCGCGTCCGGTTCGTCCTCCACCAGGATCCACGCGCGGGCGGCGGCCCCCGCATGCACCCGCACATTGTCCAACGCGGCACCGACAGCGGCCGCCAGTTCGGCCGCCGCCGCGGCCGGCAGCTCCACCGGGGCGCCGGGCTCGGAGAAGGTGACCCCGGCACCGGCGTACGGCGCGAGCAGCGCCCGGATGTCGCACGGACTGGTGACGGGCGCCGGCCGCACCGGCCCGGTCCGGCCGGTGGGCGGTGGTCCGGCGCCGGTAGCGGGCGCCACCGCGTCCGCCGCGCCGTCCGGCGCCGCGACGCGCTGCGGCCCCACCAGTCCGCCGGAGACCAGGGTGCGCAGCGCGACCTCCTGTTCGCCCGCCATCCGGCCGAGTTCGGCCGCCTCACCGCCGATCGCCGCGCCGCGCCGCTGCACCATCGCCAGCACCTGGAGCACGCTGTCGTGGATGTCGCGGGCCAGCCGCTCCCGTTCCCGGGTGGCGGCCTCGATCTGGAGGGCGCGGGCGAGGGTGCGCTCACTGGCGCGGGCCACCTCGACGACATAGCCGATCGCCACGCTCGCCACCCACACCAGGACGACGTTGTGGATGGTGCCGCGGGCCAGCTCCTGACGCTCGATCAGGTTGGCGACGGCGACCGCGCTGGACGCCGCCGCGGCCCACCGCCAGCCGCCCTTGATCGCGAAGCCCAGCACTGCGCTGGCCGCCCAGATCGACGGCAGCGTCGGCGAACCGCCCATGATGCGGGCGTGCGTGTCGACCAGCGAGGTGAGCAGGATGCCGCCGACCACCAGCGTGAGGTCGATGACCAGGAACCGCCGCGTACAGCGCTCGGCGGAGGTCGTCCGGCGCCAGGTCAGCGCCATCCAGACGGTGAGCGTGCCCATATAGGCGGCGGCGCCCAGCGGATGGGCGTAGTGGGGGTAGGAGAACGCGACCAGGGCGAAGGTGTAGCAGAAGGTGAGGATGCGGTAGCCGGTGAGCGCGCGCCACAGCGGCAGCTCGACGGACATCCGTACCACCTTCGGACGCCTGCCGCTGCCCCTGGCGGCACCACCGCGCACCGTCGGTATGTCCGCTTCCGTCATGCCGGCCCCCACCCCTCGCCGGGCCCGGCCGGTCGCCGTCACCGGTCCTGCCCGCGCCGTCCGGGCCGCTCCGGCCCGCCTGGTCCGTCGTGTCGCCCGCCCGGCGGGACCCGGGACATGTGATCACCGTGGTGCCTACCCGGACCGGCACGCCGCTCCCGGCGCCCCGCCGCCGTGCGGTGAGCGCACCGGACACCCCGCCCTCCGGGCGAACGGTGCCACGGTGACGCCCCGCCCTAGGGCGTGTCGGTCTTCTGCTGCTCCGCGTCGGCCTTCTTCTTCGCCTCCGCAGCCTTCGCCTGCTCGGCGATCTGCCGCTTGGCCGCGGTCGCGTAGATGTCGACGTACTCCTGGCCGGACAGCTTCATGATCTCGTACATGACCTCGTCGGTGACCGACCGCAGGATGAAGCGGTCGCCCTCCATGCCCTGATAGCGGGCGAAGTCCAGCGGTTTGCCGATGCGGATGCCCGGCCGGATCATCTTCGGCACGATCTTGCCCGGCGGCTGCACCTTCTCGGTGTCGATCATCGCGACGGGGATGACCGGCGCGCCCGTGGCCAGCGCGACCCGCGCCAGACCGCCCGGCTTGCCGCGGTAGAGCCGGCCGTCCGGAGAGCGGGTGCCCTCCGGGTAGATGCCGAACAGCTCACCGCGCTCCAGCACCTCGATACCGCTGCGGACCGCCGCCTCGCCCGCGCCGCGGCCGCCCGAACGGTCGACCGGAAGCTGGCCCACGCCCTTGAAGAACGCGGCCGTCAGCTTCCCCTTCACCCCCGGAGAGGTGAAATATTCCGCCTTCGCGATGAAGGTGACCTTGCGGTCCAGCACCGCGGGCAGGAAGAAGGAGTCCGAGAAGGACAGATGGTTGCTCGCGAGGATCGCGGGACCCTCGGCGGGAATGTTCTCGATGCCTTCCACCCAGGGCCGGAAGGCAAGCTTCAGGGACCCGCCGATGGAAAACTTCATTGCGCCGTAGATCAACCGACTGCCTCCTGTGTGTGACGCAAAGACCTTAACCTGCCCCGGCGTCCCGCTCACCGCGGCGGGGCGACGAGCCCCCGGCGACGCCCGGCACAGGCCCCGCGACCTGCTCCCGCGGCCGTCGTCCGGCCTACCCGGCCGGCGCCGCGCCGCGTACCCTGAGGTAACCATCCAGCTCCCCTCTTCGATCGGAGTCTTCCGGTGCCGCTCCTTCCCGGAGCCGAGCCGTTCCGCCGTGACGGCGGAGAGGTCGGCGTCCTTGTGTGCCACGGCTTCACCGGCTCCCCTCAGTCCGTACGCCCCTGGGCGGAATATCTCGCCGACCGCGGGCTGAGCGTCGCGCTGCCGCTGCTGCCCGGCCACGGCACCCGCTGGCAGGACATGCAGGTCACGACCTGGCAGGACTGGTACGCCGAGGTGGACCGCGAGCTGCGGGCGCTGACCGAGCGCTGCTCGCGGGTCTTCGTGTGCGGGCTGTCGATGGGCGGCGCGCTGGCGCTGCGGCTGGCCGCCAAGCACGGCGACGCGATCAGCGGGGTGGCCGTGGTCAACCCCGCCAACCGCGTGCACGACGCGGCGGCGCCGCTGCTCCCGGTGCTGCGCCATGTCGTGCGGACGACCAAGGGGGTGGCGAGCGATATCGCCAAGCCCGGCGCGCAGGAGGTCGGCTACGACCGGGTACCGCTGCACGCCGCGTATTCGGTGCGCCGGTTCTTCCGCCAGGTCGACTCCGAACTCCCCTGCGTCACCCAGCCGTTGCTGGTGATGACCAGCCCGCAGGACCATGTCGTCCCGCCCGCGGACTCCGAGCGCATCCTGAGCCGGGTCTCCTCGACGGACGTACGGCACAAGCTGCTGGAGCGCAGCTACCACGTCGCGACGCTCGACCACGACGCCGAGCAGATCTTCGAGGACACCTTCGCCTTCATCGCCCGGCTCGCACCGGAGGCGCGGTCGGGCGCGGCGCGGGAGGGGACGGCGGCCAGTGGTGGAGCGTAGCCCCCGCGACCCCCGGGATCCGCTGGACGAGGAGGCCGCCTGGGCCGAGATCGTCGCGGGTTACGGCGAGCGGCCGCCGTTCCCGGCACCGGACGACGCCGGCGACGGCGGCAAGGACCGCGGCGACGGTGGCGACGGCACGGCCGCGCGGCCGGCGGGCGCCGCCGGTCCGGCGGGTGTCCCGGGCACCCCCGGCGCCCTCGACCTGACGAAGCCGGGCGCGGCCGAGGCCCGCCCGCCGGCCGGCGGGGACGCGGCCGGCGACGGAGCGGCGGACGGCCCCGCGCGCGAGAACCAGCCAAAGAACGGTCCCGATCAGGGCGGACCCGGCAGCCCCGCGGGCACCGGCCGGCCGGGCGGCTTCATCGTCTTCGCGCCCGGCGTCGGACCGCGCGACTGGTCGGCCGCCGAACCGTCCGACGACGACTTCGACGCGAGCGACGAGGGGCACTTCACCCCGCCCGAACCGCCCCCGCTGCCGAGCGCCGATGTCACCACCAAGTTCGCCTGGCTCGCGGTGCTCGGCGGTCCGCTGCTGCTGGTGCTGATGGTGCTCTTCCAGCAGCCGGTGACGTGGTGGATCGCGGTGCTGGGCATCGGCGGCTTCCTCGGGGGCTTCGCCACCCTCGTGGCCCGGATGAAGCACGACGACGAGGATGACGACGACGTGCCGGGCAGCGGCGCGGTCGTCTAGCGGGGCGGCCGTCTAGCGGGGCGGCGGAGCCGGGTGGCGCAGGCGCCCCCGGCTCAAGGCCGGCTCGCGTCCGGCTCAGGGCCGGTGGGCGAGTGCGGCCGGGACGCGCAGCGCCGCCAGCACCGGGAGATGGTCGGTGGCGGCCCTGAGGTCCGCCTCGCGCACGCCCGGCAGGCCGTGCGGGACGCCGCAGCCCAGCACCTCGACACCGTCCGTCGTGAAGACCGCGTCGATGCGCTGTCGCGGCGCGGCCGGTGTGGAGGTGAACTCCCCGCCCCACGGTTTCGCCGCCCAGGCGTCGGTGAGCCCATCCGCCAGCCGCCGGTAACTGCGGCCGTCCGGCCGGTCGTTGAGGTCTCCGGCGGCGACGGCGTACGGCACGTCCAGTTGCGCCAGCCGCGCCAGCAGCAGCCCGGCCTGCCCGTAACGCTCCGCGGCGGAGAGGCTGAGATGGCAGCTGAGCACGCCGAGCCGGGCGCCCCCGAACCGGAGCACCGCGGTCGCGAAACCGCGCTGGTGCAGTCCGGGGGTGCGGGGCAGCAGGACGTCCTCCGTGCGCTCCACATGAGCGCGGAGCGTGGAGAGGATCATCGGGCCCGCGGCCGTGCCGCCGCCGGTGACGTACACCAGCCCCGACGCGCGGGCCAGCCGCTCGGCGGCCTTGCGCCAGCGGAAGAACCGCGGCGCCTCCTGGACGAGCACGAGATCGGGGGCGCAGGCCCGGATGACCCGGACCAACGCCGCCCG
Source organism: Streptomyces celluloflavus (assembly GCA_000720995.1). Classification (GTDB taxonomy): domain Bacteria; phylum Actinomycetota; class Actinomycetes; order Streptomycetales; family Streptomycetaceae; genus Streptomyces; species Streptomyces celluloflavus. The sequence continues at coordinate 351,549 of JOEL01000004.1, forward strand.
GTCGTCGCGCATCGAGCGGATGTTGTAGCTGAGCACCCGGATGACCGCGGAGCCGTCCGCCGCGGTGCCGGACGCGGGGAGTCCGGGCGGCTCAGCCACCATCGCGGTCAGCCCTGGCGCGCCAGGTCGGCGGCCCCGACCAGACCGGCCCTGCCGCCGAGCTGGGCGGCGAGCACCTGGGCGTGCGGGCGCCACTGATTGCCGACCAGCCAGCGGCGGAAGGACTTGCGGATCGGGTCGAGGACCAGTTCGCCCTCGTCCGAGACGCCGCCGCCGACGATGAAGGCGGACGGGTCGAAGAGCGAGGCGAGGTCGGCCAGGCCCGCACCGGCCCAGCGGGCCAGTTCGCGGAACGAGTCGATGGCGACCGGGTCGCCGCGGCGGGCGGCCGCGCTGATGTGCTTGCCCTGGATGCCCTCGGAGGTGCCGTCGCCCAGCGAGAGCAGCACCGCGGCGTTCTCGGGGGTGGCGAAGGCGCGCTGGCGGGCGTAGCGCAGCAGGGCGCGGCCGGAGGCGTACTGCTCCCAGCAGCCCTGGCTGCCGCAGCCGCACAGCAGTCCGTCGGGGACGACCCGGATGTGGCCGAACTCGGCGGCCACGCCGAAGCGTCCGCGGCGCAGTTTGTTGCCGATGATGATGCCGCCGCCCAGGCCGGTGCCGAGCGTGATGCAGATGACGTCGCTGTGGCCCTGGCCGGCACCGAACTTGTACTCGCCCCAGGCGGCGGCGTTGGCGTCGTTCTCGACGACGACGGGGAGGCCGACGCGCTGCTCGACCTTGTCCTTGAGCGGCTCGTGGCGCCAGTCGATGTTCGGCGCGAAGAGGACCGTGGCCCGCTTCTCGTCGACATAGCCGGCGGCGCCGATGCCGACCGCCTCGATGTGGTGGCCGGCGCCTACCGTCCGGACCGCGTCCGCGATGGCCTCGGTCAGCGCGTCGGTGGCCTGCGGGGTCGGCACCGTGCACGTTTCGAGGATCGCGCCCCCTTCGTCGACCACGCCGGCCGCGATCTTCGTGCCGCCGATGTCGACGCCGATGGTGAGTCCCATGTGTCCCTCAGTTTTTCGCTCGAACCCCGCCGGGGACAACCGTACCGGAGGCGGGGGCGGCGCTCCGGTCCCTCACGGCCGCGGGCCCGGGGTGCCCCGCGCCGGGGCGGCCGCGGCGGGGGTCAGTCGAGGTCGATCCGCTCGGTGCCGGCCGGTCCTTCGTCATCGCGCGGGTCGGTGGCACGGGCACCGTCGGCCGGGCCCGGGGGGTTGCCGAGGTCCTCGCGGGTCCAGCGGCTCTCGCTGCCCTCGACGGCGGAGCGGTAGGCGGCGAGCAGTTCGGAGCCGGCCGCGGCGAGGTGGTCGAAGACGTCGGGGTTGCGCTCGATGACCGGCTCGACGGCCGCTCTGGCCTGCCGGAACAGCTGGCCGACGGCGCCCTGTCCGGCGAGCTGGCCCAGCGGGCCGGGCAGCTGGAGGCCGCTGAGCTTGTCGGTCACGGCTTCGGCGAGCTTGCGCAGTTCCTCGGCGGCGCTGCCCGGCTGCGGGCCGTACTCGGCGCGGCGGCGGGCCTTCTCGGCCGCGAGGTCCTCGGCGCACGCCGCCGCCCAGGCGTCGGCGTCGGGCTCGGCCTGGCGGTCGGCGGGACGATCGGTGGCATCACTCATGGTGAACTCCGTGGACTCCTGCGGCGCGGCGGGTACGGCGGCGAAGCGGATGTTTCGGGGCGGGACTCACCCTCGACGGTACCCGAACGGTGGTACGGCGTTCAGTGGTCCTTGGGCCACAGGCCGGGATCGGGGGTGAAACGGATGTCGAGGACACCGTCCCGCAGCCCGGCGCCGGAGACGGTGCAGCGGCGCAGTGCGGAGGGGAGCGTGCGTATGCGCCGGAAACGGCCGACGGTGACGACGATCTCGTCGCCGCGGCGCACCAGGCCCAGGCCCTCCCGGTCGGCGCCGGGCAGCGGCACCCGCCAGAGCAGGACGCCGTCGGTGGCCCGCCGGTCCTCGACGGTCCAGGGGTCGGTGTCGGGGAGCGGCGGCCGGGGCGCGGCGTCTGCCGGAGCCGCGGCCGCGGCGGGGGCGGCGCCGACTGCCGGGCCGTCGAGCAGTGCGTCGAGTTCGTCGACACCCCGGGGGTCGCGGCCCAGGTGCGGCACCTCGTGGACGGGGACCTCGGGGAACTCGTCGCGGAGCGCCTTGAGCGCGGTCTGCTGGCTGCCGGAGAGCCCGGCGAGGAACGGGTCCGCCGAACCGGTGGGCAGCAGCCGGTTGACGAGGACGGCATCGACACGGCGGCCGTACAGGGCGAGCCCGGCGCGGAGGGTGCGCAGGTTCGCGGCGGCGACCGGACCGGCTTCGGTGACGAGCCGCACGGCCGTGCCGGGGGCGTCGATCACCCGCTGGACGGCGGCGAGTTCGTGCTCCCAGCGTTCGGCGGCCTCGTACAGCTTCTGGGCGGGCATCGGGACGCCGGCGAGCTGGGCGAGGACGGGGCGCAGGGCGCGGGCGGCCTGGCGCTCGGGCGGCAGCAGCCGGCGCAGATAGCGGCGGACCTGCGCGGGCAGCGCGAGCTGGCGGATCGTTTCGGCGGCCGGCGGCATGTCGACGACGACGGTGTCCCAGTCGCCCGACGCGTGCGCGGCGCACAGCGCGTGCAGCAGCGCGAACGCCTCGGAGCCGGGGAGTTCGGTGAGTTCGTCCTCGTCGAGGGGGGCCGCGCCGAACATGTCGAGGGCGGCTCCGGCGCGCTCCTGGAAGGCGAGGAACTCCTGGCGGAAGCGGTCGGCGGAGTCGATCCGCCGGGCGTGCAGGCGGGGGGCGATCTCGGTGGGTGCGGCGGCACCGAGGGGCGTGCCCAGCACCGTTTCCGGGGCGCCGCTCTCGGTGGTGAGCAGCAGTACGCGCGCTCCCCGCCGGGCGTCGGCCAGGGCGGTCGCGGCGGCCAGCGTGGTGCGGCCCGCGCCGCCGGTGCCGGTGACGAGGAGGGTGCGCACGCTCAGTTCTTCTCGGCCTCGTCGGCGGCTGCGCCGGGGCCCTCGGGGCTCTCGACACGCTGCTTCAGACCGGCCAGCGCGCGGTCGATGATGACCTTCTCCGCCTTGCGCTTGATCATGCCGAGCATCGGGATCTTGACGTCGACGGTGAGCCGGTAGGTCACCTCGGTGCTCGCGCCGCCGTTGCGCGCGGCCAGGTGGTAGGAGCCGTCGAGGGCGCGCAGCATCTGCGATTTGACGAGCGACCAGCTGACCTCGTTCTCACCGGTCCAGGTGTAGGCGAGGGTGTGGTCGTCCTTGATCGCGCCGGCGTCCAGCAGCAGGCGCACCTGCTCGGCACGGCCCCGGTCGTCCTTGGCGAGCACCTCTGCCTCCTTGACCTCGCCGGTCCACTCCGGATAGCGGTCGAAGTCGGCGATCACCCCCATCACCTCGGCGGGTGCCGCCTCGATCATGATGCTAGAGCTGGTGTGTTCGGCCATCGCCGTGACTCCTCCATGCCGATACATACCGGTCCGCCGACTGGCGTCGAACTCGGTGTCGCTGCTGCTGAAGGCTACCGCGCGGCGGGCCGCCGCCGGACATCAGCGGGCGCCGCACGGCCGGTCCCGCGCGCCGCGGCCGCGGGGTCCGCGGGGCCCGGCCGCCGGGGGCCGACGCCCTGGCCGGGGCGGCTCACCACTGGAGGACGTACGGCGTCCCCGTCGCGTTGAAGTGCCCGACATTGACGCATTCCGTACCGCCGATCCGGACCCGGCGGGCGAGCGGCTGGTGGACGTGGCCGAAGAGCGAGTAGCGGGGCCGGGTGGTGCGGATGGCGTGCAGCAGCGCCGCGCTGCCGCGCTCGAACCGGCGGGCGACGGTGTCGTAGCAGAGCTCGGGGACGTCCGGCGGGATGTGTGTGCACAGCACGTCCACCTCGCCGAGCGCCTCGACCTTGGCGGCGTACTCCTCGTCATCGATCAGGTACGGGATCGGGGTCTCCCCGGTGGGCACGGAGCGGCGCGCCCGGGGAAGCTTCGGCGATGTGAGTCCGCCCCCGACGAAGCCGAAGACCCGGCCGCCGATCTCCACCCGCTGGCCGTCCAGGACGGTAATACCGGGTCCGGCGTACTCCGGCCACAGGCTCGGCATATCGACATTGCCGTAGGTGGCGTACGCAGGGGTGGGGAGGGCGGCGAAGAGTTCCGCGTACTGCTTGCGTACGGCGCTCTCGATGGCCGCCTCCCGGCCCGTCCCCGTGCGGTCCAGCTCGCCCCAGAGGCTGCGGCCCAGCTCGCGGGCCTCCTGGAAGCGGCGGGCGGTACGGAGTTCGATCAGCCGGTCGGCGTTCTCCACGCCGAAGAGGTCGGGGAAGATGCCGCGCGAGTGGTCGGCGTAGTCAAGGAAGAGGACGAGGTCGCCCAGGCAGACGACGGCATCCGCGCCGGCACCGGCCGCGGCCAGGTCCCGGCTGTTGCCGTGTACGTCGCTCACCACATGCACGCGCATGGCGTCACCCTAGATCCCCGGAGCCGATGCGGGGAGAGGGCCGCCACCTGCGGTTACTTTCCGGTCACCAAAGGGCTGGTCTACTCTGCGCGGAGCAGTCCCCTGGCGTGTCCACAAGCGTGTGACGCATCGAACATCTGGGGGTGACCCTCTATGCCAATTGCAATACCGGTGGGTAACGTCCGGGCAGTCCAATCCCCTGCCTGATCATGGACCGCAGCCGGCGAACACACAGCGTCGTGGCGCCGGCGCCAATGAGGAGCAGCAGTCTTGCGCGAGTTCAGCCTTCCGGCCCTGTACGAGGTCCCCGCGGACGGCAACCTGACGGATCTGATCCGCCGGAATGCCGCGCAGCACCCGGATGTCGCCGTCATGGGACGCAAGGTGGACGGACAGTGGCAGGACGTCACCGCCACCGTCTTCCTCGCCGAGGTCCGGGCCGCGGCCAAGGGCCTGATGGCCACGGGGATCGGGCCGGGCGACCGTGTCGGGCTGATGTCGCGCACCCGCTACGAGTGGACGCTGCTGGACTTCGCCATCTGGAGCGCCGGCGCGATCACCGTCCCGGTGTACGAGACCAGCTCCGCCGAGCAGATCCAGTGGATCCTCGGTGACTCGGGCGCGGTCGCCTGCCTGGTGGAGACCCCCGAACACGAGGCCGCCGTCGAGTCGGTACGCGACCGGCTGCCCCTCCTGGAGAACATCTGGCAGATCGAACGGGACGCCGTCGCCCGGCTGCGGTCGGCGGGCACGGACATCTCCGACGACGAGGTGGACGCGCGCAGCGCGCTCGCCGACGCCGACTCCCCCGCCACCATCGTCTACACCTCCGGGACGACCGGCCGCCCCAAGGGCTGTGTGCTCAGCCACCGCAGCTTCTTCGCGGAGTGCGGCAATGTCGTCGAACGCCTCAAACCGCTCTTCAGCACCGGCGATTCCTCGGTGCTGCTCTTCCTCCCCGTCGCGCACGTCTTCGGCCGGCTGGTGCAGGTGGCCTCCGTGATGGCCCCCATCAAGCTGGGGCACGCGCCGGACATAAAGCACCTCACCGACGACCTCGCCTCCTTCCGGCCGACGCTGATCCTGGGCGTGCCCCGGGTCTTCGAGAAGGTCTACAACGGGGCGCGGGCCAAGGCGCAGGGCGACGGCAAGGGCAAGATCTTCGACCGGGCGGCGGACACCGCCATCGCGTACAGCCGCGCGCTGGACGGCGCACCGGGGCCGGCCCTCGGCCTGCGGATCAAGCACAAGATCTTCGACCGGCTCGTCTACCGCAAACTGCGGGCCGTCCTCGGCGGCCGCGCCACGCACGCCATCTCGGGCGGCGCCCCGCTCGGCGAGCGCCTGGGCCACTTCTACCGCGGCATCGGCTTCACCGCCCTGGAGGGCTACGGCCTGACGGAGTCCTGCGCGGCCACCGCCTTCAACCCGTGGGACCGGCAGAAGATCGGCACCGTCGGGCAGCCGCTGCCCGGCTCGGTGGTGCGGATCGCCGACGACGGCGAGGTGCTGCTGCACGGCGAGCACCTGTTCACGGAGTACTGGAACAACGAGCCGGCCACCAAGGAGGCCCTCTCCGACGGCTGGTTCCACACCGGTGACCTCGGCACCCTCGACGAGGACGGCTACCTGGCCATCACCGGCCGCAAGAAGGAGATCCTGGTGACCGCGGGCGGCAAGAACGTCGCCCCGGCGGTGATCGAGGACCGCATCCGGGCGCACGCCCTGATCGCCGAGTGCATGGTCGTCGGCGACGGCCGGCCGTTCATCGGCGCGCTGATCACCCTCGACGCGGAGTTCCTGCCCTGCTGGGCACAGGAGCACGGTCACCCGGCGGACGTGACCCCGGCCGAGATCGCCGGGGACCCGGAGCTGCTGGCCGCCGTGCAGCGTGCGGTGGACGACGGCAACGCCGCCGTCTCGAAGGCCGAGTCGGTGCGCAAGTTCCGTATCCTGCCGACCCAGTTCACCGAGGAGTCCGGCCATGTCACGCCGTCGCTGAAGCTCAAGCGCAGCGTCGTGGCGAAGGACTTCGCCGAGGAGATCGAGGCCATCTACCGGGGCTAGCGCCGGAGTTGACCGGCCCCCGGAAGGGGGTGCGGTACGGGGGCAGGGTGCGGCGGACCGGCCCCACCCCGTACGACGACAGGCCCTAGAGCAGTTCCTTGAGGCGCTCCGCGAGCAGGTCCCAGCGCCACTTCTCCTCGACCCAGGCCCGGCCGCGCTCGCCCATCCTGCGGCGCAGCGCGGGGTCCCGGAGCAGCGCGACGATCCGCTCGGCGGCGGCCTCCGGCGAACCGCCCGGCACCACCCAGCCGGTCTCGCCGTCCAGCACCGCGTCCGGCGCGCCGCCCGAGTCCCCCGCCACGACGGGCAGCCCGGTGGCGGACGCCTCCAGATAGACGATGCCCAGCCCCTCGACGTCCAGCCCGCCGCGCCGGGTGCGGCACGGCATCGCGAACACATCGCCCGCGCCGTAATGGGCCGGCAGCTCCGCCCAGGGCACCGCGCCCGTGAAGCGCACCGCGTCCCCGACGCCCTTCGCCAGGGCCAGTGCGTGCAGTTCCTCCTCGTACGGACCGCCGCCGACGATCAGCAGCACCGCGTCGGGCACCGCCGCCACGATGGCGGGCATCGCCTCGATGAGGGTGTCCTGGCCCTTGCGCGGCACCAGCCGCGAGACGCACACGACGACCGGCCGGCCGGCGAGCCCGAGGCGGGCCCGTACGGCGTCACCGCCGGAGCCGGGGTGGAAGGTCTGCTCGTCCACGCCGGGCGGCAGCTGGACCATCCGCGCGGCGGCCTCGGGGGTGAGCGCCCCGGCGATCCGCGACCGGGTGTACTCGCCGAGGTAGGTGAGGGTGTCGGTGCCCTCGCCGATCCGGCGCAGCAGCTGCCGGGCGCCCGGCAGCTGCGCCCAGCCCGCCTCGTGGCCGTGGGTGGTCGCCACGATGCGGCGGGCGCCGGCCGCGCGGAGCGCGGGCGCCATCAGCCCGAGCGGTGCGGCGGCCCCGAACCAGACGGCGGAGCAGCCGTGTTCGCGCAGCAGACCGGCGGCCCGCCGGGTGACCGCCGGAGTGGGCAGCAGCATCGTCGTACGGTCGCGGACCACCGGGAACGGCTGTTCCGCGTCGAAGGCGGCGGTGGCCTCGACGCCCTCCGCGCTCCGCTTCCAGGTCGAGGCGTAGACGACGACCTGCGAGGGGTCCAGCCGCACCGCCATGCTGTGCAGGAATGCCTGGATGCCGCCGGGCCGGGGCGGGAAGTCGTTCGTGACGATGAGGGTCTTGTGCACGATGGTCTTTCGGCGGTCGGGGTCGGCGGGGCGGGCCCGCGCGGCAGGCCACGCGGGCGGGGCCGGTGGGGCGGCTCGGGGCCGACAGTACCGCCCCGGCGACCGGCCACGGCGGGCGTGACCCCCGCGTACCCCTCGCCGTCGCCGCGGTCGTGGCCACCGGCGGCGGGTTCACGGTCCGGCGCGCGGTCCGGCGGGCACACCGCGCCGGGCGGCCGTCCCGGCGCCGGGACGCGCGGTGCGGTGCGCACGGTCCGGGGCCGCACCGGGTTCCGGCCCCGGGGCCGCCGCCGGGGCCGCGGGCCCGTCCGGCCCGTCCGCCCCGCCCGTCCCCGGGCCGCTCACCCGGTGAGCCGGCGGCCGGCCCACCCCGCGCTCAGTGCAGCTCACCCTTCACATAAGCGCGCCACTGCCGGGTGAACTCCGCCAGTCCGACGCCCAGTTGGGCCCGCATCGCCCGGTCCAGCCGGGCCTCGCGGACCGGCTGGCCATCGTCCTCGGTGGTCCCGGAGGAAGTCCCCGAAGGCCCCGGAGCGCCGGACACCGCCGGGCCGGACGGCGTACCGGTCCCGGCCCCGGCGGACGGCGCCACGCTCGCGGACGGCTCCGCACTCGCGGGCGGCCCCGCGTTCCCCGGTCCCCCGCCGGACTTCCCCGCCTCCCGGTAGAAGGCCATCAGCTTGGCCTCGCCCCACTTGTCGGCGATCATCCGGCAGGCCAGCCAGCCGCCCTCGTAGGCCCTCGCCAGGCGATCCGCGCCGCCCTTGAAGCCGAAGTCGCCGTCGGCCGGCAGCCGGCCCGGCAGCTGCCCGGCGGCGACCGCCCGGGAGAGCTCCGGGGCGGCGACGGCGGGCGCGCGCCGGGAACCGCGGTAGGCGACCCAGTCGGCGAACCCCTCGGAGAGCCAGAGCGGGGTGGCCGCCGTGGTGGCCGTGCGGGTGGCGACGTGGGTGGTCTCGTGGGTGAGCACGACCGTGCGGCCGAGGTCGTTCAGCTCGTCGTACGCGTCCGGGTTGACGATCACCCGGTCCGCGGGCGCGGCCGCCGCGGTACCCGCCTCGGTGGTCGTGACGGCCGCGATCCCCGTGTAGCCGGACGGGTCGTCACTGCCCAGCAGCTGCGCCATCCGTCCGACGGAGTCCGGTGCCTCCACCACGACCTGCCCCGGCCACTCCCCCCGCCAGGCGGCGCGGACCGCGGGCACCGCCGCGTCCGCCCGGTCCGCCAGATCGCGCAGCCGCGCCGGATCCGCGGCGGTGCCGAGGACCAGGGTGTGCCGGCCGCGGACCAGGTGCACCGGTCCCTGGTCCCACAGCTGGCGGGCGCCCGTCCGGCCGGCGGCCGCGCCGTCGGTGTCCGAGGAGATCCGCCAGCGGCCGTCGCGGGCGGTCAGCGTGAGGTACTGGACGGAGCTGACCGGTGCGGTGTCGAAGCCCTTCAGCCGGTAGCGCAGCCGCACCCGCGCGGCCAGCCGCTCGCCGCTGCCGCCGTCCGGGAGCGGGAAGGCGCCGGTCGCGACCAGGTCGTAGCGCCAGTCGGCCAGCGGTACCGCCGCCAGATTGCCGAACATCTCCCGCTGCCGGGCCCGGTAGCCGGTGGCCCGCGGGTCGGTGGTGTCCAGGAAGGCGGCGGCGTCCCGGTCCCGGACGGCCAGCGCCCGTGCGTCGAGCATCCGCTGGACGTCCGGGAAGCGGTCGGCCGAGGAGGGTGCGGGCGGCGCGCAGCCGGTCAGCTGGGCGAGCAGCGCGAACAGCAGGGCGGCGCAGCCCGCCACCCCGGCCCGCGACGGCCGCCGCCGTCCCGCTCGCTGACCCGACATGCGGCCGATCGTATGTGCGGCCCGGCCGGGGCAACAGCGCTGGGCGTCCGCTCAGGGCCGGGTGACGGACGAGACCGGCAGCATGCCCACCGGGTCGTAGCGCACCCGGGCGCCGGGATACGGCGCGTGCACCACCCGGCCGTTGCCGACGTACATCGCGACATGGCTGGCGTCCGACCGGTAGATGACCAGATCGCCGGGGCGCGCCTGGGCGAGCGGCACCTGACGCCCGGCGCCCCGCTGGGCCTGCGAGGTGCGCGGGAGGGCGACCCCGGCCCGGCCGTAGGCCCATTGGGTGAGCCCGGAACAGTCGAACGACGAGGGCCCGGTACTCCCCCAGGCGTACGGGGAGCCGATGGCGGTGCGGATCGCCGCGACGGCCGCGGCCGCCCGCCCCGAGGGGGCCGGCACCCCGGAGAGGTCCGGGGCACCGGCGCCGTGCCCGTCGCCCCGGGAGATCCGGTCGTAGCTCTCCCGGTCACCCGCGGGGAGCGCGTTCAGCAGGCGCCGGGCGTCGGCCAGCTTGCGCCGGACCTCCTCCTTGTGGCGCTCGACGGTCTTACGGCCGGCTTCCAGGTCCGCCAGCTTCCGCGCGGTCTCCAGGCGCTGCTGCTCCAGCCCCCGCCGCGCCGCCCGGAGTGCGCGCAGCTCGCCGAGGCGGGAGCTGCTCAGCCGGTCGAGCACGGCGGCCTTCGCCAGATAGGTCTCCGGCCGTTCGGTGAGCATCAGCGTGATGCTGGGGTCGATCCCGCCGGCCCGGTACTGGGCGGCGGCCAGCGCGCCGAGCCGGCCGCGCATCCGGTTGACCCGCTCCTGGGCGCGGGCCGTGCGGTCCTGAAGGGCCGACACCTCGCCGCGCAGCTTCTCGGTCCGCTCGCCGGCGGCGTTGAACTCCTCGGTGGCGCGCTCCGCCTGCTCGTAGAGCTTGGCGACCCGGGCGACGGCCGCGTCGCGGGCCGCGGTGCGGTCCGCCGGGTCGGCGGACGCCGGTGCCGCGGTCAGCGCGGCGGCGGCGGTCGCCAGGGCGGCCGACAGGACGGTGACACCGGTGAGGGTGACGGGGCCGGGCCGCGCGCTACGGCGATGGGACACGTGGGCCGCACTCCTTGTCGTGTGCAGCCCGTGCCGCCCGGGAGGAGCGGTCGGTGACCGGCGGCTGCGAGGGCAGACAGTAACCGCGCGGATACACGGCGGCCAAAGACCCCGGCTCATATGCAAAAAGCCGCCCCGCAGGTGACTGCGCAGGTCACCGGCGGGGCGGGAAGTCAGCGGCGCAAGGAGCAATTCGCCCGTTCGGGCGGCCGTTCCGGAGTGTCCGGCCGGTTCAGACGCGCACGCCGAACATGAAGGGCATGTTGCCGATCGACTCGTAGCGCACGGAGGCGCCCGGCTTCGGCGCGTGCAGCACCTGGCCGTTGCCCGCGTACAGGCCGACGTGGTGCAGGTCGCTGTAGAAGATCACCAGGTCGCCCGGCTTGAGCGCGCTCTGCGAGGAGATCCGGGTGCCGTCGTTGGCCTGGTCCTGCGACATGCGCGAGATCTTCTGACCGGCCTGCTTGTACGCCCAGGAGGTCAGGCCCGAGCAGTCGAAGGAGTAGGGACCGGTGGCGCTCCAGACGTAGGGCATCCCGATCCTCGTCTTCGCGGCGGCCAGGGCCTCCGCACCGCGTCCGGAGGCCGCGGTCTCCTTGCCCAGGTCGACCCGGTCGTCGGCGCGGCTGCTGCGGTCGTCGCCGCCGGAGGCGCGCTTGTCGTCCTCGGCCTTCAGCTCGGCGCGTTCCTTTTCCGTGAGGGTGTTCAGCAGCTCCTGCGCCTTGGCGAGCTTGCCCTTGACCTCGTCCTTCTTGTCACCCAGCGCCTTACGGGTGTCCGTCAGGTCCTTGATCTTGCCCGCGGCCTCGGCGCGCTGCTGGGCGAGCCGGCGCTGCTTGTCCGCGATGACCTTCAGCTGCTCGGCCTGCTTGCCACTGAGCTGTTCGAGCGTGGCGGCCTTGTCCAGATAGGTGTCCGGGTCACCGGAGAGGAAGAGCTGCACCGAGGCGTCGATGCTGCCGCTGCGGTACTGGCCGGAGGCGACGACACCCAGTCCCTTGCGGAGCTGGTTGAGCTCCGACTGGCCGCGGGCGACCTTGTCCTGGAGGCCCTCGACCTCCTTCTGGAGCTTGTCCTGGTCCTCCTTGGCCCCGTTGTACTTCTCGGTGGCCTGCTCCGCCTGCTCGTAGAGCTTGTCAACCTCGGCCTTGACGTCCTTCTTGACAGGCTTCGGGTCGGCCTGGGCGGCCTGGGACGAGAGGGCAACGGCGGCAGCGGCGGTAGCGGTGAGCACGGTCACGCGAGTACGGCTCGGCTGCTTGGGTCGACGGTGGGACGCCACGAAGGCGAGCTCCTTCTTCCTCCAGCCGCCTACCGGGAAGTGGGGACGAGACCCGGCTCCGCGCGAACGCCGCGGACTCGGCGGTTCCTTCACTGTTCATCCCGGTTGGATGATCACCTATATGAAGGTTCGAGGCCCGACCTTAGTAACCGACTTGTGATCCCTTCAAATCCTCACGGGGAAAATCTGCGTCAGGTGCCCCATCCTTTACCAACATCGCACAGGCAGTAATGGCAACTTGACACTCAGGCACGAATTGCCACCGGATTCGCCGATGCGTCAGGTCCGGGCAAGTCGCTTGAGAAGCAAGGCCGATGCGACCGGCCGGGCACCGGCCTTCGCCACGCCGTCGGCCACTTCCCGGTCCGTGGAGACCACGACCACCGGGCGGCCGGGCGGCTCGGCCCGCACCAGCTGGCGGATCAACTCGTCGGCCGTCACGCCCGGTTTGCTGAACAGCACCCGCACCCCGCGCGGCGGGGCGAGCAGCACCGGCGCCGCGAGTTCCGCGCCGTCGAAGACGCAGGTCATCTCCGCGCCGGTCTGCGCCGCCAGCACCGCGAGACCGCCCAGCAGCCGCAGCCGCTGCTTGTCCAGCGGCATCGTCGGATAGCCGGTCTTGGTGACGTTGTAGCCATCCACCACCAAATGCGCCTGCGGCAGGGCCAGCAGCTGGTCGAGGAGTGCCGGGTCCATCTCCGACAGCGCCCGGGTCGCGATGTCCCTCGGCGTCATCCGGCCCGGCACGACCGCCTCGACGGTGTCCGCCGGATGGACGTTCGCGGGCGGCAGGGCCAGCTCGCGGCGGAGCCCCTGGGCCGCGTCCAGGACCGTGTCCAGCAGCAGCCGCAGCCGCATGTCCTCGACGCTGCGGCCCTCCCGGACGGCCCGTCTGCTGGTCTCCAGCGCCGCCTCGGCCTCGGCGATCCGGGCCTTGAGCCGGCGCAGTTCGCTGTCCGCGGCGGTCTTCTCCGTCGCCGCCTGCGACCGCGCGGCCTCCAGCGCCGCGACCGCCTTGCGCACCGCCGCCTCGCCCCGCTTGACGTCGCTCAGCGCGCTGCGCAGCTTGCGCTGCAACGACTCGTTCTCCTTGCGGACCGCGTCCAGGTCGGCCCGGGAGCGGTCGGACTCCGTACGGGCGTCCGCCCGCGCCTGCGCCAGCTCCTCGCGCAGCCGGGCCAGCTCCCGCTCGGCCTCCTCGCCGGCCCGCTCGGCACGGACCCGCTGGGCCTCCTCGCCGGCCGCCGCGACGAGCTTGACCCAGCCCTCCGGGCGCAGCACATAGGCCGCCGCCGCGACATCCAGCGGGTCGGCGGCGGCGGGCGGGGTGCCGTGCTCCAGGGCTTCGGCGAGTTCCGGCTGGGCCTCGCGGAGCTTGCCCGCGATCCGCTGCCGGAAGACCGCATCGCTCTCCAGCGCCGCAGCCATCGCATTACCGGCGAATTTCGCCCGGCGAGTCGGCGTGAAACGTGCGTACTGCCGTAGCGGTGGCGGGAGTTCGGCGACCGTCAGACCGCCGAACGCCTCCGCCGTGAGCGCCACGACGCGGCGCCGTACGCCCTCGGGCAGCGGACGGTCGAGCACCTCGTCGGCCGCACCCTCCGGTGCGTCGTCGTGCGCTGAGCCCGGCTCCCCCTCTGGACGCTCCTCCACGGCTGCATCGCTCCGATCTCAGGCGCTCGCGCCCGGCCGGTCCACCAGCTCGATCTGGTCGACCGCGTTGCACCAGCGGCAGCGCACGGACTCGATGCTCTCATCGAGGACCTCGCGCTCCTCCACCCTCGGCTCCCCGGCCAGATCCAGGTGGATGTACTCCACGACCTTGGACCGGCGGGTCACATCGAAACGCGTGAGGTTGCCGCACAGCGTGCAGCGCCACCGCGTCTCGGCCGTCGGCAGGGGAAGCGCCATCGTGAAGTCCTCTTTCGTGCTCGTTCGTACTCGTGCCCGTGCAGCTTCCCGCGGTGCGCCGTCGGACTGCGGAAGTACGTCAAAATACTGCCTGTAACCCTACGGCCTCGCAGGGGCCGGTGCGGGCGCTCCCCGAGAGCCGGGACGCGGCGAGGCACTCTGTCCCGATTGCCCCCGTTACGTCATGATCACTTCATGACGGCGCCGTCGCAATCCCCCGGTTCTCCCCGTCCCGCACGTCGTTCACGTTATTCACGCTATTCACGTGGTTCCCGTCGTTCACGTTCCCCCCGCTTCACCCGGCCGGCCCAGCCCGCCCGGTCCCTGCGCGCCGTGTTCTCCCGGATGACGGCCGTGCTGATCGCCCTGAACTGCGCGGTCTTCGCGCTCGGCCCCGCCTCCGGCCTGAACCGGATGTACGGCAGCGGCGACGCGCTGCTCCGGGCCCAGGCCGGCTACTTCGCGCAGTGGGGGGTGATCCCGGCCGACCTGTGGAGCGGTTCGGTCCGGGCCCTGGTCACCCCGCTCACCGCCCTGTTCGTCCACGGCGGCTGGCTGCACCTGCTCGGCAACATGCTCTTTCTCTACGTCTTCGGCGGGATGGCCGAGGCCCGGATGGGCCGGCTGCCGTTCGCCGTCTTCTACCTCGCGACCGGCTATCTGGCGCTGCTCGGCTACGCGGCCGCACACGCCGCGTCCGGCCAGACCCTGGTGGGTGCCTCGGGCGCGATCTCCGGCGTCCTGGGCGCCTTCCTCCACCTCTTTCCCCGGGCCCGGGTCACCAGCGTCTTCCCGTTCCTCTTCTTCCTGCCGCTGCGCTTCCCCGCCTGGGCCGTACTGCTCTTCTGGTTCTTCCTCCAGTGGCGGTCGGCGCAGGACGGCCCCAGCGGTCCGGGCGTCGCCTACCTCGCGCATGTGGTGGGCTTCGCGCTCGGCTTCCTCTACGCGTGGGTCCGCTATCGGAGGGATAGTGTGGTGGCCACCAGGGGCAACGCACCGGCGACCGAGGGAGAGAGCCAGCCGTGATCACGTCGATCGTGCTCATCAAGACCAGCGTGGACCAGATCCCGGAGATCGCCGAGAAGATCGCCGCGCTGGAGGGGGTCAGCGAGGTCTACTCCGTCACCGGCGCGCACGACCTGATCGCGATGGTCCGGGTCGCCGCGCACGACGACCTCGCCGACGTCATCCCCGGCCGGATCAGCAAGGTGCCGGGCGTCGCCTCCACGGAGACCCACATCGCCTTCCGCACCTACTCCCAGCACGACCTGGAGGCGGCCTTCGCCATCGGCCTGGACTCCTAGGCCCTGTCGCCACCTTCCCGCCCGGCCGCCCTCAGGCGGAGGGGTCCGGCACGCAACGGCCGCCCTCGGTGCGGTAGTTCCAGCGCGCACCGTCCGCCACCAGCTCCCGGACCGCCCGCACGAACCGCTCGATGTGCTCATCGGGGGTGCCGGCGCCGAAGCTGACCCGGATGGCGTTGAGCGACTTCTCGCCCGGCACCGCCTCGGGGGCGCCGCACTCCCCCGGCTCATCGCTCGCGCTGCCGAGCAGGGTCCGTACGAGCGGGTGCGCGCAGAACAGGCCGTCGCGGACCCCGATGCCGTACTCCGCCGACAGCGCCGCCGCGAAGTGCGAGCTGTTCCAGCCCTCGACCACGAACGACAGGACGCCGACCCGCGGGGCGTCGTCGCCGAACAGCGAGAGCACCCGCACCTCGGGGACCGTGGCCAGGCCGGCCCGGACCCGGGCGATCAGCCGCTGCTCGCGCGCCACCAGTTCGTCGAAGCCGGCCTCGGTCAGCGCCTGGCAGGCGGCGGCGATGGAGTAGGCGCCGATGACGTTCGGCGAACCGGCCTCGTGCCGGGCCGCGGTGGTGTGCCAGTCGACGTCCACCCCGCCGTCCGTACGCCGCGCGACCGTGCGGCTGGCCCCGCCGCCCGCGAGGTACGGCTCGGCGCCCTGCAGCCAGTCCGCGCGGCCGGCCAGTACCCCGGCGCCGAACGGCGCGTACAGCTTGTGCCCGGAGAAGGCCACCCAGTCCACGTCCAGATCGTGGATGTCGATGGGGTGGTGCGGTGCGAGCTGTGCCGCGTCCAGCACGATCCGCGCGCCGTGCGCATGCGCCACGGCCGCCAGCTCCCGCACCGGCCACAGCTCACCGGTCACGTTCGACGCACCGGTCACGCACACCAGCGCCGGACCGGCGGGCCGCCCCGTGCCCGGCTCCGTACCGGCGGCGGGCTCGCGGCCGGCCAGTGCCGCCGCCAGGATGTCGACCGCCTGCCGCGGGGTGCGCGGCGCGTCCAGGTACGTGACCACGGTGTCCGCGCGCCGCTCCCACGGCAGCAGCGACGCATGGTGCTCGGTCTCGAAGACGAACACCTCGGTGTCCTGCGGGAGGGCGGCCGCCAGCAGGTTCAGCGAGTCGGTCGTGGAGCGGGTGAAGACCACCTGGTCGCCCGCGTCGCCGTCCGGGCGGCAGCCCAGGAAGTCCGCGATCGTCCGGCGGCTGTTCTCGAACAGGTCCGTGGACAGCTGCGAGAGGTACCCGGCACCGCGGTGCACGCTGCCGTAGTACGGCGCGTAGGCCGCCACGTCGTCCCAGACCCGCTGGAGCGCCGGGGCGCTGGCGGCGTAGTCCAGCGCGGCGTAGTCGACCTCGCCACCGGTCACCAGCGGGACCCGGACGTCCCGCCCCAGCACCGGCAGCGGCGCACAGACGGAACGGTCGGCGGAGACGGTGCAGTCGGCGGAAACAGCGGAATCGACGGAAACAGGCATGGCGAACTCCCGTGAGAGAAAAGCGAATTCGCTGCGCGCACCGGCGCGAAAAAGCGCGGGCGCAGCGTGCTGAAGAAAGAGAGAAGACGCGCGGAAAAAGGCGCGGAATAACGCGGAGAAAGGGGCCTTGGGCCCTATCGCATTCGCTTCATCACGGAAGGTGCTCCCTCGGGGACCAGGATCCCTGGCGAGGGATCCGCGCTTGCCGCAGACCTCGTTGCCTGCGACCTGGTCATCACCCGGGGCACCCCGCCACGGAAGGAGGGTTGCCGGACAGCGGGCCGGGGCCTGCATCGCTGTCACTCGTGACCTGGGCAGAATCATGCCACACGAACAAAAAGGCGCAAGGCCCGGTCCGTCATGCGGACCGGGCCTTGCGCCATATCCCGCGCCCGGGACCGGCCGTGCTCAGGCGTTGCTGGCCGCCACCCAGCGCGCCAGCGCCGCTTTGGCCGCCCCGGAGTCGATCGACTCGGCGGCCCGCTCGATACCCGCCCGGATCTGCTCCGCCAACGGGGCGTCGGCCGGCTGGAGCGCCACCAGCGCCGCCGCGGAGTTCAGCAGCACGGCGTCCCGTACCGGGCCCTTCTCCCCGTCCAGCAGCCGGCGCGCCACCTCCGCGTTGTACGCCGCGTCCGCGCCGCGCAGTGCCTCCACCGGGACCAGCGGGATGCCGACGTCACGCGGGTCGAAGGGCTCCTCGCGCACCGCGCCGTCGCGCACCGTCCACACCCGGGAGGTCGCGGTCGTGGTCAGCTCGTCCAGCCCGTCGTCGCCGCGGAAGACCAGCGCCGACGAGCCGCGCTCGGCGAGCACCCCGGCGAGGATCGGCGCCATCCGGGCGTCGGCGACACCGGTCGCCTGGGCACGGACCCGCGCCGGGTTGGTCAGCGGGCCGAGCACGTTGAACGTGGTGCGGATGCCCAGCTCACGGCGGGCGGGGGCGACATACCGCAGCGAGGGGTGGAACTTCACCGCGAAGCAGAAGGTGATGCCCGCCTCCCGCGCGACCTCGGTGACCCGCTGCGGCGTCAGATCGAGATTGACGCCGAGCTGCTCCAGCACATCGGAGGCGCCGCTCGCCGACGACGCCGCGCGGTTGCCGTGCTTGACGACCTTCGCGCCGGTGCCGGCCACCACGATCGAGGACATCGTGGAGATGTTGACGGTCTTGGCGCCGTCACCGCCGGTGCCGACGATGTCCACGCTCGGCCCCGGCACCTCGATCAGCCGGGCGTGCGCGTACATCGTCCGGACCAGTCCGGAGATCTCCGCGACGGTCTCACCCTTGGCCCGCAGCGCCACCGCGAAACCGGCGATCTGCGCGTCGCTGGCCTCGCCCCGCATGATCTTGTCCATCGCCCACGCGGTGTCGTCGGCGGCGAGGTCACGGCCGGCCAGCAGGGCGTTCAGGATGCCCGGCCAGGTGTGGGCCGCCACGCTGTCGCCGCCAACCGGGGTCACAACGTTCATGGTCCACGCTCCTGGTTTCGTCTCCTGCTTGTGCGGCCAACCCTATCGACCCCCGGGCATGCCGGAAGGCCCCGTCCGGATGAGGCAGGACGGGGCCCTCTGGGTGGCGTACTCACAACCGCGCCCCTATAGGACGCCGCGGGGATCAGTGGTGGCCGTGGCCGCTGGTGATCTCCTTGTACTCCTCCGCCGTGGGCTTCGGAATGACGTTGTCCTCGCCGTAATAGCCCTGCGAGAGCTTGGCGCGCAGCTTCTGCGAACGCGGCACCTTGCGCTCGACCCCGTTCTCGTCGACCGTCGGGCCGATCTCCATGGGCTCGGGCTGGTGGTGCTGGGTGAGCGTGTGCAGCTGCTCCTGGTTGAGCGGCTCGTGGATCTCGACGAACTCACCGTGCGGCAGGCGCTTGATGATGCCGGACTCGCGCCCGTGCAGCACCTTGTCCTTGTCGCGCCGCTGGAGACCCAGGCAGATCCGCTTGGTGACGATGAAGGCGAGCACCGGCCCGACGAAGAACGCGATCCGGACGAACCAGCTGATCACGTTGATCGACAGGTGGAAGTGCGTGGCCCACAGGTCGTTGCCGCCACCGATGAGCATCACGAAGTACGCGGTCAGCCAGGCCACACCGAAGCCGGTGCGGGTCGGGGCGTTGCGCGGACGGTCCAGGAGGTGGTGCTCGCGCTTGTCACCGGTGATCCAGGACTCGATGAACGGGTAGACCGCGATCGCGACCAGGACCAGCGGGAAGATCACGATCGGGATCAGCACACCGAAGTTGATGGTGTGACCCCAGATGTCCCATTCCCAGCCGGGCATCACACGCACCAGGCCCTCGGCGAAGCCCATGTACCAGTCGGGCTGGGCGCCGGTGGACACCTGGTCCGGACGGTACGGACCGATCGCCCACACCGGGTTGATGGTGGCGACCGCCGCGATCACCGCGATGAAGCCGAAGACCAGGAAGAAGAAGCCTCCGGCCTTCGCCATGTAGACCGGCAGCAGCGGCATGCCGACGACGTTGTTGTTGGTCTTGCCGGCACCCGGGAACTGCGTGTGCTTGTGGTAGAAGACCAGGATCAGGTGCGCCACCAGCAGACCGAGCATGATGCCCGGCAGCAGCAGCACGTGCACCGTGAAGAACCGCGGGATGATGTCGTGCCCCGGGAACTCGCCGCCGAAGATGAACATCTGGAGGTACGACCCGACCAGCGGGATCGCCAGGATGACACCCTCGATGAAGCGGACGCCGGTGCCCGAGAGCAGGTCGTCGGGGAGCGAGTAGCCGGTGAAGCCGGTGAACATGCCCAGCACGAACAGCAGGAAGCCGAACAGCCAGTTGACCTCGCGCGGCTTGCGGAAGGCGCCGGTGAAGAACACCCGCATCATGTGGACCATCATGCCGGCCAGGAAGACCAGGGCGGCCCAGTGGTGGATCTGCCGGATGAGCAGACCGCCACGGACGTCGAAGCTGATGTTCAGCGTCGACTCGAACGCCTGCGTCATCCGGACCCCGTGCATGGGCACGTACGAGCCGTGGTAAACGACCTCGGCCATGCTCGGGTGGAAGAACAGCGTCAGGTAGACGCCGGTCAGGATGATGATGATGAAGCTGTAGAGGCAGATCTCGCCCAGCATGAAGGACCAGTGGTCCGGGAAGATCTTGCGCATGTTGGCCTTGGCCAGGCTGTAGATGCCCAGCCGGCCGTCCGCCCAGTCCGCGACCCGTTCGCCGGCGGGCGCTTTGCCGCGGCGCGTGGTGGTCGCGCTCGTCTCGTTACTCATCCGCGCTCCCAGAAGCTCGGGCCGACGGGCTCCGCGAAGTCGCTTACGGCTTCGAGGTAGCCGTCCTTCACCGTGATGTGCAGCTGCGGCAGCGCGTGTCCGGCCGGGCCGAAGATCACTCGGCCACCGTCAGCAAGGTCGAAGGTCGACTGGTGGCACGGGCAGAGCACGTGGTGCGTCTGCTGCTCGTAGAGGCTGATCGGGCAACCCACGTGGGTGCAGATCTTCGAGTAGGCGACGATGCCCTCGTGCGACCATGCGAGTTCCTGCTTGTCCTTGATGTTCTGCGGCTGAATCCGCACGAGCATCAGGGCGTCCTTGGCAATCCGCTGGTTGAACTCCTCGTCGCTCTCCTCCAGGCCCTCGGGCTTGGCGAACGTCAGGGAGCCGACCGCGATGTCCTCGGGACGCAGCGGGAGGTTGGTGGACTGGTTGACCAGGCGGATGCCCTTCTTCCAGCCCGAGCCGCGCAGCTTCTTCTCGGGCAGCGGCCCGAGGTCGCGCAGCAGGACGACGCTGGAGAGCGGCACCAGGGCCAGCGCGCCGAACATCGTGTTGCGGATCAGCTTGCGCCGTGCGAAGCCGGACTCCTTCGCGCCCTGCGCGAAGTCCTCCAGCACCTTGGCCTTGACCTCCGGCGCGGCCTCGATCGGGTGCCGGTCGTCGGCGACCTCCTCGTCCGACATCAGCGTGCGGGCCCAGTGGACCGCGCCGGCGCCGATGCAGAAGAGCGCCACACCGAGCGTCAGGCCGAGCGAGAAGTTCAGCGCGCTGACGTGACCGAACGGCCAGATGTAGACGATCTTGTCGATCGGGAAGATCACATACGCGGCGATGAAGCCGACCGTCGCGAGCATGGACAGCAGGAAGAGGAAGGCCACGGTGCGCTCGGAGCGCCGGGCGGCCTTCTCGTCGATGTCCTGGACGCGGTGCTCGTGGGCCGGCAGCCCCGGGTCGGCGAACGGATCGTCCGCTACCTGCACCGCGCCGGCGTGAGCCGTCTCCCGCTCACTGGGAAGGGTTTCTTCTGGCACGTCTTCGTGTCGTCCAGTCTCACTCATGACTTCTTGGCCTTCGTAGTCCGGGCAGCGACCCAGATGGCGACCGCGACCAGCCCGCCCATACCGGCGATCCAGCCGAAGAGGCCCTCACTGACCGGGCCCAGACCGCCGAGGCTCAGGCCACCGGGGCTCGGGGTGTCATCGCTGTTGACGGCACCGAGGTACGCGATGATGTCCCTCTTGTTCTCCGACGACAGCGAACCGTCACCGAAGGAGGGCATGTTCTGCGGGCCGGTCTGCATGGCCTCGTAGATGTGCTTCGGGTCCACGCCCTCGAGCGACGGTGCGTACTTGCCGTTGGTCAGGGCGCCGCCCTGACCGGTGAAGTTGTGGCACTGCGCGCAGTTGGTGCGGAACAGCTCGCCGCCCTTGCCGATGTCGGCCCCGTCCGGGCTGTACTGGTCCTTGGTCGGCACGCTGGGGCCGGCGCCCAGCGAGGCGATGTACGCCCCGAGCTGGTCGATCTCGGCCTGGCTGTAGATGTTCTTCTTCTTCGGCACCTGGGCGCCGGGCTGCTGGGCGGGCATACGGCCGGTGCCCACCTGGAAGTCGACGGCGGCGGCGCCGACGCCGACCAGGCTCGGGCCGTCGGAGCTGCCCTGACCCCCGGTGCCGTGGCAGCTTGCGCAGCCCACGGCGTAGAGCTTCTTGCCCTCCTTGATGGCAAGAGACTGGGCGGCGTCATCGGCCTGAGCCTTGTCCGCCGGCGCGAACGCGGCGTACAGCCCCCCGGTGACCGCCAGCGCGAAGAGTAGGACGACGAGCGCCGCCAGCGGATGGCGCCGTCGTGCGGAGAGCTTTTTCACGGATTACCCCGGTGTCAGGATCTTCTGCGTCGATGCTTTGGTTAGGTCTGTCTGAAATGCGGGTCCGGTTACCGGATCAGGTAGATCGTGGCGAAGAGGCCGATCCAGACGACATCGACGAAGTGCCAGTAGTAGGACACGACGATGGCCGCGGTGGCCTGTGTGTGGGTGAACCTCTTGGCCGCGTACGTCCTGCCCAGGACCAGCAGGAAGGCGATCAGACCGCCCGTCACGTGCAGTCCGTGGAAACCGGTGGTGAGGTAGAACACCGAACCGTACGGGCCCGACGAGAGCGAGAGGCCCTCGTGCTTGACCAGATCGGTGTACTCGAAGACCTGACCGCCGATAAAGATCGCACCCATGACGAAGGTGACCACGAACCATGCCCGCAGCTTCTTGACGTCACCGCGCTCGGCGGCGAATACGCCGAGCTGGCAGGTCAGCGAGCTGAGCACCAGGATCGTGGTGTTCGTCGCGGAGAACGGAAGATTCAGCGCAGAAGCGGATTCCTTCCAATACGCAGCTCCGGTCACCGATCGGAGGGTGAAGTACATCGCGAAGAGGGCCGCGAAGAACATCAGCTCGGAACTCAGCCAGATGATGGTTCCGACGCTGGTGAGGTTCGGCCGATTGACCGACGGGTGCGCGTGCCCGGTTTCTACTGTCGTTGCTGTCGCCACGACCGACATTATGTCGGTCGCTTATCCCGCCCTCACTCCGGGGGGTGCTGTTCGGTGTGTCAAGGGCGTATGCCCTGCTCGTACGGCTCATTCCCGCGGTCGCCCGAAGGGGCGGAGCACGGCCGTCCCCGGTGCTCGCCGGCCGGGTCCCGGCGGGCCCTGACGGGCCGTCGCACAGATCTTGGTCCGGTCCGGACCCTCCTGCGGGCACCGGGTGCGGGAGTAGCATCCGCGCAACGGTCCCACCCGATGCTGTGCCGCTACGAGAGCGTGGAGGAACGATGCAGGCGACTGCCACGGTGCTGGTCTACAGCGACAACGCCAACACCCGCGAGCAGGTCCGGCTGGCGGCCGGCCGGCGACCCGCCGCCGATGTCCCGCAGATCGAGATCCTGGAGTGCGCCACCCAGCCGGCCGTCATCGAGGCCCTGGACCAGGGCGGTATCGACATCTGCGTACTGGACGGCGAGACCGCGCCCGTGGGCGGGATGGGCGTGTGCCGGCAGATCAAGGACGAGATCTTCCACTGCCCGCCGGTGCTGCTGCTCATCGGGCGCCCGCAGGACGCCTGGCTGGCCACCTGGAGCCGCGCGGACGCCGTGGTGACCCATCCGCTGGACCCGGTGGCGTTCGCCGACGCGCTGGCCGCCCTGCTGCGCACCAGGCTCCTCGCGGGGGCCTGAGCGGCCCCTGGCGCGCTGCTCAGATCCGCGGGCGCAGCCGGGCGGCATCGGCGGCCTCCGGCTGCTGCTCGGCCGCTCCCGTGGTATCGGTCCCCTGGCCCTTCAGGGCGCTGCCGTCGCGCCATTCCTTCCAGGGCATGTTCCAGTCGCCGAAGCCGTTGTCGAACGGCGTCATGGTGTCGCCGCCGCTGTTGACGACCTTGACGATGTCGCCGACGTGCACCGTGTTGAAGAACCACTGCGCGTTGGCGGTGGACATGCCGGTGCAGCCGTGGCTGACGTTGGCGGCGCCCTGCGAGCCGACGGACCAGGGCGCGGCGTGCAGGTACTCGCCGCTCCAGGTGACCCGGGTGGCCCAGTAGACCGGCAGGTCGTAGGAGTCCGAACTGCCCTCCGCGATGCCGATGCTGTTGCTCTTCATCCGTACGAAGCTCTCCTTCCCGAGCACGACCTTGACGCCGTTGCGGGTGGAGAAGCCGGGTTTGCCGGTGGTGACGGGGATGGTGTTGATCGCCTCGCCGTTGCGCAGCACCGTCATCGTGTGTGCCGCGGCGTCGGTGATCGCCTCCACCTGGTCGCCGGTGGTGAGCCGTACGGGCTTCGCGGCGCCGCCGTAGAGCCCTCCGGAGACCTTCAGGCCGTCCAGGTTGCTGTGCACGGCGATGGTGGCGTGGGCGGGCCAGTAGTCCTTCGGGCGGAAGTGCAGCGTCTTGCCGTCCACCCAGTGCCAGGCGCCCTCGACGCGCGGGCTGGAGTCGACCTTCAGGGAGCTCTCGACGAGGGCCTGTGCCTTCGGGTCGGTGACCGGCCAGCTCAGCGTGGCGGTGACCGGCTGGCCGACGCCGTACTCGCCACTGTCCGGGCCGAACTTGACCGTCAGCTTGTCGCCGGCGTCCGCGGTGTCGACCACGAGGGTCTTACGGCCGGGTGCGCCGTCCGCGTTCTCGGTGCTCACCTGCACCGTGTAGCGGGCGCCGGCGGCCAGCGGCGCGGTGGTGCGCCAGTGTCTGCCGTCGGCGCTCAGTTCGCCGCGGACGTGGCGGCCGGCGGCGTCGGTGGCGGTCACGTCCGTGATCCGCGTGCCGTCCCCCTTGACGTAGACCTCGATCGGCTTGCCGGGGTCCGCTCGCTGCTTGCCGTCCGGGATGTTGGCCGCGATCTGGTCGGCCGCGTCGTAGGGCTTGACGGAGAGCGGGTCCGACGCCGAGCCCCCGCAGGCGGTGGCGCTCACCGCAAGGGGCATGAGCAGGAGGCCGCACCTCAGCACTGTCCGGGTTCGAGGTCTGTGACTCATGACCCAAAAATATGAAGAATCCCCCGTTTCAGCGCGCTGGAGGAGTGCAAACGGGGGCGTCGGCCGCCGTGAAACGGGGCGGGCCCGGACACCTGTTGAGGTGTCCGGGCCCGCCCGGTACGACGTGCGCCGCGCCTACTGCGTGCGGTTCTCGCCGCGGTAGTACTCGAAGACCCAGCCGAAGAGTCCGACGAAGATGATCGGGGCCGAGAAGTAGAGCAGCCACCAGCCGAAGATGACGCCCATGAAGGCGAGCGCGCCACCGACGGCCAGGGACAGCGGCTGCCAGCTGTGCGGGCTGAAGAAACCCAGTTCGCCGGCGTCGTCCGAGACCTCGGCGTTCTCGTTGTCCTGCGCACCCGCGTCCACCCGCCGGGCCGTGAAGGCCAGGTAGTAGCCGATCATGATGCACAGACCGAAGGCGAGGAACAGCGCGGTGGTTCCCGCGGGCTCCTTCGACCAGACGCCATAGACAACCGCCATGGCGAGGACGAAGACGGAGAGCCAGATGAACATCTTGCCCTGGATCTTCACTTGCCAGCCTCCTTGCCACCGGCGAGCGCCTTGTCATCCGAGGAGCCGTGGTTCTGGAGCGCGTCCAAGGCGGCGATCTCGGGGTGGTGCAGGTCGAACGCCGGGGATTCGGAACGAATACGCGGCAGCGTGAGGAAGTTGTGCCGCGGCGGCGGGCAGGACGTCGCCCACTCCAGCGAACGGCCGTAGCCCCACGGGTCGTCGACCTCGACCTTCTTGCCGTACTTCGCGGTCTTCCAGACGTTGTAGAAGAACGGCAGGATCGACAGGCCCAGCAGGAACGAGGCGATCGTCGAGATGGTGTTCAGCGTCGTGAAGCCGTCGGCCGCCAGGTAGTCCGCGTAACGCCGCGGCATGCCCTCGGCGCCGAGCCAGTGCTGGACGAGGAAGGTGCCGTGGAAGCCCACGAACAGCGTCCAGAACGTGATCTTGCCAAGCCGCTCGTCCAGCATCTTGCCGGTGAACTTCGGCCACCAGAAGTGGAATCCGGCGAACATCGCGAAGACGACCGTGCCGAAGATGACGTAGTGGAAG
>JOEL01000005.1 GCA_000720995.1 Streptomyces celluloflavus
GTGGTGATCGTCAGCCCCTGGCCGGCCAGCGCCGCGGCGAGCGCGCGGGCGTTGGCGGTGACCTGGTGGGCTCTCGTGGGGTGGGGGTGGTGTCGAGGGGGTGTTCGGGCCGGGTGTTCGGGTGCGGGGTGTGCTGGGGGTGCAGGCCGGGGGCTGGGTCTGTCGGCTGGTGGGGGTCGATCTGTCCGGTCTCCAGGAGTTGTTCCAGGTAGGCGGTGATCTGTTGCTCGGTCGGTGTGTGCGGTGCTTTCCCTGGGGGTGGGCGCCGTCGGCCGGCTGGGGGGAGGCCGGCCGGTGTGGTGTGCTGTGGCGTGGTGCTGCGGGGTGGTGGGGGTACCGGGTTCGGGGTGGCCGGTGGTGTGTGCGCGGGAGGCTGGTTGGTGCTCCGGGGCCGGTGGGGCTGGTGGGGGTCGGTGGGGGCTTTGCGGGCGCGGGGCGTCGGGTACGCGGTCGGCTGCGGGATGCCGCCACCTTCGCCGCTGCCGTCGTCGCTGGTGGTGCGGCCACGGCCACGGCCACGGTTGTCACCGGTGGTGCCGCCTTTGCGGCCACGGTCACGTTTACGGTCGTCATCGCTGGCGTTGTCGCCTTGAGGGGCGCTGTCGTTGTCGATGGCGTTGATGCCCTCGCGGCCCTGGCCCTGGCCCTGGCCCTGGCCACGGCCGCTGCCGCCGTTGTTGCGGTCGCTGCCGCCCTTGCTGCTGTTACTGCTCCTGCTGCTGTTGGTGCCGGTGCTGCCACCGTTACCGCTGCTGCCCCCACGGCCGTTGTCGCCGGTGCTGTCGCTGCTGTTGTCGCGGGTGGTGTCGTGGCGGATGTCGTGGGCGGTGGTGTCGGTGGTGTGGGCGGTGGTGTTGGTGGGGGTGTGTTCGTGTGGGTGGCGGGGGTGGGGGATTGGGGTGTTGTCGGGGTCGGTGTGCGGGGTGTCGGGATGGGGGTGTGGGTCGAGGCGGCCGAGGAGTTCCAGTGCGCCGTCGTCGCGTAGGCGTACCAGGTCGCCTGTGCGGCATATCGGCAGGTCCGGGGGGAAGGCGGTGGCCTGGGAGCAGCCGGTGGTCGGGTGCGGGTGGCCTGGGTGGCCGGCGGCGATTGCTGGGCCGGCGAGGTGTAGTTCGCCGGCGACTCCGGCCGGTACGGGGCGTTGCATGTGGTCCAGGACGCGGGCGGTCTGGTTCGCCAGTGGTTTTCCGATGGGGAGGGGGCCGGTGCGGGGGGTGTTTGCCGCGGTGATGCGGTGGTGGGTGGAGACGGCTGTGGCTTCGGCCAGCCCGTACAGGTGGTGGAGGGTGGGCCGGGTGTCGCCGTGGTGCTCGATCCAGTGGTGTACGGCTGCCGGGTCGAGGTGGCCGCCGCCGAGGAAGATGTGCCTGAGGTCGGGCAGGGGCGGTGCCGTCGCGTCCTGGGGGAGATCTTGTGCCAGTTGGGCGAAGGTTGCCGGGGTCAGGGACAGTACGGTGACGTGCCTGGCGGCGGTGAAGCGGCGCAGGGCGTGCGCGGTGCGTGCCGCCTGGGGCGGTACGACGGTCAGTGAGGCGCCGTTGGACAGGGCGTTCCAGATTTCCCACACGCCCGCCCCGAATGCGGGGGAGGGGGTGAGGGCCCAGGTCTCCTGCGGGCCGAAGCCGAACTCGCGGCGGGCCGCGGCGACCATGCTCTGCACGTTGGCATGGGTGAGGACCACGGCCTTGGCGGGGCCGGTGGAGCCCGACGCGTACAGGACGCAGGCCGCATCCGCCGCATCCGCCGCATCCGTCGTAACCGTGGTGTCTGCCGGATCCGCTGTAACCGTGGCGTTTGCTGCATCTGCTGTAACCATGGTGTTGGCCGGATCCGCTGTACGCGTGGTGTCCGTCGTGTCCGTGGTGCCCGCCGTACCTGCGACGCCCTCAGTACCCCCGGCGCCTGCCGCACCCGCACTGCCCGCCGAACCCTCCGTACCTGCCGTACCTGTGGCACCCGCGGTACCCGCCATACCCGCCGTACCTGGTGTACCTGTGGCGCCCGCTGTATCCGCCGCATCCACCGGTCCCGCGGCGCCCGCTGTACTTTTCGTCCCCGTGGCGTCTGTCGCACTCTCGGTTCCCCCGGCGCTTGCCGTATTCGTGGTTCCTGCGATGCGCGTGGCATGTTCGGTACCGGCAGTGCGCTCCGTATCCGCTGTCCCTGCGATGCTCGTGGCGCGCTTCGAACCTGCAGTGCTTCTGGTGCCTGCTGAACGCTCCGCGTCTGCCGTATCTGTGTAGTCCGCCGCGTCCTGCGTGCTTTCGGAGCTCGCGGCATGCTCGGTACCCGCAGCGCTCTTCGTATCCGCCGTCCTCGTGACGCGCTCCGAACCTGCAGTACTCCTGGCACCAGCCGAACCTCCCGCGCCTTCCGTACCTGCGATGCGCGCGGCATGCTCGGTACCCGCAATGCGCTCCGTATCCGCCGTCCCCGTGACCCCCGCGGCGCCCGCCGGACCCGGCTTACCCCTGGCGTCCGCCGCACCCGCGGCACCTGTTGCACCTTCCGTATCCCCGGCGCCCGCTGCATCCTCAGTGCCTTCGGAGCTCGCGGCACGCTCGGTACCCGCAGTGCCCTCCGTATCCGCCGTCCCCGCGACGTCCGCGACGTCCGCGGCGCCCTCCGAACCCGCCGCGCCCGCCGCGCCCGCAGCGCCGCCCACACCCCCGGCGCCCTCCGTCCCCGTAGCCCTCTCCGCCCCCACCGGCACAGGCACTGCCCCCGCCCCCACCGTCCCCACCGGCAGGTCCCCTGCCCCCACCCCCGGCAGGGACGCGGAAGCCAATACGTCAGCCGCCGCCGGCCGATTCGGCAACGGCGCCCCGCTCTCCTCCAGGTGCGGTAAGGGCGCGCCGGTGTGATCGAGGAGCAGTAAGGCCGGGGCCCAGGTAGGGGGGAGGTGGGGGCGGGTGTGGGGGGTGGTGACGATGGTGGTGGCCTGGGAGTGGGTCAGGAGGGTGGTGAGGTGGGCCGGGGGGTGGCCGGGGTCCAGGGGGATGTAGGCCGCGCCGGTTTTGAGGATGCCGATCAGGGCGGCGATGCGGTGGGCCGAGGGGGGCAGGAGGAGGGCGACGCGGCTGCCCGGTCCCACGCCCCGCTCGTGCAGTGCGGTGGCGGTGCGGGTGGCCAGTTCGTCGAGCTGGGCGTAGGTCAGGCGGGTGTGTTCGTCGGTGACCGCGGTGGCCTGGGGGGTGCGGGCCACCCAGCGTGCGAAGCCGGCGGTGAGGGGCTGCGCCGCGCCGCGGATCACGGGGGGCGGCACGGGCACCGCCGGGCCTGCGCTCAACGGGAGGTGGTCCAGGGGGAGTTCGGGGTGGGTGGTGAGGTGTGCCCACACTTCGCGCAGCTGGTGGGCGATGCGGGTGGCCGCGGCGGGGGAGACCGTGGTGCGGTCGTGGACGATGCGCAGCGCCGGGGCCTCGCCGGGCATGATCAGCACGGTCAGGGGGTGGCGGGGGTGGGTGTCGCAGGCCGCCGCGGTCTGCCGCAGCCCGGCCTCCACCAGGTCGGTCGGCGGCAGCGGGGCGCCGGGGAAGCAGACACTGCTCTCCAGCAGCGGTCCGGGGCCCGCGGCCCGGTGCACCCGCGCCCACGGCACACCGGGGTGTTCGGCGGCGGCCGCCACACGGGCCTGGACCTCGCACAGCCAGGACACCGCGGTGCGCGCCCCCTCCACTCGCCCGCGGACCGGCAGGGTCAGGGTCATCGGCCCCAGCACCGCCCGCGCACCGGGCAGCTGCGCGGGGCGGTGCGCGAGCGTCGCACCGCACAGGACATCCGCACGTCCGTGGTAGCGGCTCAGCAGCACCAGCCAGGCGCCCAGGACGAGCGTCTCGCGGGTGAGGCGGTGGGCGCGCAGCACCCGCGCCGCCCGCCCGCCGGGCCGCTCCAGCGGGCAGGCCACCACACCGTGGCCGCCCCCGTGGCCGGGCGGCGCCGGAGCACCGCCCCACGACAGCGGCGCGGGCGCGGTGAAACCGCCGAGCTCACCGGCCCAGAAAGCGGCGTCCTTGCGGGGGCTGTGCGCCGCCCACCAGGTGAGGTAGTCGCGGTAGGGGGGCGCCGGCGCCAGGCGCGGGGTGCGGCCGCACAGCAGCGCCCGGTAGGACTCGGCGAACTCCCCCAGCGCCACCGCGCACGACCAGCCGTCCGCGACCAGGTGCGAGAGCCGCCAGGCGAACGTCCACTGCCGCGCACCGCGCCGGATGAGCGTGGCACGCATCAACGGCGCCCGGCCCAGCGGGAATCCCTCAGGCCGCTCCCGGTCCAGCCGCTCTCGCAGCCGCGCGTCCTGCACCGTCTCACCGGTCGCCCGCCAGTCCAGGACCTCCAGCGGAAACCGGGCGCCGCGGTGGACCACCTGCCGCGCCCGGCCGTCCGCCCCCCGCGCAAAGGCGGTGCGCAGGGCCGGATGCCGGTCCGCGACGTACTGCCACGCCTGGGCGAACACATGCGGGTTGAGGGCGCCGGTGAAGGAGACCAGCACCTGCTCGGCCCCCACACCGGCCTGCGGCCGCCGCCCGTGCGCCGCCAGCAACGCCTGCTGGACGGGCGTGAGCGGATAACTGTCCTCGATGATCTCGGCCACGCCTGCTGCCGCCCCTTCCTGGCGTTCCTGCCCGGAGCGCGGAGATGCCCCGCCGCACAGGCCGACGACACCCGCCCCGCCGACGGCACCGGACCCGCCCCACCCCGCGCCGGGCCGGGTCGTGTCGTGCCGGTCCGGGCCGGGCTGTGCCGGGCCAACGGCGGGGCCCCGCCCACCGCTGTGCGGCCGGGCGGCTGTGCGGCCGGGCCGCCCGGTGCCCCGGCCGCCGCCAGGCCTTCGGGCCGGTCCGCGCATTCGTGACGGTGGCGCCCGGCTCATCCCGGCCTTCCGCCGAAGTTCGATCAGGCAACCACCGCAAGGTGCCGCCGACCGTACCTATGCGGGATTAGGAGGACTCAATACGGTGCCCCCGAAGAATCGACCGAAGCAACACTTCCAGGCCCCGGCCGAGCAGCGCATGCGGCGTGTTTCCCACCGGCCGCTTGTCTATGTGAAGCCTTCAGCTGCGCAGGTTTGGCGTGCTAGCGTCTGCGCGGTACGTGTACACCGTTCACCCATGCCTAGGGGTCGAATTGGATCTCAAGCACGTGACTCCCGCGCAGGAGCCGACCGACCCCCTAGTCGCGCACGGCACGCCGCCCGGCGCCGCACCGCTCGAAAAGACCGGGAACCCGCAGAAGCCCGGCGGCCGCGAAATCACCCGCCGGATACCGCAGCAGCGCACACCACCGATGGCGTGCCCCGCCACGACGGCACCCATCCTGCACGCAGGCGCGCCCGGCCAGGGGCGCGGACCGGTGACAACGCCTTGTCACCCAGTACCGGAACAGGGGGATACGAGAACGGTGCCCAAGGAACTGTACGGCCGCAGCGAAGAATCCCGCATCATTACCGAATTACTCGACTCCGCAACAGCCGGAGCAGGCGCCCCCGCGCTGGTGGAAGGCATTATCGGAACAGGCAAAACCTCCCTTCTGCGCTGGGCGGAAGAAGCCGCCAGACAACGCGGAATGCAGGTCCTGACCGCCACCGCGACCTCCACCGAACAGCACTTCCCGATGGGCGTCGTCCACCAGCTCCTCGACTGCCTCGACACCGCCGGACACCAACCCGGTCCAGCGCTCAAAGAGTTACCCGGGCAGGCTGGCCGGGAACACCCCGACTACCTGCAACTCACCGAATTGTTCAAGACCCTGAGCCGGGCAGCACAAAAAACCC
Source organism: Streptomyces celluloflavus (assembly GCA_000720995.1). Classification (GTDB taxonomy): domain Bacteria; phylum Actinomycetota; class Actinomycetes; order Streptomycetales; family Streptomycetaceae; genus Streptomyces; species Streptomyces celluloflavus. Next base: position 5,771 of record JOEL01000005.1, read on the forward strand.
CGCTCCTGCTGACCGTCGACTGCATTCAATGCGCGGACCCGCAGTCCCTGCTGTGGCTGGGATTCCTCAGCCGGCGCCTGGACAGCCTCCCCGTGGTCCTGCTCGCCAGCAAACGATGCGGCGAGATGGCCAGCGACCAGCACCTGCTCGTGGAGTTCATGGAAGGCATACGCCCCGACCGCCACCTGCGCATCGACGACCTGTGCCCCAGCGCCGCCCTCGACCTGGCCGCAGCCCTCGCCAGCCAGGACCCCGGCGCCCTGGACCTCCTCATCACCACCAGCGGCGGCAACCCCTACCTGCTGACCGAACAGATCCGCACCGTCCCCGCCCCCCACACCTCGGCCGCCGGCCCCACCGACCACGCCGAACACCCCCCGGCGGAACTGCCCATCCGGCTGCGCGCCGTCAAGGACCGCGTCCTGTGCTTCCTGGGCCGCCTGGACCGCCACGGCCCGCGCGCCGCCCGCGTCGCCCGCGCCGCCAGCGTCGTGGGCAGCGCCGTCAGCGCCGAACTCATCGCCGAACTCTGCTCCCTGCCCGTCGAAGAAGTCTCCGAATCCCTCGACCGGCTCAGCGAATCCGGCATCCTGCGCGGCACCGACCTCACCTTCCGCCACCCCGTCCTGGCCCGCCTGCTCTACCTGGACATCCCCCACGCCCAACGCGCCGAACTGCACCGCCTCACCGCCCGCGCCCTCCACCGCCGCGGCACCTCCCCCCAGGACATCACCCCCCACCTCCTGCACGCCGCACACCTGGACGAACCCTGGATGCCGCGCCTCCTCCTGGACGCCGCCGCCGCCCTCGTCCCCCACCAGGCACCCGCGGCCATGGAACTCCTCGACAAAGCCGCCGCACACGGCCTCCCCGCCCATCTCGCCCCCCGCACCGAAAAACTCCGCATCCAAGCCCTCATGGGCCTGGACCTGCCCGCCTCCGTAGCCGCCCAGTCCGCACGCGTCGAGAGCGCCACGCACCCCGGCGAACGCGCCACCGAAGCACTGCGCCTGGCCGATATCCTCCTGCGCCTGGACGAAGCCCGCCAAGCCCGCCAAGTCCTCGAACACGCCTACGACCAGATCCGATGTAGCGACGCGGCCACCGCCGCACGGCTACGCCGCCAGCTCACCCACATCCGCCTGCACGAAGGCACCTGCACCCTCTTCACACCCCGGCCCGACACCCAGAGCTCACCCGGCCACCCGGCACCGACCGGTGAGGAACGCCTCGAAGCCGCCCTCCTGCTGCGCACCGCCCAAGGCGACAGCGCCCCCGCCGTCACCCGCATCGCCCACACCCTCCTGGCCACCCCCCGCGCCCCCTACGGCTCACCCTCCTGGTACCACGCCCTCCTGGCACTGCTGTGGTCCGGCGGCTTCGACGACGCCCACCGCCACATCGACGCCGAGGTCCAGATCGCCCGCGCCCACGCCGTCCCCACCCGCCTCGCCGACGCCCTGGCCACCCGGAGCCTGATCCAGCTCCACCGCGGCCTGCTCGACGACGCCCGCGACGACGCCCGCCAGGCCCTGGCCCTCCTCCAGCGCATCCACGCCGACCGCCACCACACCGGCGCCCTCGCCCGCAGCGTCCTGATCGAAGTAGCCCTGGAGAAAAACCAGATCGCCGGCCTCGCCGACCTCCTCGCCACCGCCCTGCCCTTCCCCGCCACCACACCCACCTGGTGGCAACTGCACCTCATGCACAGCGCGGCACGCGCCCTGGGACGACTCGGCGAAACCCAGCGGGCCCTTGGCCTGATGGCCCACTGCGAGAAGGAACTGCGCCGCCGCAAGGTCACCAACCCGGCGATCCTCCCCTGGCGCTCGACCACCGCCATGCTGCACGCCGGCGTCGGCAACCTCCCCGACGCCCGCCGCCTCGCCCGCGAGGAAGCCGAACTCGCCCAGCGCTGGGCCGCCCCCTTCGCCCGGGGCCGCGCCCTGCTCGCACTGGCCTCGATCACCTCCCACAGCGACGCCCTGCGGCTCTCCACCAAAGCCGCCGAACTCCTCGACGCCCAGCAAGAACCCCTGCTCTACGCCCACTGCCTGCACATCGCCGGCCAGGCCCACCAGCAGGGCGGCAACACCATCCGAGCCCGCGAACTCCTGCACCGCGCCACCGAAGTGGGCGTCTCCCTGGGAGCCGACGGACTCGTCGAAGTCGTCCAGCGCGCACTGCGCAGCGCCGGCGGCCGCCCCGACCCCCGCAAGGACTCCACCGAAGCACTGCTGACCCCCACCGAGCGCCAGGTCGCCGAACTCGCCTCCCGCGGCATGAGCAACCGCAGCATCGCCCGGCTGCTCCAAGTCAGCCTGCGCAACGTCGAATCACACCTGACCCACTCCTACCGCAAACTGCGGATCAGCGGCCGCCACGGACTCACCAAATACTTCCCGGCCCAGGACAACACCCCCGCCCCCCTCATCCTGCACGGACACCAGGCCGTCTCCTACCTGCGCCAGCCCCAGAGCGCCTGACCACCCACACACCCACACCCACACCCGCACGCCACGGCAGCCGAACACCGCGACAGCGACGACCCGCCACCGGCAGACCCGAAGGAGAAAGACGGGAGGCGAAAGGCAGAAGGGTAAAGGTACGAAGGAGAGAGACGCGAAAGCGTAAGAGCAGCCGGCCGCACTACGTAAGCCGGCGAATCACCGAAGGCCGGAGGCGGGCAGTCACCCCGGATTTCCGTACGGGGGAGTACGTATCACCGCCGGGCCGTGCGGACCGGAACCTGTCCTCTGTCACCGGTGCGCCGTACCGCCCGCCGGAAAGAAGCGCGCTCCGTACGTACATCCCGGGGAAAGCGGCTCCATCGGCGCGCCCCGGAGAGTTACGCGATGTTCCCTCCCCGCGGGATACGGAGCCGCAGTCGCGGAAACACGAAAAGACGCGAACACAGCAACACAGCCACACAACAAAACGGGAATGGGGGAGCGCAGGAACGCGAGCAGACGGCGATACGGATAAACGGCAACACCGGGGAAGGGCGGCGGCTTTGCCGCCCTCCGCAGACGCCCGTTCGCACCGCCCGCCGAACACCGCCCAGCCCCAGACCAGCACAGAAACCCGGAACAGAATCCCGGAACAGAGACCGGAACAGGAAAGAGCCCGGAACCGAAATCAGGAACGAATTCAGGACCGGAATCAGGACCGGTACCGGGACCGGAATCGAAATCAGGACCAGGACCGGCGACCGGTGCGTTGCGCGCCGGCCGCCCTCGTCATGCCGTGGAGGTACGCGTGTCGTTGCTCGCCATCAGCGATCTGCATGTCCGGCACAGTGAGAACCGCGAGGTCGTCGAGGGACTGCGGCCCGCTTCCGACGACGACTGGCTGCTGATCGCCGGAGACGTCGGTGAACTGTCGTCCGACATCGAATGGGCGCTGAGGGCGCTGCGCGACCGGTTCGCGACCGTCGTGTGGACCCCCGGCAACCACGATCTGTGGACCCTGCCCGAGGACCCCGTCCAAGACCGCGGGGCGCTGCGCTACGCCTATCTGGTCAGCCTCTGCCGGAAGTTGGGTGTGATCACGCCCGAGGATCCGTATCCGATCTGGCACGGCCCCGACGGTCCGGTCGCCGTCGCGCCGCTGTTCGTGCTCTACGACTACACCTTCCGCCCGGAGGGGACCTTCACCGAGGAAGGGGCTCTGGCCGCGGCCCGCCGCGAAGGGGTGGTGTGCACCGACGAGTTCCTGCTGCACCCCGACCCCTACGCCAGCCGCGCCGACTGGTGCCGGGCGCGCCTGAAGTGCACCGAGGCACGGCTGGCCGCTCTCCCCGCCGACCTGCCCACCGTCCTGGTCAGCCACTATCCCCTGGTGCGCGAACCCACACGGGTCCTGCGCCACCCCGAATTCGCCCTGTGGTGCGGTACCGACGCCACCGCCGACTGGCACCGCCGCTTCCGGGCGCAGGCCGTGGTCTATGGGCATCTGCACATCCCGCGCGCCACCTGGCACGACGGGGTGCCGTTTCGGGAGGTGTCCCTGGGCTACCCGCGGGAATGGCGCCCCCGGCCGGGGCAGCAGGACGCCCTGACCATGGTGTGGCCGGACGACCGCGGCCCGGCGGCGCACACGCCCCGCCCCGTCTCCTCCCGCACCGCCTAGCCGCACCGGCCCCGCCACGACACTGCCCACCCCGCCCGGCCGCGCACCGGCCGTCCGCGGTGTGCACCCGCCGTCCGCAGTGTGCGGCGCCGGCCACCGGCCGGCCGCCGTCGGCGTGGCCGGGGGCGGGCCGGGGAGGGCCGGGGCCCGCGTTGCCCACGGCGCCCGGGATCAGGGCCGTGGGCGGGGCGGGACGGGGCCGGTCAGGTGCGCTGCGCGGACAGCAGTTCCCCCACCGTCTTGGCGACCTGCGCCGGGGAGGGCAGCGCCGGGTGGTTGTTGTAGGTGCGCGAGAGAATGTCGTAGCTGTCGTGCCAGACGGGTTCGGCGACATGCTGCCCGTCCGCGCGGATCTGGTCGATATTCCGCTGGACCGCGGGCTTGTTCCACATGTGGGCGCCCATGACCGGGAAGTAGACGACCGGGGAATCGGTGGAAAGTATCACCGTCGCAAGGCGGTTGGGCGCAGCGCCCGTAGCCGCGATGGCGAGCGTGTGCGCGGTGGCGGGGAGTACCACGAGAATGTCGTGGTCCGCCGCGAGACGGGAAGGTTTGTCGGTCGCCCAGTCGGCCGGGGATTCTCCGCTCACCACGCGTTCGGCGGAAAGGCCCACGGTGTGCGGCGGAATGAAGGTGGTCGCGGTGTCCGTCATTAACACCGTATACGTGCCGCCGAGTTGTTCACGCATCGCCGTGAGATACGCGGGCAGCGACGCCACGGCAACCGAACCGGTGGCGCCGACAAGTATGCGCTTGTCGGACACGGGCGGGGGAGTCTTCTCTACCATATGGCAATCATGCACACAGACTTCACCCGGTTCAATACCGGCAGCGTTCCCCTGGCCGCGCCCAACTGTTAGTGCACAGCCGGGAGTTCACGGTGTGCGCTGGTCATCGCCCTGATTCCGGAAAATACCGGGACAGCCCCGCGGCCCCCCCTTTTTTCCTCCCGGCGGCACCCGGCCCGCACCCCTGCCCACCACCGCATATGACGGCCCGTCAGCCGCCTTGTCTCGTCGCCGGTCCCGCCGCCCGCACGGTGCGGTGACAGCGCCCCGCCGCGGTGCGGGAATCCTTCGGTCAGCCCTACGGTGGCACCGTATTGAGGCGGTGGACATGCCCTCATATCTTCCCTTCGGAGGAAGCGAGGAAGCCGGCCCGCCGGCCGGGAGCCGCGGGCAGCCAGGCCCCGCGTGACGGTGAACGCCGGCCGCTGCGCCCCGGGGAGGGCTGCGCGGTGGCGCCGGCGCCCGGTCCCCGTCTCCGTGCGCCGAGCCCGCCGACCTACCAGGAAACGGAGTGGAGTGCTGTGGCGACAGCAGCCGAGCACCGCCCGCCCGCCGGGCGCGATCACCGGCCCCTAGAAGGCCGCGCACCCGCCGTCCCCACGCCACCCACCCCCCGGGCGGCCACCACGGCCCCCGCCCCGCCCCCGGCCCACCACACGGGCACCCGCGGGGGTATCCGTACGGGCATCGGTGGGGGTATCCGCAGGGACCTTGCGCCGCACCCCTGATGCCCCGGGCCGCCGCCCTCCCGCGGCGCCCGGCACGGCGGGCGAACCCCACCGTCCGCCGGCCACCGCGCCATTGTTCGCCCGCGCCACCGTCTGCCCACAGCGCCGACCAAGGCCCACCCTGCCGGGTGCGGCGTCCACGACGTCCGCGGCGATGACCGCAACGGCACGCCACGCCACGCACTGAAGAGAGGCACGGAAGCTTGATGGAAGATCTTCTTACCGAGTTGCGGAATCGTCGTGTCAATCTTCGCCTCGACGGCGAGCACCTCGATGTCCAGGCACCCGACGGCGCCCTCACACCGGAGCTGACCGCGGCCGTCACCGAGCACCACGACCAGCTGGTCGCTCTCCTCAAGGGCCGCCCGCACCCGCGCGATCTGCCGCCGCTGACCCCGCAGCCCGAACTGCGCCACGAGCCGTTCGCGCTCACCGACATCCAGCGCGCCTATCTGATCGGCCGTCACAAGGGCCTCGAACTGGGCGGCGTCTCCAGCCACTACTACCTGGAGTTCGACAGCCCGCACCTGGACATCGACCGGCTGACCGCGGCCCTCCAAAAGGTCGTCGACCGGCACGACATGCTCCGCGCGGTCATCGACTCCGACGGCAGCCAGCGCGTCCTGGACGACGTCCCGCCCTGCCGCATCGCGACCACCGACCTGCGCGGCAAGAGCGCCGACGAGCAGACGGCGGCCCTTGAGGAGATCCGCCGCGAACTCGCCGACCAGGTCCTGCCCACCGACCGCTGGCCCCTGTTCGACATCCGCGCCACCTTGCTGGACGAGGACCGCGTCCGCCTGCACCTGAGCCTGGACCTGCTCTTCGTCGACGTCCCCAGCCTCTTCCTCCTGCTCCACCAGTGGCGCCGCCACTACGACGACCCCGCCTGGTCGCCCGCCCCCCTGGACCTGTCCTTCCGCGACTACGTACTGGCCGAACAGGCCCTGGAGGACGACCCGGCGGCCACCAAGGCCGCCGACTACTGGCTCGCCCGAGTCGAGGACCTCCCGCCCGCCCCCGACCTCCCGCTCGCCACCGCCCCCGAACGGCTGGGCCGCCCCGACTTCACCCGCCACAGCAGGGTCCTGCCCCCGGCGCGCTGGGCCGCACTGCGCGCCGCGGCCGACCGGCGGGGCCTGCGGCCCTCGGCGCTGCTGCTCGCCGCGTACTGCGAGGTGCTGCGCACCTGGTCCAAGCGCCAGGACTTCACCGTGACGCTCACCCTCCTCAACCGGCTGCCGCTGCATCCCCAGGCCGGCCAGATCATGGGCGACTTCCTCGCCCCCAGCCTCTTCGCCGCCACCGGCCGCGCTGACGAAACGTTCGCTCAGCGCGCCGCCGGCGTCCAGCACCAGCTCCTGAGCGACCTGGCCCACTCGGCGTTCAGCGGCATCCGCGTACTGCGCGAACTCACCCGCCGCCAGGGCGACGGCCGCGCGGTGGCGATGCCCGTGGTCTTCTCCAGCACCCTCGAAGCCGACGCCAAAGACGCCAACGGCGACGCTCTGGGCGCCTTCGGCGACCTGGTGCACAGCGCCAGCCAGACCCCCCAGGTGTGGCTGGAGAACCAGATCTTCGAGGACAACGGCAAGCTCATCATCCACTGGAACGCGGTGGCCGGACTCTTCCCCGACGGCACGCTGGAGGCGATGTTCGACGCCTACCAGGTACTGCTGGACCAGCTGGCCGACGACGACACCGTCTGGGACCGCAGCCGCCAGATCGTGCCCCTCCCGGCCGCCCAGGCCGAGGAGCGCCGGCGCGCCAACGCGACCGCCACCGACCTTCCCCCGGCCCGTCTGCACGAACTCGTCGCCGCGGCCGCCGCCCGCCGCCCCGACGCGGTGGCCGTCATCGCGGACGGCACCGAGACCACCTACCGCCAGATCAGCGAGGAAGCCCACCGCCTGGCCCGCCGCCTGCGCGCGGCCTGCGGCGCCGAGCCCAACACCCTCATCGCGGTCTGCCTGCGGCCCGGCGCCGAACAGATCGCCGCCCTGCTGAGCGTCCTGCACGCGGGCGCCGCCTACGTCTCCATCGACCCGGACCTGCCCGAAGCACGACGCCACACCCTCCTGGAGCGCTGCCGGGCCCAGGCCGTGGTCACCGACCGGGAACTGCACGAAGCCCTCACCTGGCCGCCCGGCATCGCCGTCGTCACCGCCGAGCAGGACGCCACCCGCCGGTGCAGCCCCGACCCGCTGGAGAGCCGCCAGGGCCTCGACGACCTCGCCTACGTCATCTTCACCTCGGGCTCCACCGGCGAGCCCAAGGGCGTGATGATCTCCCACCGCAGCGCCGCCAACACCGTCCAGGACATCAACCGCCGCTTCGACGTCGACGACACGGACCGAGTCCTGGCCCTGGCCCCGGCCAACTTCGACCTGTCCGTCTACGACATCTTCGGCGTCCTGGGCGCCGGCGGCACCGTCGTGGTCCCCTCCGCCAAACAGTCCAACGACGTCGCCCACTGGACCGACCTCGTCGAACGCCACCACGTCACCATCTGGAACAGCGTCCCCGCACCCATGCGGATGTGGATCGAATCCCTCGACGAAACCCGCACACCGCACCCCGCAGGACCCCGCCTGGCCCTGCTCAGCGGCGACTGGATCCCCACCGACCTGCCCGGCCAGATCCGCGCCCACTTCCCCGACATGAAGGTCACCAGCCTCGGCGGCGCCACCGAAGGCTCCATCTGGTCGGTGTGCTACCCCATCGACACCGTCCCCGAGCACTGGTCGAGCATCCCCTACGGCAAGGCCCTGGCCAACCAGACCCTCCACGTCTACAACTCCTGGCTGGAGCCCTGCCCCATCGGCGTCACCGGCGAAATCCACATCGGCGGCACCGGCGTCGCCCAGGGCTACTGGGGCGACGAGGCCCGCACCGCGGAACGCTTCATCACCCACCCCGACACCCACGAACGCCTCTACAAGACCGGCGACCTGGGACGCTACCTGCCCGGCGGCGACATCGAAATCCTCGGCCGCGAGGACTTCCAGGTGAAGATCAACGGCTACCGCGTCGAACTCGGCGAGATCGAAGCCGCCCTCATCCGCCAGCCCGGCATCCGCCAGGCCATGGTGACCGCACCCGTCCACCCCCGCACCGGCCAGCGCCAGCTCGCCGCCTACTGCGTCACCGACCAGCCCCCCACCCCCGCCACCGACCCCGCCGCCCTGCGCGAAGCCCTCACCGGCCTGCTCCCCAGCTACATGGTGCCCAGCCACTACGTCCCCCTGACGCAGCTGCCCCTGACACCCAACGGGAAGATCGACCACAAGGCCCTGCCCACCCCCTGGAACGACAGCGCCGAAACCGACCACCGCACAGCACCCCGCAACGAGATCGAGGAGAAACTCCTCGCCCTGTGGTCCGAACGCCTGGGCCACACCGACTTCGGCATCGACGACGGCTTCTTCGACGTCGGCGGCGACTCCCTGCACGCCGTCGGCATCATCGGCCACCTGCGCACCGAATTCGGCATCAGCCCCGAAGCCGAACAAGAAGTCCTCGAAGGGCTCTTCACCAACGCGACCATCGCGACCTTCGCCGAGATCATCGCGTCGATCCAGGAGGCGCAGGCATGAGCGAGACCGCCACCGTATGGGACCACGTCATCGTCGGAGCCGGATCCGCCGGAGCGGTCACCGCCGCCCGCCTCGCCGCCACCGGAGCACACGTCCTGCTCCTGGAAGCCGGCAGCGACCAGCCCACCGACCCCGGCGCCAACCCACTGCGCGACGCGAGCAAACTCATCCTGGAGGGCTACAACTGGGACTACCGCGCCAACCTGCGCACCAGCACCCGCCTCGCGGACCTCCTGCGCACCGGCGCCCCCGACAACAGCCCCGAAACCGAAGCCCGGCGCACCCGCGCCCTGTGGTCCCGCTTCCCCTACCAGCTCGGCAAGGTCGTCGGCGGCTCCTCCGCCGTCAACGGCGCCCTCGCCATGCGCGGCCTGCCCCGCGACTTCGACGACTGGGTGGCACACGGCAACCCCGACTGGTCCTGGGAACAGGTCCTGCCCTTCTACAAAGCCATCGAGAACGACCCCGACTTCCCCGGCAGCCTCCACGGCGACAGCGGCCCCCTGCCCATCCGCCGCCCTGCGCCCGAGCAACTGCACGCACTGGACGCCGCGTTCTGGGCCGAATGCACCCGCCTGGGCGTCACCGACCTGCCCGACCTCAACAGCGGCCACCAAGACGGCGTCGGCACCGTCCCCTCCAACGCCCTGCACGGTGAGCGCGTGGACGCCGCCACCGTCTACCTCACCGGCCCCCGCACCCTGCCCAACCTGCAAATCCGCACCCACACCCGCGTCACCCGCGTCCTGTTCGAAGGCCACCGCGCCGTCGGCGTCGAACTCCTCGAAGACGGCCGCCCCACCACCGTCGCCGCCCGCAACGTCACCCTCAGCGCCGGCGCCATCGGCACCCCCGCCATCCTCCAGCGCTCCGGCGTCGCCAGCGCCGCCCTCTCCACCACGCTGGGCATCACCCCCGTGGCCGACCTGCCCGGCGTCGGCGAAAACCTCGCCGACCACCCCTCCGTCGTCATCTGGTCCCAGCCCAAACCCGGCGTCTGCACCCCCGGCCTGCCCTGGCGCCAGGTCGCCGCCCGCATGTCCAGCGGCTTCGACGACGACACCGACATCCAGATGGGCCTGCTCAACAACGTCGACAGCCAGACCATCCCCGGCTTCATCGACCGCCTGGGCTGGCCCATGGTCGTCGGCATCTCCGTCATGCTGCTGCGCCCCGCCTCCCACGGCCGCGTCTTCCTCGAAGACGCCGGCCCCCACAGCCGGCCCGTCATCGAACTCGGCCTGGGCACCGCCACCGACGACATCGAACGCCTCGCCCACGGCGTCCGCAAAGCCTGGCGCGTCCTGCGCTCCGACGGCATGGGAAGCCGCCTGGACCAGACCCAGTTCTGGACCGACGCCATGGTCGCCAACGACAAAATCCTGCGCAGCGGCGTCCGCAACATCATGAACCCCGGCTGGCACGCCGTCGGCTCCGCCCGCATGGGCCCGGCCACCGACCCCATGGCCGTCGTCGACCAGAACTGCCACGTCCACCACACCGAAAACCTCCGCGTCGTCGACGCCTCCGTCTTCCCCACCATCCCCAGCGCACCCACCAACCTGACCACCCTCATGCTGGCCGAACGCATCGCCAGCAGCACCAAGGAGTAACCGTGCCGCCCACCCCCAGCCCGCCGGTACGGCTCTACTGCTTCCCCCACGCCGGCGCCACCTCCTCCGTCTACCGCCCCTGGAAAACCCTCGCCCCACCCCACCTCCAGATCAAAGGCATCGACCCGCCCGGACGCGGCACCCGCACCCGCGAACCCCACATCGCCGACTACCGCACCCTGGTGGACTCCCTCGCCGACCACCTGGCAGCCGACCTGCGCCAGGCCCGCAAGAACACCCCCCACCTGCGCTACGCCACCTTCGGCCACAGCTTCGGCGCCACCCTGAGCCTGGCCGTCGGCGCCACCTTGGCCCGCACCGCCCGACAGGCCCCCGAACGCGCCATCCTCTCCGCGGCCCTGCCACCACCACTCCAGCCCCCCGACACCACCGCCGCCCTCACCGACGAGGAACTCCTGGCCAAAATCGCCGCCGACGGCGGCACCCCCCGCGAACTGCTCACCGACGGCGCCATGAGCCGCTACCTCGTCCGCCTCATGCGCGAGGACTACGCCGTGCGCCGCCAGTTCCCCCAGGACACCGCCCTGCACACCGACGTCCCCCTCACCCTGATCGCCGCCCGCCAGGACGCCTACGTCACACCCGACCAGATGTGGCAGTGGTCCCACCACAGCAGCGCCCCCAGCCGCCACGCCGAGATCCCCGGCGGACACTTCGCCGCACTCCAGCAACCCAAAGAGATCCTCACGATCGTGGGCGAGGACCTGTCCCGATGACCACCGCCCCGGCCGGCCCGCACACCCCGGCCGGGGCTCTCGCAGGAAAGGCAACGCCCACATGGGGAACACGCCCTACGAGGCATCACACGAAGACTTCCGCACCCTGTGCCGCGAATTCCTGGCCCGCGAAGCCGTCCCCTACCACGACCAGTGGGAGAAGGACGGCATCGTCAGCCGCGAACTGTGGCGCAAAGCCGGCAAGGCCGGCCTGCTGGGCACCGGCGTCCCCCTCGAATACGGCGGCGGCGGCGAAAGTGACTTCCGCTACCACGCCGTCCTCGCCGAAGAACTCATCCGCGCCCGCGTCACCGCACCCGGCTTCATCGCCCACAACGACGTCCTCGCCTCCTACCTCACCACCCGCACCACCCCCGAACAACGCGAACGCTGGCTGCCCGCACTGTGCGCCGGCGAACACATCGCCGCCATCGCCATGAGCGAACCCGACGCCGGCTCCAACGTCGCCGACATCCGCACCACCGCCGTACGCGACGGCGACAGCTACGTCCTCAACGGACAGAAGACCTTCATCACCAACGGCGAGAACTCCGACCTGATCCTCGTCGCGGTCAAAACCCAGCCCCAACGCGGCGCCCAGGGCATCAGCCTGCTGGTCGTCGAGCGCGGAACCCCCGGCTTCAGCCGCGGCAAACGCCTGGAAAAACTGGGCTGGACGGCCAGCGACACCTGCGAACTCTTCTTCGACGACTGCCGCGTACCCGCCGCCAACCTCATCGGCAAAGAGAACGCCGGCATGGCCTACCTGATGTCCGGCATGCCCAGAGAACGCCTCAGCATCGCCACCGTCGCCGTCGCCGCAGCCGAACGCATGCTCGCCGACACCCTCGAATACGCCCGCACCCGCCAGGCGTTCGGCCAGTCCATCGGCAGCTTCCAGCACAACCGCTTCCAACTCGCCACCATGGACACCGAAGTCACCATCGCCCGCGTCTTCCTCAACCACTGCATGAGCGAACTCAACGCCCGGCGCCTGAGCCTGGCCGACGCCGCCAAAGCCAAATGGTGGACCACCGAACTCCAGGTCGACGTCGCCAACCGCTGCCTCCAGCTCCACGGCGGCTACGGCTACCTCAAGGAAAGCCCCATCTCCCGCGAATGGGCCAACAGCCGCGTCCAGACCATCTACGGCGGCACCACCGAAATCATGAAAGAACTCATCGGCCGCACCCTGGGCCTGTAAAAACCGGGCCCGCAAAACCGGACCCACACCACCGCCACACCTCACCGCGGCCGGCAGCCGCCCCTGCCGGCCGCCCCCGCAACCCCGCCGCCTTCGCCGACCCCGCCGCCTTCGCCGCTCACAACGCGCGCAACGTGCCGAGCAGCGCATCCAGAGCGAGCCCATAGGCATGCGCCGGGGGAGTGGCGTAACCGACGACCAGACGCGGCGCATACCCGGCCGGCACAGGGCCCCGCAGATAGCTGCCCAGCGGATGGACACGCACCGACGCCGCCCGCAGCGCCGCGACCGCATCGGCCTCCGAAGGACCGGCGACCGGCAACTCCACGATGGCGTGCAGACCGGCCGCGATCCCCGTCAGACGGGCCCGCGGCAGACACTGCGCCACCCGCGCCGCCAACACATCACGCCGCTGCCGGTACGCCCGCCGCACCGTGCGCAGATGCCGGTCATAGGCACCCGAAGCGAGCATCGAGGCGAACGCCAGCTGATCCAGCGGCCCCGTCGTACGGTCCGCCAGCCGCTTCACCTCCGTCAGCGGCTCCAGCAACCCCGGCGGACACGCGATCCAGCCCAGCCGCACCCCCGGCCCCAACGACTTGCTCACCGACCCCACATAGACCACCCGCCCCGGATGACGGCCCTGAAGCGCACCCACCGGACGCTTGTCATAACGGAACTCACCGTCGTAATCGTCCTCGACGATCCACCCCCCACGCTCCTGCGCCCACCCCAGCAGCCGCGCCCGCCGGGCCGCACTCATACTCACCCCCAGCGGAAACTGATGCGCCGGCGTACACACCGCCGCACCCGCCCCCGAACCCTCCAGCGCCGCCACACTCATCCCCTCCGCATCGACCTCCGCATCCACCACCCCCAACCGCCTGCCCACCACCGTCAGATGATCGGCGAGCGCCGGATTCTCCATCCCCGCCTCCCGCACCCCCACCTGCGCGAACACCTCCGCAAGCAGCCCCAGAGCCTGCGTATAGCCCGAACACACCACCAGATGCCCCGGATCGACCCGCACCCCCCGCACCCGCCCCAGATAGCCCGACAGCGCCGCACGCAACTCGATACGGCCCCGCGGATCGCCATAACCCAACGCCGCCGCCGGCGCCTCCCGCAGCACATGACGCAGCGCCACCAGCCACGCCTGACGCGGAAAAACCGACACATCGGGCCGGCCCGGACCCAGATCATGGAGCGGCGCCGGCACCGCACCACCCACCGCCCGCACCGCACGCAACTCCGGCGAGGGCTGCGCGGCCACCCGCGTACCGGCCCGCCCGGCCGTCGTCAGCCAGCCCTCCGCCACCAGCTGCGCATACGCCTGACTGACCGTGCCCCGCGAAAGCCCCAGCTCCTCCGCCAGACTCCGCGTGGCCGGCAACCGCGAACCCGCCGCCAGCCGGCCCTCGACGATCGCCGCCCGCAGCGCCTCCTCCACCGCCCGCCCCCGCCGCCCCCGCGGAGCCATCTCGATGAAGAGGTCCAGCCCCGCCACTCTCGTCCCCGACATCGCCGTCCCTTTGGCCCAGTCTCGTACGCGGAATATGGCCCAGCCAATCGCACCAGGAAGCTTTTAGCCTGCACACATGACCACCGAGCGATCAAGACGCGGCGGCGCGGCGACAGCCCCTGCAGGGCGCACCGCCACGCCCGGGAGCGGAATACCGCGGTCACTGGTACTGCTGCTGGCGGCCGCCTGCGGGCTGATCGTCGCCAACAACTACTACGCCCAGCCCCTGCTGCCCGACCTCCAGGACACCTTCGGCGTCTCCTCCGCCGTCATCGGCCTGTGCGTGACACTCAACCAACTCGGCTACGCCGCCGGACTAATACTCGTGGTCCCACTGGGCGACCTCGTATCGCGACGCCGGCTGATCGTGCCGATGCTCGTCGCCGACGCGGTGATCCTCGCCGCCGCCGCCGCGGCGCCGGGCGCCTGGGCCCTGATCGCGGCCCTCACCCTCGCCGGCGTCACCGGCTCGGTCATCAACATCCTGATCCCCATGACCGCCACCCTCGCCGACGACACCCAGCGCGGCCGCGTCGTGGGCACCTTGATGACCGGCCTGCTGCTGGGCGTCCTGCTGGCCCGCACCGTCGCCGGCGCCCTGGACGAACTCGCCGGCTGGCGCCTGGTCTACGCCACCGCCGCCGTCCTCATCGCCGCCCTGACCCTCATCCTGTACCGGAAACTGCCCGACCTGCCCGTACCACCCGGCTCCAGCTACCCGCGGCTGCTCGCCTCGGTGGCCTCCCTCGTGCGCACCGAGCCGTTCCTGCGCCGGCGCATGGCCATCGGCGCGGCGGGCTTCGCCGCCTTCCAACTGCTGTGGACCGCCCTGCCGTTCATGCTCGCCAAGGAGCCCTACGGCTACTCCCCGGCCATCATCGGACTCTTCGGGCTGCTGGGAGCGGCCGGGGCACTGTGCGCCCAGCCCGCCGGCCGCCTCCAGGACCGGGGCCTGGCACACACCGCGACCGGCCTGCTGCTCACCGCCATCGTGGCCTCCTGGGCACTGCTGGCCGGCCACGAGATCCTGGCACTGGTCATCGCCGGGATCCTCCTGCTCGACGTGGGCGTACAGGGCGTCCACGTCCTGAACCAGGCCCGCATCTACGGCTACCGCCCGCAGATCCGCTCACGGGTCACCACCGCCTACATGTCCGCCTACTTCCTGGGCGGTTCGGCCGGCGGCGCCCTGGCGGTGACCCTCTACCCGTGGCTGGGCTGGCCGGGCGTCTGCGCCGTCGGCGGGGCGCTCGGCCTGGCGGCCATCGCCCTGTGGGCGACCGAACGCGTACGCACCGCCCCACCGGCCGAAACCGTCCCACCGACGGAACCGGCCGAACCGGCGGGCCGGGACACCCAGGAGGGGCCCGCCCCGCACCCCGGATGACGCCCGCCCCGCCCACCCGGGAGCGGAGAACTCCCGGACCCCCAACCGGAGTTACCGGCCACCCGCACCCCACGGACCGCCTGGATCCGATCACGCCACACGCCACACGCCACACGAACACGCCACACGAACACGCCACACTGAACGCGGAACACTGATGACCACCGATCTCGGGAGTATCGATCTCATGCGAATCTTCGTCGCCGGCGGCAGCGGGGCCATCGGCCGCCAGCTCGTGCCCATGCTGGTAGCGGACGGACACGAGGTGTGGGGCGCGTCCCGCACCACCGAGGGCGTGGCACGGCTGCGCGCCCAGGGGGCGCAGGGCCTGCTCCTCGACGTGTTCGACCGCGCCGCGGTGGCCGACGCGGTGTCCGAGGCCGGCCCGGACGTGATCATGCACCAGCTCACCTCGCTGTCCGGGGGAAGCCCCGCGGACAACGCACGCATCCGCACCGAAGGCACCCGCGCCCTCGTGGACGCCGCCCGGCGGGCCGGAGTGCGCCGGATCATCGCCCAGTCCATCTCCTGGGCGTACGAGAGCGGCACCACACCCGCCGACGAGCGCACCCCCCTCGACACCGGCGCCCCCGAGCCCCGGGCCACCACCATCGGCGGCATCACCGCGCTGGAGGAGGCCGTCGCCGAACTGGAGGAGCATGTCGTCCTGCGCTACGGCACCTTCTACGGACCGGGCACCTGGTACGCGCCCGGCGGCATGATGGCCGACAAGGTCGCCCAGGCGGGGCTGCCCGCCCACGACGGGGTGTCCTCGTTCGTGCACGTCCAGGACGCCGCGCGCGCCGCCCAGCTGGCGCTGCGGTGGCCCGGCGGCGCGGTCAACGTCGTCGACGACGACCCGGCCCCGGCACGCGAATGGGTGCCGGCCCTGGCCAAGGCGCTGGGCGCACCGGCCCCGCAGGCGGCGCCGGGCGGCGCGGGCTGGGAGCGCGGTGCCCGCAACGCGCGGGCACGGGAACTGGGCTGGGAGCCGGTGCACACCTCCTGGCGGACCGGCTTCTTCCAGCAGGACTGACCGGCTCGCGCACCGCGGACACCGGCGCCGGGGTGGCCGGTGTTCGCGGTGTCCGGTCGCACCGGGGCGGGCGCGTGCCCTGCGGCCGTCAGCGCCGCAGGGCGCGGTCGACGAGGTCGCCGGCGGCCCCGGTGTAGGCGGCCGGGTCACAGAGCCCGGCCAGCTCTCCGGCGCCGAGCACCCCCGCCAGTTCGGGCGCCGCGCCCAGGACCTCCTCCAGCGTCCGCTCCTCCTGCGCGGCGCGGGCGCAGGCACGGGCCAGCAGCTCCCGGGCCGCCGCCCTGCCCAGCAGGGGCGTCAGGGCGGCCGCCACCCGCTCCGAGACGATCTGACCGCCGGTCAGGGCGAGATTGGCGCGCATCCGCCGCGGGCGGACCGTCAGTCCCTCGGCAAGCTCGGCGGCGGTGTGCGCGGCGCCGCCCGTCAGCCGCAGGCATTCGCGCAGCGGCAGCCATTCGGCGTGCCAGGCACCGCCCGAGCGCTCGTCCTCGCCGGGCATCGTCTGCGTCAGCACCGAGGCGAGCGCCGGGACCTGGAGGGCGGCGGAGCGGATCATCGTGGCCAGGACCGGGTTGCGCTTGTGCGGCATCGCCGAGGAGGCCCCCCGGCCGCCGGCACCCGGCTCGGCGACCTCCGCCACCTCGGTACGGGTCAGCGACTGCACATCCACCGCCATCTTGCCGAGTGCACCGGCCGTAAAAGCCAGGGCCGCGCCCAGGTCGGCGATGGGGGTGCGCAGGGCGTGCCAGGGCAGGGTGGGCCGGGCCAGCCCGGTCTCGGCGGCGTAGGCGGCGGCGAGCCGGTCGGCATAATCCCCCGCATCCCAGCCACCCCCACCCGACCCATCCGAGTCGCCCGGCCCGCCTGCCCCGTCTGCCCTGCCCGATCCGCCCGGCCCGTCTGCCTCGTCCGATCCGCCTGGCCCGCCCGGTCCGCCGGTGCCGGCGGGGGAGTGTCCGCGGGCGTGGGCGAGATACCCGGCCAGCGTCCCGGCGGCCCCGCCCAGCGCGACGGGCAGCCCGCCCGCCAGCAGCCGCGCCAGCCGCGCGTCCGCGTCCAGCACCAGCGCCCGCCACCCCGCCGCCTTGAGCCCGAACGTGGTGGGCACGGCGTGCAGCGCCAGGGTGCGCCCGGCCATCGGGGTGTCGCGGTGCGCCGCGGCGAGCGCGCCCAACGCCGCCGCCACGCGCCCCAGATCGGCCCGGATCAGCGCCAGGGCACGGGCGGCGACCAGCATCGCACCGGTGTCGAAGATGTCCTGGCTGGTGGACCCGCGATGCACGTACCCGGCGGCGTCCGCATCCTGCCGGGCCACGCACGCGGTGAGCGCCGCCACCAGCGCCACCACGGGGTTGGCGGTCTCCCGCGCCGCGAGCGCCACCGCCCGCAGGTCCACCCGCTCCACCGACGCCGCGGCCGTGATCGCCGCGGCGGCCGCGCCCGGCACCGTGCCGAGCGCGGCCTGCGCACGCGCCAGCGCCGCCTCCGCGTCGAGCATCGCCTGAAGCCAGGCCAGGTCACCGACGGCCGCCTCCACCAAGGTCCCCGCCCGCACCGGGGACAGCAGACCGGCATCCGCCAGCGCACCGGGCACGCCCGCGGCATCACCACCGTGCAGGGCACTCATGAACTCACCTCGCTCAGACCGGTGTCCAGGCGCACACCGCCGGACACGGGGGACAGCGCCAGCACCGCACGGGCGATGGCATCGGAGTCGCCGAGCGTCACCGAGTCCACCCCGGGCCGTATCCCGGCGGCGGTGATCCAGTGGACGGCCTCGGTGGGCACGCCGTACGCGAAACGCCGCCCGCTCGCCCGCCCGTCCGCGTCCAGCAGCCGGTAGGGCCGCGCACCAACCGCCAGACCACCCGTCTCATACCCCGCGCCGTCGGCCGTGGGAATGCGGTACGGGGCACACCCGCCGGCGGCCAGCAGCCGACGCAGCAGCGGGTCGGTGGTACGGCGCACGTCCGGCTCCGGCAGCCGCGCCTCGATCAGCACATCCGCCGCCACCTGCGGGCCCGGCACCGACGAAGCGGCGACGAAGGCACGCCGGGCACGGTCCACCCGCACCCACGTCCCCGGGCCCAGCACCTCCAGGACACCCGCCTCGATCAGCGCGGCCATCTCCTCGATCCGCGAGACCGGCGGCCCGATCGACAAGAAAGCGTTCAACGGCGTGTACCAGCTCTGGAGATGCTCACGGTAGGAACGCCCCTCCAGACCGCCGTGGTCGACGACCAGCCGGATCTCGTTGCGCAGATCGCGCAGCGCGTCCAGCGCCGCCTTCAGCGGGCCGCTGACATTGCCCGCACGGGCGGCGGCGACATCCGCCCGCAGATGCCCCAGCAGCCAAGCCCGGAACGCCCCGCGGTCGGCGAAGCCCCCCGCCGGGCCGGGGCGGGCCAGCCGCTCCCAGTCCCAGCGCTCCCCGGGCGCGATGGCCCAGGCATCCAGCAGCCGGTCGCGCGCGGCGGCATCCGGCGCGTCCAAGAACTCCTCGGCGAACCGCCCGCACCACACGCCGCGCCCGCGGGCGGCCAGCAGCGCCGCGTAGTAGACGCACGACACCTCCGCGTCGATCAGCGGCCACAGATCGGTATCGAAGCGCAGCCGCTCACCCGCCTGGGCGCGCTTGCGCAACTGCGCGATGACCTCCGGGGTCAGCAACCGCGGCAGGTGACGGCCGTGCGCGCCCTTCTCGTTCTCCCCGCGCGCGTGGTACGGGATACCGCGCCGCGACCCGGCCAGCAGCCGCGGCTCACGGCCCGAGGCCCGGTAGACCACCCGCCCGCCACTACGGGTGAAGACGCCGCCGCGGCCGAGCGTGAACAGCGCCAGATGGTCGAAGAAGTTCAGGCCCAGACCGCGCAGCAGCACCGTCCGCTCCGGCCCGATCCACGACAGGTCCACGTCCGCGGGGTTGGCCGGCGGCACATAGCCAAGGCCCAACTCCCGCGCCGCCGAACCCAGTTCGGCCTCACCCGGGGCGAGCACCGCATCCAGATGCCCCTGGGCGAGCACCACCGCGTCCAGAGCGTCGAGCCGCGTCCCGTCGTCGAGGACCAGATGCTGCCCACCGCGCCGGTCCTCATCGAGAGCGACGGCGCGCCGCCGGTGCGCGACCACCCGCACACCACCGGGCGCGCCGGCCACGATCCGCCGGTAGGCGTCCTCCAGATAGTGGCCGTAAAAGGCACGGGTGGGGTAGTCATCGGGGGACAGCCGCCGGGCCTCGGCACGCACCGCCGCAGCCACACCGCCTGCCCCGCCGTCCGTCTCCAGGGCGGCCGCCCACTCGTACAGGCTGGGGCCCGGCTCGACCGGGCCGTCGATGCGGACCCCGGCGTCGGTGTAGACGGTGATCTGCGAGGCGACCGTGTTCATCAGCAGATGCCGGGACTGGGCGGTGCGCCACACCCGTCCGGCGCCGGGCGGGTACGGGTCGATGACATGCACGGTGAGCGGCCGGCCGGCGTGCTCCGCACGGGCGTTGGCACACAGCCGCTCCAGCACGGACAGTCCCCGGGGCCCCGCCCCGACGACGGCGACCCGAAGCCGCCCGCACCCCGCACGGCCACTCCCGGGCACACCGGCCGGGATGCGCCGGGCATCTGTTGACTGCGACAACGGCATGGAAGGTCACCTTCGGTATGTGGACGGGCGGCGGCCGCGCGAGCGGCCGGCCCGGTCCGGCCGGCCGCCGCTGCCGCCGCCCGGCCCGGGGTCGGAGCGGGATGCTGTGCGGACCGGGGTCAGAGCGGGATGCTGTGCGGGGAGCGGAAGAAGCCGTGCGGGTCGTACCGGCGCTTCACCGCGGAGAGCCGGGGAAGATTCTGCCCGTAGTAGGCATCCGCCCAGTCGGGCAGGTCGGGGTCGGGATAGTTGACGTAAGTGCGGCCGTTGGAGAAGGGGTCCATGGCGGCGAAACCGCCGCCGACCCAGCCGAGCGCGGCGGACAGCTCCTCCGGCTCGGGCTGCGGACTGCTCAGACCGACGGTGTAGACGGCGAAGAATTCGGCGTCGCGGTGCACATAGGCGGTGTCCTGCGCGCCGGGCGCGTTCGCGTTCTTGCCCAGGGACAGCAGCCCCAGCCACCGGTACTGGCCCGCCCGGCGCTCGGCGTCGAACGCGCCGAGCATGGCGGCCAGACCCGAGGCGGGCACCGGCCGGCCGAACATGCGGCTGCGGTGGCGCACCCAGGTGGTGCGCGGCAGCAGCGCCTCGGGGTTGCTGCCGGTCAGATGGCACTGCGCGGTGGAGGAGTCCGTGCAGCCGAACAGCCGCATCATGGCGTCCCGGTAGGGGCGTTCCTGGATGACGCGGGTGGTGGGCG
Source organism: Streptomyces celluloflavus (assembly GCA_000720995.1). Lineage (GTDB taxonomy): Bacteria > Actinomycetota > Actinomycetes > Streptomycetales > Streptomycetaceae > Streptomyces > Streptomyces celluloflavus. Next base: position 26,849 of record JOEL01000005.1, read on the forward strand.
GGGTACCGATCGCGGCGGTCAGCTCGGCCACCAGCGCCTCCAGCTCCGACTGCTCGCCGAAGTGGGCGCCGCCGACGATGACGGTCGGCTCGGCGCCGGGCCTGGCATCGTTGAGGAGGATCCCGGCCCGCGGCGCCAGGTCGGCGGGGGCGGCGGCCGCCCACTCCTGCCAGTGCGCAAGGACCCGGTCGGCCAGCGCCCAGGGCCAGGTCAGATCGAGGGTCACCACCCGCCGCTCGCGGGTCGGGGCGATCTCGAAGTCGGTGACCACACCGAAATTACCGCCGCCGCCCCCGCGCAGCGCCCACAGCAGATCACGGTGGTGCTCGCGCGAGGCGGTGACGATACGGCCGTCGGCGAGCACGACCTGGGCTGCGACCAGCCGGTCGCTGGCGGGCCCGTACTTGCGGAAATGCCAGCCCATACCGCCGCCGGTGACGAACCCGCCCGGCGCGACCGTCGGACAGAACCCGCCCGGCACACTCAGCCCCAGCGGCGCGAGCGCGGTGACGACATCGACGGCCTGCGCCGCCGGACCCAGGTGCACCGTGGACGCCGAGGGCCGCACCCGGTCCATCCGCGACAGGTCGATCACCAGCCCCTGGCCGGTCGACCAGCCGGTGAAACTGTGCCCGCCGCTGCGCACGGCGGTGGGCAGATCGTGGTCCTGGGCGAACAGCAGCGCCCCGCGCACATCACGGGCGCTCTCGCAGCGCACGACGGCCTGCGGGCGGACCGTGTCGAACTGGGCACTGGCCAGCTGCTTGGCCCGCTCGTAGCCGGCGTCGCCCGGCAGCACCACCTCACCTCGGACCACGGCCCGCAACTGCTCCCAGGGGATACCACCGGACCGCACCCGGCCCGCGGCCCCGGCAGGCCCGGTGGCGCCCGCGGCCCCGGTGGCCAGCAGGCCCGGCGCGGCCAGACCGGTGGCCGCCGCCGCGGTCAGCAGCGCTCTTCTCTTGATCATCCGTTTCCCCTCGTGTCCACGGCGCGCGCGGTGTGCGCCTGACGCAGCACCCCGCGCTGCACCTTCCCCGTGCTGCTGCACGGGAGTTCGGCGACGAATTCCACGATCCGCGGGTACTTGTACGGCGCGATCTCCGCCTTCACCCGGTCCTGGATCTCCCGCGCCAGCCGGTCGGCGGCCGCCGCCGAGGCGGGCGCGTGCCCTTCGGCGGGGACGACCACCGCCTTGACCACACTGCCGCGCTCGGCATCGGGCACCCCCACCACCGCACAGCCGGCGACCGACGGATGACGCAGCACGGCCTGTTCGACCTCGGGCGCGGCGACGTTGTAGCCCGCGGTCACGATCATGTCGTCGGCGCGGGCCTGATACCAGAAGTAGCCGTCACCGTCGCGGACGTAGATGTCGCCGGTGATGTTCCAGCCGTCCTGGACATAGTCACGCTGCCGGTCATCGGCCAGATAGCGGCAGCCGGTCGGCCCCCGGACGGCCAGCCGCCCCGCCACCCCGTCGGGCACCGGCCGCCCGCCGCCGTCGACGACACGGGCCGCGAACCCCGGCACCGGCCTGCCCGTCGCACCGGGCCGGATCTCCTCATCGGCCGACGCGATGAACACATGCAGCAACTCCGTCGCACCGATGCCGTCGATGACCCGCTGCCCGGTGGCGGCCTCGAAGGCCCGCCAGGTGTCCGCGGGCAGCGTCTCGCCCGCCGAGACACAGCGCCGCAGCGAGGACAGGTCATACCCCCCGATCTCGCGCAGCGCGGCCCGGTAGGCGGTGGGGGCGGTGAACAAGACCGTCGCCCGGTGCCGGCCGACCGCGGCGAACAGCTCACCCGGCGCGGCCTTCTCCAGCAGCAGCGACGCCGCCCCGGCCCGCAGCGGGAAGACCAGCAGCCCGCCCAGACCGAAGGTGAAGGCGAGCGGCGGACTACCGGTGAACAGATCCTCCGGCACCGGACGCAGCACCCGCGCGGCGAACGTGTCCGCGATGGCCAGCACATCCCGGTGGAAATGCATCGTCGCCTTGGGCTCACCACTGGTACCCGAAGTGAACGCGATCAGCGCGACATCATCGGCCGCGGTCGCCACCGCCCCGAAACCACCGGACTTGACGGCCGCCCGCCGCGCCAGCTCCGAGCCCTCACCCCCGTAGCCGACCACCCGCAGCCCGGCCACCTGGGCCCGCAGCAACTCGTCGGTATAGCGCTCCTCGCACAGCGCCAGATCGACACGGGCCTTGCCGGCCACCACCCGCAGCTCACCGGCGCGCAGCAGCGGCATCGTGGTCACCACCACCGCACCGGCCTTCAGCGCCGCCAGCCAACAGGCCGCCAGCCACGGCGCGTTGGGACCGCGCAGCAGCACACGGTTGCCCGGCACCAGCCCGAAATCCTCCACCAGCACCCGCGCGATCCGGTCCACCCGCTCCCGCAGCCCGGCATACGTCCACATCCGCCCCGCCGCGTCATACAGCGCCGGCCGCGCCCCGCCGAACCGGCCGATGGTGGCGTCCAGCAACTCCTCGGCGCAGTTCAGCCGCGCGGGGTAGCGCAGTTCGGGCAGACCGAAGACGAACTCGGGCCACTGGGACACGGGTGGCAGATGGTCCCGGGCGAAGGTGTCCCGGTGCGCGGACGGGGACAGCGGCGCCCCGCCCGCAGGGGTGGCGGCACTCAACGGCTCCATAACTCCTCCACGGCCAGGCGCACACGGACACGGCCCGTCCGGGCACCGCACACCCGGCGGCCCCGCCCGCCCACGAGAACGGTCCCGTACACGGCGCGGGCGCGGCCCGGTCCCACCATGGTGGCGGTGGCGGTGGCGTGGCCCAGGGGGACGGGCCGGCGGCGGGCGGCATCCCGGCCTCCACCAGACTCGCCTGGCGAAACCGCCGACGAAACGGCCGGGGCAGCGGACATGGCCGGGGCCGGGGGAGTGGCGGGCCCGCCCGGCGCCGCCCCGCGCCGCTCAGTCATGTCCGCCGTCCTCGGCCAGCAGCCGCACCAACTCCGCCCGCCGCACCTTCCAGGTGGCGGTACGCGGTACCCGGTCGAAGGGCAGCTGCCGCACCGCCTCCATGGCGGGCAGCCCCGCCACCGCCCGCTGCCACCGCACCGGATCCAGCGGCGCGTCATCGCGGGTGCAGGCCACCGGCACCGGCCGGCCGCCGCCCCACCCCACGATGACGATCTCCCGCAGCTCCGGCAGCCTGGCCATCAGCGTGTCCTCGACACGCAGACTGCTGTCGACGGCCTCGACCTGGTCGACCCCCCGGTCCAGCAGATGCAACCGCCCCAGCGCGTCCTTGAACCCCAGATCGCCCATGGCCCACCAGCCGTCGTGCAACTGCCGGCGAAAACGCTCGTCCTCCCCGAGATAGGTCAGCGCCCGGGTACGGCTCCTGACCTCGATATGACCGACCGTGCCCGACCGCACCGGCCGGCCCCCGTCATCGACGATCCGCATCCGCACGATGCCCGGCAGCGGCCAGCCCACACTGCGCCCGCCCCCCTCGGCCGCACCGCGCGCCGTGACCCAGCCGCCCGCCACCGGCCCGGTCTCCGACTGGCCGTAGAGCTGGAAGAACTTGGGGGACCGGCGCTCGGAGGCACCCAGCAGCGTCCGCACGGTGCGCGGGTGCAGCGCGTCGAAGGTCGCGTTGTAGTAGCGGACATTGGCCAGCGGGCCCCCCGCGGCCCCGGCCAGCACCTCCCAGTCGACGAACGTGTTCGGCTGCGTCTCGACGACACCCGGCCGGTGCCGGGCGAACAGCGGACCGATGACGGCCGGATCCGCGTCCACCGCCACCAGCAGCGGATTGCCGTACGCCAGACCGAGACTGAGCGCACTGTAGAACCGGGCGTGCACAAAGCTCACGCACAGCGCCACCGGCTCCCGCCGCCAGGTCCGCGACGCGACGACCTGCTGAAGACGCAGCCGCTGCCACAGCGCGTCCGGCGTCTGCACCACCAGCTTTGGCACCCCCGTGGTGCCCGAGGTGTGGCTGATGAACGCCGGCTCGTCCGGCCGCGCCCGGTACGTGCCCGCCAGCGACGCCACCGCCTGCGCGCCCAGCACCTGGGCCCCCGCGACCGCGGGACCCGCGCTCAGCAGCACCCGGCGGGCCGCCGAGGTATCGAGACCACGGGCTTCGAGATGCGGGGTGTCGATGAGCAGCCAGGGCCGCTCCAGCCGCTCCAGCAGCCGCGCCGCGGTCTGTCCGTCCAGCGTCGGCGAGAGCAGCGCGGGGACGGCGCCCACCCGCTGCACCGCGGCGGCCAGCAGCGCGATATCGAAGTTGTTCGTCTTGTAGAGCGCCACCCGGTCGCCGTGGCGCACCCCCGCCGACACCAGCCTGCCCGCGAGCTCGCGGACCAGACGCGCCAGCGCGCCGACCGTCCAGTGCGTCCCGCCCTCGGGCGCCACCTGGAGCGGTGTGTCCAGCACGACGGGCGCCGAGGCATGCGTCCGGGCCGCCTTGTCGAACATCACACCGATGTAGAACCCCTTGCCGCCGCTCACGTCGCCAACACCCCTTTCCGGTCAGCACCACTGGGCACCGAGTTTTTTCCGCCGACGGGGGCGGCCGGGGATTTCTGGCAGCTTGCTGACACGCTCCGGCCCCCACCTGACAGGTGGTTGCCAGCAGAGCGCCACCGCGGGAAGCGGCCTGGCTACGTTCGTCACCACACGGCCGAAGACCGCACCCGCAACACCCCGGCCAAGGCCACGCCCCTGGCCGCGGCCGCGGCCGCGGACCGCACCGTGACCGGCGGCCGTGACCCACGGCCGCACCCGGCCACCGCGATCCACGCCCACGGCCGGCGGTCACACCAGGCGGCACGAACCGGGCACCGCGGCACAGCAGCGACAGAACGGAGAGCACCGGTGGACAAGGACGAGCACCCGCTCGCACCGCCCGGCGCGGGCGAGCTGCTGGCCGAGGTGGAGGCGGCACACACCGCACTGCGCACCGCACACCGCACCACACCGCCCACCGCCACCGGCACCGGCGCCGCGGGAACACCCCACGGCCACGGCACCGCACCCGACGAAGCCGGCCTGCGGGCCCACTTCGAGAAGGTCATCGCCGACGACCGGAAAATCGAACCCCGCGACTGGATGCCCGACGCCTACCGACGCACCCTCGTGAGGCAGATCGCCCAGCACGCCCACTCCGAGATCGTCGGCATGCAGCCGGAAGCCAACTGGCTCACCCGCGCCCCCTCCCTGGCCCGCAAAACCATCCTCCTGGCCAAGGTCCAGGACGAGGCCGGCCACGGCCTCTACCTCTACGCGGCCGCCGAAACCCTCGGCGTCCACCGCGCCGACCTCCTCGACGCCCTGCACGAAGGCCGCCAGCGCTACCTCTCCTTCATCAACTACCCGACCCTGACCTGGGCCGACACCGGAGCCCTGGCCTGGCTCACGGACGGCGCCGCCATCGTCAACCAGGTCCCGCTGTGCCGCTCCTCCTACGGCCCCTACGCCCGCGCGATGGTCCGCGTCTGCAAGGAGGAGTCCTTCCACCACCGCCAGGGCTTCGACTCCCTGTGGGCCCTGACCCACGGCACCCCCGCACAGCGGCAGATGGCCCAGGAAGCGGTCGACCGCTGGTGGTACCCGGCCCTGGCCATGTTCGGCCCGCCGCACCACGCCTCCGTCCACTCCGAGCAGTCGATGGCCTGGCGCATCAAACGCTTCACCAACGACGAACTGCGCCAGCGCTTCGTCGACATCTGCGTCCCGCAGGCCGAACTCCTGGGCCTCACCCCGCCCGACGCCCACCTGCGCTGGAACGACGACCGCGGCCACTACGACTTCACCCCGCCCGACTTCGACGAACTCACCCGCGTCATCAAGGGCGACGGCCCCTGCAACCGCCAGCGCCTGGCCCACCGCCGCCGCGCCCACGACGAAGGCGCCTGGGTCCGCGAGGCCGCCGCCGCCCACGCCGCCAAACACCGCACCCCCCACCACGGCCCGCACCCGGCGGCCACCACCGCCCCGGCCACGGTGGACGAGGCCGCGGCGGACGAGGCCGCGGCATGACCGGCCCGCCCGCACCCGACGCACGCCGCGACTGGCCCCTGTGGGAGGTCTTCGTCCGCGCCCGCCGCGGCCTGGCCCACACCCACGCCGGCAGCCTGCACGCCCCCGACGCCCACCTGGCCCTGCACCACGCCCGCGACCTGTACACCCGGCGCGGCGAAGGCGTCTCCCTGTGGGTGGTGCCCGCCGCCGCCATCACCGCCACCAGCCCCGACGAGAAAGACCCCTTCTTCGACCCCGCCGCCGACAAGCCCTACCGCCACCCCGCCTTCTTCGCCCTGCCCGAAGGAGCCGAACACCTGTGACGGCACCCCGCACCACCCCCGCCACCGCACCCGCCTACCCCCTGCGCCTGGGCGACGACGCCCTGATCGCCGCCCAGCGCCTGCTCCAGTGGTGCGCCCGCGCCCCCCAGCTCGAAGAGGACGTGGCCCTCGCCAACATCTGCCTCGACCTGCTCGGCCAGGCCCGCGCCCTGCTCACCCACGCCGGCGAACTGGAGGGCCGGGGCCGCGACGAGGACACCCTGGCCTTCCTGCGCACCGAGCAGGAGTTCACCCACGTCCAGCTCGTCGAACTGGACAACGGCGACTTCGCCGTCTCGATGGCCAAACTCCTCTTCTTCACCACCTACCAGGAGCTGCTGTACGGGCGACTGGCCGCCTCCACCGACCCGGCCCTGGCCGCCCTCGCCGCCAAAGCCGTCAAGGAGAGCGCCTACCACACCGGCCACGCCGCCGCCTGGACGGTCCGCCTCGGCGACGGCACCGAGGAATCCCACCACCGCATGCAGCACGCCGTCGACACCATCTGGCCCTACACCCACGCCCTGTTCACCCCCGACGCCCTCGACCGGGCCGCCGCGGCGAACGGCACCGGCATCGATCCCGCCACCCTGCGCCCCCTGTGGCACGAGCGCATCACCCGCACCCTCAAAGAGGCCACCCTCACCGTCCCCGACGACGGCTGGGCACCCGGCGGCGGCCGCCAGGGCATCCACACCGAGGCATTCGGCTACCTGCTGACCGAAATGCAGGCCCTGCACCGCGCCCACCCCGGAGCCCGCTGGTGACCGCCCCCACCGGCCCCACCGCGCCCACGGGCACCGACGGGCGGGACGCGGCCCGGCTGCGGGAAGCCCTCGCCACCGTCCACGACCCGGAGATCCGCGTCCTGACCATCGAGGAACTGGGCATCCTGCGCCAGGTGGACATCACCCCCGACGGCCGGGCCCACATCACCATCACCCCCACCTACCTGGGCTGCCCCGCCATGGACACCATCCGCGCCGACATCCGCGCCGCGGCGCGGGCGGCCGGCTACCCCCAGGCGACGATCGACACCACCTGGTCACCACCGTGGACCACCCGCTGGATCGGCGCCGCCGCCCGCGACAAGCTCCGCGCGGCGGGCATCGCACCCCCCGCCCCCGCCCCGCCCCCCGGCGCCCGCCTCCTCCCCCTGGCCGCCACCGCACCCCGCTGCCCCCTGTGCGGCGCCGCCGACACCACCGAACTGACCCGCTTCGGCTCCACCGCCTGCAAAGCCCTGTGGCGCTGCGGGACCTGCGGCGAACCCTTCGACCACGTCAAGGAGCACTGATGACCGCCCCCACCGCCACCACCGGGGCGCCCGCCCGCCACGACTTCCACGCCCTGACGGTCACCGCAGCCACCCCGGCCGCCGACGACCACAGCGCGGTCGCCGTCACCTTCCACGTCCCCGCCCCGCTGCGCGCAACCTTCGCCTTCGCCCCCGGCCAGTACGTGACACTGCGCGCGCACCGCGAGGGCGCCGAGGTCCGCCGCGCCTACTCCCTGTGCTCCACCCCCCGCCAGCTCGACGCCGACGGCACCCTGCGGATCGGCGTACGCACCGTCGACGGCGGACGCCTGTCCCCCTACCTGGCCCGCGAACTCGCCCCGGGCGACACCCTGGACGTCCTCGCCCCCCAAGGGCACTTCACCACCCCGCTGGACCCCGGCCACCACCGCCGCCACTACGCGGCACTGGCGGCGGGCTCCGGCATCACCCCCGTACTGTCCCTGGCCGCCACCGCCCTGGCCACCGAACCCACCAGCACCTTCACCGTGGTGTACGCCAACCGCAGCGCGGCCTCGGCCATGTTCACCGAGGAACTCGCCGACCTCAAGGACCGCTACGGCCGGCGCCTGCACCTGCTGCGGCTCTTCTCCCGCGAGACCCACCACATCGGCCTGCCCCACCAGCGCCTCGACGCCCCCACCCTGCGCACCCTCCTGGCCGGACCACTGCCCGCCGCCGTCGTCGACACCTGGTTCCTGTGCGGCCCCCAGGCCATGGTCGGCGGCGCCCGCGACGTCCTGGCCGAACAGGGCGTGGCCGCCGCCACCATCCACGCCGAGCTCTTCCACACCCAGCCCGACACCCCGCCCGCACCCGCCGACGGCACCCGCGCCCCGCACCCGGGCGCCGAGCTGACCCTGCGCCACGGCGGACACACCAGCACCGTCCCCGTCGAGCCGGGCCAGACCCTCCTCGACGCGGGCCTCGCCCACCGCCCCGAGCTGCCGTTCTCCTGCCTGAACGGGGTGTGCGCGACCTGCCGGGCACGCGTGGTCGGCGGCCGCGCCGAGATGGCCAGCAACTGGACCCTGACCGAGGAAGAGATCGCCGACAACTACATCCTCACCTGCCAGGCATCCCCCCTCACCCCGACCGTGGACCTCGACTACGACGTCGTGTGACCCACCCCGCCGGGCCTGTATGAGAGGGCGCGCTCACCGCGCCGCCGCCAGCTGCCACTGCCCGGCCCGCAGCCCGGCCTGGAAACGCGACCGGGCCCGCAACAGCCGCATCACCACCGCCACATGCCGCCGGTAGGTACGCACCGAACAGCCCAGCTCCCGGGCGGCCGCCTCGTCCGTCCAGCCGGCGCCGAGCAGTTCGAGGACCTGGGCGAGCGTGGAGCCGTCCTCCCCGGCCGCCCGCAGCGCCGCGGCGTCCAGCTCCGCCAGGTGCCCGGCGTCGGGGGACTGCACCCACACCGCGTCGAACAACGCCTCCAGGGCCTTGACCACCAGCGGGTCGCCGACCACCGTCGGCGTCCCCCGCGCCCCCGGCTCGCAGAGCATCGCCACCGCCCCGTCGATCACCACCATCTCCGGCAGGCCCACGGACGCCGCCCGCGCGACGGCACCCGTCGCCGTATAGCGGCTCAGCAACTGCCGCTCGTCCTCCTCCAGCAGCAAGGAGCGCGGCACGATCAGCCGCAGCGGACCCCGCCCGCGTAACAGCGCCGCATACAGCGCCTCGACCTCCGGCGGCCGGACACCGCTCAGGTCCGGCGGCAGGCTGATCCGGCTCGCCACCGCCCGCCGCTGGACCTTCTGCACGAGCTGACGCACGGCCGCCTCCCCCTCCCCGGCCGCCGCCCGCCCCGCCACCGGCGCCCCCCACTCCGGTGCGGGAGCGTCCCGGCCGCCCAGCGACCGGGCGATCTCCCGCACCCGCCCCGCGTGGTAGAGCAGGGCCCGGACGGCGTCCTGCCCCTCGGCGGCCGGCGGTATCCGGGTGTGCGTCAGATGGGTGTTGGTCATCGTCATAACGGCTCTCCTCGGGCAGAAGTGGCGCACTGCTGACGGCGTGCCAAGTGAAGCGTGAGAAGACGAACGGGGCGGCGCCGCAACGCCACCCGGCGCCGGCGCCGGGCATCCGTGTCCCGCCCGCACCATGCGCATCCCGGCCGCCCGGTCCCGGACCGGCGGCGCAACACGATCAGCGGGCCCGGCACACCCCGGCCCGCGCCCCCGGGCGCTCCCGCCGCCCGGCGCACCCCGCAACCCGCCCCGGCCCCCGGCTCGGTCCCCGCCCCGGCCCCGGTCCCGGATTGCGTCCCGGCTCCGCCACCGGTCCCGGACCGGGCGTCACCGCCGGTCCGCCCGCGCTCCGCACCCCCGCCGGGCGCACCCGGAGCCCGCGCCCGGCGCCCGCCGGCCGCGCACCCGCGCACCCGCCACCGGAATCTCCGCCACCGATGTGTCTGCCACCGGCTCTGTCACCGACCCACACCATCTCGCCGAATCCCTCCCCCGTACCGCTGCCGCCGTCCACCGGCGCAACGAGAATCCGTACCGTCCCTCGGTGCTGCCGCCCGGCCGCGGGCAACACCCGCAGCCGCACGCCGTGCCGCCGCCGGCCGCGTCCGCGCACCGGTGCCCGCCGGCTGCCCGCGGATCGCCGCGGGCTCATCCGGCACCTGCACTCTGCCCGCTGCCGTGCTGTGACGGCAGTGACTCCTGAGCCAATTCCCGTACGGGCCCGGCACCGGCCGCACCGCCGCCACCGCACCTGCGGCACGCCGCCGGGCGCACCGCGTGCAAGACGCCGCCCCGCACCGGCCGCCAAGTGCCCGGACGGTGTTCTAGGAATGATGTGCCCCTCGCGAGCCGATGGCCAGTCAGGACACCGCAGGCATCGAGCACGGTTATTCACACACCGGCCGCAGCCACCACCGGCCCCCGCACACCAACCCGTCCGCGCACCGCCCCGCGAAAGCCCCGCGCCCGGTCAGTTGCTGCGCCACCCCACCGCCGAAACCGCGTTCTTCCAGGGCCCCTTCAGCTCCGTCGCACCGCCCGATCCCAGGTCGACCACGGCGATCTTCCCGTCGCGCGTCGCGTACGCGATGGTGTGCCCGCCGGGCGCCGCGAGCGCGGTGACATGGCCGCCGGCCGGGCGGGCGAGCGGCGAGCCCGCGCCGACGGCCAGGGGCAGGGTCCGCTGCTGCACGGTCTTGCCGGTCTTGCCGTCGAGGGTCGTCACCAGGTAGTCGTACGTGCCCTCGTCCGCCGACTTGGGCGCCGCGGTGGTCAGCCGGCAGGTGTCCGGCGCGAAGTACCACACGGACCCTTCCGCGGCGATACCGGTGGAGGTGAGGGCCTCGGCAGCTGTCTGCGGACTGTCGGCGTAGGCGCGGTAGTCGAGCGACGAGGCGGCCATCAGCAGCGGTGTGCCGGAGCGCCGGGCGGAGTTCGCCACCGGCGACGGCGTGGCCGCGGGGGACTGCTCGGGGTGGTAGTCCAGCAGGACACGGTCGCCGCAGGTGTCGGACGCGCTCCAGCGGGCCGACAGATTCGTCAGCTGCGGCGCCTTCGCGTCGACGCGCGCCAGGGTGGTGGTGTTCGCCTCGGCGGCCGATCCGATCGACTCCGCCCGGTCCTGCCCGACCCGGTCGAAGACGAGCCGGGTGGCGCCGGCCCAGTGCGCGCACGTCATCTCGGACGTCGCCCGCGCATCGTGGTACGTGGGCGGGGAAGCGAGGTTGCGCAGGTCCCGGCGCCCCTCGCGCCACGCGGAGACCGGACGGCCCGACACCCGGGACCCCGTGCCCGCGGTGTCGAACACGAACACCCCGCGCTGCACCGTGAAGGCCACCCGCTTCCCGTCGGGGGACCACACCGAGCACGGGGAGCCCTGCGGCATACCGGGATCGGCGGCGGCCTCGGGGACGGCATCCGCGGCAAGGCGGCCCGGGAGGGCGGCGCCCGTGCGCAGGTCCTTGACGTACAGGGAGTTGGCCGACACATAGGCCAGATGAGCGCCGTCGGGGGAGAGGGAGACCGAAGTGAGCGGCAGGATCTGCGCGCCCTCGCTGAGCAGGGGCTCGGCCGCGCCCCGCGTCACCTGCCAGACCGTCGAGGAGCCGTCCGCCGCCGTCCCGGCCACATAGACCGTGCCGGTCACCTGCGGGGCGGCCAGGTCGGGCGGTGTGGGACCGGAGGAGCAGGCGCTCACGGCGAGCAGGGCCGCCGCGGCACAGGCGGCTCGTACGGTACGGGCGCTACGTATCACGGTGGTCGGCTCCGATCGGGTCTGCACAAGGTGCGCCTTAAATCCAGCGGGACTATAACCGGGCGCCGCCATCCCCGGACTTCCCGTGCACCGACCGCACTTGAGGCCCGCCGGCCCCTCTCTCGGGCGGTGGCCGGCGGCGTGCTTGTGGCGGCGGGCGCCCCGGTGGGAAGGTCGTCCGGATCCCGGCGCCGGCACCCCCGCGCGCCCGCCCCGCCGTGCGCCGCCGCACAACAACGGACACGTCCGATATCAGGTGCGGCCGCAGACCACCGAGCACGGCGCGAGCCGTGCGGGCGGCCGCCGGCGACGCCCGCGCCGCCCCTCCGCGCGCCGGGCGGAGGAGTTCCCCGGCCCGCGTCATGGGGTCCCCGGACCGGGTCAGCGGCGTCCCTTTTCCCCGGGATACGGCCGCCATCCAGCCATTCGGCAGGCCATTTCGCCGGGCGGGCGCACCGGTGCCGGCCGTGGCCGTCAGGGCGGTGGCGGGGTGCGGCGCGACCGACGGGCCGGGCGAACGGGCCCGGAGCGCCGCAACAGGCAGCGGGTCAACAGCCCGGCGGGGGCCGGTCACTGTGCCACCACACCCTCATAAAGAAACGGAAAGCTACGGAAAGGAACAGAAAGAAATCGGTCAGAGGCTCTCTTGGCGGGTGACCATGGCCGTGATGGAGTTGATCCGCGCAGCCGCAAGAACGCCGGTCGGTATGTCGGCGACCGGCGCATGTCCGGCGACCTGAACCCCACCGAAGGGACGCACCCGCACATGACTCTCCCAGGCGAGACCCCACAGCCGCACACCGCAGCCGGCCCCGGCCCGGCCCCCTCTCCCGGGCCCGGCGGCATCACCGTCGGCGTCGCCACCGCACAGGAATGGCAGCAGATCACGAGCTGGGCCAACCACGAGGGCTGGGACATCGGCCACCACGACTTCGCCGTCTTCCACGCCACCGACCCCGGCGGCTTCTTCGTCGGCCGCCTCGACGGCCGCCCGGTCGCGGCACTCTCGGTCGTCAACTACTCCGACGACTACGCCTTCATGGGCAACTACCTGGTGGACCCCGCCCACCGGGGCAAGGGCTACGGCCTCGCGACCTGGGAGGTGGCCATTCCGCACGCCGGCTCCCGCGTCATCGGCCTGGACGGTATGCCCGTCCAGGAGGCCAACTACAAGAAGTTCGGCTTCGTCTCCCAGTACCGCACCATCCGCTACGCCGGCCCCCTCACCGGCCGCCCGGCCGCCACCGCGCCCCCGGGCACCGAACTCCTCACCCCCCACCACCTCGACGCCGTCGCCGCGTACGACCGCACCTACTTCCCCACCCCCCGCCGCGCCTTCCTGGAGCGCTGGCTGACCGCTCCCGGCCACACCGCCCACGTCCGCTTCCAGGGCGGGCGCCTGACCGGCTACGGCGTCATCCGGCCCTCGCCCGGCGGCCACCGCATCGGCCCGCTCTACGCCGACACCCCCCGGGACGCCGAGGCCCTCTTCGACGCCCTCACCGCCCCGCTGGCCCCCGGCGCCCCGCTCTGCCTCGACGCCCCCGAACCCCAGCAGGCGGCAGCCTCCCTGGCCGCCTCCCGCGGCCTGGCCCACCAGTTCCACACCGTGCGCATGTACCGCGGCCCGGCCCCCGCCGCCGGCCCGGAGCGGGCGTTCGCCCTCACGGAACTGGCCATGGGATAGACGAACCAGCCAGGGGATAGACGGTGTTCACCCACCGTGCCGATGCGCCGTGGCGGCCCGGCGCGGGGTCCGGCGCAGCCCCCGTAACCGAGGAGCGCCGCACCGGGCGCGCCGCGGACGGGCGCCACGTCGACCGCACGCCCCGGTAAACGGCGGGTGGCCCCGCACCCGTCCGGGCGGGGGCCACACCGGCCCGGTCTCAAGCGAACGGCCCGCCGCACTCAGCTCTCTGACGCTACGTCAACTCCACCGGCGGTGGCGGTGTGGCGACGGATGAGCGCCGTCGCCGCCAGTGCGGCGAGGAGGTAGGCGACGCAGGCGGCGCCGTAGGCCCACTGGTAGCCGACGATCACGTCGGCCTGCGTCGCCGCGACCGCCATCAGCGTGGCCAGGCCGACCGTGGGGCCCAGTTCCATCGCGGTGTTCATGACGCCGCCCGCGAGACCGGCCTGGTGCGCGGGCACGTCCGAGGTGGACAGGACGGCCGATCCGGAGAAGACGAGGGACAGGCCGACCGGCAGCAGGATCAGCCCCGGCAGCAGGACCAGCGCGAAGGAGGTGTCGCGGCCGGCGCCGGCCAGCAGCGCGAGTCCGGCGGCGCCGACGACCAGGCCCCCCACCATCGCCCGCAGCGGCCCGAACCGGCCGACCACCGGTGCCGCCGCGCGGTTCGTCGCGATCAGCGCGAGCGTGAACGGGACGAACGCCCCCGTCGTCGCCAGCGTCGACCAGCCCCGCTGCTGCTGGAGGTAGAGCGAGAGCAGGAAGGTCACCAGGCCCACCCCGGACGCCGCGAGCAGCATCCCGAAGAGCCCCGCGAAACGCCGCGGTTCGCGGACGAACCCCGGCGGGAGCAGCGCGTGCCGGACCCGGCGCTCGACCACGAGGAACGCGCCGAGCAGCACCACACCGACGACGAGCGGAACGGACACGGCGGCGGAGGTCCACGGGCGGTCGCCACTGGCGATCAGGCCGTAACTGCCGACCGAGATGCCGAGCGTGGCCAGCACGGCGCCGACGGGATCGAGACCGGGCCGCTCCCGGGACGAGCCGGGAATCCCCCCGGGCATCAGCGACCGGGTCAGCGCCAGCGCGAGGACCGCGACCAGCACGGGCACCGCGAACATCCACCGCCAGGACACCCACGACGTGATCACCCCCGAGATCAGGGTGCCCAGCACCGAGCCGAGCACCGACAGCCCGCCCCAGGTGGCCATCGCCCGGTCGAACGCGGCCGGCGCGGGGAACACCGCCCGCAGCACCGCCAGCGCAGCCGGCGCCGTCAGCGCCGCCCCGGCCCCCTGCGCGAAGCGCATCGCCACCAGCAGGGCGACGTCGGGCGCGAGGGCGGCGGCCGTGGAGGCGACCGCGAAGATCGCCAGCCCCGTCACGAACATCCGCCGCCCGCCGTAGCGGTCCGCGAGCCGCCCGCCGAACAGCAGCAGCCCGCTGTACGGCAGCCCGTACGCCGCGGTGATCAGCAGCAGCCCCGACGGCTCGATGCCGAACTCCCGCCCGATGGCCGGCAGCGGTACCGCGATCAGCGTGACCGTGAAGATCAGCGTCGCCTGGACGACACCGAGCACCGTGAACGCGACACCGGCCCGGGGCCACCCGCCACCACCGGGCTCCCGGCTCCGGCTGCGGGCGGGCGGCGGCTGCTCGGTGACCCTGTCTCCGGGAGATGAGGGCATGGTGAGGATCTCCTTGTCGCCTTGGTCAGGACACATCTGGCCCCGCGCCCGGCCCGACGGCCGGGATACGCCGGAGCGGGCCGCCCGGACGCGGCCGCAGGCCGCCGGAAGAGCCGCTCCGCTCCGCCGCGCTACCGCGCCCGGACCGGTCCCGGGGCGCCCGGGAAGGGTCCCGTCACCTCGCGGCCAGGACCCAACGGCCGCCGGATGCCCGGCCGTTGGCGACCCTCGCGCGGACCGTCCAGGTCGGCGGGGTGTCGCGCGGCACCACAGGGCGCTTGAGCGCCGCGCCGTCCGCGGTGCCCACGGCGATCACCTCCGCCGACAGAGTGCGACGAACGTGCGGAACAGACAATTTTTGTTGCCGTTTCGGCGACGGGATTGTGTACTGGGCGCCGTGGAGCCTCAATCCGCCATCGCCCGAGCACTCACCGAGGTCGGCCCCCGCCTCAGACGCCTGCGCACCGAACGGGGCGTGACCCTGGCGGCGCTGTCCGCGGCCACCGGCATCTCCAAGAGCACCCTCTCCCGCCTGGAGTCCGGCCAGCGCCGCCCCAACCTGGAACTCCTCCTGCCCATCGTCCAGGCCCACCGCGTCCCCCTGGACGAACTGATCGGCGCCCTGGAGGCCGGGGACCCCCGCGCCCGCCTCGCCCCCAAACACGGCCACGGCAAGACCGTGCTGCCCCTGACCCGGCAGCCCGGCCCGCTGCAGACCTTCAAAATGGTCATCTCCGCCTCCCGCAAGACACCGGAGCTCTGCCACCACGAGGGCTACAAGTGGCTCTACGTCCTCTCCGGGCGCCTGCGCCTGGTCCTGGCCGACGACGACCTGGTGCTGAACCCGGGCGAGGCCGCCGAGTTCGAGGCCCGGCTGCCGCACTGGTTCGGCAGCACCGGCGAGGGCCCCGTCGAGCTCCTCAGCGTCTTCGGCCGCCAGGGCGAACGCATGCACGTACGCGCCCAGCCCCGCCCCCGCGTAAAGCCCCGCCCCTGACCCGCCGTCAGCCGCCCGCCGGCCCGGCCGCCCTGCGCCGGGCCGCCGCGCGGCGAGCACCCCGGGCGCCGCCACCGCACCGAACCCGCCCCCGGAGAACCCCCGAAACACCCCGAACACCCCCCGAAGAACCCCCGGAGAACGCCGGAGAACCCCCGGAGAATTCACCCCGCCACCTCACCTTTTACACTCCTGGTAAGGGGCGGATCACGCTCCGGGATAGGCGATGTAGATCATTCTGTCCGCGTTCCCGCCGCCCCCGTTTCCCGCTGTGGACCGGAACTCCCCGCAGGCCGCCGAACGCCCCGGAATCCCTGTTCTCCCAGGCCATACGGGACTTGTTGCTGTTTCAGGGAATCCGTTGCCAGTGAACGCAACCCTATGCAACTCTCTCCACCCTGCTGAACCTTCCAGAAATGTCAGACGTGTGTCGCGAATACCAAGTCGGTGTCGCGCGGTAATGACCTCGGAAGAATGGGATGCAAAATGAATTCCAATGGGGGGCCGGAAGGCCGAAGATTCGATGTCCTCGTCGTCGGAAACGGAGCGTTGGGGCTTTCGCTGGCCCTGACCCTGACACGGCGGGGACAACGCGTGGCACTGCTGGGGGAGTCGCATCGCCCCTGGGCGGGATCGACGGCGGCCGGTGCCATGCTCGGCTGCTTCGGCGAGGTCACCACCTCCCTGGTGGCCAGTGACCACGGCAGGACCAAACTGGAGCTCGGCATCGAGGCCACCCGGATGTGGCCCCAGTGGCTGGCCGAACTCGACGAGGAGACCGGCGGCGGCGACAGCATCAAGACGGCCGACGGCACCACCCTCATCCTCAACACCATCGGCATCCCCGAGATCGACGACGCCAACTTCGCCGCCATCCGCGCCGAACTCGTCCGCTACGCCGAACCGTTCCACGACGTGGACCCGGCCGACCTCGACTGGGTGGACAGCGAACCCCTCTCCCGCCCGCTGAAGGCGTTCCACATCCCCGGCGAGCACGCCGTGAACCCCGTCGCCCTCATGGCGCGGCTGGAATCCGCGTTCACCACGGCAGGCGGCACGGTCATCACCGAACTCGCGACCGCGGTCGTCCACGACCGCGACCGGGTCACCGGCGTCACCCTGGCGAACGGCGACGGCATCAGCGCCGGCCAGGTGGTGCTGGCCGCCGGCGCCCGCACCCAGGTACTGCTGGACACCCTGCCCGTCGGCCCGCGCATCCCCAAACTGGTCAGCGGCTACGGCGTCTCGGCCCTCGTCAAGACCGTGGACGGCACCTCGCCGAGCAGCGTCATCCGCACCCCCAACCGCTCGTTCGCCTGCGGACTGCACGTCCTGCCCAGGAGCCAGGGCGAGGTCTACCTCGGCGCCACCAACGTCATCTCCTCCGAACCGCGCGACATCGCCGAGATGCGGGACCTGGTCTTCCTGCTCCAGTGCGCCCACCGCCAGGTCCGGCGCAACCTCTGGGACAGCCACGTCGCCAAGGTCCAGGTCGGAAACCGGCCGGTCTCCGTGGACGGCTTCCCCCTGCTGGGCGACGGGGGCATGGACGGCCTGTGGATCATGACCGGAACGTACCGGGACGGCCTGCACCTCTCGCCGCTGCTGGCCCAGGAGATGACGGCCCGGATCCTGGGCGAGGCACCCCGCGCCGCACTGGCCCCCTTCACCCCCGTACGGCCGCCCCTCCAGGCGTGGAGCCGCGAACGCATCGTGGAGGACGTCGTCCACCACACGATCGCGATCGGCTACGAACAGGACTGGAAAATCCCCGTCGAGTGGGACGGATGGATCGAGAACGACCTGCGCCCGGCCACCCTGAGCTGGGCCGAGGAGATCGACCCGGAGTTCACGCCCCCGCCGGAGCTGCTCTTCCTCTCCCGGCAGATCCCTGATCTGGCCAAGATCCTCCGGGAGTACTACGCGGCGAGCCGCGAAGGGGCCGGCGCGGCAGCGCGATAGCAAACCGTCCCACCCGGGCGGGCCGTCCCACCGACAGCCCGACGGCCCGCCCCGCAGCCCCCGGCAACCCCACACTCAGCCTCCGCACCAGGCACACCACGCCCCACCGCCTCCCGCCGGGCGACCCTCCCCATCTCACCGCCGCCCCGATACTCCAAAAGCGCCGCACCCTTGCAACCGGAAACCCGCACCCGGGAATTCTCGATATCCCGCACAAGAAAGGCGCCGCCCCACCGGAAAAACCGCACTCATCCACCCACCCACCCGGCCCGCGCGCAACGCCCTTTCCTCCCGCCGACCGAAACCGGCCACCCGCACTCCGCACCACTCACGGACAAGCCGCCCAACGGCACCATCAATCCGCGCAGTTGCCATACGGGAACGTTTTCGAGCCGCTCCTTTCCGTCGGCTGCTCCTCGGCTGTTCCTTTCGCCGGCTGCTCCTGCCGGCAGCCGGTCCCATTGCCACGCCTGGCCAATTCACCACGCGGCCCGGCCGCTTTCACCTGCCCGCTCCCGGCGGCCGATCGCCGCCGGGAACGGCGGCAGCCCGATACGACGACAACCCGATACCGACAGCGGCCCGATACTGACAGCAGCCTGATACGGACGGCAGCGCGGAACGGGACCCGGACACAACCGGCGGCCGGGGCACAACCGGGACCGGGACACAACCGGGACCGGGACACACCGAGCGGCCGGGACCGGGACATAACCAGCGCTCGGGCCCGGCCACTTCGCGCGCCCGCAGCCGCCAACCGCCGCCCGGCCGCCACCAGCCCCGCGCCAGCCGCGACCGGCCCCGTGCCGGCCGCCATCAGCCCCGTGCCGCCCGGCTCAGCCGCCGAACATCCGGCGGCAGGCACGCAGCAACTCCCCGCCGACCCGTCCGGACGCCATCCGGCACACCACCCCGGCCTCCGCCGACGCCCGCAGCCACGGCCGAGCGGGCACACCATGACGGCCCTGCCGCGCCTTACGCACCGGCTCCCGCGACCGGACCGCCACCCGGGCACGGGGTGGCCGCACCCGCCGAGGCGGCCGCTCCCGCCGGTGCGCCGGCGCGGCACGTACCGGCCCGGCCGCCCGCGCCGTGCCCGCCCCCGCGTGCGCCGGCCTCCCCGTCAGACCGCGCACCGTCACCAACTGCTCCCGGGGCTGTTCCTGGCGCTGTTCTCGATGCGGCGCCACCGTGGGGGAGGGCCACACCGGCGCGACCGTACGTCCGTCAGGGGCCAGGACGGGCGCGCGCACCGGTCCGCCGGCCGGTACGGACACACAGCCGGCGGTGGTGATGAGCAGGACCGCCGCGACGGCAGGAAGAAGAAGAGGAGGGCGCACCCGCCTACCGTGCCGCACCCACGGCGGCCGTCCCCGCGACGCGCTGGCGCGCCACGCGGACGAAGGACGGCGGCGAATCCATTGGCGGCATCCCGCCCCGGACCACGCGGCCGCCGCCGACGGGTGACCACCCGCCCTCGGCGGCCGGGGCTCCGGCGGACGGCACCGCCGTCGGCGGCGCCGGTACCCACCCGCCGACGCCGCCCGAACCACGCACCGCCCGCCCACCCGACCCTCGCCCAGGACTGGCAACTCACCGCCACAGCAAGGCAGTTCACCGATTCCCGGCAACCGCGTCAGCCCTCTTCCGCCTCCGCCTCCGCCGGGCTGGGACGCCACCGTGCCTCTCCTGCCCGGTGTGCGCCGGGCAGCCGGCGGCGCCGGGCGGGGGTGGCGGGGGGAGTGCGGCCGGTGCCGGGCATCCGCTGTACGTGGTGGTGTACCGCGAACCGCAGTCCGCATCCGCGGCACCACCAGGCGCCGGCGCCGGCGTCGCCCGCCGGTCCCGCCGGGCGCCGGCGCTCCACAGCCGGTGCGCCGCAGTCCGGGCAGGCCGTGGGCCCGTACGAGCAGTGGGGCTCGGCCAACGGCTCCGGTTCCGCGTGCGGTTGCGGCGCCGGGGACAGGTCCGAGGGGGCCGCCGCCTGCGCGCCGGTGGCCGTGGTGTGGCCCGCGGCCACCGAGACCAGGGCCCCGGCCGAGAGCAGGATCAGGTTCTTGATGACGAACTCGCCCGTGGCGGTCAGTTGCAGCGGATCGGCGTTCTGGAAGGCGAGGTGCGGGGCGAAGACCAGGAGGGAGAAGGTGCCGGCCATATGGGCGGCGAAGAGCGGCAGCAGCTGGGGCAGGTACCGGTTGAGGGCGAACAGCGTGCCGATGAGGATCTCGACACCGCCCAGCGCGGGGACGAACCACCCCGGGGCCGGGAACGGCAGCGCGGCCCTGACCAGAACACCGGCCGGGCTGGTGCCGAGGAGCTTGAGCACCCCGAACCACACATACACCGTCGCCAGGGCGAGCCGGAGCGCCGTCAGCGTGCGCGGGAACGAGGGACGCCACGCCCGGCCGGACCAGATGTCCCCAAGCGCCGGGCGGGCGGGGTGCGGGGCCGTCCCGTCGGTCCGCGTCGTACCGGCGGGACTTCCCGGACGTCGGGAGAGGCTCATGGTCAGTTGCCCTTCTGTCGGAGCACGCCGACAGGGCACGGGTGCCGGCCCGGCGGAAGTACCGGGCAGCACGGCGCCGGCTCCTCGGCGCTGCGCCGTGGGCCGGACGCGGGGCCGCTGATGCGGCGCCGGCGGAGTTGATCGCTGTCACACGGCGCCGACGGGCGGCTGCGGCCGGTGGCTCGACTGCGAGCGACGGTCACCGTGCGGGCCTCGAAGACGAACGGAGGGGGCCCGCCGGCATTCACGCTGGGTGGTGAAGACGGAAACCTTCCGGAAACACCCATATGCCGCTATCGACGTACATTGAGGCAGTAAAACGACCTCCTGTTCATATTGCAGCACCTGGTGCGGATGTCAACTCGACTGCGGGGGTCCGGCGTTCTCGCCCGGCTCCGGCCCCCGTCGCGGTCACCGTGGGTGAACGGACGATGGGGGAGCGGGGAGGGGAAGCGGGCCGCCTTGACGCATCAAGCTAATGGCATTAGCTTCATGGCTACAGACGTTAACTCTTCGGGGACGGGACGGCATGACGCACTTCTTGACGGCCAACGGCGGACAGCTCGCCTACGACGTGACGGGCGAGGGCCCGCTGATCGTGCTGGCCCACGGCATGGGCGACAACCGGTCGGCCTACGACGCGGTGGCCACCCGCCTCGCGGCGGCCGGGTTCCGGGTCGCCGCCATGGACCAGCGGGGACACGGCGAGTCCAGCACCGGCTGGCCCTCCTACACCCGCACCGACGCCGCGGCCGATCTGCTCGCCCTCATCCGGCACTTGGGCGGCCCCGCCGTCCTCGTGGGCCACTCGTTCGCCGGCGGCGCCGCCACCATCGCCGCGGCCCAGGAACCCGAACTCGTCAGCGCCCTCGTCGAGATCAGCCCGTTCACCCGCGCCCAGAAGATCGACCTGGGCGCCCTGGCCTCCCACCCCCGCTACCGCAAGGGCATGGCCCTCCTGATGGGCGCCGGCATGCTGCGCAGCGTCGGACTGTGGCAGCGCTACCTCGACCACGCCCACCCGGGCCCCCGGCCCGCCGGCCACGCCGACCGCATCGCCGCCCTCGACGCCGACCTGCGCCGGCCGGGCCGGATGGCCGTCGTCGCCAAGATGGGCATGTCCGCACCCACCGACGCGGGCGCCAGGCTCGCCGACGTCCGGTGCCCCGCCCT
Source organism: Streptomyces celluloflavus (assembly GCA_000720995.1). Taxonomy (GTDB): domain Bacteria; phylum Actinomycetota; class Actinomycetes; order Streptomycetales; family Streptomycetaceae; genus Streptomyces; species Streptomyces celluloflavus. Next base: position 48,727 of record JOEL01000005.1, read on the forward strand.
GGTCATCGAAGGCACCCTCGACCCCGACTGGCCCGACCCCCGGGCCGAGGGCGAGGCCATCGTGGCGCAACTGCCCGAAGGACTCGGCCGGCTCCACATGATCGAGGGCGCGGGCCACTACGCACACGCCCAGTTCCCCGCCGACGTCACCACCGCCATCCTCGCCTTCCTCCAGGCCGGCGTCCGTGGCTAGGGCCGCGCTCTCCGCGGACGCCGTGGTCGGCATCGCACTGCAACTCCTCGACGAGAAAGGCCCCGACGCCCTGACCCTGTCGGCGGTGGCCGGCCGGGCGGGCGTGGCCACCCCCTCCCTCTACAAGCACGTACGCAACCTCGCCGAACTGCGCGACCTCATGTCGGCGCGGATCATGAACGACATCGCCGACCAGGTCGGCCAGGCCGTGCTCGGCCACTCCGCCGACGAGGCGATCCGCGCCCTCATGACGGCCTGGCGCCACTACGCCCGCCACCACCCGCACCGCTACGCCGCACTCCTGCACCGCCCCGAACCACGGACGGCCCAGGCCGGCCAGCGGCTGCTCGACATCCTCTTCGCCACCCTGCGGGCCTACGGCATGACGGACTCCGCGGCCATCCACGCGGTCCGCTGCCTGCGCGCGGTCCTCCACGGCTTCGCGGCCCTCGAAGCCCAAGGCGCCTTCCAGCTCCCCGAGGAACTGGACGAGAGCTACGAACTGCTGACGCACATGGTCATCACCGGACTGCACACCCCCACCGGCTCCCCGCCGCCACCGGCCTGAGGCCGGCCGCGGCGGGGGAGCGGCCCGCACGCCGCGACCGACACCGACGCCCCGGCCGGCCCCGACCGCTCAGGGGCGCCGCACCGCGGTGACGGACGCTCACCCACCGCACACCGGCACCGCCGTCAGCCGGCGCACCGCATACGCGACGGGCACGGCCACCAGCGTCAGCACCGCCGGCGCGGCCAGCGCGGTCAGTGCGGGGTTGACCCAGGCCGGGACGATCTCCACGCCGCTGCACACCGTGCTGAGCGGAAAGTGGCCCGACGACCGGGGATGGGCCCTGACACCCATCCGGGCCAGGCAGGTCTTGTCCCCGTACAACCCGGGCGAGTACCACGCGTCCGCATAACCGAAGACCAGAACGGCGGCGCCCAGCGCCGCCACGGACACCAGCCCCAGGGGCCGGGGACTCGCCAGCCGCGGCGCGCACCGCTGCCGGATCCTGCGTACGGCGTGCGCGACCAGCCCGGACACGGCCGCGATCAGCACCAGCGCGCCCGGCGGGCCGAAGAAGACGAGAAACATGAGGCATCGTCGCACGCCCCCGCCCGCCACCACCGCCGCTGCTGGCCGCGCCCGCCAACGCCGTTGCTGCCGGCCGCGACCGGCGCCCCGGGGCCGCCGGCGGCGGTGCGATACGGTCGGGCCGTGACCAGGACAGAGTGGGACGTACTTCTTCTCGGCGGAGCCTCCGGCATAGGAAAGAGCCGGGCGGCCGCACAACTGGCCCGGGAAACAGGGGCGTTCATCGTCGAGTTCGACGACGTGGTCAGCGCCGTCCAGAACATCACCAGCGCCGCACAACACCCCGGCCTGCACCACTTCGACACCGTCCCCGACCCCGGCCGCCTCGACCCCGAGCGGGTGGTGGAGCTGCAGATCGCCACCGCCAACGCCCTGGAACCCGCCCTGCTCGGCGTCGTCCGCAACCGCCTGACCGTCGACGTGGCGGCGGTGGTCGAGGGTGACTACCTCACCCCGGCCGCCGCGCTGCGGGCGAGGAAGGAGGGCGCCGCCGCGGGCCGCACCGTGCGGGCGGTCTTCCTCCACGAGGACGACGCCGCCCAGATCACCGCCAACTACACCGACCGCGAACCGGAGCACGGTACGCAGCGCCGACGAGCGGACATCAGCGCCCGGTACTCCCGCTGGCTCGCCCAGCAGGCCGCGCTCCACGCCCTGCCCGTCGTCGACTGCCGCCCCTGGCACACCCTCACCCACCGGCTACGGCAGGCCGCCCACTGACCGATCCGCCCCCCGGACCGGTACGGCCCTCAGCCGGGCCGCCCGACGCCCGCCGCCCCGCACGGTTCGTACACCCGGATCTCGTGATCTTCGAATCGCGCTGAGGGAAACGGGACGTACGAGAGAGATGACCTCCCTCCGCGGGCGGCGGCAGGACGCGGATCAGCCGACCGGGGCCTCCTCCCGCTGCGGCCGGTGCGGCTGGTGCGGCTCCTCGGGGCACCAGGTCCGGGTGCTGGACCGGGCCCCGAGCAGCAGCCCGAACGCGGCGCCCACGGTCAGACCCGCCACCAGCCACGGGGTGCCGGGCGCGCCCTTGGCGGACAGCGCCACGCCGATCTGCGGTGCGGCGATGAACCCGATGTTGGCGCCGGCCGAGTAGAGGCTGATGTTGCGGCCGGCCACCGCCCGGTCGGACAGATGGCTGACATAGCTGAGCAGCGCGGGAAAGACGATCATCTCGCCCCCGGTCCACAGCAGGGTGACCAGCGCCAGCACGAAACCGTTGGCGGTCAGGCCCATGAGCGTGAAACCGGCGGCGGCCAGACCGAACCCGATCAGCAGCGACCTCGCGTGCGACATCCCCGACATCGCCTTGTTCAGCGGCACTTCGAAGAGCACGATCGCCACCGCGTTGACGACGAACACCGCACTGGCCCAGTACGCGGGCAGCCCCAGCCCCTCGATGACATAGACGCTCAGCAGGATCGGCGGCAGCGCATACGCCACGTGCACCGGCAGGGCCAGGCAGAAGATGGTCCAAAACCGCGTCTCGCCGTGCGCGGTGGACGAGACCAGCCGCACCCGCTCACCGGCCCGGCCCCGCTCGGGCGCGCCCGACGGCTGGCGCGCCCACAGGACGGCCGCCGCGACCAGCACGCACACCGCGTTGACGTAGAACAGCGCCAGCGGGGCCACGGCGAACAGCAGCCCGCCGACGGCCGGCCCCACGCCCATGCCCAGGTTGATCGCCAGCCGGTTGCAGGAGAAGGCGATCTTCCGTTCCTCCGCCGGCGAGCTGGCGACGACCTGCGAGTACGCCGCGGGCGTGTAGATCTCGTACGCCACACCCCACAGCAGGGCCGCGGCCACCAGCGGCACCACCCCCGACAGCAGCGGGACGACGGTCAGGACGGCCGCGTAGACGACCGACCCCGCCACCATCACCAGGGTCGGCCGGATACGGCCGAGGAACACGCTGGCCGAGAGGTCGGCGAGCAGCGCCCCCACGCCGAACGCGCCGACCACCACGCCCACTTCGGCCGCGCCGTAGCGGTGCTGCCCCAGCAGATACGCGGCGAGGAACGGGAAGGCCATCGTGCCCGCCCGGAACACCAGCGTCACCACGAACAGGGTCCGCAGATCGCGGTTGAGGCCGCGGACGGTGCGCAGAGTGCTCAGGAACATGTCCGGCGGCTTCCCGTCGCCGCGCCGTGCGGGGCGTTGCCGGACCGCGCGCGCGAGCGCGGGCCCGGCCGGCGGGTGGCGGGGCGGGCCGTCATGACCCGGCCTCCTCGGGCACCGCCCCGGAGCCCGCCTGGGTCACGGTGAAGAGCTGCTCGGTGCGGGCGGCGGCCAGTTCGTCGACCGCGGCCCGGAAGGCGTGCGGGTCCGGCTGGTCGCCCCCCTGCCCGCCGCGGAAGCACTCCAGCACTCCGTCGCGGGCCAGATAGGAGGTCAGGGGCCGGGACCAGTCGCCGGCCTCGGCCGTTGTGTAGAGGCCCACTTCCTGGTCGCTGAGGTCCTTGACCGGGTGGACCTCGGCGACGGTGCCCTCGGGTGCCTTGAGGAAGGCGGTCGCGCCGATGCCCCGCGCCTGGGTGGGGAACTTTGGCAGCCCCTCCAGGGTGCCCCGGTAGGAGGCGATGTGGACGTCGTAGGGGCTGAAGCCGTAGACCCGGTCGATCAGGTCCATGATCCCGTCGCCGCCGGGGCGGGGGGCGACCTCCACCACGCTCAGCTCGTCCCCGTTGACCAGGACCTCGACATGGGCCAGACCGTGGTCGATGAGCAGCGCGGCACACGCCTCCAGCGCCACCTGGCGCAGCGCCTGGTTGCCGGAGTCGGCGCTGGGGACCAGCTGGCCCTTCTCGGTGAAGTACGGGGCGCCGGCCTTGGACTTGTCCGTCACGGCCACCACTGCGCGCTCGCCCTCGTGGTTGGCGACCTCCACGGAGACCTCATGGGTGGCGGCGAAGAACTCCTCGGCCTGGTAGCGGCCGTCGGCGAAATCGTAGGTGGGGGCTATCTCCAGCAGCGATTCGCGGCAGTAGTCGAAGGCCGCGGGCAGTTCGCCGGGGCCGTTCACCTTGATGGTGCCGACGTTTCCGGCGAAGTCCCGCGGTTTGAGCACCAGCGGGTAGGTCAGCTCGGCGGCCGCGTCCCGCAGTTCGGGCAGGGTGCTGAAGAGCCGGTGCCGGGCGCAGGGCACCCCGGCCTCCTCGAACGCCACCTTCATCGTGTGCTTGTCCCGGGACCGGGCCAGGCACTCGTCGGAGAGTGTCGGCAGGCCGTAGTGGCGGGCGAGGGCGACCGAGACGTGCACCGTCATCTCGATGACGGGGACCACCGCGTCCGGCGTCAGGCCCGTCTCCCGCTCGAACGCCTCGACCGCGGCGAGGGCTTCGGCGGCGTCGTAGTAGTCGGCCCTGAGCACATGGTCGAAGAACCGGTTGGCGCTGTCCGACGCCGGCGCCTGGCTCATCCCGATCACCGGCCCCGGATAGGTGCGCAGCGCCGAGACGATGGCCCGCTCGCGTAAGAGGATGTCGGCGCCGAGCAGGAGCAGATAGCGGTTGCCGTTGGCGTGAGCGCGGGCAAGGTTGAACATGGACGTTCCTTCGGTCAGCTGGTGCGGCCACTGCTGCCGTCGACGACACACGAGGGGTGGGCTGCATATGCCGACAGCTACGGCGTGCGGCAGGGCCGGGGGCAACTCGGTGATACGGGCGCACAGGTGACGCCGTCTAAGGCGGACACCCGCCCGCGCGCCGGAAGTCGGCCACGGCGGGCGACGCCACTGCGGACGGATCCGTGCAGACAGGCCGACGGCAGGGTCTCACCGTGCGAGGTGTGCGCCGGCACGTGAATCGCCGGTCGCACAATTCGATGCGAAAGATCGCCGCTTCGGCGATATCTCCCCGTTGGGCAATTGTCTACAGCTACCTGGAATTCCCCCGTTTCGCCGCTGTGTGCGTTCTTCGTACTTTAACAGAGCAGCCCCCCGTAAGGGGGATGTGTCGAACAATGAATGCCCAATTCCCGGACATGCCGGGAACGGGGCATTCGGTACGGCGTCGGTACCTCACCTACGGTCGGACAAGGGGCTCAGTAACGGTAGTGATCCGGCTTGAACGGCCCCTTCACATCGACACCGATGTAATCGGCCTGCACCTTGGTGAGGGTGGTGAGCGTGGCGTCGAGCGCGGGCAGGTGCAGCCGGGCGACCTTCTCGTCGAGGTGCTTGGGCAGCGTGTAGACCTCGGCCGCGTACTCCCCGGTCTTGGTGTGCAGCTCGATCTGGGCGATCGTCTGGTTGGAGAACGAGCACGACATCACGAAGCTCGGGTGCCCGGTGGCGTTGCCCAGGTTGAGCAGCCGGCCCTCGCTCAGCACGATGAGCGACTTCCCCTCGGGGAACGTCCAGGTGTGCACCTGTGGCTTGATTTCGACCTTCTTGATGCCGGGAATCTTGGCGAGACCGGCCATGTCGATCTCGTTGTCGAAGTGCCCGACGTTGCCGACGACCGCATTGTGCTTCATCTTGGCCATCTGGTCGGCCATGATGATGTCGCGGTTGCCGGTCGTGGTGATGAAGATGTCGCCCGTCGAGAGCACCTCGTCGAGCGCCATCACGCGCAGTCCGTCCATCGCGGCCTGCAGCGCGCAGATCGGGTCGACCTCGGTGACGACCACCCGGGCGCCCTGGCCGCGCAGCGACTCCACGGCCCCCTTGCCGACATCGCCGTACCCGCAGATCACCGCGAGCTTGCCGGCGATCATCACGTCCGTGGCCCGGTTGATGCCGTCGACCAGCGAGTGCCGGATGCCGTACTTGTTGTCGAACTTGCTCTTCGTCACGGAGTCGTTGACATTGATGCCGGTGAAGAGCAGCTCGCCGTCCCGGGCCAGCTGGTAGAGCCGGTTGACGCCGTTGGTGGTCTCCTCGGTGACGCCGACGATCGCCTTGGCCATCTCGGTGTACTTCGAGGGGTTGTCGGCCAGCGAACGGCGCAGCGTGTCCAGGAGGATCCGGTACTCCTCCGCGTCGTCCTCACCGGGGGAGGGCACCGCGCCCGCGGCCTCGTGCTGGACACCCAGGTGCACCAGCAGCGTCGCGTCACCGCCGTCGTCGACGATGGAGTGCGGTCCCGATCCGTCCGGCCAGGTGAGCGTCTGCTCCAGGCACCACCAGTACTCCTCCAGGTTCTCGCCCTTCCAGGCGAACACCGCGCTGCCCTGCGGATTGTCCTGGGTGCCCTCGGGGCCCACGACCACCGCGGCGGCGGCCTGGTCCTGGGTGGAGAAGATGTTGCAGCTGGCCCAGCGGACGTCCGCGCCGAGCGCCGCCAGCGTCTCGATGAGCACGGCGGTCTGCACGGTCATGTGCAGCGAGCCCGCGATCCGCTTGCCGGCCAGCGGCTGCTGCGGACCGAACTCCTTGCGCAGCGCCATCAGTCCGGGCATCTCGTGCTCGGCGAGCGTCATCTCCTTACGGCCGAGCGTGGCGAGCGCGAGATCGGCGACCTTGAAGCCGTCTACCGACCCTGCGCTGTCAGCGGTCAGGCTAACCGTCATGTCATCTCCTCAAGCATGGTTGAAGCGGCAGCGGGCGAGGGGTGCTCCCGATCCGCATACGGCGGCCGGGCGGGCTGCTGCGCGCCGGTGGACGGGCGGATGTGCGGATGCCGGCGGCCGCGACAGAGCGACACCCCGATGTTGCTTGTGCCGTGCATCCGCTCCCCGCCGACATCCCGGTTGACCTGCGGTCAGGTCCCTCCGCCCCGCAGCACGTTACATCCCGGCAAGCGCCAGCGGCACGTGATACCAGCCGACTTGGCCGGATGCCGAGCCCCGCGCGCGGGGCGCCGGCGGACGCGGTGACCGGGGGGTGAACAGCGTGTGATCACAGATATCCGAACTCGGCCAGCAACTGGTTGAGCGTCGCCCCGTCATTGATCTTGTCGCGGATGACGCTCTCCTTCGCCAGGAGCTGCCGCGTCGCCGCCAGCACCTCGTCCGCGAGCGCGGGCGGCACCACACCGACACCGTTCTCCTCGGCCACGATGATGTCGCCCGGCTCGATGACCGCACCGTCGATCACGATGGGCACATTGACCCGCACGGGCCGGCCGGCGGCCGGGGCGGCCGCCGGGCAGCGCCGGGGCATGGTGGTCCGGTACCAGATGGGGAAGTCGAGATCGCGCAGTTCGTCGACATCGCGGACGGCACCGTCGACCACGGCCCCGGCGATCCCCGCCATCTGCGACAGCGTCGCCATCAGCCCGCCCCACATCGCCATCCGGGTGTTCCCGTGGCAGGCCAGCACGATGACGTCACCGGGCTGCGCCGTCGGCAGCACCGGCAGGATGTCGACCAGATCGTCCTCGGGCAGGTCGATGGTCAGCGCCGGACCGATGACCCGGTGCTCCCGCTTGACCGACCGCAGACCGCCGATCGCACCGACGCGCTCCTGGGCGTCGGCGACCAGACAGCTCGGGCTGTACTCCGCCCGCAGCACCTCGTGGAACGCCTCGATCACGTCCCTGGGCGGCCGGACGAGCTCGTTGTAGACGGTTTGCACCTCGTGCACCTCTCGATTCATCGTGCCGTGCCTACCGTGCGCCGCGCAGGCCGGCCGCTTGCGCGAGCACCCCCGCGAGCTTGCGCACCCCTTCGGATATCTTCTCGTCGGGCACGCGGCTGAACGCCAGGCGCAGTTCGTTGCCGCCCCGGGCGTCCGGATAGAACGCCCGCCCCGGTACGTAGGTGACCTTCTCGGCCAGCGCACGGGCCTGGAGCGCCACGGTGTCCACGTGGCCGGGCGCGGTGACCCAGCTGAAGAAGCCGCCGCCGGGCCGGGTGAAGCGCATCTCCTCGGGCAGGTGGGCGCCGAGCGCGGCCGTCATGAGGTCGCGCCGCGCGCGGTAGAACGTCCGCGAGAAGGCGATGCCCTGGTCGAACCGCCCCGAGCGCCCGTAGTCCTCCAGCAGCAACTGCCCCAGCGCGCCGGTGCACTGGTCGGTGTTCTGCTTGGCCCGCACCAGCTGCGCGATCAGCGGGGCCGGCGCCGCGATCCAGCCCATCCGTATCCCGGGGGTGAACGTCTTGGCGAAGGTGCCCACCTGGGCCACCACATCCGGCGCCAGCGCCCACAGGCTCGGCCGCAGCTCACCGTCGAACCCCAGCTCGCGGTAGGCGACGTCCTCGACGATGAGCATCCCGTACCGGCGGGCGAGCGCGACCAGTTCCCGGCGCCGCTCGACGGACAGGCTCAGACCGGTCGGGTTCTGGTGGTCGGGTATGACGTACACCAGCTTGGGCGCCGCTCCGGGGCGCTCGCGCAGCAGCCACTCCAGCGCGGGCACGTCCAGCCCCTCGGAGTCGACCGGTACGGCGTCGACCTGCGCCTGTGCCCGCTGGAACCCGACGAGGGCGCCGAAGAAGGTGGGGCCCTCCACCACGACCCGGTCACCGGCGTCCAGCAGGCACCGGGTGATGAGCCCCAGGCCCTCCATTCCGCCGCTGGTGATCATGAGTTCGCCGTCCCCGGGCCGGACGCCCTCCTGGGCGCCGAGCCGGCCCGCGAACCAGTCCCGCAGTCCGGGCAGCCCCGCGGTGGGGCCGTACTGGAGCGCGGCGGGGTCGCCGATCACCCGCGGGAAACTCTCCGCCAGCGCCGCCCGCGGAAAGGTGTCCGGATGCGGGAACCCGCCGGAGAGGGCGATGGCGTCCGTGCTGCCGGCCTGGTCGAGGATGGCGGTGATCTCGTCACCGGTGTCACCGGCGACGTGCCGGGCGAACAACTGCTCCCACGACCTGGAACCGAGGTCAACGGGCATAGGTAGGCCGTCCCATCTGTCCACCGTTCAAGGCGTCCTCCGCACGGCTCGGAGCGGAAGGCCCGTCCTGGCAAGAAATGTCTAATATGTACATTTTTTTACCGTAGCGCACCAAGGGAGACCCCGAAGCGTTCCAGAGCCCGTCGACCGCCCCGATGTACACGGTGTGGTCACCCGCCAGATGGGACTGACGCACCGTGCACGTCAGCTGCACCAGCGAATCCGCCACCAGCGGAAGCCGGTCACGCCACACGAAACGGACCAGATCGGGCCGTTGCGCACCCCCCGCGAAATGCTCCGAGAGCGACTTCTGGTCCGCGCTGAGAACGGAGATCCCGTAGCGGCCGCTCTCGGCTATCCGCCGGTGCGTGGTCGCCGCGTTGGAGACCGAGATGAGCACCAGCGCAGGGCGCAGCGACACCGAGGTGAACGCGTTCGCGGTCATGCCGTGCGCATCGAGATCGTCCTGCTCGCCCGTCGCGGTGGTCACCACGGTGACCCCGCTGGCGAACTGCCCCATCGCCTCGCGCAGGTGCGTGGGGTCCACGTCGTCGCGGGTATCGGTGTCGGCACCGCCGCTGCTTGCCATCACTGGAATTCCTCCATGCCGTGGCCGGCACCGGGGCCGCGCCCGGCGACCGGTACCGGCCCTAGATCAGCGGCCCCGGACGAACGACAGCTCATCGGGGTTGAACAGGTCCGGCCGCGTCCATCCGTCGAGGTCGTACTCGTCCATGCACTGGTCCACGAACCCCTTGAGCGCATCCGCCTCACCGGAGCTCTGGTACGCCCACAGGGTCTGGAACCGGACGGACTCGTGATCACCGCCGTAGTTGCGCTCGTAGAGCTCGTGCCGCCCGCCGAACTCGGTGCCGACGGCGTCCCACAGCAGCTTCAGCAGCTTGACCCGGTCGATCGCCTGGATCCCGTGCGAACCCCGCAGATACTTGTCCAGATAGGGACGCACATCCGGGTTCTTCCAGTCGTTGGCGTGCGAGTTGAGGTAGATCAGCCCGCTGCCGAGCGTCTGCTGCAGGATCTCCTTGATCCGCGGATAGCCGATACCCATGAACGTGCGGTACGCCATCCCGTAGCGGACGTTGGGCTGCACGGCGTCGCCCACCCAGGCGACCGGCGACTTGGCCATCGCATCCGACAGGCCCCAGAACAGGTCGCGCCAGTTCAGGATCTCGCCGATCTGCGCCTGCACACCACGGAACGTCGACGTGCCCGTCATCTCCACGGCCTTCATGGCGCACCCGGCGATGAAGTCGAGCTTCACCGCGAGGCGGGTGCAGCCGTGGAAGGTGAAGCGGTCCAGGAAACCCGACCCGTTCGCGAAGGAGTTGGCCGCCTCCGCGTCGTACATGAAGACGTTCTCCCACGGGATGAGCACCCGGTCCAGCACCATGATCGCGTCGTTCTCGTCCAGCCTGCTCGACAGCGGATAGTCGAACGGGGTCCCCATGACGGCCGCCGCCATCTCGTAGGACGCCCGGCAGAACAGCTTCAGCCCCGGGGTGTCCATCGGCACGGTGAACACCACACCGAACCGCTTGTCCCGCAGCGGCAGCCCGTAGTGCGCGATGAAGTTGGCGTTGGTCAGCGCGGACCCGGTGGCGACCACCTTCGCACCCGAGACGATGAGACCGGCGTCGGTCTCCTCCTCGACGTGCACACACACATCCGCGGTCTGATCGGCCGGCTGGTCCCGGTCGATCGGCGGGTGGACGATCGCGTGGTTGAAGTACAGCACCCGCTCCTGGGCCCGCTTGTGCCACAGCAGCGCGTTGTCCTTGAACTCCCCGTAGAAGTCCGCGTTGGCGCCCAAAGTTCCCAGGAACGACGCCTTGTAGTCCGGGCTCCGGCCCATCCAGCCGTAGACCAGCCGCTGCCACCCCACGATGGCGTCGCGCGCGGTGATCAGGTCCTCGGCCGAGCGCGCCGTCTTGAAGAAGGGATGGGTGAACCCGCCGTTGCCGGTATCGGTCGGCACCCGCAGCACACCCTCGGCCTCCGGCGCGTGCAGCGCGTCGTAGAGCCGGGCGATGGAGCGGGCGCTGTTGCGGAAACCGGGGTGCGTGGTGACGTCCTCGACGCGCTCGCCGTAGAGATAGATCTCCCGGCCGTCACGCAGCGAGTCCAGATACTCCTCGCCGGTCATCGGACGGACGTCGTTGCGGGTGCTGGGCTGCTCCGGCAACGAGGTCGTTGCGCTCATGGATCTCCTTCGGGAGGTGGACGGGCCCCGCGGCCGCCGGCCGCCAGGTCGCTCCGTCCTCGGTGTCACGAGTGGTCAGGCGTCCTGCAGGGCGTCGTCCTCGAACCGGCACGACGCGGCTTGCACGGCGTCGTCGCGGATCGCGCCGGCGATGTCGTAGGCGCGGTCCACGATGGAGGGCAGGCCGAAGGTGAAGAACAGGCTGCCCGACGCCAGATCGCCGAGCGCGTACAGCCTGCGGTCGGTCATGCCGTTCACCACCAGCCGGCTGGTCGCACGCTCCACCCGCACGCCGCCGCGCGGATGCCGTTCGGCGAGGTGCGCCCCGACCATGGCGGCGACCAGCGGCTCGGCGCTGGGCGACTGGAGGCGGGGCGAGGAGTTCACGGCGTTGACCAGGATGTCGGCCCGGTGGGCGGGCCCGTCGCCGTCGGTGCGGGCGGTGAATCCGCCGCCGGCCGCCGGCTCGATGTGCCGCAGGCCCGGGACGATCTCCAGCTGCCCGCTGTCGATGAGGCCGAGCAGCGCGGCGGCCGAGGCCGGGGGCATCGGGCAGCACAGGCTCATCACCGCGCGGTGGTGCGCGCGCAGCAACTGGTCCTTCTCGTGCTCGGGCAGCCGCGGCCACACATCGGGCCCGGTGGCCGGCACCGCGTGCTGGAGGATGCGCAACGCCTGGCTGGGGGAGTCCACTTCGGCCAGATGCCTGCGCAGCCGCCGCACCGGATCCCCGTCGGTGAACGCCGCGATCTCCGCGGAGACCGAGCCGAGGTCCTCGCCCGCCGCCGCGAACTCCGCGCGCATCGTGGCGACCACCTCCTCCAGCGTCACCGTCTCACCGCGCGCCGCCGCCTCGCGGAACCGCTGGGGGGTGAAGTGCCGCAGCGTGTACGGCAGGGGGCGCTGGCGCACCAGCGGCAGGACACCGGTGCGCGAGAGCAGCAGCATGCGGCCGCGGTGTCCGCGGGCGGCCAGGGAGAGCACCACATCCACTCCGGTCAGCCCGCTGCCGACCACCCCGACCCGCTGCTGGGGGTCGATCCCCGCCAGCGAGTGCATCAGCGGGTAGGGATCCGCGATGAACCCCGCGGAGCCCGTCAGGGAGTAGGGGTCGCCGGGTAACCCGCGACCCACGCATAAGACGGCGTGGTCGACCCGCACCCGCCTGCCGTGCTCGGTCCCCAGCACCACTCCGCCGCCCGCCGGGGTCATCCGGGCCACCCGCTCGCGCACCACCTCGGTGCGCCAGCCGCGCTGCTCCAGCCGGCGCAGCGCCTCGTGCGCCGAATGCTCCAGATAGCTGCCGAAGACGGCGCGCGGCACGAAGCGGGTGCCGATGAACGGATCCGCGAAGTCCCGGCCGGCGCCGGCCGCCGCATCGCGCTCGGCCAGCCACCGCTGGAAGAGGGTGTGGTCGCCGAACCGGACGGACATGCCCTCCGGCGCGATGTTCACCCGCACCGTCTCCAGGTCCGGTTGGTAGGGCCGGCCGCGCCACAAATGGCGCGACGGTTCGAAGACGGTGACGCTGCCCGGCGGGGTGTCGGTCTCGGCGAGCGCGTCGAGCAGACAGACGGCGGACGCCCCGCCCCCCACCACGCCTATATCGACAGTACGGCTCATATCGCTTGAGCCCATGATTGGCACGTCCCCCTAGTTATGAGCCATAGGCCGATCGCAAAGGGAGCAGCGTGATCCGACACCCGAAAGCGGGTGGAAAGTGGTCCGGGGATCAAACGGAAGACGATCGTCCACCGTCCTGGCCGGGCGAGACCGGCCAGACGACTGCATATGAGGTGAGCATCACGCGCACGAAATGCATGCGCAACATTCGAGCAAGACTCAGCACCCCCGCTGTGAAAGCGGCTTGAGACTACCTCTGCGCAAGGGGCCGGTCAACGCGGTGAAGCGGGATATGGCCGCCCCGGAGCCCGCCTGTGCGGGACTATTCGGCCGGTGTGAATGACGATGGACAGTTAGAGGTTGTTTGTGAACTCCACATGACCTGCTGGCGCTACCGGCTGTTCACGGGTCGATACATCGAACGCTTCGACGGTACCCCCTGTCCGCCGCCCGATCAATCGCTTCCCCGGTTGAATGGTGCGCAACCACCGTTATACGAAGCGTAGTTGGGCGATTACCCATGTGGATCTTGACTCGTCGGGTCCCGTATGGGGAGGATTGGCGAGGCCATGCACCTGACGAGCTCCGAATAGACCGACCGGCCACGGCACACGGCAACGAGCCGAAGCCGGCCGGACCGAAGATTCGACCGAAGAGCCGACCGAAGGAATAGACGGACAGCGGTGCGGTGTTACACCGCAAATTCATCCGTCGGCGTATCCGAGAACAGACGAGTCGCTGATCATTGATACGGGCACCGCGCGGCAGCAAGCGGGCACCGAAAATGGGGGGTGCGATGTCATGAACGAGAGTCCGGGCGCATTACCAATACGACGTCGTCATGATGTCGAGCACCTGGGGAACCCCCGCACCGTCGCCGGGTTCCCGCCCCGGGGGGAATCCCCCCGATGACACAAGGTACCGAGACGGCCGGAAAAGACCGCCAGGTCCGCCACCTCATCGGCGGCCGGGCCGCCGACTCCACGGGCGACGAGACCTTCGAGACCAGGAACCCGCACGACAACTCGGTGATCGGCACGGTCACCCGGGGCACCGCCGCCGACGCCGAACGGGCGATCACCTCGGCGCGCAAGGCGTTCGACGAGGGCCCGTGGCCCAAGATGACACCACGCGAGAGGCGCACCGTCCTGCACGACGTGGCCGACGCCGTGGACGCCCACCGCGAGGAACTCGCCCAGCTGGAGACCGCCGACAGCGGCAAACTCCTCCACCAGGCACTGCACGGCGAGATGCCACGGGTGGCCCAGAACCTCCGCTTCTTCGCCGACTACGCCGCCATGGCCGGCAACGAGGCGTACCCGGACGGCGCGACCCTCAGCTACACCCTCTACCCGCCCGCCGGCGTCGTCTCCGCGATCAGCCCGTGGAACGCCCCGCTGATGCTGGCCACCTGGAAGGTCGCCCCGGCGCTGGCGTTCGGCAACACGGTGGTGCTCAAGCCCGCACCGCAGACGCCGCTCACCGCCACCCGGTTCGGCGAACTGGCCACCGCCGCCGGCCTGCCCGACGGCGTCCTCAACATCGTCCACGGCTTCGGCGGTGACGAAGTGGCCGGCCCGCTGACCGGCGACCCGCGCGTGGACCGCATCACCTTCACCGGCTCCAGCGCCACCGGGGCCCGGATCATGGCGTCCGCCGCCGCCCACCTGACCCCGGTCTCCGCCGAGATGGGCGGCAAATCGGCCAACATCGTCTTCGACGACGCCGATCTGGACGTCGCGGTACCCGAATCGATCAGAGCGATCTTCGCCGGCTCCGGCCAGATGTGCTTCGCCGGATCGCGGCTCTTCGTCCAGCGCGGAATCCTCCCCGCATTCCTGGAACGCTTCACCGCGGAAGCCGAACGCATCACCGTCGGCGACCCGAAGAACCAGGAAACCGCCATGGGCCCGCTCATCGAACAGCGGCACCTGGACAAGGTGCACGGCTACGTCGAACTCGCCCGCAGCGAAGGCGGCTCGGTCCTCACCGGCGGCTCGCCCCTGACCACCGGCGGCCTGGAACGCGGTTTCTACTACCCGCCCACCATCATCACCGGGCTGGCCAACGAATCCCGCACCGCCCAGGAAGAGATCTTCGGCCCGGTGGAAACGGTCATTCCCTTCGACACCGAGCAGGAAGCCCTGCACCTGGCGAATTCCAGCCCGTACGGACTGGGCGGAATCCTGTTCACCACCGATCTCGACCGGGCCCACCGGATGGCAGCCGCCTGGCAGGCGGGCACGGTATGGGTGAACTGTTTCTTCGAGCGCGATCTGCGCCTGCCGTTCGGCGGCCAGGGCATCAGCGGAATCGGCCGGGAAGGCGGACAGCACTCCCGCGAGTTCTTCACCGAACCCCGCGCCGTGATGCTCCGCCTTCGCTGACACAGTGCCGAAACCGGTGCCGACGACCGTATTCGTGGAAGAGACCGCATGAACCCAGAAGTCCTGCGAGAAACGGCCACCAACCTGATCGGCGCCTACCGGACCGGAAAAGCAATCCGGTCGATCAGGCAGCACGACACCGAACCGGCACTGCCGGACGCATACGAAATCCAGCGGGAACAACTGAACCGCTGGAGCGCGGACGGCGAAAGCATCCGGGGATTCAAAGTGGGCCTGGCCTCCGTCCCCGCACAGAAAGCCCTGGACGCGACCCAGCCCATTCTCGGCCGGCTGACCGGCCGAATGATCCACCCCGAACACCAGCCCCTCGACACAAAAGAATTCATCCGGCCCCGCATCGAACCGGCACTGGCCTTCGTCCTCCGCGATGCGCTGCGCGGACCGGGCGTCAACGCGGCGGACGCGATCCGCGCGGTGGACTTCGTCCTGCCCGCCCTGGAGATCAGCGATTCACGCATCCAGGACGGGCCCGCCAACGCCGCCGAAATGGCCGCGGACAACGCCGGCTGCGGCGGCGTGGTCCTGGGCGGCCACCCGGTGCACCTGCCGGCGGCCGACCTGCGCCTGTGCGGCTGCGTGCTGTACCGCAACGGGGAGGTCGCCGCGACCGGCGCCGGCGGCATGGCACTGGGCTCGCCCCTCAACGCACTGGTCTGGGCGGCGAACGCCGCACCCGCCCACGGCACACCGGGATCCGCCCTCGAACCCGGACACCTGGTGATCGTCCCCTCCCTCACCACGGCCGTCACCGCGGAGCCCGGCGACACCGTGACCACCACCATCGCGGGAGTGGGCAGCGTGACGGCCGTGCTGTCGCGTTGACCCGCACACCCACCCCGCACCCCGCCCGCCCGGCCCGTTCCCGTCCCTTCCGTCCCTGCCCGAGGAGGCGGCACCACCCATGACCGAGGCACTGGAAATCCGCTCCGGCGACGTCCGGCGCGCCGCCGAGGTCCTCCTGGAGGCCGAACGCTCGGTCACCGCCCGCGGACCCATCACCGCACAGTGGCCCGACCTCGACCTGCACACCGCCTACACCGTGCAGTACGAGGCCCTGCAACAGCGCCTGCACCGCGGCGAAACCCTCATCGGCGTGAAACTCGGCCTCACCTCACGCGCCAAGCAGATCCGGATGGGCATCGACTCGCCCTCACTGGCCTGGCTGACCGACGCCATGGTGCTGCCCGCCGGCGTCCCCCTGCCCCGCGAAAAGCTCATCCACCCCCGGGCCGAACCGGAGATCGTCTTCGTCATGGGGGAGCGGCTGGCCGGCCCCGGCGTCACCGCCGCGACCGCGCTCGCCGCCGTCGAGTGCGTCTACGGCGGCGTCGAAATCATCGACAGCCGCTACCGCGACTTCAAGTTCACCCTCGCCGACGCGGTCGCCGACAACAGCTCCTCCGGACTCTTCGTCCTCGGCCCCGTCGGCCGCTCCCCGGACGGTATGGACCTGTTGCACGAGGCGTGCCTGCTGGAAGTCGACGGGCAGATCACCGACTCCGCCACCGGCGCCGCCGTACAGGGCCACCCCGCCGAGGCACTCGCCCTCGCCGCCAACTCCCTGGGCGCCCGCGGACTGGCCATCGAAGCCGGCGCCGTCGTCCTGACCGGCGGCATGACCGACGCCGTCCACGTCCGGCCGGGCGCACGCGTCGCGGCGCACTTCTCCACCCTCGGCACCGTCACCATCGCGGGAGGCACAGCATGCCGTTCATCGACGTGACCCTCGGCACCGGCCGCACCCCCGAACAGGTCCGCGCCCTGATCCACGAACTCACCCAGGCCGCACACCGCACCGTCGGCGCACCCCTGTCCAGCATCCGGGTCGTCATCCGCGAGGTCGAGCCCGCGCACTGGGCGGCGGGCGACGTGACCACCGAAGAACGCAACGCCCGGCCGGCATCGGAGCACTAGAGACACCGCCGAAGCAGCACCCGCCCGCACCGACCGCGACGCCCCCGGGCGCCGCGGCCGACCGGCCTGCCACGACACACCCGGGGCCCGTCCTGCCGTCGCCGGCCACCGGGCCGGCCCACCCACCGCTCGCATCGCGCGAGGAAGGCACAGACACATGACCGAGGAACGCTACCGCCACGAGATCGCCCACCTCGCCCGCGTGGAGCTGCACACGCCGAACCCGGACGGCACGCTCTGGTTCTTCAAGGACCTGCTGGGCATGTACGAGACCAAGCGCGAGGGCCAGTCGGTCTACCTGCGCGGCTACGAGGACCCGTACCAGTGGAGCCTGAAGGTCACCGAGGGCCCCGAGGCCCGCATGGACCACGCCGCGCTGCGCACCTCCTCCCCGGAGGCCCTGGAGCGCCGCATCGCGTCCCTGCGCGAGGGGAACCTGGACGGCGCGTGGAGCGACGGCGAGTTCGGCTACGGCAAGACGTATGAGTTCGACACCCCCGACGGCCACAAGATGGCCCTGCTGTGGGAGGTCGAGAAGTACCAGGCCCCGCCCCAGCTGCAGAGCAAGATCCTCAGCCGGGCGTCGAAGAAGCCGCTGCAGGGCCTGCCGGTCAAGCGGATCGACCATCTCAACCTGCTGGCCCGCGAGGTGACACCGGTCAAGGAGTCCTTCGAACGGCACCTGGGCATGAAGACCCACGAACGGGTCGTCGACGGCGACATCGAGACCGGCGCCTGGATGAGCAGCTCCCTCCTCAGCCACGACGTCGCGGTCATGCGTGACGCCCGCGGCGCCCGCGGCCGCCTGCACCACGTCGCCTTCTACTACGGCGTCCAGCAGCACACCATCGACGCGGCCGAGATGTTCCGCGATTACGGCATCCCCATCGAGGCGGGACCGGACCGCCACGGCATCACCCAGAGCTCCTTCCTGTACGTCTTCGAACCGGGCGGCAACCGGATCGAGCTCTTCGGCGACCCGGGATTCCTCGTGCTCGAACCCGACTTCGAGACCCGCACCTGGACCATGGACCAGATAGACACCGGAACCGCCATCGGCGGCACCAACCTGCCCGCGGAGACCTACTTCACCTACGGCACACCGCCCATCGAGCCGATCCCGGACATCGTCCGCCGGTAGCGGCCACCACCGCACCCGCCACCCGTACGCGGGGCCGCCGCCCACCGGCCCCGCGACCGGCCGCACCCGGACCGGGCCGCCGCACCACGGCCGGACGCCCGCCCGGCCGCGCACCCGCGCCCGCCCACCCGCCCACCCGCGCAGCACCCCGGCACGCCGTCCCGCACGACCGGGACGGCCGAGCGCCGCCGGCCAGGAAGGCACCGCCCGTGACCACACCCGCCGTTGAGCCCCGCATCGCCCCCCTGGAGGCGAAGCGTGCCCGCCGGGCGTTCTACGGCCCCGCCTTCGTCGCCGCGGTGGCCTACGTGGACCCCGGGAACTTCGCGACGAACTTCCAGGCGGGCGCCAAGTTCGGCTACCTGCTGGTGTGGGTGCTCGTGGCCGCGAACCTGGTCGCGGTGTTCGTCCAGTACCTCTCCGCCAAGATCGGCCTGGCCGCGGGGGAGGACCTGCCGACCCTGTGCCGCCGCACCTTCCCCCGCTCGGTGACCCGGGTCCTCTGGGTCCAGGCCGAACTCGTCGCCATGGCCACCGACCTGGCCGAGTTCGTCGGCGCCGCCGTCGGCCTCAACCTCCTGTTCGGCGTACCGCTCTTCCCCGCCGGACTGGCCACCGCCGCCGTCAGCTTCGCCGTCCTTGCCCTCCAGCGCCGCGGCTACCGCCCCTTCGAACTCGTCACGACCTTCCTGCTGACCCTGGTCGCCTTCGGCTTCCTCTACCAACTGTGCGCCGTCGGCGGGCAGTCGGCCACCGGCCTCGCGGCCGGCATGGTGCCCCGCCTCGCCGGAACCGAATCCCTCACCCTGTCCGTCGGCATCATCGGCGCCACGGTCATGCCCCACGTGATCTACCTGCACTCCGCGCTCACCGCCCAGCGCACCACCCCCAAAAGCCCCACCGCCCAGCGGGCCGCGCTGCGCGGCCTGCGCACCGACTGCGCCACCGGACTCGGCCTGGCCGGCCTGATCAACCTCGCCATGCTCTGCGTCGCCGTCGCCCTCTTCCACCGCTCCGGAAGCGACTACGACGGAACCCTCCAGGCCGCCCACGACGGCCTCGGCCACACCGTCGGCGGCCTGGCCGCCCTGGCCTTCGCCGTCGCACTGCTCGCCGCCGGCCTGTCGTCCTCCGGCGTGGGCACCTACGCCGGGCAGATCGTCATGCAGGGCTTCATCCGCCGCCGCATCCCCCTGCTGCTGCGCCGTGGCCTGACCATGGCGCCCGCCCTCATCGTGCTGGGCACCGGCGTCTCCCCGGACTCCGCCCTGATCCTCTCCCAGGTCGTCCTGTCCTTCGGGATCCCCTTCGCCCTTGTCCCGCTCGTGGTGCTCACCCGCCGCCGCGACGTGATGGGAAACCTCGCCAACAAGCCCCTCACCACCGGGGCCGGCGTGATCGTGGCCATCTTGATCTCCGGCCTCAACCTCTATCTGCTCGGCCAGATCTTCACCGGCTGATCCGGCTGATCCGGCTGATCCGGCTGGTCCGACTGACGTCCCGTTTCCCGGGGAGCGCGCCCGGTGCGCCGCGCGGCCGTCACCCGCGCCTCCCGGCGGCCGGAACGCGGAAGGTCCCCGTACTCACCAAGTACGGGGACCTTCCTTGTGGAGCGCCCGGCAGGCCTTGCACCTGCATCTCCCGCCGGCAGGCGGACATCTTTCCTTGGACCACAGACGCGTGACTCCCGCGACGTGCGCCGGAGTGACGTACATGATCATACAGGGTCCGACGGGCACCGGTGCCCACCCCGGGCCGCGGCCCGTCAGGGGGAGCGGACCAGGTCGTCGAGGGCGCTCACCACACCGCGGTCGGCATCTTGCAGCCAGTGCGCCGGAGTCGGCCCGCCGCAGTAGCCGACCACCGGCATCCGCGCCGCGAGCGCGGCCCGCACACCCGCCGGACTGTCCTCGACCACCAGGCATTCCCCAGGACCGCGGCCACAGCGCTCGGCGGCGTACCGGAAGAGGTCGGGGGCGGGCTTGCCGCGCGGCACGTCGTCCGCGCTGAACACCCGGCCCGCGAACCGCTCCCACAGCCCCACCGCGGTCAGCGAGTGCCGGATACGCGCATGGCTGCCGCTGGACGCCACGCAGTACGCGAGCCCGCGGTCCTCCAAAGCGCCGAGCAGCCGCCGCACGCCGGGCATGGTGCGCGGCGCGGCCGCGAAGGCGTCCCGTACCCGCGTGCGGTACCGCGCCAGCCACTCCTGGCCCACCTCCACCGTGGCGTGCGCGCGCACCTCGGACAGCAGAAAGGACTCCGTGGTGCCGAGGAAACGCTCGCGCACCTCCCCGGCGGTCAGGTGCCAGCCCACCTCGGCCGCCATGGCGGCGACCACCGCGGGCCCGGTCCGCTCCGTGTCGACGAGCACCCCGTCGCAGTCGAGGACGACCAGCGACACGCCCGCCAGCACATCCCGCCCGCACCCCGAACTGGCCTGCCCAGCACCGGAGTTCACTGCCGGGCCGTCGCGGCGAGGGAGTCCTCGGCCGCCCGCAGCACGGCCGCCTCGGTCATGCCCGTCTCCCGCAGCGCGTCACCGGCGGGGGCGGAGAGGCCGAACGTGTCGACGGTGACGGTCCGGCCCGACTCGCCGAGCAGATCGTGCCAGCCGAAGGAGGCGGCGGCCTCGATCACGACCCGGGCCCGCACCGAGGGCGGCAGCACCGCCTCCCGGTAGGAAACGTCCTGCCGCAGGAACCACTCCTTGCAGGGGACGGAGACCACCCGCGCCGTCACCCCCCGCCCGGCCAGCGTCCGCTGCGCGGCCAGCGCCAGCGCGACCTCACTGCCACTGGCCAGCAAGAGCACGTCCGGCCGCCCATCGCATTCCCCCACGACGTAGGCACCGCGCGCCACTCCGGCCCGCACCGCTTCCGCCGCCATGGGCAGTACCGGCAGCGGCTGCCGGGCCAGCGCGAGCCCGACCGGGCCCGTCGCGTCCAGCGCGGCCAGCCACGCCGCCGCCGTCTCCCGGGCGTCCGCGGGCCGCACCACGGCCAGGCCCGGCATCGCCCGCAGCGCGGCCAGCTGCTCGACCGGCTGGTGCGTGGGCCCGTCCGCGCCGAGCGCCACCGAGTCGTGCGACCACACATGCACCACGGGCAGGCCCATCAGCGCGGCCAGGCGCAGCGCGGGCCGCTGGTAGTCGCTGAAGACCAGGAACGTGCCGCCGAACGGACGGTCGTAGCCGACCAGCGCGATGCCGTTCATCGCCGCGGCCATGGCGTGCTCCCGCACCCCCCAGTGGATGTTGCGCCCCAACGGCCCGCCCGGCGCCGCGGGCAGGAAGGAACCACCGCCCTTGATCGTCGTACGGTTGCTGTCCCCGAGGTCGGCCGAGCCGCCCCACAGCTGGGGCAGCCGGGCGGCCAGCGCCTGGATGACCTGTCCGGAGGCATCGCGCGGAGCAATCGACTCGCCCGCCTCGAACACCGGCAGGACATCGGCCACCTCCGCGCCGCGGACCCGGGCGACGGCGTCGGCCCGCTCCTTGACGGCGGCGGGCAGCTCCCGCTCCCAGGCGGCCAGCGCCGCGTCCCACTCCCGGTGCAGCGCCGCCCCCCGCTCCCGGGCGGCCCGGGTGTGGGCGAGGACCTCCGGCGCGACGGCGAACGTCTCGCCCGCGTCGAGGCCGAGCGCCTGCTTGGTGAGCCGGACCTCCGCCGCGCCCAGCGGCGCGCCGTGCGCGGCGGGGGTGTTGACGGCGTGCGGGGCGGGCCACGCCAGCTGGGAGGTGAGGACGATCAGGCTCGGCCGGTCCCGCTCCCGGCGGGCGGCATCCAGCGCGGCGTCCAGCGCGGCCGTGTCGATGTCGCCGTCCGCGCCCAGGCCCACCGTCCGTACCGACCAGCCCTGCGCCGCGAACCGCGCACCGGTCTCCTCACGGGTGGACAGATCGCAGCTCCCCTCGATCTGGATGCCGTTGTCGTCCCAGACGACCACGAGGTTGCCCAGCTCATGGCGGCCGGCCAGGGCCCCCGCCTCGTAGGAGAGGCCCTCCTGGAGGTCGCCGTCCGAGCACAGCACCCACACCGTCCGCGGCGGCAGCGGCAGTTCACCGCCGCCCGCCCGCTGCCGGGCCTCGTCGCGCCGCAGCGCCATGGCCATACCGACAGCGGTGGCCACCCCCTGGCCCAGCGGCCCCGTCGTCATCTCCACGCCCGCGGTGTGCCGGTACTCGGGATGCCCGGGGGTCCGGGAACCCAGGCGCCGGAAGTTCCGCAGATCCTCAAGGGACAGGTCGTAGCCGGTCAGGAAGAGCTGGGTGTACAGCAGGATGCTCGCGTGGCCGCAGGACAGCACGAACCGGTCACGCCCCTCCCAGGACGGATCGGCCGGATCGTGGCGCAGATGGCGCTGGAAGAGCCGGTGCGCCACCGGAGCCAGCGCGAGCGCCGTGCCCGGATGACCGGAACCCGCGGCTTCGACGGCGTCCAGGGCGAGTCCCCGAGCGGTGGCGATGGCCCGCCGGTCGGCCCGGCCCAGGGCGCCGGCCGGGGCGGAGCGGTGCGATGCGGTGGACAAGTCAGACTCCTTGGGAAGTAGAGGTAAGGACGTCATGACGACTCTTGGCAACGTAACCCCACCGGAACCCGCAGACCGCGGACGATGGTCCCGAGATCCGCCCCCACCCGCGATTGACGCCTTTGGTCCCCCGCCCAAGAGGCTGAAGGTCCCGAGAACGAGGGGGCATCCGACTCATCCAAGGCCGCGTTCCGGTGGGCGAAGCTGGAGGCGGAGCACCCGAGGACGTGGCGCCCGGACCATGACAGGAGCCTGTGATGACCCCCGTTCAGCGACGGCCAGAGGTAGCGTCAGCCGGAAATTCATCATGACGTCCTGATGTAGAGCGCGTCAGACACGAACCGGGGAGAACGCGATGGCCGGACACAAGTACGCACAGGTACGCGACCACCTGCTGCGCCGCGTCAGCGACCTGCCGGTGGGCACCCAACTGCCCCCGGAGACCAAACTCTGCGAGGAGTACGAGGTCAGCCGCATCACGGTCCGCCGCGCCGTCGACGAACTCGTCGGAGACGGCCACCTCATCCGCGAACACGGGCGCGGCACCTTCGTCAGCCGCCCCCGCTACGCGATGCGCCACCGCGAACGCTTCGTCAACGAGGTCACCGGCTTCTACACCCAGCTGACCCGCCAGGGCCACACGGTGACCTCCGAAGTCCTCGTACAGGAACGGGTACGCGCCGGAGCACGCATCGCCGCCCGGCTGCACACCAGCCCCGCCGCCGACGTCGTCCACCTCCAGCGGCTGCGCCGCGTCAACGGCGAAGTCCACCACCTCGCCGACTCCTACGTCGCCGTGGAGCGCTTCCCCGACCTGCTCACCGTGGACTTCACCGACCACTCCCTCTACGCGTACCTGCGCGCCCACCACGACATCCTGCTCGCCCGCAACGAGATCGTCGTCAGCCTCCACCAGAGCGACGACCGCGAAGCCGGCCTGCTGGGCGTCGCCGCGGGCACCACCCTGCTCCTGGCGGTCTCGACCGTCTACGACCCGCACCGCAAACCGCTCGTCCACGGCACCTCCACCTTCCCGCCGAGCACGGGCGAACTCTCCTTCGACATCACGGCCGAGGAGGACTGACCCCCAGCAGGACCGGCCCCAACAGGGCCACCCGCCCACCCGCCCCGCACCCCGCAAAGGAGGGATCATGCGACTGAGCACCCTGCTCACGCCCGACCGCATCGCCTTCAGCGACGAGCTCATGGAATGGCCCGACGCGGTACGGCGCGTCGCACAGCCCCTGCTCGACACCGGCGACATCACCGCCGGCTACGTCGAGGCGATGACCGAATCCATCGCCGCCGGCGGCACCTACATCGACCTCGGCTTCGGCATCGCGCTGGCCCACGCCCGGCCGGAGAGCGGAGCCGTCCGGCCGGCCCTGGCCATGCTCCGCCTGACGGAGCCCGCCCCGCTGCTGGGGCAGCCCGAACACTCCGTGGACCTCTACTTCTGTCTCGCGGCGCCGGACGCCCATGTCCACACCGAGGCCATGGGATCGCTGGCCCGCCTCCTGTCCGACCCCGACACCCGCCACGCGCTGCGCGCCGCCGCCTGCGCGGCGGACGTCACCGCACTCATCACCCGATTCGAGGAGAACCGATGAAGATCATGGCCATGTGCAGCACCGGACTCGGCAGCAGCTTCATGCTCCGCATGAACATCGAGGACGTCGTCAAGGAACTCGGCCTCCGAGACGTCCAGGTCGAGCACTCCGACCTCAGCTCCGCCAGCCCCACCAGCGCCGACGCCTTCTTCGTCGCCAAAGACCTGGAAGACGCCGCGCAGGGCCTCGGCGACGTCACCGTGATGGACAGCCTCATCGACAAGGACGAACTGCGCGCCAAGGTCAAGGCGCTGGCCGAGCGCCACGCCCTGGTGTAACCCCCTTCCGCGGCCCGGCCGCACACCTCTACCCGGAGCCGTCCTTGCTCCGCAGCGCCGAGGAGGCGTGATCAGTGAACGGATTTCTCAAGTCGCTGCTCGATGTGTTCAAGGAGCCATCGGTCGTCATCGGGCTGATCGCGCTGCTCGGTCTGCTGCTCCAGCGCAAGTCCCTCTCCGACACGGTGAAGGGCACCGTCAAGGCGTTCGTCGGGTTCCTCGTCCTCGCCGCCGGGGCCGCCGTGGTCTCCGGCGCGCTCACACCGTTCGGCGACATGTTCCAGCACGCCTTCGGGGTGCAGGGCGTGGTGCCGAACAACGAGGCCATCGTCGGCGAGGTCCTGACGGAGTTCGGTTCGCAGGCGGCACTGATCTTCTTCTTCGGCATGGTCGTGAACGTGCTCCTCGCCCGCTTCACCCGGCTGAAGTTCATCTACCTCTCCGGCCATGTCGCCCTCTACCTGGCCGCGATGATCGCCGTCATCCTGATGGCCAACGGCTTCGCCACCTGGGAAGCCGTGCTCTGGGGATCGCTCGCACAAGGACTGATCACCACCCTCTCCCCGGCGCTGGTCCAGCCGTGGGTGCGCCGGGTCACCGGACGCGATGAGGTGGCGCTCGGCCACACCGGCGGAGTCGGCATCTGGTTCGGCGGCCTGGTCGGCAAGGTCCTCGGCGATGCCCGCAAGTCCAAGTCCACCGAGGACCTCAAGATCCCCCAGGGGCTCGGCTTCCTGCGCGACACCACCGTCGTCATCGCCACCTCGATGGGCGTCATCTACCTCCTCGTCACCCTGATCGCGGGCGCCGGCTACGTCGAGAGCCACCTCAGCGGGGGCCAGTGGTACCTGATCTGGGCCGTCATGCAGGCGGGCAAGTTCGCCGCCGGTGTGTTCGTGATCCTCGCCGGTGTCCGGGCCGTACTCGCCGAGATCCTCCCCGCGTTCAAGGGCATATCCGAGAAGCTGGTCCCCGCCGCGAAGCCCGCCCTCGACGTGCCGATCCTGTTCACCTTCGCGCCGAACGCCGTCCTCATCGGCTTCCTCGCCAGCTTCGTCGGCGGCCTGCTCGGCATGGGCCTGCTGGTCGGCCTGGGCACCACCATCATCATCCCGGGCGTGGTCGCGCACTTCATGACCGGTGCCGCGGCCGGTGTGGTGGGCAACGCCACCGGCGGCCGGCGCGGCGCGGTGCTCGGTGCCTTCGCCAACGGACTGCTGATCACCTTCCTCCCGCTCCTGGTGCTGCCCTTCCTGGGCAACGTGGGAATGAAGAACTCCACCTTCTCCGACGCCGACTTCGGTGTGGCGGGCTTCCTCGTCGGCGGCGCCGCCCAATGGGGCAAGTTCGCGGTGATCGGCCTCGTCCTGGTGTCGCTGGCCGCGGTCGTCGCCGGATCCGCCCTCGCCGGCCGGCGCCGGCCGGCCACCGCGTCCGACGCGGGTGACGAGGACGGTGCCGACGCCGGCCAGGACCGGGAGAACACCCTGACGAAGTGAGGTGACCGAGCCCGGGGTTCACACGATCCCGGCAGAAAGGGTCCGGGCCGGCGAGGCCGCCCGGACCCTTCGCACGTCTCCCGAGGCACCGGTACCGCCCGGCGCCCGGCCCGGCGACCCGCCGCGCGGAAAGGCGTGCGCGCGGGCCGGGCCGGACCCCGCGTTCCGGGACGCCGACGGAGAGCCGGGAGAGGGACGGGGGAGGGGCCGGCGCCACCGCGGCGGACGACAAGATGGCAGCCACAAGCCACCCTCCCCGCACGCGAAAGTCCACCATGACCCCCCTGTTCCGCCGCCGCGGAATCCGGCACGCGCTCCTCGCCGCCGTCCTGGCCCTCCTGCTCACCAGCTGCTCGACGAACGCCCCCGCCGGGGACCGCCGCGACGCGGCCCCCGCGCACACCGGTGCGGGCCCCATCCGCCCGCCGGCCGCCCACGCGCCTTTCGACTACCAGTTGGGCGGCGCCTACCCTCCGCCGGACGGCGTCCGGGCCCTCTCCCGTGACCGCTCGGCCGACCCCGCCCCCGGCCTGTACAACATCTGCTACGTCAACGCCTTCCAGACCCAGCCCGGCGACGCCGTCGACTGGTGGCGCGCGCACCACCCCGGCCTGCTGCTGCGCGATGCACGCGGCGGCCTCGTCATCGACGAGGACTGGGACGAACCGCTGCTCGACATCTCCACCCCCGGCACCCGCGAAGCCCTCCTCGACATCGTCGGACCCTGGATCGACGGCTGCGCGAAAGCCGGGTTCGACGCCGTCGAACCCGACAATCTCGACTCCTACGAACGGTCGGACGGCCGGCTCACGGCGGACGACGCGGCGGCCTTCGCCACACTGCTGGCCCGCCGCGCCCACGACCGGGGGCTGGCCATCGCCCAGAAGAACACCACCGCCCTCCTCGACCGGCGCCGCCACATCGGGTTCGACTTCGCCGTCGTCGAGGAGTGCGCCCGCTACCGGGAATGCCCCGCCTTCGCCGACGCCTACGACGGCAAGGTCTTCGACATCGAGTACACGGCGAAGGACTTCGACGGCGCGTGCCGCCGGTGGGGCGAGCGCCTCTCCCTGACCCTGCGCGACCGCGACGTACGCCCCGCCGCCGAGCCCGGACACGTCTCCCGGCGCTGCTGACGAGAAGGCCGGGCACCGCACACCGCCGGGCCCCGCACACCGCCGGGCGCCGCGGACGGGCGGACAGGTGGTGGCGCACCCCCGCTGTCGCGGCGCCCGCCGCCGGGCCTTGCGGGCGGGTCCCCTCAATTCGGGAGGTAGTATGAACTTATTGAGACATGACTGTCTCATTCAAGTCAGCTACGTTTCGAATTCAGATTGGGTGTCTCATGTTTTCGCGCAGTGCCCGGCCGCGCACCGGACAGGCGCAGCAGCGGGATCCGCGCCGCTGGATCGTCCTCGCCATCCTTTCCGGCAGCCTCCTGCTGCTCGCGATGGACACCACGATCCTCAACGTGGCCTTCCCGTCCCTGGTCTCCGACCTGCGGCCCGGATCCGTCGAACAGCTGTGGATCATCGACATCTACGCACTGGTCCTCTCCGGACTGCTGGTGACGGCCGGCGCGCTCGGCGACCGCCTGGGGCGCAAACGCCTGCTCATGATCGGCTTCGTGATCTTCGCGTTCGCCTCGCTCGCGGCCGTCTTCGCCACCCAGGCATGGCACGTCATCGCGGCCCGCGCGCTGCTCGGCGTCGGCGGGGCGACGATCATGCCCTCGACGCTGTCGATCCTGCGGCACACCTTCACCGACGCACGGGAGCGGGCCTTCGCCTACGCCGTCTGGACGGCCGTCTTCGGCGGCGGCCTGGCACTGGGCCCCGTGGTCGGCGGCCTGCTCGTACAGGACTTCGGCTGGCAGTCGGCGTTCTTGCTGAACCTGCCGGTGGCCGCGCTGGCCATCGCGCTCGGCTCGTGGTTCCTGCCCGAGTCCCGCTCGCCGCGCGGCGGACGCTGGGACTGGTGGGGCGTGGGGCAGTCGATCGTCGGCATGCTCGCCCTCGCGGGCGGTATCAAGCAGCTCGGCAAGAGCGGCTTCGCCGACCCGCTGCCGTGGGCACTGCTGCTCCTGTCCGCCGTCGCCCTGACGGTGTTCGTACGCCGCCAGCTCCGGCTGGAGACCCCGCTGCTCCAGGTGCGCCTGTTCACGAACCGCTCCTTCAGCATCGCCGCCGTCGCCATCTTCCTGGGCATGGTCGGCCTGGGCGCGGTGCTGTTCCTGGTCACGCAGTGGTTCCAGTACGCCGAGGGCTACAGCCCCCTCGAAGCGGGCATCCGGGTGCTGCCGGCACCGCTGGGCCTGATGATCACGGCGGTGCTCGCACCCTCGCTGATGCAGCGCTTCCCGATCCGGCACGTCCTCGGCCTGGGCCTGGTCGCGATGGCGGCGGGCCTGGCCCTGCCGTGGACCGTCGAGCGCTTCGGCGAGGTCGGCTACCCGGCCCTGGCCGCCTCGCTCGCCATCCTCGGCCTGGGCGTCGGACTCGCCATGACCGTGGCGTCGGTGACGCTGCTGGCAGCCACCCCGGCCCACGAGACCGGCGGCGCCGCCGCCATCGAGGAGACCTGCTACGAGCTGGGCGCCGCACTCGGCGTCGCCATGCTCGGCAGCCTCGCCGTCGGCCTCTACCGGACGCACCTGCCCGCCCTCGACCTGAACGGACCCGAGCTGAACGCGGTACGCGACTCCGTCGGCGAGGCCGCACACGTGGCACAGACCCTGGGCGGACCGTTCGGCCAGTCCCTCCTGGACACGGTCTCCCGCGCCTACACCACGGCCGTCACCCCGACGTTCGTCGTCGCCGCCGTCCTGGCCCTGACCGCCGCCGCGGTGGTGTGGCGCTGGATCCCGAGAAACCTGCGCCCCACGGAGAACACCCACTGACGGCCAGCCGGACGAGCACCGGCAACCGGACGCCCCCGCCTCCACGACTCGGAGACGGGGGCGTCCGTGCGTCGCAACCCGCGGCCTTCCCCGACCTGCGCCTTGCCGGAACTCCGGCTACCGACCCGCGCGTTCGCACGCGAGGACCATCACCCGGGGCTGTAGGGATGGGCCCGCGGCCGGGCAACTGGCGCACCATCCACGCCCGTTCGGACCCGGCCGCCCCATCGAGAGGCGGCCTCGACCTGGCCGATCCTGACCGTCCTGCCGCTTTCCGCCCAGCAGCGGCACCGGATCAACCCTGCGCCCCTCCCCGCGGTCATCTCCACCGATGACGGATGGCGATCAACGCGACCAAGGGAGCGACCACATGGCAGCACGACGACGGCGGATGCGTCAGGGCGGAGCAGTCCTCGCGACGGCGGCGGTGGCGGCGATGACCGCCACGGCCTTCACCGCCCCGGCGCAGGCGCAGACGCGCGGTGGCGCGCACGACGCCACCCGGCGGGCGATGGACGCGGTCGTGGCGGGCGGCGTCCCCGGCGTCACCGGCCAGGCCAGTGACCGCCGCGGTGTCTGGAAGGGCGCGTCGGGCGTGGGCAACCTGAAGACGGGCGCGCCGCGCGGGGCCGACGACCGCTTCCGTATCGCCAGCATCACCAAGACCTTCGTGGCCACCGTCCTGCTCCAACAGGAGGCCGAGGGCGAACTGAACCTCGACGACACCGTGGAGAAATGGCTCCCCGGCCTCGTACGCGGCAACGGCAACGACGGCCGGAAGATCAGCGTGCGCCAGCTCCTCAACCACACCAGCGGCCTCTTCGACTACACCAACGACCCCGACTACCAAGCCACGTACATGGTCAGCGACGGCTTCCTCAAGCACCGCTTCGAGACGCGCACCCCGCAGACCGCGGTACAGGTCGCCATGAGCCACCGGCCGGACTTCGCACCCGGCGCCAAGCACGCGTACTCCAACACCAACTACGTCCTGGCCGGGCTGATCATCGAGGCGGCCGGCGGCAACTCGTACGCACACGAGGTCCGGCAACGCATCATCAAACCGCTGGGCCTGCGCGCCACCACCGTGCCCGGCAACACCTCCCGCATGCCGCAGCCCAGCAGCCGCGCGTACTCCAAACTGTTCGTGGACACACCCGCCGGAAAGATCTACGACGTCACCCTCCAGAACGCCTCCCAGTCCTGGGCCGACGGCGACATCATCTCCAGCGCGGCCGACCTGAACCGCTTCTTCGGCGCCCTGCTGGGCGGCAAGATACTGCCCCCCGAGCAGCTCAAGGAGATGAAGACGACCGTCCCGGACCCCGACGACCCCGCTGGCGGCGGCTACGGCCTCGGCCTGATCGCCGCCAACACCAGCTGCGGCGTCAGACTCTGGGGCCACAGCGGCGGCTGGCTCGGCTCCATCTCCAACGCCGTGACCACCGAGGACGGCCGCCACTCACTGGCGTACAACGCCAACGGCGACTGGACGGCGGACGGGATGGCACAGGTCACGGAGGCGGAATTCTGCGGCGACGGCAAGCCGGGGAAGGGCTGAGTGCGGGGCCCGGCCGCCCCGGGACCACCGGGGGTTTCCCAGGGCAGCCGGGCCCGCCGGACACCGATCGCGCACCCGCCGAGGGCGAGCCGCGCGAGCGGTACGGGGCGGCGATTCGGGGCGGCGGTTCGAGGCGGCGCGGGAGACGGTGGCGCGACGACCCGAACGACCGGCCCTCAGCCCGCGGTCTCGGTCCCGGTCTTGATGAGCGGCGCGTCCTGTGTGAACTTCCGGAACCCGACGCCGTAGTACAGCCCGCGCGCCTGGGGATGCCCCGGCGCACCCAGGCACGCGACCGTCATATGGGTTGCCCCGGCCGCCCGCGCCAGGTGCATCCCGTGCAGAAGCATCGCCCTCGCCAGCCCGCGGCGCCGGTAGTCCGGATGCGTCCCGACCGGCTCGAACTCGGCGGTCCTGTTCGCTTCGTCGAGCCACATGATCGTCGAGGACGCCATCGTTCCGTTCGGCGCCTCCACCAGGATGTGCAGGTCGCCGCGGTACGGCGCCGTCCGCCGGACGCCTTGGTAGCTCTCGGCCGTGTACGTCGAGGGAGCCCAGGCATCCAGATGGGCCTGAACCGCGGCCTGCGGCCCGGCCTCGTCGGCGGTGCGGAATCGGAATCCGTCCGGCAGTACCGGCTGCTCCACGTCGATGAGGTCCCGCTCGTTGAGCTGGGTCCAGGACCCGGCGCTGCCGAGCGAGGCCGGATCGGTCTCATAGCCGTGCGCCGCCCACCGCTTCAGGGCGAACTCATCGACGCCGCTCGGCACCACCGCACGCTCGACGCCCGCCGCCACACCGTCGTACCAGCCGATCACCTCGTCAACCAGCCCGGCGTGGTCGGGATGGACCTGATACGCCAGATACGCGCCGGTGACGTCCTTCACCGACCCGTCGCTCCGCCTCACCCGGCGCGGAAGAAAGACCCAGCCCCACGCCACCAGCTCCCCACCGGAGAACCACAGCCGGCGCCGCCAGCTCGCGCCCTCACCGGCGTGCCCCTTACCCCAGTTCCAGGCCAGCTCACCGAACGACGCATCGCTGTTCACCAGGTCTGGGCGGACGGCGGTGACACGCTGCGCCAGACCCTGCATCAACTGCACATCCGCGGCGGTCACCAGCTCGAAGTTCGCCATGGTGCGCCACTGTGCCAGACCTCGCCAAGCCGTCCAACCGATATCCGGGGCCGCCGATCGCGGCGGTCACAGCGCAACGGGTGAAGCGCCTCGACGTGGGGACCTCCGCCGCGCTCTCGTCGCCGGTCATCGCCGGTCATCTCGTGGACGGCCGGCCGCCTTGAGGCTGAGCGCCCGCGCTGCGGCCAACGAGCTCTTCCAGGGGGCCCGAAGAGCTCCCTGCGGCAGCACGCCCCCGTTCTTATCGGCAGGGAGACCGGCCGCATGACCGGCCGGGGGTATCCGCCCCTGCCGGGATTCCGAATCAAAGCGGGGGAGCCCCGAATTCG
Source organism: Streptomyces celluloflavus (assembly GCA_000720995.1). GTDB lineage: Bacteria > Actinomycetota > Actinomycetes > Streptomycetales > Streptomycetaceae > Streptomyces > Streptomyces celluloflavus. The sequence continues at coordinate 80,946 of JOEL01000005.1, forward strand.
GCGACGTCCGGCAGGGGCGGAGTCTTATCGGCGGCCGGCGAGCACCAGGGCGATCACGCCGAAGCAGCACAGGAGGACCGCGGAAACGAACGCGGCCCATCCGAACCTGCGGCCCCTCCGCACCGGCAACGGCGGCCGTCCCGGCGGCTCGTGCCGACGCGCGCCCTGCGGAATGTGCACCACACCCGACGCCTGATCCAGCGCTCCGCCGTACGGCGTCCACCACCCCTCGGGACTGCCCTCGTACGGAGTGCCCGCGAACGGATCGGCGGAAGGCTCGGGCGGTTCCGCGGCGGGCCCGTGCGCCGTCACAGCGTCCGCCCCAGGGGACCGAGCCGACGCCGGCTCTCGCAGTCCGCCCGGACGCGCTCGCGCAACTCGGCAAGGGTCGCGCTGTCGCGGTCATCCGCCCGATTCGGCGGAGCCTTGAACCAGCAGCTCGGGTCGGGACAGCCCTCTGGACCGAAGTCGGGGGGCAGTTCCACGTGTTCGCGACTCTCGCCATTCCCCTCCGGTCGGGGGGCACGCCTATGCGGATGCTCCCCGATGAGCTCGTCGTACCGCCGAACACCACGGGCATCACCTCGTGCCCACGCGGCGGCCCGGCCCCGTACGGCCGCGTAGCAGATGCGGCAGCCGTGCATGGGGGCAGGACCGACGCCTGGGAGGCGCACTGCCGGGGACCTGTGGTCACTCATCGGCCGGCCGCCTCTGCAGTCCGGTGTCAACTACGGGCAGAGCGCGGCGTGTTGGTGTGGTGTATCCGGTGCGCGGGGCCCATTCCGGAACCAGTCGCCAGAACCCACCGGCGTCTATGAGCGCATTCAATCGGTTGGTCTGGGAGTCGAGTTGTCCGCTGCGTGGTTCGGGGGGAGTGTGCTTCTGGGACAAGGTCCGCTCCTCTCCGTAGCGCTTCCACTACCGGGTGGAGTTAGGGTGGCCCAGAGGCTGAGCTCAATCAACGTGGCTGAGCAGCCAGATAAGTTGGGGGTACCTGTTGAACCGGAAAGAGCTGAACCCGGACAGCTCTCCGCAGGCAGCGTTCGGTGCACGTTTACGCAGGTTGCGGGAGGCGTGCGGCTGGAAGCAAGAAGACCTTTCCAAGCTGATGGGGTTCTCCAGCGGGCACGTTTCGGCGGTCGAAACTGGTCGAAAGATGCCATCTTTGCGTTTCTCGCGCAGTGCTGACGTGGCGTTCGGCCTGACGGGCACGGCAGATACGTTCGAACGTGCGTACCTTGAGATCCGGCATGGTGCGCTGTTGGAGGGCTTCCCGGAGTACGTCGGGTATGAGGCTCGGGCTGAAGAAGTCCGGCTGTTTGAAGTGGGTCTGATTCCCGGCCCGCTTCAGACGCGCGAGTACGCGGCGGCCATCGAGGCGGGTCACGTCCGACGAGGTTCCATCACAGCCGAACAGGCGGCGGAGCGAGTCGAGTTCCTGATAGAGCGGCAAGCCGCGCTCGCGCGGTCACAGCCGCCCCTGGTGTTTGCGGTACTGGACGAGAGCTGCATTCGCCGACCGATCGGGGGCCCCGAAGGCATGGAAAGGCAGTTGTGCCGACTGCTTGAGTTCGCAGAGCAGCCGAACACATCGCTGCAAGTTGCCCCTTACGCCATGGGAGAGCAACGCCCGTTCAACCGGTCGGTGAATCTTCTGACGCTGACGGACCGGGCCGTGATGGCGTACGTCGAGTCGCAGACGCAGGGCTACTTGGAGCGTGAGATCACTTCCGTACGTCCGTTGGTGAGGGCATACCATCAACTACAGACAGAAGCTCTGTCGCAGGCGGAGTCTGTGGCCATGATCAACCAGATTCGAAAGGGCACCCCGTGACGTCCGAATCCCCTTCCCTCCGTTGGGTCAAGTCGAGCTACAGCGGCAGCGGCGGTACCTGTGTCGAGTGGTCACCGATCACCACCGCCGTGACCGGCGCTGTCCCCGTCCGCGACAGCAAGGACCCGCACGGCCCCGTGCTCAGGATCGCCCCGGCCGCCTGGTCCACGTTCGTCGGCAGCGTCAAGACGGGCGAACTGTCTGCGTAGCCGCTACTCGTCCCCTCCGGCTTCCCGACGGACGGGACGAGGGACGAGAAGAGCCCCGCCGCCCACGAACAGGACGACGGGGCTCCGCCTTTGGGCTTCCATGTGTGGTGACGGGACAGACGTGCAGAACGGTTGGTAGAGAGCGTTCGGTGAACAGGGATGGGCGGTGCCCACCGCAGGCCGTGACCGCTGGCAACCCGTGGACTTCGACGGACTGATCCTCTCAGCCCGCCCAAATAGCAACTGAATGAAAACGGCCACCCCACCCGGTAAAGTCCCAGCTCAGGAAGTGTTGTCCCCGCGCCTGCGGGGATGGTCCCGCGAGCGCGTCGCGAACGTCGTCGACCCAATCGTCGGCCCCGCGCCTGCGATCGCTCCAGAGCCACCGTTCCGGAGTGATGAGCCACCGCAGATACAGGCACGGCAGTTTTCAATGCCCAACGCGTGAGCAGCGGGCGGGCCAGAACCATCGCCGTTGCCTGGCTGCGCCGCGCGCCCTACCGGCCAAGGAACCATGCGACGGCGGAGAGCGCGGATACGACGGCGGCGAGGACGGTTCCGGGGAGCGCACCGGGGATGCTTCGCACAGTCAAGTGCAGCCCCCGCTAGCGGAGTTCGAGTTCGGGAGTGCTGGCTTCGTTTCCTTCGCTCTGCATGGGTTCATCGCCCCGTGACGGGAAGGACGACAGCAACGGGGCTCGGCGTGAACTTCGTGAATCTTGCGGGCTCTCCGTGAAAATCCGTGAATCAGGACCTTCTCTGCCCGCTGTGCCCGCATTCCGGCGCATGAGGGCGCGCCGCTTGCTCCCGGGGCGGGAGGTGCCCCCTTCCCGTTCCGCTGCCCGCCCGGGGGCCGACAGCCGCGCCGCCTGGCACCGGCTCGCAGGCACCGGCTCGCAGGCGTCGGCTCGTAGGCGCCGGTTCGCAGCCCTGCGCGGGATACGGCCGTCAGGGGAGAGGCACGGCGGACTCACTCCGTAGCGACGCGCGCCGGCTCCGCCTTTTCCCACAGCTCTTCGATGTGCTCGGCGAAACGGTCGAACATGCCCCCGGATTCGCGGCGGTGGAGATGCAAGAGGGGTGAATCATGGCCGACCAGGCGCGCGAGGTGAGGCGTGACGAGGGCGTCGTCGTCGAAGCGGAAGACGGACAGGCTTACGTGGTTCGCCGCATCCAGCGGAGCGGAAAACCTTGTCTCCAGCCCTTGGAGCGGTCCGAGCCGGTCCAGGTTCTCAAGGGTGATCTTGATCCGGGTGGAGACCGACAACGCCACGTTCTCAATCGTTTCACGCTGGTGAGTGATCTCGCAGCCCGGGTCTCCCAGCAGAAACCGCACGCGGCAGCCGCTCTCGACTTTTCGGCGGAGAGTGTCGGCGAAACGTGGCACCTGGGACCAGAAGAAGTAGTTCGTGTACCCCGCGAGAAAGATGTCCGTGCCGGCCGAATCGATCAATTCGGCCCACACCGGAGACGGGCAGGCGGACCGATAGGGGTAGCTGCGCACCAACTCGCGGTCATTCCCGGTCTTTATGCGTTCCTGCACGGCTTTTGGCCACAACATCTCTTCGTCCACTCCCAGCGCACTCGCGGTCGTCGCGCGGTTCTCTGCGTGCGGTGTCAGGCCGGCGTCCTCAAGCCATCGTTGCACCTGCTTCATGGATATACCCCCACCCGGTGTGCGAGCTGGCGGGGTGAGAGGCGCGCGTCCTTCATTGCAGACCGTAAGGCGGTGTTCAAGCCAACCCCCTGAGCTAGCCCTTTTGGGACTTCTGCGACCTTACCGGCCGACGTCCCAACTGTCCGTTCCCAGGCGGAGATACGTCCGCCAGGGTGCGTCACGATCAGTTGCACGAAACGAGCCAGCGGCGGCAGGAGCGGCGGGTGACCGCCTGACCGGTTCGGTCCTCTCGCTCCGAAAGATCAGAGACAATGTCGGCCGTCGTAGACCTGACGGGGCGCCCGCCGCCCGGCCCGGACCTGTGCAGCGTCTGCCGCGTGAAAGGGCGTCAGCAGTGAGCGGGCGATCCCACCGTATGACGGAGGTAACCCATGCTGACGGAAGAGCCGCAGAACAAAGAGGACTGGCGGCAGATCACCAAGGACGCCCAGGAGGCGCGCGACGTTCTCGCCGCCGCACTCCGGGACGCCGGTATCACCCTGCCGTCCCTCACCACCGACATCGCGACCAGCGCCGGCCGGACGACCGCGCTCGTGGACCTCGGCCGGTGCAGCGTCGAGACGGCGCACCGTCTGGCGAGCGCCCTGCGGGAGGTGTCCCGGCGTGGCGCCCCCTAGAAATCCGGCATCCGACGGGGACAGTGCACGCCCCCCGGCGCGCGGCCCCGCGGCCGCGCCCCGGCGGGCGACCATCTACGCCTCCGTTTTCGGCAAAGCCGACGACGTTCCCGTCCAATCCCTCGTCTACGACCAGGACTTCGGCATACCCGCCGTCGCGGTCGCCGTGCAGGGATCGGACATTCTCCTTGAACGTCCCTCCGGGTGGCGGTGGCGCCGGAAGTACACACGTCTCAGGCTGGCGACCGTCCGCGAAAAGCGGCAGTTCGCCGCGGTACGGAAACTCCACAAGCAGGCAAGCGCGCACGCGAAACCGCGCTGACCCTTTACTGATCGTTTTTTCAGAATGGGTTGAGCCGTATGCATCGCGCTCGGCGATCTTGGTCGGCAGGGCGTCCGGAGTGCGTACTGATCTTGTTCCTGACGACCTGTGGGAGCGGGTGGTTCCGTTGGTACCACCCGCTCCCGAACGGCGCCGCCGCTACCCCGGGCGGCTGCGTGTTCCCGACCGGGCAGCCCTGGCCGGCATCATGTACGCGCTACGGACCGGTGTCGCCTGGCGCGACGTCCCTGCCGAGAGCGTGGACTGCTCCGGAGTTACGGCCTGGCGTCGGCTGCGGGACTGGACGGAGACCGACGACCGGCCTCGCCTGCACGGGCCGGATGTCAGTGGGGCCGCATAGGGTCCGGCCCATGGCTGACACCGAACTGACGACGCTGCTCGGCGTCCTGAACAGCAAGCGCGAGCACGTCCTGGGCATCCTGGAGGGCCTGGACGAGGAGGCGCTGCGGCGCCCGGTTCTACCGTCCGGCTGGACATGCCTCGGACTGGTGCACCATCTCGCTCTGGACGACGAGAAGTTCTGGTTCCGCGCGGTCGCCGCGGGGGAGCAAGCGGTGATCGAAGAGATCCTCAGGTCCGGGGAGAACGCGTGGCAGCCCGCCCCGGAGAAAACAGCCGAGGAGGTCTTCGCTCTCTACCGCAAGGAAGCGGAGCTCGCCGACACCTTCCTTGCCGGCGCCGACCTGGAGGCGGCCCCGAGCTGGTGGCCGGACTTCTTCGGTAACTGGCGCCTCGACAACCTGCGCGAGGTCATCCTGCACGTGATCACCGAGACCGCCACCCACGCCGGCCACTTGGACGCCGTGCGCGAACTCATCGACGGCAGGCAGAGGTTGGTTCTCACTTGACGGGAGAGCCACTCCGCTGCGCCGACCAAGATCGTCGAACGCGAGGTCCAGAACTCAACTCATACTGAAACGATCAGTTACCTAGTCGCCTCACGGCCGACCGGCCGATCGGAATCCCGGCCGCGAGGTCCCTTTCTCCCCGGGGGAGGCAGGGGGAAAGGGGGAGGGGCGTCCGGCTGGTGGTGCGAAAAGCAGCCAGCCGGACGGCACCGAAAAGAGGAAGAGAAGGCCGCTTGTGGCTGACAGTCGAGCCCGTCAGCCCGTCACCGCCGGCCGCCGGGCCAGCCAGACCGTCCGCTCGGTGCGGACGGTGAGATCGCCGCGACGCAGCACGCTCTCCGGTCCGTCGTCGTCGATGAGCAGGTCGAGTACGGAGAGGTCGTCGGTGCTCAGCAGGCCGTCGAGACCGGCGCGCATGCTGCTCAGTACGGTCTGGGCGTAACGGCTGGCGGACCGGGGGAGCGGGGGTTCCAGCGCTATGGTGACCGGCCGTTCGGCCTCGATGGCGAAACCGGCGCGGGACAGGTGCGGTCCCCAGTCGGCGCCCAGATGCGGAAGTGTCCCGGCCTGCCGGTGAGTCAGCGTGGCGCGGCAGCGCGCTTCGAGCCCCGGGCGGCCGATGCCGAGATCGTCGGGCAGGAAACGGGGGAGGCCGTCCAGCTCGGCCACGGCCAGGAGCCCGCCGGGGCGCAGCGCGGTGAACACCTCGCGCAGTGCGCGATCGGGATCGGCCAGGTGGTGCAGGGACGCCGACGCCCACACCACGTCCATACCGTCGATGGCCGGCCACGCCGCGTCCAGATCCGCTTCGACGGTGCGCACCCGGTCCGCCACGCCGAGGTCGCGGGCCCGGTCCCGGAGGTGGTGCAGCAACTGCGGGGAGGCGTCCACGGCGAGCGCCTCGGCTTCCTCGAAGTGCCGGAGCAGGGTGAAGGTGCCGGCGCCGGTGCCGCAGCCCAGGTCGAGGATCCGCCGCACGGGCACATCCCCGGTCAGGTCCGCCAGCCAGGCGGCCGCCTCGGACAGGTGCGCGTGCAGGACTTCCGCGTCGAGGTCGAGCAGCGCGGCCATGTGCGGTTCGCCGGGTTCGGATGCGCTGTGGTGATGCCGGTGTGATTGATGTGCCATGCCTCGACCCTACGAGGCGCTTGCGTCCATCGCATAGCATCTTGCGTATGACGCAAGAAGATGGGGATCTCGACGCACTGGTACGCAAGCGGATCAGGGGACTGCGGACGGCCATGGGCTGGTCACTCGACGAACTGGCCACCCGCTGCCACCTCAGCCCGTCCACCCTGAGCCGCATCGAGACGGGCCACCGGCGGATCGGCCTGGACCAGCTGACCTCGATCGCGCGGGCCCTGGGCGCCACGCTGGACCAGCTGGTGGAGTCCGCCACCGACGACGACGTGGTCATTCGGCCCCGGCACGACGCGGCGCGGGGGCTCACCATATGGCGGCTCGGCCGCGAGCCCGGCGCCACCGTGGCCAAGATACGTGTCACCAAGCCGGCGCCGACCGGGGGCGCGGGGCTGCGGGCCCATCCCGGCAAGGAATGGTTCACCGTCTTGTCCGGAACCCTCGTCCTGCTGCTCGGCGACCGGAGAATTCTCGTCGAGGCCGGCCAGGCCGCGGAGTTCTCCACCATGATCCCGCACGCCATGGGCGCCCACGGCGGCCCGGCGGAGATCCTGGGCATCTTCGACCACGACGGACAGCGCACCCATCTCCGCTCGGCCCACTGAACCGCCCGGCCCGGCCCACTGAACCGCCCGGCCCGGCCCACCGAACCGCCCGCCACCAGTCGCCGGTTACCCGCAGTCCGCCCCGCTCCGCGCTCCGGCCGGAGTGACGGCGGGCAGGACCGGCCAGAAGACCGCACCGGGACGCGGCGGCGGAATCACCAGGTCAGGGAACCCCGCCCCGCATCCCCACGTCATGATCCACAGCAAGGACACGCGGCCACCGGGCCGCGCGCTGCGCCCTGAGGGGATCACATGTTCACGTTCAACCGGCGTACCGCAGCTTCCGCACTGACCGCCTGCGTGCTCGCCACGGCCGGCCTCGCGGCCACCACGGCACCGGCCGCCGCCATCCACCGCGGACAGAACACCACCGTGGCGGACCATCCCTACGCCATGCTCATCGAGACGCCGGAGGGCAAGCAGTACTGCGGCGGCACCCTCGTGGCCCCCACCAAGGTGCTCACCGCCGCGCACTGCATCAAGGACGCCGCCGCGCCCCGCGACCTGCTGGTCATAGGCGGGCGCACCGACACGGGCAGCACCAAGGGGACGGTCCGGCACGTCGCCTCGGTCAAGGTCCACCCGAAGTTCGTCCAGAGCACGCTCACTTACGACGCCGCGGTCATCACCCTCTCCGCGCCGATGCCGTACGCCCCGCTGCCGGTGGCGGGCCCGAAGGACTCGGCCCTCTACACCTTCGGGAAGACCGCGAAGACCGTGGGCTGGGGCATGACCGCCCCGAACACCCCCGGAACGCGGCTGAAGTCGGCCGTGCTCACCCTGGCGCCGCTCAAGAGCTGTGAACCCTTCACCGACCCCGGCGAGTCCGACGCGCAGAAGGTGTGCGGAGTCTCCGCCGCCGGCGCCCACGACAGCACCTGCCCGGGTGACTCCGGCGGCCCCCTGGTCGCCGGCGGAAAGGTGATCGGCGTCGTCTCCACCGGCAACAAGTACTGCGACGACCAGTACCCGGTCTCCGTCTACACCCGGGCCAGCGTGATCGCCGCGGGACTGGGCCTCCCCGTCACGTAGCAGCAGAGGCGGCCGGTCCCCGGCGACCCGCCGGGATTGGCCGCGGCCCGTACGCCGAGGGCTGCCGCCCCCTCGCCGCGGGCATCCGGGCGCGGCCGGCGCCGGTGGACCTGATGAGCACGGCGCCGCTCGCGCCCTCACTGACGCAGCGCTTACCGACGGCCGGCCGGACGAGAACCGGCAGCCCGACGCCCCCGCCTCCACACCACGGAGGCGGGGGCGTCCGCGTCCCGGATCTCCCGCGCCGTCCCTCCTGCCTCACGCGACGTCATACGGACCTGACCACCACCCCCGTGGCCGTCGACCCGCTGCCGTTGCCGCTGCCGCGGCGGTCGGCCCGGCGAAGGCCCGGCATTGCCTCCCAACGGCCGGGCGTTCCTTACCGGCCCGAAACGCCGTGCATATGGCTCGACTTGCGGGCGCTTCGCATCCGAGGTTTTTCGTTGCGTACTCACGCGCCGTGCGGTGAAGCGGGCGCTGAGGACCGTATCGCCTGCTTCCGGGTATTTGAAAGATGCTTTACGGTCGAAGGGGAGTACCATTCGCAAGGAATTAACTCGTTGCCGGGCGGGCATGGCAGGAGGCCAGGCCGCTGCGGGCTTCAGGAGGCCACGATGGCTGATGCCGCGCAGGTAATGGCGCTGGGTATCAAGAAATTCCGGTGCCGGACCGGCCTCTCCCATGGCATTCGGATCCCGCGACTGCGGCGGCGCACCCCGTCTTTAACTGGCCTTTAGCGGACTTCCCGTACCGACCGGAGAGTTCTGCGCGAGCCTGCCGGTAGCCGGCACTGTTCCCACGGGGAGAGCCAATCAACGGGTTCGTGCACAGCGCCGACCGGCGACGCCGGGCGATACCGGGCAATGCCGGGTGACGCCGGAAAATTCACGAGAGTATCCAGGCGGGGTTCCCCACATGTTCCCCACGCCATTGTCCTGCACATAACACGGCAGTTCGGCACCGCCGAGGTGCTGTTCCAGCGGAAATGAAAAGCCGTTCCGTAGCGGTGAGTGGCGCTACGTCCACGAAGAGCGGCGACCGGCCGCGCCAGCCAACCAGGTGAAAGGTCCGAGAACGATGTACTACAGCAGTGGCAACTACGAAGCGTTTGCGCGGCCGCGTAAACCCGAGGGTGTCGACGACAAGACCGCCTGGTTCGTCGGGTCGGGCCTGGCCGCACTGGCCGGCGCCGCTTTCCTGATCCGCGACGGACACATGCCGGGCAACAAGATCACGATCCTGGAGCGGCTGGAGATCTCGGGCGGCGCCCTGGACGGCATCGACGACCCCGACAAGGGCTTCATCATCCGCGGCGGCCGCGAGATGGAGGACCACTTCGAATGCCTGTGGGACCTCTACCGGTCGATTCCCTCGCTGGAGGTCGAGGGCGCGAGCGTACTGGACGAGTTCTACTGGCTGGACAAGGACGACCCGAACTACTCGCTCCAGCGCGCCACCGTCAAACGCGGCGAGGACGCGCACACCGGCGGCCTGTTCGCCCTGAGCGAGAAGGCCCAGAAGGAGATCGTCAAGGTCTTCCTCGCCTCGCGGGAGGAGATGGAGGGCAAGCGCATCTACGAGGTGTTCGGCAAGGACTTCTTCGCGAGCAACTTCTGGATGTACTGGCGCACCATGTTCGCCTTCGAGGAGTGGCACTCCGCCCTGGAGATGAAGCTCTACCTGCACCGCTTCATCCACCACATCGGCGGCCTGCCCGACTTCTCCGCGCTCAAATTCACCAAGTACAACCAGTACGAGTCCCTCGTACTGCCGCTGCGCACCTGGCTGCTCGACCACGGCGTGGTGTTCCAGTTCTCGACCGAGGTCACCGACGTCGACTTCGACATCAGCCCCGGCCGCAAGCAGGCCACCCGCATCCACTGGGAACGGGACGGGGCCAAGGGCGGCGTCGACCTCGGGCCCGACGACCTGCTGTTCATGACCATCGGCTCACTCACCGAGAATTCCCACAGCGGCGACCACCGCACCCCCGCCGTACTGGACGAGGGACCCGCCCCGGCCTGGGACCTGTGGCGCAGCATCGCGGCGAAGGACCCCTCGTTCGGCCACCCCGACGTGTTCGGCTCGCACATCCCCGAGACCAAATGGGAATCGGCCACCGTCACCACACTCGACAAGCGCATTCCGGGATACATCCAGAAGATCTGCAAGCGTGACCCGTTCAGCGGCAAGGTCGTCACCGGCGGCATCGTCACCGTCAAGGACTCCAGCTGGCTGATGAGCTGGACGGTCAACCGGCAGCCGCACTTCAAGCAGCAGCCCAAGGACCAGATCGTCGCCTGGGTCTACGCCCTGTTCGTCGAAAAGCCCGGCGACTACGTGAAGAAGCCGATGCAGGAATGCACCGGCGAGGAGATCACCCAGGAATGGCTCTACCACCTGGGCGTGCCGGTCAAGGAGATTCCCGAAATCGCCGCGACCGGCGCGAAGACGGTGCCGGTGATGATGCCCTACGTCACCTCGTTCTTCATGCCGCGGAAGGCCGGTGACCGTCCCGACGTCGTACCCGCCGGATCGGTGAACTTCGCGTTCATCGGCCAGTTCGCCGAATCGGGCCGCGACTGCATCTTCACCACCGAATACTCGGTACGTACGCCCATGGAGGCCGTCTACACCCTGCTCGGCATCGAACGCGGCGTCCCGGAGGTGTTCAACTCCACCTACGACGTCCGCAAACTCCTCGCCGCGACCAGCCGTCTGCGCGACGGGGAGGAAATCCATCTGCCCGGACCGCCGCTGCTGCGCAAACTGCTGCTGAAGAAGATCGACGACACCGAGATCGACGACCTCTTCAGGGAGTACCAACTCCTCCAGTAGCCCGTTCATAACCCTTCCGTGGCGCACGGCGCCGGGAATTGCGTGCGTGGCCGCGGTCATGGTTCCGCGGCCACGAACGAAGATCCCGGTGCCGTGGCCGACGGGCCGGTACGACGCCCGCCCCGGCGGACGGGCCGTGCGCGGTTCGCCGCCATCCGGCGGGCACTGGCATGATCGGGGGATGTCTGATCGCATCATCGCCGCCTGCGACGGCGCGTCCAAGGGAAACCCGGGCCGAGCCGGCTGGGCCTGGGTCGCCGCCGACGCCGAGGGACGCCCGCAGCGTTGGGAGGCGGGCCCGCTGGGCACGGCGACCAACAACGTCGCCGAGCTGACCGCCCTGGCCGAATTGCTGGCGGCCACCGACCCGGCGGCCCGCCTCGAAGTCCGGATGGACAGCCAGTACGCGATGAACGCGGTGACCAAGTGGATCGCCGGGTGGAAACGCAACGGCTGGCTGACCGCGGCCAAGAAACCCGTCGCCAACCGCGAACTCGTGGTCCGTATCGACGCCCTGCTGGCGGGCCGCGAGGTGGAGTTCCGCTACGTGCCGGCGCACCGCGTCGACGGCGACCCGCTCAACGCGATCGCCGACCGGGCGGCCGGCGACGCCGCCGTGACCCAGCAGCCCGCAGGCACCTCCCACGGCACCCCGGCGATCCCCGAACCGCGCCCCGAGTCGCAGGAGAAGTCCGCCGCCGGGAAGCGGAAACCGGACAGGAAGCCGGGCCGCACACGGCCGGGCGGCGCCACCATCAAGGCCAAGTTCCCCGGCCGGTGCGGTGGCTGCTCCAGCCCCTACGAGGCGGGAGTCCAGGTGGCCAAAGGCACCCAGGGATGGGGCCACCCGGAGTGCCGCGACAACTGACACCGCACCCGCCCCACCGCGGGCCGGCACCCGGAACCCGCCGCCACCCGGCCGGAGGAAGGCCGCCGGTCCGGGTGCCGCGCGCCGGACCACCGGCCGCTAAACGAGCCACCAAGCGGCCGAATCCGTCGGCTGCTTCCCGACGGGCGGCTCCGGGTCGGAGGACAGCAGCAGCACCGCCGCCTCGGGAACCGGGACGGGAGCCGGACCGCAGTTGACCGTGCACAGCAGACGCCCCCGGCGGAAGGACAGCACACCGTCCGCGGCGTCCGGCGCGCCGGTCCAGGTGAGGTCCGAGTCCCGCAGACCGGGCAGCGCCGAACGCAGCGCGAGGGCGGCCCGGTACAGATGCAGCGTGGAATCGCCCCGGTGCTCCTGCCCGGCGGCCCCGTAGGCGGCGAACCAGTCCGGCTGCGGAAGCCAGGGGGCGGCGCCGGTGGTGAAGCCGTACGAGGACTCGGCCCCGCTCCACGGGAGCGGGACGCGGCAGCCGTCCCGGCCCCGCCGGGCACCGCCCGAGCGGTGGAACATGGGGTCCTGCAGGACCTCGGCCGGCAGGTCGACCACCTCCGGCAGACCCAGCTCCTCGCCCTGGTACAGATAGACGGAGCCGGGCAGCGCCAGCATCATCAGCAGCGCCGCACGGGCCCGGCGCTCGCCGAGCGCGGTGTCGCCGGGGCGGCCACCGGGCTCACCACCCGCGTAACGCGTCACCGCGCGCGGCATGTCGTGGTTGTTGAGAACCCAGCTCACCCCGGAGCCGGAGGCCGCGATCGCCGCCAGACCACGGCCGATGACATCGCGGAAGGCCACCGCGTCCCAGTCGGTGCGCAGGAACTCGAAGAAGAAACTCTGATGGAGTTCGTCGGGACGCTGATAGCGGGCGAGCTCGCGCGGATCGAGGACACCGATCTCGCCGACCAGGACCCGGGCACGCCCGTCCCGCCGCTCGTACGCATCGGTCAGCGCACGCCAGCGGCGCCACACGTCGTGGACCTCGGGGCGGTTCCAGGCGGCGGAGTTGACCGGATCGCCGGTGCTCTCGTCGAGGGCCGCGTGCGGGTCGTCGGGCAGGCCGTCCTGCTTGTGCAGACCGTGGGCGACATCGATGCGGAACCCGTCCACGCCCAGGTCCAGCCAGAACCGCAGCACCGAGTCGAAGTAGTCGCCGACGCGCGCATCGGCCCAGTTGAAGTCGGCCTGCTCGGGGGCGAAGGAGTGCAGATACCACTGACCGGGGGTGCCGTCGGCGGCCGTGGTGCGCGCCCAGGAGGAGCCGCCGAAGATGGAGCGCCAGTTGTTGGGGGGCTCCGCGCCGTCGCGGCCGCGGCCGTCGGCGAAGTGGAAGAGGGCACGCTCACGGCTGCCCGGGGCGGCGGCGAGGGCCGCCGCGAACCAGGGGTGCTCGGTGGAGCAGTGGTTGGGGACGATGTCCACGACGATGCGCAGCCCCAGACCGTGGGCGCGGTCGATGACACGGCGCATCAGGTCCAGATCGCCGAAGCGCGGGTCCACGCCGTGGTAGTCGGCGACGTCGTAGCCGTGGTCGTGCTGGGGCGAAGGGTAGAACGGGCTCAGCCAGACGGCGTCCACCCCGAGCCGGCGCAGATAGGGGAGGCGTTCGAGGACACCGCCCAGATCGCCGGTGCCGGTGCCGGTGGAGTCGCGGAAGCTGCGGACGTAGATCTGGTAGACCACCGCCGTACGCCACCAGGGCGCCAGCTCAACAGGCACAGAGGCAGGGGCGGGGGCAGCGACGGCGGCGTCGTCGGCCGCGGTGAGGGTCATACGGTGCGGGTGACCTTCCGGGAAAGGGCGTTGCGGGACATCGGGACAAGGCGGGGTGGCGGGACCGAAAGCCCCGCCACCCGGGCCGGGGTGCTCACTCCTTGAGCGCCCCCGCGTTGCCGCCCCGTACGAAGTGGCGCTGGAAGACGAAGAAGACGACGGCGACCGGAATGGTGGCCAGCAGCGCCGCGGTCAGCTTGAGCGGGTACTGCGTGCCCGCGCCCAGACCGCCGGAGACGAACTGCGCGAGACCGGTGGTCAAGGTGGCGTGCTCGGAGGACTGCGTGGTGACCACGAAATGGGTGAACTCGTTCCACGAACCCTGGAAGGACAGGATCGTCAGGGTGATCAGCGCCGGCTTCGCCATGGGCAGGACCACCGACCAGTAGGTCCGCAGCACCCCGGCCCCGTCGACCCGGGCCGCCTCCTCGATCTCGCGCGGCACCGACTCGAAGAACTGCTTCATGATGAAGATCCCGACCGCGTCCACCAGCAGCGGCACGATCATCGCCGTATAGGTGTCGTAGATACCGAGGTACTGGACCACCAGGAACTTGGGGATCATCAGCACCACACCGGGCACGGACATCACCGAGAGCAGCAGCACGGTCAGCAGCCCGCGCCCGCGAAACCGCAGGCGGGCCAGGGCATAGCCGGCCAGCGAGTCGAAGAAGACGCGCCCCGCCGTGACCACCACCGCGACGAGGACGGAATTGCCCAGCCAGGTCGGGAACGGCACCCCCTCCCCGCCCCCGCCGAACAACTGGCGGTAGGTGGCCAGCGAGAACGGGTTCGGCCACAGCGCGAGCGGCGAGGCGGCCGCCTGCGCGTCGGTCTTGAACGTCGTCACCACCTGGAGGACGAACGGCATCAGATAGACGAGCGCCACCAGCGCCATCACCAGCGTCCCGGCCAGCCGCAGCCTCGCGTACCGCTCCCGCCGTACCGAGCGGGCGGCGGGGCCCGCGTGCACCGGGTTCTTCGCAGCGGGAGAAGTCATCGCGCCGACCTCCCCCGACGCAGCCGCCGCCGGCCGTCACGCTCGCGCAGCGCCAGGCGCTGGACACCGGTCATCAGCAGGATGATCGCCAGCAGCACGAAGGAGATCGCCGCCCCCGTCCCGTACTGCGCGTCCTTGAAACTCAGGCTGTAGGAGAGGAACGCCGGGGTCAGCGTCGTGTTCGCGGGCTGCCCCTGGCTCATCACATACACCTGGTCGAAGACCTGCCAGGTGCCGATCAGACCGAGCGTGAGCACCAGGAACAGAACGGGCCGCAGCGCCGGGAGGATGACATGACGCAGCGTCTGCCAGCGGCCCGCACCATCGATCCGGGCCGACTCCAGCTGCGCCTCCGGGATGTCCTGGAGCGCGGCCAGGAACATCAGCATGAAGGTCCCGGACGTCGTCCACACCACCAGGAAGATGATCGTGCACATCGCCACGGAGGGACCCGAGAGCCACTCCCACCACGAGAGCCCCAGCACACCGTGACCGGCCAGCGCCGCCGGCGGCGAACCCGGATCGACCAGACCGAACCAGCCCAGCACCACCCACACCAGCCCCCGCGCGTCCGTGAACCAGCTGGGCCCCTGCAGACCCACCCACTTCAGCAGGCCGTTGACCGCACCGCTGCTCTGGAAGAGAAAGAGGAAGACGGTGGAGACGGCGATGGAGCTGGTGACGGAAGGAAAGTAGAACGCCGTACGGAAGACGCCCTTGCCCCGCAGCCGGCGCCGGTTGACGGCCAGCGCCAGACCCAGCGCCAGCACCGTCTGGAGGGGGACGACCAGCAGCACGTAGTAGAGGTTGTTGCGCAGCGACGTCATGAAGAGCGTCCGGGTCAGACCGCCGTCGGCGAACAGGTGCCGGTAGTTGTCCAGCCCGACGAAGTCGGCCGCGCCCGAGAACGGGTTCGACTGACCGTCCCAGTTCAGCAGGCTCACCCACAGCGCCATGCCGACGGGCAGCGCCAGGAACAGCCCGAGCACCAGGACCATCGGGCTGACGAAGACCCAGCCCCACAGCCCCTGCTTACCCGCGCGGCGCGCCTCCCGGGCCCGGCCCGGACCGCGCCGCGCGGCGGCACCCCGGCCCGACCCGGAACCGGACTCCGGCTCGGTCCCGGGCCCGGACGTGCTCCCGGGCCCGGACGTGGTCGTGGTGCTCATCGCCCGCTACCGCCCAGGACGCTCTCACCGTTCTTCTGCAGATCGGCCAGCAGCTTCGCCGGGTCGCTGCTCGCGAGCTGCGCCAGGGAGGTGTTGAACTGGGCCATCACCTGCCGCATACCGGGCGCGTTCACCGGCAGCTGGGCGGCCGCGGTGCCGTCCGCCCAGGCCGCCGAGTCCGGGTTCTGCTGCTTGTACGTCTCCAGCAGCGTCTTCTTCGACGGCATCACGCCGACCGTCTTGGCGAACTTCAGCTGGTTGCCGTCACTGGTCAGCTCGCTGACCAGGTCCACCGCGGCGGCCTGGTGCTTGCTCTTGGCGGCGATGCCCCAGCAGTTGGTGAACGCCATCGTGCCCTTGCCGCCGGGGCCCGCGGGCAGCGGGACGACCTTGTACGCGGTGTCGGGGAAGTCCTTGCGCATCGCACCGGCCAGCCAGTTGCCCTCGATGGTCATCGCGGCCTTGCCCTTGCCGAACGCCTCACCGCCCCACCCGGAATCCAGGTCCTTCGGGAACTTGAGCACACCCTCCGTAAGGAGCTTCTTGACGTACGTCAGGGCCGCGACGTTGGCCTTGTCACCGGCGGTCATCTTCTTCTGGTCGGGGCTGGTCAGCCAGGAGCCGGACTGCTTGAAGAAGGCGCCGAGCTGGTTGTAGTCGGCGTTGACGGACAGACCGGTGACCCCGTCCTTGGTGAGCTTCTTGGCCACCGCTTCGAGGTCGTCCCAGGTCTTGGGGTGGTCGGCGTCGGTGAGCCCGGCCTTCTTCCACAGCGCGGTGTTGACGGCCAGCCCCAGCGTCGACTGGTCCTTGGGCGCGCAGTACAGCGTGTCGTCGTAGGTGAAGGCCCGGGTCAGCGCGGGACTGTAGGCGTCGCGGTCCTTGAGCTTGCCGCCGTACGCGTACAGCGAGCCGCCCTTGGCGTACGTCGAGAACTGGTCGGCCGACGTGTAGAACACGTCCGGCGGGTTGCTGCCCGCGAAGGACTGGCCGAGCTGCTGGTCGATGTTCTGCGCGATGTCCACCGTGACGGAGTTGCCCGTGGCCTTCGCCCACGCGGCGGCCGCCGCCTTGACCGCGCTGGTCTCGGCGTTGCCGGAGGTGGCTATGAGCATCTTGAGCTGCTGCTTGCCCGAGCTGTCCTGAGCCGGGCCCTCGCTCTTGTCGAACCCCGACGAGCAGGCCGTGGCCAGCAGGGAGAGCGACAGTCCGCAGACGGCGAGGGGGAGTGTGGTGCGACGCATGATCGTTCCTTTGCGCTGGTGCGAGTGCGGTGGTACGGGTGTGGGGGACCCCGGGGGTACCGGGGCCCGGACGGATCGGGGACGGGGAAGTGCGCTCCAGGGGAGAGGAGACGCGGTGCAGAGGAGAGAAGGTGCGGGAAAGACCGGTGCTGCTGGTGAGTTGGCAGGAGAGATCCCGTGAATGGGGGAGATGTCACGCGGTGCGTGCCGGTCGGGCGGCGCTCACGTCACCCCTGAGCGACGGCTTCCGGCGGCCGTGAGCTGTCCCGGGCCACCAGCCGGGGCGCCAGCAGCCGGTGCCGATAGGGGTGCCGGGGCTCGGTGATCCGGGCAAGGAGCATCCGTACGCACTCCTTGGCGGCCTGCTCCAGGGGCTGTTCCACGGAGGTCAGGGCCGGATCGAGGAGGGCTGCGATGGGCGAGTCGTCGAACCCGGTGACCGCCACATCGGCGCCGGGCCGCAGCCCGCGCTCGCGCAGCACGTCGTAGCAGCCGAGCGCCAGGGTGTCGCTCAGGGCCACGACCGCGGTCACCTCGCGGTCCAGCAGCACCCGGGCGGCCTGCCGCGCCTCCTCGGTGGAGTTCGCGGTGGCGGCGCGCAGCCCGCGCACCGGCAGCCCGTGACGCTCCATCGTGCGGCGCCAGCCCTCGGCCCGGTCCTCGCCGGTGCCGCTCCCGCGGGGCCAGCCGAGCAGACCGATCCGCCGGTGCCCCGCCGCGGCCAGATGCTCCGTCGCCGCCTCGGTACCCGCCGCACCGTCCACGTCCACCCAGTCCCCGTAGCTCTGCTCGCCCCAGGACCGGCCGAAGGCGGCGAACGGCACGGACTTGCCGTGCAGCCAGCGGTGGCGGGGGTCGGCCTCACTGGTGTGGGCCAGGACGAACGCGTCGACGGCCTGCTCCCGCAGCAGCTGGTCGTAGCGCTCGATCTCCTGCTCATGGCTGTCGACGGGGAAGACCAGCAGCCGGTGCCCGGCCGCGTCGGCGGCATCCGCCAGCGCGTGCAGGAACCGGTCGTGCACCGCGTTGGACCGACCGGCCGCGCTGTGCTCCAGGGCATGGCCGATGGTCCGCGACTCCCGGCGCCGCAGCGAGCGGGCGGCGGCGTGCGGCCGGTAGCCGAGCTCCTCGATGGCAGCCGTCACCCGGGCCAGGGTCTCCGGCCGGAGCAGCTCCGGACTGTTGAGCGCGTTGGAGACCGTCTGCCTGCCGACCTGGGCACGACGGGCGACATCAGCCATCGTCGCGGGCCGCGATCCGGGCCGGGAAACCCCGCCGGGGGGGACGTCATCGTCCATTTCAACGCCATCCGATGTGTCGGGTACGGTGTCGATCCAAGGGGATTGGATCGATCCAATCGCCTATTGGATCGATCCAACCGCTCAATCGCCGCCGACTGTACACGCCGTCCCCGGAAACGAAGAAGGCCGAAGGTCCCGCCCAGATGACGCAGCAGACGCAGACCTCTCAGCAGCCGCAGACCTCGCCGCAGCCGCAGAACGTGCGGCAGACACCCGACCGCCCGCACGACTGCCCGCCGTCCGACCCCGCCCCGGAGCCCGCCGGCCAGCCCTACGTCCACGACGCCGTCCTCGCGATGTGGGCACCGTCCTTCGTGGCCTCACGCCCCGACGGCGACCTCGGCGCGGACGTCGACGGCTTCTACCATGGCGACCGGCGCTGCCTGAGCTCCCTGCGGGTCACCGTCGACGGCGTGCACCTCGCCGCGACGAACGCTGCCACCGAGTCCGCGAACCGCGCCGCGTTCGATGCCGTACTGCGTGGCGTGGCACAGCGGACCCCCGACCCGGCGGTGACCCTGCGCCGGGAACGCACGGTCCTCCCCGGCCGTTTCACCGAGACCGTACGTCTGACCAACTACGGTTCCCTGCCCGCCCGGTTGACGGTCCGCATCGAAGCGGAGAGCGACTTCGCCGCCATGGAGGCCGTCAAGGCGGGCGCCGCGGCGGCGCCCGTCGCGCCGGCCGCCGACGCGGGCCGCCTGGTGTGGACCTCGGGCACCGAACGGATGACCCTGTCGGCCCACACCACCGCCACCGATGCGCACACGGCCGTCTCGGTCTCGGGCACCCGCGGCACGTTCGCCTACGACGTCCCGCTCGCCCCCGGCGAGAGCTGGCACTGCGAGCTGACCGGCCGGGCCGACGCCGACTCCGCCACCCCCTTCCTGCCGGTGACCGAGGACGCCCGGCCCTGGCGCGACCTCCAACTCACCTGCGCCGACGCCGACTTCAGCCGCCTGCTGGCCCGCTCCGAGCAGGACCTCGCCCGCCTGCTGCTCGCCGACCCGCAGGCCCCCGGCGACCTCTTCGCCGGCGCGGGCGCCCCCTGGTATCTCACCCTCTTCGGCCGCGACTCCCTGTGGACCGCCCGGATGCTGCTGCCACTGGGCACCGGCCTCGCGGCGGGCACCCTGCGCGCCCTGGCCCGCCGCCAGGGCCGCGCCACGGTACCCGCCACCGAGGAGCAGCCCGGCAAGATCCTGCACGAAGTACGCGCCGAGACCCGTGAGCTGGCGGACGGCAAGCGGCTGCCGGCGCAGTACTACGGCACCATCGACGCCACCCCCCTGTGGATCTCGCTGCTGCACGACGCCTGGCGCTGGGGCATGCCGCGCGAGGAGGTCGCCGCACTGCTGCCGAACCTCGAAGCGGCCCTCAACTGGCTGGTGGAGTACGGCGATCCGGACGGCGACGGCCTCCTGGAGTACGTCGACTCCACCGGCACGGGCCTGGCCAACCAGGGCTGGAAGGACTCCGGCGACTCGGTCCGCTTCCGCGACGGCTCCCTGGCCACCGCCCCGATCGCGCTGTGCGAGGTGCAGGCGTACGCGTACGAGGCGGCGACGGCCGGCGCCGCCCTGCTCGACGCCTTCGGGCGCCCGGGGGCCGACCGCTACCGGACCTGGGCCGCACGGGTGCGCGAGGCGTTCCGGGCCGGCTTCTGGGTGCCCGACGAGCACGGCCCGTACACGGCCATCGCACTCGACGCCGACAAGCGCCCCGTCGACGCCGTCACCTCGGGCATGGGCCATCTGCTGGGCACCGGCCTGCTCGACGCCGAGGAGGAGCGGCTGCTCGCCGACCGGCTGCTCGCCCCCGAGATGGCCGACGCCTACGGGCTGCGCACCTACGCATCCGACAACGGCGGCTACAACCCCGTCGGTTACCACGTCGGCAGCGTGTGGCCGCACGACACGGCCATCGCCGTACACGGCCTGGCCCGCGCCGGATACCCCGAGCACGCCCGCCGCCTCGCCGAGAACCTGATCGCGGCCGGGCCCGCGTTCGACTCCCGCCTCCCCGAACTGTTCGCCGGCACCCCCCGCTCCGCCTCCTCCCGCCCGGCCCCCTACCCCGCCTCGTGCCGCCCGCAGGCATGGGCCGCCGCCGCGTCGGTGACCCTGCTCCAGGCCCTGCTCGGCATCGAGGCGGACGTGCCCGCCGGACGCCTGACGGTCCGCCCGGTCACCGGCGGACTGCTGCCGCTGACCGTCTCGGGCCTGAACGTGGCCGGCCAGCCGCTGTCCCTCTCGGTCGACGCGGACGGTGTGGTGAGCACGCGTACGTCGGCGCCGCTGGAGGTGGTTACGCAGGCCCCGGCACTCGGCGATCAGGGGAACTCTGCCACCGAGGCCACTGCCATCGAGGTTCCTGCCACCGAGGCTCCCGCCCCCGGCGCCGCCTGAGCGACGGCCCCTCAGCAGGCACGAGGCACGCCGTCATTCACACCCCGCCAATCGGCGTGCCTCGTGCCGTATGTCCGCCCGTCCGCCCGTCTGTCCGTCCGTCCGCTCCGCCACAGCACCTCACCCGGCCCGGAGCCGACCGCTCACACCTGTCCCACCAGGGCTGTTACACAACCGACGGGATGCCCGTACGCACCGGGCACGCGACGGGGATCAGCCGGGAGAACGCCGAGCCCAGGATGCGGGACCGGAAGGGGCGGCGGGGTGCCGTCCCCCGCACCAGCCCGCCGGGCCGCGCCCGGCGGCGGACGAAAGCGAGTGCGCTCTTGCGCGAGTCAACAAGCCGACGGATGGTCGCCGCCCTTGCGAGCGCCGGTGCGTTCGGCATCGTGTTCACCACCGCGCCCACCGCCTCGGCGGTAGTGGGCGGAGCACCGGTCGCGGACGGCGAGCGGCCCTTCGTCGTGCAGATCCAAGAGCAGGGTGACGACGGGAAATGGTCGCACTACTGCGGCGCGGCGCTCATCGACAGCCGGGTCGTCGCCACGGCGGCGCACTGCTCCAGGTTCATCCAGCAGGGCAAGGTCAAGGCCCGGCTCGTCATCGGGCGGGCCGACTCGACCACCTCCGGCGGGACGGTGGTGACCAGTGACCACTTCTCCGTCTACAGCCACCCCGACTTCTCGACCCTGACCAACACGGACCTGGGCCTCCTCGTCCTCGACAGCCCCGTCGACCAGCCGAGCGCGGCCCTGCCCCCGTTGCGGACGGCGTTGCAGCCGGGACGTCCGCTGCGCCTCGACGGCTGGGGGCGCACCGACCTCAACGATGAGAAGAAGCCCTCGCGGCTGCAGGAAGCGACGCTTCCGGTCAACGCGTTCGACACCGAAGGCGGCACCTGGGACAAGGAGTTCATCTGCGCGGGCACCGCGGACAAGTACGCCGCGCCCGGCGACAGCGGAGGGCCACTGTTCGACCCGAACACCCCGTCCACTTCGGACAAGGCCGCCAAGGCTGTGGTGTACGGCCTGGTGACCGGCTCGACCAACACCTGCACGGGACTCTTCACGAACCTGGCAGACCCGGCCATCTGGAAGCCGTTCCGCGAGCCACTCGCCTCCCACGGCCTCTCGCACGTCATCCCGTCCGAGCCCCCGGCCCAACCCCCGACCCCGCCGAACCGGCCCGGAACGGCCCACCATGCGCTCGCGGAAGCTTCCGGGTGATCTGGTTCTGGATGGGGTTTGGGTAATAGGCGGGGGTCGGTAGGGGGCGGGTCGTCCGTATCGGCTCTCTCGCGGCCTACGGTGGCCCCGACGCCTCAACTCTGGTGCGTCGGGGCCGCTATGGGGCCATTGCGCCGCGTCGCACATGGCGCCCCCGCCGAAGCCGGGGTCGCTCTGTGTCGAGAGAGCCGCGCCGCTCCCACGGGGGAGCACGAGCGGCGCGGCAGCCAGGGAGCAAGCAGCTCGATCGCGAGGGCGCCGAGTGTCCTCTTCGGGTCAGCAGATGGTGCGGATGTAGGCGAGCTGTTCCTCGCAGGTCAACTTCTCGCCCGCGGTGGCGAGGCCGAAGTATCGGCGGTGCAGGTTCAGGTCACGGATGCGAGCGGCGGTCATCCTGCCGTGGTTCTTACCGCGTACAGCTTCGCGAGCCGAGCTGCTTCGTCGTCCCGGAAGGCGGTCACTTCCCGGCATCGCTGGCTCATGACGAATTCGCCGAGCGTGACGCACAGGTCCATGCGTTGGATGCACACGCCGACCATGAACGGGCCGTCGGTGGCGCGGTACATGCGGATCCCGTAGTACCCCTCTTGGCAGTCGTCGGGGTTGTTGAACCGGCAGTCGGTGCACGTCTCCGGCAGGCGCACGGGGCGGATGCTCTTCGCGTACAGCGTCCGTCCGTCCGGCAGGCGGTAGTGCACCCGCTGATCCGATGCTCCGGCTGTGATGATGCGCCGGACCGGTGTTGCGCCGAGGTGGTTTACGACTTCCTGCATGGCGGCGAGCGACGCGCCGCCGTCCTCCAGCGATACGAGCATCCGCACCACGACGGTCCGGCCGTGCTGCTCGATGATGCGGAGTACGCGTTCAACGTGGTTGTGGTCGGGGATGACGATGTTCGCGGACACTTTGACCCCGTGGGCGGTCGCCGTCTCGATCGTGGCATCGAGGGCGGCGAGCTTGCGTGCTGCGAGCTTGGGGGAGGCGAGGCGTGGGCCCTGGACCGCGGCGAGTTCTTCGGGCGTGGTCCCGAACACCGACAGGTTGATGCGGTCGAGGCCGGCCGTGGCGGCGTCGGGGATGACGGCCGCGCCGTTCTCGCCGTTCGAGGTGAGTCCGACGGTCAGGCCGAGGCGTCGCGCGATGCGGATCAGGCCGGGTAGCTCGGGGTGGAGCGTGGGTTCTCCGCCGGTGAAGTGGACTTCGTTGGTGGGCAGGCTGCCGCGGACCGCGGCGAGTGCCAGGGCGAAATCCGTGTTGGCGGGTATGCGGGCCGGCAGGAAGTTGGTCCCGTTGGTCTTGAGGTAGATCGAGACGCGACCGGACCGGCCGGGAGTGCCGGTGAACTCTCCGGCAGAGCGCCCCGCGTTGTCGGTGGCAACGGGGGTGCCCTCGTTGTGGCAGAACGAGCAGGCGAGCCCGCACGCGTCGATGATCTTGACGCGTAGGGTGCGGTCCGGCCTGACCTCGACAGGTAAGTTCCTGAGATCGTGCATGGTGCCCCCTCTCCGTCCCGGCCGGGGCATGGGCCCCGGCCGGGAGTAACGGACGCCGGCTTACTCGAACCGCAGGTCGGAAATGGAGTCCAGATCGATGCCGTACAGCCCGTAGACCTTCGTGGTGTTGATGGACGTCAGACGCTCGCGGTCGATCCCGAGCGCGGCGGCCGCGTCCCAGACCTGCGCCTCGCTGTCTGCCTCGATCTCCAGATACGGCGGGATACGGGGCCACTCGTCGAGTTCCAGGCGCACGCTGCCGAGCGTGTAGGAGGTGCGTCGGTTCTCCTGGTAGCTGCGCGGCGTCAGGCCGACCAGGCCGAGGAGTGCGTTTGCTTCCTCGAATGAGTCGACGGTGACCTCGGTCTCGTGGGTGCCGTCGATCGCGTCCGTTGAAATCTGCTTGACGCACAGGGTGATGCCGGCGCCGGTGTCGCGCAGTCGTACCCACCGCCCGGGAAGGGCCGGCACGGTGTCGTACACGTACCGGCGCATGAGGCGGGGCTCGCCCTGCTGGGTGCCGCCGGCGTCGGTGATGAGCCGCGCGGTCTTCACGGGGTCGATGTCCAGGGCTTTCGCCTCGTATTCAATGCCTGCCATGAGTCTCCGATCGGTGAGTTTTGCTGTCATGTGAACGACCGCCCGGCGCGTGGGGAGGCGGCGCCCGTGGTTCAGCCCGGATTGATCTCCAAGGGGCCGGACGGGTGATGCACCCTCCCATGACGGATCATCGGACGGCGTGCCGCCCTCGCCGTCTCGGCGGCTGGCGGCCCGCCCCCACCGGGACACAGGGGAAACACCCGGCGGGGGCGGGGGTCTGCGGAGCCCGTTGGACAGGCAGGGGGTAGACGCGGACGGAGTACCGGGCGTCGTAGTCGGTAACGGCGAGTACGTAGGCGTTACCCGCGCACAGGGTGCGCAGCGCGTGGTCGTACTGGTGGTCGTCACCGGCCCATACGAGCAGGTAGTGGTCAGGTCGGGGGGTGCCGGCCGCGGTGGGAACGAGGGGAGCCCCGCGGAGGTAGGGCGCGGGCTCGGGGGCGAGCAGATGTGCGAGGCGTTGTGCCTCCGCGCGCAGCCACCGTGCGGCGAGGCGCGGTGTAGCGGCGCGATAGGTGGCGAGTAACACCTCACGGCGGCCGCTCAGATTGCGGGCGGTCGCCTCGCAGCGGTAGGCAACGCGGTGCCGAGTGGGGGCGTGGACTGAGGGAGACGGCGGGAAGGTCACAACGGCCGCACTCACCGCTGACGCTCCTTGGCCTGCTCCCTGCTCTTGATGAGCTGTTCAAGCTGGATGTGGTACAGCTCGACTTGGCCCGGCGTCAGGACGAGCAGCGACTCGGATGTGCCGCCGTCCTCGTGGTGAATCTGTACGGGCAGGGCGGCCTGCTGTGCTCGGTGGTCGTAGATGAAATCCCGTTTGAGCGGCTGCACATGGGTGACGGGAACGGACGCGGGGCGTAGCGTCGTGCCGTCCTTCGGAGCCGTCCAGTCCTCGCCCCCGCCCGGCGGGCGCAGGTGGTACGACGCCGTGTTGCTGTCGGGGAGGGCGACGACGACTCCAACCCTTCCCCCCCTTGGTGAGGTCGAGGGCGAGGTCGCCAAGGCGGGGATGGAATGGGGCGCTGACGGTGAACGCGTCGCGCTGCTTGGGATGTTGCTTCGCGGTCTGTTCGGCCATGCTCCGAAGCTAGGAGCAAGGCAACAGCTCAATATGAGCCCGAGGAATACGGCCCTTATCCGTCGAGGTGAAAGCGGTCTGACATACGGCGCAACTTCTCGCGTGTGCTAGCCCGTTCTGCGTAGACGATGCTTCGCAGGGTTGACCGTGCGATGGGGTGGTTGCGGATCAGTTGGGGTGCGATGCCCTCGGCGGTTTCCAACTCCTTAAGCGCGTTGTCGCGATTGCCGTCCCAGAGCCACGCGCGGGCAAGGTCCATGTGGTGATGACCTTGGCGTGAGTTGGGGAGGGATCCGACGAGGTCCGGGGAGGTGCGGCGGCTTATGGACAAGGCTTTGGATTGCTCGTGCATTTCAAGGGCAACGCTGATGGCGTGGATCTGGACGTTGCCCGCGGAGAATGTGAGCGAGTGTCGGTCATGCACCGGCGGGCCGGCGAACTCGTCGAGCCGAGCGGCGGCCATCCTTGCGTGATCGATGCGGTCCTCGGCCTCGGTGCTGCGCCCGCCTCGCGCGGCCGACACTGCCGCGCGTAGTTGCAGGGAGCCCCATGCGCGGACTGCTAGTGGTTCTCCCCGTTCGTAATCCTGCTGCACGCCGCGAAGGGCCTTGTCGGAGAGATCGACGGCGTCGGCCCAATCCGCGGTTGCCCACATGTCCCAGACCCGCATCCAGTCGGCCACGGCCGGCATGACAGGGTCGCCGGACAGGCGGGCCGACCATGCGGCACGTTCGCATGACATGGCGACCAGCTCGGGGTGCCCGAGGGCGTGCGCGGCTGTGTGCGCGAACTTGCAGCACACGGCATAGATGGCGTACGCCTCTTCCCGGTCGTGGCCGGTGGATGCCTCGGCGAGTGCTCGGGCTTCCCGAAAGAGGTCAGGCAGGATGTGCACGATTGCTACGTTGGCCGCGGCGTCGCGCAGACGGTGCAGCCGCGTGGTTTCCTGCCAGAGTTGACGGGCGGGCCGGGGAGTGCCGTCGAACACCGGGGCGAGGTCGTAGCGGCGCAGCTCGCGCACGATGGATGACGCGGCAATCTGCCACTGATTCTCGCTCGGTGAGCTGTTGTACGGCCTGCCGATCAAGTCGTTGGGGTGCACGTGGAGCTCGGAAGCGATCAGGTTGAGCAGTCCGACGCGGTCGAGTTCGATGTGTCCGCGTTCCATCTTGGACACCCACCCCTGAGTCTTGCCCAGAGCGGTAGCAAGGTCCGCCTGCGGCATCCCGAGGCGGAGCCGCGCACGCCGGACACGGCGGCCGATCTCTTCGGCTTCTTCCAACATCAGCGGGCCCCCTCGTGGCGAGGCATCTGTGCTCTATCCGTCGGGCTCATACTCCAGACGGTACCCAGAACGAGCGGCGCCTGTGGAGGGCAACCGGCTATCACCACGACGAAAGCGCCTCCGCCGCCGGATCAAGGCCGGAATGCCTGAGTCAGCGAAGTTGCTGAAACCCGTGGTCGGCGGCGGTAAAGTCCCTGGTCACGTAGGCTCCTCCCCGCGCACGCGGGGGTGACCCCGCCGTCAGCGGGGACACCCGCAGCGGGACCGCCTCCTCCCCGCACACGCGGGGGTGATCCCGAGCCGGTGGGCGGCACCGAGTCCGGCCGGCTCTCCTCCCCGCGTGCGCGGGGGAACGACGAAAGCGCCCCCGCCCCGGCATGGAGCCGGGGCGGGGGCGTGATGTTCAGTGTGCTGCGGTGGCCTGCCAAAGTGTGACGGCGAGTGCGGCGAGGCTGACCAGGGCAGCGAGGCTCGGGAGGGGCCAGCGGACCCGTTCGAGGCCGTCGAGGCGTGCGTCGGTCTGGTCGCTGCGCTGTACGAGCGGGGCGAGGTCTCCGTCGGTCTTGGCGAATCCGACCTTGACGGAGCGTCGAAGCGTTTCAGTTCGAGGGCAACGGCGGACGGGTCAGGCTCGGTCACTCGGCGCCCTGGTCGTGGTCGAGGGCACGCAGGTCGTCGTCGGGGCGCGGGCCGTCCGTACCGGTCTTCTCGCGGCCTGCGGGACTGCGGCGGCCCCGACGCTTCAGCTCTGTAGCGTCGGGGCCGCTATGGGGCCACCGTGCCACGTCGCACACGGCGCCCCGCCGGGAGAGATCGGACGCGGCCCCGGCACCCAGCGGAGTACCGGGGCCGTTGCCGTTCTGACCGGTTCAGGGAGTGAGGCTCCAGCCCTGTCCGTCGGGAGCGTCGAGCCAGACGCGCTGCGTGTCCTCGCTGATCGTGACCCCGTAGCGATCGGGACAGGGTTCGTGGGCGCCGAGGAATGTGTCGTATTCGCGTTCGAGCTCTGTCCATAGGGCGCGAGGGCCGGCCTCGGCCACGGTGCCATCGGCCCGAAGGCTTGCGATGGAGCCGTCGGGAGTCCAGACGCGCGCGCCGGTGGGCTTCCTGTTGTCGTCGAGGTCGTACTGCCACGTGAGGTGTGGCACGGCGATGCTCAGAAGAAACCTGAAGTCGTTGTTCGCGATGGCGGCGGCGGGCACGTGCGTGGGGCGGCCGTCGCCGGTCGGAAGAGCGGGTCGCATTGCCGGTTGCCCGTCGCTGAGACCGCGGCGCAGTGGCATGAAGAACGCGCCACCGGGGAGGAAGGCGCCTTCCGCGGTGCGTTCGCCGGTGCGGCGGATACGGGCGAGTGCATTGCCGAGGGGAGCGAGGATGAGCCCGTCCTCGGTGAGTTGCCGTACCAGTGCGAGGGGTACGGCCGGGAGTTGGCATGTGGCGATGATGCGGTCGTACGGGGCCTTGCCGGGCCATCCAAAGCTTCCGTCACCGGTGACGACGAGCGGGTTGTGACCGGTGGCGGCGAGCCGCTCACGGGCGGGCTGGGTGATCTCGGCCGAGACGTCGATGGTCACGATGTTCTCGTCGCCGAGCCGGTGCGCGAGCAGGGCGGCGTTATAGCCGGTGCCGGCGCCCACTTCGAGGACGCGCATTCCGTCGTCGACCTGCAACGCTTCCAGCATGGCCGCCATCATCGAGGGCTGCGAACTGCTCGACGTGGCGGTCCCGTCGGTGCGGTGCGTGACGAGAGGCCGGTTCTCGTGCACGGCGCTGAGCCACTGCTCGCGCGTCTCGGGATCGTCTCCGCTGATCTTCCGGCCGGTGTGGTCGTAGAAGTAGGGCACGCACGTGTGACGGGCGACGTTCTCGAAGGCGTCGCGCCATGCGGGGTCGGTCAGGTCGCCGGCGTCGACGAGGATCTGTACGAGCGTGGCGCGTCGCTGCGCCGCTTCCTGGTCGAGATCGGTCTCGGTGGTCACGTAGTGCTGCCTTTCTCCAAGAGGTTGGCGAGGGCGTGCGTGATGGCGTCACGGGTCTGGTCGATCCATGCCCACTGGCCGCCGGGATTGACGTCGACGAGATAGTGCGTGCCGCGGCTGTCGACGATGAAGTCGAGGGCGGCGAATACGAGGTCGAGGCGCCACATCATCGCCTCGATTCCCTGTTGGACTTCGCGGGGGAGCAGAGCGGCGCTGTAGCGGAGGCTGCTGGAGTCGGTGCGCCAGTCGAGGCGGGCAGCACCGTCCGGGGCGTGGATGGCGACAGGGAACGTCCGCCCGTTGACGACGGCTACCCGGACCTCGTACGCCTTATCGGTGATCTCGCGTTGGAACAGGTGGGCGGTCAGTCCGATACGGGGGTCGTTCCACTGCTCCGGCGGGACGCGGCGGGTGTAGAGCTGTCCGCGGGTATTGGCCTCGGTGTGGACGATGCCGCCGAGAACCTTGGTGATGATGCGCCCGCCGCAGCGTTCGGCGAAGGGAGGCACGTCGGCGGGATTGCTCGTGATCAGTGTCTCGGGGACGTGCAGGCCGGCCTCGGCCGCGGCGGCGAGCTGCCTTGGCTTGGTGCAGTCGGCGTTGCGCTCGGGGCGGTTGACCCACAGGACGCCGGGGAGGGAGCCGAGCACGCCCGAGACTGCGCGTTTGGCCTGCGAGGCAGCGAATGCTTGCTCGGGCCCGCTCATGGTGTCGGGGAAGGCGAACGGTGTGGGCTTCCGCCACCAGACGGCGCGGAGTTCCGAGAGGTTCACCCCCCGCGCGGTGTCGTGCATGGTGCCCCTCCATCGGCCGTCGGCCCCGAGCTCGGCGGACAGCGTGGAGCGGGTGGGGAAGTCGGCGAGGTCGGTGCGCCAGAAGGGTATGCGGCGTGCGTTGAGCTCGCGCAGTACGTAGTCGGCGGTCGGGTCCAAGGCGAAGGTGACGACGAGCACGCGCGGCGCCTGGCCGCGCGTGCTCTCACCGAACGGTGTGGTCATGGGGCGTCAGTCGTCGTTCTGGTCCTCGTCCACGCCGCCGATGGAGTCCCGGCCGTCGGACTCCGTGTTGCAGATGGTGTTCTTCATGTGCGCCGGTGTGTCGAGGCAGACCTCGCCGTCGATGACGGAGAGCTGCGAGGCGGGGTCGACGGTGAACGTCTGAGACGGGATGGCCACGGGTGCCACGTTGGCCAGTGCGTCGAGACCGAACGGCCGGGTCGCGAGCGGGCCGGCCGGTTCGGGGTTGATCGCGCGGCTCCGAGTCGGGAGTCGGTCAGTGAGTACGGACACAGGTTCTCCTCGAACTGGTTGCTTCGGTGCAGGGGCCTTCCCCGCACCGACATGCGGTGGTGCACCCGTCCGGCCGAAACTCCCCAGGACCGTCCGGACGGGCGTTCCTGCCCTACCTCTCCGCCGGGAAGGAGCGTGGGGAGATGACACCGGCGGAACGGTAAGAGCTCTTGGGGGCGGCTGCGCCGGACAAGTGCTGTTCGAGTCGGTCAAGGGCGTCAGCGAAAGCCGTCAAGTCGTCACAGCGGGTCGCGTCGGTGACCACAGGTCACCGGTAACCGTCGGCGTCAGGAGGCCCAAGAAGATAGCGCTCGGCGCATGCCCGATGCGTGCAGCCGAGGTGTCGGCCCTCTCCGCCGGGGCGGGTGGGGATGGCGACCGTGACACCTTCCTCGGGCCAGACCGGGGCCGGGCACACAGCGCAGCGACAGGCCGGCGGGCCGAACTCCAGCGTGATGACTCCCAGTTCGCTGCCCAGGACGATGGCGCGGCTGACGAAGTCGCCGTACCACGGTGCCGGGCACACCCACCGTGGGCCGGGCCCTCGTCTGCGGTCGGCGTGCGGCAGGGGCAGCATCTCCCCGGCCGGGTGCACGGTGATGTATCGGCTGATGCGCGCCCAGTCCCACGCAGTGGCGGCGACATCGACAGGGTCCGTGAGCCAGATGCAGCGGTCGCTGTCCAAGTCGAGGATATGCGCGGCGTGGTTGAGGCCGAGTCGCGTGGCTTCGGCGGACAGCCGCGCGGGGGCCGACACCGCCGCCCACGGCCGGCCGACAGCGACCGCCGTGACGTCGTCGCCGGGCGGCGGCGACCAGGTGATCAGCTCAGGCACGGCCCGCCCCCGCGATGCCGATGGCCAGGACGAAGGTCAATACGGCCAGCCACGTCAGGTAGGTGAGGGCACGGCGCCGGTCACGCGTCACGGCTGATCTCCTGGTGCCGCTCCAGCAGCCATTGACAATCGCGGGCGAGCTGTCGCACCTGAACGTGCGCGGACAGTACTCCATCCCCGAGACCCTGTTGCACCTGACGTTCGATGCCGCGCAGATGGGCCTTCTGCCGGTACCACTCGCCACTTCGGGGACGGAGGTGGTCGGATTCAGCTGCGACATATGGAAGTAGTAGCGCAATGTGTCCGGCCAAAATCGTTTCCAGTTCAGCCAGTTCGCTGAGATCGAGCCTTCCGTCGGCCCTGCTCAGCACCTTGGGCGTAGTGGTGTCGATAGTGGTCAGATCAAGGGGGATCGCTTCTGTGGCCTGTTGCTCTCTCGGTTCGGACCTGGCTGGGGTTGGCATGAGGCGGCTCCTCGGTGGGGGCGGTGTAGCTCGCCCCGCCAGAGTCGCAACATGCGAAAGCCCCGACTATCAAGGGCTTTTGATAGTCGGGGCCTGAACGTGACTGGTCGTCACATGCCGAGCCAGTGGGCGAAGTTCGAGAAGGAATCGGGAACGCTGCGGTAGTGCGAGGTCAGATCCTCCATGGTCTGACGCACCACAGGCGAATACCGGGTCTGCTGCGGCGCCGCCTGGCGAGCCTTCTTCAGCGTGGTGTAAGCAGCTTCCGCCTTGCCCGACCACATTTGAGCGCGAGCCAGGTCGGCATAGTGATGTCCGACGCGGGAGGGCGGCAACGTGTCGAGCCGCACGTCGCGGGCAGCTGCCACCGCTTCCCCGTACTGGTCCATTTCTGTGAATGCCGCTACCCGGTGAAGCTGGACGTTGGCGGGGCCGAAGGAACACCACAGGACCCGTTCAACCGCGCCGGTACGGTCAGCGATCCTCTGAGCTTCTGAGAGGTGACCTTCCACGTCGTTTGCTCGGCTGTCCCGTGCGGCGAGGATGGCCGCACCCAGGTGCAGTTGACCGGTCACCACGTCGCGAGCCAGGCCGGGCTCGGCCTGCTTGACCTCGGTCAACCCCACCTTCAGCAGCCGGTTGCCGGTCTTGTATTGGGCGGCACGCAGGTACGCCAGCCCGCGCAGGTACTGGCGCAACGATCCCAAAACGGCGTCCGAGGCGCGTTCGGCAGCCCACTCGACGCGGTCCAGGGACGTGGTTGCCAGATCGACGTAGCCGAGCTTCGTGGCTACGTCATAGCTCGTGCGGTACAGGCTGGCGAGCGTGCGCCACATGTCGTCGGACGGAGCCAGGTGCGCTGCTGTCGTTGCCTCGTGAATGAGCGCCGGGAGTGCTGCCGCGGCACGCTTCAGGTTGGTCTTCCGGATTGCCGCGCACAAGCCCTCGGCGTCAGCCGCGATGTCCGCCAGTTGCCGCGGACGGATGTCCGGGTCGGCGCCCAGGTCGTACACATCCAGAGCCTCGCGGATGGGTTGAATGAGCGAATCGATCTGGTCGGCTTGTAGTTCGTCTACATACGGCTGCCCAGTGAGATCGGTGGTGGGCACGGACAGGGCGCGCGCCACTGCTCCAATGAACGCGGGCGTTGCTGGGGCTGCCCCCTGCTCAACTTTGCTGATCAAGGAACAGGAAACATGGGCCTTTTCCGCTAGACCCTGTTGCGTCAGGTGGCGTAGTACGCGAAGACGCGCGACACGCGCGCCCGTGTGCTCGGCAGGATGTACGGGCATACTGGGCTCCGTTCTGACTCGACACCAGAACGGTACCCCTCGGCTGGGCTCGGGAGTATGGCGATCGGCCCCCGCTGTTTCCGGCGGGGGCCGTCTTGATGCACATGACGAAACCGTCCCCGTCCGCGGCATATAGCCGCAGGCGGGGGCGCGTTGGTCAGTGGGCGGCAGCGGCCTGCCAGCGTGTGACGACGAGGGCGGCGAGGCTAACAGGGGCGGCGAGGCTCGGAAGGGGCCAATGGGCCCGTTCGAGTCCGTCAAGGCGCTGTTCATGGTCGGCGAGGCGTGCGTCGGCCTGGTCTCTGCGCAGTACAACAGCGCAAGGGAGCCGTCGATCATCTGCACGGCGTGTTTTGTAGCCACAGAGATGGAGCGGGTTGTGCGACTGGGAATCACCGGACACCGTGGGCTTTCTGCCGCTGTCGAACGGCTGATCCGCGATGCCCTCGAAGCCGAGTTGCAGAAGTGCGACATGGCGGAGTTGTGCGGGGTGTCCTGCATTGCCGATGGTCCCGATGCCTGGTTCGCCGAGGCCGTCCTCGCCCGTGGCGGCAGGATCGAGGTAGTGGTACCGGCCGAGCAGTATCGTGACGGTTTGCCCACGTCCCATCATGCTGCATATGACACGCTGCTCGAACGGGCAGCCGAGACACATCACACGGGAATCTGTGAGTCGACCTCGCAGGCGCATATGGCGGGTAGCGAAATCCTTGTCGGCCTTATCGACTCGCTCGTCGCGGTCTGGGACGGTGAACCGGCGCGTGGGTACGGAGGTACAGCCGACGTTGTGGGGTACGCGCGTCGGATGGGTGTTCCTGTGCGTGTGGTGTGGCCGGAGGGTGCCACACGGTCATAGGCATCGTGCGTTGAACCGGTGGAGCTTGCCGAAGGCCGCGTCTGGCGGCGGTAAAGTGCCTGGTCACGTAGTCTCCTCCCCGCGTATGCGGGGGTGGCCCCCACACCGACGCCAAGGGCTACGTGATCGCGTCCTCCTCCCCGCGTATGCGGGGGTGGCCCCGACCCACGTGTTGTCCTTGACCCTCTCCTTGGCTCCTCCCCGCGTATGCGGGGGTGACCCGAAAGTTCTGGCCCGTTCCCCGCGACCACGGGGGATACGGCAGAAGCCCCCGCCCAACGGCTCATAGCGGGAGCGGAGGCTTGGGTGTTCAGCGGGCGGCAGTGGCCTGCCAGAGCGTGACGATGAGGGGCGAGGCTGACCAGGGCGCGGAGGCCGCGAACCTCAACTACTGGGCCTACTGGCTGGGCGCCCTTCAAGAGCCACAGGCAGATGACGGCTTCATGACCGACCGCGCGCTGACCGGCTGGGATCCGGTGACGCTCCTGCGGGGCCTGGCCCGGGGATTCCACCAATCGCCCGGCTACGTCGACCTGTACACATATTCCCTGTGGGCGCTCCTGACAGCGCACCCGTGGCTGCCGCAGGCGGCACCCACAATTGCGCAGACGCTCGCCGACCGGGCCGCCCGTATCCGTCGATGACGGCCTGATCTCCCCACGGTCCCGGCGCGAACTGGGCGCCGTGCACTACGTTCTACGCGATCACCAGCACTGAAGCCGGAGGCACCATGGCGGACGAGACGATCAACGCGCGGGGCACGGCGGGATACCTGCTGGAGATGGGGATGCTCAAGCGGGCCAAGCGCTCCGGCTGGTGGATCGCCGGGGTCAAGGACCCGGAAAGCATTGCGGAGCACTCTTTCCGGGTGGGTGTCGTAGGCGCGGTGCTGGCCATGATGGAGGGCGCAGACCCGGCAAAGGTTGCGCTGATGTGCCTGTTCCACGACACGCAGGAAACCCGCGTCAGCGACATTCCGCACGTTGGGCGGCGCTACCTCGACGCGGCGTCGAACGAGAAGGTCACCGCCGATCAGGTTTCTGCCGCCCACCCTGCTGTTGCCTCCGGAGTTCAGCGCGTCGTCGACGAGTACGAGAACGGCACCAGCTTGGAGGTCGTTGTCGCCCACGATGCCGACAAACTCGAATGCCTGGTGCAAGCGGTCGAGTACCGCGAGCAGGGATACACGAACGTACAGAACTGGATCGACACCAGCATGAACAGCCTCAAGACGGCGTCAGCACAGACGCTCGCGCAGGCGGCGCTGAACATGTCGTCGCTG
The DNA here is from genome assembly GCA_000720995.1 of Streptomyces celluloflavus. Taxonomy (GTDB): domain Bacteria; phylum Actinomycetota; class Actinomycetes; order Streptomycetales; family Streptomycetaceae; genus Streptomyces; species Streptomyces celluloflavus. The sequence continues at coordinate 115,550 of JOEL01000005.1, forward strand.
GAGTGGCAGCAGACGTACCTCTCCTCCCCGCGTATGCGGGGGTGACCCGGAAGTACCGGCCCGTTCCCCGCGACCCGCGCAGGCGGTGGAGATCGGACTGCGGTACAAGTCGGGGCGGATTGTTGAGCGCGCACGAGCCGTTCGCCGAGAATACGTCTCAGCCACCCCACCGAAAGTGCCGTGAGGGGCGAGGCCGGGCCGAGGAGCATGCGGCGCCCTCGCGGGAGATCCCCGCGGGGGCGCCGCTGCGTGTCGGTCAGATCAGTTCCGCGTGCCATTTTCCGCGGGCGAGGACGGTGCGGCCGTCGGGCGTGATGAAGACGCGGGCGCCTCGTACGGGTAGTTCGCCGTGGGTGAGCCAGTACGTGCGTACCTCGTCGAGTACGTCCCACAGGCGTCGTGGGCCACCCTGGTGCACGGTGGGCCGGTCATTGCCGACCGCGGTGGCGCGGGCCCATGAGCCGTCGGCGTGGACCATGATCGCAGTGCGCTGGTCCCCGTCTTCGTCGTAGCGGTGGACGATGCCGGGAGCGGTGACGCCGAGCATGGAATCGAGGTCCCATGCCTGCTCGACGTCCACGACCGGGAACGGCCCCGTGGTGACGTCCTCGCCGTCCTGGTGCGCTGCCGCGGCGAGCAGGGCGTCGAGGCCGGGCGGGTAGTCCTCGCTCTGCCGGACGGCCATGAACCCGGCCCGGTCCCACTGCACACGGCCCGTCGCGCCGCCGTCCGTGTCCTTCTCCGCGGTGACGAGCAGGGACGTGCCGGCGAGGGTTGTCACCAGTCGGCCACCGTGGCACAGGGCGTCGAGCCAACTCGGCGGGATGGTGCGGACGGAGACCATGGACACGATGCGGTCAACGGACCCCGGTTCGACGGGCAGGGGGCCGGTCGCGTCGACGGTCTCGACTCGGGGGTGCAGGCCGATCCCGCCGAGGCGGTCCCGTGCGGCCTCCACCAGGTAGGGGTCAACGTCCAGACTGGTCACCTGCTTCGGGTGGGCCAGATAGCGGGCGGCGAGGGCGGTTCCGTACCCCGACCCCGTGCCGATGTACAGCAAGGTGCCGGCGGGGTCGAGGTAGGCGTGCCGGTGCATGCTGACGACGAGGCTCGGCAGGGTGGCCGAGGATGTCGGCCGGCCCCGCGGGCGGTCGTCGGCTTCGGCGTGGTCGGCGTGCAGGGGGCCGACGCGGGTCACGAGGGACTTGTCGGCGTAGGCGGCCGGCAGCCACTCGTCGTCGTTCCGCGGGGCGCGCAGGGTGTAGGCGTCGCCGTCGCGTTCCCACCACCGGGGGATGAAGAGGTGCCGGGGCGTCTCGGCGATGAGGGGGTGCCACCGTGACGAGCGGTGTGCGACCGCGTGGGCGAGTGCTTCGGCGTGGTGCTGCCAGTTCACGCGGTGGCCTCCAGGGTGGTGGAGACGGGGTAGGAGGGGAGGCAGGCCGGCGTCGAGGCGGGGTCACAGTCGCTGGAGTCGTCCGGCGTGCATGCGGCGCGCGGCATGGGAATGCCGGCGGTCATCTCGTCCCATCGGTCACTGTTCAGAATGTCGGTGAGCCGTTGCTGCCGGACGTTACCGGCGATCAGGAAGCGCGACAGGATGCAGCCCGACACGTTCCCGTCCGGATCGACGGATACGCGGTGGCGGAAGCAGTGGCCGCACAGGTCGGCGGTGGTGGGCCCACCGGCGGCGGGGTCCGCGGCGCGTCCGATGGGCCGGGCCCTGTCGATGCTGATCACGCGGACGCCGAGGGCGCGCAGTTCGGCTTCGGCTTCCTTGACGCGCTGCCCTTCGTGTACCTCGACGATGCCGACGCGGAGGGGGATGCCGCGGTCGAGGGCGGCGATGATGTTTGCGCGGGTGCGGGCGTGGCTGCCCTTGTTCTTGGTGACCTTCTCGTGGTCCTCGGCCTGGTCGGAGTAGTAGGAGGTGGCCAGGGTGACGCCGGGGCGGGAGAGGGCGGCCCAGACGGCGGGGCGGATGTGCGTCAGGTTGCTGTAGACCTCGACGCGCAGGCCAAGGCCGAGGGCGTGCGCGATGTAGTGCGGAAGGTGGGGCGACAGGGTCGGCTCGCCGCCGATCATTTGCACGGCGGGGATGGCGAGGGCTGCCACGTCGACGATGACCTGCTGCCAGTCCTTGCGGGTCATGTCGCCAGGGCCCGCCTTTGGGCCCGAGTTGGTGCAGCAGTGGTTGCAGGTGAGCTGGCAGGTTCCGGTGATCTCCAGCTCGATGGAGCGGATACCGGCCGGGGCGCTGATCTGTTTGCCGGTCTCGGGGGCGACGACGGTCATGTGTACCTCTCCTGTGTTCAGCGGGCGCGACCCTGTCCCTGCGGTCGCACGGGTTGGTGCACCGCCCCGCGCCCGGGGGAACCGTGATCGGCACGGGGCGGCAGTCATCGGATGGTGCGTCGGTGGCGCCCGGCCCCCGCCGGGGGAGGGGAATGACACCCGGCGGGGGCCGGATTCCTCTGGGTGGGGTGGCTTGTCGGCAGGGGGGACGCGGTGATGGCGTACCGGGCGTCGTAGTCGGTGACGGTGAGGAGGAAGGCGTCGCCGGCGGCGAGGGCGCACTGTGTTCGCGCGTATGCGTCGGCGTCGCGGGCCCAGGCGCGGAGGCCGCCGGCGGGCCGTGGGACGGCGGACGTTGTCCGGAAGAGGGGCGCATTCCGCAGCGCTGGGGTGGTGGGGTCTGGATCGAGTAGGCCGGCGAGACGGTCTGCCTCGGCCCGGAGCCATCGAGCGGCGAGGCGCGCTGTGGTGGCCCGGTAGGCGGCGAGGAGGATTTCGCGGGTGCTGAAGAGGGTGGTGGCGGTCGTCTCGCACCGGTAGGCGTGGGTGGGTTGCGTGGGGGTACGCATGGTGGCCGGTGGGGTGAGGCTCAGCATGCGCGGCCCCCTGTGTGGAGCCGGGGGCGGAGCCGCGGCGCGTTCAGTCCGCCGTGCTCGGCGGCGAAAGCGCGCGTGATGCCGATCCTCATGGAGCAGCCAAGGATGTACGCGTTGCCGTCGGCGAACTGGAGCCGCCTGCGGGTCCCGTGGATCGCGCGCACATCGACGATGCGGTGCAGGTTGCCGCCGACCTCGATGATGTCGTTGATGCGGACCTCGCTGCCGAGGACGGTGATCGCGCGGGTGATCGTGTGCGTCATGTGTGTTTCTCCGGAGGAGCCGCGTCCCGGTCGCAGGCAGTCGGGCAGGGGGATACCTCGACGAGCGACCGGGGCAGGGGCGGGGGTGGCCATGCAGTACGGCCGGGACCGGGCAGGGCCGCGGGTGAAGTCACTTGGGGGAATCGCCGCGCAGTATCGCGAGGTGCTTGTCGATCTCCGCATTCAACGCCTCTTGCTTGCAGGCAAGATCGTCTGAGTTTGGCTGCTCGCTTGGAGTGGTCTGCTTGGGCGGGTCCTGCTGAGTCGACATACGTACGCCCCTCTGTAGCCGAACCGACGTATAGCCAAGGCCACTTGTGTGTAGCTGAGTTGCTACGTGCGGTGACCCGAGATTCAGAGTGCCCACCGAGTCCTTGCCATGCAAGACTTCATTGCGGTGTTCCGTTAGGAAGTCATCGAACTGGTGACTTGTATTGCATGACGGGTGCCCGATTGCTTTCATCGCGAGTGACGGAAGTCCGTCATACTGAGCTGTAGAAGGGGTGGAGCATGGTGGAAGGGCCGACCGGATCGACAGTGCCGCGCCGCCAACTCGGACGTAACTTAAGGGACTTGCGCAACCGCGCGCGGCTGACGGTTCGTGCTGCGGCGAAGAAACTGGAGTGGTCCGAGGCGAAGATGTGGCGCATCGAAACGGGGCAGACCCCGTTGCGCAGCCTCGATGTTCAGGCGATGTGTCTGGTCTACGGCGCGCCTACAGACCTCACCGAGGCACTCATGGGCCTGGCCAAGGAGACCAAAGCGCGTGGCTGGTGGCACGCCTACGGCGACGTGATCCCGGAAGGGTTCGACGTGTATGTCGGACTTGAGGAAGCGGCGGCGAACCTCTCGTGGTACGAGAGTGACGTCGTGCCGGGACTGCTCCAGACCGAGAACTATGCGCGCGTGATCACCCGTACCCACATCCAGGGGATCAGTGACGAGGACCTCGAAGGACGTGTGCACCTACGTATCGAGCGTCAGACGCTACTGACCAGAGTCACTGATCCGCCAACGTTGCGCGTCGCGCTGAGCGAAGCGGTGCTGCGACGCCCCATAGGAGGGCGAGAGGTGATGATCGAGCAGCTCGCGCACCTCGTTTACGTGTCCGAGTTGCCGAACGTGACGATTCGCGTCGTGCCCTTCGCTGCCGGTACGCACGCGGGGGTCGTCACCGGACCGTTTGAGATTCTGCGGTTCCCGGTGAACGGCGACGGGGTCGACACTGAGCCGCCGACGGTCTACGCGGACGGATATACGGGGGGCTTGTACTTGGACAAGCCGAGGGAAGTCGAGCAGTACGACGCGGCCTTTCAAGGAATTTGGGAAACAGCACTCGATGATCAGGCGTCACGGCGTCTGATCTCTGAGGTGGCAGGGAGCCATGAACAGGGTTGATCTTCAAAGCGCAGAGTGGTTCAAGTCGAGCTACAGCAACGGAAACGGCAGCTGTGTCGAGGTGGCCAACCTCGGTGACGCAGTCGCCATGCGAGACACAAAGCAGCATGGGATGGGGCCGGTTCTGACCAACACTGCCGAAGGATGGCGGGCGTTCATCGCAGGTGTGGTCAACGGTGAGTTCGGCGAGCTGTAAGCACTGTCTGCAAGCATCGGTACCTAGACCAGGACGGCCTCCGTATCGGACTTCTTCCGACGTACCGGGGCGCTCTCTTCAGCTATGCCGGTGAGTTTGCAGAAAGCGCCCTGGCCCTCGATATCGGGGGCCAGGGCGCTGTTCAGTGTGCGGCAGCGGCCTGCCAAAGTGCGACGACGAGGGTGGCGAGGCTCGGGAGGGGCCAGCGGGCCTGTTCGAGGCCGTCGAGGCGTGCGTCGGTCTGGTCGCTGCGCTGTACGAGCAGGGTGAGGTTGCCGTCGGTCTTCGCGAATCCGACCTCGGCGGAGCGCGTCGGAGGCGTCCCAGTTCGAGGGCAACGGCGGACGGGTCAGGCTCGGTCACTCGGTGCCCCAGGCGTGGTCGCAGGCAACGAGGATCGGCGCCACGAGGCCATCCAAGCGGTGATCAGGCATGGAGTTCTGTCCCGTCAGGGTCGTGACGTCGATATTCAGGACATGGGCGACCGCCGACACAAAGTCGTCGGATACCGGGCGGGCACCGCACTCCATCTGATTCACCACGGCCGACATGTCCTGTGGCTTGGTCGCCCTCAAATCCGATCCGATCGGGCGTGATTTTGTATGGTCGGATGGGGCCATGACCTCACGCGTGCTCTACCTGTTCGGTGCTGCTGCCCCGCCCGTCCATGATGTCTCCGACGTCATTTCGACGGCGCAGGACCGTGGGTACACCGTGTGCCTTGGCCTCACTCCGACCGCCGCCGACTGGCTCGCCCCACATATCACCGGTCTGGAACGGCAGACGGGGTATCCGGTTCGCTCCCAGTACAAAAAGCCCGGCACCGCGGACGTCTGGCCGCGCGCCGACGTCATCGCGTTCGCCCCGGCGACGTTCAACAGTCTCAATGCCTGGGCCCTGGGAATCACCTCGACTTTCGTCGTCGGGGTCGTCGCCGAGGGGATCGGCAAGGGCATCCCGATGGTGACCATGCCATGCGTAAACGCCGCTTACGCCGTGCATCCCCAGCTTGACCTCAGCGTCACGACGCTACGAAGCGTCGGCGTGCGCGTTTTGTATGGCCCCGGAGGGTTCGTGCCCAACCCTCCGGGCCAGGGCCTCCCGTCGGCGTACCCGTGGGAACTCCTACTTGATGCTGTCGACCAGCAGGCCACACCCACCCTGTGACCTGTTTGGCTATCGGTGCGGCCCTAGAATTCCGGCAGTCCCGGGGCGTGCGTTCTGGTGAGATGGCGCCACAAGCTAAAGCAGCGAATGTTGTTGTAACCCGTGGTGGGCGGCGGTAAAGCCCCTGGTCACGTACTCTCCTCCCCGCGTACGTGGGGGTGACCCCAAGTCCGGGCGTGGCCGCCAGTCGATGACGCCCTCCTCCCCGCGTACGTGGGGGTGACCCCATCGAGGACGGCGCCCAGGAGCGCCGCAACCTCTCCTCCCCGCGTACGCGGGGGAACGACGAAAGCGCCCCGCCCCGCGCGTGCTGCCGTCGGCGGAACGACACCTGCCCCGCCGCCCCGCAAGGTCCGAGCGGCGTCTACCCCGGGAGTTCCGTGCGCTCCCACCATTCGTAGACGGGCAATTGGCCCTCGGGGGTCTCCTGGTGGCGTTTCGTGGCCCGGAAATGCTCGTACCCACCACGGAACGGGATCTTCACGTCGAGCCCTGGTGCGGTGACGGAAACGATCCGGTCAGGAAGATCTTCGGGGCCGCCTTCAAGAACTGCTCTCGTCTCCTTCGTCATGGCGAAAGTGTCCCCGGGCGGTGATCCCGCTCTTCACATGACGCGCCGAAGAGCCCGCCGGTTCGACGGGCCGGCGGGCGCGACCCGCATACGGTTCGTCCTTCGCGGCCAGGTCAGCCCCGCCTGACGAACGCGGCCGCCTCTCCCTGCCCGCAGGCAATCCACCGACGCACCGTCACCACACCTCCGGGCAAGCCGCGCCCCGGCATCCGGTCGTCCGGATATGCAGGCGAATGCGTGGCGTTCGAACATCCTCGAAACGGTTGTGGTCCGACGAGCCGGAGGAGAAGTATTCAGGGGGAGGAGACGTACCAGGGGGAGAGGTGGGCACCCGGCCGTCAGAGCAGCAAGCCCAAGACCAGGCCCTAGTCCAAGACCAAGGACAAGACCTAGTCCAAGCCCAAGCCCAAGACCACGGCCGTGTCTGACCCGGTGACAAGCGCCGTGCACGGCACGGGACAGGGGGATTTCGGATGTATGCGTCATTTCGCCATGGGTTAGCCCTCGTTATGGGGTGGGCCGTTCTTGTGGCGGTCCTTTTCGGCTCGGCCGGCTTCGCGCGCGCCGCTGTGCCAGGGGTCGCGGCGGTGGAGGTACCGGCCGGTGTGACCGCGGGGGTGGCGGTCTTCGATCGGCAGACCGGTACGTTCACCGAGCAGCTCAATGCGGATATGCAGTTCCGTTCGGCCTCGGTCGTCAAGCTCCTGATCGCGCTGGACCATCTGTGGGACCGCGACCCCGGCAGTCTGCCGGCGGCCGACCGCGCCCGGCTCGACTCGATGCTGCGCAGCAGTGACGACGACGCGGCCTCCTTCTACTGGTCGCAGAACGGGGGCGGTGCGCTCGTCGACCGGATGGTCTCGCGGCTGCACCTGACCGACACCGCCGGACCACCGGCCGGCTACCCGGGATACTGGGGCTACACCGCGCTGTCGGCGGCCGACACCGTACGGATCTACCGCTACCTCCTGGACAGGGCCCCGGCAGCCGTCCGCGACCTGGTCATGGGCGACCTCCGGGCCTCCACCCGCTGCGGCAAGGACGGCTTCGACCAGCGCTTCGGCATCCCTGCGTCGTTCCAGCAGCCCTGGGCCGTCAAACAGGGCTGGTCCGGCTTCGGCAACTCCGGCGACTGCACCAACACCACCAATACGACCGCCAACACCACCACCGCGCCGGTGAAGTCCGTGAGTCCCACCGGTGTGGACCTCACGCAGAAGGCGCTGCACACCACCGGCACGGTCGGGGCCGGCGACCGGGCGATCGTCGCCGTCTTCACCCTCCAGCCGCAGAGCACCACCTTCGGCGCCGCGTACACCAACCTGGACCGGCTGGTGCGGTCCCTGAACGTACCCGGCGCCACCCGTCCGGCCGGCGCCTGGTTCAGCACCTGGGGATCCGGCGTCCGCGTCCGGTCGGACACGACCACCACCTCGACGGTGCTCACCGCACTTCCGGCGGGAGTGGAGGCGCAGGTCGCCTGCCAGAAACAGGGCGAGACGGTGACCGAGGGCCCGTACACCAACGACTGGTGGGCCTACCTGCCCCTGTACGGCGGCTACATCACCAACATCTATATGAAGAGCCCGGACAACAAACTCCCGGGCGTGCCCACCTGCTGAGCCGTCGGTCGGAGTGACGGGAGTGGTACCGGGCAAACACATCATCGGCGAGACCGACCTCGTCGAGAACTGCTGACGGCCCTAAAAGGAAGAGGAGTCGAACCATGCGAAAGATTCCAGTCACCGTTGCCGTGCTCGGCGCAACAGCCCTGATGGCGCTCGGCGCAGCCGGACCGGCCGCGGCCGGCGGGCCCCGGGAGGCGCAGATTCAGGCGAGCCCGTGCTGGTGGAACGGGGACCGGTTCTGGTGCAACAACAGAAGTGGTGCGCCGGTCTTCTCCGACATCCATGGAAGCCGCATCGTCGGCTACATGTATACGAACCCGTCGTGGTTCGGCTGCCGTTCGGAGGGCGATCCGACCGGGGGCGGCGGTCCGCACCCGAATCGGTGGGTGATAACGACGGCCGACAACGGTGCCGCGGGCGTGATGAAGGACAGCGACATCATCAGCGAGACCGACTCGCTGCCCGCTTGCGGAATCTCCTGACCGTGCGCGCGCTCACGGGCTGGCTGCCGCCGGTGACATCGACGGCGGCGGACCGTCCCGGTTGCCGGCCCGCCGACCTGAGCGGCGGCGCCATTGCGGACCGCCGCGGCGTTGCCGGGCGCCGTCGGCTTCGGCTCCCGGCAACGCCCGTACGCACCACGGCACTTGACCCTTGCGTGACGTGATCGAAATCGAACGGGGCGGGGTGACGATTACGCACCGGGAGCGGGACGCGCACCCGCGTTCCGTCCCGTCCCGCTCCGCCTCGTGAAGATCACGGCCGCACCCATGACCGCCCCGTGACGCTGCCGCACGACGGCAGCGGACCTCGGCCCCCGGAACAGATCGGACCCCGGAACAGAAAGGAAACAGCATGCACCTTCACCGAAAGCTCGCACCGCTCGCGGCCACCGCCCTGGCCGCCGCCGCCCTGGCCCTGCTCCCGCCCGCGGCGGCCCACGCAACGGCCCGCCCCGCCGCCGCGGAGGGGGCCAACGCCGCGCCGGCCTGCTCGGACGCCGGGTTCACCAGGACGAGCCCTTACGGCAAGACCTTCGAGGTGTACTGGTGCGACAACGTCGCACCGACCCCGGTACACGCCGATGAGGGCGACGGTTCGACCATCGTGGGAACGCTGAAGACGAGCCACAGCTGGTTCGCCTGCCGGATCGACAACGGCCCCGACAACGGGAGTTCCGTCCACCCGCACCGGTGGCTGATGACCGAGGCGGACGATACGCACGCGTGGGGAATGGTCCCCGACAAGCACATCTACAGCGAAACCGATCCCGTACCGAGCTGCTGACGGCCAAGACCGGCCGGTGACAAGGGCGTCACTCCGGGCCCCGTCACCATCGACCAGCGATTGCCGACCGGCCGGCCCGCCCCGGCAAGGCGCCCCGGAGCCCTGTGGCGCGGACCGCGGGCCTCGCCGCCCCTGGACTCCTGGGCGGCGAGGCCCGCCGTACCGGATGCGGCCCGGCGTCGGCCGCTACCGGGCGGGATCGTCCCGCACCACGTTCCCGCCCGGCCCGCGATCAGTCGGACCCACCGGACCCACCGGACCCACCGGACCCACCGGACCAGGCGTCCGCACCGGCACCGGGCGCCCGGTAATTCGAGGGCGCAAAACTCATGATTCACGTACGGTCGTAGTAGAGGTGATAGGTCTTCCCGGTTGTGTTGCTGACCGCGCCGGCGCGACCTCGAACCCGAGCGTCACCACCCCCTTTGGCCGTACCGAGCGGAAGGCGCCGCCTTGTTCTCCCCCGTGTTCACCGACCTCTGGCTCTCTCCCTACGCTCAAGGAGAGATCCTCCACAGTGACGACGCGTTCGTCCTCACCGTGAACCCCGACCTGGACGAGGACACCCCCGTCATGGTGCTGGAGACGCTCGACGGGAAGGTCTCCGTCGCCCTGACGCCCGAGATGGCCGCCGCGGCCGGTCTCAAGCCGGGGGAGGACCTGAACGAGGAGTCGTTCCGCCGGCATCTCGGACAAGCGGGGATCGCGCTGCACGGGGCCGACTACCTCTTCACCTTCCTGGGCGAGGAAAGAGACGCGCTGCTGCGGGAGGCGACGGGTGACGGCATCCGGCAGCTGACCGCGCGGGACGCGGAGGTCTTCGCCGCCTTCGAAGCTTCGGCGTCGGAACAGGACCGGGACAGCGCGTACGTGGAACTGGACCACTGGCTGGTGTACGGAGCCTTCGAGGACGGGCGCCTCGTCTGCGCCGCGAGCATGTACCCGTGGAACGACTCGACCGTCGCGGACCTCGGCGTGCTGACCCTGCCGCCCGCCCGGGGGAAGGGACACGCCCGCCGCGTCGTCCGCGCCATCTGCCGCCATGCCGCCGGGCAGGGTTATGAGTCCCAGTACCGGTGCCAGCTCGACAACCATGCTTCCACGGCACTGGCCAAGTCGGCCGGACTGACGTTGTTCGCGAAGTGGGATGCCGTGTTCGTCGAGCCCGAGGACTCCGAGGACTCCGAGGACTGAGCCGGGCGGTTGGGCCGACCGCGGCCACCTGCCCTCCGGGCACGGTGGCCGCGGCGGCATCATCCGAGAGACCTCCCCGGCTCCCGGCTCCCGCACCGCGGCCCCGCCCGTCGGCAGCTCAAGTGACCGCCGGCTAGAAGGACTTGATCAGGCTGACCGAGCGCCGGACCGTGCGGAAGCCGAGGCGTTCGTAGAGGCCGACGGCTCCGGTGAGGCTCTCGGAGTCGACGTCGAGGAGTGCCTTGTCGAAGCCCGCGTCCCGGTATGTGTGCAGGACCCGGGTGAGGAGGGCGCGGGCGAGCCCCCGGCCCCGCCACTCGGGGCGCACGCCCACGGTGCCCACGTAGCCGAAGGAGTAGCCCTGCGCCTCCCAGTCCTCCTTGGTGACCGAGCTGGTGACGAGCGCGACGACCTGGTCGACCCCGTTCGCGTCGGGAGCGACCGCGACGAGTGAGAGGTCGGGCCGGAAGTCCTCCAGTGTTTCGCCCTCCGCCCACTCCCTGGCGGTGCTGGGCTGGGACCCCCAGTGGTCGCGGAACGCGGCGTTGCACGCCAGCCGTGCCGGCTCCGTCCACCGCTGCCCATAGCTCTCCAGCCGCACCGCGGGGTCGAGCGGAATCTCGGGAATCGGGTCGGCGAGGTCGCGTTCGAGCTCCAGCCACCACCGCGCCGTCTCGTATCCGTGGGCGTGCAGCAGGTGGATGGTCGCGGTGGTGCTCTCCTCTGCGCCGGAGACCAGCCAGCCGGGGAGCGTCTCTTCGCAGGCCGCGAGGTGTTGCCGCCCGCGGGCTTCCTGCCAGGCGAGGAGCGCCGTACCGATGCCCTCGCCGCGCCGCTGCGGATGCACGCAGCCGTCGAGCGAGACCTGCACCAGAGTCTCCCGCACCTCGTCCAGGGTCGCGGCACCGTAGGCGACGGCGCGACCGGACGGGTCGAGCGCGAGCATCATGTCGCGATCCGGCGTGAAGTTCGGTGCGTTGAATGCCAGCTCGATCTCTTGGCGGGTGATGCTGCTCGTGGGGTGATCGACCGCACCCGCGGCACGCATCAGTTCATGGAGGATCGGGATGTCGGCGTGACCGGCCGTGCGCCAGTGCAGATCGGCGCCGGCCGTGGGAAGCGGGAGCTCGCGCGGTGCGCTGATCCGCTCGCTGAGTGGGGCGAGCTGAGCCGGCTCGGCCGCGGCCGAGCCGAAAACGGCCTCCGACATGGAAGGTCTCCTTTGAGTAACGATCGATGTTGTAACGATCATAGTTGATTCATTAGATCGAGGTCGGGGAATTTCTGCGGCGACAGTCCGGCGTGCGGCGTCCCGCATCCCGTATCCGGCGTCCCGCATCCCGCCGACGCCAAGGGCGCCAAGGGCCTCAAGGGTGGCGCCATCCAGGCCCACGGCGATACGGCGGAAGATGTGGCCGCGCATCCCGAACGCGCGGCGGGCCGGCTCCCCGAACGGGTCGGACGCCCGCCCGTCGAGCCAACCGGAGGTGCGGAGTGAGCGCCGCCATGCCCCGTGCAATGACCGCCCCATGGCGGACCTTCAGCGGCGGCTGGAGCGGTGAAGGGGCGGTGGGAGCGGCGTAGGGGGCGGTGGGAGCGGCGAAAGGGCGGCTGAAATGGCGAAGGTCCCCGCACTCGCTGAGTGCGGGGACCTTCTTCGTGGAGCGCCCGGCAGGCCTTGCACCTGCATTTCCCGCCGGCAGGCGGACGTCTTTCCTTGGACCACAGACGCGTGACTCCCGTGCTGTGCACCGAAGTTGTACATGATCATACAGGACCCGGAGGGCGCCGGTGTCCACCCGCGGCCTGGGCGGACAGCCCCAGCTTCAACCCCGGGCCGGGTCCGGTTCGGCGAGGCGTCGGAGCTCCGGGCGCGGCCGCTGCCGGGTGCCGGTCGCGCGCAGCCAAATTGCTGGACTTCCGTAGCCAGCCCCTGATAGATCTGCTGGCCAAGTCGGTCCGCAGGTCTGCCGAGACCGGTTCGGACGCTTCCCCCTCTCCGCATCCTCTCCGGGACGCTCTCGGACACCGACCGGCTCCGACCGTGCGACCACGCCGGTGAACGCCACACCGCCGGGCCGCGGATCACCGCCGTCACGGCGGTCCGGCGCGCACCGGCGCTGCCCCGTCCCACCGCCGCTATGAGGTGCACCCGTGCAGGTCCTGACCACGATGCGCAGACGGATACCGGCCCTGGCCGTTCTCCTGCTGCTGTTGTTCACCGGTATCGCGACCATGCTGCCGCTGCATACCGCCGAACCCCGGCCGGCCTCCGCCGCCACCGGCGACTTCTCGGCGGCCCGCGCGCTCGCCCGGCTCGACGGCATCGCGAAGGTCCCGCACCCGGCGGGTTCGGCCGCCCAGGCGGACGTACGCAAGTACCTCGTCGGTGAGCTGCGGAAGCTGGGGCTGCGGCCCGAGAGCCGGACCCGGGTCGTCCCCTCCCACGACGACAGCCCGGCCCTCCTCGGGTCCGTCGCCAACATCCACACCACGATCCCCGGCAAGGAATCCACCGGCCGGGTCCTCCTCGTCGCCCACTACGACTCCGTGCCGATCGCCCCGGGCGCCGCCGACGACGGCTCCGGCGTCGCCACGATCCTCGAACTCGCCCGCGTCCTCAAGGCCGGACCCCAGCACCGCAACGACATCGAACTCCTCTTCACCGACGGCGAGGAGCAAGGGCTGCTCGGCGCGAAGGCGTTCGCCGAGGCGGAGGCCGGTACGCACCGGGCCGCCGACCCCGAGCGGACCGTCGTGGTGAACCTGGAGAGCCGGGGCCCCTCCGGGCCCGCCGTGATGTTCCAGATGGCGGGCACCGGTCTCACCCCCGCCGTACGGGCCTCCGGCGCGCTCACCACGTCGTTCTCCGCTGCGTTTTACGATCACCTGCCCAACGACACCGACCTGACCGCCCTCGGCGAGGCCGGTATGCGAGGCATCAACTTCGCCTTCATGGACGGCTCCGGGCACTACCACACCGGTCACGACAGCATCGACCGGCTCGATGCCGCGAGCGTGCAGGACATGGGAGAGGCGGCACTCGGCGCGGTCCGCCAGCTCGGCGGGGCGGACCTCGCCGAGAGCGGCTCGGACGCCACGTACTTCTCCCTGTTCGGCACGGTTGTGTCGTATCCGGCATGGCTGAACCTGCCGCTCGCCGTGGCGGCTGCGCTGGGCGTGGCCCTGCTGCTGTGGTGCGGCCGACGCCGCGGACTGTCCCCGGGCGGGGCCGGGCGGGCGGCCGCGACCTTCCCGCTCACGCTGATCGGCGCGGCGGCGATCGGCCTGGCCGGGTGGTGGGTACTGAGCCTGGTCCGGCCGGACTTCGTGCTCGGCGAGGGCAGCGTCTACCACCTCGGCCGGTACGCGTGGGGCGAGGTGCTGCTGCTCCTGGTACTGCTCGTCGCCTGGTACCGCTGGGCCCGTCGCACGGCGTCACCGCTGGACATCGTGGTGGGGGTGCTCGGCTGGTTCGCGCTGCTCGCGGTGGTCTGCGCGGTGCTGCTGCCCGGGGGCGCCTACCTCTTCACCTGGCCGGCGCTGATCGGACTGGCCGTCGTCGCCGTGACGCTGCGGCTCACGCCCGCCGACTCCCCATGGCGGGCGGTGGCCGCAGCGGTGACCGCGGTACCGGCCGTGCCGCTCCTCCTGCCGGTCGTCCTCCTGCTGCTGCCCGCCCTGGGACTGACGCGCACCGCCGCCCCGCTGCTCCTCGCCGCGCTGCTCACCGCCGTACTGCTCAGCCTCCTGGAACCGCTTCCCGCGCGCCGGAAGATCACCGCCGGGATGCTCGCGGTGGCGGTGGCAGGCGCGGGCACCCTGGTCGTGGGCACCGCCCTCGACGACTACAGCGCCGACGAACCCCGGCCGGTCAGCCTCGGATACGCCCTGGAGACGGACACGGGCAAGGCCACCTGGGTCAGCTCCGGCGACACCTCCCAGCCCGCCGTCGGCAAGCTGCTCACCGGCGAGCCGGCGCACTACGACGACCGCATCCCCGACCTGGGCGGCGAAGCGCTCGCGAACGGACCGGCCAAGGCCGCCACCCTGGACGCCCCGCGCACCGAGAACACCTCGACCACCGAGGCCGACGGCGTACGCACCATCCGGGTCCGCATCAAGGCCCCCGTCGGCGCCCACACCCTCGCCGTCTACGCCGGCACCCACGCCCACCGGATCCTCGACGCCACCGTCGAAGGCGCCGAGCTCACCGGCGGACCCCAGGACCCGCAGGACGACTGGGGCTGGAGCTTCAGCTACGCCGCCCCGCCCGCCGACGGCCTCGACCTCGTCATCCGCACCCGCGGCAAGGGCCCCCTGCCGCTCCGCGTGGTATCCACCGCGGTCGGCCTGCCCGACGGCGTCGGCGCACCCGCCCTGACCGCGGACCAGAGCTGGGCGAGCTGGCCCTCGGTCGCCGGTCAGACCTTCGTCGTACGGACCTTCCGGCTCTGACGGCACGAGGCGAAAGCCGGGCCATGCGGATCCGTCCGTGCCGGCGGCGGTCGGCTCGCCGTACGCCGGCCCCGGCACCGTCTCCCGCCACCTGGGCATCCCGCCCGAGCGGGACCGGCGACCCGTCTCCGCGTCGGCACGCGCGTCCCGTACCGGCGGACCGGTCGCGTCGACGGCGTCCTGACCGGCGGCACTTGGCACTGACGGGCCGTCAGCCACGCCCCGTACACGCCCTGTCGACGGGAGCCGGGGCGGAGCCGCGCCGCGCAGCGTCCCGCACCCACACCGCCCCGGATGCGCCACCGGACACCTTCCGGGCCGGGTCGGACCCGCGGTTCCGGGGTCTCCGTGGCTATCGCTCTCCGCGGGTGGGGCGGCCGTTTCGGGTGGGTATTCGAGAATGGGCGGGGCGCCGCCGGTGCGGAGAAAGGCGGAATTTAGGCGGCCCTTTTCGCCGGGGCCGCGGGTATCGTCTTGCGGGAACCGCCGAATAGGAGACTGGGGGCGGAGTTCTGATGATTACCCATGTCCGGAGTGTGGCGCTCGGTGTGCCCGACATCGGCGCCGCGCGGGAATTCTTCGAGAAGCACTGGCAATTGGACCTCGTCGGCGCCGACTCGGACCGGGTGTTCCTGGGCGCCGGGTGCCAGGACGGTCACGTACTGCGCCTGCGGGCCACCGCCGAGCCCCGGGTGGACCTGCTGTGCCTGGCCGCGGCCACCGACGCCGATGTGGACGAGATCGCCGAACGGGTGGCGGCGCACCCGCTCGGCCGCCTCCTCAGTACGCCCGCCACCAGCACCGATGCGGGTGGGGGATACCGGTTCCGGTTCCTCGACTGCGAAGGGCGCACCGTCGAGGTGTCCTCCGGGGTGGCGGCGCGGGCGTTCCGGGCCGTCGAACCGGGCGAGAGCAGACCCACCGGTATCAGCCACGTGGTGCTCAACACCGCGGACCTGCCGGCCGCATTGGCGTTCTACCAATCGGTTTTCGGTCTCAAGGTGAGCGACTGGGTGGAGGACATCATGGTATTCCTCCGCGCCGGGACGACCCATCACCTGCTCGCGTTCACCCGCGCACCGCACGTTTCACTGAATCACGTCGCATTCGAATTGCGGGGAATCGACGAATTCATGCGGGCGACCGGTGACATGGTGCGGAAGGGGTACGCACCACTGTGGGGACCCGGCCGCCACGGGGTCGGTGCGAACACTTTCACCTACTTCCAGGAACCGACATCGAGCTTCGTCGCGGAATACACCACAGGAATGCTGCGGATCGATCCCGACCACGAGTGGACGCCCCGCGTCTACCCGGGCAACGCGCAGACCAGCGACACCTGGGGAGTGGCGTCGCCGCGCGACGACGCGGTGTCGGCCCAGCTGCGGGGCTGCCCGGACACGGGCCTGTGGCAGCCGCCGCCGGTGTGAGGGGGAGGACCGGCCGATGGAGCAACCAGTGGGCGGAGAGGGCGGTATGGCCGTAGACGGTGGGCGGCGGGCGGCACGGGAACCGGTCGCCGTGGTGACGGGCGGCGCCTCCGGGATCGGCCGCGCCGTCGTGGCCGACCTGGCGGCGCACGGCTACCGCATCGCGGTACTCGACCGCGACCTCCCCGAGGACCACGGCATCCCCGAGGACCGCGACGGCGACCGGGTGCGGTGGGTGGCCGGCGACGTCCGCGACCCCGACGCGCACGACCGGGTGGTCGACCTCGCACACTCCCGCTTCGGAGGGCTGGACCTGTTCGTCGGCAACGCCGGGGTGCACGACGGCGGGATCGGGGTGCGCGACCTCGACGGCGCCGCGCTCGCCGAAGTGGCCCGGCACGTCCTCGACGTGGACGTCGTCGGCTATCTGCTCGGCGCACGGGCCGCCGCCGGGCCGCTCACCGACAGCGGGGGATCGATGGTCTTCACCCTGTCCGACGCGTCCTACCTCGTACGCGGCAACGGCGCGGGCATCGCCTACGCCGCGGCCAAGCACGCCGCACTGGGGGTGGTGCGCCACCTGGCCGCCGACCTCGCGCCCGCGGTCCGGGTCAACGCCGTCGCCCCGGGCGGCGTCGTGACCGGGCTGCGCACCACGGACGGCCGCCACGTGTTCGCCGGCGCCGACGAGATCACCGCGGCGGTACGGGAGCTCAACCCCCTGGGCGTGGTGCTGCGCCCCGAGCAGATCGCGCCGCTCTACCGGCTCCTGGCGTCCCCCGCGGCGGCCGGAATGACCGGCGAGGTGCTGCGGCCCGACGGCGGCCTGAGCGTGCGGTAGGGCCCGGCTCACCCGTCCACCACCACCTCCAGCACATACGGGCCCGAGGCGGTGAGCGCGGTACGCAGCGCGGGGACCAGCGCGGCCGGGTCGTCGACCCGGCCGCCCGCGCACCCCTGGGCGGTGGCGAGCGCGGCGAAGTCCAGCCCGTCGAGCGCCGTG
The DNA here is from genome assembly GCA_000720995.1 of Streptomyces celluloflavus. Taxonomy (GTDB): domain Bacteria; phylum Actinomycetota; class Actinomycetes; order Streptomycetales; family Streptomycetaceae; genus Streptomyces; species Streptomyces celluloflavus. Next base: position 133,036 of record JOEL01000005.1, read on the forward strand.
CCCACCGGCTTCGCCATGCCGAACCGCTCGGCGAAGGCGTCCACCGTGGCGTACCGGCCGTTGTTCACCACGATGACGGTGACCGGCAGGCGCAGCCGGGCGGCCGACCACAGCGCCTGGATGGCGTACATGGCGGAGCCGTCCCCCACGACGGCCACCACCCGCGTCCCCGGCCTGCCCAGCGCGATACCGACCGCCGCGGGAACTCCGTGCCCCAGCGCACCGCTCGCGGTGGTGTAGAAGGTCTCGGGCCCCAGGTTGGGCAGGTGCTCGCACATCACCGGCCGGGTGCCGGGGGCCTCCTCGACCAGGACGCACCCCGCGGGGCGCTCCCCGGCCAGGGCGTGCACCAGGTGCGCCTGGGTGATCCCGTTCGCGGCGGGCGTGGGCGGCCCGGGGCGGCGGCGGGCCGGCGGCGGGGTGCGCGGCCCCTTGGGCGGGTGGGCGCCGAGCATCCGCAGCGCGGGCGCCAGGCTGGTGATGACGGCGGTGCCGCTCGGGCACCAGGACGCCTGCTCGGGATCGTCGGTGAGCAGGTAGAGGTCGGCCCCGGGCGGGAGGTGCGGGCCGCTGCCCGGGACGTGGTAGGTGAACACCGGCGCGCCCACCGACAGCACCAGGTCGTGCCCCGTCAGTGTGCGCACGATGTCCTCGCGCACCGGCGGCAGGAACCCGGCGAACAGCGGGTGCAGTTCGGGGAAGGCGCAGCGGTGCGACATCGGCTCCGCCCAGACCGGCGCCCGGTGCGCCTCGGCCAGCGCCACCAGATCGGGCACGGCCCCCTCGCGGTCGACCCCCGACCCCGCGATCAGCACGGGCGAGGCGGCGCGTGCCAGCGCCTCGCCGGCGCGGGCGAGCAGCGCGGGGTCCGCGGCGACGGTGGTACTCGCCCGCCGGATGGCGACGGGTGCGGCCGGGCGGTCCCAGTCGTCGCTCGGGACGGAGACGAGTACGGGCCCGGCGGGCGGCGCGGTCGCCAGGTGCCGGGCGCGGGCGATGGCCGCCGGGACGTCCTCGGCGCGGGCCGGCTCGCGGCTGAGCTTGACGTACGGGCGCGGCAGCACGGTCGCGTCCTCCGACAGGAGGTAGGGGTGGCCCTCCAGCAGCGAGCGCGCCTGCTGGCCCGCGACGACCACCAGCGGGGTGCGGTTGCGGCGCGCGGTGAACAGGGCGCCCATCGCGTGGCCCACCCCGGCCGCCGAGTGCAGGTTGACCAGCACGGGGCGGTGGGTGGCCTGCGCGTACCCGTCCGCCATCGCCACCACCACCGACTCCTGGAGGCCCAGCACGTACCGGAAGTCGTCGGGGAAGTCGCGCAGCATGGGCAGTTCCAGCGAGCCGGGGTTGCCGAAGACGGTGGTCATGCCCTCCGCGCGCAGCAGGCCGAACACCGCCTCGCGTACCGTCTCCGTCTCGTGCGACCGGGTCATCGGATACCGCCTTCCGCCGTGATGCCCGCCGCCCGCAGCGCCGCGCGTACGCGCGAGGGGGTGAGCGGGAGCGAGGTGAGGGTGTGTGCGATCTCGGGGACCGCGGCGGCGACCGCGCACGCGACCGCCGCGGGCGGCAGGATCGCGCCGCCCTCGCCGAGTCCCTTGAAACCGCCGGGAATGACCGTGCTGGGGGTGCACAGGTGCTCGACGACGAGGTCCTCGGGGATGTCCTGGGCCGCGGGGAGGGTGTACTCGCGGAACGACCGGGTCACGGGCAGGCCCGCACCGTCCACCCTGGCCTCCTCGGTGAGCGCCTGTCCCAGCCCCTGGGCGATCCCCCCGGTGATCTGCCCGTGCGCGATCAGCGGGTTGACCAGTACACCGCTGTCGTGCACGGCCCAGTAGCCCGTCACCTCGACGCGGCCGGTTCCCAGATCGACCGCGACCTCGGCGGCGTGCGCGCCGTGGGCGAAGGTGAGCTGCGGCGGGTCGAAGTCCACCGACTCCTCCAGCCGGATCCGGTCGGTGCGGTGCGCCCTTCCCCATCCCCGGTAGCCGCGGTGGGCGGTCTCGCGCCAGGTGATCCGCGCACCGCCGGCGCCGTGGAAGGCCGCCTCCGGGGACGAGGGGTCCGCGGTCGCGGCGATCCGCAAGGTCACCTGCTCGGGTTCGGCCTTCAGGAACCCGGCGGCCAGCGCCCGCATCCGGCCGGCGAGTTGCCGCGCGGCGATGACCAGCGCGCCGCCCGCGAGCGTCAGCGCCCGGCTGGCCTGCGCGGACAGGTCGGAGTGCGGGGCGGTGTCGGTGTCCCCGAGTTCGACCCGCACCCAGTCCAGGGGCACCCCCAGCCCCTCCGCCGCGATCTGCGCCAGGCTGGTCTCGATGCCCTGGCCGACCGCGATCACCCCGGAGTGCACGGTGACGGTCCCGTCGTGGTTGATCCGCAGCCGTACGCCCTCCCAGCCGCTCCACGCGATCCCGAACGCCTCCAGCAGCGCCGTGGGCGCGAACGCGCTGATCTCCACCGCGGCCACGACGGCGGTGGCCCGGCGCACCCACGGCGGGTCGTCCGGCGGGGGCGGCCGTTCGGCCAGCGCGGCGGCCCGGCGCAGTACGGCGCCGTAGTCACCGCTGTCATAGGTCAGCCCGGTGTGCGTGGTGTGCGGCAGATCCTGCGGCCGGATCAGATTGCGCAGCCGCAACTCCACGGGGGACAGGCCGAGTTCGCGGGCGGCCTCGTCGACGAGCCGTTCGCGGATGAACGCCGCCTCCTGCATGCCGTAGCCGCGGTAGGCGCCGGTGGGGACGCGGGTCGTGTACACCCCGCGGACGGTGGCCGCCGCGGCGTCCGCGTGGTACGGGCCCTGGAGGGTCAGGGCGGTCACCTGATGCGGCCCGGCGCCCGCCTGGGTCGCGTATGCGCCCAGGTCCGCGAGGAGGTCCGCGTCGAAGGCGAGGAACCGGCCCTCGCCGCTGACGGCGAGACGGGCGGTGGCCTGCTGGGCCCGGCCCTGGTAGGCGCCGGTGAAGTTCTCCGCGCGGGACTCCACCCAGCGCACCGCGCCGCCCAGCGCGACCGCCGCCGCGCACACCATCGCCTCGTCCGGGTAGAGGAAGACCTTGCTGCCGAACGAACCGCCCACATCGGGCGCGATGACCCGTACCTGGTCCGCCCGCAGCCCCAGTACGGCGCACAGGTCCTGGCGCATCGCGTGCGGGGACTGGCTGCTGGCGTGCACGGTCAGCAGCCCGGTGCCCGCCTCGTACGCGGCCAGCACACCCCGCGGCTCCAGGGGGGAGTGGTGCACCCGCGGCAGGGTGAACTCGCGCTCCACGACCACCGCCGCGCGCGCGAGGGCCGCGGCGATCTCCTCGGCGGGGGAGCCGAAGCGGATGCGGCCCGCCTCGTTGCCCGCCGCGCCCGGCACGACGGGCGGAGCGTGCTCGGCCAGTGCGTCGGCGACCGTGGGCACCGGCGGCAGCGGGGCGAGGTCGAGCCGCACGGCTTCGGCCAGGTCCAGGGCCGCGGTGGGCGTGCGGGCGACGACGATACCCAGCGGCTGCCCGGCGTAGCGGGCGGTGTGCACGGCGACGGGGATGCTCTCCTGCGGCTGGCCGGGCAGCCGCCAGACGGTGGGGATCGCCGCCGTGCGCCCGGCGAGGTCGTCGGGGCCCAGCACCAGGGCGCAGCGCGGATCGCGCCGGGCGGCGGTGGCGTCGAAGCCGGCAACGGCGGCGTGCGCGAGCGGACTCCGTACGAACGCCGCGTGCAGCACGTCCGCCGCGCGCAGATCGGCGAGGAAGCGGCCGCCGCCGCGCACCAGCCGCTCGTGGTGGCGGGGCGGCACGGGCCGGCCGATGTGGCGGTGCTCCCCGGTCACCGGCCGGCCCCCGCGTCACCGGCGCTGCGGCGCACCGCGGCGCGGATGCCGACGTAGCCGGTGCACCGGCACAAGTGCCCCGCCAGCACGCCCTCTTCGCCGCCGCCTCGGCCGGCGGCGTGCGCCATCCGCACCAGCAGACCGGGGGTGCAGAATCCGCACTGGAGCCCGTGCTCCTCGATGAGGGCGCGCTGCTCCCGCGTCAGGCCGCCACCGCCCGCGAGGCCCTCGACCGTGGTGACCTCCCGGCCGTCGGCCTGCACCGCGAGCACCAGGCAGGAGCAGACCGGCTCACCGTCGAGCAGCACCACACAGGCGCCGCAGTCACCGCTGCCGCAGCCGATGTGCGTACCGGTCAACCGCAGCGCGGTACGCAGGTGTTCGGCCAGGGTGGTGTGGTGCTCGCTTTCCTCGGTGCGCACGACACCGTTGACCCGCACCGTGACCGTCCGCGCGCTCATCGCCCCTCCCGGCCGGCCCGCGCCGCCAGCGCCCGCACCAGCAACACCCCGGCCACCTCGGCCCGGTACTCCCGGTCCTCGGGCCCGGTACTCCCGGGCCTCGTCGCCTCCGCGACGACCGAGGCGACCAGACCCGGATGCGGCCCGGCGACGGCCCGGCCCACCAGCGCGGCCTCCACGCCCGGCAGGCGGACGGGGACCGGGCCGCACCCGGCCACCACCACCCGCGCGGCCCGGACGAGACCGCCGTCGGCCCGCAGCCCCAGGCACACACCGGCGACGGGATAGCCAGTACTGCCGCGCGTGCACAGCTCGCTGAACTCGTAGGTGAAGGGGCCGGTACGGGGGAAGACGATCTCGGTCACCACCTCGTCGGGCGCGCGGACGGTGGTCCCCGCACCGGTGGCGAACCGGCCCGCGGGGACCGACCGCACCCCGCGCGCCGAGCGCAGCACCACCTGCGCGCCGAGCGCGAGTGCGACCGCCGGCAGCTCGGCGGCCGGGGCCGCATGGCACAGCGAACCGCCCAGCGTGGACCGCACCCGGATATGCGGGTGGGCGACCGCGGCGGCGGCGGACGCCAGCACCGGCAGCGCGGCGGCCAGCCCCCGGTGCCGTTCCACCTCGCGCAGCCTGGTCATCGCGCCGATCCTGACCCGGTCGGCGCCGATGCCGATCCCCGCGAGACCGGCGACCCCGTTCAGGTCCACGACCACGTCCGGCCGCACCTGACGGCTGGTCAGCAGCGGGACCAGGCTCTGCCCGCCCGCCAGCAGCGCCACCGTCCGCCCGGGGGCGTCCAGCGCGCCCAGGGCGCCGTCGAGGGTCGTGGGCGCGGTGTAGTCGAACGCCACCGCGCTCATCGGCGCACCTCCTCCTGCACGGCGGCGCGCACCAGGGCGGTGGCCGCCGACGGGGTCAGGGCGCACAACGCGTCCAGGACCGTGGCGTCGAGCAGCGCCCGGTGCCCCGTGCGCTCGGACACCAGCAGCAGCCGCAGGCCGTTGCCGGTCGGGTGCAGCAGGACGGCGACCGACGCCGACTCGCACGAGACCCTGCACAGCGGCACGTCCTCCCGGTGCCCGGCTTCAGAAGATGACGGAGAGTTGTTCATGGGTGGCGACCTCCACATCGAGCAGGACACGCCGGCGCAGCAGCACCCAGCGCCCGTGGCGCTCGCGGAGCAGATCGTGGCGCGCGGCGCTGACGAGCACGGTATGCCCGGCCCCCCGGCCGGCGGTGACCAACACGTTGGCGTCGGCACGCACCACCCCGGCGGCGGGCGCGTCGAACACCCGCACCGAGCCCAGGAAGTGGCGCGTCGTGGTGCCGGGCCGGTCCGACCACGCCTGGAGCAGACCGGCCCGGCCGAACTTCAGCTCCAGCACCCGCTTGGTCGCCTCGAACAGCACGGCGGAGCGGCTGTGCCGTTCCAGCGCGGGGTCCTCCCGCAGCAGCGGCACCGGGATCTCGTAGCGGAACGCGGGATCGAGCAGGTCCAGCCAGCGCCGGTGCTCGCCCTCGTCCAGCGCGGCGCCCTCCTCCGTGAGCACGGCGGTGATCTCCGCATCGAGGCGGGCGAGACGGGCACCGCGGCCGGGAAACGGGCCGTCGGCCAGACCCTCGGGGGAGGTGGCGGGCCGCGCCGGGGGGTGCGGATCGCTCCGGTCGGTCATGGCAGCTCACCCACCAGTGCGGACCAACGCCGGTAGAAGGCCCGCTGGTTGTGCTCGCTGAGGGTGGCGACCTCGGCCCGCGCGGGGCCCGGGAAATCCCGCGCCGGCGTTCCCAGGCCGGCACCGAGGGTCAGGTCCACGGGCCCGCCCCGCCCCGGCGCCGAGCGGGCCAGCGCGTCATCGATCCGGGCGAAGTTCTCGAAGTCGTCCATCTCGAACAGGATCCCGCCCGCCGACTGGGTCCGGGCCTGGAAGCGGTAGGAGCGCCGCCGCCACTGCGGGTCCATCGCGGTGGGCACGAGCGTCCAGTACAGGCACTCCGTCTCCCGGGCGCTGACCGGCACATGGGAGCGGACCACCAGATAGCGCGTCAGCGGATCGCTCTCCTCGCCCACCGCGCGGTCGTGCGCGACGCTGAGGAAGACGGTGTTGGGGAACACCACCCCGTGCGCGACCTCGCAGTGCGAGGTGAACCGCACCTGCTCCGGGGTCTGCGCCGCGGCCAGTTCGGCCCACCGCTCGGGCGGATAGCCGGGGAACTGCGGCGCGGCGAGATCCCGGTCCTCCAGGGAGCTCCCGCTGTCGATGACATAGCCCGCGCGCACGCTGTGCCCCGCCGGGGTGGCGATGTTGACCGCGGTCAGGTCGGTGCCCGCGCGCCCCCGGGTGCCGTTGGCCAGCGTGTCACCGTAGATCCCCTGGTCGAGCGCGATCTGGTGGGTGGTCCGCATGTGGTAGCCGTCGCCCGCGAAGTTGTCCGTGGGGATCTTCCAGTTGCCCTGGGCGCGCACCCGCTGCGGCGGGCCGCAGACCTCCCATTCCCCGCCCCCGCAGTCGAGGAGGGCGTCGAGGTACCAGGCGATCTCGCCGAGATACTCCTCCAGATCGGGGGCGTGCGGATCCCAGGTGGCGAACAGGAATCCCCGCCGGCTCGTCACCCGCGTGGCGGGCAGGCCGTGCCCGGCGTGGTCGAAGTCCGGCGGGTAGCCCGACCGGAGCGCGGGCACCCCGACCAGCCTGCCGTCGTTGGCGAAGGTCCACCCGTGGTAACTGCACCGCAGATGCGCGGTGTTGCCCAGACTCGCACGGCACAGACGGGTGCCCCGATGGGTGCACGAATTGTGCAGTGCGCGTACCTCACCGTCCTCCCCGCGTATGACGACGACCTCGTCCCGGCCGAGCATCCGCACGACGTAATCGCCTGGTTCACGCACCTCGCCGGCAAACCCGAGAAATTGCCAGGACGGATGGAAAACACGATCGAACTCGATATCGAGAACGCTGTTGTCGATAAATGCGCGACGGTCGATCGTGTGCACTGAACTATCGACTCCGAATGGCAAAGATCCCTCCCTGAGGGCAGTTTCACGGCAGCACAAACCGCGCCATGCATTCTGAGACCACCATCACCGGAAGCCGCAGCGCGCGACAGCATGTGAGGACACGGCAGACACGCGGGCCCCACCGGGCAACCACGTAGGGAAAAACCACTGCCGGACGAGGAAACCGGGTCCCGCCAGACCATGAAGTCCGCTCGTCGGTGGACCAGCCGCGGTGTACGCCGTGACAGTGGCGCACACCGATGATCGCGGCTGGTGGCAATACCACGCTACGCACGGCGACTTCGGCGCGCAAGGCCCGCAGCACACGTCGCCAATGCCCACGGCCGGCCGTCCGCCACCCACCCGCGCCGCCCGCAACGGCCGGGCAGCCGGCCCGTTCCACCAGGTCAGCAGGCATCCCCGCCAAGACCCCACGCGTGCGCAGGCGCCCCCCGGCCGCAGCCGGCCGACCCGCGTACACGAAACGGCAACAACCTGTAATTCAGCCAGAAAAACAAGCCCTACGGTGGCAATATCCAGCCCCCGTTCACCACGGCCGGCACCCCGCCGCGAAATTCCGGCAGCGCACCCGGCAGCGTCCCCGGCATCACCGCCAGGCGCCCCCACACCCCGTTCACACCGCGCGAGGCCACGTCCGAAAGCCCGCCCCACCTGGCCGAAAAAAATGGCCGCATCGGTATCCACATTCCCGTCCGGAACCCAGAATGGAAAACTGATGCAGCCTGGAGATCTTGAGGTGCCGCCGAAAGCCACCTTACGATGACACCGAGAGAGCCACGGATTCTCACTCCGACAACATCGGCTGTCCCCGCACCTCCCAACGACTTCACGGGAGTCCCTGCCATGTCACTCGATCTCGTCTCCGTCGAAGACTTCTCCCACAACCAGTTCCAGTACATCGAGGACCCGTTCTCCTTCTACGCACTGATGCGCGAACGCAGCCCCGCCCACCTGTCCGGAACGATCTACGGCGGCACCTGGCTGATGTTCCGCTACGCCGACTGCGCACGCCTGATGCGCGACGAGCGGCTGTCCAACGCCCGCTCCGCCGTCCCGCTGCGCTTCCTCCCCGCCGAACAGCGCGAGGAGTTCGCGGACATGCTCGACATCTACGCCCGCTGGCTGGCGTTCCACGACGGCAGGGAACACACCCGCAACCGCCGCCAGGCCAACAAGGGCTACGTACCGTTCACCGACGAGTACCTCGAACCCCGCATCCAGGGCCTCGTCGACCAACTGCTCGACCAGGTCGACCCCACCGGCTTCGACCTCATGTCGCAGTTCGCCTTCCCGCTCCCCGCGATGGTGATCGCCGACGTCCTCGGCGTCCCCGTCGAAGCACACGCCGAACTCAACCGCTGGACCGACGACATCGCCCACCTCTTCGGCTCGACCTCCGTCTCGGTGGAGCACCTGCGCCGCACCAGGGAGAGCACCCGGCAACTCGCCGCATTCCTCGCCTCCGAGGACAACGCACGCCGCTCGCGCGCCGAGGGCGGACTGCTGCACCAGCTGCGGGAGGCCGAGGTACGCGGCCGCCGCTTCTCCGAGCGCGACGTGGTCGCACAGGCGGCACTGCTGCTGTTCGCGGGCGTGGCCTCCATCCGCTACCTCATCGGCAACAGCGTGCGCGCCCTGACCGCCGTCCCCGCCACCGAGCGGGAACTGCTGCTGCACCCCGCCACGGCGGGCCCCGCCGTCGAAGAACTCCTGCGCCTGTGCACCCCGGTCTCCTTCGTCGGACGCGTCGCGGGCGAGGACTTCGAGTACACCGCCTCCGACGGCACCGTCGTCCCCCTGCGCAAGGGACAGCCCCTGCTGCTGTACGTGGCGTCGGCCAACCGCGACCCCGCCGTCTTCGACCGCCCCGACGAACTGGTCCTGGACCGGCCGCTGCCCAACCGGCACCTCACCTTCGGCACCGGCCGGCACCTGTGCTTCGGCGACCCGCTCGTACGCCAGACCACCCGCATCGCACTGAGCAGCCTCTACCGCAGGTGGCCGGAGCTGCACGTGCCACCGCAGGAGAACAACTGGAACAACAACCTCGGCTTCCACGGCATCACCTCGCTCCAGGTCACCGGCGACGCCTGACCACCCGGACCGGACACAAGGGGAACACCACAGTGACAGCACCCACTGTTCGCAATGTCATCAACGGCGAGCGGGTCGCATCCGCCCCCGGCACCGAGCACCTCGACATCCTCGACCCGTGTACCGGCGAAGCCCATCTGAGCGTGCCCTGTACCGGGGCCGAGGACGTCGACCGCGCCATGAGCGCGGCGACCTCGGCCTTCGACACGTGGTCCCGCACCACCCCCGGCGCACGCCAGGCCGCGCTGCTGGAACTCGCCGACGCCGTCGCCGCGCAGGCCGCCGCGTTCGGCGAGGCCGAACTCCGCGACACCGGAAGCCGGGACGCCGCCGGCGAGATCGACGGCGTCGTCGACGAACTGCGCTTCTTCGCCGGCACCGCGCGGCTGCTCGACGGCGTGGCCGGCGGCGAGTACGCACCGGAACACACCTCCTACACCCGGCGCGAACCCGTGGGAGTCTGCGCGCAGATCGCCCCGTGGAACTTCCCGCTGCTGATGGCCGTACTGAAGTCCGCCTCGCCGATCGCCGCCGGCAACACCGTCGTGCTCAAGCCCGCGCAGACCACCCCCTCCTCGGCGCTCCTGCTGGCCGACCTCGCCGCGCAGATCCTGCCGCCCGGCGTCCTCAACGTGGTCTGCGGCGGTCCCGCCACCGGACGGCTCATGGTCGAACACCCGGCGCCCGCCGCGGTCTCACTGACCGGCTCGGTCGCCGCCGGGGTGGACGTGGCCACCCGCGCCGCCGCCACCCTCAAGCGCACCCACCTCGAACTCGGCGGCAAGACCCCGGTCCTCGTCTGCGCCGACGCCGACCTCGCCGACGCCGCGCGCACCATCGTCACCGGAGCACTCGCCAACGCCGGGCAGGACTGCACCGCCGCCAGCCGGGTCCTGGTCGCCGACGCGGTGCACGACGCGCTGCTGGATGCGCTCGTGACCGAGGCATCCGCCCGCCGCCCCGGCCCGCCCTCGGAGCCCGACGCCGCCTACGGACCGCTGAACAACCCCGAACACCTGGCACGCGTACAGGCGAACATCGGCGCGCTCCCGCCGCACGCACAGGTCGTCACCGGCGGCCACCAGGTGGGTGAACGGGGGTTCTTCTACGCCCCCACCGTCATCGCCGGTGTGCGCGAGGACGACGCCATCACCCGCACGGAGATCTTCGGCCCCGTGATCACCGTCGAGCGGTGCACCGATGAGGCCGACGCCCTGCGCCGCGCCAACTCCTCACCGTACGGCCTCGCTTCGGCCGTGTGGACCACCGATCACCGCAGGGCGATGCGGCTTTCGAGGGACCTGGACTTCGGTACCGTATGGGTGAACACCCATCTGCAGTTCCCCTCGGAACTGCCGCACGGCGGCTTCCGCCAGTCCGGCGGCGGCAAAGACCTCTCACGGTACGGTTTCGAGGCGTACACGCGGATCAAGCATGTGACGCACCGCCTGTAGCGCGCCGCCGCACAGGAACACCAAGGACTACGAGAGCGGCCGGCGCGGCACCGGACCGGTTGCGGACTCCGGCCGGCCGCAGAGCTTCACGGGTTGGAGATCATGGAGCGTTCCCCCGGCGTTTTCGCGCCGCAGTGGCGGCTCACCAGCATCGGCATCGCCGTCGCCATCAGCCTTTTCGCGTTCGAGGGCATCGCGGTCGCCACCGCGATGCCCGCGGTGGTGCGCGATCTCGACGGGCTCGCCTTCTTCGGCTGGCCCTACAGCGCCTTCCTGGTCATGAACCTGGTGGGCCTCGGCGTGGCGGGCCAGTGGTGCGACCGCGTCGGGCAGCGCACACCGCTGCTCACCGGCATCGGCGTGTTCACCCTCGGCCTGCTGACCGCGGGATCCGCCGGGCACATGGCGGTGTTCGTCCTGGGCCGGGGCGCGCAGGGCATCGGCGTCGGGCTGGCCTCGGTCGCGGTGTTCCAGCTCGTGGCCACCGCCTATCCCGCCCACCTGCGCCCCAAGGCGCTGGCCATCATCTCCGCGGCCTACGTCCTGCCGGCGCTGATCGGACCGGTCGTCTCGGGCACCATCACCGCGCACCTCGGCTGGCGCTGGGTGTTCCTCGGCCTGGTACCGCTGGTCCTGGCCGGCGGACTGACACTGCTCCCCGTCCTGCGCACCTCGACCGCACCGGGCCGCACCAGCGCGGGCGGGTCCCGCAAGCCCCTGTTCGCGCTGCTCGCCGGAATCGGCGTCGTCGTGCTCCAGTCGGGCGGCAACGCCGTGGTCGCCGGGCGGACGACGCTGGCCGTACTCCTGCTGGGAGCGGGGCTGCTGGCGCTGGTTGCCGGACTGCGGGAACTGCTGCCCCAGGGCTCGACGCGGCTGCGCCGGGGCGTGCCCTCCGTGGTCGCGGTGCGCGGCCTGCTGGCGGGGTCGTTCTACGCCGTGGAGTCCGTCGTACCGCTGACCCTCGTCACGCTCCACGGTTTCGGGACCGCGGCCTCCGGCCTGCCCCTGCTGGCGGGCGCCCTCGGCTGGTGGGCGGGGGCGCAGGCGCAGGGCAGGATCACCACGGTGGCCAGGCCCTTGCTGCTGCGGTGGGGCCTCGCCGCCCTGGCCTGCTGCTTCGTGGGCATGGCGGCCCTGTGCCTGCCGGGGGCGCCGGGGTGGCCGGTGTACCTGCTGTGGATCGTGGGCGGACTGGGCATGGGCGTATGCGTCCCCACCACCGGCGTCCTCGTCCTCGACCAGTCCGCCGAGGACGAGACGGGCACCAACTCGTCGGCCCTCCAGATCAGCGATGTGACCGCCGCCGGGCTGGGCACCAGCGGCGCCGGGGTGCTCGTGGGCGCCACCGCCGCCGGGAACCTGGCGTTCGGCGCCGGGATGGCGGTACTGGGCCTGCTGGCCATGGCCGTCTGCGCCGCCGCGGCGGTGGGCGCCTCCCGTACGGCCCCGGCGGAGGAGTGCGCCGCCGTGGGCTGACCCCGGCCCGTGAACACGACGCACTCCCTGCTCCATCCCGCTCGCCGGCCGCCGGTATGACCCGCACGCCAACTCCGAGGGCATACCGGCGACTTCACCCCGAACCAGGAGACAGGACTGCCGTCAGGAACTCACGGAGTGCCTCCCATGACGACCGTACGGAACGACGAGGTGCGGGCCGGCGCGCGGCTGCCGCCGCCGGACGCCGCCTTCCCCTCGCCCCCGGTGACCGGATCGCCCTCGCCGGGCGCGACGGGGCCGGCGACACCGCGCTCCCGCGCCCGGCGACGGCCGGCGAACCGCGCCCCGCCGGCGGGAACATCAACGCAACGGGACCCGCCGGGTACTTCGCACAGGACCTGCGCGGAGCCGGCCGGGACCAGACCGCCACCGGCCGGGCCCGCACCCTCCCCGACGGGACGGCGGACCCGTGGGGCGACGACTGCGCCGCCCCGGTCTCCCCGGCTTGACCCACGCCGCACCGGCCCCCCTTCCCGCCCGCACCACGACCGGCCCTCCCGGTCTTCCCGGACCGGCCCTACGTTCAAGGGAGCACCATGCCCGACCTGACAGGCCGCACCGCACTGGTCACCGGTTCCTCACGCGGGATCGGCCGCGGTATCGCCGAACGGCTGGCGGCGAACGGTGCGCGCGTGGCCGTCCACTACGGACACGACGAACAGGCCGCCACGTCGACCGTGGCGCACATCCGCGAACGCGGCGGAGCGGCGTTCGCCGTCGGCGCCGACCTCTCGACGGTCGCCGGGGTGGACGAACTCCTCGCCGAGGCCGGCGCCCGGTTCGCCGACGGCGGCCGGGACCGGCTCGATGTGCTGGTCAACAACGCGGGCTTCAGCACGACATTCTTCGAGGCCACCACGCCCGAGATCTTCGACCGGCTGTTCGCGGTGAACGCCCGCGCCCCCTTCTTCCTGGTGCAGCGCGCGCTGCCGCTGCTCGCCGACGGCGGCAGGGTGGTGTCGGTCTCCTCCGCGGCGGTCCGCGTCGCGGTGCCGGACGTCGCCTACACGATGGCCAAGGCCGCGGTGGAGGCGATGAACCGGACGCTGGCGCACCTGCTGGGCGAGCGCGGCATCACGGTGAACACCGTGGCCCCCGGCGCCGTGGACACCGATCTGACCGCCGAGGCTCGGCGGGAGCAGCCGGAGGCCAGGCAGGTCATGATCGACATGACCGCGCTCGGCCGGATCGGCACCCCCGCCGATGTCGCCGACGTCGTCGCGTTCCTCGCCTCGGACGACGCGAGGTGGGTCACCGGGCAGCTCATCGAGGTCAGCGGCGGCCTGTTCCTGGGGCTGCCCCCGGAGCTCGCGCACTGACCCCGCCCACCCCAGCGACGAAGCGGAGGGGCCTGTGGTCCTAGTGGGACTCGCCGAGCCAGCTCGCGTCCGACGGCGCGTCACAGCCGACGAAGGTGTTCACGAACGCCGCGACGGCCTGCTCGTCGGCGGCGGTTTGGGCCAAGTCGTCGAGGAATTCGGCGCCGAAAGGGCGCAACTCGGCTTGTTCGCAGGTGTAGTTGAAGGTATCGAGGCGCTGCGCGTCGCGGGCCGCGGCGTAGCCCGCCAGCGCCTCGTCGAGTCCGACGGAGCCCGAGAGGGCGGCGTCGAGGGCGTCGGCGAGCACCTCGGCGTCGGCGAAGGCGTCGGAAATCCCCTGCGCCGAGACGGGATCCTTGTGGTGGCCGGCGTCCCCGGCCAGGACCCACCCCGGGCCGTACGCCTGCCTGCGGGCATTGCGCACGGCCGCGGCCTGCGGCTGCGAGACCAAGTCCGCGCCCGCCAGGGCCCGTTCGACCTCCGGCACCTCCCGCAGCGCGGACACGTAGAACTCCGCCAGTGCCGACCGCCCCGGACCGGGGGCCTCCTCGGGCGGGAAGACCAGCGACACCACGGTGAGACCGTCGTTCGTCGGCCACAGGGAGATACCGCGCCTGCCGCGGAACACCACCCGCACCCCCCGTTCCGCGACCCCCGACCAGTAGCCGTAGAGGCTGCGCGCGAGCACCCCCCGGTCCTCCACCACCGGGGACTTCACCAGACGGGCGACCGTCGAATTGCGGCCGTCGGCCCCGACGACCACCCGCGCGCGCAGAGCGGCGGGCCCGTCCGGTCCGGTTCCCCGCACCCCCGTGACCTGGCCGTCGGCGACGAGGAGGCCGGTGACCGCGAAGCGCTCCCGCAGCCGCGCCCCCTGGGCGCGGGCCTCGGCCACCAGCAGTGCGTCCAGCGCGGTCCGCCGGGGTGCGTAGGTCGCGGCCTGTGTCCCCGCGGCCATCGGTCCGCCCGCCAGTACATGGCCCTCGAAATCGAGCGAGGCGCTGACGATAGGCGGGCATCCCGTTTTCTCCAGTGCCGGGAGAAGACCCCATGCGCGGAGCTGCTGAACACCCGGCCATCTAATCCAATGAGTGGATACCGTGTCGCTTCCCGCGGCGTTTCGGTCAACCATTTCCACCGCATAGCCACGCTGGGCCAACAGCATTCCCAGTGAAGCACCGGCGCATCGCGCGCCCACGATTACCACGTCGTAAAGATCATTTCCCGTGCCCATTTCGCCGGGGTTCACAAAACACATCCACTTCTCTGCGGCGACGGCCCACACCTCGGTATTTGTGCAGCTCACAGGCGGTCAAGAGGCGCGTGGCAATCGCATCGCAGGGGCCTAGATCCGGATTATCGGCCGGTTTCGTCATGCGGCTGAATCACGGCGGCTGAATCACGCCCATGAAGCAAGCCAGTGTTCGATCATAGTTACCCGCCTGCTCGCACATTACGCGCATCGCATCGATTCTTGTCAAAGCCGCCGAACCCTTCAATGGGCGTTGACACCCTTCGACGGACCGCCCTAGCATAAAATCATGATCAGTGATTCGATCCCCTTAATCGCCTCGCGATGTCATCAGGCGGGGGACCCCGTACATTTGCTCTGCTATTTCGCGCCCGAGGCCGATGAGGAGTTCACCTCCGCGGGACTCGAGCCGGGGCACATGGGGTACTTCGCCGGCCGCGTCGCCGCCCTGGGCCGCACCTCGTCCGCCGCGGTGGCGGCCCTGCTCTACAACTTCAACCCCGCCCTCATCGCCCGCTACCTGCCCGCGGCATGGGACCTGGCCGCACCCGAGCGCGTGACCGAGGCCCGCCTGACCGCCGTGGACCGCGCACTGCGCCGCGTCCTGGGCGACGAGGCGGTCAAGAGCCCGGAGGTCGCCGAGGCGGCCGGGCTCGCCCGAGTTGCCGCCGAGGCATGCGCCCCCGAGGGCCGGCCCCTGTACGCCGCGCACGCCGAACTGCCCTGGCCCCAGGAACCCCACCTGGCGCTCTGGCACGCCCTCACCCTGCTGCGCGAGCACCGGGGCGACGGCCACATCGCCGCGCTGGTCGGCCACGGCGTCGGCGCCATAGCGGCGCTGGTCACCGATTGCGCCACCGGGAAAAGCCTCTTCAGCGCCCAGCAGGTCCGCGAGCACCGCGACTGGTCCGAAGCGGACTGGGACGCCGAGGTGACCGCCCTCACCGCAGCGGGCCTGCTGGACGCCGCCGGACGGCTGACCGAGGCGGGCACCCGGCTGCGCTCCCGGATCGAGGACGCGACGGATGCCGCCGCGGCCCCTCCCTACCGCGCCCTGGGAGCCGAACGCGCCGAACGGCTCATCGCCCTGTGCGAGCCGCTGCGCGACGTCGTCGCCGCCTCCGGGGAACTGCCGCACAACGACACGGCGGACCGGCCCGCCCAGGGGTGAGCCGCGCACCCACCACCGCCCCGCGCACCGGTGGATCCCGCCGGCCCCGGTGCAGACCGGAAGGAGAAACCCGCGCCGCCCGCCAGGCGCCCCTCCCACACCCCCGCCCGCCGCCGACGAGCCCGGCAACCGTGCGGTGAGCGCCCGCGTGGGCGCACGCCCCGTCCCCGTCCCGCCGCGGGCGCCGTGTCCGGACCGCCATCCGGACCCGCGCCGCCCCACGCGGGACGGGGAGCCGGGCCCCGTCCCGACCGCCGTGCACACGCCGAAGACCGCAGCAGACCCGCCACGCCGCGACCACACCGCGGAGCACCTCGCCGATCCCTCCTCCGCCGGGCGCGCGACCGGTGAACGCCCGCGCGCGGTCCGCCCGCCCCGCCGCGGGCGAACGGAGACGCTCCGGCGGACCGGGGCGCGCCGCCACCGCCGGCGCGCCCACCCGCGCTCCCGCACCTCGCCATACGACTACCCCAGTGGAAGTGACCCATGGACGTCACGGCACTCATCGATGCGGTCTCACGGATCAAGAACAAGGCAGACGAGCTCACCCGCGAAGAGACCATCGATCAGCTCTCCGGCGCGCTCGCGGAGTTCACCACCTCGACGCCGAACCAGCACTTCGCCGAGGAGTACCACCCGAGCGGGAACTACACGCGGCTGCTGCTGAACTCCCCCCAGGACGCCTACCAGGTCGTCCTCGTGTTCTGGGGCCCAGGCAAGGGGAGCCCCATACATGACCACGACGACACCATCGGCGCGGTCAGCGCGCTCACCGGCGAGACGCGGGAGATCAAGTACGTCGTCACCCGGCACGAGGGGGAGTGGGTCCGGCTCACCGAGGCCGGCGAGTTCACCATCGCACCCGGCCGGATCACCCCGATCCTGCCCGAGGACGACAAACAACTGCACCTGATGGTCAACGAGAAGGCGCACTGGGCGGCCACCGTCCACGTCTACCTCACCGCGATCCACCGCTACCGGCAGTACGAGGCAGCGCCGGGCGGCGCCTTCCGCACGGCCGAAACCCGGCTGTGGTTCGACGCGTGGGGCGTCGGACGCCAGATGCCCACGAGCGCCCGTTCCTGATCCCGCCGGCCCGCCCCGGCCACCGGAGCACGCCACGCCCCCGTGCGCGCCCGGTCCCACAGAAAAGGGTAGCGATGCACTTGCTGAACGCCGTGGCCCGCCAAGTACGCCGGGCACCGGACGCCGTGGCGCTGACCGACCACCGGGGCACCCGGCTGACCTACGCCGAACTCGACTCCCGCGCCCGCGCGGCGGCGGGCGCCCTGAGGGCCCTCGGCATCGGACCCGGGGACCGCGTCGGGCTCGTACTGCCCCGCACCACGGACCTGTTCGTCCTCGAACTCGCCGTACTGCTCGCGGGCGCCTGCTTCACACCGCTGGACGCGGCCCAGCCACCGGACCGGCTCCGCACGCTGCTGACCCGCGCCTCGGTGGCGCTGCTGATCACCGACGACCAGGAACTGGCCGAAGCCGCCGGCGTCCCCGCCCGCCGCCCCGAGGCACTGCCCACCCCCGGCGCCCCCGCCCCCCGCGACCCCGGCGCCCGGCCCGACGACCCCGCCTACTGCCTGTTCACCTCCGGATCGACGGGCACCCCCGTGGGCACCCTCATCAGCCGCGCCGCGATGGACGTCTACGTGGCCGCGTACGCCCGGCTGGTCGGCGCCTCACCACGCGAGCGCGGAGCGCAGCTCGGCTCGCCCGGCTTCGACGTCACCATCGACGAACTCTGGCCCTTCCTGAGCACCGGCGCATCCGTGCACATCGCCTCCGACACCGACCGCTCCGCACCCCGCGCACTCGCCGACTGGCTGCGCGCCCACCGGATCACCCAGACCTACATCCCCCCGCTGCTGCTGGAGTCGGTATTCCACCTCGACGGCGCGGACCTGGGCGACGTACGGCTCATCCGCACCGGCGGCGAACGCCTCGCCGCCTACCCGCCACCGGACTTCCCCAGCCGCGTCCTCAACGAGTACGGGCCCACCGAGACCGTCGCCGGCGCGGTCTTCTGCGACGTCTCCGCCTGGCCCGACCGCACCATCCTGCCGCCGATCGGGAAACCGCTGCCGCACATCAGGGCGAGCGTCCGCGACCCGGAGGGAGAGCCCGTCACCCCGGGCACACCGGGCGAGCTCTACCTGGGCGGCCCGACCGTCGGCATCGGCTACCTCGGCGACGACGCGCGCACCGCACGCAAATTCGTCGAGGTGGACGGGGAGCGCTGCTTCCGCACCGGCGACCTGGTCCGCGAACTGCCCTCCGGCGACCTGGAGTTCCTGCGACGCCTCGACGACCAGGTGCAACTCCTGGGCAAACGCGTCGAGTTGGGCGAGGTGGAGAGCGCCGCCGCCACCCACCCCGCGGTCCGGCGGGCGGCGGTGACCGCCCCGACCGACGACGCGGGCCGCGCGGAGCGCCTGGTGTGCTTCGTGGAATGGCACCCCCGGCACACCGACGCCCACGCCGCCGCCCTGCGCACCCACCTGAGCGCACTGCTGCCCGCCTACATGGTGCCCACCGAGATCCACACCGCCGACCGGCTCCCCACCACCCCCTCGGGCAAGATCGACCGCAGGGCGCTCCTGCGCTCCCGCCGCCGTCCGCCGCACCCGGCACCGACCCCGCAGGCACTGGTACAGGTGTGGGAGCACGTACTGGGCGTCACCGGCCTGACCGTCCACTCCGACTTCTTCCTGCACGGCGGCGACTCCACCCGCGCGGTGACCGCGGTCACCGAGATCGGCCGACGGCTGGGCCTGCACGTCACCGCACGCGACGTGTTCGTCCACCCCACCCCCGCCGAACTGGCCAAGCGGCTGACGGAGGAGACCCGGTGAGCGCGAGCCCCGTCCTCGACATGGTCACCACCACGGCGACCGCCCACCCCGAAGCGACGGCCATCACCCAGGGCGAACGGTCCCTGACCTACCGCGAACTGGCCGCGGCCATCCCCCCCTTCGCCGACGCGCTCGCCGCCGCCGGCGCGTCCCCGGGCACCCACGTCCTGCTCGTCCTGGACAACCGGCCCGAGTTCGCCGTCGCCTACTTCGCCACCGCCGAGGCGGGCTGCACGGTCGAGGCCATCGACCCGGACCAGCCACCGCAGGCACTGCGACGCAGACTGGCCGACAGCCGCCCCGCGGTGGTCGTCACCACCGAGGGACACCCCGTGGCCACGCTCACCGACCGCCCCGTCCTCACCGTCGACACCCCCCGCACCCCGCCCCCGGCGGACACCCCCCGCCGGCCGGCCCGCGCGAACGGCCCCTGGGTGACCGCGCTCTCCTCCGGCAGCACCGGCGAACCCAAACGCATCCTCCGCACCCAGGCCCACCAGGTCGCCGAGGCGGACCACCTCACCACCACGGCGGGCATCACCGCCGCCGACGTCCTGCTCTGCCCGGTGCCGCTGCACCACGCACTCGGCCAGTTCTGCTGCCTGCTGGCCGCGGTCCGCTCCGGCGCCACACTCGTGCTCCCCGACCGCAGCGCGGGCACCTCCTCCGTGGACGCCGTCCGCCACGCGCTGGCCCGCCACCCCGTCACCCTCCTGATCGCCGTACCCCAGCTCTTCGACGCCCTCGCCGACCTGCCCCCCACCACACCGGCCGAACTCGGCACGGTCCGCCTGTGCCTGTCCGGAAGCAACTTCCTCGACCCGGCCGTGGCACGGCGCTTCACCACCCGCCACGGCCTCCCCGTACGCCAGACCTACGGCAGCACGGAAGCCGGCAGCGTCTGCTGGGACGTCGGCACCGAGCCCTCACCCGGCACCGTCGGCACACCACTGGACGGCACCCGCGTCCAGATCACCGACGAACACGGCACCCCCCTGCCACCGGGCGCGACCGGCGAGATCGTGGTATCCGGCCCCGCCGTGGTCAACGACCCCGGAACCGGCCACCACCGAACCGGCGACCTCGGCACCCTCGACACACAGGGCCGGCTCACCGTCATCGGACGCTCCCGCGTACTGATCGACACCGGCGGACACAAAGTCAACCCCGTCGAAGTCGAACGGATACTGACCGACCACCCCCTGGTCGCCGACGCCGGAGTGACCGGCATCCCCCTGCCCGGCCGAGGCGCACTCCTGGTCGCCGCGGTACGACTGCACGACGGCGCACACGCGGAGCCGGCCGACCTCCTCACCCACTGCGCACACCACCTGCCCTCCCACGCGGTACCCCAGCGGGTACGCCTGGTGACCGAGGTACCCCGCACCCCCCTGGGCAAAGTCCGCCGCGCGGAACTCGCCGCCCAACTCGCCGACGAACCAAGCGACATGGAGACCGGGACGCGCGAGCGGCTCACCGCCCTCCCCCCGGACCGACGCCGCACCGAAGTCACCCGCCACCTGCGCCGCAAGGTGGCCGAAGTGGTCGGCACCACACCCGCGGCGGTGGACCCCGACGCCCCGCCCCGCGCGGCCGGCGTGGACTCCCTGGCCGCACTGCGCCTGCGCCTGACCCTCCACCGGGAACTGGGCACCAGACTCCCACTGCCCGCCATCCTGGGCCCCCGCACCCTGACGGAACTGGCCGGCGAACTCACCGCACACCTCGACGGACCCCCAGACGACACCGACCCCCCACCCCACGGACCGGCCGAGGGCCGCTTCCCCCTCGCCCCCAACCAACTGTCGCTCTGGCACGCCGAACACCTCGACCTGAGCGGATCGGCCTACGTCGTCGCCTTCGCCGCGACCCTCACCGGCGACTGCGACCTCGCCGCACTGCGACGGGCCTTCACCACCCTCGCCCACCGCCACCCGGCCCTGCGCACCACCTTCCCCGTACACGACGGCATCCCCGTACAACAGGTCGCCGCCGACGCACAGCTGGACTTCGCGACCGTAGCGGTACCACCGGACTGGCACCGCACCCACCGCCAGGACCTGATCCGCTCGGCCTTCGCACCCTTCGACCTGACCGCCCGGCCACCCCTGCGCATCCGGCTCCACACCGGACCGCCCGACGGCCCGGTCATGGTGGTCTCCCAGCACCACCTCATCACCGACCACTGGTCCACGCTCACCATGCTGCGGGAACTGGCACTGCTCTACGCGGCCGAGTCCACCGGCACCGAGGCGTACCTCCCCGCACCCGCACACGGCTACGCCGACTACGCGGCATGGGCCCTCGCACGGACCCGCACCCCCCTCGGCGCTGCCGAACTCGACCACTGGGTACGCCACCTGACACCCCCGCCCCCACCCGCGGACCTCCCCACCGACCGGCCCCGCCCGGCGGTCCGCGGACAACGTGGCGCAACCCTGCGCAGGGACCTGCCACCGGCCCGCGCCGCCGCCGTCCGCGCATACGCCCACGCCACCGGAACCACCCCGTTCGCCGTCCTGCTGGCGGTCCTGCACGTACTGCTGCACACCTACACCGCCCGCGCCGACAGCGCCGTAGGAGTGAACACCGCCAACCGCGAACGCCCCGAATTCGCCGACGTACTCGGCTACTTCACCAACCCCGTCGTCCACCGGGTCCACCTCACCCCGCACCAGTCGTTCGCCGCCCTGCTCGCCACGGTCACCGAAACACTCCTGGCCGGGCTCGAACACAGCGGCGTCACCTTCGAAAGCCTCCTGGGCCCCGTCGGCGTCCCCCGCGACCGCGGCCGCGCCCCGCTGGTGGAGGTCGGCTTCGGACAGAACACCGCGCACGACCCCGCCCTGGGCACCGTCGGCGAGCTGCTCTCCGCCGACCGCGACGGCGTACGAGTCCCCCTGGGCCCGCTGACCCTGGAAACGGTCGCCCTGCACCGCACCGGGGCCGTCTACGACCTGGCCGGCGCGGTCTTCGAAGGCGACGACTCGATCTCCCTCGTCTGGGAGTATGCCGCGGACCTGTTCACCGAGGCCGCGGTGAGCCGCTGGGCGGCCCGCTTCGACGACCTGACCGACACCCTGCTCGCCGCCCCCGACACCCACCTGGGCACCCTCTCCGCCCCCGCCCCACCCACGACCGGGCCCACCGCAACACGCCCGGACGCGCCGGTCACCGACCGCGTACGGCGATGGGCCGCGGCACACCCCACGGCGCCGGCGGTCATCGACGGCACCGGCACGGAGACCTACGGCGACCTCGACCGGGCCGCCGACCGAGCGGCGGCCGCACTCCTCACCCACCCCGGCCTCAACCCCGCGGCCCTCGTGGCCGTACGGGCCGAACGGCCCGCCGACCTGGCCGCCGCCTGCCTGGGAGCACTCCGCGCCGGCCTGCTCTGCGCCCCCCTCACCACCCAGGACGACGCCGTACCCGCCGAACTGTCCGAGCTGGGAGCCGCCGCCCTGCTGGACATGACCGGGTCCGCGGACCCCCCGGACACACCCGTCGTACGCGTCGAGGCCACACCAGCACCCCCCGCAACACGCCCCACCGACCCCCACGCGCCCGCACTGGTGGTACGCACCAGCGGCACCACCGGGCCCCGACGCCCCATGGTGCTCACACACCAGGCACTCGCACGCGCCGTACGCGACGACGAACGGGGCGAGGTACTGATCGCCCGCGGCACGGCCGACCGGCTCGCCCTCGACCTGCTCATTACCCTCGCCGCGGGCAACACCGCGGTACCCCTGCCCCCCGCCACCCGGCTGGAACACCTGGCACACGGCCGCCAGGCCGCCTCCGTCACCCTCACCCCCACCGAACTGGCCACCCTCCTCACCCGCCTGGACGAGAACGGCGCCACCCCCGCGCTACGGACCCTGGTCGTCAGCGGTGAGACCCTCGGCCCCGACCTCGTCCACCGATGGCGCTCCCACGCACCCGGCGGCCGCCTCGTGCACACCTACGGCGGCATCGAATGGGGACTCGCCGCAGCCCAGGAGGACGTGCCCGCCGCCCCCACCGAACACACCGCACCACCGGCCACCGGCACCGTGCCCGTGGGCAGCCCCCCGGCCGGCTCACTGCTGTGCGTGGTGGACCCGTGGGGCCGCGTCTGCCCGCCCGGCGTACCCGGGGAGATCTGCGTCGCCACCACGGAGGCAGCCACCCCCCTCGGCACCCCGCCGCAACACCCCGCACTCGTGCATCCGCTGGCAGCCGACACCCGGATCCGGCGGACGGGAGACGCGGGCCTGCTCCTCCCCGACGGGCGACTCGTCGTCCTCGGCCGCCTCACGGAGATCCACTCCGAACACGGCTACCACCACGCCCCCGCACGCATCGAGCACCTGCTGCGCACCCATCCCGCCGTACGGGCAGCCGCAGCCCCGGGCGGAGGCGCGGGCGGACCCACCGCGCTGGTCGAGACGGACGGCACCGTGACCGAGACCGAGCTGATGGACCGGCTGCGCCACGAACTGCCCGCCCACCTGCTCCCCGCACAACTACGGTGCGAGACCACGCTGCCGACGACACCGGACGGCAAGACCTCACGGATCCCCCCACCACCGGCCACCACCCCCGCCACCCCCGCCACGCCCGAACCCGCCCAGGACATGACCGAGACCGAGGCCGCACTGGCGGGCATCTGGCGCGAACTCCTCGGCGTCGCCCACATCGGCCTGGACGACGACTACTACGCCCTGGGCGGCGACTCCGTGCAGGCCGTACGCATCGCCACGAAGGCCGCAGAGAAGGGCCTGCAGGTCACCCGGCGGCATCTGTTCACCCACCCGACCATCCGGTCGCTGGCCCGCGTCACCACCTCCGCCACCAGGGCGGCCACGGTGGGCGAGAGCTTCGCCCGGCGCCGGGCCATCCCGCTCACCCCCATTCAACGCTGGTTCTTCGAGCGGCAGTTGCCCGACCCGGGACACTGGAACCAGTCGACCGCACTGCGCGTACCCCGCGCACTGCCCTCCGAGGCGCTGCTGGCCGCCGTCCAGGCCGTGGCCGACCACCACGCCGTACTGCGCCACCGCTTCCGCCGGCGCGCGGCGGACTGGGAGCAGGTCAGCGACCCGACCGCACAGACCGTGGCGATCGAGGAGGCGACCGCCCACGGCGACGACGCCCTCGCCGCCGCGACCGACCGGGCCAGACGAGGCGTCGACCTCACCGCCGGCCCACTGCTGCGCGCCACGCTGATCCACGACGGGACCGACCGGCGCCTGCTGGTCCTGACCGCACACCACCTCGTGATGGACATCCTGTCCTGGGGCGTGCTGCTCGACGACCTGCGCACCGCCTGCGCCCACCGCACCACCGAAGACCCCGTCCCACTGCCCCCGGTGCCCGTCACCTACCACCAGTGGGCGCGGTCCCTGCGCGAGCACGCCGACGACCTCGCCCAACGCACCCCCCTCCCCGCACCCGACGACACCACCACAGCCCTACCCGGCCCGCCGCCCACGACGTACGAGAGCGCCACCCGCGTCGACGAGCGCACCCTCGGCCCGGCACCCACCCACGCCCTCCTCACCGGACTGCGGGGGAGGGGCGCCCACCCCGCCGACGCGGTACTGGCGGCCGCGGCCGGCGCGGCAGCTGCCGCCCTCGGCCGCCCCGCGGTCCGCATCGCGATGGAACTGCACGGCCGCGACGAGGAGATGGCCGACGGCGCGGACCTGTCGCGGACCGTGGGCTGGTTCACAGCCCTGGCACCCGTACTGGTCGACGCCCCACCGGACACCGCCCCGCACGAGAGGCTCCAGGCCGCACAGGCGGCCCGGTCGCGCGCCGGCCTCACCCACGGCCTGCTGCGCTACGGCACCTCGGACACCACCGCCCGCGCCCGGCACACGGAAGCGGACCACCCCTGGGTGAGCGTCAACTACCTCGGCAGGCTCGGATCGCTGTTCGCCGGCACGGCGGAGTGCGGCGACGGCCACCTCACCGAAGTCCCGCTGCCGGACCGCGGCGACCGGGGCCCGGACAACCCCCGGCCGTTCCACTGGGAGTTCAGCGCCTACACCAAGGGCGACGAGCTGACCCTGCGACTGGCGCACGCGGACGACCGGGACCGGGCGGCACGCCTGCTGGACGCCGCCTGCGACCACCTCCGCGCCCTCGCCGCCGCCCTGGACACCGCACAGCGGGAGGAGTCGCGATGAGCGCGCACTGGCTGGTGGACCTCGTACCCGCCGAGCGGCCGAAACGGGTGGCGTACCTCTTCCCGCACGCGGGCGCGGGCGTCAGCGCGGTGCTGGCACTGGGCCGGGCCCTGGCACCCGACCCGCACCCGGTGGCCATCCGGCTGCCCGGGAGGGAAGCACTGCTCGACGAACCCCCGGTCGCCGACCTCCCGGCACTGGCCCGGCAGTTGGCCGACGCCATCCGCACCCACGCGGACGGAGCGCAGATCATCCTCTACGGCCACTCCTCGGGGTCGGTACTGGCCTACGAGACGGCCCGCGCACTGGAACCGCGGACCGCCGTCCTGCTGGCGGCCTCGGCACAACAGGCACCGGGCACCTCCGTCCGCACGGCCGCCGGGTGCTGGGACCGCCCCGACGACGAGTTCTTCGCCCAGGTCGTCGCGGACGGCTACCTGCCCGCCGACCTGCTCGACGCCCCCGACATCCTGGAGATGGTGGCCCCGGCGCTGCGCGCGGACTACCGGGCCACCCACGAACACCTCACAGGAGCGGCAGGCTGGACCCCCGTGGCCTCCCCGATCCTCACCATCCGTGGCACCCAGGACCACACCGTCGCCGAGGAGGACATCGCGGCCTGGTCGGCGCTGACCACACGCGGCCACACGACCGCGCAGATCACCGCGGGCCACAACCTGCTGCGCGATTGCCCGGCGGAACTGGCCGACGTCCTGCGCCACGCGCTGCCCTGACCGCCGGCCGGCGGCGCGCGGTCAGGGTTTGCGGTGCACCGAGACGGCGTAGTCCCCGTCGGCGAAAGGGGCCCGGGACCAGGTCGCGTACCGGGCTTCCAGGGCGAGCCCCGCCGCCCGGCAGTGCGCGTCGTAGTCGGCCAGTGTGTAACCGCGGTCCAGGGAGAACCCCGCGACGAGGCGGCCGCCCGGCCGGACATGGCCCGCCACCCCGGCGACCAGGGCCGCCTCCGTACCCGGCGCGGTGAACAGGGGGACATTGCCCGCCATCACCACGACGTCGAACAACAAACCCAGGTCGAGACCGGCCAGATCGTGCCGGTGCCAGCGGATCTGCGGTGCCCGGCGCCGGGCGGTGGCGAGCATCGCCTCGTCGACGTCCACGCCCACCACGGCGATCTCGTGGCGGGCC
Organism: Streptomyces celluloflavus; assembly: GCA_000720995.1. Taxonomy (GTDB): domain Bacteria; phylum Actinomycetota; class Actinomycetes; order Streptomycetales; family Streptomycetaceae; genus Streptomyces; species Streptomyces celluloflavus. Next base: position 159,312 of record JOEL01000005.1, read on the forward strand.
AGCTCGATGGCCACCCGGCCGGTGCCGCAGCCCGCGTCGAGGACGGTGGCGGGCGCGAACGAGCGCACCAGCGCCGCCTCACCGTGGACATCCCCTCCTTCGGCGGCGATGCGGTCGAACCGGGCCTGGTACTCGTCACCGTTCCACGTCATGCGATCACCGTGACACACGCCCCGCTCCGGCGGCAGGCCGACGTCCGGTACCCGATGTCCGATACCCGGCCTCCGGTACCCGCGGACTCCTCCCCGCCACGGGGCGCCGGCCGGCCGCCGGCAGTACCGTCTTTTTCCGGACCGAGGCCCCCACCACGAGGCGAGCCCGAGTGCCACGGTGGCCACTGCGCGGCATGACTTCTCGCCTACATTGGCGACCGACCACGAAGTACGAAGCACGAAGTACGCATCACGAAGCAATGGAAGGAAGATCCGCCATGCCCACCAAAACGCTGCAGATTCCCACCGCGGACGGCCAGGCCGACGCTTTCGCCGTCTTCCCCGACGGCGGCGAGCGGCACCCGGGAGTGCTGCTGTACCCGGACGCCTTGGGCATCCGGCCCGTACTGAAGGAGATGGCCCGCCAACTGGCCGAGCACGGGTACTACGTGCTCGTCCCCAACATCTTCTACCGGCACGGCCCGGCACCGGTGGTCGAACTTCCCGAGTACATCGGAGAAGAGGCCCGGCCCACGGTCATCGCCCAGCTGATGCCCATGATCCAGGCGCACACCGCCGAACGCGCCCTGCGCGACGCCGACGCCTACCTCACGTTCCTCACCGCCCAGCCCGAGGTCAGTGCCGGACCGGTCGCCACGATCGGCTACTGCATGGGCGCCGTCTCGGCGATGCGCACCGCAACGGCCCACCCCGACAAGGTGGCCGCCGTCGCCGGATTCCACCCCGGCCCCCTGGTCACCGACGCACCCGACAGCCCGCACCACCGCGTCCCCGAACTCACCGCCCAGGTCCACCTCGGCCTCGCCGAAGGCGATATGTCACCCGAGGCCCTCACCGAACTCAACCGGGCCCTGGACACCGCAGGCGTCGGCTACACCACCGAGATCTACCCCGGCACCGTCCACGGCTTCACCATGTCCGACACCGAAGCCTTCAACCCCGCCGCACTGCAACACCACTGGGACTGCCTGCTCCCCCTCCTCGACCGCACCCTGGCCAACCGCTGAGGCTCCGGCCCGCACCCCACACCTGACGTACCCGGCCCGGAGCCCCCGGCCCGCCCGCCGGCCGCACAGCGGCGGCCGGGGCCCGGTGATCGTGGTCCTACGCGCTCCGCCGCCGCAGCCCGTCCGCCGCGCTCGCGCAGCATCCGCATCGCATCCGCATCATGGTTGTGGGGGAGGGGCGCGCGGCGCCGCCCCTTCCGACCAGGGGAAAGCCCTGCCGGTGGTGCGAAACCCAACGGCCCCTCGGCGTCGCCCCGATTACGCTGCCAGCATGTCTGATGAGGGAAGTTATCGCCGCGAATCCGCTCGCGTGCTGTTGATCGACGAGCTGGACCGCCTGCTCCTGCTGAAGTTCCACGTCGATCCGGACGCTCCCGAGAGCGGTCACGGATGGTGCACGCCCGGCGGTGGTGTCGAGGACGGGGAGACCCTGGCCCAGGCGGCAGCCCGCGAGCTGCGCGAAGAGACGGGCCTGTCCGTGGAGCCGGAGGCCCTGGGGGCAGCAGTCGCAATGACCTCTGGATACGCGGATGTCGGATGGGCTGAAGGGCTCTTCCGGGACGTCTTTTTTCATCTTCGCGTCACGACCCACCAGGTTGATGTGACCGGCCTGGAAGCGAATGAGCGCAAGTACCACGCCGGATACCGCTGGTGGCCCCTCGCCGACCTGGCAGCCACTGATGAGACCGTCCATCCCCTCGGCCTGGCCACGCTGGCGGCCGATCTCGTGGCCGGGCACACCCCTGCTGATCCGATCCAACTGCCCTGGCACCACTGAGGGCCGCCCGGGGCATGTCCCTCGGCCGGGGCTTCCCGAAGCTCCTAGCGGGTACTTCTGTGATCGGTCTGAGAGAGCCCCGTCCGGAGATGGCCCGGACGGGGCTGATCACCACCACGCCCGGGATGGGGTCATTCGTCAGCGAACGCGCTGCCGGCCAGAACAGCGACCAGCCCCGCCCGCTCGCCGCGCAAGCAGCGTACGGACGGGGCGATACGAGTAGTCAGTTGTCCTCGGGCGGGATGATGAAGCCGCGTAGGGCCTGCCTGGGGCTTCCCGGGCGGCTCCGGGTCGGCCTCGCGGAACTTCGCCACGAAAGCGGCGAGGACATCAGCGGTGATGTCCTCGCGGATCGCGGGATCGGCACCGTCGTACACCCGCCACGCGCCCGCCGCGTTCTCCGGATCCTCCGGGGCGACCACTCCCGGGATGCCGAGCCGCCGGAGCGTGGCGTCCACCTGCCGAGCTTGATCCGCGTTCATGCCATCACCCTTCCGCCGTGCGTTCCCGGAGCCTGGCTACCGCCACCGCCGTGCGTGGCACAGCTCCCGGGGTTGATCGGTCCGCAGCCGCCGGGCTTCGGGGTGTGGGAGCGGTTGGCCCCTACTGCCACCAGAGCGTCGGTCGGACCGGTCCACAGTTCGTGGTCGACCTGGTGCCCGGCTTCCTCGATCAGGGCCACCGTAGCCCGAGCAGGCGTGCCAGTACGCGCTCCTCGCCCTCGACCAGCTGGACATCACCTGGTACGCCACGGGCATGGAACGGATCCGGGACGTGCGGCGAGCACTTGCCCCACATCAGCAGAAGCAGTGCGTGCAGGACCTCGATGAGCGCCTGTACGGATGGGCGACGACCGTCAGCGCTCTTGCCCGTTGAACTTCCGGATGCCCGACGGCAGTTCCGCAAGGGACTCGACACGGAACGTCGGCAGGTCTCGCGCGTCGGCGGTCCTCCACTGAATTGTCGCCCACGGACCCCGGTGCACCAGAGCCGTCCGCATGCCCGCGGCCACGGCCGGCCGCAGGTCATTGTCGACGCGGTCACCGACGTACAAGATCTCCCGAATATCGAAGGGCACTGCATCGGCAACCCGTTGGAAGAAGAGGGGGTCCGGCTTACTGACGCCCCAGTCGTCGGATGTGCCGATCAAGTCGACATCGTCCGCGAACAAACTGCGCAGAATCCTGCCGGCGCGAACGGTCTGGTTCCCTGCAATACCAAGCCACAACCCATCGCTACGCAGCTCCGAGAGCGCCGGCCGGACGTCCGGGTACAGGTCTGACTCATTGAAGTGCTCAGGCTTCCCCGCCTGGGCACGTGCCTCCCGCTGCGCGTCCAGGTCGAAACCCGGTTGGAACTCCTGGAATACCTCTCGATAGTCCCGCCCCTGCGCGATCACCGCTCCGAACATCGCCGCGAACGTGTGCCGCGGAACACCGAGCCAGTCGGCCCACGTTCCGTACTCCCGAGTCTCATCGACCAGACACTCACCGACATCGAAGATCACCGCGCGAATCATGCGAACACCCTACTGACCGGCGTGATTCTGGCTTCGTTCACTTCTGGGGACAGCGTGTGTCGACGGGTTCCGTCCTGTCTCCACGAGGCTGGTCGTTCGCAGGACGGTGGCCTGCGTGGACCGAGTTGGATGAGACAGATCGGCCCGGTTCGCCGAGACGAAAGGCCGGAGCCGACCCGTGGGGACTGAGCGGACCTCTCGGTGGGGCCTCACTCACGCGAGGCCCCACGACGGGATCAGATGGTGAGGACGAGCTTGCCCTGGAGGTGGCCGCCGTCGAGCAGCCGGTGCGCGTCGGCGACGCGCTCGAAGGGGAACGTCTCCTGCACGTGGATCCGGAGCCTGCCCTGTTCGACGAGTTCGACGAGCCCTCGCAGGGCGACCGGATCGGGGTCGACCGCGATGCCGCTGAAGCGCATGCCGGCCGCCGTGTACTTGGCGGCGAGGGCCGAATCCCCCTCGGCGACCGCCGTCACCAGGTGACCGCCTGGGCGGAGTACGTCGAGCGACCGCTCGACGGTGTCGCCGCCGATCGTGTCGAGCACGACGTCGATGTCGCGGACCGCCTCGGTGAAGTCGACCGCCGTGTAGTCGATCACCTCGTCCGCGCCGAACTCCTCGACGAACTTCCGCTTGCCCCCGCTGGCAGTCGCGATCACGTGCGCACCGAGCGCTTTCGCGATCTGGATCGCGACGTGGCCGACCCCGCCACCACCGCCGTGGATCAGGACGCGGTCGCCCTCGGTCACGCCGGCGAGGTCGACGAGCCCCTGCCACGCCGTCAGCCCGACGACCGGCAGGGCCGCCGCCTCGACGTGCGAGAGCGACGCAGGCTTGCGTGCCAGGTGCAACGCCGGCGCAGAGACGACCTCGGCGTAAGCGTTCCCCGCCCGCGGGAACAGTGGCATCCCGAACACCTCGTCGCCGGGCCTGAACCGATACGTCAGCGACCCCTCCTCGACCACGCCGCTGATGTCCCAGCCGAGGATGAACGGCGGCCGGCCGAGCAACGGGGGGAACTCGCCGGCGCGCAGGAGCGCCTCCAGCGGGTTCAGCCCGATCGCCTTGACGCGGACGAGAACCTCGGTGGGGAGGGGCTGGGGCTCGGGCGCGTCCACGATGGTGAGCACCTCGGGACCGCCGAACGCCTGCTGGGTGATGACTCGCATGACTCTCCTGGCTCTGGAGGGGGAGAGAACCCAGGCTATGAATCCGATAGGAACCGGCAGGTACCTTCGGCGCAGGTACCTTTGGCGCATGAGCGGTTTCCGTCCCGGCGATCCCTTTCTCGCCGACTGTCCGGCGCGGCTGGCGGTCGAGGTGATCGCCGACAAGTGGACGGTGGTCGTGCTCTACGGCCTCAGCGAGGGCCCGGTGCGCCACGGCGAGCTGATCGAGCTGATCGGTGGCATCTCCCGCAAGATGCTCACCCAGACGCTCCGACGGCTAGAGGCGCACGGACTCATCCGCCGCCACGCCTACGCCGAGGCGCCGCCCCGCGTCGAGTACGAGCTCACCTCGCTCGGGGCCACGCTGATCGAGCCGATCCACATGCTGACCGAGTGGGCCAGGGCGAACGGCGACGCAGTGCTCGATGCGCTCGACGCCGGCCCTGTGCCGGTCGCCCATAGCGACTGAGACCCCGCCAGGGACCGCCCCTTCAGATGCACCCCAGCCGGTACGGCCATCCGGCACCCCAGGTGGCGCGGGCCGGTCAGCGGTGGTGGGGGAGAGGGGGAGCGAGCGCGGCACCGGTGTCCTCTCCCTTCGGACGCGCCGTCGCCTCGGGCCGCGCCACGGCGGGTTCGGGCAGGGTGTGGAAGAGCAGCCAGCTCAGTACCGGCATCAGGATGAGAGGTGCCAGGGCGGTCCGCAGGGACGTCGCGTCGGCGAGGCCGCCGATCATCGGGCTCGTCAGACCGCCGATGCTGACCGTCAGGCCGAGCGTGATCCCGCTGGCGGTGCCGACCCGCGAGGGCAGGTAGTCCTGGCCGAGGGTGACCTGGAGCGAGAAGGGCACATACAGGCCGACCGAGGTCAGGGCCAGGAACAGATACAGGGCCGGGCCCGGTACGAACACCACGCCCGCGACCGCCGCGATGGTGATCAGGTACGACCAGCGGCAGATCGCCACCCGGCTCCACCGGTTGGCCAGCGCCCCGCCCAGCACCGAGCCGACCGCGCCGCCGAGGTAGAGCACGACCAGGGCCGTGGTGCCCGCGGCCGTGCCGCCGCCCATGCGCTGCCCGGCGTACAGCGAGATGAAGGTGCTCAGACCGACGAAGACGATCGACCGGAACACCACGGCCAGCGACAGCCGCACGAAGGACGCGGTGTCGCCGCGCCCCGCCGGCACCGCCGTACCCGCCCCGGTGGACCGCTTCCGTTCCAGGGCACGCAGCACGGGCAGACACAGCGCGGTGCCGGCGAGCGCCGGCAGCACCAGCAGCGGCGTCCAGCGCAGCCCTCCGGTGGCCACGACGACGGCGACCATGAGCGGTGCCAGCGCGAAGCCGACATTGCCGCCCGTGGAGAACCATCCCATGGCGCTGTGACTGCCCTGGCTGGCGAGCCGGGCGACCCGGGCGGACTCGGGGTGGTAGGCGGCCACACCGATTCCCGAGACCGCGACGAACACCAGGGTGAGCCCGTAGGAGCCGCTCAGCCCGCTCAGGGCGATGCCCACACCGCCCAGCAGCGTGCTGACCGGCAGCAGCCAGGGCATCGCCCACCGGTCGGTGAGCGCGCCGAACACCGGCTGCGCCACCGATGACAGCAGCGAGGCGGCCAGCACGATGCCCGAGACGGCGGCGTAGGTATAGGCGCGCTCGGCGACGAAGAACGGCACCAGGGCCGCCACAGCGCCCTGATAGATGTCTATGCAGGCATGGCCGACGGACAGCAGGGTGATCGATGTATTCCTTCGCACCCCGCCATGGTCCGAGCCCGGCTCGCGCTTTCGATAAACCGCCAAAACATAACGGAAATCCGCCACGATCCGGTCGCCCCGTTTCGCCCTGCGCCCAGTGGCTGGCGCCCGGCACATCATCGGCATGCGCCAACTAGCCAACTCGCCATCCACACCGACGACTTGACGAAGCCTTAGGGACTACCCGGCCCGCCCCCGTGCGTCGGTGTGCCCGGATTCCGTTCCGTACAGGCGCAGGAAGGTGTGCACTCCGCTCGTCACGATGGCGGCCGTCTCGGATTCCGGCATCGGGATGGCGCCGTAGAACGTGCGCTGATTGAGGTCCGTGATCGTCAGCAGATTGAAGTGGTTCGCGGCGCTGTCGGCGTCGTCGAAGGTGAGCAGGCCGCGGTCGGCGATGCGTTGGAGATACGGCGCGAGCCGGAGGTGGCCGGACGGCGGGCCGGCCGCTTTCCAGTCTTCCAGCAGCGCGGGCGGAATCCGCGTGACCTCCGCCTCGATCGTCCGGACCAGTGCGAAGTGGTCCGGGAAATCCGTCACCGCCGCCGCCCGCTCGATGCCGAAGGCGACGAGGTCGTCCCGCAGGTTCACGATCTTCCGCAGATGCCGTTCCATGATCTCCGCGACGGCCGCGGACACCTGGTGCGCGCCTTCCAGGGCCACCGAGTGGAACAGGTGCTCCTTGTCGTCGAAGTGGTTGTAGATCGTCCGCTTGGAGACACCGGCCTCGACGGCGATGGCGTCGACGCTGGCGCGGGAGTAGCCCTCGCGCCCGAAGACGACACGGGCCGCCTGTGCGATCGCCCTGCGCTTCTCCGGCATCCCGCGCCGTTGTTCGGGCATCCCGTCCCGCACGCTCTGCCTCACTGTCTCCCTTTCCGCCATCGCCCGGCGCCGCCCGCCTCGGGGGACCGGGCGCCGCGGCGGGCTGTGCGTCTCCGGACCTGGGTCCCCGGCCCCAACTTACACCAAACGGTTTACCAGTTGCCCTGCACGGTGTAGTTTCATCTCCGCTCCGGCCGGCACACCTCAAGGAGGCACCGATGACACATGTGGCCAGCGACGACGCGTCCACCACCCCGAACTCCCCGCATTCCGCGCGCAGTTCACCACCCCCCGGCACCACATCCCCGGCCCCGCCCCGCGCGCGCCGGCACCCCTACGGGGTACCCGCGCTCTTACTCGGCCTGCTGGCCACGCCCTCCGCCCTGAGCGCCAACAGCGTCACGACAACACTCCCGGACATCGGCGCGGACCTCGGCGTGCCGGTGAGCTCGGCGACGTGGATCGCCACCACCTTCGGCCTGCTGATGGCCGTGTGCACCCCGCTGATGGCCACGCTGCTCAAACGCCGCGGGGTACGAACCGTCGTACTGGTCTGCGCCGCCATAGTGGCCGCCGGCACCCTCCTGGTCGTCGTGGCCCCGTCGATGCCGCTGCTGATCCTCGGCCGCGGCGCCCAGGCCATCGGCGGCAGCGGACTGGTCACCACGGCCATCAACCTCGCGGGCACCCCCCGCCGCATGGGCGTGGTGACCGCCGGCAGCGGCATCCTCGGCGCCCTCGGCCCCCTCGCGGGCTCCCTGCTCACCGAGCACGTGTCCTGGCGCGCGGCGCTGTCACTGTCCGCCCTCGCCCTGCTGGCCGTACCCGGCGTCATACGCACCGCGCCGGCGCTCCCCACCCAGGACCCGCGCACCCCCTTCGACACCGTCGGCGCCGTCGTCCTGATGGCACTGGTCAGCGCGCTGGTGTTCATCCCCCGCTTCCCCCTCCCGGCGCTCGTCTGCGCCGCGGTCATCGCCGCGGTTCTGGTGCTGCGCGTCCGCACCCGCCCGGACGGCTTCGTCCCCGTGGCCGTCCTGCGCACCCCGGTCTTCCTGAGCGCGAGCGCCGTCGTGTGCGCCCTGTCGACCTCGTACTTCTCACTGCTCTACATCGTCCCGCGGGTCCTGAAGGACAGCGAGGGCTGGGATGCCGGGCTCGTCGGCACGGGAACCCTCCTCGCGCTGCTGATCGGCTCGGCCGCGTCCTGGCTCCTGGCGGCGTACTCCACGCGCATGAGCCGCGCCGCGGTCCTCGCCGTCCTCCTCACCCTCGGCGTACTCGCCCCCGTCACGGCGGCCGTCGCACCCTGGGCGGCGCTGATGCTCGTCGCAGCCGGCGTATCGGTCTTCGTCAGCTCCTCGGGCCAGGCGACGCTCTCGGTGTACGCCGCCCACTCCGTCCCGGAAAGCCAACGCCCCACTTCCATCGGCCTGTTCACCCTCTGCTACCAACTCGGCGGCGCCTTCGGCCCCGCCCTGGCCGCCCTCCTCGTCACCTGACTCCGCCCACCCCACAACGGGCCGCCGGCCGGTGGGCGGAGACCCGTTGTGGGGGTGGGCGCACCACGGACCGGCCCGGCCGCGTACGGGACGAACCCGGAGGCGGGAGCCGTGACCGGGTACGGGACCGCAGACCGGCTCGGGCGAACGCCGGCCGCCAGGGGCCCACGGCGCAGGCGCGGCACGGCCTGTCCCAGCCATCGCAAGAGGCGCCTCCGTGCGCCGAAGACGTATCCCGTCACGTACGCGACGCACCCCGCAACCGCGCACAGCGGCCGCGCCGCCCCGCGTTCCGGCGGCCGGGCCGCACGCAGCCGGCCCGGCCAGTGGTCCAGCCGTACGGTCAGCCGTCCAGCCGCACGGGCACTTCCTTGGCGGCGGACGCGAAGAGCGCCTCGATGACGCGGGCCTGCTCCACGGCATCCGCGCGGCCGTACGGGAAAGGCGTGCCGTTGGCGATCGCCGTCGACAGCGCGTCGAACTGGATGCGGGAGACCGCGTACTGCTCACCGCAGCGGTAGGCGCCCTCCGGGTCCACGTCCACGTACTCGCTGACCGGGTCCAGATGCGGCGGCGGGCCCTGCCGCTGCACCTCGATGCGGGTGACGTCGCGGCAGAACCACGGGTCCTGGAAGACCAGGCGTCCGGTGGTGCCGACGACCTCCAGGGTGTCGCCCCGGCACACCTCCTGACCCACCTCGAACTGGGCCAGCACGTCGCCCGGCATCCGCAGCGTGGCCGCGAAGTGGTGGTCGCAGGCGCCCTCCCGGCGGACCTCCTCGGCGTAGACGCGCTCCGGTGCCCCGCCGAACAGCCGGATCGCGGTCAGCGCGAAGGAGCCCAGGTCCAGCAGACCGCCGCCGCCGCGCTCGGGAAAGCGGCGGAAGTAGTCCGCCGGCAGACTGGCGGTGCAGGCGGCGTAGATATGGCGCAGCTCGCCGATATGGCCCTCCTCCACAAGCTTCTTGGCCAGCAGGAACTGCGGATGGTGACGGGGCATCACCCCCTCGATGCACTGCCGGCCCGCGGCCTCGGCCGCGTCGAAGACCCGCTCGGTGTCGGCGGTGCCGAGCGCGAACGGCTTCTCCACCAGCACATGCTTACCGGCCTCCAGCGCCCTGACCGCCCACTCGGCATGGTCGACCGGGTCCAGGGCGACGAAGACGGCCTCCACTTCGTCGTCCTCCAGCAGCTCCGCGTAGCTGCCGTAGGACCGGGCGACGGCGTGGGTCCGGGCGTAGGCGCGGGCCGTCTCCGCGTCGTCCTGCGCGACGGCGACGAACTCGGTCGTGGTGGAGGCCGCCTTGGCCTTCATCGCGACGTCCGCGTAGCCGCCGGTGACCAGCAGCCCCCAGCTCACCTCTCTCATGAACACGGTCCTTTCCGGGCCCGGAGGCCCTCGCACAGTCGGGGTTCAGGGGTTCCGGCTCCGGGGAGCCGGTCGATGCCGTCCCGGAAGCGGAGCTTGGCGGCCGCGCCGGTCCGCGCGACCCCGGGCCCGCCGAGGATCAGGGCGCCGGGACGGCCGGGGGAGAGCTCGGGCCACCGGGGCGCGTACGCGCTGCGGGGCCCCGCAGCGCGCGAAGGACGCCACGAGGCCGGTGAAGGTGTCCGGCACCCGCCGCTGCGGCGGACCGTCGCCGAACTCCCGGACGGCGGCGCGCAGTTCGCCGTCGTCGGCGGGCGGGCCGGAACGTGACGGGAGAGGCGGCACCGGCCGTCATCGGGCGGCCACCCCCTCGTCGAGCAGCAGGGAACGGATCTGCGCGAACAGGTCGTACTGCCGGCGGGTGTCCGCGCCGAACGGCACCAGTACGAGGGTCCCGGCGCCCGCGTCCGCGTACTCCCGCAGGCGCTCCGCCACCTGCCGCGGGCCGCCGCCGAGGGCGAGCGCGGCGGCCCGCTCGCGGTCCAGCCCCTGTGCCTTGACGAGATAGTCGACGACCGGCCCGGCCGCCGCGGCGGACGGCCGCTCGGTCGCCCGGACAAAGGTCACAAGGCCGGTGCGGGGGACCGGCACGCCGCGCTCGGCGGCCAGTTCGGCCAACCGCGCCGCGCCCGCCGCCAGCTGCTCCGGCGTCTTCAGCGCCGCCAGCCAGCCCTGGCCGTATGCCGCGGCGCGGCGCAGGGACGCCTCGGCCCCGCCGCCGATCCAGACCTCCGGCACCGGAGCGGACGGCGCCAGCGCCACCCGCGCCCCCCGGGGCGCACCGGCCAGTGCGGTGGGCCGCCCGGCGAGCAGATCCGGCAGCGCCCGGAGGAACCGGTCGGTGCGCCGGCCGCGCTCCTTCGGGGAGAAACCGGCCGCCGCCCACTCCCCGGCCTCACCCGACCCCACGGCCACGCCCAGCAGGACGCGGCCGCCGGAGAGGTGCTGCAGCGTGGCGATCTGTTTCGCCGCCCAGGCCGGCGCCCGCAGAGCCGGCAGCATGACGCCGTAGCCCACGCGGATCCGCCGGGTCGCGGCCGCCGCCGTCGCGAGCACCATCGAGCTGTCCAGGACGGGGAAGCCCGACGCCAGCCGGTCACCCGTCCACATCGAGTCCAGGCCCGCCTCCTCCGCGTGCCGGGCGAGCCGCGCGATGTCGACGGCCCCGTCGTGACTTTCTTCGCCGGGCTCGAAGTTGACCGGCAGCTGCACACCTATGTGGAGCGTCACGAGACTCACCGGCTCCGGTGGAGTGCGACGCCCAGCTCCTGCTCCAGGCGGTCCAGATCCTTCTCGTGGCCATGGGCCGCCAGGTGGCCGTCCGGACGTACGAGGTGGTACCCGGGGCGGTGGCAGCCGGTGGCGGCCGCCGCGTCCCGCGGCGACATCGACACGACACGCACCCGCTGCCGCAGCGCCGCGATGTGCTCGACCTGGGCGATCCAAGCGGTGTCGTGCGCGGGTTCACTGACGGCGACCGTCCAGGCGAGCGGGTCGGCGCCGGGGCCCGAAATCCCGTACGCGAGCGCCAGTTTGCGGGGGAGGAGACCACCCGGCCGCACACCCCCGGGGAGCTTGCCCAGACCCCGGCAGGCGGCCGGACCCGACGGCGACTGCGCGGCGCGCCGGGGGGTGTACGACTGGCGGCGCCCGGCCAGGACGGGGGCGTAGAGGCGGGCCGCCGCGCCGGTGCGGTCGGCGAGCCGGAAGCCGGCGTCGCGGGCCCACACCTTGGCCCGGCCGCTGACCATCCAGGCCCGGGTGTGCAGGTCGGTGTCGCGCACGGTGCGCCGGGTGGCCTCGGCGCGCTCCGGCCCGTACGTGGCCAGCAGCGAGGACGGCGACACGCCCTTGAGCACCGAGGCCAGCTTCCAGCCGAGGTTGTTCGCGTCCTGCAGACCATTGTTCATGCCCTGGCCGCCGGCCGGGCTGTGCACATGGGCGGCGTCGCCGATCAGGAACACCCGGCCCAGCTGGAAGTCGGCGGCCAGCCGGGCGTGCACCCGGAAGACCGTGGTCCACACCGGCTCGGTGATGCGGATGCCGCGCGGGCCGCGCTCGTCCACGATCTCCTGCATCATCTCGACGCCCGCCGAGCTCGAACCGCGCGGCAGCACCGACAGGAAACGGAAGACGCCGTCCGGCTGCGGCACCACCGCCAGCGTGCCGCCGGCTCCCTGGTAGTAGAGGATCTCCTCGGGCGACAGATCGCCGTCCACCCTCGCGTCGACCAGCGCGAACTCCAGCCCGTAGGTGGACCCCTGGAAGCCGATGCCCAGCTGCCCGCGCACCGCGCTGCCCGCCCCGTCGGCACCGACGACGAACGGCGCGAAAGCCCGCTCGACCACACCGTCCGCCGTCTCCAGGACGGCCCGCACGCCGGAGGTGGCCTCGATCCTGCCGGAGTGGTCCACACCCTCCAGGGCCAGCAGGCGGACGCCACGCTCCACCTTGCCGCCCAGGGACTCCAGCTTCTCGGTGAGGATGCGCTCCGTCTCGTACTGCGGCAGCACACGCGGCGCGTGCTCGGCGGGCAGCCGGAACGAGGCGAGGTGGTTGCGGTCCGAGAAATAGCTCAGCGTGCGCACCGTGCCCGACACCCCGAGCACCTCGTCCCGCAGCCCCCGGTCCTCCAGGATGTCGAAGGCCCGCGGATAGACCGACAGCGCCCTGGGGACCCGCATCGGCTCGGGCAGCGCGTCGACGATCCGGACCCGGACCCCGCGGTCGAGCAGCTCGCAGGCGAGGAGCAGACCGGACGGCCCCGCCCCGACGACGAGTACATCGAAAACCACATCGGATGGTGTGCTGCTCTTCATCGCCTTCAACCTTCTGACTTCTCTTCGCGGACGGCGGACGCCGGGCGGGGCGCGGGCAAGGGCTCGAAGGATGCGCGGGCGCCGCTCAGGAAGCGGCGCCCGCCGGCATCGGGGGCAGCGCGGGCAACCGGTCCAGCTCGATGCCGAACCACCGCTTGACGGCGGCGGGGAACGCCTCGTCGTCGAGCACCTCCTTGATCCGCCGGCCGTCCTCGTAACGGGTCAGCGTGCGGTCCAGCAGGGAGGCACGGCCCTCCGGCCGCACCAGCGAGGCCCAGATGGTGCCGCCGGTGACCGGCGAGTCCGCAGAGGTGCAAAACCACCACATCGTCGGAACGAAGTCGCCGATCTCGCGCACCCGGGTCTCCAGCCGGACCCGGTGGACCCCGTCGTGCACGATCTCCACATCGCCGTCGGGCGTATCGACGATGCGGTACTCGCCGTTCTCGTCCTTCTGCGGCGAACGCTCGGCGAACCGCAGCGGACGCCAGCTCGCCCAGCGGAAGCCGACGTCGACGAGCCAGCACTCGCCGTCGATCTCCACCCGCAGCATCATGTGCCCGAAGAAGGCGCCCACCAGCGGCTCCTTGCCGTTGTGCAGGCTGCGCCCCGCCAGCAGGCTCACCCGGTAGCCGAGCGCCGTCAGCAGCGCGGCGAACGAGGTGTTGAGCTCATAGCAGCCGCCTCCCCGGCGCCGGTCGACGATCTTCTCCACCGCGCCCTCGCCGATCCTGATCGGTACGTCGAGGTTGAAGTCGAACGTCTCGAAGGGGACGGACTTCAAGTGCCGTTCCTGCAAGTACGCCAGGGCCGCCAGGTCTGCCTTCGCGGGGCGCTCGGCCCCGATCCGCTCCAGGTAGGCGTCCACGTTCACTGAGGTCATCTCTCCCGTGCTCCCTACTGTGCTTGTGCCGCTCTCGCGCTCCGGGTGCCCTTCCGCGCCCTCTCGCGCCGTCAAGTCCGGCCGGTCCGCGGTGCTTTCACCGGCCGGCCGGTGCCGCCGAGGCTGCGCCCCGGGCGGCCGGGCTCACCAATCGATCAGGACGAACCCGAACGTGAACCCGCCGCCGAACGCGGTGAGGAGGACCTTCCCGCCCTCCCGCAGGGCCCCCGCCCGCGCCGCATCGTCCAGCGTGATCGGAATCGACGCCGCGCCGGTGTTCCCGTAACCGGCCACCGTGGTGTGCATCCGGGCCCGGGGGAAGGCCAGATCCTGCTCCAGCGTCCGCAGCATCATGCCGTTCCCCTGGTGCGGCACGATGTGCGCGATGTCCTCCCTGGACACCCCGGCCTCGTCGAGGAAGTCGGACAGCAGACCCGGCAGCTTCGAACGGACGATGTCCACGACACCACGGCCGTCCATGGCGAAATAGTGCAGCCGGTCGTCCACGGTGGCGTGCGAGGTGCCCAGCCGGGTACCGCCCGCCGGGACCTTCACCAGGTCCAGGCCCTCGCTGAAGTTCAGCAGCCGGGTGGCCAGCACCCGCCCCGGACCATGGCCCGGCCCGATGACGACGGCCCCCGCCCCGTCACCGAGGAGCACCCGGGTCCGGCGGTCGGCGGGGTCGGTGTACCGGCTGTACATGTCGGCACCGATGACCAGCGCGTAGCCGCCACCGGCGGCCGCCACCCGGTGGGCCGTGGCGAGCGCGTAAGTGAAGCCGCTGCACACGGCGTTGAGATCGAAGGCGGCCGCGGTCGGGGGAGCGTCGAGCTGGTGCGCCACATGCGCCGCCGTGGCCGGCTGCGGGGAGTCGGGCGTGGACGTCGCGACGATGATCTGCGAGAGCTGCGCGGCGCTCACCCCCGCATCCTCCAGCGCCCGGCGCGCCGCCATCACCGCCATATCGGAGGTGGCCTCGTCGTTCTTCGCGAAACGCCGTTCGCGGATACCTGTCTTGCGCGTGATCCACGCATCGTCCACGCCGGCCGGCGCGCCGATCTCGTCATTGCTCATCACGTAGGAGGGCAGATACGAACCGGTGCCCAGGACTGCCGTGGCCGTCGTACTCGGACCTGCCTGTCGGTGGGAGTCATCGCTCATGTTCGGCTCCTTGGTTCTGCGGGCCGGCGGGACAGCGCGCCGGCGTTCCGGGCGGCTGCGCACACCGTGCCGCGCTGCGGCGGATGCCCGCGGGGTACGGGATACGTGCGGGGGAGGTACGCGATCTCGGTGCACGGATACGGGGCATACCGCGCCCGCACCACCGGCACCTGCGGTCTTGTGCGGTATCGCGGTGATCAGGACCGGCCCAGGACGCGGGCGACGGTCTCCTGGTCGAAGTTGACGGCGCTGCACCAGCCGCCGGTGGCCAGCTCGAACCAGATGTCGCTGACGATCACGCCCCGGGGGTTCTCGCCCTCGACGACCTCATCACCCTTGGCCCAGCCCACCGCGTCGTGGCCGGTGGTTCCGTCGGGCAGGAAGAGCTGCTGGACGGGGCTGTCCAGGGAGGGGCCGGAGCGGACGTTGGAGTCGCGCCAGATGGGGCCGAGGGAGAACGTCTTGGCGGTCGGCATGGAGTGCTCCGTCGTGGTCGTGGGTGGAGTCGCCGGCGGTGTCCGGCAGGTCACACGGCCGCCGGGACCGGGGACAAGGTGAGGACCTGGCCGAGCATGGCGAGCAGCCGCTCGCCCTGGCCGCCCGGCGGATCGCCCGGCAGCAGGGAGCCGGCGTGCGGGACGACGACGCCCAGCGGGGTGGGCCAGGCGCGCAGCGCGTGGCTGATCGTGCGCAGCGTGGCCAGAGTGGAGGCGGTGCCCTGGGTACCGGCACCGACCGCGACGCAGCCGACGGTACGGCCGTCCAGGAACGGCCGGGGGCCGTCCAGATCGTTGACATAGTCCAAGGCGTTCTTCAGCAAGCCGGAGACCGTGCCGTGGTAAGTGGGGGAGACCAGGACGACGCCGTCGGCGCGGCCGAGTTCGTCGAGGAAGTCCCGCAGACCCGGATGGGTACCGGACAGACCGGGGCGGTAGAACGGGAAGTCGATCTCACCACCGGTGAAGGTCCGGGTGGTGGCTCCTTTTTCCTGGAGTTGCTCGGCGCACCACAGAGCGGTGCGGTCCGACGTCGATCCGACGCGGAGTGAACCGCTGATCAGCACGGTGTGTGAGGTAGGCACGGGTCCGGCGACCTTCCTTACGGAGTGGGCTACGGGTCCTATTCGACGGTGAGCAGAGCGGAGTCGGCGGCGCTCAGACGGATGTCCTGCGGAGTCCAGGCGACGACATCGAGGGCCGCTTCGTCCTTGCGGCCGTGGGATTTCATGAAGTCGTTGCGCGCGCGCTCCTCGGCCTGACTGGCGCCCTGGTCGAGCGAGCCCTGGCGGCGCGAATGGAGCACGACCGCCGAGACCCGCCCGATGCGCTCGCGCTCGTACGCCTTCAGCGCGGCGGGCACCTCGTCCGGGCCCGGATGGGCGCGCAGCGCGGCGGCCAGGACCACCGAGTCCTCCAGAGCCGTGTTCGCGCCCTGGCCCAGCGCCGGGACCATCGGATGGGCGGCGTCGCCGAGCAGCGCCACCCGGCCGTCCACCCAGTACGGGGCCGGGTCGCGGTCGTGGATGTCGGTGACGGCGACATCGTCCGGATCGGCCTCGCGGATCAGGCCGGCGAAGGGGGCGTGCCAGTCGGCGAGCCGCTCCAGCAGTGTGCGCAGCGCCGTCTCGCGGCCCATGGCGGGCCATTCCCCGGCCTCGGCGGTGATCTTCGCGGCCCAGTACAGGGTGCCGCCCCCGACCGGGGCGACGAAGAGCTGGATACCCCGGCCGCCGGCGACGAACGGCTGGGGGTAGAGCGCGGAGCCGGCCGTGCGGCCGCGCACGGACGTGTAACCGCGGTACCGCGGCGGGCCGTCGCCCAGCATGCGCTGCCGCACGGCGGACCTGATGCCGTCGGCCGCGATGAGGAAACCGGCGGTACGGGTGCTCCCGTCCGACAGCCGCACGCACACCGACGCGTCGTCCGCGGTGTAATCCTCGACCGCGGTGTTCAGCAGCACCGTCACCCCGGCGGCGGCCGCCTCGTCGAACAGCGCGTTCTGCAGGGCCGTGCGCAGGATGGGGATCTGGGGTGCGCCGAGCCGCGTGCCCACCTCGCCGATCGGCTCCTTGGAGAGCACGGCGCCGGTGGAGTCCATCAGCAGCCGCACCGCGTCGTCCGGGGTGACCCAGCCATCGGTGCGCACGCGCTCGCCGAGACGGGCGCCGAGGGCCCCGGCCGCCCGCACACCGTTCGCGTACAGCATCAGACCCGAGCCGACATCGTTGATACCCGGGGCCCGCTCGACGACCGTGACCTCGGTTCCGGCGCCCGCCAGGGCGACCGCGGCGGCGAGCCCGCCGATGCCGCCGCCTGCGACGACGGCGCTGCGCTTGGGGGACATCTGGTGCTCCTTGCGGGAAGGGGAGTGGAGATCAGGGGCCGGTGCAGGAGATCCGTACGGCGACCGGCGCGGGCCCGCGGTCAGCGGGGCCCGGTGGCGGACAGCCGACGCCCGTCATAGGAGCCGAAGGTCTGCGTCGCCGCGTCCCAGACCGTCTGTCCGGCGCGCAGGGTGCGCTCGATACGGCCGGTCATCGTCCAGCCCTCGTACGCGGACCAGCCGCACTTGGCCCGAACACCGCGGGCGGAGAACATCCACGTGGCGTCGGGATCGAAGAACACCAGATCCGCATCGGCGCCCGGCTCTAGGCGGCCCTTGCCCGGCAGCCCGAACAGATCGGCGGGGCCGCTGCCCAGGTACCGCACGAGGCGGGCGGCGGCCGTGTCCACGTCCTCCTCGGGCCGGCGCCGCCGCATACCGGTCCACACCGCGACCGCCAGCTCCTGCACGCCCGGCAGGCCGGGCGGGGACGCCTGGACCGTGCGGGACTTCTCCTCGACGGTGTGCGGAGCGTGGTCGGAGCCGATCGTGGCCGGCTGGCCCGCGTACACCGCCTCCCACAGCCGGTCCTGGTCCGCCTGCCGGCGGATGGAGGGCGACAGGCGGGTGCGGGCGCCCAGCCGCCGGGTGTCCTCATCGGTGAACGACAGGTGGTGGCCGGTGACTTCGAAAGTGACCGGCAGCCCGGCGGCCTGCGCCGCACACATCAGATCGGCCTCCTCCGCGCTGGACAGGTGCAGGATGTGGGCCCTGGTGCCGTGCCGGCGCACCAGCTCGATGACCTTGGCCACCGCGGCGATGCCGCCGCTGCGCGGCCTGCGGGCCTCGTACTCGCGGTAGCTGCCCGGCTCGCCCCACCATTCGTCCAGGAGGGAGAAGAGCCCGCCGTCCTCGGCGTGCAGCATCAGCTGCACCCCGCCCTCGGCGGCGGCCGCGAACGCCTCCTCCAGCACGGCCGGATCGCGCACCACCGTCGGCGCGGTGTGATGCCCGGCCATGAAGAGCTTGGCGCTGGTGGCGACGGAACGGTCCAAGGTGGCCAGCAACTTCGGGTTCTGCGGGTCCACCCCGATGTGCAAGACGTGGTCGGTCAGCGAGTGGCCCTTGACCAGATCCGCCTTCTCGGCCACGGCATGCGCGGTCAGCGTCGGCGGCACGGTGTTGGGCATGTCCATCACCGTGGTGAAGCCGCCGGTGACCGCGGCCCGGGTGCCGTGCTCCCAGTCCTCCTTGTGCGTCAGACCGGGGGTGCGGAAGTGGACGTGGGAGTCGATGAGACCCGGCAGGACGTAGTGGTCGCCGGCGTCCAGGCGGGGCACGGACGGGGCGGCGGTGTCCTCGTCCGCGACGGCGGTGATGCGCCCGCCGGAGACCAGGACGTGGCCCGCGCGGACCCCCTGCGGGGTGACCAGCTTGCGCGCGCAGACCACCAGCTCCGGCTCGGGCGCGGGGGAGTTCAGCTCTGCCATGTCAGGGCCACCAGCTCTCGGGCGAGGTCGTTCGTCGGTCCCATCAGCGCCACCGCGCGGGCGTCGGCCAGCAGCAGGTTCAGCCGCGAACTGGTCACATAGCCGGCCGAGCCGAGCATGCGGGCCACCCCGAGGCAGATCTCCTCGGCCGCCGTGGACGCGTAGAGCTTGCTGTGCAGCGTGGTCGTGCCGGGGTCGGCCGAGACGCGGGCACCGGCCCGCTCGACGATGGCGCGCGCCGACTCCAGGCGGGTCGCCAGGTCCACCAGGCGGTGGCGGACCGTCGGACGCTCGGTCAGGCCACGCCGCTCGGCGTGGTCGACGGCGAGGTCGAAGGCGGCCTGGGCGGCGCCGACGGCCACGGCGCCCAGCGTCGCACCCGAGGTGCGGACCCCGGCGATGATCTCCGGCGCCCGGCCCTCGGGGCCCAGCCGGTTCCCGTCGGGCACCACGCACCGCTCCATCGAGACGAAGCCGGTGGCCGAGCCGCGCATCCCGGCCAGGTCCAGGCTCAGGTCCGGCACCACGCCCGAGGTGTCGGCAGTGACCAGGAAGAACGTCTGCCCGGCCGCCCCGTACGTGCGGCGCGCCCCCTCATCGGGCCGCCCGGTCTGCACGAGGACGAGATAGAGGTCGGCTATGGAGACGCCGGTGGTGAAGGATTTGGCGCCGTTCAGCTCCCAGCCGCCGTCCGCGCGGCGGGTGCCGGTGCTGCTGAGGTTCTGCTTCGCCGCACCCGCACCCGTCTCGCTCCAGGCCGACGCGGCCAGATAGGTGCCGTCGGCCAGCAGCGGCAGCAGGTCCGACTTCTGCTGCTCGGTGCCCCACTCGGCGATGCGGCTGCTCACCGCGAAATGCTGGAAGGCGATGATGGCCACCGACGGGTTGACGGTCGCCAACTCCTCGACGACACGGTTGATTTCGCGGCCGTCGCCGCCCGCGCCGCCGTACCCGGCCGGGACGGCCGTGGCCGGCAGTCCCGACTTGCGGAAGTCGGTGAGGGCCTCGTGGTCGGGCTCACCGCTGCGCGCGGTCCGCTCCGCCGACTCGCGCAGCTTCGCCCGCAGGTCCGGGGTGAGACATGGCCTCACACGGAGGCCGCTGACAGTGCCAGGCATTGGGCAATCTCCTCGAATTGCAGATGGGCGAGCGGTTCGAGCACGAAGGAGCCCTGGTGGGTGACGTGCTTACGGCCGACCCCGACCCAGGTGAGCGAGGGCTGTCCGCCGATCTCGTGGGTGGCGACGGTGACCACCGTCCGGCCGCCGGGGGTGGTGATGCCCAGCGGCCCGTCGACGTGGCCCGCCTCCTCGGCGATCCGCCACGCGACGGTGCCGGGGATACGGGTCGCCGCCCCCAGGCAGACCGCCCCGGTCAGCGCGATCGTCGGGTGCCAGCCGGGCACCGAGACCGCCCGCGCCGCGATACGGCCGGATGCCTCCGGGAGGATCGCCGCGATCTTGGGGAAGGCGCCATCGGGGGACCAGCCGAGCCGGCCGGCCGCGGCCACGCGCAGCCGCGCCATCCGCGCGAACAGCTCGTCCCCGGCGGCGAACAGCTCGGTGTGGTCCCGTATCCCCAGCTCCCGTGCGTCGACGAACGTGTAGGGGTTGCCGGTGGAGACCAGCGAGACGGTGCGCGAGACGCCGTCCGACACCAGCTCGGTGCACGGCTCCGCGGTCAGCAGGAGCTCCGGCAGCGGTATGCCGACGGGCTGGACGAAGTAGACGGTGAACCGCACCTCGTTGAGGCCGGTCTCCTCCAACTCGCACACCACGCTGTCGCCGTTGTTCAGGACATTGACCCGCACCCGGCCGCCCGGCGTCAGCGCCGGCAGCATCCCGGCCCGCTCGGCCGAGACGACGGCGGAGAGGATCGAGTGCCCGCACGAGCCGCGGAAGTCGAAACGGTCGGGGCCGTCGGGCAGCGCCTGGACGAACCGGTAGTCGAGATCGAACAGCGGATGTGCGGACGGCCGCACCAGCGCGATCTTCAGAACATGGGAGCCGCCGGCCTCGGAGAGATAGCGCCGCACCTCGGTCAGCTCCCGGCGCAGCGCTCCCTCGTCCGCCGACAGCCGGCGCGCGTCGAGCACGACCGTCGGGCACGGGCTCCCCGTCGCGTACGCAAGATGTCCGATCACGCCGCTACCGCCGTGGGTTCGGACCGGCGCGCCGGCCTGCGGAACAGCTCCCGCCACACCTCGTGCACCAGCAGCGCCCACAGGGTCAGGGACGTGGTGTCGTCGGGCGTGTCGGCCTGCGCGGCGAAGAGCGCGGCGACCGCGGCCGCATCGAGCTGGCCGCCGTCCTTCAGCCGCGCGGCGGCGAGCATGTCCCGGGCGTACTCCCACAGCCGGGTACCGGGCGCCAGCATGGCCGTGACGGGCAGGGTGAAGGGCTGCTTGGGACGGTTGAGCACCGTATCGGGCACCAGCCCGGAGGCGGCCGCGTACAGCGTCCGCTTCACGCCCCCGCCCCGGATGCGCAGCGCGTCGGGCAGGCCCCGGCCCGGGGCGATGATGCTGCGCTGGCAGAACGGCAGCCGGGCCTCGACGGAGCTGGCCATGCTCAGGTGGTCCACCCGGCGCAGGTGGTAGGCGGGCAGCCGGTGGCCCAGCTCGAACGCGCTGATCCGCTCCAGGACCGTCCCCGCACCCTCGCGCAGCCGCTCCAGGACGTCGGCGGGGAGGGGCGGCACATCCTCGACGAACGCGCGGTAGGCATCGGTGTAGAGGCCGTGGCGGCGGTGGGCGGGGAGGACGCCCAGCGCGTCCAGGTAGTCCCCGTACCACGCCTGGCCGGACCCGGCGGCCCCGGCGGCCGCGCGCATCCGTCCGTAGCCGCCGAAGACCTCGTCGGCGGCGTCGCCGGTCAGCGCGACCTTGAAGCCCGCGTCGCGGACGGCGGCGAAGAGCGCGTGGGTGCTCAGCGTGATGGGGTCGGCGTTCGGCTGGCCCAGATGCCAGACGACGTCCTCCAGCAGACCGGGGAAGCCGGCCGGGTCGATCTCGACCTGGTGGTGCGTGGTGCCCGCGCGCTCGGCCGCCTCGCGGGCGAAGTGCCGCTCATCGAAGGGCCAGTCGCCGCCGTAGGCGATGTTGAAGGAGTGCACCGGCCCGTGCTCGGCGGCCAGGGAGGTCACCAGGCTGGAGTCCAGGCCGCCGGAGGTGATGACGGCGACCGGCACATCGGCGACGAGCAGCCGGCCGACCTCCTCACGCAGCCGCTCGCGCACCAGGGCGCCGGCCTCCTCGGCGCCGGTGAAGCCGTGGTCCTCGGGCTGCTGGGGGCGGTGCACGGTGCGCGGGGTCTCGCCGAGCTCGCAGGTCATGGTGGTGGACGGCGGCAGGACCCGGACACCGTCGAAGAACGTCTGCTCGCCGAAGGGCGTCTTGGTGGCCAGATAGGCGTCCAGCCCGGCGTCCCAGATGCCGTCGGACATCCCGCCGAAGCCGAGCAGCGCCGACAGCTCGGAGGAGAAGTGCAGCGAGCGGCCGGCCGCGTCCCAGCGGTAGTACAGCGGCTTCATGCCGATGTGGTCGGTGGCCAGCAGCAGCCGGGGCCGTTCGCCGCGCAGGTCCACCACGGCGACGGCGTACATCCCGTCGAGGTGGTCGACGAAGCCGGCACCGTACTCGGCGTACAGGGCCGGGAGGACGCCGCCGTCACAGCGATCGGGGAAGACGTGCCCCAGCCCCCGCAGGCGGGCGCGGAGCGCGTCGTGGTTGTAGATCTCGCCGTTGAAGACGACCCGGATGCGGCCGCCGTCACTCTCGTACGGCTGCTGCCCGCCGTCCAGGTCGACGATGGCGAGGCGGTTGCTGCCGATGCCCCAGCCGGCACCCCGGGCCGAACCGCTGGCGTCCGGGCCTCCGTGCCGTTGCAGCGCGGAGGCTGTTCTGAGGTCGTTGGGGGAGGCTGTCGCGTTGAAGTAGCCGAAGATGCGGCACATATGGGCTATCCGTTCCGGTGACAAACGTGGGTTTCACTCGGTCGACAGCGACAGATACCGTTCGCCGGTGTCGGGGAAGACGGTGACGATCGTCGAGCCCGCCCAGCGCTCCCGCCGGGCCAGCAGGCGCGCGGCGTACGCGGCGGCGCCCGAGGAGATGCCGGTCAGCAGACCGGTGGCGCGGTTGACCTCGCGGGTGGTGCCGGCGGCGGCCTCGTCCGGGACGGCGATGGCCTCGTCGATCAGATCGAGGTCCATGATCTCGGAGACGTAGCCGGCACCGATGCCGGGAATGCCGTGCGGCCCCGGCGCCCCGCCGTTGAGGATCGCGGCACGGGCCGGCTCGACCGCCACCACGTGCACGTCCCGGCGCTCCTTGAGGTAGCGGGCCACACCGGTGAGCGTGCCGCCGGTGCCCACGCCGCACACCAGCACGTCGACCTGCCCGCCGGTGGCCGCCCAGATCTCGGGCCCGGTCGTCTCGTAGTGGGCACGCAGATTCTCCGGGTTCTCGTCCTGGTGGGCGAGCCAGGAACCGGGGATGCTGCGCTGGAGCTCCTCGGCGTGACGCCAGGCGGCCGGCAGCCCGTCCTCGTGCGGGACGAGGACGACCTCGGCGCCGAACTCCCGCAGGATCTGACGGCGTTCCTCGGTGGCGTTGTCAGGCATCACGATGATGCAGCGGTGGCCGCGCCGGGCGCTGAGCGCGGCCAGGGAGATGCCGGTGCTGCCGGAGGAGCACTCGATGACCGTGCCGCCCCGCGCGGGCAGCGCCCCGCAGACCTCCGCCTGGCGCATCATGTACAGCGCCGGGCGGTCCTTGACGTTCAGCAGCGGGTTGAACATCTCCAGCTTGGCCAGCAGCCGGACGGAGTCCGGGAGGTGCGCGAGCCGGATCTCCATGAGCGGAGTGTTGCCGACCAGTTCTTCGATCGACCGGACGATCCGGCCGGCGGCGGGGGCGATGGGGGCGGTCGCTGTTTTCAAAGGTCCCACTTTCGTCGAATTCCTCGCGTCCGTCGCGGCGTTGTGGCGTCGCGGCGGCCGGGGCACTGGAAGGCCGGGGCCGGGGGAGTGCCCCGGGGCGGGGCGGCGCGGGCCGCCGTGCCGCTCAGGCCCGGACGGCCCCGCCCCGGGCGGCACCGAGGTGGTCGGCCGCGATCTGCTGGAGGTGGGTGATGTCGCTGGAGACCGTGGCGAAGGTGAAGTTCTCGCCCAGGCGCTCGGCCGCGGCGTCACCGGTCAGGCAATGGATGCCGCAGGCGATGCCCGCGCGCTCGGCCGCCTCGCTCACCCGCCGCAGCGCGTCCTCCAGGTCCTTCGCCACATCCGGGTCCCCGAAGTAGCGGGCGCCCAGGGCCACGGACAGATCGGCGGGACCGACGTAGACCGCGTCCAGCTCCGGCGTGGCACAGATCGCCTCCAGGTTCTCCAGCGCCGCGGCCGTCTCGATCATCACGATGCAGGCGACGGCCTCGTCGACCTCGTCCGGCACCGACCCCAGCCGCACCTCGCCGCGGACCGGACCGCCCAGGCTGCGGGTGCCCTTGGGCTGGTGGCGGCAGGCGCGGGCGGCGACGGCGGCCTCCTCGGCGGTGCCGACCATCGGCACGATCACACCGCGGGCCCCGGTGTCCAGGGCCATGCCGATGGCGATCGGGTCGACGGAGGGGACCCGCAGGACGCCCGCGGAGCGCTGCCGGGAGTCCACCGCCAGCAGCGCCGACTGCCAGCCCGCCTGGTGCAGGATGCCGTGCTGGCCGTCGATGCCGATGTAGTCGTAGCCCAGGCCCGCGATGCGCTCGGTGCCCGTGGGGTTGTCGCAGGCGATCCAGTAGCCGACCATCCGCTCGCGGCGGCGCAGCCGCGCGGTGAACGCGGCGGGTCCCTGGGGCTGTCGGCCCGTGCCGGGCGCGGTGGCGCTCACTCGCCCTCCTCGATGACGTAGCTGGACTTGCCGTCCAGGCCGACCGGCACGTCGCCGGTGATGGAGACGCGGTGCAGGACGCGCTGGTGGCTGTCGTAGTCGTCGACGCCGTAGTGCTGGGCGCTGCGGTTGTCGAAGATCAGGACGTCCCCGGGGCGCCAGGTCCAGCGGGCGGTGTTCTCCGGGCGGAGCACATACGCCTGGAGGACGTCGATGAGGGGCCGGGACTCGCGCAGCTCCATACCGACCAGGCGCTGGGCGAAGCCGCCCAGGAGAAGACTGGGCTCACCGGACTCGGGGTGGACGCGCACGACCGGGTGCGCGGTCTCGAACCGCTTGGCCAGGAACGCCTTGCGCACCTGCTCGCCGCGCTCGGTACCCAGGCGGGGCTGCTCGGCGTGGTTGGTGTGCACTGCCCACAACCTGTCGGCGATCTCCCGCAGTTCGGCCGGGAGATCCTTGTACCCGGCGGCGGCGTTGGCGACCAGCGTGTCCCCGCCGTACGGGGGCAGGGTGACACTGCGCAGAGTGGTGCCCAGGGACGGGGCCCGGGTGAAGCTGATGTCGACGTGCCAGTGGTTGGCGCGCTGATCCGCGCCGTCGACCGGGATGACCTGCACCGCGCCGTCGACCGTGCGCATCATCGGGTGCTTCTGCGTCAGCGGCCCGAAGCGGCCGGCGAAGGCCAACTGGTCCGCGTCGTCGATGTCCTGGTCCCGGAAGAAGAGCACCTTGTGCTCCAGGAAAGCCTCGTGGATCTGGGACCACACCGAGTCCGGCAACTCGCTGCTCAGGTCGGCGCCGAGCACCTCGGCACCGATCCTGCCGCCGGTCTTGCGTATATCGAAGTGGGACACCGTGCATTCCTTTCCTGGCACGCCGGGCCCAAGGCATCCCGCGCCATTCGGCGTCAGGGATCCCTCGTTACGCCCGCGTTGGCGGAAATCCGGGATATGCGTGCACTGCCTCGCTGGAGCGCGGACCGGCAGGCCGCTGAGATGGAGGGAAGCCAAGCACGGGCGGTTCGGCCGTGGCAAGGAGATCCGGCCACGGCCGCGGCGACTTCAGGAACTTGCCACATCTGTCACAGCACTCCGCCAAGTCCCCGAAATCGCAAGCACCCTGGAGCCCGTTGTTGTCCGGGAATACCCCGGCGTGATTGGCTCCGCGAGTCTGTGCGGAGCACGCTAGGAAAGGGTTGAAGAAATGGCCAGGATTGCCCTGATCTCCGGTAGCCTGCGCGCGGAGTCCTCGAACTCCGCGGTGGTCGCCACGATCCGGAAGATCATCGAGGGGCGGGCCGGCGGCCACGAGGCCACCGTCGTGCCGCTGCACGACTTCCCGCCGTTCGACCAGGACGTGGAGCGCGCGGGCCACCCCGCGCCCCTGGAGTCCGCCCGCGGCCAGGTGTCCGGTGCCGACGCCCTGATCGTCTGTTCCCCCGCCTACAACGGCTACCCCCCGGGCGTGCTGAAGAACGCGCTGGACTGGCTCTCCCGCCCCGGCGGCGAGAGCCCGCTGACCGACCTGCCGACGGCGGTCCTGAGCGCCTCCCCGGGCCAGGCCGGCGGCGCGAACGTACAGCCGCACGTGCGCCGGATACTCGCCAACTGCGGTGCCGCCGCCGTGGAGTGCGACGAGGTCGCCGTGGGCGACGCGATCAGCCTGCGCACCTCCGAGGGCCTCATCGAGGACCCCGCCACCGTGAGCAGGCTGGAGAAGCTGGTCGACGCGGTCCTCGCGGCGGCGGCGCGCTGACACCGTCCCGCCGAACCACCACCGCACGCCGCCGCGTCTCCTTCGGCGCCCTGTCCACCGACGCGGCCCCCGACGGCCCGCGCGGCCGCTGCCCGGCGGTCCGCCACACGTCCTGGCCGGCCGCGAAAACGGCCGCACCGGGCCTGTTCACCGCACTGCCGGTGCCGTCCCCGACAGCCACCCGGCTGCTGCCGGCCGGCGGTGCACCCCTCGGGCGCCCGCCCTTCGTCCGGCCGGAGCCGCACCTGCCCCGCCCCCCGCACCTGCCCACGGCGCGCGAGGGCGCCGGGCGGGAGCCCAGCACGGACGGCGGCCACGACCCGGGCGACGCGGACACACCACATGCCACGGCCATCCGTAGCAGGAGGAGTTGAAGCCATGCACACCGTCCCCGGACTGCTGCGCACGATGCGCGAGGACCTCGACGTGGTCATCGAGCGCGACCCGTCCATCAGCACCCGCCGCGAGGGCGTCCTGCACCCCGCGCTGCCCGCCCTGTGGGCCCACCGCGTCGCCCACCGCCTGCACCGCCGCGGCCGCCGCATGAGCGCCCGGGTCATCGCCTACTTCGCCCGCCGCCACACCGGCGTGGAGATCCACCCCGGCGCGCGGATCGGTCGCCGCGTCTTCATCGACCACGGCTCGTCGGTCGTCATCGGCGAGACGGCGGTGGTCGGCGACGACGTCACCCTCTTCCACCAGGTCACGCTCGGTGCCGTCGGCTGGTGGAACGACAACCACCGCGCCCCGGGCGAGCGGCGGCACCCCGTCGTCGGCAACGGCGTCGTCCTGGGGGCCAACGCGACGGTGCTGGGGCCGGTGACCATCGGTGACGGCGCGCTGATCGGCTCGATGGCCACGGTGACCAAGGACATCCCGCCCGGCAGCCGGGTCTACGCACCCGCGTCCGTGGTCAAGAGCGTGGGCGGCTCCGCCGGGCCGGCCGGCGACCCCGTACGGCTCCTCGCCTCGACCGGCTCGTGGTGATCCCCCCGCCCCGCTGAGCCGAGCCACCGCCCCCGCCCCGGCACCCCGGCCGGGCGCACCGCCTCGCCCCGCCGTCCTCCCCGCCTCTTCCGTCGCGCAGTACGCGTACAACTGACAGGAGTTCACTCATGGTTGCTCGTACCGCCGAGTGCCGGATCGCGGACGGTCTGGAGGACTTGATCGGCAACACCCCCCTGGTGCGGCTGCATCTGGAGGGCGCCCACCCGGACGTGGAGGTGCTGGCCAAGCTGGAGTCGGTCAACCCCTTCTCCAGCAGCAAGGACCGCTCGGCCCTGCACATGATGCGGGGCGCGGAGGCGCGCGGCGAACTCGTCCCCGGCGGCACGGTCGTGGAGTCCACCTCCGGCAACACCGGCGTCGCGCTGGCCGCCCTCGCCGCCGCCCGCGGCTACCGCTGCGTCATCGTCCTGCCCGACAACGCCATGCCCGAACGGATCGGGCTGCTGCGCGCGCTGGGCACCGAGGTCGTCCAGACCCCCAGCGAGGACGGCTTCCAGGGCGCCATCGACAAGGCCGAGGAGATCAACGCCCGCACGGCCGGCTCGTGGTACGCCCGCCAGCACGAGAACGACGACAACGTGCTGGCCCACTACGAGACGACGGGCCCGGAGATCTGGGCCGACACCGCCGGGACCGTGGACGTCCTGGTCGCCGGCGTCGGCACCGGCGGCACCCTCACCGGCACCGCCCGCTACCTCAAGGAGCGCAACCCCGCCCTGGAGGCGGTGGCCGTCGAGCCGGAGTCCTCGCCCGTTCTCTCCCGCGGCTACGGCGGACTGCACCGCATCCCCGGCCTGAACGGCGGCTTCGTCGCCGCCACCACCGACCGCACGCTCATCGACCACGTCTTCACCTGCAGCGACGAGGACGCCGTCCGGGCCGCCAAGTCCCTGGCCGCCCGGCAGGGCCTGTTCGTCGGGGTCTCCTCGGGCGCAGCGGTCCACGGCGCCGCCCGGCTGGCCCGCCTGCCCCAGTACGCGGGGCGGACGATCGTGACCGTCCTGCCCGACACCGGCGAGCGCTACGTCAGCCTCTGGAACGAGGGGGCCGCCCCGTGACCGCGCCGCTCCCGCACCGCGGCGCCTTCCACGCCAACGCCTGTTCGGCCGCCCCGCGAACGCGGGTACCGGCGAAGGCCGTTCCGGACATAACATAGAGGTCATTCTTTTTGTACTATTCAGAGATCGAGGACCAGCACGTGGCACGCCAAAGGCAGGAACGGGCAGTCCGGACACGCGATGCACTCATCCAGGCAGCCGCCGAGACTTTCGACGAGAACGGCTTCTCCGGGGCGGGTATCAACAGGATCCTCGAACGCGCCGGAGTCACACCGGGGGCCATGTACTTCCACTTCAAATCGAAGGAGGACCTGGCCAGAGCGGTCATCGTGGAGCAGGCGGCCGCGCTGCGTCTGCCCGAACAGCCCAGCGGCATCCAGCAGTTGGTGAACCTGACCCTCTACCTCGCCGGAGAAATGCAGCGCAATGTGCGCTTCCGGGCCGGTGTGCGGCTGGCGGTCGATCAAACCGAAGGCGGGGTACAGGACTTCACGGTGTACGAATGGTGGGGCGAGAAATTCCGGCAGGAGCTCCTCGCCGCCCGCGCCCGGGACGAACTCCTGGAGGACGTCGACGAGGCGGAGTGCGCACGGGTCCTGGTGGCCGCCTACACCGGGACCCAGCTGATGTCCCAGCTCTCCACCGGCCGGGCGGATCTTCCCCAGCAGATCGTCGCGATGTGGCGCTACCTGCTGCCCGGCATCGCCCGCCCGCGGACGGTCTCCCGGGTGACGGTCGATGCCGCCCTCAGCGTGGCCGCATGACCACGTGGCAGGTGGCGCTCACCGGCGCCACCGGCTTCATCGGGTCGGCGGTCCTGAAGACACTGCTCGAAACACCCCGGGCGGGCAGGGACATCACCGTGCGGGCACTGGCCCGCACACCACCCACGGGCCCAGCCGTACCGGGCCTGGAATGGATCCTCGGCGACCTGACCGCCGCGGAGTCCTTACCCGCGCTGGTCGCCGGGTCGGACGTACTGATCCACCTGGCGTCGTACATCGGCGGCGACGAGGACCGCTGCACGCAGGTCAACGTCCACGGCTGCGCGGCACTCATGGCCGAGGCGAGGCGCGCCGGGGTGCAACGGATCATCCATCTGTCCACGGCGGCGGTATACGGGATGGGGCCCCACCGGGGGATCGCGGTGAACGAGGTGGCGCCCGCACCGGTTTCGCCTTCCAGCAGGACCCGGTGGGAAGGCGAAGGAAAGGCTCTGGCCGCCGGTGGGACCGTCCTGCGGCCCGGCCTGGTTCTGGGGAGAGGCGACCGGTGGGTGGTGCCCGCCTACGCGGAATTGCTGGAGAGGGTTCCGGCGCGCTGGGACGACGGGCGCGGCCTCCTGTCGCTCGTGGACGTCGGTGACCTGGCGCGGCTGATCACGGCCCTCGCGTATCTGACGGAGCCGCCCCGCGGGATTTTCCATGCCGGCCATCCGGTTCCGGTCAGCAACGGCGAGCTGCTGGCGGCGCTGGCCGCACACAAGGTGCTGCCGTCGCCCGGCAGGGAGAACTGGTCCTGGCAGACCTGCCTCGAACAACTGCGGAAACACCCGGGCAAGATGAGCGAGCGCCAGTTCTCGCTGCTCGCACGCGATCACTGGTACCGCAGCGATTCGATCTGGGAGGCGGCCGGCTGCCCCGCGGGCCCCGGCGCGCTCTCCCGGCTCGGGGAAGCCGCCGAATGGTACCGGGCCCACCTCGCCACGCCACCCGCCCGCTGAGGCCGCACGGCAGGCCGTCCGGGACGCACCCGGCGACGCGAGCGACTCACGTCAGGGCTCCGGTGCGCACCCGCACCGGAGCCCTGACCGTTGCCGTTCCGCCGTCGTGGCACCGGAAGACGACGGGAAGTCCGCCACAAGCGCCGCACCGCCGATCACGCACGAGCGGACGGGCGGCGGGACACGGACAGCAGGCATGCCTGATCCCTGCCGCCAACGGGGTGAGCCCCGCCGCCCCGACGGCCGCTCAGCCATCGCGGGCGCCCGCCGGCCCCTCAGGTCCGCACGGAGTGCTCGGCCGTGATCAGGGCCGAGAAGACCTCTCGGCCGAACTGACGGGCGACCACCTGCACCGCGAGACGCCCCATCAGCTCGTTGCCGAGGGCGGATGTCTCGATCCAGCACGGGGCGTCGAGTTCCGCATAGTGCGAGAAGGCGCAGTCCATTCCCGTGAGCACCACATCGTGCGGATGGGCGACCGCGTGCGTCGCCTGGCGTGCGGCCTCCAGCAGGAGCATGCCCGGCGCGTGATCGACCGGATGGTCGAAGAGGACCGGGTGGGCCAGGTCGACGCGGAGTTGGGACACCTGCGCCGTGTTCGTCGGAGAGAGGACGACATCCCGGAACCGGCTGCGCTGCACTTGTTTCGGGGATATCGGCGGGGCCAGCGGAATGGTCCGCGACATCGCGGCCTCAAGATCGGCGTACTCCCCGCGAAGGCGCTGATAGATGGCCGGAGGCTGGTTGGTGAACCGCGCATGGGCCACCCCCATGCAGGCGCCGTCGCGCATCAGGCGCACCTGCATCGTCATGGCGGCGAGCCTGCTGCCGCGGCGCCGTACATCGGAGCAGGAGACGTCCAGCTCGATGGTGGCCGGCCCTTCGTCGGCGGACAGCGCGTCGGGGTGGAGGGCGCAGGCGAAGTGATCCCAGATCTGCCGGTGCCCCTGCGGCACGCCGTAGGCGCCGTGGCACAGTAACGGGATCGCCTGGCGCACCGATTCGGCAGCGAGCAGGGGGTCGCGGGCCCCCGCCACCGGTACGTAGAAACTGTGCTGCTCCGGCCATGAGGCCGTGACGACGAAGTGATCCTCGGCTTCTTGACGCCAGCCGGTGAGCAGGACCTCGTCGGGCGCCGTCTTGTGCACCAGTTCCCGGGGCACCCGGCTGAACAGAGCGGTGCCGGACGCAGCGTCACGGCGTGCGGAATCGGACATGCCCTTGCTTCCCCCTTAGGCAAATCACTCGCGGCGCGCCCTCGGCCCCCGTGGGCGAGTGACCTGACCGCCGCGCCAATAACATAGAGGGTGTTCTTTTTGTTTGTCGAGAAGGTGGCAGCACCGCCTCTGGCGGAGCCGAAGTGCGAACGTGTGGCGCGCAGTTGGGCGGAACGGCACCTCGCGGGCATTCATGCTGCTGGGCGGGGTGTTCAGGGACCTTCGGCGGACCTGGGCCCCTCCCGGCTCGCACGAAACACCGGATGACAGGGGAACGCAGCCGTCCGCGATCCGAGGCGGACACCGGTCCGCGAAGAGCCGATCCGCCCCGGAGTCGCCCGTTCCGGCGGCTTCCGTCCCGAACCCGTCCGGCGATCAGCGGGACATGGGCCGTCGACCCCGTCGGCCCGACGCCCCTTCGAGGCCGGCCGCGATGGCGAGGAGCCGCGGCGCGCGACCTGCTGCGGGCCGATGGTCACCGCCAACGGCCCCCATCCCGAGCCGGGTTGACCACGTGGTGACCCCGGGCAGGTGTGCGGCCCGGACCTGCCGACGGCAACGCCGGGCCCGATCCGGCCCACCGCGTACGCCTCCGCACCGAGGCCGCCACCAAGTGAGCGTCGGCCGCGTGGCCGGGTGGGAGCGGGCCGGGGAGACCGCCACCGGGTGACGCCTCGGCGCCCTCATGGCTGGGGAGTTCAGGCGGAGCGCAGGCCGGACGCCTGGGCGTGCGGGGGCAGAAGCGTCGAACCGGCGAGGCGGTGGTAGGCGTACGCGGCGGAGAGCAGTGTCATGTGGTGGTGCCAGCCGGGGAAGGACCGGCCCTCGAAGTCGAGGAGACCGAAATGGGTCCCGAGATCGTGCAGGGTGGTTGCCGTCACGGTGGGCAGGCCGGTGAGGGGGAGCAGTTCGTCCATACGCCGGTTCGTCATGTTGGTGACCCACATACGGGAGAGCTGCGCCCCGGCGGGCCGCAGTTCGGTGAACAGCCGGTAGATGTGCTGGCGGCTCCCCGTGCACGGACCGGCCTGCGGCAGCCGGGCCAGGCCGCTCAGAATCCTGACGGGCCGGGTCGCTCCGTCGTGGGTGCTCACGGTGGCGGTGTGCGGGTGGCGGCCGCTGCCGCTGAGGCTGAGCAGCTGACGGGCGCCGAGCGGGGCGGCCGGCCCCGGTCCGCCGGGCTGCCGGCCTGCGGAGCGGGCGCAGGACAGGACGGGGAGGGAGTTGGGGACGGTGAGGAGGAAGTCCCGCCCGCGCTGGCTCAGCCCGAGCATCAGCGCCGCCGTATCCGTGCATTCACTCATATCCGCCACCAGCGGCGGCAGAGTCGTACGGGTGCGCGAAGCCAGTGAATCGGCCAGATCCAGGATGTGCGACCACACCTGACGGTCGTGGGCGGCGGCGTCCGGGATCCGGGCGCGCAGGCGCCGTTGCGGATCCTGGCGCCACTGGTCGGGAAGCAGGAGACGCCAGTCGACCGGAAGCTCCATTCCGCCGGTCGACAGGAACGCCCCGACGCCCACCTGGCAGTTGAGGGTGCGCCCGGATTCCTGCACGAATCTGCGGTGCACGCCGACGGAGTGCTCGCCGCGCTTGGGCAGGAGCGCCAGACCGATCGTCCATGCCTGGCCCTGCGCGCGTTGTTCGACCCACCGCAGGAGTTCCTGCCGGGCGGGTTTCCAGTTCCAGGGGCTGGCGTTGATGAACTGGTGCAGCGACTGTGAGGCCGTGGGCGAGGTGGAGATGGTGGCGGCCAGGCGGCGCACCGACTTCTTGCCCGGTGTGCTCAACAGTCCCTGCATGTAGGCGAGGGCCCAGCGGCGCTGGTCGGCCCGCGGCAGGTGCCCGAAGAGTTCCTCGACGAATGTGGCGGCAGGTACCTGGCCGTGAGGCGCCGGCAGTTGACCCGAAGCATGCGCAGCCATCGTGTGCGTTCCCTCCCCCTGGTGCCGGTCGGCGGTACGACCGGCCCGTCCAAGACTCCAGAAAATAATAGAGAACAATCTCTTTGTTTTCTGCTCCCGGGCCCCGGTGACTCCTACTTCGGCAGGTCATATGCCCCGCACACACCGCTGATCGGCCGAAACGCGACACTTCGTCAAGTCGGAGTTGTCACCCGGTCACACAGCGAGCACGCTGGCCGTCTCACCAGCCGGAATGACCGAAGGAGAACTGTTTTGGTGAATGCACGACGGGTGCGCCGACCCGCCCCGCCGTCCGCAGTGACCACCGTTTGCGACCTCCCCGCCGCGCAGGCGAGCCGTCCGAGGAACGGCCTTGCCCCGCACTTCGGAGCGCAGCCGTGGTGAGGCAGGAGCGGGCGGCCCGCACACGCGCCGCCCTGGTGCGGGCCGCAGCCGAGGAAATCGACCGCAGGGGCTACGACGGCACCTCGCTGAACAAGGTCATCAACGCGGCCGGTATCTCCATGGGCGCACTGACCTTTCACTTCTCCACCAAGAGCGAACTCGCCGACGAGGTCCAGTCGCAGGGATCCCACGCCGCCCGCACCGTGGCGGACCACGTCACGGCGGAATCCGGGCCGGCCCTACAGGCCGTCATCGACCTGACCCTCGAACTCGCCCGGCTCCTGGAAGAAGACCCCGTCGTCCGCTCGGCGGCCCGGCTCGCCCGCGAACGGCCCGGCAGCCCCGCATGGTCAGCCGCCTGGCTGCCGGCCGTCCACAGCCTGCTCGCACAGGCCCAGCGGGACGGCCAGCTCCATCCGGCCGTACTGCCCGAGACCATCGCCGCACTCGTCGTCCATCTGGTCGCCGGCACCGAGACCTACGCACGGGCACGTTCGGTCGCCACCGATACCGCGCGCGCCAGCGCCGTCGTACAACTGGGCAGGATCTGGCAGCTCGCCCTGTCCGGCATCAGCCCGCGCGAGCCGTCCGACGGGCCCCCCACACCTCGCAGCTGACCCCGGCAGCACGCACCGCAAGACGGCGCCCCTTCCGCAAACCGTGCCGTCGCCACGGCTCAGGCCGGCCCGACGCCGTGCAGCCTGTCCACCCCCGCACATGGCCGAATCTCCCCGGCGTGGACGGCGCACCGGGCACACCGTGACAGTGCCGTTCGGCCTCCGCGCGCCCTACCGGCGGCCACGGGCAGCGGCAAGGATGTGCGGACCGCAAGTGATCCAGACGACTCCGCACACCTGCGCCTCGGCCGGGTGGACATGCGGTGGAAGGGGTCCACCTTGTTGCTTCTCATCTCCCCGGACGGCGTCGAAGAGGCCCTCGACTGCGCGAAGGCGGCGGAACACCTCGACATCGTCGACGTCAAGAAACCCGACGAAGGCTCACTCGGCGCCAACTTCCCCTGGGTCATCAGGGAGATCCGTGACGCGGTCCCGGCGGACAAACCGGTATCCGCCACCGTGGGAGACGTACCGTACAAGCCCGGCACGGTGGCCCAGGCGGCGCTCGGCGCAGCCGTCTCCGGAGCCACGTACATCAAGGTCGGCCTCTACGGATGCACGACGCCCGACCAGGCCATCGACGTCATGCGAGGCGTCGTCCGGGCGGTGAAGGACTACCGGCCCGACGCATTCGTCGTCGCCTCGGGCTACGCCGACGCCCACCGGATCGGCTGCGTCAACCCGCTCGCCCTGCCCGGCATCGCGCTCCGCTCCGGCTCCGACGCGGCCATGCTCGACACCGCGGTCAAGGACGGGACACGGCTCTTCGACCACGTTCCGCCCGACGTCTGCGCGGAGTTCGTCCGGCTGGCCCACGAGGCCGACCTGCTCGCCGCCCTCGCGGGCAGCGTCAAGGTGGCAGACCTCGGCGAACTGACCCGCATCGGCACCGACATCGTCGGAGTACGCGGCGCGGTCTGCGAGGGCGGCGACCGCAC
Source organism: Streptomyces celluloflavus (assembly GCA_000720995.1). Taxonomy (GTDB): domain Bacteria; phylum Actinomycetota; class Actinomycetes; order Streptomycetales; family Streptomycetaceae; genus Streptomyces; species Streptomyces celluloflavus. Next base: position 194,658 of record JOEL01000005.1, read on the forward strand.
CACCGGAAGGATCCAGCCACACCTGGTAGCCGCCTTCCGGGCGGAGATGGACCGCCACGCCCGGGAATACGCGGCCGCCGCCGCGAACTGACCGCCGGCATGCCGACACCCCGGCCCCGCCGCGCCCCCGGGACCCGCCACCTCGCCGTCCTCGACCCGGCGACGGGCGAGGCATTCGACGAGGCCCCCGACCAGCAGCCACCCGAACTGGACGCCGTCATCGACCGTGCCCACCAGGCATGGCGCGGCTGGCGGGCCGACCCCGCCGCCCGCACCACCGCGCTGCGCGCGGCGGCCGACGCCGTGGAGGCGGCCGGGACCGACCTCGCCCCCCTGCTCACCCGGGAACAGGGCAAACCCCTGGCCGAGTCGTACGCGGAGGTCGCCCGCACGGCGGCCCGCCTGCGCTACTTCGCCGAGCTGGACCCCGCGCCCCGGCCGGTCACGGACGGCCGGCCGGTACACAGCGAGCTCCGCTGGCGAGCGCTCGGGCCCGTCGCCGCGATCGTCCCGTGGAACTTTCCCCTCCAGCTCGCATCGGCGAAGTTCGCGCCCGCGCTCGCCGCGGGCAACACGATGGTGCTCAAGCCCTCCCCGTTCACCCCCCTCGCCACCCGGCTGCTGGGGACCGTCCTGGCCACCGCCCTCCCCGAGGACGTCCTGACGATCGTCACCGGCCGCGAACCCCTCGGCGCCCGCCTCGCCGCCCACCCCGGAATCCGCCACGTGACCTTCACCGGTTCGATCCCCACCGGACGGGCCGTCGCCAAGGCCGCGGCGGCCTCGCTCGCCCGGGTCACCCTGGAACTGGGCGGCAACGACGCCGCCATCCTGCTGGAGGACGTGGACGTGGAACGGATCGCCGACCGGCTGTTCTGGGCGGCGTTCCGCAACTGCGGACAGGTCTGCATGGCCGTCAAACGCGTCTACGCCCCGGCCCGGCTCCACTCCCACGTGGTCGAGGCCCTCGCGCAGCGCGCGAAGACCGCCGTCGTCGGAGCCGGACTCGACCCGCGCTCGCAACTGGGACCGGTCAACAACGCCCCCCAACTGGCCCGGGTCGAGCACTACACCGCCCAGGCCCTCGCGGACGGCGCACGAGCCGCGGCCGGCGGCCACCGGCCGGCGGGGCCCGGCTACTTCTTCGCCCCGACGATCCTGACCGATGTCCCGCCCGACAGCCCGGTGGTGACGCAGGAGCAATTCGGCCCGGTCCTGCCGGTCCTGCCCTACCGGACCCTCGACGAGGCCCTCGACGCGGCCAACGGCACCGGCTTCGGACTGGGCGGCTCGGTATGGGGGACCGACCTCGACCGGGCCGAGGCGGTGGCCGGCCGGCTGGAGTGCGGGACGGCATGGATCAACCACCACGCCGAACTCTCCCTCGCCCAGCCCTTCGCGGGCATCAAAGAGAGCGGCGTCGGCGTAGCGGGCGGACCCTGGGGCCTCTACCAGAACCTCAGTCCGTTCGTCGTCCACCGCCCTCAGGAGGCATGACGATGCGGTTCGGCGCGGCGGTACTGCGCTCCTACGAGAGCCGGTTCGCCATCGAGGAGGTGACCTTGAACGGGGGGCCGGCCGACGGCGAGATCCTGGTCGAGATCGCGGGCTGCGGAATGTGCCGGACCGATCTCGCGGTCCGGCACTCGGCGGGCCGCTCACCGCTGCCGGCGGTACTCGGCCACGAAGGGGCCGGCACCGTGGTCGAGACGGGCGGCCCGGCCACCGGCCTGAACGCCGGCGACCACGTCGTGCTGAGCTTCGACTCCTGCGGACACTGCCGCAACTGCCTGGGCGCGGCCCCCGCCCACTGCGACTCCTTCGCCGCGCTCAACCTCTTCGGCGGGCGCGAGGAGAACGCGGCACGGTTCACCGACGCGGCCGGCGGCGCACTGGCTCCCCGGTGGTTCGGCCAGTCCTCGTTCGCCCGGTACGCGATGGTCCCCGCCCGCAACGCCGTACGGGTCGACCCCGCACTCCCCGTCGAACTGCTCGGACCGCTCGGCTGCGGCTTCCTCACCGGCGCCGGCGCGGTCTTCCACTCCTTCGCCGCCGGCCCCGGCGACACCCTCGCGGTCTTCGGCGCGGGAGCGGTGGGCCTGGCCGCGGTGATGGCGGCCACCGCCGCCGGCGCGATGACCGTGGCCGTCGACCGGCACCCCGAACGGCTGGCCCTCGCCGAGCGGTTCGGCGCGATCCCGCTGCACGCCGCCTCGTCCGGCCTGCCCGACCGCATCCGGCACCTGACCGACGGCGGCGCACAGTACGCACTGGACACCACCGGCTCCGCCCCACTGATCAACGACGCGCTGCAGGCCCTGCGCCCGGCCGGCCACCTCGGCCTGGTGGCACGGCTCCACACCACGCTGCCGCTCCAACCGGGGGCACTGGACCGGGGCCGGAAGATCTCCCACATCTGCGAGGGCGACGCCGTACCGGGACTGCTGATTCCGCGGCTGACCGGTCTCTGGCAGGCCGGACGGTTCCCCTTCGACCAGCTGATCCGCACGTACCCGCTCGCCGACATCAACGAGGCCGAACGCGACTGCGACGCGGGCCGCGTGGTCAAACCCGTCCTGATTCCGGAGGGGAGGGGATGATGAATGAGGCGTTCAAGGTCGTTGGCTGTCCGACGGGCTTTGACGGGCTCCGGCCGGCTCCGGTCGTCCGCCTGCCGCCTGCCGCCTGCCGCCTGCCGCCTGCCGACCGCCTCCGGCGACCGGCCGCGGGCACCGTACCGCCGTGGTCGGACCCGCGGCGAACCGGCCCATGCCGAGGCGGCCGGACCGATGAACCGGAGTGTCGCGGGGCCGCAGGGCCGCGGGGCCGCGCACCATCGGATACGCCCCGCGGAACGGTCCGCCCGAAGCCGTAGCGCCGCGCGCCCACTTCACCGCACGGATCCACCGTTCCTATTCCTCCATCCCTATTCCTCCATCCGTATTCCTCCGTTCGTATCCCTCGCTGCTCGCAGTCTTTGCTCGCATCCCGCCAAGGAGGACACATGGTCGGTACAGCGCATCGGAACACCGGTGTGGAAGGTGTGGAAGGGGGTGTCGGCCTGACCGCTCTCCTGGTCGCCGCGGCACGGGCGATCGAGACCCACCGCCACGACAGCCTGGCCCAGGACATCTACGCGGAGCACTTCGTGCGCGCCGCCCCGGCGTCCGCGGGCTGGCCGGTGCGCATGCAACAGGTCCTGGACGGGGACGCGAGCCCGCTGTGGGGGCGATTCGCCCGGTACTTCGGCCTGCGGACGAGGGTCCTCGACGACTTTCTCCTCCGGTCGGCGCACGCGGAGGGCGCTCGCCAAGTGGTCCTGCTCGGGGCGGGGCTGGACGCGCGGGCGTTCCGCCTCGACTGGCCTCCCGGCTGCGTGATCTTCGAGATCGACAGGGAAGAAGTGCTGGCGTTCAAGCACAAGGTGCTCGGCGCACTGTCGGCCACCCCGAACGCGGCGCGCGTACCGATCCCGGTCGATCTGCGCGCCGACTGGGTCACCGCGCTGACCGACGCCGGCTTCGATGCGGCCGCACCGAGCGTCTGGCTGGCCGAGGGGCTGCTGCTCTACCTGCCGCCCGCCGCCGAGACGTACCTCATCGACACGGTGGACCGGCTGAGCACGGAGGGAAGCGCCCTGGCATTCGAGGTCAAGCTCGACAAGGACCTGCTGGAATGCCGCGACAGCCCGCTCTACACCTCGACGAAACAGCAGACCGGCATCGACCTGATCGCGCTGTTCGACCGCGAACCGCGCCCCGACTCCGTGGGCCATCTGGTGGGCAAGGGCTGGTCCACCTCGGTCCACACCCCCTTCGACTTCACCCGCCGGCACGGCCGCGGCCCACTGCCCGAACAGAACGACGCGCTGGCGGGCAACCGGTGGGTATTCGCGAACAAGCCCCGGGCGTAAGGCCGCCGTCGGGCGGTCCGGCATGCCCGAGCCGGCGTAGCCGCTGGGCGTCGCGGCGTTTGAAAAAGGACCGTGCCGCTAAAGGGCGGGCAGGTTCGGCACGAACGGAGGTGCGCTCGGGCCGCGCAGGGCCTTCTCGTGCTGCATCTGCGTGAGGCGGCGTACGAAGAGGATTGCGAGGATCGCGGCCACGATGTCGAGGGCGTCGGTGACCAGCACCGAGCCGAGGGCGCGCTGGATCTCTTCCGGAGTCGTGGCGCGGGCGTACTGACGGCCGGCTGCCCACCCGATGAACTCGGTCATCAGCCACAGCGCCCACCACCAGTTGAGCAGCTTTGCGCCGCGCTGGTTCTCGTCCGCGCTGGCGTTCCAGGTGTCGAGGGCGATCCGGCGCGGGAACCACAGGTTGACCACCGGGCAGATCCAGCCCCAGATCGTCCAGCCGCGCTTCTTCGCGTGGTACTCGGGGGCGAACACCTCGGCGTTGACCCGCACCCGGTGGAACCAGACGAGGAACACCACGCCGGTCGCGATCAGCGCTGCGCTCTGCACGATCCCGGCCAGCCGGTACCGCATGTCGACGCTGTCGATCTCCTGGCCGGTGACGGAGTCAAAGTCGGATATCAGCCGGTTCACCATGTCGAGCGACTGGTAATCGGCCCACACCGCGAACATGTCGGTGACGACGACTACGGCCAACAGAATCGAGACGGCCTTCGCGAGTCCGACAGGAGAGCGGAGAACGGCCCGCGGAACGGGCTGGTACCGGTTGGGCGGCGGCGGTGCGACGGGCATGTTGGACATGCGGAAATCCCCCACGGGTTCTTGGTCAATGGTGCTTGCTGCGCATCGGGCCGCCTCTCCCCGGAGTGGCCCGCGCGCAACCGGAACTTATGTGATCCACATTCGTCGCGTCCAACGCAAAAACCATGGAAAACGCCCGGGTCGGCCCAACTCTTGTGGCGGCTTTGCGAACTCACCCTGGAAAAGGGCAGTTGCCCCATGTCCTTCAGGGGCGAGTAGCCCAGGGGAGTCGGCAACGACGCCGCTACCGAGCAGTTCCGGCGCCAGGCCCGGCCGTGACCGGGAACTGCCCTGGCTATTCCCGGCGACGGTGGAGGCGGTCGCGGTGTCGGTGTCCTTTTCCGGTCGCAGGCGCCGACCGGCGAACGCCGCCTCGCCACCCGTCCCGCGGCTCCCGTTGACCGCCTACTGCTACATACGGGTTCCAGATCACATTAGGAGTCCCAGCCTGGAGTCCGCTTTGTGGCGGAATTTCGGTGGCGGGTAGCGCCGACAAATATGAAGCCCTGTCAGACGCCTTCTGGCAGGGCTTCTGCGTGCTGTGACGGCAACGTCAGCGGACCAGCGCCGCGGCGGTCGACGGCTCTGCCCCAGGAGCAGGGTGGTGGTCGAGTGCCGCAGGTCGTGGAAGCGAATGTGGCGGGGTCCAGCCTGGTCGAGGAAGTTGCGGAAGCGGCGGGTGAGGCCGGCCGGGTCGAGAGGTCTGCCAGTCGGGGCGTTGAAGACGAGGCCGCTGTCTCTCCAGGCTGCCCCTGCGGTCTCGCATGCGGCGCCTGCGTCGGAATCGTCGGCAGGACGTCCGCGCCGTCGCCTTCACCGGGCAGCAGCCCGTCGTCCACACGATCAACCACCTCACCCGGAACCTGTCCACCCCGGGCATCGCCTGCACCGGTAAGCCACCCGTGACAACACCCGTCCCCGGCATGGCAACGATTCATTCCGTCGGCGCATTCATGGGGCGTCACTGATCGACATGTGCGCTCCTGTCCGGCGTGCGAGGCTGGGCGAAGCCCAATCTCTCCGATCTCTCCCCTGAGGGGTGACCTCCCATGGGCATGAAGGACAAAGCGCAGCGGGCACGCGAACAGGCCGAGTCGAAGCTGCGCGAGGAGAGGAAGAAAGCCTCGCAGCGCTCGGGCCGCACCGGCAGCAAGAGCGAGGCCAACGACAAGGCGTGGCAGGAGAAGCTCCGCCAGCAGCAGGCCGAGCAGGACCGGCGGGACACCTTCGACGAGAACTTCGAAGTCTGAGCGTGCCCGCCGAAAGGACCACGCTCTACGGCGCGGCCCTACCCGGAGCTGCCCGGAGCCGATTCCCCCCACAGCTTCGCCGACTCGCTCCCGCAGTCCAGGCCAATTCGCCAACGGCGTCTTGCATCTCGCATCTGTCGGAGCGGGGGCGGGGCGTTTCGCCTCGTGGCTACGGGCGTATCCACCGGTAGCCACCCGGGCGACCACGCGTATCCACCCGCGTTGGCAGAAGGCCGCCCCCACCTCCGCCCCGCACCCGGACCGGTGGGCGTCACGCCCGCTGTCACACGCGCGGCGAACCTGTGAGGTCTGTGCGCCTCACAGCTCCTTTCCCCAGACTTTCTGCACGGCGTCCAGCAGCTGTCCAGCAGCCCACGGCCCGCGCCGATGTGCCGCAGCCCGTAGGCGAGGCCGGCCCGGGGCCCGCAGCGCATATGGCAATGCCGACGGCCCGGCCGCCCGGCAGCGTGATGTTCCCGTACCGGTGGTGGACCAGGTCGGCGCCTTGAAAACGGCCACCCTTCACTCAGGGACGAGACGGGCCTGCTCACGTCGGCTGCCCGCGCGATCCTCACCTCGGAGGGGCAACACGGATAACGCTCGACGTGCGTCGGCTCGCTCACGAATGACTACCGAGCCAATCCCTGACCTGCTGCGCGTACTGCGGCGCCCACTGCGGGGACCAGCGCAGGAAGTACACGTGCATGGACAGCGCGTGCAGCATGCGCGCAACGTCGACGCGTTGCTCCCAGTCGTCCGGCAGCGGGCACGCGGCGGCGTAGGCATCGAGGAAGGCGCGACGACCCGTCGGGAACGCGTCGAAGATGTGCTCGTCGAGCTTGCCGAAATCACGGAACCGGTCCCGGTAGCCGGCGTGCTCGAAGTCCAGGACGCAGGTGATCCGTCCGTGACGCACCAGGAAGTTCGGCAGCCAGAGGTCTCCGTGAGTCAGTGCCGGGACGCTCGCCGACTCGTCCAGCCGCGACAACGCCAGCGCCGTCGCGGCGCGAAGGGCGCCACTGTCGCCGAGCAAGTCGGCCTGCCCCCGGCTGAGGAGCGTATCCACCTCCGACTTGACCGAGCTCCGCAGCGTCGTGGCGCCGACGCTCCCCGGAACCTCTCCGAACCCGGCCCCCGCGATGCCGTGCAGTCGCCCGACGATGTCCCCGAGGTCGCGGCACAGCACCTCGCGCCGGTCATCGTCCACGGACTCCCACACGTCAGCCGCCGCAGCGCCCTCCTGGAACTCCTGGACGAGCACGGGCCCGTCCACGGCCGGAGCGTGCGGCACCAGGCATCGGTACCGCACCACCGGGATGCCGTGCTCGGCTGCCACGCGCGTGCTCGTCATAAGGCGCCTCAAGTGCTCCGGATCGCGGTTGCGCTGCGGCACCTTGACCAGCAGCCGGCCCTCGTCGGTATCGGCGACCCAGTGCCTGCTGCTGTAGCCCGCGGAGAGATGACGCAGCGACAGGACACGCACGCCGGGACACGCCTGCTCCAGGACGCGCCGGATCGCGGGTTCGGTATCGGTCGGCATGAGCATTCCTACTCGTTGGCGTCGAAAAGGCGTCCCACGCCTGCGTCGGCGCGGCGCCGACGGAACCTACATCAGGGCAACGGCCCTTCGGTGCGCGTTCAGCCAAGTGGGGAACGAAGAGCACGCCTGGCTGTTTTGAGGCGCCGACCGCAGTTCCGTGAAGCCCCGGGGCAGGCGAGGGAACGGCGGATCGCGCGGGCCGGCCCCGGCTACCGACGGCCCCGACGGTCGCGGACCGTGCCCCGCAGGTGCCGGGGGTGCAATCCCTGGAACCGCCTTGACATCACCCGTGCCGGAGGACCCGCCGGCTTCCTCGCCCCAAAACCGGTGCAGTCATCGACGCTCTGCACGAACGACCAGCCGGAAGCGGCCCGCCGCAGATCTCCGTTGGCATCGACGGCCAGTCCCTTGGTGTGGCGAAGCGTCTCCGACGCGACATCGCACGCCTCAGCCCGGCCACGGAGGAACTACGGCGTGACCCCGACATCAGGATCCGGTGCCCCAATCGCCCCGCTCTCGTCCATGGCGAGACGGCCCGCGACACGGCCCCGGACAGCTTCCGGGGGAGAAGCCCGCTGAGCCGGCCCGCAGCCGAAGACGGAGCTCGCCGCCTCGCGGGGCCACGCCTCCGCCCGGCAGCGGCATCCCGATCAGCGTGCCGCGGCCGGGATGAACGGGATGCCACAGCCGGACCGGACGCCGTCAGCGACGCCCGCTGACGCCGCGATACCCGACCAGCCTCGCACCGCCCCGCCGCCACCCCCCACCTCCAGCGACGGGCGGGGCCTTCGGCCGTGGAAGAGGGGACCTTTGGACAAGGAGAGGCGCAGACGGGGCGAGGAGCATGGAAACGCGCCACCCACCCCGGACGGAGTACCACCACGTGCCCCCTACACAGACCGCCGCCGTGATCCGGCGGATCGAACCCGTCGGCGCCTACCACCGGCTCACCCTCGACGCCCCCGCCGCAGCCACCGCCGACGTCCGCCCCGGCCACTTCGGAGCCCTCGCCATCGGCGGCCCCACCTCCGCCACCCTGCTGCGCCGCGCCTTCTCCATCCACCGGGCGGACCCCACCGCGGGCACGGTCGAGTTCATCTTCGCCGAGCACGGCGCCGGCACCCGCGCCCTCGCCCGGCACCATCCGGGCGACACCGTCGACCTCATCGCCCCACTCGGCACACCCTTCCCGCTGGACGGCGGACCACAGCGGGCCGTCCTGGTCGGCGGCGGATACGGCAGCGCCCCGATGGCGACCCTCGCCGAAGCCATCCTCACCCGCGGCGGACAGGTCGCCTTCGTCCTCGGCGCCGCCACCGCCGACCGGCTGTTCGGCGTCGCCGAGGCCCGTGCCCTGTCCCCGCACGTCCACGTGGTCACCGACGACGGCTCCGCGGGGGAGCGCGGCCGGGTCACCGGGCCGCTGCCCGCCGCGATGGCCGCGATCGACGCCACCGACGTGCACTCCTGCGGCCCCATGCCGATGCTGAAAGCCGTCACCACCCTCGCCGCCGCCGCGGGCGCCCGCAGCCACACCGCCGTCGAGGAGGCCATGGCCTGCGGCACCGGCCTCTGCATGAGCTGCGTTCTGCCGGTCACCGGCCCCGACGGCGTGACCCGCTTCCTGCGTTCCTGCACCTCCGGGCCGGTGTTCGACGGCACCACCGTCCGCTGGGACGACACGGGCACCCTGCCCGCCGACCTCGAAGGCGCCGCCGCGATGACCCCGTACACCCCGAAGGAGACAGACCCGGCATGAGCCCCCGGCACCCGACCGCACACAGGGACCCCATCGACCCGGCCGACATCGACATGTCGGCACCACTCGGCGCCCGGCTCACCCTCCCCAACCCCGTCCTCACCGCCTCCGGCTGCGCCGGGTACGGCCGTGAACTGCACCGCTTCACCCCGCTCCACGAACTGGGCGCCCTCACCACCAAGACCGTGATGCCGTACGCCCGCTCCGGCCGGGCCACCCCGCGGATGACCGAGACCCCGAGCGGCATGCTCAACTCCATCGGCCTCCAGGGCTCAGGCATCGACCACCTCGTCACCGACGAACTGCCCTGGCTCGCCGAGCACGGCGCCCGGGTACTGGTCTCGATCGCGGGGGAGCGCACGGAGGAGTTCGCCGAAACAGCCGCCCGGCTGGCCGGACAGCCCGGGGTGGTCGGCATCGAGGCCAACATCTCCTGCCCCAACGTCGCCGACCGCGGCCTCGTCTTCGCCTGCGACCCCGACGCCTCCTTCGCGGCAGTCCGCGCCGTCAAAGCGGCGGCCGGGCCGGACCTGCCCGTCTACGCCAAACTCACCCCGGACGTCACCCGCATCACCGACATCGCGGCCGCCTGCACCGAGGCCGGGGCGGACGGACTCTCGATGATCAACACCGTGCTCGGCATGGCCATCGACACACACACCTTCCGCCCCTCGCTCGCCGGCATCACCGGCGGCCTCTCCGGACCCGCGATCCGCCCGGTCGCGGTCCGCTGCGTATACCAGGTATACGCAGCGATGCGGAGCGGCACACTCCGGCCGGTCCCGCTGCTCGGCATGGGCGGCATCGCCTCCGCACGGGACGCGCTCGAATTCATCCTCGCCGGCGCCTCCGGAATCGCCCTCGGAACCGCCCTGTTCCGCGATCCCTCGCTGCCCCTGAAGGTCCGTGACGACCTCCGAGAGACACTCGCCCGGCACGCCATCCGCTCGCTCGCGGACGCGGTGGGGCTCGCCCATCACCAGCCCGAGGACGACTCCCGGCCACGCAGGACACCGGCATGACGCCCTGCCCGCACCGCCCCGGGGACCTGTTGAGCCGACAGGGAGCGCGGCGGCAGAGCCACACCGGGCCGTTGCCCCGATTGCAGCGCACCAGGGCATCACGAACCTGACCGACCGGACAGCGCAGGCATACGGGATCGCTCCGCACCATGCGGATGACGACCCTGATGCGGCCGTGGAGGCCGATGCCACGCAGGGCTGGCCGCTGCAGTCGACGGTCACCGTGCGCCGCAGCACGTCGTCCTCGGCGTCGTAGAAGGCGTGCCCGATCTCCAGGCGGGCCCGCTCGGTGCAGATGCCGAAGTCCTGCGCCTCCTGGTCGTTCACCTGCCGGGCCCGTGTGCCGGTGACCACCTGCACCGTGCCAGGAGGTGCGCCCGGCGCCGGCTCGACAACGCCGCCCAGCCGTGCCCGCGCCGGCCCGTCCCGCGTCTCGTCTTCCTCCTCCACGGTCACCACCGTGCCGAGCACGCCCCGGCCGCGAGGCCGCCTTGCCGGAGACCGGCCAGCGGCTGCCCCACCCTATGAGCCTCACATGGTGTCTTCGCAGGTAGAGGCGGTGCGATACGTGCCTGTCAACCACGTGCCAGGGCCTGCGGATGCCGCCCTGAACCGTCCATTTCCCGCCCGGCAAAAGAATCCGAACGGGTTAAAAAATAGGTTAAACATTAGGGTAAGCGATGTTAAGGTGACGGCGCGAAAGGAGTCCGCCCATGCCATCCGAGGAAGAGCTGTTCGCGAACATCGACGCGTTGCTGGAGGAGGGGCCGCAGCTTCCGCCCCCGGCGGAGCGCGCCCGGCTGCGTGAGGCCGCCGGCATCACCCAGGCCCGCCTCGCGCAGGCCCTGAAGTCGACCGTGCAGACGGTGAAGAACTACGAAAACGGCCGCTCCGAGCCGAAGTCACCGCGCCTGGAGGCATACCAGCGGCTGCTGGACGGATGGGCCGCGAAGTACCCCGCCCACGGAGCTTCCACCGCCCAGGCCCCCGCCCCGGCCGCCGCGCCGCAGCCCGCTCCGGCGCCGCAGATGTCCACCAGCCCGGCCGCGCCCGAGGCCACCGAGGCACAGACCATCGAGGCGCAGACCACCGCCCCGGCCCCGGCCGTCCAAGCCGCGCCCGAGCGTTTCGCCCGCCCGGCGGCGACATCGCACCGCCCGGCGAAGAAGCCTGCGAAGCCCGCGACCGACCCGCGGTTCCCGCACGGCCCGCTCGCCGTGCTGGACGGCGACGGCTCCGCGTACGGCGTCGACGGCACCGTGCTGGACTGCCCGGCCACCACCGTGCCCCAGCTGGTGGAGTGGACCCTCAAGGAGTCCGGCCTCGGTGCCGCGAAGCTCAACCGGTACGGCAAGGACAGCGACCCGCTGATCGTGCTCACCGCGGCCGCCGCGGTGAACCTCGGTCTGCCGGAGCGCCTGGAGGGCCACGAGCAGCGCCGTTCGCTGCGCCTGCCCGAGGACCACCCGGTGGTCAAGCAGGTGGCGAAGGCGAAGTGGCAGCTGACGCAGCGCGGGTTCGGACCGTGGGCGCGGATCTATCGCAAGGCACAGGGCCGCGAGCGGCAGTGCGTGCAACTGGCGATCCTGTCCTGGGACGCCCTCGACGAGCGGTCCTGGCCCGGCGTCCGTGAGATGGAGTCGGCCGAAGTCGCCCGCGTCCTCGGGGTGTACGCCCAGCGGGTCATCACCCCGCGCGGCTCCACCGCCGTCTCGGGCCTGGAGCTGATGACGGCACTGCGCCCGCCGACGAAGGCCGTACAGGACCCCGAGACCGGGAACTGGGTGTCCGGCCACAACGCCGGCAGCCTCGGCACGGAGCCGATGGACCCGGCACCGCCGGAGGCCACCCCGGAGCACCCCGTCGTCGTGAACTCCGGCTGGAGCGGCGGGTTCCTCAACGAAGAGGCATACCAGTGGGTGCGGCCGGTGGAGACGCTGTCCGATGAGGAGTGCATGCTGCCCTTCGCGGTCGGCCTGGACCTCAACACGGCGTTCCTCGCGGCCGCGGCCCGCCTGGTCGTCGGCCTGAGCGCGCCCGACCATTTCCACACCCCGAAGTTCAACCCGAAGATCCCCGGGAGCTGGCTGGCCGACCTCAGCCACATCGAGCCGGACCCGCGCCTGCCCAGCCCGTTCACGCCGGACGGCACCCGGCCGACCGGCCCGGCCTGGTACCAGACGCACACCCTCGCCTACGCCCAGGAGCTCGGGCACGACGTGCACCCGATCGAGGCGTACCTGCGCCGCGAGACCGGCGCCTACCTCGACCCGTGGCACGACCGGCTCAAAACGGCGTACGTCGACACCCTCGCCGACCTCGGCGTCACCAAGGACCTGGACGACCGCGCCTTCCTCACCGCGATGGAACAGCACAAGCAGCAGGACCCGGCCCTGGCCGCCGTCCTGTCCGCGATCAAGGCCACGGTGAAGGGCGGCATCGGCAAGCTCCGCGAACGCCCCCAGGGCAGGCACTACAAGGAGGGCGAGACGTGGCCGGCCCTCCAGCGGCCGACGTGGCGCCCCGACATCCGGGCCGCCGTCATCAGCAAGGCCCGGGTCAACATGCACCGCAAGCTCAACAACATGGCGAAGATGACGGGCCGGTACCCGCTCGCCGTGCTCTCCGACTGCGTCGTCTACCCCTCGCCGGGCCCCAGCCCGCTCGACTTCCTCCCGTACGCCGCATCCGGCAAGCCGCAGCCCGGCGGGTTCCGCCTCGGACCCACGCCCGGCCTGGCGAAGCCGGAGGGTGTCCAGTCGATGCTGTGGGCGGTTGACCTGATGGAGAAGGGCCTCAACCCGGCCCGCCACATCAAGGGCGGAGACGCCGTCCTCGACGAGGGCGAGTAGGCCATGACCGACACCGACACCGGCACCGGCACGCCCGCACCGGAGCAAACACCCAAGGAGCCGCACCCGATGAACACCACCGACACCACAGCCTCCCCGCGGTGGCCCGTCCCCTCCGCCCCACCCGTCCACGAGCCGGCCTTGTTCGCGCAGGCCATGCGTGACATGCGCCTGACCTGGCGCGCCCGCGGCGTCCTGGCCGAACTCGCCACCGGCTACCACCCCGGGCAGGAGCCGACGGTCAGCGAGCTGACCTACCTCACCCGTGACGAGCGCCTGGCCGCCGAGGGCCGCGACGCCTTCCGCAAAGCCGTCGGCGAGTTGCGCAGTCTCGGCTACCTCACGCCCGACACCACCACGGCCACGGGCGTGGGCGAGCGCCTCGTCGTCGACCTCGCCCCCGCCGCTGACGCCCACCTGATCCGCCACCCGTACGGCCACGGTGCGCACCCGGACGGGAGCTGACCGATGGGGGAGATCGAGGACGCCATCGAGCGCGCTGACCAGGAGTCGTTCACCCGGGAGCCGCCCAAGACCCTCAAAGGCCAAATCACTTACCTGATGAAGCAGCTCAAGACAACCAAGGCGGTCGCCCGGGAACTCGGAGTCAGCCAGCGGTCGGTGGAGCGCTACCTCAAGGGCGAGCGCAAGCACCCGCCCAAGGACATCGCCGACCGCATCAACTCGTCCGTGCGGTCCCGCTGGCAGCCGCAAGTCCGCAAACGCCGACGGAAGCAGGCCACCGCCACCGGCGGGATCACGGTGGAGACCCGGGCCCGGTTCGGCTACACCGCGCCGGTGGGCACGACCGACGACGGCCGGTTCCGGCGACTCACCGTGCACCTCCCCCCGGCGTACGCGCAGCGCCTGTTCGACGCCCGCGAAACCGGCGCCGGCGACCAGGAGATGCGCGGAATCATCGCCGAAGGATTTAAAGAGGTGTATTTCCAGGACGGCGGCGGCCGCGCTATAGGACTGTCGGACGTGGCAATCAACGACATTGATTACCTGGACCTGGATTACTGAACAGCAGCGAATGTGCGACCGCCGAATTCCCGGCCACCGACCGCGACAAGAGTCCGCCGAACCCGGCGACGACACCAGCCACTTCACCACCGTGGCCGGCATCAACCGCACCCTCGCCCCGCGGGACGCGGAGCCGACCGACGACGACCCCCTGCCCGAGCCGGTACTCACCGCGGCGATCCTCAACACCCCGCACTTCAGCACGCCGCGCCAAGAACCGCGCCCGGCTCGCACGGGCCCGCCACGAACGGCTGGAGCGCCACACCGAACTCGCCCCGGCCGCCGCGCAGTTCGGCAGGGGGAGCGGCCCAAGATCCCAGGGCCTACACACACACCAGTGCGATGTCGCGGCTCAGAACCCCGGGGCATCGCACTCAAGTGCGGGTAAGGGCATCCGTGACCGGATCACAGCCCGGAACACCGACCCGAAGCCCTGCATCCGGACGAAGCCGCCCACGAGATCCTTGAACGCCTCGCCTCATATCTGAACAGAATTCCTGACTCAGGAGACCAGGGCGGCCTCCGACCAGACCTGCGACCAGACCTGGTCCAGGGCGTCGACGAATCCGCGAACGTCGTCGGCGGTGTGCACGGCTCCGGGGGCGACCCGCAGGATCTCCTCGCCGACCCGCACGCTCGGCGCGTTGATCGCCTGCACATAGATCCCGTGCCGGTCGAGCAGCAGCGCGGACATCCGCTTGCACGCGTCCTCGTCCCGCACCAGGACGGACACGATGTGCGTCTGGTCCGAGATGAAGGGGATGCCGCGCTCGTTGAGCAGCCGATGCATCAGCTGCGCGTTCGACCACAGCTGGTCCCGCTCGGCCCCGGAGGACCGCAGATGCCGTACCGCGGCCAGGGCGCCGGCGGCCACGGCGGGCGGCAGCGCGGTGGTGAAGATGAAGGAGCGGGAGAACATGCGCACCGCCTCGATGACCTCGGCGGGGCCGGCAATGTAGCCGCCGGTGGTGCCGAAGCCCTTGGCCAGGGTGCCCATGACGACGGTGAAGTCGTCGGCGATGCCCTCCCGGGCCGCGATACCGGCGCCCTCCGGGCCGTACATGCCCACCGCGTGCACCTCGTCGAGGTACGTCATCGCCCCGTAGCGCTTGGCGATATCGGCGATCTCGGGCAGCGGCGCGATATCGCCGTTCATCGAGTACACGGACTCGGTCACGATGAGCTTGGGGACGTCCGGGTCGGCCGCCGCCACCAGCTCTTCCAGGTGGGCGAAGTCGTTGTGACGGAAGATCTGCTTCCGGGCGCGGCTGTGGCGCAGACCGTCGATGACGGACGCGTGGTTGAGGGCATCGGAGAAGACGACACATCCCTCCATGCGGCCGGCGATGACGGACAGCGCACCGTCGTTGGCGGTGTAGCCGGAGGTGAACAGCAGGGCGTCGTCCTTGCCGTGTAATTCGGCGAGCTCCCGCTCCAGCAGCACGTGGTAGTGGTTGGTGCCACCGATGTTCCGCGAGCCGCCGGCGCCGGCCCCGTACTTGTCGACCGCCTCCTTCATGGCTTCGAGCACCGCGGGATGCTGACCCATGCCGAGGTAGTCGTTGCTGCACCAGACGCTGATGCTGTCCGGCCCGGCCCCGTGCCCGCCGGTGCGCACACTGGCCGCGGGAAAGTTCCCGGCGAGCCGTCCGATCTCAAGGAAATCCCTCTTTCCCCCGTCGGAATTCTCGATGAGGCGCGCAAAGAGGTCCATATACTGGATCGTCACGTCTACTCGCTTCGTTCAGGCTTCCTGAGGCCACATGCAAATGCAGGCGACTGTGAATACGCGACTAACCCGCACACCTGCGGCTGGCTTCTGCTCGCCCCGGAACGAACGCGGCACTGGTGAAATCGCGCGGGGAATCACATGGCGTCGCCGTCCCCAGTTCAGAGGAAGGGCATGGAAGTAACGTCTGCATATCGTCGATCGCGGTTGACGCCCAACTTACCCAAGGTCAGCAGGTATTGAAGTCACCAAAGCGTGAACTTTAGTAATTTTCCCAATGATTTGACGGGCACTCGGAACCTGTTGCCAAGCCCTCACGGCCATGTGATCCTGCACCAACCGGCAAACCGGCCGCAAAGTGGAGTGCCGATGTCTTCGAACGAGAATTACGCCCGTCGGATCCTTGAGGCGTTGGCGTCCGTTCCCGACCGAATCGCCCTCTGGCGGGAGGACGAGAAGATCACCGCGGGCCAGCTCTCCCGGGCGGTTCTCACAGCGGCCGACGTCCTGCGCCGGCACTTCACGCAACACCACCGCTCCCCGGGCACGGCGGACAAAAACCCGGTGGTGGCGGTGCTGACCGTCACCAACAGCCCGGCGACCATCATCCTGCGCTACGCCGCCAACCTCGCCGGCGCCACCATGGTCCACCTGCACTCCACGAACGCGGTGGACCCCACCGACCAACTGGCCGCCGCCGCCCGCCAGGAGATCCTCAGCAGGACCGGGGCGACCGTCCTCGCCGTCGACAAGGAGAACGCCGACACGGCCCGCGAACTGTGCAGCCGGCTGTCCGAACCACCGCGTCTCGCCGCACTCGACGCCCTCGGCCCCGACGTGCTGGACCTCTCGGCGGGCAACCCGGACGCCTTCGTCCTCGACGAGACCGAGGCCGACCCCGACCAGCCGGCCGTGGTGCTCTGCACCAGCGGCACCGGCGGCAGCCCCAAGGCCGTCGCGATGTCCTACCGCGTCCGCAGCCTCCACCTCCAGGTGAACCTGGGCCTCCAGTCCCCGGAACCCCTCGTCTACCTGTCGACCCTGCCCGTGAGCAACTCCAGCGGCTCCGTCGTCGACGTCACCCTCGCCTCGGGCGGAACGGTCATCCTGCACGACGGATTTGAGGCGGGCGAAGTACTGCGGGCCGTGGACCGCCACCGCGTCTCCACCCTCGCACTCACCCCGCCGCAGCTGTACATGCTGATCGACCACCCCGACACCGCCACCACCGACCGGTCGAGCATCAGGACCCTCACCTACGTCGGCTCTCCCGCGGCCCCCGCCCGGCTCGCCGAGGCGGTCGAGGTCTTCGGACCGGTGCTGCTCCAGCTCTACGGGACCACGGAGGCCAGCCCCATCAGCATCCTGACCCCGCAGGACCACTTCGACCCGGAGCTGCGCCGGACCGTCGGCCGTCCGGCCACGGAGGTACGCATCCGCGACCTGGACGACGGCCGTGACCTCCCGCCCGGCGAGATCGGCGAGGTCTGCGTACGGAGCCCCTCCACCATGCTCGGCTACTGGGGCGAACCGGAGCTGACTGCCGAGACCGTCCGCGACGGCTGGGTGCACACCGGCGACCTCGGCTCCCTCGACGAGAAGGGCTTCCTGCGCCTGCACGGCCGCACGGGCGAGGTGATGAAGACCAACGGCATCAAGGTCCACCCCACCGACGTGGAGAACGCGCTGCTGACCCACCCGGAGATCGCCCAGGCCGCGGTGTACTGCGTGGTCGACGACGATCGCGTGGAGCACATCCACGCCGCCGTCGTGGCACGGCCGGGCGGCACCGCCGACCCCGACGCACTGATCGGCCACGTCGCCGCCGAGCTGTCCCCGAAGCACGTACCGGCCGTGGTGACGTTCCACGACGCGCTGCCCCTCACCGGTACCGGCAAGCCCGACAAACGGGCGCTGGCCGCACGGCGCAGCGGTGCGGCATGACACTGACCGCCGCGTCCGTACTGGCGGAGTCCGCCGAGCGGCGCCCCGACCACCCCGCGCTCGTCCACGGCTCCGAACGGATCACCTACGCCGAACTCTGGCACGCCACCCGCCGGTACGCGACGGTGCTGCGGGACCACGATGTGCGCCCCGGCGACCGGATCGCCCTGCTGCTGCCGAACACACCGCACTTCCCGATGGCGTACTACGGCGTGCTGGCGCTCGGCGCCGTGGCGGTTCCGGTGCACGGCCTGCTGCGCGCCGACGAGATCGTCCACGTGCTGGCCGACTCCCAGGCGAAGGCCCTGGTATGCGCGGCGCCGATGCTGACCGAGGGGGCCAAGGCGGCCGAGACGGCCGGAGTCCCGCTGCTCACCGTCATGCTGGCGGACGACGACGGCCCGCCCCGTCTCGACGCGCTCGCCGAACGGGCGGAGCCCCTGGACCGCCTGGTACCGCGCGAGCCCCAGGACCTGGCCCTGGTGCTGTACACCTCGGGCACCACCGGCCGGCCCAAAGGCGCGATGATCACCCAGCTCAATCTGGTGATGAACGTCAGCACCACCATGCGCTCGCCCTTCGACCTCGGCCCCGACGACGTGCTGCTCGGCTGCCTGCCGCTCTTCCACACCTTCGGCCAGACCTGCGGCATGAGCGCCTGCTTCCTGGCCGGCGGCACCCTGGTCCTCATGAACCGCTTCGACGGCCCCGGCGCACTCGACCTCATGGTCACCGAGGGCTGCACCGTGTTCATGGGCGTCCCGACCATGTACCTGGCCCTCCTCGAAGCCGCCGGCAACGACGACCGCCGCCCCGCCCTCGACCGCGCCTTCTCCGGCGGTTCGGCGCTGCCGGTCAAGGTGCTGAACGACTTCCAGGAGGTCTACGGCTGCCCGATCTACGAGGGATACGGCCTCACGGAGACCTCACCGGTGGTGGCGTACAACCAGAAGGCGTGGCCACGCAAACCCGGCACCGTCGGACACACCATCTGGGGCGTGGAAGCGGAGATCGCCGCCGCCGACATCGAGGACCGCATCGAACTGCTGCCGGCCGGGGAGACCGGGGAGATCGTCATACGCGGCCACAACGTCATGGCCGGCTACCTCAACCAGCCGGAAGCCACCGCGGCCGCCCTGGTGGACGGCTGGTTCCGCTCGGGCGATCTGGGAACGAAGGACGCCGACGGCTGCCTGACCATCGTCGACCGCAAAAAGGACATGGTGCTGCGCGGCGGCTACAACGTCTATCCGCGCGAGGTCGAGGACGTACTGATGCACCACCCGGCCATCGCCCAGGTGGCCGTCATCGGCATCCCCGACGACAAGTACGGCGAAGAGGTGTGCGCCGTGGTACGGACACGGCCGGGCACGGACCTCGCCGCCCTGGCCCCGGACATCGTGGCCTGGAGCAGACAGCGGCTCGCCGCCCACAAGTACCCGCGCCTGGTGGAATTCGTCGACGACTTCCCCCTCGGACCGAGCGGCAAAATACTGAAGCGGGAACTCACCGCCCGCCTCACCGCCCGCCGCTGACCCGGCGCACGCCCCTACGACCGGGCACGGGCGCCCTCCCCGGCCCGGACCCGGAAGCAGGTCCGACCGCTCCGCCGAAGCACCGCGCGCCCGCGACGGCGACACCACCCACCTGGCCGAGAAGCACGACGGCCACGGCTCCGGGAACGCACGGAGCCACACCGACACCTGCGAAACCGTCACGCCTCCTTCGGCAGCGCGCGCAGAGTCGTCTGCGCCTTGAGGAGCATCTCCTCGTACTCGGCCTCCGGATCGGAACCGAGGACGATGGCACCCCCCGCGCCGATGGTCAGTTCACCGCCGTGACGGACAGCGGTGCGGATGGTGATGCTCAGATCCGCCGTGCCCGTATAGCCGACGAACCCGATGGCACCGGAGTAGACACCACGGGCCTCACCCTCCAACTCGTCGATGATCTCCATGGTGCGCAGCTTCGGCGCCCCCGTCATGGACCCGCCGGGGAAACAGGCCCGGACCGCGTCCACGGCGGAACTGCCCTCGCGCAAAGTGCCGGTGACGGTGGAGACGAGCTGGTGCACGGTGGCATAGGACTCCACCGCCATCAGCGAGGGAACGGTGACGGTGCCGATCTCGCATATCTGCCCGAGGTCGTTGCGGAGCAGGTCCACGATCATCAGGTTCTCGGCACGCGACTTGGGATCCGTACGCAGGGCGCGGCGCGTGGCCTCGTCGGTGTCCGGATCCGGGTGCCGGGGCGCCGTGCCCTTGATCGGCTTCGCCTCCACCGTGCGGGTGGCGTCCACCTTGAGGAACCGCTCGGGCGACGAGCTGAACACCGCGAGATCGCCCAGCCGCAGCAGCGCCGCGTAGGGCGCGGGGTTGAGCCGCCGCAGGCGCCGGTAGTAGGCGAGGTCGTCAGCCGGCGCGGGCAGATGCAGATTGGTGGTGAGGCAGATCTCGTAGCTCACCCCCTCGCGCAGCCTGCGGTCGCACTCCCGGATGTCCGCCAGATACTGCGCGCGCGGGCGGGCCAGCCACGCCGCGGCATCGTGCTGCTCGGCGAGCGGCGGGGCGGTGGCATCCGCGTGCGCGGCGGGGAGTTCGGCCAGGACGGGGACGACCGTCCTGATCCACTTCTGCGCGGCGTCGGCGTCCCGCTGCTCGCAGACGGCGACGACATACGTACGGTCCTCGGCGTGATCCACGGCGATGAAGCGGTCGGCCTGCAGCCACACGGCGTCCGGCGCCTTCGACGGGTGGGCGCGCCGGGCACCGAGGTCGGCCTTCAGCTCGTAGCCGAAATAGCCGACGTAACCGCCGGTGAAGTCGAAGGGCAGCTCCCCGGCGCCCTCGACCACGCGGCCGGTACGGCGGTCGAGCGCGTCGAAGACGCTGCCGTCCTCCCGGCGCGAGGTGCCGTCGGGGTGGTCCACGACGGTGTGCCCGTCCTCGACGCGGTAGGCCAGCATCTCCGCGCCCGGCTCATCGGCGGCTCCGAAGAACGAGAAGCGGGCCAGACCGGGTTCCACATGCGAACTGTCGAGCCAGAAGGCCCGGGTGCTCGTCCCGTACAGCGCCAGGTACGCGGCCTCCGCGTCCACGGCCCGGTCCAGGACGTCGTACTCCGCGCGCAGCCGCGGCCCTGACGCCTCCGGCGCCGCGACCGGTACGGGCCCGGCGCCGGCCCGGCCCGCGTACGGACCCGTGCCGCTGCCGCGGCCCGCCGGCGCCAGGTCCCGGAAGTTGGCCACGAGACGGGCGCCATGCTCCGTGCATATCGACTCCGGGTGGAACTGCACGCCCCACCAGGGCCGTTCGCGATGGGCCAGGCCCATGATCACGCCGTCCTCGGCGCGCGCGGTGACCTCCAGATGCGCGGGCACGGGTTCGGCGACGCTCAGGGAGTGGTAGCGCACGGCGGTGAAATCCTGCGGGATACCGGCGAAGAGACCCGTACCGCTGTGCCGGATCGTGGACAGGTAGCCGTGCCGGGGCTCCGGCGCGGGCACGACCTGCGCGCCCGCCAGCAGACCCACACCCTGGTGCCCCAGGCACACCCCCAGGACCGGCAGCCCGGAGTTCTCCAGAACGTCGCGGGAGCGGCCGAAGTCGCGGGGGAGCGCCGGATGGCCGGGGCCCGGGGAGATGACCGCCGCGTCGAAGCCGTGCGGATCGAACCGGTCCCAGTCCTCGACGTCGTTGCGTACGACGACGGGAGCGACGCCGAGCACCTTCGCCAGCAACTGATGCAGGTTGTAGGTGTAGGAGTCGTAGTTGTCGACGAGCAGGACGCGCATGGGTCAGCACCTTGGGTGGGGTAGTGGTCAGGAGGTTCGGGACGACACCGTTGACCAGTCGAAGGGGAGGGTGTCCAGGACGTCCAGCTCCTGGCAGAGCTGCCGCAACCCGCTGAAGTCCTGGAGGAGCCGCTTACCGCCGGAGGCGCCGCCGACATCCCGCAGCATCTCCTCGCCCCCCTCCACGCCGAGCAGGTCCAGGATCCTCGCCCAGGTCGTGAAGTCGTGCGTGGCGAAGGCTTCCATCCCGTCGGCCAGCGCAGCGAGGAAGTAGTCGCGCTGCCCGGCGGAGAAGTGCTGCCACGCCTCCTGGGCGAGGGTGTCCGCGATCGAGGCGTGGCAGTACTCGTCACGCTGGTGCAGGACCGCCGTCATACGGTTCACCGGCTGGATCCCGTGGTTCTCGGCGACGAGGTCCAGGTGGGCGTTGACCGAGATCTCCGCGACCGTGGTGAACGCGAGCGAGACCAGGGCCCGCTCCTCGTCCGTCCCGGCCGTGGCGAGCCGGTGCGCCTGCCTGCGCGCCTTGTACGCCAAGGGCAGCGCCGACTCCGGCATCCGCCAGCCGCGCTTGCGGCGCGTCACGGCACTGGCGTTGAGGTGCATCAGCGTGTGGTACTGCTCGTCGACCATGGCCTGGGTGACCGCGATCGTCATGGCCTCGCTGTCGATACCCGTGTCGAAGACGTCCTGCGTGACCAGGGCGAAACCCGGGTTCACCACATACTGCTCGATGTCCATGATGTTCTTGTTGAACGAGATCCAGCCCCAGGCGAGAACGCGCGCCTTCATCGCGTCGTCGAGCGCGAGATAGGTGGGGTGCTCGCGGAACGGCAGCAGGCTCTCGGGGAAGTCCGGCCGGTCCAGCTCGAAGAGGTCGTCCAGGTTCGGCTCCTCCTGCTTGACCGTGGCACGCCGGTGCCAGTTGCCGGCGAGCCTGCTCAGGACGGCGTTCTCCACCGCATCGTGCGGATCGTGCTCCGGAGACGACCGCAGCCGCCGCGCCACGGTGAACGCACCGGGATCAGCTTCGTTGGGTATGTCATTCATGGCGACCTCGGTCCAGGTCAGAGCCGCCCGGCGCGCCTGGCGCCGGCCTTGGGCCTGCGGAATTCGATTTCCACGCCGAGCCCGCGGTGCGGCGGCACCACACCGGCCCGGGTCTCGGCGAGGGCGTTCTCGATGGACAGGTGCCGCACCGCCGGCCGGGCGCGCCGAAGACTCAGCCGGCGGTCGAAGGGCAAGCGGGGGCGGCACGGACGGAAGCGGCCAAAAAGCGCGAAGTCCGCGGAACAGCGGCTGTCCGGCAGCGAAGTACGCATCACGGACCGTCCAGGAATTTCCGGAGCGCCTGGACATCGCCCGGTTCCAAGGTGATCCCGAAGATCTCCTCGGGAGCGGAAAGCAACTCGTCCTTGTCGAGTTCCCGGAAGGCCGCCGCCCTCCCGGGACGCAGCTCCGCCAGAGTGCTGCCGGCGAGGAGATGCCTCACCTCGGGCCGGGTGCGCTGCAGGACCATCCGATGGTTGAACGGCGAGCGCGGATGCGTGAGGCAGAAGTGGTTGAGGATCTCGAAATCCGAGGGATGGCGCACGTCCAAGGTGAAGCCGTAGAGCTCGGCCGGCCCCTCCGGCCCCAGGAACCGCAGGACATGTTCACCGGACGGCTCCCGTACGAGATCGAACGACCAGTCGCCGTCCAGCCGCGCGCTCTCCGCGAGCCGGATCGGCTCGTGCAGCCCGTGGGCACCGAAACTCACGTCGTAAAGCCAGCGTTCACCATCGAGCTCCACACACAGAGCCACGTGCAGCGCCGGCCCCACCTTGTTCCCGGTCCGGATCCGCGTCCGGCCCGCGAACGCCGTGAACGTGAACCCGATACGGTCGAGCACGGCCGCCGCCAGCACGACCTGCTCCAGACACCAGCCGCCGCGGCCCTGCCGCACGATCTTGTCCTGAACACTGTCCAGGTCGAGCGGTACCACCGTGCGGCCGAACAGCGCGTCCAGGTTGTCGAAGGCGATCGCGTCGACATGGGCGGCGTGCAGACCGCGCAGCGTGGAGAGATCCGCGGCCACATCACCCCGGTAACCCACCCGGGCCAGATAGGCGTCCAGATCGACGCCGCCGCCCTGCCACACCGAATCCGTCATACGCCGCTCACCCTTCATGTGAACTGCCCGGCGACCATGCCCGCGAGAACGAGCCAGCCGAAATAGGTGTTGGAGACGAAGGCGTCCCAGCACGATTTCGGGTCGTTCAGGTCCACACGCACCAGCAGAGAGGACAGATAGATTCCCGCGAGCGCGACAACCAGGTAGAACGCCCACCCCATCGACACCAGCGCACCCGCCCACAGCACGCCCCCGACACTGATCGCGGCGAAGAGCGCCAGCCACGCCTTGGTGGCCTTGCCGAACAGCAGAGCAGAAGACTTGACCCCGATCTGACGGTCGTACTCCTTGTCCTGATGGGAGTAGATCGTGTCGTGAATCACGGTCCAGAAGGCCCCACCGGCATACAGGCCGCACACCGCGAGCGGATAGCCGGCGCTCCCGGTCGCCGCCGTCCAGCCGATCAGCGCGTAGACGCTCATCACCAGCGCCAGGAACGCCGAGGGCCAGAAGAAAATGCGCTTCATATACGGGTACGCGACGATCAGCGGATACGAGGCCGCAGCGACCAAGGCCGTCTCCACGTTCACCACCGCCAGGACCAGCAGCGCGACCACGGCCTGTGCGACCGCGAACAGCAGCGCGTTCTTGACGCTGACCGTCCCCGAGGCGACAGGACGCGACACGGTGCGGGCGACCCGGGCGTCGACGTCCCTGTCGATCACGTCGTTGACCGCGCAGGCAGCGCCGCGCACCAGCACCGCAGCGACGGCGAGGAGCACCACCACCAGCGGGTCCGGCCGCCGCCCGGAGGACAGGGCGACGGCCCACAGCCCCGGAAGCAGGTAGAGCACGTACCCCGTGGGCCTGTCCAGTCGCATCAACAACAGATACGCGCGGACCGAAGCGGGGCTCTTCGTGACCACGCCGGCAGATATTTCGTGCAGCATCAGGACCCCATCACCATGTCACCGGAAGCTGGACCAACCCGCCGATCAGCGTGGTGAGGCGCAGCCTCAGCTCGTCCACACCGACAGCCAGACGCAGGGTCGGGAATCGCGCGACGAGCTGGGTGAGCACCACCTGCAGCTGCATCCGGGCCAGCGTCGCGCCGACGCAGTGGTACGCACCGTGCCCGAACGCGAGACTGCCCGTCGCATCGCGAGTGACATCGATGCGGTCGGGGCCGGCGAAGACCGTCTCGTCGTGGTTGGCCGCGATGATGTTCAGCAACACGAAGTCGCCGGCCCGGATGGTGACCCCGTCGATCTCGAAGTCCGTCAGCGCGTAACGGGGCATGCCGCCATTGTGCGGATTCGGCATCGACATCCGCAGGGTCTCCTCGACCGCACCGGGGATGAGCCCCGGGTCGCGCAGCAACGCCTGCCACTGCTCGGGATTGGCCAGCAACAGCGACACACAGGTGCCGATCCGGGCCACCGTGGTCTCATAACCACCGAACAACAACAGCGCCGTCAGCCCGATGACCTCGTTGTCCTTGATCCCCTCGGTCGCACAGATCCTGGAGATCGCATCATCGCCCGGGTTCCGCCGCTTGTCAGCGACAAGCTGCCCGCAATAGGCGAACAACTCGGCCAGCCCCCGCTTGGACCTGACCGGGTCTCCGACGCCGGCGGCGTCCTGGGTCCAGCCGCCGAACCGGTCCTTGTCCTCCTGCGGCACACCCAGCCACTCGCACATCACCTGGATCGGCAACGACAGCGCCAGCGCCTCGCGCAGATCCACCGGAGGCGTCCGGCCGGCCACCGTGTCCAGGAGCTGCCGGGACACCTCTTCCACGTAGGGCCGCAGCGCCAGCATCCGCTCGGGGGAGAAGTGCGGCTCCAACAGCGCCCGCAACCGGGCGTGGTCGGTGGCGAAGTCGCCCAGCAGGCCGGCGAGAATCGCGGAACCGCTGTCCTTCGCCGCGGCCTGCGGATCAGGATTCGAGCGGCTGAGCCGGTCGTCGTCGAGCAACCGCCGCACCCAGGCATGACCGGTGACAAGCCACGCCTCGTCGCCCTCGGCGGTACGGACCCGATGGACCGCGCCCTGGGACTGGAGCGTGCGCAGTGCCGGTGCGAGGTGCAGCACATTCGTCTGCTCGAAAGGCAGTTGAGTCGGGGTACTCACTGACGGCCTCCGCCGGAATCGAGGTTCGGACCACCGTGTCGAAGACGGTCGCGACGTACTGGGGACGGAAAGCCGCCCAGCGGCAGGTTGACCGGGTTCCGGGTCAGGGGCACGCAGCGGGCCCGCTCCCAGCGCTCGAACTCGCCGCGGATGACGGGTAATTCCGTGGCCGTCTTCGGCGACATGAAGGCGCGGGGCCCGGCCGACGAGGTGCCGAGTGCGCTCATAGGGCTTCTCCTCCGGTCACGACGCCTTCCCTGTTACCGGTCAGAAGCTACGCGCATGGGGTTCGCGAATTGCACCACAGGAAATCACTGTGTGGCATTACCGGAATTTTTGCGATCATTCTGGCTGCCATCCTGGTGGGCAGCCCTGAGCGTGTCAACGATGCGGCGTGCGCATCTTCCGGTTTAGGGAAAACCCCAAAGAGGACGGCACAGGGCCGGATTTGGGCTACGCTGCGGATTGGTGGCCGCTGGGCGGCACCCAAGGTCGTGCTTCGAGTCCGGCTGTCGAGCCGGCGTCCAACGGCGGATAACACTTTCCGAGAAGGACGCGGTTTCCACCGACTGGCGTGGACGCTCTGTTCGGCGACGCAAGCCAGACGTTCCGGCGCGGACGCCGTGGCACGGAACGGAGTGAAACGAGTAGCGGTGAGCGGTTCTGCCGGCCGAGCAATATCACACAACGTCACTGATTATTGCCGAGAACGGCTCACGATAGCTTGAGAGGTGGAATGGCCATGTCTGTTGATTCCGGGCAATTGCAGGAGGACAGGTCGTTCGATCCATATGGCGCGCATCGCGACGACCCGTATTCCTTTCTGACCGGCATCGGAGAGAAAGAACCCGTTTTCTACGCCCCTTTGCTCGACGCCTGGTGCGTCACCCGCCGCGAGGACATCATTGCCGTACTGCGCGACGACCAGAGCTTCTCGGCGCGCGACCACAATCCCCGCCCCTCGGTCGCGCTGCCCGAGGACGTGACACGCATGCTGCGCACCTGGCGCGGAGCCGATGCGCTGGCCGTCGGCTCGCTCGACCCGCCCGAGCACACCAGGATCAAGGAAGTGCTCAACGTCGGGTTCACACCGGCCAGGGTCAGAGCATTCGAACCCACGATCCGCACGATCGCCACCGACCTCGTCGAGCGGGTGGCGGTCGCGGAGGAGTTCGACTTCATCAAGGAGTTCGCGGTTCCGTACTCCCTCGAGGTGATCGGCCGACGCCTCGGGATTCCGGACGAGTACCTCGACCGCTGCCGCACATGGTCCGAGCAACGCATCGAACTCATGATGGTGCGAGGCCACACCGATTTCGACCGGCTGCGTGAATACGCCCGCGGCCTGATGGAGTTCGGAGCATTCGCCCGGTCACTCGTGCAGGAACGGCTGGCCTCACCGCAGGACGACCTGATCAGCGAACTGCTCCACGAGGGCAAGGCCGGCCGCACGCTCACCGCCGACGAGGCTTCCGTCATGATCCCCACACTGATCTTCGCGGGACACATGACCTGCGCCGAGGCGCTCGGCACCATCCTCTTCCAGCAGTTCCAGGCCCCCGGAGGCTGGACCGCGGTGGCCGACGGGACGATCGCCACACGGGACCTCGTCGAAGAGGGGCTGCGGTTCGACAGCCCGCTGGCGGGCATGTACCGGACCGCGGTCAGCGACGTAGTGGTCGGCGACGTCCCCCTGGCCGCGGGAAGCCGACTGCTTCTGCTGTACGGAGCGGCCGGCCGGGACAGCAACTCCTCCGCATGTCCGGCCGCGTTCAGGCCAGGCAGCGGGTCCGCCTCGCATCTCGCGTTCGGGCACGGCATCCACTTCTGCCTCGGAGCCGGATTCGCCCGCTCGGAACTGGAGATCGCGATACAGGCCCTCGCCACCAGGATGCCGGGTCTGACACTGGCACCGGGGCCGCTGCCGCATCACCGGCCGGTGTTCCCGCTCCGGGCATTGACCGAGTTGCGGGTGCGGCAGCGGTGACACGGAGACCAGGTCGTTTCTGACGGCCCGTGTACGGTGCCGTCCGCGCTTGTCCCGCTGCTCGTTCCGCTCGGCGATGGCCGCCTTGCTGCCGCGGCGCCGCAGGCGGGCACGGTTGTCGCGGCCGGAGCGAACCGTGCCGCCGTGCAGGCGGCACGGCCGGCCCGGACCCCGCCGTCGAACGTGCGGGCCTGCCGGGGCCGGCAGGGGGCCCGGAACAGCACGCCGTCTCACCACGTTGGGGTGGTGTACCCGCGCGGGTACACCACCCCAACGTGCTGGAGACGGGCGAAGCTCGCGGCGCCGGCCGCTCTCCCGCGCGCACGGAGCAGGCCGGGTGCGGCAGAACCGGGAGCCTCGCTCGTCGTGCTTCGCTTCCCGCACAGGTGGGCTTCTCCGAGCCGGCCGAGCGGCGGCCGGCTGAAGATGCCCGGGAACGGCGCTCGAGGTCAGGCGCGGACCGCGGTCAGGAAGAGATAGCCGCTCTCCGGGACGGACCCGAACTCGCGCATGAAGTGGAGGAGTGAGGCGGCCTGTTCCTCGCCGACCAGTTCGGCCAGCTTGTCGCGGACGGTCTCCACGGCGTCGGCCATCAGCCCAAGAGTGCGGATGACGTTGTCGGTGATGTCGGTGATCTCCACGTCGACGAAACCGTTGTCGGCCAGCGCCTTGCGGTACTCGTCCACAGTGCCCAAGGAGCGCACCCCGTAGTGCTCGACGACATGGTCCAGGACCACGCGTCCCTCAGGAGTGATCGGGTCGCGCTGGATGACGTCGGCGATGGCGAGGCGGCCCCCGGGGCGCAGGACACGGGCGGCCTCGGAGATCACCTGGCCCCGGTCGGGCATGTGCCACATCGACTCGAACGCCCAGGCCGCGTCGAACGAGCCGTCGGGGAAGGGCATGTCCATCGCGTCCCCGAACTGGAACGTGGCCCGGTCGGCGAGCCCGGCCTCGGCCGCGAGCTTGGTGGCATCCGCCACCTGGATCCGGCTGACGGTGATGCCCACCACGTCCACGTCGGAAGTGCGGACGAGCCGCTGTGCGGGGTAGCCGATGCCGCAGCCGATGTCCAGGACCCGCTGGCCGGGCTGCGCGGCGAGACCCGAGATCATCAGGTCGGTCAGGCGGTCCGTGGCCTCTTCGACGGAGCTGTCGTCGGCGTCGTTCTCCCAGTAGCCGTAGTGGATGTTGGGGCCCCACGCGGAACCGTAGATCCGGCCGAACCCGTCATACACGTTGAGGACATCGCTGTGAGCGGGAGACTGATCGAGCGTCATGAAAAACTCCGTATCGTTGTGAAGGCGGCGGAAAGCCGCGACTCGCAGCCCTACCGGCCGGCGAAAACCCTGGTCGACCGCGATGGAACTCGGCGGTTACCTCGAAGGCGGGCGGAAACCCGCTGCGCTGGGCTGGGCAACCCCAGCCCAGCGCCTGCCTGATTTTCCGCGTCTCTGCCCGCCCCTTGCTTACTTCAGCTCGAAGCGCAAGAAACCCAGCCGCGCGCCCCCGGCCTGCCACTCGGCGCCAAGTGCCCGGTTCGCCAGCAGAGATATCCTCAGCTGCCTGCGATCAACCGGCGAGAGACCGCTGTCGCTGTCCAGTACCGCCTCCGTCCAGGCGACACTCTCCTCCCAGAACGGTGCGGTCGCCGCCGTGGCGTCGACGTCATCGACCAATTCGAAACCCGCGGCCTCTGCGGCCTTCACGTAGTCGAGCACCGTGGCAGGTTTCGTGTAAAAGTACTCGGCCCACACATCGGCCCCGTGCGGGCGCGTGATGAATAGTTCTTCGATGCACACACTCGCGCCCGGACGAAGCACGCGTGCCAGCCGCTCGAACCACAGCGGACGGTCGAAATATCCGCTGCTCTCGATCGCTACCGCTGCGTCGTAGGGGCCGCTGTCCAGGGGCAGTTGCTTCGCATCGCTGACCAGTGCGCGAACCCTCCCGCCCACGCCGCATTCCCGCGCGAACCCCTCGACCACCGGCGCGTGCTCCGGCGCGTTGGTGACCGCCGTGACGTCGGCGCCGTACTCCTCCGCCCAGAAGAGCGAGCCCCCGCCGAGACCGCAGCCGACATCCAGGACCCTGCCCGACAGCCGCTGCTCGGCGTCCCAGATCTTGGCCGCATACCGCAGCAGATCCTCTTGATGACGCCGTATGCTGCCGCGAATATCGTTCGGTGTCACATCGTCAGCACGCGGCGGCGCTTCGAAGGAAGGGTAATAACCTACGTGATAGTGAATCCTGGGACCAGGCCCGTACTTGCGGACAAGTTTGGCTGTCTTGTCGTCGTAGTACTGACCGACTATTTTCACCTCATCCTGAGGGTCCAGCGCTGCTTGAGGTGAACTTGAAAGCTCATCCAGATTCGACACGGGTCACTCCTCCAGAGCTCGGATGCTGACAACGTTGGCGAATGGCCTGCTTCGAACGTCAGGCTGCGCTCGCCACCATTTCGGCGAGGATTCCTGGTTCAGCAAGGATCACCGGACGGATTCCATGCTCATCAACTGTGCCGGCACCTTTCGCACATACGAGAGTCACCCGGCACCGAGGACAATCAGCCGATCCGTGAAGCCGCACTAA
The DNA here is from genome assembly GCA_000720995.1 of Streptomyces celluloflavus. GTDB lineage: Bacteria > Actinomycetota > Actinomycetes > Streptomycetales > Streptomycetaceae > Streptomyces > Streptomyces celluloflavus. The sequence goes on from JOEL01000005.1 coordinate 225,115, forward strand.
TGACCCGGAATCCCTGAGTGGTACCGAAATCGAGTGGCGACTATTGGACACCATCCTGAAGGGCTGCTCTGGGCGTGTCAACGATGCGGCATGCGCCTTCTCCGGTTTAGGGAAAACCCCAAAGAGGGCGGTGCAGGAGCGGATTTGGACTACCCTCTGGATTGGTAGCCGCTGGACGGCACCCAAGGTCGTGCTTCAAGTCCGGCTGTTAAGCCGGCATCCAACGGCGGATAAGACTCCCCGAGAAGGACGCGGTTTCCACCGACCGGTATGGACGCCCTGTCCGGCGACGCGAGCCAGACGTTCCGGCGCGGACGCCGTGGCGCGGAACGGAGCGGCGGACGGACCGTAACCGATCGGGACCAAACGATTCCCGTCGCCGACGACACCGGCAAGGATGCGGTCGGGGAGAGCACGCGGCACCGAGCCGCGCCGGCCGTCGTCCCGGCCTGCCCGAACCGGCCGCGGCCACCACGCGGTTCTCCCCGGCGTCGCCGGCACACGAGGCCGCCGGCCGGACCGGCGTCACGCCTGGCGGCCGGTCCGAACCCGCCCGAAAGGCCGGCTACGACCGCTCACCACACCCAGTGAGGAGCACTGTTGAGTGAACTGGCCGCCGGGGTACTCCGGCGACGGACCTCCCGCCGGACCATGGCAAGCACGGTGCCGGCCGGCGGCATCGCACCGGTGTCGGTGCGGTCGACGACCCCCACACCCACCGCCGACATCGACGCCACGCCGCGACAGATCACCGAACTCACCGCCGCAGCCTGGCGGACGGCGCGGACGCAGCCGGTCGGACACAAGCGTGCGGAATACGGTCTCACCAACTCCCGGCACTAATCCATGGCTTCCGGGGCTATACGCGGGGGCCATGTGTCTGTCCGCAGAATCTGGAGGACGAACGCCCTCGAAACCAGCGCGACACGATTCGGCGCTTGGAGTTTGTCGGACATGACACGGACGTGGTAATCGATGGTCTTCGAACTCAGGTGCAGCTCTCGCGAGAGCCGCCCGCTGGACAGGCCGGCCGCAACACCCTCCAGGATCCTGACCTGGATCGAACTGGGAACCCAGTCATCGAGCGGCTCGGACACTTCGCGGCATTTCTGATCAATAGCCATGGCACCCATCCATTCCGTGCAGCCCGGCCGGGCCGTGTGCTTCGGACGATCCGATCGTTGGTCGATGTCCAGTGGGCGAGGAGCGGGCCGTCGTTGCCGACCGGACACCGAAGCGGGGGGGGCGGTCGCGTGATCACCGGCAGGTGACCGACCCGAACGCGTACCACTACCGCGCAGAGACTCCATGGATGGACCCGCGTGAGCGTTTTGGCCTGTGAAAGGCGTCCACAACCGTCTGCGGGAAGTGGGCTGCCGAGGATACCTGGCGAAGGTCTCCACCGCCCTGCTCGCCCATGCCGATGCCGAGAAGGCCCTCGACATCGCCACCGTCCGCTCGCGCTCGCCATCACGCATGGCCGGCACGGTGACGCACCCGCATTTCGCGAGGCCGCGATAGTGGTCCCCGGCCGATCAGCCGGCCCGGGACCACACCGGACACGGTCCTCAGCGGCAATGCGTGCTCGTCCCGGGCGACCCGCGACCACCTGCGGCGGCGCGGTGTCCGGGCCGTGAGCCCGCAGCCGGCCGGCCGAACAGCCCCAGCGCAAGCGTCTCGGCAGCCGTGGCGGCAGACCGCCGGCCTTCGACCGCGACGCCTACAAGCAGCGCACCACCGTCGAGGGCCGCGTCGACAAGCCCAAGCGGTGGCACGGCATGGTCGCCGGCTGTGACAAGACCTCCACCGTCAACCTCGCCGCCATCCCCATCCGGTCCACGCGGCGATCCGGGAGAAACGGCCCAGCGGTCACGCGGGCGCGACACCCGCGCGAACTCAGCGACGAAGCGGGCGCCGGAGGAGGGCGGGGCGAGCCCGCGGGACCGGCTCAACCCGCTCGTTCTCCATGCAGCTCGTCTCGGCGAGGGCGGCCACCACCCGCTCGGCCTCAGGGAGTCGCGCGCGGATTCGTTGAAGCCGCCGACGGCGTAGTGGTGCTACAAGCCCGCCCTCCTCGCCGAGCGGGAGGCCGGCCGGGCCCTGGGCCCTGGCCCCGCAGTGGGCCTGCGCGCGGCGCTCCCACTCGGAGCGGATGACAGAGGGAGCGGAACTGTGGTGAGTAGGGAGCATTGTGGAGGGCTACTCCAATCGAGATGTCGCGCCTGCAGGTGGTGCGGTCATGCGGTGCGATTGACGATGCGGTCGATCGTGGTGCGTGCTGTATCAGGTGATGTCAGGGCACGCGATTCGGTGGGCGAGGCGACGTCTGTACTCATCACTTTTCTTCTCCAGCCGCGCGAGTGGAGCACATTCCATTAACTTAGGTAAGCATCAAGCAATCATCGCTGTGACGAACAGCGTGTGCTGACGCCCCTTCACCTCCTGCCCGCTTCGCCGTGAAGTGAAATCCCGATGAACAGAGGTGCGAGCAGTGCCTGGCTGTCCGGCATCATCGCAGGTAATCCAGGCTCCCTCCTGAAATTCGACCGGTTACCGGAATCATCCCTACCGGAATCATCCTCACTGGTATGTGAGTCTCTGTGACCTCTTGCAGTCGTGTCAACGACTTGTGATCAGCTGGCCGAATCCATGCCCAGCAACCGGTCGTGCGGGCGCAGAATCGGCTGATGCTGAATTCCTGACCGAGGTCATGACTTGACCCACCTTGGGTGCTTTAGGGCCCATGTGACTTTCCATCCAGGATTCGCCGGGACGCCAGGGCGGGCGGTGTGGACAGTCCACCTTGGTAACGCGCGCTACCGGCCGCCTTCCGTCGCCATGGCGTATGCGTGTGAGGCGCGGGTCATTTGGGCGGGAAGCGGGCTGACGGTAACCGCATTCGGGCACCTATCGCGCTTGAGAAGCAGGTTCTCTCTCCCGGCCGTGGCCGGAATTGTATGCCTGACACCCCTTCATACACTGATGGGTTCTGCCGCCGACCTACGCCGACTCAGCAACGTCGCACTCAGCCACACCCACCTCAAGGCCCTACGAGCAGTACCGCTGCAGAGTACGAGCCGGCGATCGACGGCGACCGACGCGGATCGGCGCTGACCACCTGCCAGCCCGCTTCCTGACCGCTCGCGGTCATCACACTGCCCCTTCCGCCGCCGCCCACTCCAGCCCGAGCACGGCGAGCGCCTGGAGCTTGTCGGTGGTCAGCTTGGCCCGGCGACTGCGGCTGTTGCTCAGGAACACCCCGAGCTTGACCTCCGACCCGTCCGGCAACGCCTCTACGTGGCCCCTGGGGACCGTCACAGACCCGGTGCGGGTCTTGTACTGCTCCAGGGCCGCCACGCCCTTCTCGAACGCGCTCGCGGCCGCCTTGGGGGCCTTGGCGGGCTCCGCCCGCTCCGGGGGCAGCGGCACGACGCCGACCGCCTCCAAGAGCTCACGCTGCCTCTCCATCAGCCCCACCCAGACCGTGTGCTGACGCTGCTTCGCCAGCCACTTCCCGACGTCCATTCCGTGCACGGTGACCCCGGGCAGGACGTCGCAGTGGTCCTCCTCATCGGTCAGCAGCTCCCGCAGCGCGGCGTAGTGCCGCTGCCACTCCGCCGGCCACGCGGGGTCCCAGTGCTCATCCACGGCCGCCAGCGCCGTCTTCCACTCCGGATGCCCGTCCAGGGCTCCCGGCCGCCGCAGGTTGGACAGCCACTGCCCGATCGGCCGGTCCAGCATCGTCGCGGTCCGGGGCGCGCACAGCGTCCAGTGCTGCTCGTAGTACGCCTTCGCGGCCTCCAGGTTCTCCTGGAACCGCTCATCCACCGGTGACCACACCATGCCCAACTGCTCAAGCCTGCACGCGCGTTGGCTGTTCATCTGCCCGGCCCCGAACGCCCGCCGCTGCTCCGCCACCCACTGCCCGAGCGGATAGGAGCCCTCCTTGTGCCCGTACGGAACACGGGCATGAAGCTCACGCGCGGTGAACTTCTTGAGCGACGCCCAGCCGCGAGCCCAGTCCTGCTTCTCCGTGTCGATCACGTTGAAGGAAATCCAGTCCGCGACCGTCACCGGGTCACGCGGAGCCGCAAAACGAAGCAGGAGACGGGATTCTTCCTCTCCGCCCTCGGGCTTTGCACCGATGCACTCGGACGGCTGCGCCACGTCCTTCTGCGGCTCCTGCGGAATGGCCAGCAATTCCACGGCCTCTTCGTCGTGCGCGCGCAGACCTTCCAATACCTTCACCAAAGGCCGGTACGATCCCGAGGTGAACATATCCTCCGGCTGCTCATCGGGCCGGAGAAATACCGGCACGATCAGAGAAGCGAGTTTCCCTTGTCCCGGCTTTTGGCGCAGCGCCCGGCCGATGGCCTGGACGATGTCGTGCGGGGCGCCCTTGGGGTCCAGCAGGGCCACGGAGTCCACCGCGCGGATGTCGACGCCCTCGCCCAGGACACGGCAGTTCGAGAGGACCGCCCGCCGGGCGGTGGAGCCGAACGTGCCCAGCACCTCCCGCCGGCGCTCCGCGACGTGCTCGCCGCACAGCCAGTCCGCCCACACCTCGGCCGGGTACTTCTCGGGCTGGTCGGCGTGCAGCCGCTTCGCGACCCGCTCCAGGCCCTCCGCGTACGCCGCGGCCTCTATGGTCCGGTGGTGGAAGGTGATGCACGTCTGGAGCTGGTGCTGCTCCATGGTGTGCAGAAGCGCCGCCTGGAGCGCCCCGAGCCGCTGCCCGCGCACCTCCTCACTGTGCCGCTCCTCGCCCATGAGGCGCTCCGGAGTGACGATGGGGTCCTGGAGCTCCAGGACGATGATCTGGTACCGCGCCAGCAGGCCCCGCGAGATGGCAGACGCCAGCGACAGCTTGTAGAGCACCGGCCCGAACACGGCCTCATCGTCCATCGAAGCCGCCATCTCCTTCGGCAGCGCCTCCCGAACCCCCTCCGCGACCCCCCAGTTCGGCCGCTCCTGCCAGATCCGCGGCGTCGCCGTCAGGTACAGCCGGCGGTACGCCGGGATGACGTGCTGGTTGTGGATGCCGGCCCACGCCTTACCCATCGAACCCGAAGTGCGGTGGGCCTCATCCACCACGGCGAGGTCCAGCGGGGCGAGCTGCTGCCCGTAGGCGCCCTCGAAAGCCTCAGCAAGCACCCCCAGCGACGCGTACGTCCCGAAGATGGTCACGGGCCCCTCACCGTGCCACAACGCCAGCTGCACCGGGTTGGTGGTGGAGCGCACCTTCAGGCTCCACAGGTCCGGGTCGTCGCTGAGGCTGCACACCGCGACCGCCGGCCCCGTGTGCCCGGCCCCGCGCCACGCCTGGACGGTCTGCGTCAGGAGATCCAGCGTCGGCACCAGAACGAGAACGCGCCCCTTGGGCACAATCCTTTTCGCGGAGGCCGCAGCGATGATGGTTTTCCCTGTTCCGCACGCGGCATGCACCTGCCCGCGCAGACCATCGGCAGGAATGCCGCTCGGAGGGATATCGAGGCCGCGCACAATGGCAGCCACGGCCTCGATCTGATGGTCACGCAGTTTCACGGCCATTCCCGTGTTCTCCTTTTCGCGGAATTCAGCGCGCAATCAGAAAAGAAGGTCCGGCGCGGAGCGAGGGGCCCGGGGTGCTGCTGTCTGTACCCAGATGCTACACAGCTAGAGCCGTGATGCATCACCCGCACGGCATGTTCGCCCTGTAGGCTGACTCCTGGTCCCATCTCACACCACACGCACGGTTCATAGGGTATGCAGGGCGGGGTATCGGTGAATGTGAGCGGAGTTTTCGAGGGTGGGGGAGAGGTTCGGGCGGAGCGCAGCGGAGCCCGTCACTGAGGTGGGGCCAGCATCCGATCGGTCGGGCTTGACGGACCGTCACTTTCGTTGCGGGGGTGGTGGCTGGGATCCCCAGGCCCTACACAGCCTGCGGAGCGATGCACACCTCCTCGTAGCCAGCTTCAGGAATCCCGCTTGCGGGGTTCCTCGCAATTCGCGCTTGCGCGAATTGAAGCTTGTTTAGAATTCCGCTTGCGGAATTCAATTCCCCCGCTTGCGGGGGAATTTGACGGAGCGTCAGCGAAGTCATTCGCTTTGCACCGGCTTGCCGGTGCAATTCCCGCGCTTGCGCGGGAATTAGAATTGCGCTTGCGCAATTCGCGCTCTATGCCCCGGCTTGCCGGGGCATATC
>JOEL01000006.1 GCA_000720995.1 Streptomyces celluloflavus
ACACCACCCCCCAGGTCATCCGTTCGACAGGGGGCAAAAGTCATGCCAGGCCCGGAGGCCAGCGGCCCTCTTGCAGGACCGCGAAAAACATAACGGGGCGGGAGGCGCGCGGCGGGGCCGACAGGGCGGGTGCGCTCGGTGGGGCCAACGGGGCGGGACTGCCGCGCGTGAGCAGGGCGGGCCGGGCGGAGCTGACCGGCGCGCCCACCCCCACGAGCGCTCCCGTAATTTGCGGTGCGCCCCCGTGCGGGTCGTGCGTAGGGTGCGCGGGTCGGTGAAGTGTGGGAGGGGTGCGCGACGGGTGTTGATCTTTGATGCGGATGACACGTTGTGGGAGAACAACGTGATCTTCGAGCGGGTCATCGACGAGTTTCTGGCGTGGATGGCGCGGCCGGATCTCGACCGGGACGGGGTCCGGGCCGTGCTGGACGGCATCGAAGCGGCGAACGCCGTGACCCATGGGTACGGCAGCAAGGTCTTTCTGCGCAGTCTCGGGGAGTGCGTGGCACGGTTGCGGGGGCGGGCGGCGACGCCGGAGGAGAGCGCGCGGATCTCGGGGTGGGCGGCGGCGTTCGACGTGGACCGGGTGGAGCTGATTCCCGGGGTGGCGGAGACGCTGGCGGAGTTGGCACGGCGGCACGAACTGCTCCTGCTCACCAAGGGCGACGCCCAGGAGCAGCAGCGGAAGGTGGCGGCCTCGGGGCTCACCCGGCACTTCCGGGGCGTGCACATCGTGGCGGAGAAGGACGTGGCCACGTACGAGGAGCTGAAGCGGACGTACGCGCTGATACCGGAGGCGACCTGGATGATCGGGAACTCGCCGAAATCGGACATCCTGCCCGCCCGTTCGGCCGGTCTCAACGCCGTGTTCATCCCCAACGATCACACCTGGGTACTGGAGCACGGCGAACTCGACCCCGCCGACGGGAAGGTGCTGCGGCTGTCGGCCTTCGGCGAGCTGTTGCGGCACTTCTGAGCGGACGGGACAGAGGAGATGGCGGAGTCGGTGACGGCGGGGCCGAGGGTGTCGTGTGTGTTCGTGTGTCACGACGGAGCAGGGCGGGTGCTGTTGGCGCGACGGAGCGCGGGGGCCCGGGACGAACCGGGGACATGGGACTGCGGCGCCGGGGCCCTGGAGTTCGGTGAGACCTTTGAGGCGGCCGTGGCGCGGGAGGTCGGCGAGGAGTACGGTGCGCGACCGCTCGGGATCGAGCGGATCGGGGTGCGCAATGTGCTGCGCGGTGATCCGGTCGTCTCGCACTGGGTCGCGGTGATCTTCGCCGTACGGGTGGCGCCGGACGAGGTGACGATCGGCGAGCCGCACAAGTTCGACGCACTGCGGTGGTTCGCACCGGACGCGCTGCCGGCGCCGCTGCACTCGCAGTGTGCGGAGAGCCTGGCCTGTTTCGGGTGACGCGGGGGTGTTGCAGAGGGTGGTGCGGTCGGTGCCGGTGGCACCAGTGGCGTCGATCGCCCGTGATGTCCCTCTCCCGTGGCGTCGACGGCCAGTGGTCTCCGTCACCAGTGGCGCCGACCGCCAGCGGTGTCCGTCTTCAGTGGCGTCGACCGCCAGTGGTGTCGATGAGGCTGTCCACGGATTGCGCGTGCGGTCGCCGCCGCCGTCGTGCCTCAGGGTGCCACTGACGGCGGCGGCCGCTCCGGTACCCGGCGCGGTGGTGCCGGCGGGAACCGGTGTCAGGTCAAACGCGGGCTGTGGACCGGGCCGGGCGACGGAAGGTGGTCGCGGGGGCCGGTGAGCCACTCGTCGCGGGCGGTGGTGACGAAACGGCCCAGCGCCGTGTCCGGATCGGCCGGGGACTCGCCGTCGCCGGGGTCGGGGGTGGGGTCCGCGCGGAGCAGGTCGTCCACGATGACCTGCTCGGGGCGGTCGTCGGGAGGGCCCTGGGCGGCACCGTCACCGGAGAAGCGGAGGCGGGCACTCCACGGGGCGCTGACGAACTGCCCGAGGAGCGTGCTGATATCGGCGCCGACGGCCGGCGGACGGGTCCAGCAGGTGGCGTGCTCGAAGAGGATCTGCTGGTCGGTGCGGTCCCGAAGCTGCCGGAGCGTGTCCGGATCGGCCTCATCGAGGCGGTGGGCGACCACGAGGGTACGGGCGCGACCGGGGTCGAACGGCTCGGCCGGGACGCCCAGGAGGCGGGCCGCGGCCCGTCCGAGGATGCGGCTGGAACGGTCCGGGAGCAGGGAAACCGTCCGGGGACGGAGGCCGGCCCGTGTCAGGACCAGGCGCAGCCGGTGCAGTCCGTGCAGTACCCCGCCCGGAGTCTCCTGGAGGAGGCCGTAGCGGCCTCGCATGCTCGCGAAGCCGTAGGGCGAGAGGGTGGTGAGGATGCCGCCGGTGAGGGCGAAGTGCCAGCCGCGCAGGTCGTCGGGGGCCAGCGGGGCGGGAGCGGGTGGCGCGTCGGAGGTGACGGCTGAGGAGTCGGAGGCGAGGCGCCCGCCGAGGGCCGCGATGGAGTCGAAGGGGTGCGGGGTGGCCGCCGCCCGGAGGGCCAGGGTGCGGCGGAGCATGGCGTGGAGACGGGCGTGGGCGGGCTGCCACTGTACGTCGTCGGGAACGGGCAGCCGCGCGAAGTGGGTACCCGCCCGGTCCGGGTCACCCGCCAGGAGGGCGTTGAACGCCAGGAGGTAGCGGTCGGGCCAGGGGCGCAGCGTCGCCAGGTGCGCTTCGAGCAGTTCGACCACTTCGGCGTGCCGGTTCTCCGCCTCCAGTGCGGCCACCAGCTCGGTACGCGCCAACGGGGAGTCGGGAACGTGCCGCAGGGCCTCGTACAGCGGCCGGATGGCGAGGAAGGCGGCGCCCCGGTCCACACAGGCGTACCCGAAGTCGTAGAGGTACTGGGGATCTTCGGGATCGCGGACGAGGGCGGTGGCCGCTTCGGAGAGGTTGTCGAAGCCCAGCGCGGTGGCGAGTTTTCCGGTGATCCGGGCCGTGTCACGCAGTGACAGGCCGTCGGCGGTGCGCAGGACGCGCAGGACACCCGGAGCATCGCCGGACTCGGCCAGGCGCTGGAGTCGGGCGATGTCGGTGGGGTCGCTGGGGTGACGAGTGGTCATGGCTGGGACCTCATGGGGTCGGGCGCACCCGGGAGGGGCGGGCAGACAGGCCGGTAGATGGGTAGCTCGGCGGGTCGGTGCGTAGGCAGGAGAGGGGTGACGTCCGGGTGGCTGTACGCCTACCTATGGGCGCAGCGGGGCCACGCACGCCGGCGGATGGATGCGGAGTGCCGTAACACGCTTTATGGCCATACAAGTTGGCGTGGAGAGGTTGAGGCGCAGACGTTCAGGCGCAGACGTTCAGGCGCAGACGTTCAGACGCGGGCGTTCACGGGAGGGCGTTGAGGTAGCGGAGTGCGAATGAAGGGGTGAGGTGGATCAGCGGGCCCCGTCCCGGCCGTCGCCCGTCGGGCTCCTACGGGATGCCTTGAGCGGCCTCGTGCGGAGTGGGCCCGCGAGCGCCGGAGAAGGTGTGCGCCGCCTTCGCCGTGCGGCCGCCGGGCAGCCGGGCCGCGAGCCGTCCGACGCGATGCACCACGGGACATGCGGGGCGAGGCGCCGCGTCTCGGGATGTGCCGTGCCGGGTGACGTGTCACGGGATGTCCCGTGTCGGGGCATGTACCGTGCGGCCCGCCGTGGGGCGTGGCGACTGCCCGGTTCCGGTGAACCGTGAACCGTGAACCGGGTGGTGGGTGACTCGGCGCCCTGGCGATCCGGCGCTTGAGTGGCCGCGCGATCGGGGGGCCAGACATGCCGACGCGATGCGCGTGCGGCCGACGGGGCTGCGGTGCCGTACGCAACCAGGCGAGGCAACAGCGCAAGGTGCTGCCACGCGGAACTGTCGCCGAGTGCGTTTGGACAGTTGGAGACCGGCCTGTATGCGCCGGGGCGTGGCGCGTCGCGGGCGGCGGCGTCTCAGGCCGGGCCGGGCGGGGAGAGTTGCGACCCGTCGGCGGCCCCGGCGATCTCGTCGGCCAGGGGGCGCACTCGGGGGTGGACGGGGCGGAAGCCGGGTTTCGGGCCGGCGTCCGCGCGGTCATCGGGTGGGGCGGTGGCCGCCCTTCCTGTTGGTCATGCGGAGGATCATGACCCATGAAGGAAGGTTTCGGCAACAGGTTCGCCGACGGGGTGGCGCGGCGGGCGGGACCGAACGGCGCCGACCCCGCCGCGACGCCTTCCTGCCGCGTCCCCCCTGCCGCGCTCCCCCGGCGGCCCGCCTACAGCGGCTCGATACGGGTCAGTTCACCACCCTCCAGCGCGAGCCATCGCGTGATGCCGAGTTCGCGCAGGAACGTCAGATCGTGGCTGACGACGACCAGCGCCCCCTCGTACGACTCCAGGGCCGTGACGAGCTTGCGGACCGACGCCATGTCGAGGTTGTTCGTCGGCTCGTCGAGCAGCAGGAGCTGGGGGGACGGTTCGGCCAGCATCAGGGCGGCGAGCGAGGCCCGGAAGCGTTCGCCGCCGGAAAGCGTGCCGGCCTGCTGATCGGCGCGGGCTCCCTTGAAGAGGAAGCGCGCGAGCCGGGCCCGGATGCGGTTGTTGGTGGCGTCCGGGGCGAAGCGGGCGACATTTTCGGCCACGGTGAGGTCGTCGTCGAGGACTGTCAGCCGCTGCGGAAGGAAGCGGTACGGGACATACGCCTCCACCGTGCCCGCGACCGGCGGGATCTCGCCCGCGACGGTCCGCAGCAGAGTCGTCTTGCCCGAACCGTTCCGGCCGGTCAGGGCGATCCGCTCGGGACCGCGTACGTCGAGGTCGGCATGCGCGCCGTGGCGGACCCGCAGGTCCCGCAGGGTGAGGACGGACCGGCCCGGCGGTACGGCGGTGTGCGGCAGGTCGATGCGGATCTCGTCGTCGTCCCGCACGGCTTCGGCGGCCTCGTCAAGGCGGTCTTTGGCCTCCTTCAGCCGCTCGGTGTGCAGGATGCGGTGTTTGCCCGCGGAGACCTGGGCCTCCCTCTTGCGCTCGTTCATGACGATCTTCGGCTCGCGCTTGGTGGCGTTCATTTTTTTGCCGTAGCGAACCCGGCGGGCCAAGGTGACGTGGGCGGCGGACAGTTCGCGCTTCTGGCGTTGCACGTCGGCCTCGGCGACCCGCACCATCCGCTCGGCCGCGTCCTGTTCGACGGCCAGCGCCTGTTCGTAAGCGGTGAAGTTGCCGCCGTACCAGTGGACTTCGCCGCCGCGGAGATCGGCGATCCGGTCGACCAGCCCGAGGAGTTCGCGGTCGTGGCTGACGACGACGAGCACACCGGCCCAGTCGGCGACTGCCGCGTACAGCCGCCGGCGGGCGGCGCGGTCGAGGTTGTTGGTGGGCTCGTCCAGCAGCAGTACGTCCGGCCGGCGCAGCAGCAGGGCGGCCAGCCGCAGCAGTACGGACTCACCGCCGGAGACCTCGCCGACGGTGCGGTCGAGGTCGATACCGGGCAGTCCGAGCTGGTCGAGGGTGGCGCGGGCGCGCTCCTCGACGTCCCAGTCGTCGCCGATGGCGGTGTACTGCGCCTCGCTGGTGTCACCGCCCTCGATGGCGTGCAGGGCGGCGCGTGCCGTGGCGATGCCGAGCACCTGGTCGACCCGTAGTTCCGTGTCGAGCGGGACGTGCTGCGGGAGGTGTCCGACCTCGCCGACGGTCTTGACGCTGCCCGCGGTCGGCGTCAGCTCGCCGGCGATCAGCTTCAACAGAGTTGATTTCCCTGCTCCGTTGAGGCCGATAAGACCCGTTCGTCCGAGCCCGACGGTGAGCGAGAAGTCGTCCAGGACGGACGTGCCGTCGGGCCAGGCGAAGCCGAGGCCGGTGCAGACGATAGACGGCCGGGCCGATCGGATCGACGGTGACGGCCGGGCCGAATGCGAAGACGGGGACGCCGAGGCGGGCGTCGGGGAGGCCGTGGAGGCGGACGTGGCTCGGAGTTGGGGCCTGGACCTTGACATAAGGGTCTCCTGCGGTGCGTGAGGCGGGAAAAGGGGCTGCGCAGGAGACACCGCGGGAGAGGCCCGGAGGGAGGCCGCCGACGGGGCGGCCGCCGGCCTGAGCCGACAGGGAAACTGCCGGCAGGGAAGCCGAGGCGGACCGGCTGACGCCGAGGTCGCGGACAGGGCCGGACGATGAACGGGCGACGGGCAGGGCACGAGGCGCACACCCTGGCAGCGGAGGCTGCGGGCGGGGCTGTCGTGCGGTGCCGCGGTACGTCATCGCGGGCGCGGTGTCTCAAGACCTCAGACGAGCAACGGCTTTCTCCGATCAACGGCAGTGGGACCGACAACGACGTTACGGCGGGTGCCGCGAAAATACAAACGCTATTTTGGTTGCGTTTACATGTGGGGGCGCAGTCCGCCGCCGACAGCCCCCCGGTGGATCTTCCCGGCCACGGGCTGCCCCGGGGCAGCCCGTGGCCGGCCGGATCCGCGCACGTAGCATGTGCGCAATGATCACCAAGAGTTCCGGCCGGGCGGCCGCCGAAACCCCGTGCCGGGTCACCGTCTGCCGTGGCTGCTGCTGTGGCGACGGGGCCAAGATCCCGGGCGTCGACCACGCGGGACAGATACCCCGGCTGCGCACGGCACTTGACGGCGCCGCACCGGTACGCGCCTCGGAGTGCCTGGACGTCTGCGACCAGGCCAATGTCGTCGTGGTCCAGCCGTCGGCGGCGGGCCGGGCCGCGGGCGGGCGGCCCGTCTGGCTGGGGCTCGTCAATGATGACGAGGCGCTGGCGGACATCGCCGCCTGGATCCGGGCGGGCGGCCCCGGTATCGCGGAGCCGCCGGGGGTGCTGGACCTCTACACGTTCAAGGTGTCACGGCGGGTGCGGGAGGGACTGGAGGGCTGAGGCCCGGGGACTGCCGCGCGGGCCGGGCGGCGCAGGCACCGGGCAGGCCGACCGCGAAGGCGTCGGCACGCAAGGCGGGGCCGGCCGGGCGACGCCGACCGTCGAGGGGCGGCGGCACAGGCGGTCCACCCGTCCGGTCATCCCGAACGGAACACCGCATCGCGGGCGGCCCGGAAGGCCGCTCCGGCGTCATGGCCGGTGTAGGACCACGGTGCGGGCGTGGCGTACGGGCCGATGCGGTGGAAGAGGGCAGCCGCCTCGGCCAGGCTGCCCTCGTGGAACGTGGCGTGGGCGAGGAAGTTGAGGTCGACCTTGCCGCGCGGGTGGCCCTCCCCCTCCCACTCCAGCCACCAGTCGAAGGCGGCCTTCAGGTCCTGGCGGGCGCGCGGGGTGGACCAGTGTCCGGAGGCGGCCGGGTTCGCGGGTGCGAGTCCGGCGGCGGCCAGGACGCGGTAGCGCTCGGCGTGCGCGATGACGGGGAGGACGGCCAGCGGGGAGTCGGCGGGGGCCCGTTCGGCGGACCGGGCGGCGAAGTCGTAGACCTCGTGCCGCGGGTCGTCCGGGGTGCCGCGCTGCCGCTCGGCGAGGCAGGCCGTCATGAGGTGGTGCGCGTGGTGGTGGTCGGGGTGGCGGGCCCGTATCTCCGCGAAGGCGTGCGCGCGGTGGTCCGCGGTGCCGGTGCGGCGGGCGAGGATCAGTTCGGCGAGCCAGGGGGTGGGGTCGGCGGGCACCATCCGGGCGGCGGTCCGGCATTCCCGGGCCGCGGCCTCGGCGCTGCCCGTACCGCGCACGGCGAGTTGCACCGTCGCGCAGGCGAGGAGGGTGGCGGCGTCGCCGCTCTCCGGGTCGGCGAGCTGCCAGTCGCGGGCCCAGGCGGCGCTTCCGGGGCACCGGGCCAGCACCGTTAATCGGTGTCCGCGCAGATCCCAGTCCTCGCCGGTCTCGGCGAGCAGGGTGCGCACCCGGGTCCACCGGCCGTGCGCCAGCGCCTCGGTGGCGATGGTCAGCTGGACGTCGTCCAGGGCCGGGGAGAGGACGACCGGCGCGGGAAGAGCGGGGCGGGCCGGGGAGAGGACGGCGGCGTTCTCGCTGCGGGGGCGACCCGGCCCGCGCGGCGGTGGCGGAGGAGTCATGGACCGGGGGGCTCCGGGACGCGCTGCACCGATCTTTCACCTCACTGTGTCGCGGTGGCTGTGTCGCCTGGGACGAGGGGTGGATCCGGTCCGCCCGCGGGCGCGGTCCGGGGTGCGCCCGACGGGGCGCCGCACACCCGGCCCGCCGCGGGGTCCGCCTGCGGGGAGTGGTGACCCGGTCCACACCGAGTAATCACGCACAGCAAAGCGGTAGGCAGGGCTCTGCGTCAAGGCCGGAAGGGGAATGGCCGGATCCGCCAACTCCCCTTCCCTGCAAGGACATTGAAACGCCATGAAACCGACACCCGGCGGACACGCGCACGAGATGCCCGTACGTCCGGTGCGCGGACCGGCCGCCCGCGCCCGTCAGGAGACCGCCTTCGCCGCCGCGCGGCCCGCCGTACGGCCCGAGAAGAGGCAGCCGCCGAGGAAGGTGCCCTCCAGTGAGCGGTAGCCGTGCACTCCGCCGCCGCCGAAGCCCGCCGCCTCGCCCGCCGCGTACACGCCGGGCAGCGGTTCGCCGCCCTCGGTCAGGACCCGCGAGGCCAGGTCGGTCTCCAGGCCGCCGAGCGTCTTACGGGTCAGGATGTGCAGCCGTACGGCGATCAGCGGACCGGCCGCGGGGTCCAGCAGCCGGTGCGGGGCGGCGGTGCGGATGAGCCGGTCGCCGAGGTACTTGCGGGTGCCGCGCACGGCGGTGACCTGGAGGTCCTTGGTGAAGGGGTTGGCGATCTCCCGGTCTCGCGCGACGATCTCGGCGCGCAGCGCGGCCGCGTCGATCAGCGGCTCCCCGGTCAGCTCGTTCATCCGCCGGACCAGCTCGGCCGGCGAGCGCTCGACGATGAAGTCCGCACCGTGATCCAGGAACGCCTGCACCGGGCCCGGCGCACCGCCTCTGGCCCGCCCCAGCACGTCACGGATGCTCTTGCCGGTGAGATCCGGGTTCTGTTCGGAGCCGGAGAGGGTGAACTCCTTCTCGATGATCTTCCGGGTGAGCACGAACCAGGTGTGGTCGTACCCGGTCCGCATGATGTGTTCGAGGGTGCCGAGGGTGTCGAAGCCGGGGAACAGCGGCACCGGCAGCCGCTTGCCGCGCGCGTCCAGCCACAGCGGGGACGGCCCGGACAGGATCCGGATGCCGTGCCGCGGCCAGATGGGGTGCCAGTTCTCGATGCCCTCGGTGTAGTGCCACATCCGGTCGCGGTTGATGATCCGGCCGCCGGCCCGTTCGGTGATGCCGAGCATCTTGCCGTCCACATGGGCGGGCACCCCGGACAGCATCCGGGCCGGCGGTTTGCCGAGCCGCCGGGGCCAGTTGGCGCGCACCAGGTCGTGGTTGCCGCCGATCCCGCCCGAGGTGACGATCACGGCCTGCGCCTTGAACTCGAAGGCGCCGGCCACCTCGCGGCTGCTGGGCGTACCGCGTTCGGCGCGGGAGGGGGCGAGCACCTCGCCGCAGACCGTGTCCACGCTCCCCGCGCTGCGCGCGAGCCCGGTGACGCGGTGCCGGAAGCGCAGTTCGACCAGTCCGCGCGCGACACCGGCCCGCACCCGGCGTTCGAAGGGCGCGACGAGGCCGGGGCCGGTGCCCCAGGTGATGTGGAAGCGGGGGACGGAGTTGCCGTGGCCGATCGCGCCGTAGCCGCCGCGTTCGGCCCAGCCGACGACCGGGAAGATCCGTATGCCCTGCCGGTGCAGCCAGGAGCGCTTCTCCCCGGCCGCGAAATCCACATACGCCTCGGCCCAGCGGCGCGGCCAGTGGTCCTCGGGCCGGTCGAAGCCCGCCGTGCCGAGCCAGTCCTGCCAGGCCAGCTCGTGGCTGTCGCGGATCCGCAGGCGGCGCTGCTCGGGCGAGTCGACCAGGAAGAGGCCGCCGAAGGACCAGTGGGCCTGACCGCCGATGGACTGTTCGGGCTCCTGGTCGAGGAGGATCACCTTGCGTCCGGCGTCCACCAGCTCCGCGGTGGCCGCCAGGCCCGCCAGCCCCGCCCCGATCACGATCACATCAGCGTCGTACGCCATCTCTGGTCTCCTCACCGGGGCGTGCCGGACGCCCCGGCCGCCGTGGTGGGTCGATCCTCAGCGCACCCGGCCGCGGGCGTCAACCTCGGATTACCCGGTTTCCCGCACGGGTGTCAGGCTGGGAAGAGGCGACAAGGACCACCGCGCGGCCGTCGCCGGATGGCTATTCTCGACACATCCCCCGCCCCGCGCGATACGAGGTGTGCGACGTGACGGTGATACTGCTCGCCCTTGGTGCGGCGTGCTGTCTGGGGCTCGGTTTCGTCCTCCAGCAGGCCGCCGCCCAGCAGGCTCCGATGAAGGACTTCCTCTCGCTGCGGCTGCTGCTCGACCTGATGCGGATGCCGCGCTGGCTGGCCGGTATCGCCCTGATGGTGTGCGGGATGGGGCTCGGCGCGGTGGCGCTGGGGATGGGCGACATCACCCTCGTCGAACCGCTGCTCGCGACGAATCTGCTGTTCGCGATGGCGCTGTCCCGGCAGCTGACCAGGCAGCGGCTCGGCCGCCGCGGCTGGGCCGGGCTGTGGCTGCTGGCGGGCGGGGTGACGGCCTTCATCGTGGCGGGCCGGCCGCGCGGCGGCGGCCACACCGACGCGACGCTGTGGCAGTGGCTGATCATGGGCATCGTGCTGGGCACCGCCCTGCTGCTCACCGCCTACGCCAAGCGGGTACGGATCCACATCAGCCTGGAGGCGGCGCTGCTGGGCCTGGCGGCCGGGCTGATCTACGGCCTCCAGGACGCGCTGACCCGGCTCAGCGGGGACCGTTTCGGGCACGGCGGCTGGTCCGCGCTGTTCACGAGCTGGCAGCCGTACACCATCGTGGTGCTCGGTGTGCTGGCGCTGGTGCTGGTGCAGAGCGCCTTCGAGACGGCGCCGCTGCGGATGTCGCTGCCCGCGCTGACGGCCGCCCAGCCGCTGGCCGGTATCGCCTGCGGGGTGGGTTTCCTCGGCGACCGGCTGGAGGTGACGACCGGGGCGCTGGCCGGGGAGGCGGTCGGGATAGCGGCCGTCATCGCGGGGATCGTGCTGATCGGCAGCCATCCGGCGATGCCGCCGGGGACCGGCCGGGCCGAGGCGGTACGGGAGCTCCAGCCGCGCTGACGCCGGTCCGGGAACCGCGCCACGGAACGGGAGAACGGGCCGCCCCTCCCCCGGCGGGGGACGCCCCGGGCCGCTGGTGGTTGCATGGCCCCATGACCGACCGGCAACCGCTCAACGCGGACGAAATCCTCGACGTCGTCGACGAGCACGACCAGGTCGTGGGGCAGGCCCCACGGGGCGAGGCGTACGCCCGCAGACTCCGCACCCGGTGCGCGTTCGTCCTGGTCCGGGACGCCGCGGACCGGATCTTCGTACACCGCCGCACCGCGCAGAAGCTGGTCTTCCCCGCGCACTACGACATGTTCGTGGGCGGTGTGGTCGGCGCGGGCGAGAGCTACGACGAGGCGGCGCTGCGCGAGGCGGAGGAGGAGCTGGGCGTGCGCGGTCTGGCCCGCCCCGAGCGGCTCTTCTCCTTCCTCTACGAGACACCGGAGCACACCTGGTGGTCCGCGGTCTACGAGGTGCGGTGCACGCTGCCGGTCGCCCCGCAGGAGTCGGAGATCGACTGGCACGCCTTCCTCACCGAGGAGGAGCTGACCCGGCGGCTCGGTACCTGGGCGTGGACGCCGGACGGTCTGGAGGCGTACCGGCGGCTGCTGGCCCGGCGGGCGGACGGGGAGGGCTGATGCCGCGCGAGCCCGTTCCGGACCGACCGGTAGGGTTTTGGCCATGAGCCACCCCGACCCCGGTCCCGACACCAGCGGACGGCCGTCGATCGGCGCCGAGGTACGGCTGTGGTTCTCGCCCGCGCGGATCCGCGAGGAGGGCAGCACGCCCGACTACCGCTTCTCGCTCGCCAATGAGCGGACCTTTCTCGCCTGGCTGCGCACCGGCCTGGCGCTGGTCGGCGGCGGCTTCGCGGTGGACCAGTTCCTCCCCCGGCTGCACGAGGGGACGCGGCTGACATTCACCGTCGTACTGCTGGTGGGCGGTGCGCTGTGCGCGCTGCGGGCGGTCCGCCACTGGGGGCGCTGCGAGCGGGCGATGCGGCGCGGTACGGATCTGCCCGTCTCCCGCTTCCCCGCCTTCCTGGCGCTGGGTCTGGGTGTCCTGGCGGCGGCGATGGTGGTGCTGGTCGCACTGGGCTGGACGCGGTAACCGATGGGTGACCCCGGCCGGGAGGACGCGCGGCCACCGGGCCCGGCACCCCACCGGGATGCCGGGTTGCAGCCGGAGCGGACCCGGCTGGCCTGGCGGCGTTCGTCGCTCTCCGCCACGGTCGTCGCGGTGCTGGCCGGCCGGCAGCTGGTGCGGAGCGGTGCCCCGGGCCCGGTCGAGGTGCTGGGGACGGCACTGCTGGGTCTGATGTGGCTGATGTTTGTGGTGATCGCGCACCGCCGGATGCGGGCGCTGGCCGCCGCCCGCCCGGCGGGGCTCCCGCCGCGCGCCGCGTTGCTGCTGGGCGGCGGCACGGTGGCACTGGCGGTGTTCGGCGCGGCGATCCTGCTGCCCGGCCACTGACGGGCGAAGGCGGCCGGCTGACCGTACGGGTACCGGGGGACCGCCGGCCGTACGGGAGCCCGGAGACCACCCGGCCGTACGAGTGCGGGGAGGCCGCCTGGCCGTACGGGTGCCGGAGTACGGTGACGCCGGGCCCCGCGGCGTCCTGCCGGACGCAGACCGGGCTCCGGGTACGAGGGGTGACCGACCCTCACCCGAACGGACCATCACCCGAGGGGAACTCCTCCGCATGCCCGACACGGCACCCCAGGACGCCGGCCCGGACACCGTCCGCCCGTCCGCCGCCGACGCCGCCCGCACCACGACGCCCCCGGCGGCTCCGGGCGGCACACCGCCGGACCCGGCGGACCCCGGCCCCGCCGTCCCCGAGCCGTACCTCACCGAACTGGCCGCCGGCGTCCACGCGTTCATCCAGCCGGACGGCGGCTGGTGCCTGAACAACGCGGGCTTCGTCACCGACGGGGACACCACGCTCGTGGTGGACACCGCCGCCACCGAGCGCCGGGCCCGTCTCCTGCGCCGCCGGATCGCGGAGAGCGGCGCACCGACGCCCCGCATCGTCGTGAACACCCACCACCACGGCGACCACACCTACGGCAACAGCGTCTTCACGCCCGAGGCGACGGTCATCGGACACGACGCCTGCCGCCGTGAAGTGCTGGCCGCCGGGCATCAACTGCACGCGGTGTGGCCGCAGGTGGCGTACGGCGACGTGCCCATCACACCGCCGTCCGTCACCTTCACCGACACCCTGACCCTCCACGTCGGCGGGATCGAGGTGCAACTGATCCACCCGGGCGTCGCGCACACCCCCGGCGACACCATCGTCTGGCTGCCCCGGCAGCGCATCGTCTTCGCCGGGGACCTCGTCTTCCACGGCGGCACCCCGTTCGTCTTCATGGGCTCGCTGACCGGTTCGCTGCGCGCGATGGAGGTGCTGCGCTCGCTGGACGCGGTCACCGTCGTCCCCGGGCACGGCACGGTGACCGGGCCCGAGGTGTACGACGGCATCGAGCGCTATCTGCGGTTCGTCCTGGAACTGGCCCGGGAGGGCAGGGCGGCGGGCCGTACCCCGCTCGACGTCGCCCGGGAGGCGGATCTCGGCCCGTTCGCGCAGCTGGCCGAGAGCGAGCGGCTGGTGGCGAACCTGCACCGGGCGTACGCGGAACTGTCGGGCGCCGAACCGGGGGCGCCGCTGGACCCGCTGGCCGGCTTCTCCGATATGACGGTCATGAACGGCGGGGTGCCGATGGCCTGTCACGCGTGAGCCCGCGGGGCGGCCCGGCCGGGCCGCCCCGTCGCCCGTGCCCCGCCCGGCGGCGGAATTCCGCCGCGTGACCGATGTCCCCCGTGCGAACACTGGACTCCATACCGACTAGTCGGCATGATCGTGCCAGCGACCGGCCGACCGGCCCCCTGTCCACTCCGTACGGAGGAGCACGATGAGCAAGGGCACCCCTCCCCCGCAGGACGCCGCGCCCCCGGAGGCGACCCCGGGCCTCGATCCGGAGCGCCTGCGCGCACATCTGGACCGGGCACTGCCGGGGCTGACCCGCGGCCCGCTGCGCGCGCGGCTGATCGAGGGCGGGCGGTCCAATCTCACCTACCGCGTCACCGACGGCACGTCCTCCTGGGTCGTCCGCCGGCCGCCGCTGGGCCATGTCCTCGCCACCGCGCACGACATGCGGCGCGAGTACCGGGTGATCAGCGCGCTGCACGGGACGCCGGTGCCGGTACCCGAGGCGCTGCTGCTGTGCACGGACGAGTCGGTGCTCGGCGCGCCCTTCTATGTGATGGAGCTGGTCGAGGGGGTGCCGTACCGCACCGCCGACCAGCTGCGGCCGCTGGGCGCCGAGCGCACCCGCGCCGTGGTGCTCTCGCTCGTCGACACCCTCGTCGAGCTGCACGCGGTCGACCCGGAGGCGGCCGGCCTCGGCGACTTCGGGCGCCCCGAGGGCTTCCTCGACCGTCAGCTGCGGCGCTGGGGCAAGCAGTTGGCGGCGTCCAGGAGCCGCGAACTGCCGGGCATCGACGCGCTCCACGACGCGCTGCGCAGGACGCTGCCCGACTCCCCCGCGCCGGCCGTCGTGCACGGCGACTACCGGCTGGACAACGTCCTGGTGGGCGCCGACGACCGGATCACCGCCGTACTGGACTGGGAGATGTCCACCCTCGGCGATCCGCTCACCGACCTCGGACTGCTGGTCATGTACAGCGAGCAGCGGGAGAGCCCGCTCGCCGGGGCCGGGGCGCCCTCGCCCCTCGCCACGACCCGTGGCGCGCCCGGCCACCCCGAACCGGCCGAGCTGATCGAGCGGTACGCGGCCCGCTCCGGCCGGGACGTCTCCCGGGTCGCCTGGTACACCGCGTTCGCCTACTTCAAGATCGCGGTGATCCTGGAGGGCATCCACTACCGCTACACGCTCGGCCAAACCCTCGGCGAGGGATTCGACCGGATCGGCGCGGTCGTCCCCCACTTCATCGAGCACGGCCACGCCACCCTGTCCGCCCTCGACGAAAGCTGAGGCACCCCATGGACTTCGCATTCGACGCCCGTACCGAAGAACTGCGCGAGCGGCTGCTGGCCTTCATGGCCACGCACGTCCTGCCCGCCGAGCGGACCGCCGACGAGCAGCGGGCGGCGCTCGCCTCCCCCTGGGACACCCCGCCGGTGGTCGAGGAGCTCAAGGCCGAGGCGCGCCGGCAGGGGCTGTGGAACCTGTTCCTGCCGGACGCCGAGTACGGCGCGGGGCTGACGAACCTTCAGTACGCCCCGCTCGCGGAGATCACCGGCCACAGCCCCCAACTGGCGCCCACCGCGCTGAACTGCGCCGCCCCGGACACCGGCAACATGGAGGTGCTGGCGCAGTTCGGCACCGAGGCGCAGCGCAAGCAGTGGCTGGCACCGCTGCTGGCGGGCGAGATCCGGTCGGCGTTCGCGATGACCGAGCCCGATGTGGCGTCGTCGGACGCGACGAACATCGAGACGCGGATCGACCGGGACGGCGACGACTACGTCATCAACGGCCGGAAGTGGTACATCTCCGGCGCGATGAACCCGCTGTGCCAGATCTTCATCGTGATGGGCAAGACCGACCCGGACGGCCCCGACATCCGGCGCCAGCAGTCGATGGTGCTCGTCCCGCGCGACACCCCCGGCCTGGAGGTGAAGCGCGCCATGCGGGTCTACGGCTACGAGGACCACTCCCACGGCGGCCACGCCGAGGTGGTCTTCAACGACGTACGGGTTCCGGCGGGCAATCTGATCGGCGAGGAAGGCGGCGGCTTCGCCATCGCCCAGGCCCGGCTCGGCCCCGGCCGGATCCACCACTGCATGCGGCTGATCGGCATCGCGGAGCGCGCCATCGAGCTGATGTGCCGCCGCGCGGTGACCCGTACGGCCTTCGGCAAACCGCTGGCGCAGCAGGGCGTGATCCAGGAGTGGATCGCGGACGCGCGGGTCGCGGTGGAACAGCTGCGGCTGCTGGTGCTGAAGACCGCCTGGCTGATGGACACCGTCGGCAACAAGGGCGCGCACACCGAGATCCAGGCCATCAAGATCGCCACCCCGCGCACGGTCGTGGACATCCTCGACCGGGCGGTACAGCTGTACGGCGCGGGCGGGGTCAGCCAGGACTCGCCGCTGGCGGAGCTGTGGGCCGGGGCGCGCACGCTGCGGCTGGCGGACGGTCCGGACGAGGTGCACCAGCGGTCGCTGGCCCGGCGCGAGCTGAAGAAGTACCGGTAGCGGACGGCGGAACGCCGGCGGAGCCCCGCACTGCCGCGGGGCTCCGCCGGCGTCCGCGCGCGCTACGGCCGCAGCGCGCGCAGCAGCAGCTCGGCGAGGTGGTCGGCGACCTGCTGCGGGGTGAGCGGGCCGTCCGCGCGGTACCAGGTGCCCAGGTGGTGCACGGAGCCGAAGTGGTAGTCCACGATGAGGTCGGCCGGGATGTCGGCGGCGAACACCCCGGTGCGCTGGCCCTCCTCGACCAGCGCCCGGAACCGCTCGTGGTAGCGCCGCCGTTCGGCCCGTACCTGCTTGTCCTTCTCCGGGCTGAGGAGGTGCATCGAGCGGAAAAAGATCGTGGCGTCGTCGAGGTTCTCGATGGTGGTGACGACGACATCGGCCGCGGCGTCCCGCAGCCGCTGTTCGACCGGTGCGCCGGAGCTCGCGAAATGGTCCAGCCGCTCCTGCTGGAGCCGCAGCACCCGGCCGTAGACCTCGTGCAGCAGATCGTCCTTGGAGCCGAAATAGTGGTACAGGGCGCCCTTGGTGACGCCCGCCGCGTCGACGATCTCCTGGACCGAGGTACGGTCGTAGCCCTGCTCCGCGAAGAGCCTGGTGGCGGTGGCCAGCAGCCGCTGGGCCACGGGCTTCGTACCGCCGCCGACGCCGCCGCCGTCCTTCGTGCCGGCCATCGTCCTCACCTGTCCTTCGTCCGTACGCGCCTGTCGTGCCGGTGGCCGGGCCGCCCGGCCGGGGGCCCGCGGGGTACCCCGGGTCATGCGCGGTCGCGCAGCTCCCGTCGGAGGATCTTGCCACTCGTGGTTTTCGGCAGCTCCGGCAGGATCTCCACCTCCCGGGGATATTTGTACGCCGCCAGCCGCTCCTTGCAGTAGGCGATCAGCTCCGCGGGCGCCGGGCCGGTCCCCGGCCGCAGGCTCACATACGCCTTCACCGACTCGCCCCGGTAGGCGTCGGGCACGCCGACGACGGCCGCCTCGCGCACCGCCGGGTGGGTGTAGAGCACGTCCTCGACCTCCCGCGGCCACACCTTGAAACCGGCGGCGTTGATCATGTCCTTCTTGCGGTCCACGACGTACAGCCAGCCGTCGCGGTCCATGAAGCCGATATCGCCGGTGCGCAGTTCGCCGTCCGGAATGCTCTCGGCGGTGGCGTCCGGCCGCCGCCAGTAGCCGGGCACCACCTGCGGACCGCGCACCGCGATCTCGCCCTGCTCGCCGAACGGCACGTCCCGGCCGCCCTCGTCGATGATCCGGACCACCGTGTCCGGGCCCGGCACACCGACCGCCAGAGTGCCGGAGACCGCGTCGACCGGCGCCTCCTTGCCGGGCGGGACGCTGGCACACGGGGCGGTGCACTCGGTCAGGCCGTAACCGTTGTGGAGGTACGGACCGAAACCGGAGCGGAACTTCGCCACCAGCGCGGGCGGCAGCGGCGCACCGCCCGAGGACATCATCCGGAAGGACGCGAAGTGCTCCCGGCTGACCTCGGGATGGGCCATCAGCGCCATGTACGCGGTGGACGGGCCGACGGTGTAGGCGGGGCGGTGCTCCAGGAAGGCGTCCAGGACGACGCCCGCCTCGAAGCGGTAGGCCAGTACGAGGGTGCCGGCGTTGCCGAGGGCGGCGGACAGCTGGCAGACCATACCGGTGATGTGGAAGAGCGGGGCGAGCGCGAAGTACGTGGCGCCTTCCGGGAGGGGCAGACCGGTGCGCTGCCGCTCGGCGTTGTACGTGATGTTGCCGTGGGTGTTGGTGGCGCCCTTGGGGGTTCCGCTGGTGCCGGAGGTGTAGCTGATCAGCGCGATGTCGTCGGCGGTGAGGGCCGGACCGTCCGGAACGGTACCTGTCTCCCCGCCCGTGCGGGCGACGGTCAGCAGATCGTCGGCACCCTCACGCGCCCCGAGCCGCTCACCGCGCAGCACCCGGGGATCGTCGCGGGTCTGGAGCTCCCACTCGCAGGCGGTCAGCGCGATCCGTACGGAGGGCGCCTCGGCGGCGGTGGCACGCAGGAAGCCGTCCCAGGTGTGGTCGGCGCAGATGACGGCGGTGACCTCGGCGTCGTGCAGGATGTGCCGCATCTCCCCGGCCTTGTACATCGGGTTGACGGGGACGGCCACCCCGCCCGCCTTCCAGACCCCGAGCAGCGCGAGCACGAAGTGCGGGGTGTTCTGGAGCATCACCGCGGCCCGGTCCCCGCGCCGGAAGCCGCGGCCGGCGAGGTGCGCGGCGACGCCGTCGGAGAGCGCGTCGGCCTCGGCGTAGGTCAGCCGTCCGTCGAAGTAGGCGAGCGCGGTACGGCCGGGCGCACGCCGGACCGCGTCCCGGAAGGCATGCAGCGGCGAGGCCGGCGGCTGAACGGGCGCGCGCTGGGCGTCGTTGAGCTGCGCCAGCCACGGCTTGTCCTGGTACGAGGTCATCGGGTGCGGCCCTCTCTTCCTGGTCACTGGTCGGCTGGTCAGGTGGTCGGCTGGTCACGTGGTTGCCTGGTCACCTGGTGGTCCGGTGGTCCGGTGGCTGGTCGCCTCGGTGGTGTGGTTTTCGTCTGAATCGTCCTTGTTAGGTGCGGGGGGTGTGCGGGCGGGGTGGAGCGGGGCCGGGTCGGGCTGCCTGGTTCCGGTCCGGGGTGGTTCCGTCCCCGCCTGGTTCCGCCCCCGTCCGGTCCGCCCCGTCCGGTCCGCCCCGTCCGCCCCGTCCGGTCCGGTCCCGGTCCGGTCCCCGGGAGCGCGACGCTAGGAGGCGTCCCGGCCCTCCGCCTTCTCCCACTTCCGCTGGAGGTGGTTCATACCGCTGAGCCACTGGTCCGGGTCGGCGGCCCGCGCGGCGTAGTAGCCGGCGACCTCCGGATGCGGCAGCACCAGGAACCGGCCCGCCTCGATGGCGGCGAACAGCGCGTCCGCGACGGCCTCGGGTTCGACGGCCCCCGCCCTGAGGACCAGGTCACCGGCGGTTCCGGTACCGGCGAGCATGTCGGTACGGACGCCCTGCGGACAGATGGCGTGTACGTCGATGCCCCGGTGGCGATAAGTCGCGGAGAGCCATTCGGCGAAGGCGTAGGCACCGTGCTTGGTGACGCTGTACGGCGCGGACCCGACCATGGTGAGCAGCCCGGCGGCCGAGACCGTCGAGACGAACCGCCCACTGCCGCGCTCCAGCCAGTGCGGCACCAACTCGCGGGCGGCCCGCACATGCGCCATGACATTGACGTCCCAGGCTTGCTGCCAGACGTCCTCGGCCGCCTCGGGCCCGCCCGCGTCGCCCCGGCCGGCGTTGGCGCAGAAGATGTCGACGGCGCCGCCGAGCGCCTCCCGCGCGGCCGGGACGACGGCGGAGGCGTCACCCGGCACCGCGATGGCCCCGATCTCGGCCGCGGTCCGCTCGGCCTTCTCCCGGTCCAGGTCATTGACCACCACCCGAGCCCCCTCGGCGACGAACCGGCGCGCCAGCGCGGCGCCGATCCCCCCGCCCGCTCCGGTGACGACAACGGCCTTGTCCCGTACGGCTTCCACGCTGGGTCTCCCTCGGTTACGCGATTGGGCTTGGTGGTGGGTTTGGTCTTGGTGGTGGGCTTGAGCTTGGTGGTGGGCTTGGTCTCGGCCTTGGCCGTGGTCGGTCGTCCCTGTCGGAGTCGGTCGGTCTCTGTAGGAGTCGGTCGGAGTCGGTCTTGGTGGCGCGCGGTCTGAGTCGCATGCGGTTTTGGTGGCGCACGCGGTCTCGGTCACGCACGATCTCGGTCGCGCGCGACTCCGGCCGGCAGGGCACCGGCTACAGGTGACCGGCCCACAGGTGACCGGCCGACAGATCGCAACCGATCGCCTCCGACTCGGCTGACAGGCGGACGGATCGACTGGCGGCAGACTAACCAGTCGGTATGTCTGGTGGAAGGGGTCCGCCACCGCGATGGCCGGATGCGTTCCCGTGGCACTGTGGCGGCCGGCCGGGTCGTTCCACGGCACGCCCGCCGCCGAATACGTTTCAGCCGTTTCAGGACAGCGCAACGGCCCGAGTGCGTTCCGGCAGGTTCCTCATCCGCAATCCGCATTCGCATGACAGCCGAGTACGCCCTGCGGCGATGTGCAGCCGATTACGTCCTGTGGCGGTGCGACAGCCGAATACGTCCCTGCGGCAGTGCGGCAGTGCGACAGTGCGGCAGTGCGGCAGTGCGGCAGCCGAACATGTCCCTGCGGCAGCGGAGTGGCTGCCGAGCCCGTTCTACGGCGACGGCGCGGCAGCCCAACGCGTCCCCGGGCGACGCGACAACCGAACGTGTACCGCCTTGGTGTGACGGCCCGGCACGTTCCACATCGGCCCGAGGCGCGTTAGCGTGCGCACGACACACACCACGGTCGCCCCGCCCGTCCCCCGGTCCTCCTGTCTCCCAGTTCCCGCTCCCCCTCTGGTCACTGCTCCCTCAGCGACCACCCCCCTCAGCGCTCCACCACCGACCACCCTCTCGGTGACCCCTGACTGATCACGGAGGTCTGCGCATGGCCCTGTCGAGACGCGTACTGCTCGGGCATCTGGCGGCGACCGGCGCGGCTGGCGCAGCGCTCACCGCGACGGCGGGGTCGGCCCGTGCGGCGGGTGCGACCCAAGCCGCAGGTGCGGCCGCGGACTCGGCCCACCTGCCGGGCCCGCCCCGAGCCGCGCGGCCGGGGCCCGGCGGGCGGCGGGTCCGCACCGGCTTCGACCGACTGGCCGCCGACGGCTACCGCCTCCTCGACGGCCACCGCATCGGCATCGTCACCAACCCCACCGGTATCACCCCGGACCTGCGCCACATCGTGGACGTGATGCACGCCGACAACCGGGTAAGGCTGACCGCCGTCTTCGGCCCCGAACACGGCTTCCGGGGCACCGCCCAGGCGGGCGGCTCGGAGGGCCGCTACGACGACCCGGCCACCGGCCTGTCCGTCTACGACACCTACGACAAAAGCGGCAAAGAACTCGCCGACATCTTCACCGCCTCCGGCGTGGACACCGTCATCTTCGACATCCAGGACGTCGGCGCACGCTTCTACACCTACATCTGGACCCTCTACGACTGCATGGTGGCCGCCGCCCTCGCCGGCAAACGGTTCGTGGTCCTGGACCGCCCCAACCCGGTAACCGGCCGCTCGGCCACCGGCCCGGTACTGGACAAGGCGTACGCCTCCTTCGTCGGCCGCGAGCCCATCTCACAGGCCCACGGCATGACGGTGGCGGAGTTGGCCCTCCTGTTCAACGGCGAGTTCGTCCCGAAGGCCGCCGGCTGGCCGGTGACGCTGGACACCGTCCTGATGACGGCCTGGCGGCGCGACGACTTCTTCGACGCCACGGGACTGCCCTGGGTACCACCCAGCCCCAACATGCCCACCCCCGACACCGCCCTCGTCTACGCCGGCACCTGCCTCTTCGAGGGCACCAACCTCTCCGAAGGCCGCGGCACCACCCGCCCGTTCGAACTGCTCGGCGCACCCGGCATCGACCACCGCTGGTCCGCCGCCGCCAACGAACTGGCCCTCCCCGGCGTCCACTTCAGAGAGGCATACTTCGCCCCCACCTTCTCCAAATTCCAGGGCAAAACCATCGGCGGCCTCCAACTCCACCTCCACGACCGCACCACCTTCGACCCGGTACGCACCGGCATCGCCCTACTCGTCACCGCAAAACAAACCTGGCCCGACTTCACCTGGCGCCCGGACCACGCCATCGACCACCTCACCGGCTCCGCCACCGTACGAACCATGATCGACGCGGGCGCGGGGGCGGACAAGGTGGTCGCCTCTTGGCACAATGGACTCCGGCGGTTCCAGGGGGTGAGGGAAAGGTATTTGCGGTATCGGTGAGGGGTGCCGGCCGACCCACCTCCTCAACACCACACCACACCGTAATCTGACTATTCATCACGGCATTGCAGGAATAATCATGCATCCCACCGCACGCCAACCGAGCCTTACGACCCAGCCAGCAGATTCCATCGGACCGAATTACAACAGGGGCGTCCGGGCCTAGATTCCACCACCCGCTAAGGGATCACTCGGGCCACGATCCGAGGAAACGCCGCAGCGAACCTCGCCATTCCTTCCGAAAGCAAACACCTTGCGGCTATTTATCAGACACCGACTTCCCATTAACGCCAGCACCCTCCCGAGAACGCTCAGCTTTACAAAGAACGTACCGATCGCGCACGTCAGGATCACCAACCAAGTAATATAGACACGGACTTCCCGTTTCCCTCACAGAACTCAAAATCCACGTCACCTTTCCCGACGACAATGCGCTCCCCGACGGCCGACGAGGCGCCTCACCGGAACCTCCGCCTCGCGATCCGGAGTTCGCGACCCCACCATCCGACTGGATCGTCAACCTGACCAAGGTGTCCCCACCGACGGACATCCCCCCTTTATATTCGCCAGAATTAACCATCTCCCATTTTCCATTGCCAGTGATTCGCGACTCTTCATCAAACTGGAATTCCTGAACCCCCAACCGCTCAACAGCGGCCCTCCCTCCTCCTTCCAGAACGACTCTCGCCCCACCACTCCCCTCCCAAATACCTTCAATCTCACCCGCGATCAGCCGTTGCGATGCCGGCAAAGGCTGGTATCTAGCATCTGGAGTACACGCCCCGAGCAGCAACACGCACGGAGCAATCGCGACGCGAAGGACCTTCGATCGCACTCTCGCCACTCGACCAGCCATCAACACTCCACCCTCACATCGAGACACGTCCACGTACCGCCCAAAAACCACTTCCGGACACCCACATCCACTCAGTCCTCAGGTCCGCGCTGGAACACGCAGTCCGCGAGAACGACCTACCGCGCAACGTCGCACAGAACGTCACACCCCCGCGCCCCGACCAAGACACACCCAACCCCACACGACCGCCGAGGCCCGGCAGTTGCTCCGAGGTCAAGGCAACCGACTGCACGCGCCATACGAACTGACCCTGCGCACCGGACTCCGCAAAGGCGAACTCCTCGGTCTGCGCTGGGAAGACCTCAACCTCGATGCGGACACCGCCTCCACCCGCCGCATCTTGCACGCGCACCACTGCCGGCGGTCTCACCACGCTCCTCCACAAGGCCGACCTCAGCCGCATCCGCTTCTACGAACTCGGACACTCGGTAGCCACCCTGCTCCTGGAGCAAGGCGTCGAACTCTTCGTGATCAAGGAACTCCTCGGCCACGTCCACATCTGCGTCACCGCCACCGTCCATCCCCACGTCCGACTCCGCCCCCAGCGCAACGCCATCGACACCCTCAGCACCACCACTAACGGCCCTGCCAACGGAGAGTCGACCTGCGACGGCGACAACGACACACCGCTGTGCGGAGCCGCCGTCCGTTGACCTTGCCGTCAACTACCGCTGTCACCCACCGTAGAAGCCCCGCCAGGACACACTTGACGGGACTTCACATTTGCAGCTGCGGAACAACACAGGAAGGTCGGCATATCCCCAGCAGAACGCCGATCTCATGCCGCATGCGAGAAACAGGCGAGACCCCAGATAAAGCCTCTCCCGTTCCCTTCATAAGCACTAAGAAGTTACCTTCCCCTCTTCGCTCAACAAGATCTGCACTTGCGAAGGAAATTGCGCATCATCCACGATCACCGAGCAGAACACGAAGCCACGAAACCCCACAAATCGCATTCGGACATACTCATTCGGGTCATGCAACACGAGCCAACCAGAAGGACATGGGAGTGACACCTCGAAAAAGTTCGCAGGCAGCACCGAAGGAGGAGTCGACTTCCACACCTCACATTCGACAGGACCGTCAACACTGGCCTGGACGCCGAAGATGAGTGAACTACCCTCTCGATGCCAGCTACTCGACGCCGGATCCCAACCGGTGACGTCATCGCCACTCCCCGCATCTCGCAAGATGAGGCATCCGTGCTCGATTTTTGCCAGGAATGCGACCACAGGACCATCAGCCACCATTCCTCCTTGCTCCTCTCTTGCGAAAGTTGAGACTCGGCCCCGCCCTGCTTCCTGCCGCAGGAAAGACAGTGAGGAGTACGCCGTCTGAGGTGATCCGGGAGAGGCCAGCCTAGACGGCAGCTGGTGATCTGGGATCCAAGCCCCGCTCTTAGCGCCGGGGGCGCGGAGGGCAGATGTGGCAGCAGTGCGCATTTCCTGATTCATCGATCAGACCTTAAACGTGCCGAAGCCACCCGATGAGCTCTCAACTTCCAGTTGACTCGGCACGGAGGAGTGTCAGCTGCGGGTAAATTGACAAAACCATCGCGCATCGGGGTCGCCTACAACGTAATAAAGACGGAGACCCTTCTCTTCCTCCTTGACGCTCATTTCCCAGGTGTAGGCGGTTGGACTGCTCTTCCGTTCAGCAGGAGCATCGCCAGAGCCGTCCAACTCTTCCCGTCCGACCTTCGCGGTACGTGACTTCCCGTTCTTGATCGTCACCTTCACCATTTGCCCTTCGGCCACAGTGCGGCCACCTTTGCGGGAGTCGAGGACCTGCCAGCTCCCACTTCCTGAGAGGCTCCAGTGGTCGTCGAAATCCATCTCTTGGCCTCGAAGGCGCGTTACTGTCGCCTCTCCCGTGTCGCTCAGGGTTAGGCGAGCATCTTCAGGTCCTCGCCACTCACCCACAAGCACCCCAACCTTGAAGTGAGGTGCCGGCGGTAGCGGTTCGTACGCCGTCGCACATGAAGCCGCCAGGAAAGCGAGTGACGCCATCCCCAAGTCGAGGAGTTTTCTGTTGCGCATTACGGAGCTCGTTCCAACCTGTCGGTAGGGCTGGGGTGCTGGCGGGTGTGGGCTGTGCGGAACGACGAAGCTCCTGGTAGACGGGTTCTCGACCAAGAACACCCGTGTCGTCAGGAGCTTCGTGTGCTTGTCTACCCGTCCTCGATTGATCTGTCCACCTGCACACTGCGGCTACTGAGCGGGCATCTGGCCGCCCAGCGGAGGGAGATCGGGACTCGGTGGCGGCGGCTGCCGGTCGCGCATCAGGCCCTGCCGGCCTTGGCCCACTTGCGATGCGGCGATACTTACGCCCAGCTCGCCGCGGGGTTCGGCATCGGGATCGCAATCGTCTACCGCTAGATACGCGAGGCCATCAAGGCCCTGGCCACCCTCCCTCCGTCTCTGACCGAGGCGATGGAGACAGTCCGAGCGAAAGCGTCCGTCATCCTCGACGACACCCTGCGCCCAATCGACCGGATCGCCACCGCCACCCCCTACCACTCGGGGCAGCACAAGCACCACGGCATGAACGTCCAGGTCCTCACCGACTCGTTCGGATAACCGTTCTGGGCCTCACCCGTCCTGCCCGGCTCGACCCACGACCTCACAGCCGCCCGACAGTACGGAATCACCGAAGCCCTCACCGACTGAACGCAAATGCTGGGCGGACAAGGCGTGTCAAGGCGTCGGCGGCACGATCCGGGTGCCGTTCCGGGGCCGCCGCCTGAAGAGATGCAAGCGTCTCCTCCAGAAGCTCAGCTGCGGCACCAACCGGATCACCGACATCATGAAAGCCGTCCTAGTACTTCACCAAGCCTCAACATGAGATGGGAAAAATTTCACTGCTCAGATCCTTTCCTAACCTGAGCGTGATGGGGCGATCGGACTGTTCGCGGATGTCGCGAACCGCCGTCCATCGCAAACGATCTCGTGCGTGTTGTCGCGGAGCAGTCCGGATGGTCGAGCGGCTTGAGGCCAGAATCGAGGAACAGGACACCAAGCTCAAGGAGTCGAAGCGTCGGCTGACGCACGACTTCGAACTCCTCCATGTCGCCGTCGTTGGACCCGCCGTTTCGCAAGCAGCCACCCCACTCACCTCGCGTAGGGCTGCAAGCTCCGCGGGCAGACGGGCTGGAAATGGATTTAACCGGGGTCAGCAGTCTTAGGGAAGCGTCCGCTTGCCTGCCGCGCGCCCGAGAGGCTCACCCCGTCGGTGTTGAGCCGGGACTCTCGGGCGGGGTGGGGATGCGATCGCCACGTGATCCGGCGACCCGGAGTGCGTCGGTCAGGGCTTCGGTCAGCCGGCAGGCGAGCCACCGGTACTCGACGGCCGACAGCTCCTTGGCTCCGGCGACTACGACCTGACGGGCGTACCCCAGGAGTTCCTCGCCCATGTCGAGTTGTACTTCCTCGATGCTGTCGGCGAGCGAGGAGATGTAGCCCCTACCGTCGGTGCTGAGGTAGCAGGGGTTCCCGTCCTGAGTGGTCCATGGCAGTAAGCGAGGACCGGTCACGCCTGCTGCCGTGTCATGGAGATCTCTGCGGCGCATACGGTTCGCGTCGGTCCTGGATGTGCTCACCGTGCACCCCATCTGGGTCGCCGAATGGAATACGGCGACCGTAGGAGCCTGCTGTCCGTCACTCCATCCATGACGTATGCCAGTTGGCGACGGATGGTGCCGGAATTATTGCGCTGCGTGGCACCTATCCGACTACGGCCAGGTAGGAGGCCATGTCTCGCATCTCTGCGGTGAGGGTGCGCTTGCGCTTCTTCAGGATCTCCTGCATGGTCTCGGCGGCCATCCGCTGATGCCTCAGCCACTCCGGGGATGCACGACGGACTCCAGTCAGCTCATCCATCGCCGCAGACAGGTCGTTGGTCCTAGCGTGGGCGCGCGCCACGTCCAGGCGGTGGCGGTTCCAGTTTTCGCCGCTCGGCCGCCCGGCGCTCTGCCATGCCTTGGGTGACATGGCGTCCTCACTGGATTTACGAACGACGGCACGGGCGTCTCCCACGACCATGGCGTCTTCCACACCCTTCATGCCGACGGTGAGCGGACCGAAGGTCGTCCAGTGCCGGAAGAATGACCCGGTGTACTCCCGCCCCACGGCGGATGCCGCCGTGTTCGCGACACGGTGGTAGTGGCGGGCTTCCTGGGGCCGGTTGTTGCGGCCTGCGGCAGCGGCGGCGCGCAGCGCCAGCCACCCCCATGCCGCGCATTCGTCCGGCGTCGCGCGGGAAAGTCTCGGTTCGATCAGGTCGGCGGTCTGGGCGGCGAGCTGTTCGGCTTCGTCCAGCCGACCCTGGCGTAGGAGCAGCCAGCA
Organism: Streptomyces celluloflavus; assembly: GCA_000720995.1. GTDB lineage: Bacteria > Actinomycetota > Actinomycetes > Streptomycetales > Streptomycetaceae > Streptomyces > Streptomyces celluloflavus. Next base: position 27,338 of record JOEL01000006.1, read on the forward strand.
CATCCCGATCACGCCGGACGCCCCGGTGAGCCTGTCCCCGGCCTGGCGTGCGTCGGCGATCGCGCCGGCCAGGGCGGTGTAGGCGAGGTCGTACTGCCGTACCTGCGTCAAGTACCGCCCGGCCAGTTGCAATGCCTCGGCACGGGCCAGGAGTGCCTGGCGGTGCTCCTCGCCGCTGTCGAAGTGGGCGACCGCGCTGTTCGCGTCCCGCAAGAGTGCGGGCAGTTGGGATGCGACGCTCTTGTAGCTGTCGGAGTGGTAGAGCACCGCACCGTCATGAACGCTACGACGGAAACGGCGCAGGTTCGGCTCCTCCTCCGCGCTCCCGCCATCCGAGTCTGCGAGTCCCACTGGCGGGGTGAGGGCTGCGCGGAGCTGGATCAGATTGACGCGGTTCGGATCCTCCGAACGACCCACGGGCTCCGGGGCGTCCGGCGCCAATAGCGTTGCTGTGGTCACGCTCAGCGCGCAGGCGAGAGCGTGAAGGGTCTCCATGCGGACCGTGCCGCCCTGCTCTACCTTGCGTACCGTGCCCGGCGAGACGCCTGCGGCGTGGGCCAGTTCTTCCTGGCTCATCCCGGCCCGACGCCGGTACTTACGGACGTTGTCCGCCAGTTCCGTAGTCATCTGCTGACCACCTCCAGCGCCACGGTACGCCGGTCCGGTGAATCAACCAGAGGCTATTTGGCAGACACCCGCCCAGGAGCGGTCACTCACCGCTGTCCCCACGGACAGACATCTGCCCAGCGCGATGCCCGAAATGGCGATCGGCCGGCCCCAGCAGGATCTGGGCCTGAGCGGGAGGGGTCCCTCGTCGGTCGAGCAGCTTCGCCGTACCAGGGTTCTCCGGGGGCCGCCAAGACTCACGAGGTGACGCTTGCGCTTGACCTTGGCGGCCCCCGGGGGTTCCTGGTACGCCTCCGGTGACCGGGCGACGAGAGACCCTTCCCCCGATCTCGACCATCCATCACCACGACGGAGCCGCACCCGCACTCGGCCTCCTCCCCCTCGGAGAGAGTGCTGGGGCCTGGGGCAGAGCCCCAGAACAATCCACACTGGCGGCTGTTGCGCGTCCGAACCAGCAGGGCAGCTGGCAAGCGTGGCGGAGACAGGAGCGGGCAGCAGCCCCGAGGGGCCGGAGCACGCGCGGCCCGCGACAGCGGGCCACCCTGATCAAGTAAAGAAATCTGAACAGCTCACCCGCTGGCTAAGCATGGACGGGCCTCGCCACGCCGGAAGGCGCGCTTCAGTGTTGATGCCTTCGTTTTGGACTGGCGTCGGGCATGGTGCAGACGCACGATGCCATCGCGCGTGGGCGTCGAACCATGCTCAGCGAACAGTCCGCCGATGTTGCCGTCACCCGTTGCGTCAATGGCCTGCCAGACACAAGAAAATCAACTTTTCTCCACCCGCTCAAGAATGAGGTCGATTTCAGATTGGATCTCCTGATCCACCGTTAGGTGAATATGAGAACCTTCATGAACACCTTGCTGAGCAAGGGTCAATAGGTGACGTGCCAGTGAAGTCAATCCGGCGCGGTTCGCCTTGATGACCACCTCCGTCGATCTGACCGTCAATTCAATTTCAAAATCATCATCCCAGACGAATTGCAGTCCGCCGTCAACCCGGCATTCCGGAACATCGATCACACGATCCATCGCTAATATCGCTTCCTGTGACGACACGGTGGGGAGCCGTTGAGATCTCGTTCAACATCCCCACCTGTAGGTTCCATTCGAGGTAGATGTGTCGATTTTCGACAACCATCGACTTGCCGGGCTTCCCTGAATTCGGCGCCATTCGCTCGAAGTTCGCGTGAGGGCCACTGCCATGCACGTGTCCTGTAATACCTGATTCGCCCATCCTGGCAACGGGCGTTCCGCCCTTTGGGATGAATCACCCGCTACCCTTCACGGGCTCGGAATGGCCAGGCCCAACCCACCTCTCCGCCGCGTCGAGAGCTTCATTCGTTGGCACTCGGTTTTCATCCACCGGATGACCGATGTCAGCGAATTTCCGGTAAGAGGTCCAGGACTCGCAGTTTGAGTTGTGAACCAGCACCGGCGTGGCCCCCGCCAGCGCATAGTACGTGTGCTGGGCGCCCCCTTCCTGCCTGCGTTTTGGCAGGTCAGCGGGATCTACCGGTCCGTGGGTGTGCGTGGAAGTGCCGTGTTGTGCGCCCCTGTTGCCGTCGGCGTTGCCGTCAGAAGATCACGCGCGCGAGGGCGGTGGAGTGGGCTTTGGCAGGTGTCCTGCCCGGGTTGGGGGCGGGCACGGTCAGGGGGCCGCCCGCTGGCCCGGCGCTCGGGCAGGTCGTGATCCTGCCCGGAATTTGCACGAGCGGCCCCCTGGCCCTGCCCGACGTGGGCCCCGGCCCGGAGAGGTGGGTAAAGCACACGGAGCCGACCGACCCCACTCCGGGCTGCGCTGAGTCCAACCCCCTGCCGTCGCCTCGCCTCGGCCTGACGCTCACCGTGCGGGCGCGCCCCTTCTTGCTCGCTTCTGGCCGTCCGCTATGCGCTTCTACGCGGCCTGGTCGCTGGCCAGCCCGCGGTGGCCGAGCCGAGGGCGGGCCGGATGAGCGACCGCGCCGCGCGCGACCCCCCGTCAGCGGGTCGCCTTGACCCAGCCAACATGACCCGCCGCTTCGGCCAACTCCTCGACCGGGCCGGGCTCCGCCGCATCCGCTTCCACGACCTACGCCACTCGACCGCCACCCTCCTCCTGAAACAGGGGGTCGAACTCGTCGTCATCAAGGAACTCCTCAGCCACACCCACATCGGCGTCACCGCCACCGTCTACGCCCACGTCCGACTCCGCCTCCAACGCGACGCCATCGACACCCTCAGCACCGCGCTCGGCAGTCCCTGACACACGCACGGCAACGGCGGCGGACACCTGGTGTCCGCCGCCGTTGCCGTCATCTACTGCCGTCAGCGCGGATAATCCCCGTCAAGAACGACATCTCAAACAGTCAAAGTTCGCCACAGCGAACCTCTGACTCACATCAAGGGCGTTGCGCTATCCCTCTGCGAGCAATTCATCCCTGATTTCGCGATGGATAAACACCTGATCGTTAACGCTCGTGCGCAGCAGAGACTTCAAATCCTGGATGCTCTCAATCGAATTGACCGCCAGCGCCACCGGAGACGCAACCTTCTCGACGAAATCCACACGAAGGCCACCATCTCCACGCGCCTCCACCACTTCCCCAGATAGGAGGTCAAGCCCTTCACGGGAAATGGAGGTAATTGCGTCCACTCTGAACCTGACAAGACATTTTGACTCGGGGAGCCATCCCTCCTTGACCTTGACCGCCGGAGCGAATCCGATATTCACATAGCACGACTCGTCCCAACTGGACTCCTGGACGCTAACGACACAGTAGAGATCGCCGGACATTCTATACCAGTTTGCCGACTTTTTTCGAAACCCCAGCGGCTTGAAGACCTCATTGAGAGCCTCTAGAAGGATCGAGTTAACCATCAGCCGAACCTCTTATACGTATCGAGATGGCCAGTCCAGCTCTGACCGGTCACGTCCTCCAACTCGGCGACGTATTTCTGCAACTGCCGTCGCCCCGACGCCTGGCTGCTGTTCGCATCCGACTTCAACTCACGCACAACTCGGCTCTTCCAGTCGACCGCATCAGGCCGAAGCCCACTCGGAAGCGTGACTTCGAAGTCGTACCCAGCCCCCAGAGCATTCCTGTAGTTCAAGTGCGTCTGGCGCCCACGGGCCGCATCCGCGTTTTCTCCAGATGTGAACTGCCCCTTCTCGTTACGGGCGACACCACATCCGTCGCTATTGTGAACGAGTACCGGCGTAGCCCCTGCCAGCACATAGTACGTGTGCGTGCTCTCGACGGTCAGGTCGTGCGTCTGCTGCTGCTTGCGGAAGTGGCGGGCCGCGGTCACCTTGGCCGTAGCGCCCTGGGGCGTGCGGAGTTCGGTGCCCGGGTGGAGGTCTCCGGCGTTGATCCACTTCTTCTTGTCCACGGACCAGAAGGGGTGGGTGTCGGTGGCGATGATGCTGGAGTCGCCGGACGAGGTCCTGACGGTGAGGTCGGTGAAGTGTTTGTCGTCCTTGGTGACGATGGTGGCGACGACGGGGCGGGTGGTGGTTTCGCCGGTTTCGGGGTCGGTGGCTATGACTTTGTCGCCGGTTTTGACGTCTTCGATTTTCTTCTTTTTACCGTCGGCCAGGGCCACTTCCGTTTCGGGCAGGAAGCTGTGGCAATCTCCGCCGCGCTTGTATCCGCGTAGCCCCAGGCGTAGCCCGGGCCCCTCGCCACCACCGCCTGCATGGGCTCCCGCTCCTATGGCGTTCGCCACCAACTCCCAGCGCCCTTGGGGGCAGTGACCCTCCATCTCCGAGCAGATCGCCAGCCTCAGGCCGGCCAGGCTCACCTGGGTATTCGGGTCATACGGGTCGATGTTGAACGTGCCCGGGTAGGAGAAGATCGGCTGGTCGTCCAGCCGGTCGTAGATGCGGTTGGTGAACTCGTCAGCTCGGTCCCAGGTGGCGTCGACGGTGAGCCCGGGAATCACCATGGCCTTGGGCCGAGAAGCTCGATAGTGACCCCATTTCGCTGGGTTGATCGCTGCGAGACCGTTGAGGAACTTACGACGGTCCTTTTTCGAGCCCCAGTCCATCCACGGGCAGCTGACCGGGTCACAGCCGCTGGACCCGTTGTCCGCGGGCCGTTGCAAGCCGCTGGGGTCGGAATCGGTGACGGGGTTGCTGCCCGCGTAGGTGTAACCGTTGAAGGACTCCGAATCGGTCAGGTTCAGCAACGGGTCAACCGAGATGAAGCGGCCCGCCTCCGGGTCGTATTCGCGGGCGCCGAGGTGGGTGAGGCCGGTGTCGGCCGTGTCGTCGGTGCCGCCGACGAAGCCTCTGGAGCCGGGCCAGGTGGGTGGTTTGTCGCCGCGGGGGCCGCCGAAGGGCAGGCTGCGGCGTTGGGTCAGGGTCTGGTCGGCGGACTTGATGGCGAGTTGGCCGGTGCCGTGGTGGTCGGCGAGGGTGATGGTGTAGGCGCCGTCGTCGGTCAGGACGGCCTGGTTGCCGCCGCCGAGGGGGATGTAGCGGGTGGCCTTCGGGGTGGTGGCGTCCTTGTCGAGGGTCAGTTCGGTGTGGTCGCCGAGGTAGAGGGTGGTCTTGGTGCCGGTGCGGGCGATGAGGCGGTTGCCGTCGGCGTCGTAGAGGTAGGAGGTGGTCTTGGTGCCGTTGTCGCCGGTGGGTTCGGTGACCTTGGCGAGGTGGCCTTCGGCGTCCCAGTCCAGGGTCTGTTTATCGCCCTTGAGGGTGCGGGCGATGGTGTTGCCCGTGGGGTCGTAGCCGTAGGTGCTCTGGGCCGTTCCGGTCGGCCCGGTGGTGTCGACCGCGGTGAGGCTGTGGGGCTGGGCCGTGCCGGGCTTCGGGTAGGTGTAGGTGCTCTTGGTGTCCTTGGCCGCGTCGCCCGCCGGGTCGTGCTGGGTCAGGGTGCGGCGGTTGCCCGCCGCGTCGTACGCGTAGGACTGCCAGTAGGGGGCGGGACCGGCGATCAGATTGCCGGCCGGGGCATCCGCGCAGGTCTTCTGGTTCTGGGTCCAGGCTTCGGTGAGACGGCGCAGGAAGTCATAGGTGAAGCACTGGGTGTCGGTGCCGGAGCGGGAGACGTCCGAGACGGCGGTGATGTTGCCCGCCGGGTCGTAGCCGTAGGTGGCGGACTGGTCGACGCCGGCGACGCCCAGACGGTCGACGCGGGAGTTCGACAGGCGCTGCGTGCCGAACTCGTAGGTGTTGGTGACCTGGGTGAGCCCGCCGCTGTTGATCTTGTAGGTGAGGGGCTGCCCGACGTGGTTGTACGTCGGGTCGGCACGGAAGCCGGAGCCGAAGACGGCGGTGGTGCGCATGGTGTCGTCGTCGTAGTTGTAATTCCAGCCCTTGCCGAGGATGTTCCCGACGGTGGAGAAACTGCGGCCCCGTACCAGGCCGTTGCCGTAGTACAACGTGCCGGCTTCGTAGCTGCCGGCCAGTTTGCCTTCGGAGTCGGGAATGACCGTGGTCATGCGCTGCGGCCGGTAGAGGCGGTCGTACTGGGTGATCTTGTTGGTGTACGGCTTGCCGTCGATGTAGCGGGTGGATTCGGAGAGTTGGCCCCGGGCCCCGGCGACGGTGTCGTAGACCCACTTGGCGCGCAGCTGGCCGTCCAGGGCCTTGTCGCGGAGTTCGGTCTTGCGGCCGAGGCCGTCGTAGGCGGTGGCGAGGGTGGTGCCCCGGGAGTCGGTGGTGGTGGTCTGCTGACCGCGGTCGTCGAAGGTGGCCTTCGAGGTGCCCCTGTCCGGGTCGGTGGACTGGGTCTGGTTGCCGGCCTGGTCGTAGGTGTAGGTCCAGCTGTTCCCGGCCGGGTCGGCGACCTTGGCCAGCTCTCCCTTGGGGGTGTAGGCGTAGCGCGTGGTCTCGGCCGGGGCGTCGGCCGCGCGGGTGTGGTGCTGGAGGAGTTCGGTGGTCTTGCCGCGGGCGTTGGTCACCGTGGTGGTGGCGGTGGCGCCCTCGGGCGGGATGACGGTGGTGCGGTCGCCTCCGTAGAGGGTGCTGGTGACGGCGAGGACCTTGCCGCCGTCTCCGTTGCCGGCGACCTGGCGGGACTCCGTGGTGCGGCCGAGCCCGTCGTAGGTGTTCCAGGTCTGTGTTTCGACGCTGAGGGCGTTCTCGGGCTTGAAGAGGTCCCGGGCGGGCTTGCCGGTGGTGTAGTAGGGCGCGAAGGACTTGGCGGTCAGGCCGCGTTCGTCATAGAAGGTGTCGCTGATCAGCCGCCCGGCGTCCGGACCGGGGACCTGCGTCTGGCGTGCCCGCAGGTAGCCGTCGTAGAGGGTGTAGGAGACGGTCTGGGTGCCGCCGGCCGGGTTGAGGGTGCGGGTGGCGACGGCGGTCGGCTTGCCCTCTTCGACGAAGTAGTTGAACTGGTAGGTGGGCACCGCCGGACTGGCCCGGTCGGCCAGATAGACCATCCACGACCGGCCCAGGGCGTCGTAGCGCAGTGTGGTCCGCTTGCCGTTGGTGTCGACGGTCGCGGCGGGCAGGCCGCGCAGCGGGTCGAGCTCCGTCGTGGTGGTCTGGGCGGTGGCGCTGTCCTTGCCGTCGGCGGGCGGGGTGACGGTGGTGGTCTTGGCGGGGATGCCGGTGGCCGGGGTGTAGGCCGTGGTGGTCGTGCGGCCGTCGGTGCGGGCCGTGCGGGTGGGGGCGCTGTCACCGATGGCGGTGACGTCGGCGGTGAGGTCGGTGACCTTCTCCGGGCGGCCGTAGGCGTCGTAGGTGGTGCCGGACTCCAGGTAGGTGGCCGTGGTGCCGTCGTGCTTCTTCAGCGTCGCGGAGGTGGTGGCGTCGCCCTTGGTGGGCGCGGTTCCGTACGAGCCGCCGTCGTACGCGGTACGGACATCCGCGATGACGTCCTTCGCGCGGTCGGGGCTGGTGGCGCACTTCTTGGCGACGGTCTCGACCCGGGCGGGCAGGGTGAGGATGTTCTTGTCGGTGTTGGTGGCGTAGGTGGTGCGGGTGCACTGGTCGTCATCCTGGTCCGCTTCGTCCCCGAGGTCGCTGACCTCGGTGACGCGTCCGGCGACGGTGTCATAGGTGGACGCGGTCGCCGTGGTGCGCCACTTGGCCCCGGCTCCCTGGTCCAGCGAGGTCCACGAACGGGAGCTCGCGGTGCCGGTGAAGTCAGCGGTGACGGTCCCCCAGTCCCGCGTCTTCTTGGCCGTCTCGTGGTGCCAGGGCCTGCTGACGGTCTTGGCCAGGACCTTTCCGCCGGGGGCCGAGTAGGTGACCGTCTTGTAGGGGAAGCCGGCCGTGGAGGGGTGCTCGGCGATGGTGTCCCCCTCGCCGTCGCCCAGGGAGACGTTGACGCTCTTGCTGCCGCCGGTGGTCGTCTTGCGGTCGCCGTCCATACCGCGCAGGAAGTAGCTGTCCTCCTGCGTCTTCATGGCGGTCGCGGCGGGGCCCTGGCCGCCGGTCTGTTCGCGTACCTGGCCGTAGCCGCGCCACTGCGACCAGGTCTTGAACTTCTCCTTGGTCAGGCCGTCGTCATCGTCGTAGTGCCAGGCCGCGTCACCGAGGTAGGTGTAGCGGGTGACCTGGTCGGGGGCGCCGCCGGTGCGGTCCGTGGTGGTGACGGCGGTGACGACGTACTTGTTGAACCACTGCCTGTCCGGGTCGTCACTGGAGCTGCCGCCGATGAACTGCGGGAAGCAGCGGGTGGTGTTGGACTCGGGGGTGGGCAGACCGCCGGACGCGCAGGCCGGGGCGGAGTAGGTGACGTCGGTCTGGCCGCCGTACTCGTCAGCGATGGTGGACAGGCGGTCCTTGACGTAGGGCGGGTAGCCGTCGCCGGTCTTGTCGAGGCGGTTGACGAGCTGGGTGTAGGCGAAGGTGGTCTTCGGCAGTGTGGTGGGGGTGGCCGCGGTGTGGCCGGTGTGCTGGATGGATTCCAGTTCGAGCTGGTAGTCGACGTCCGCCTTGCCCCAGCGGTGCGTCAGGGCCCAGGAGTCGACGGGGGTCAGCGCGCCGTCCTTGAGGATCTCGGCGGTGATACCGGTCAGCCGCTTGCGGGTCCAGAAGGTGGGCGAGAACCGGCCCTTGTCGCAGGCCGTACCCGCCTTGCAGTTGAGGTCCCAGGGGGTGTCGTACCAGTACTCGCCCTTGGCGTCGATCGTGTCGGCGGCGCAGGTCACCCCGGTCTGCGGCAGGCAGCGTTCGGCGTTGGTGAACGACACCTGGGCCAGTGGTTTGTCCTTGTAGAGGTCGCCGTCCTGCCGGCCGTACTCGATCCGCTTGAGGTAGCCGCCGCGGGTGTAGGGGGTGTCGTCGGTGTCCTTGAGATCGCGGCCGTAGGAGTTGGACTCCTTCTCGTAGTAGTACGCGAGGGCGTCACCGTGCGGGTCGACGACATAGTCGAGGTTCCAGCGCCAGCCCTGCTGGCACCAGGAGTCCTTGAAGGTGTCCTTGTGGCAGGGCTCGCCGGCGTCGTTGCCGAACACCGGGACGGTCCAGGTCGAGTCGGTGGTGTCCTTGCCCGCGGCCCAGCCGGGCAGCTTGTGGTAGCCGAAGTAGTAGCGGACGCCGGCGGGGTCGGTCAGTTCCCAGTACTCGTTGTCGTTGTCACCGTTGTCCCGTGCGGCCGAGGTCAGCCTCTTGATCTTGGTGCCGTCGTCGTTCTTGAGCTTCCACTGGTCGGTGCCCGCCGGAACGAGTTCACCGGCCTTTCCGTTGAAGGAGATGAAGGCGTTGTCGTAGGCCCAGCAGAGGTCGCCCGGCTTGTTGCCGTCGGCGTGCTTCACCCCGTCGTCGGAGCAGGGCTTGTAGCGGCGCTCGATGTAGCCGGGCCACAGGTCGAAGCCGTCGCCGGCCCAGGAGCCCTGGTTGTTGCTGTTCCCGGTGCGCCCGTCGATGGCGCCCGAGGAGTACGACAGGCCCACCCGGGGCTTGAGGCCGCCGGGCACCTCGGGGACCGGAATGTCGTAGGACCAGCTGAAGTCACCGGTGTTGAGGTTGGTGTCCCAGGTCGCGGACGGGGCGAGGCTGGTGGCCTGGTAGTCGCCCTTGGCGCCCTTGTCGTCGGCCACGGCCGCCAGCACCGTCGGCGCGTTCGACCGCAGCGGTACGGAGGCCGCGGTGAGGGTGTGGTGCTCACCGTCATTGGTGGTGGGCAGGGGCTTGGCGGTACGGCAGGACGCCTTGGACGGATCGCTCACCGCACAGGCGGGCAGCTCCACCAGGCGCAGCCGCGAGGCGTACGCGCCGCCGAAGGCACCGGCGAACGCGCTGTAGTCGACGGTCACCTGAAGCGGGTCCAGCGCCTGATCGGGCTGCTGACCGGGCTGGGACTTGGACGGGGCTGCCGCGGCCGGCTGGAGCGTGAACAGCATGCCGTCCACGCCGGCCTGTCGCGCCTGCTTCCGGTCCAGCACCCGGGCGGTCACGGCGCCCGGTGCGGTCGCAGCCGTCGTCCGCCGGTCTTGTGCGGACGGCTTGGCCGCGTGGGCCGACTTCGGCACCCTGGCCGACTCGTCCGAACGGGCCTGGGCGGGCGCGAGGGTGAGCGGGAGGCCATCGGCCTTGCGCGGTGTGGCGGCTGCGGACGGTGCGTCCGAGGCGGCGGGGGTGAAGTGGACCGTCGCCTCGGCGGCACCGGGCCATGTGCTCTTGGGCCGCTCCTGGGGAGTGCGCGGTCCCGTCGGCAGCTTCCGGGGTTTGACGCGGATGCCTTCCGTACCGGGGACGGTCTTGCCGGCGTCGGGCCGCGCCGCGGCGTCCGGTGCGGCCGAGGCTTCCGGCATGGTCAATGCCGGAAGCAGCGAACCGACCAGTACCGCGGAGATGCCCAAGGCGATTCTGTGCCGCAGACGTGTGCGTCGTCTGCCTGGGCCGACCTTCCCGTTCATTTCTGTCCCCACCCCTCGCTGCTGCACCGCAGGCGCTCCCGAGGGGCTGCGGTGTCCCGTTCCGTAGATGTGTCTGGTCGTGGCTTGGCGTGCGGGTCAGTTGTCCGCCGCACGCGGTCAGGGCCTCAGGTCACCTTGGGCACCTCGGTCGGCAGTTCGTACATCTCGCCGGCCATGCTGCGGACCTGTTCTGCGGTCAACGCGCCCCGGAAGGCCCATACGTCGTCCACATCGCCCGGCCAGTAGTTCCCGAAGGAACCGCCGTTCTTGTCCCGCCCGACCTGGAACGACTTGAGGGCTTCGAAGGAGATGACGTTCTCGGCCCACGGCACGGCTTCGGCGCACCGCGGGTCGTCGGCCTGGCCGTCGCCGTCCCCGTCGACACAAGCCGCCTCGCCGAGCTGGCCGTTGACGTAGACGCGGACCTGTCCGGCGAAGCCGTCGTAGACGACGGCGACGTGGTTCCAGTCCGTCACGCTGTTGAACGTCTGGCTGTTGGCGGCCCGGTCGACACCGGCGTCCGCGGCGTCGGACCGTGGCATCGCCACCTCCCAGGCGCCTTCGGTTCCGGAGTCCTTCGCATCCGGCTGGAACCCCAGCCGGAAACTGCTGGTATTGCTCCCCTCCGCACTCACCACCGTCGCCGGACGCGTGGGCACGGCCGCCGCCCGGACCCAGGCGGTGACGGTGAAGCTGGCGCTGGTGTCGAAGGGGACCGGGCCGGACGCGTAGTCCTTGGTCCCGTCCAGGACCAGGCCGCCCTCGCCCATGAACGCGCCCTCCGGGGCCCGCTTCGCGCCGCCGCCCAGGGTCAGAGCCGGGCCGCCCGGTACCGAGTTGGCGCCGCTGTCGCTCTCCTGGTCGAACTGCCAGCGGCCGGTCAGGACCGGGCGCTGCTGGAAGAGCTGGTGGATCTCGCCTTCAGAGACGGGACGGTCGAAGATGCGAACGTCATCGATCTGGCCGGCGAGGTTGTCGACGTAGGAGCCGCGGTAGAGGGCGCGGCCGATCTGCACGGCGCCGTCCCCGCGCCAGGCGCCGGGAGCGGCCGCGGAGCCCTGGAGGACGCCGTTGACGTACAGGCTCACCGTGCCCGCGACGGTGTCGTGGACCGCGGCGAGGTGCGTCCACTGGCCGAGGGCCGCTTTCTGTGTGGATGCGACGCGTTGTGCGGTGAGGCCGCCGTCGGTGGCGTCCTTGGTCGCCAGACGGACGCTCCATACTCCGCCGGAGGCTTCGTAGGAGAGGTAGAAGGCGCTGAGGAAGCCGCCGTCCTGTCCGACCACGGTCTGATTGCGGGTGGCGTCGGTGACGCGGGCCCAGGCGGTGACCGCGTAGGAACGTGAGGTGTCGACGTGCGGCGCGGCCACGGAGGCGTAGCCGTCCTTGCCGTCCAGGGTCAGGGCGTTGCCCGCCACCCCGGGGCGGCCGGGCTGGGCGCCGCCGTGGAAGACCGCGGGCAGGACGTCACCGTGGCCGGTCACCTGCTTGGTACCGGCCTCCTCGTCGAGCGGGAAGGCGGCGCGGGCGGGGCGGCCGGGGCCGCTGAGGCGTTCCTTGTTGAACAGGCGGGTGACCTCGCCGGCCGAGACGGCTCTGTCGAAGATCTGGATCTCGTCCAGGGAGCCGGGGAAGAAGGCTCCGGGATTGCCGGTGTAGGAACCGGCGCCCAGCTGCAGGCCCCGGCGAGCGCTCCAGGCCGTCGTGTACGGCGTCTGGCCGGCCAGCTTGCCGTTGACGTACAGCTGGAGCACCTTGGCGACGCTGTCGTAGGCGCCCACCAGATGGGTCCACTCGCCCGCGGTGACGCCTCCGGGCTGGGGGGCCATCGCGCGGGCGATGCCGGCGTCCTGGCTGTCGGCGGTGTACTGGTTGAAGACCCACCGCTTGAGGTCGGACGAGTAGTACAGCTCGAAGCCGGGGCGGTAGTTGCCCGGCTGGGTGGCGATGATCGCCGCGTGGTCGGGGATCTCGGTCGGCCGGACCCAGGCGGAGACGGCGAAGCCGGCGGAGGTGTCGATCACGGGGATGTCGGTGGACGCATAGCCGTCGGTGCCGTTCAGGGACAGCCCCGTCCCCACCACCCCGTCGCCGCCGAGAGTGGCGCCGCCGTGCAGGTCCGCGGTGCGGGCTGGCGTGGAGCCCTTGGCCTCGGTGGCACCGGCCGCCTCGTCCATCTGCCAGGTGGCGCGCTCGGGCTGTCCGGCCCTGACGCGGAACTGATAGGTACGGATCTCGCTGCCGTTGCCGGCCTCGTCGAATGCCTGGGCGGTCACGAAGTTGACGCCCGGCTTCTCGGGCAGCACGTTGACGCTCTTCGCCGCGCCGCCACTGGTCGTCAGCTGGTTCTTGGCGGACGGGTCGTTGTTGACGCCGTACCGGTAGCGACTGACGTCCTTGGAGGCGGAGCTGAGGGCGAAGGCGCCGTACTGGCCGACACCGTCGTACCAGGGGTCGTCGGGGTTCTCCGGGTCGGAGGGGGGATATGCGCCGGAGTTGATGGCGGGTGCGGCGGGGACGGTGGTGTCGTAGATGAAGTAGCACGCCTGCGGTGCTCCGGCGTAGGACCAGGGCGAGTACTGCGCTCCGTCGTAGACGCGGACGAACCAGTTGACCACCACGTTCTGCGGTACCACCGGCGCGGTGACCGAGAAGTTCGAGCCGGACTTCTTCGCGGTGGTCAGGCCCGGCTTCCAGCGCACGATGTTGCCCTTGCCGTCACCGGCGTCCCAGTTGGCCGCGAACTCGACGGCGACGTTGTCGTTGTCCGGATCGGTGATCTGGTTCGCGTACAGCTTCCCCCGGGTGCGGACGTGGGCCGGCGCATCGGACTTCTTGCACGCTCCCCCGTACTCCATCGCCAGCTGCGAGGTCTTCACCTGCGGCGGCGGGCGGTTGTACGTCACCCGCAGATACGCCTTGTCGGAGAACCGCTTCCAGGCGTCCCGGTCGCCCTCGTTGCCCGCCCGCAGCCCGAACGTCAGCGTGGGCCACTGGTTGTTCGCGGCCTCCTGGACGGCGGACTTGACGTCGAACTCACCGTCCTTGGCCGCGCACCCCTCATAGCCGTACGCGAAGCTGTCGGCGGCGAGCTGCCGGACCCAGAAACCGGCGGCGTTCTGGGAGTTCCAGGTCGTCGAGGACGTGATGGGCCGGGTGCGCCACAGCTGAACCTCCTTCTTGGTGCAGGAGGCGGACCAGGTGTTGCGGACCACGAACTCCGCCGACAGGACCGACTTGCCGGCGAACGCGGAGGTCGGGATCTGGTAGAAGAGGCGCTTGGTGTCGCTCGGCTTGCAGTAGTTCCAGTTGCAGTAGCCCAGTCCGGCGTCGTGGTCTCCGTTGAACTTCCACTGCGGGGAGGAGGCCCAGTACTTCGACGCCATCGTCCACGACGTGGCACGCGGGGTGGACCACTGCGGGTCGATGAACACCGGGTACACGGTGTCCTTGCCCTTGAGGACCTCGGCATCCGGTGTGAGCACCACCTGGCCCTGACCGGCCGGTACCTCCACGGCCACCGGCGCCAGCTTTCCCGACTCGCCCGCCGAGGGCTCGGGGCTCTGCCCGGTCGGAGACTCGGTCCCCTCCGCCGCGGTGTCCTTCGCCGCCGGGGTGCGGCCTTGCGCTGTCGCCGCCGACCGGGACCGGCCGCCCTCCGGGCCGTCGTCGGCCCGGCCGGGGCTGGAGTCCCACATCATCGGGGTCGGCGCCTCGAAGACCGGCGAGCCGGCGCCCTTGTCCACCGCCGCCAGTCCGCCGGCGGCGGTCTCCTTGACGTCCATACCGGCCGCCGCCACCTTCAACCGCAGCCGCGACAGTTCCTCACCGGCGGCGGCCTCGGCGGACTTCACCACCAGCAGCTGGGTGAAGCCGTCGGCTTGGGCTCCCATCCGCAGGTCCACGTCCGGGAGCACGTTGCGGTACGTCGCCACGGCCCCGTCCAGGACCGGAGCCGGCAACGTGCCCGGCCACGACAGCGCGAGTTCACGCCCCGCGCGCCGCATCCGCACCAGGGGAGCGTCCCCGCCCCCGGAGAACGCCAGGTCCACCGTCGCGGACCTCGGGGCGATGCTCCCATCGCCGCTCTTGGCCAGATCGGTGTCGATGTCCTTCCACTGGCCGCCGACCCGTGCACGGACCGGGCGCAGGTACTGCCGCGCCTGCAACTTCCCCTCGGGGGTCGCGAAAACGTCGGCCGACTCGCCCTGCATCGACGTGATCTTCACAGGGTGGCCGGTGCGCGTGGCTGTCGCCAACGCCACGTCTTCCGTGGCTGCCTGACTGTCCGTCGCCTCGGCGCGTGCCGCCGTGGGGTTCGCCGGACGAGGTTCAGACCTTGTGGAGGCCACGGATGGGCCCGGCAGCAGACCGACCGTCAGCACACCGCCCAGCCCGGCGGCCAGCAGCCCAGGCATGCGCCTCCGGCGCATCCGCGTACCCATCCCCCACACCCCGTCCACAAAAAATGAGAATTCCGTGAAGATCCCGTAGGACGGGAACCTAAGGGGGATTGCGCAGTGTGGGACAGATCCATGAATCGCCACCGAAGCCGCGGAAGTGACATTTCAGGCCAACGGCGATGTGACTTGCGTCACCGCGAGGGAGGGGCGGGCGGGTCCCAACTTCACCGGCACGCCCTCGCCTTGACTGTCGTCTCAACAGCCGAGACGGCACATCCCATCTATTGACTGCCTCTGCCGCCCGGCGTGAGAGTGCGGCTCGTGCAGAGTGACGCGACATCGGCAATGGCGGCAGCGGCGGAAGGCGGGGCGGCGGCGGAAGGAGAGGCACCGGAAGGGGAGAGTCTGCGGCGGGTCGCGGTGGCCTCGTTCATCGGGACGGCCATCGAGTTCTACGACTTCTACATCTACGGGACGGCCGCCGCGCTCGTCCTCAACCAGGCGTTCTTCCCGACGCTCGACCCGGTGACCGCCACCCTCGCATCGTTCTCGACGTATGCGGTGGCGTTCGTGGCCCGACCGCTCGGTTCGGTGGTCTTCGGGCACTTCGGTGACCGGGTGGGGCGTAAGTCGGTGCTGGTCGCCTCGCTGTTGCTGATGGGGCTGTCCACGGCGTGCGTCGGGCTGCTGCCCGGTTACGGCACGCTCGGTATCTGGGCGCCGCTGCTGCTGATCCTGCTGCGCTTCCTCCAGGGCATCGGGCTGGGCGGCGAATGGGGCGGGGCCGCCCTGCTCGCGGTCGAGCACGCCCCGAGGAAACGCCGCGGGCTGTACGCCGCGTTCCCGCAACTCGGGCCGTCCGTCGGCTTCTTCGCGGCGACCGGTGTGTTCTGGCTGCTCTCCGCGGGGCTGGACGACGGTGCGTTCCGTTCGTGGGGCTGGCGGGTGCCGTTCCTGCTGTCGTTCCTGCTGGTCGGCGTCGGGCTGTTCGTCCGGCTGAAGATCAGTGAGACGCCGGTCTTCGCGAAGGTGCGGGACGCCCAGGAGGCGAGCAAGGTCCCCGCGCTGGACGTGCTGCGGCGGCATCCTCGCGAACTGCTGCTGGGTTCCGGGGGCATGATCATCGCGTACGGCCTCTTCTACACCGCGACGACCTACTGCCTCTCCTACGCCACCGGCACCCTCGGCATCTCGCGCGACACCATGCTGGGCCTCTCGCTCATCGCCTGCCTCTTCCTCGCCGCTGGCACCTGGCTCGCCGCCACCCGTTCCGACGGCTCGGGCCGCCGCCGGCTGATCCTCGCCGGATGCGGGCTCGCGGTGGTCTGGGGGCTGGTCCTCTTCCCGCTGCTGGACACCGGGCAGCCCGCGCTGATCGCCCTCGGGGTCGGCGGCGCGCTGTTCTGCATGGGGGTGGTGTACGGCCCGATGGGCGCGTATCTGCCGGAGTTGTTCGGTACGACGGTGCGCTACTCGGGCGCCTCGCTGGCGTACAACATGGGCGGCGTCCTGGGCGGTGCGGTGGCGCCGCTGGTCGCCACCCGGCTCCAGTCTGCGTTCGGCTCCGCGTCGGTGGGCTGGTACGTCAGCGCCATGGCGGTCGTCTCGCTGGTGTGCGTGCTGGCGCTGCCGGAGACTCGGGAGCGCGAGTTGGCCTGAGGGGGCGGTAGCGGGGGCCCGGTGGCTCCGGGTGCCCGTGTGGCTCCGGACGCCGAACGGCCTCCGGTCCCGCACCCCGGTCCCGGGTCGAGTTCCCGGGGCCGGGGTGCCGAACGGCACCGTCCGCTCACCTCCCCACCGTGTCCGGTGAGTTCAGCGTGTCCACCGCGTTCAGTGAGTTCGGTGGGTTCAGCGGATCCACCGCGTTCAGCGAGCTCGACGTGCGCGACAAGCCTGGCGTTCGCCGTCCGGATGGTCGTTGTTGTGCCGGTCTTCTCAGCGCCGGCCAACGCCTTCCTCACTCGATCGTGTGGTGCCGAACTGGATGAAACTCCTTCGGGATTCCTCAAAGAGCTTCACCTCTTCGGGCTTCCGTTCAGGCGGGTTGAAGTGGGGGGTGTGGCGTGGCTCTGGCGGTCGTTCAGGACCTCCGGCAGGCCCGAGGACTGCCGACGCCGGAGGAGCTGGAGCACTTCGAGACCGACGCGCCGGCGGGCTTCGTCCTGGCCCGCGCGTCGGCCGGACTGACCGACGGGACGCTCCAGGGCGACGTCGGCCACCTGGAGAAGGTGCGGGACTGGTTCGGCCGGCCGCTGTGGGAGATGGAGCCCACGGACGCCAACGCCTACTCCGGCACGACCATTCGGGATTCCTCCCCCTCGCTCCGCGCGGGCCGGGCCGGAGCGATCAGCGTCTTCTTCGACTTCCTGGAGCCGCGCTACCGGACGGCGCTCCACCAGCTCACCGGGCGACTCGTGGAGTGCCCGCCGGACGAGATGAACCGCCCGCGGGCATCGGTCACGCCGCGGCTTCGCATCCCGCCCAGCGGCGAGGAGATCGAGCAGTTCTTCGCCGGGTGGCGCGACGATCTCGTCTCCTGCCGCAAGTTCGCGCCGGCCGCCCGCGACTACACCGTCGCCCGGCTGTCCGCCGACGTCGGCCCGCGGATCAACCGCGTCCTCGGCGAGACACCCGCCACCGGAGCCGACCCGCTCCACCTGACCACGGTCTTCGACCTCTCCGAGACCACCGCCACGAAGTACGCGTTCCTCGCCCGCCAGATCCTCGGAGTGCCGGGCGCCGAGCAGGTGTCAGCGAATCGCCCTTGGGGCGGGATTGCGCCGAGGGCGGGCTGTGTGACTAGAGCTGGGTGGTACCGCCGTCGACGAACAGTTCCGCGCCGGTGGTGAAGGAGCTCTGGTCCCCGGCCAGGTAGAGGGCGGTGGCCGCGACCTCGTCCGGCCGGCCCGCTCGGCCGAGCGGAGTCGGAGCGGCGGGCTCGGCGGCCTGGCCGTCTCGCGGAAGTGCGGCCCGCAGTTCGTCGGCGCCGGGGGTGGTGACGGGGCCGGGGGTGAGGGCGTTGACGCGGATGCCACGGTCGGCGAGTTCGGCGGCCCAGGTGCGGGCGAGGCTGCGGATCGCGGCCTTGGTGGCGGCGTAGACGCCCAGGCCCGGGACGCCGCGCAGGGCCGCGCTGGAGGAGAGCAGGATCACCGAGGCGCCGGCCGACAGCAGCGGAAGCGCCTTTTGGACGGTGAAGACCGTGCCCTTGAGGTTGACGGAGATGGCGCGGTCGTATCCCTCCTCGGTGATCTCGCCGAGCAGGCCGAAGTCGCCGACGCCCGCGTTGGCCACGACGACGTCGAGATGACCGCTGCGCTCGGCGATCTCGGCGAAGAGCCGGTCGAGGTCGGCGAGTTGCGACACGTCGCCCTGGATGCCGATGCCGCGGCCGCCGACCAGTTCGACCGCGGCCTCCAGCTCGGGCTTGCGGCGGCCGGTGAGATAGACGGTCGCCCCCTCGGCGGCGAACCGGCGGGCGATGGCCAGGCCGATACCGGTGGAGGCCCCGGTCACGAGGGCGGTCTTGTTGTCCAGCTGTCCCATGGCATTCTCCGAATCCTTGATGTAACTCTTTTGGTTACTTTTACGGGCGCAAAAAACGCCCCGCCGTGCCCACGGAGGGCGACGGTCGAAGCTAGGTGGCATTCAGTACGTTTTGCAGTACGTCCTCAAGCGTGGTTCCCGCCAACTCCTTGCGGAGGGTGGCCTCGATCCCGTCGTAAACGGCGGTCATCGCCGGTGCGATGCCGTGCCCCACGACGCACTCGGGGTCAGGCGCGGAACGGTGCAGGGCGAAGATCGGTCCGGGCTCCACCGCCTCGTAGACATCGAGCAGGGTGATCGCGGACAGGTTCCGCGACAGCATCCAGCCCGCACCGACTCCCCTGCGCGAGTCGGTCAGGCCCGCCTTGCGCAGCTGGGCCAGCAGGCGGCGGATCACCACGGGATTGGTGTTGACGCTCGCGGCGATCTGCTCGGACGTGGCGACCTCGTGGCCGCGGCGCTGATACAGCCCGATCCAGGTCAGAGTGTGCGCGGCGACGGTCAATCTACTGTTGGCGCTCATCTCGCCCATCACCTCCGACCATATTGTAACTGTAATGGTTACGATGGCTTGCGGCAAGCCCCTTGAGTGGTCGGCGCCTGACTCGACGACCACTGCACGAGCGGTTCCGACAAGTGGCGAGGGCTTCCGCTACCGCCGGCCGACGGTGACGCCCTCGTCCGCCCCGACACGGCGGGAGCCGAGCAGGGCCAGGCGGCGGGCATCGGGGCTTCCCGGCTCCGCGGTGCCGACCAGGAGGCACTGGCCGGGCGCGTCCTGCACCTCGAAGGTCTGGTAAGCGAGCGACAGCTGTCCGGCCTGCGGGTGGCGGAAGATCTTGGTCTTACTGCCCAGCCGGGCGACGTCCTGGTGATTCCACAGTGCGGCGAACTCCCGGCTCTCCGCGAGCAGGCCCCCGATCAGGGCGGCCATGCGGGAGTCGCGCCTGTCGTGGCCATAGGCCAGCCGCAGCGTGGCGACGGTGTCACGGGCCACGGTGTGCCAGTCGGCGAACAGGTCCCGGGCCGCGGGGTCGCAGAACAGGGAACGGACCATGCCGCGCGGGTCCGCGAGCGGGGAGAGCAAGGCGTCGGCGAGTGCGTTCGAGGCGAGGACGTCCAGACGCCGGTTGACCACGTAGGCCACCGCCGCCGGGAAGGCGTCCATCAGCCGCAGCAGTTCGGGGGCGACACGTTCCTCGTCCGGGGCGGGAGCTTGGGCGCTCGGTACGAGCCCGGCCAGGCGGTAGGCGTGCCAGCAGGCGTCGGAATCCAGGTGCAGGGCCCGCGCGAGGGCGTCGACGACCTGGCCGGAGGGGTGCTGCTCACGGCCCTGTTCCAGCCGGGCGTAGTAGTCGGCGCTGACCCCGGCCAGGACGGCGACCTCCTCGCGCCGCAGTCCGCTGACGCGGCGGCCCCGGGAGCGGGGAAGTCCCACGTCGGCCGGGCCGATCCGGGAGCGCCGCGCCAGCAGGAATTCCCCCAGTTCATTGCCGCTCATGCCGGGATCGTACGCGGCGGTTCCCAGGAGCGGCGCACCCAGGAAGACCCGTCCTGCCGCCCGTGCGCGATCGGGCACATCCTGGCTACACGGGCCGTCGCACCGCGCGGCCATCGACGCTGCGAAGGGAAGAAGATGCCCAACCCGTCCACCACGGTAGCTCCGAAGGTGGTCCTGATTACCGGGGCCGGCAGCGGTATCGGCGAGGCCACCGCCAGGCGGCTCGCCAGCGCGGGCCACCACGTGGTTCTCGGGGCGCGGCGCACCGGCCGCCTCGCCGCTCTCGCCCAGGACATCGAGGCCCGGGGCGGCAGCGCCTTCGCGCACGTTCTGGACGTGACGGACCCGGCCGGCGTGCGGTCCTTCGTCGCGGCCGCCCATAGCCGGTACGGCCGCGTCGACGTCCTGGTCAACAACGCCGGCATCATGCCGTTGTCGCGTCTGGACGCGCTGCGGATCGACGAGTGGAACCGCATGATCGACGTGAATCTGCGCGGGGTCCTGCACGGCATCGCCGCCGTCCTGCCGCTCATGCAGGCCCAGCGCAGCGGGCACATCGTGAACATCTCCTCCGTCTCGGGACTGCGGGTCGACCCGACCGCGGCCGTCTACAGCGCCACCAAGCACGCGGTGCGCGCTCTGTCGGAGGGCCTGCGCCAGGAGAGCCGGGAGGTGCGGGTTACCGTGATCAGCCCGGGCCTGACCCGGAGCGAACTCACCGCCTCCATCAGCGACAGCGGAGTAAAGGACGCGGTGGAGACGCAGATGGGCATCGCGATCCCCGCCACCGCGATCGGCGAAGCGGTCCGCTACGCCATCGACCAGCCCGCCGACGTGGACGTCAACGAACTCGTCGTCCGGCCCACGGCCCAAAGATGAAAAGCACACACACGGGTCACGGAACGGCAGCACCGATGGCGGCCGAAGAGCAAGTGCGCGCTGGGTCGAAGGCTACGTGCGGGCCTGGACCACCAACAGCAGGGAGGACATCGCCGCACTGTTCACCCCGCACGCCGAGTATCACGAACGGCCTTACAAGACCGACTGGATCTGCCGCGAGGCGATCACCGCCGGCTGGCTCGATCGCGCACCCTGGCAGAAGGGCGGCTGGGAACTCGAGTGGCCCTCCTCGCCGTCAACGGCGACACCGCCGCGATCGAGGGCACCGGCCGCCACAAGGAACTGTGGGCCTTCGCCGACCTCTGGACGGTGACATTCGACAAGAACGCCAAGTGCACCATATTCCTCAGGTGGAACGACCAGGTCTGAATCACGAACGGCCACCACGGGAGTCCAACGGACTGGAATCGAGGGTGCGCCATCCTGATGGTCCGGGGCGCCCCGCCGCCCCCGGCCGTATGTCAGGCGCCGCTCGCGGCGGGCATGGTCGAACGTCGGCGCCCCGATGCGCCCGAGTCCCGGGCCCGCCGCCGGATCATGTGGGGCCGGGCAGCGCGGATGCGACCGCGTCCCGCCAGCGCCGGTTGGTCTCCTCGGCGACGCTCACCAGATCGGTGTAGGGCTCGTCCCACGGGTCCTTGAGCCCGAAGCCGCGGTGCGGGTTCTCCAACCAGCCGCACCAGTGCCAGCCCAGGCACCACGGTCGGGCTGCGAACGTGTCGGCGATCATGCGGTAGCCCTCGCCGCGCTCGGCCTGATCGCGCGCCGAGCCGGTACGCGAAGGGCTCATGGCCGTCGGGCACCAGTTGCCCGTATCCGCCACGAGGATCGGCAGCCCCGTGCGCTCGTGCCACGCGTCGAACCGGTCGGCGACCGCGTCGATCGCCGCCTGGTCGACGGCCGGGAAGCTCTGCAGGCTCAGCACGTCCATGTGCGCGGCCGCCGCATCGAGCACCGGTTCCGGGATCCCGGCCCGCGTCCCGTAGCGGTCGCCGAGGATCAGGTGGTTCGGGTCGTGACGGCGGATGGCCTCGGCCGAGACCCGGTAGTAGGCATCTGCGATCTCCCCGAGCTCGCTCGGGGAGTAGCCGGCACCGGCCGGGTGCCGCGCCCACGCCGGTGCATCGACGAGGAAGTAGCCGATCAGGTGGGGATCCTGTGGTCGGCACCGGGTTCGGGCCAGGTGGTCGCACCATTGCGCGAACGCCTCGGACCGAGGGTCGCGGTAGGCCGGGTAACCGTTCCAGTGCTCGATCTCGGCCACACGCAAGGACAGCGTGTAGGGGAGGCCGGAACCGGCCGCCTCGTCGTCGGGCAGGCCGTCGGAGTGGCCCAGGTCGACCACGTCGTGCGTGGCCGACAGTCCGCTGCCGCTGACGTACTCCGAACTCCACCCCAGAGTGTTGAACCCCCACGCCGACAGCTCCGGCACCAGGCCCTCACGCAGCCAACGCCGGCGTGAAAGCCCGTAACTCGCGGCGAACAGGCCGATGTTGTGCGGGTACCGCAGATTCGTGTCATCCGCGTGGACGATGCCGATGGACAAGAACGGATCTCCATCGGGCGTCACGAACCGCCATCGGGCCGAAGCGTCCAGAGTGAAGTATCCGTGCGCGACCATGTCCACCCCTCTCCCGATCGCCGTGTTCGCGGACTGCAGCCGTACACCGGGCCGCGGCGGGTCGGGCATACGGCCCGGTGCTCCCGGGCGGCGCCCGGTCTCCGCACCGCTGCGAACTCAGGAACTCGCAGTCGTAATCATAGTTGTTACGACTTGGATGGACAGGCCGCGCGGCGGCATCATCGACAACGTCGCGTACAGCCGTCGGATGCTCTTCGAACCGCCACCAGCCACTGACACGGACTCTGCGCCACCACTGCCGTACCCCTGCGCATTCCGCTGACATCGACCCAGCGCTTGACACGAACCCGAGCCTGTTGCCGCTGAGAACCAGCGGCAACAGGCTCGGGTTCCCCGTGCGGAACCCTCAGAAATCCTGGACCCAAGGAAGAGCCATCCGAGGTGTCTCGGTCGACCACGGTTCCCGCATCGACCACAACACCCCCATCAGCCCCACCTCCCGCCCCTCCCCCTCACCTATGTGACGGGAATTCCACCACCTGCTGATAGGTCGGCCGGTTCTGCCAGCTGATGGCCGCGTGGGTCAGACCGCCCACCGCGCGCTGGACGATGGCGTCCGCGCACCACTGGTCGCCGGCCTTGCAGGTGTCGTCACCGGGGTAGACCTGCTCGGCCGTCTTCCCGTTCGCCTGCTGCAACGTGGCCAGCAGGGTGTCGCGGCAGGCTGACAGATCGCCGTTGCCGCAGTACTTCCCGTCGAGCGGGCCCTCGACCTTGTCGCCCAGTACCGCGCGCAGGTCCTTGTCCGCATAGCTCCACCAGCCGTACTGGAACGCCGATCCGGCGTGTGCCCCGGTGGGGCCGTGGCCGGCCGACGGTGACTCGTCGATGGCGAGGTTGGCGCCCAGCGCGCGGTAGAGATCGTCGCCCAGGCCCGGTGCGAAGACGCCCTCGATCAGCCGCGGCCACCAGGCGTCCATCAGCCGTACGGCGTCGGAGTGGGCGTAGCTGTGCGAGCCCGCGGTGGTCTCGCGGCGCTGCGCGCCGTCCTTGCGCCATGCCTCCAGCTGCTGAACGGCGGTGTTCAGCTTGGGGTCGGTGACCGGCTTGCTGCGCAGCACCCGCAGGAGTGCGGGCAGTACGTCCTCGCCGCGCAGATCGGTGACGGCGGCCTCGGACATCGCCCGGGTCAGCGCGGCCCGGGTCACCCCGCCGCCCCGGGTCAGCACGCGCACCCGGTCGTCCAGGAGGTTGGCGCGGTGCACCGAGCCGTTGCCGAACCCGGCCGAGTCGTAGTCCTTGGCCTGCTTGTTGTTCCAGGAGATGTAGTAGTCCTGGTTCACCGACTGCGGATGCTGGGCGGGCGGGGTGTAGTCGGTGGTGTTCGTTTTGGGGTCGTACCCCCGCCACTCGTACGCCGGGTCGGCCTTGACGGGCAGCGCCGGGTCGACGTCCGGGTTGCGGACGGGGTTGAGGCCGCTGTTGTAGTACGCGATGTCGCGGGAGTCGGCGTAGAACCAGTTGAAGGCGTAGCCGATGTGCTGGGCGGCCTGCTGGAAGGTCGCGGCGTCGCGGACGTAGGACGGATCGTTGAGCATCTGGAAGCCGATGATGGAGTCGGCCTCGTGGCGGTAGGTGGAGCGTTGCGCCGTGTACGCGACGGGCTTGCCGTCGATGGTGGCGCGGTGGGTGACGATCCCGTAGTTCGTCCGCAGGACCTGCATCCGGTAGGAGCCGGCCGCCGTCGGGTCGGCGATGGTGGGTTGCCAGGCGTTGGTGTGCGCCAGCTTCTCCATGGGGACGCAGGCGCCGCGGTAGCGGTAGGACGTGGCGTCCTTGGCGGGCGCGGAGCCGCCCGCGTTGCACAGCTCGACGGCGTAGGTGTCGGTGATGTCCTGGCCCGCGGAGGTGGCGCTCCAGGCGTAGTCCTGGCCGCGGCCGAGCTGGACGTACATCCCGACGCCCGCAAAGGAGGCGCCGCGGGCGCTGATGCCCGGTCCCTGGATCTCCTGGAGCATCAGCAGCTGGGGCGCGAAGTAGCCGGTCTGCGGCCCGAAGACGGCGACCGGGTGGCCGCCGGCGGTGTGCTTGCCGGAGACGAGCAGCGCGTTGGACATCCCGCGGTGCTGGGTCGGGTCGAAGCTGCCCTTGGGCAGCACCCCGTCCTTGAACATCCCCTCCAGTGCGCGGTACTTCTCCGGGGCCTTGACCGGGTCCTGGGGCAGTTTCTTGCCCTTGGCGGCGGCCGCTCCCTGGCGGTCGAAGACCAGCGGTTCCGGGGTGACGGAGCCGCGGTCCGGCAGCGCGGTGCCCTTGGCCTTGGCCGGTTTGACGGCGTACGGGAAGCTGCTGCCGTCGTGCAGGGTCTTCGCGGCCTCCGGGTCGTTGCGCTCGCGGAAGGACTCCCAGACCTTGGTGCCCTGTTCGACGCCGTACTTCTGCTGGGCGGAGAGCAGGGCGAGGGCCGCGGGGACCTCGCCACCGCCGCCGTTGCCGAAGAGGCCGCCGACGACGGAGGCCAGCGCTATCAGGTCGGTGAGCTGGAAGGGCTTGATCTCGCCGGCGTTGGTGACGGCGTCCACATGGCCGGTCAGTACGTACTCACCGGGGAAGTAGCGGCCGTTCTTGGACTGTTCGCGGTAGGCGTTGATGCCGTCCACGTACGCCTGGGCGTCATCCATGGCCTGTTTGCCGCGGGGTCCGTTGGTGTCCCGGATGTTCTCGACCTGGGCCTGCAGATCGGCTTCGGTGTACGGGGCCTGTGGCCAGAACTGCTGCTCCAGGCCCTGGTTGGCGAGCGCGCCGCCCGCGAAGGAGGTCAGTTCGCCGCGGCCGATGTGCCGGAAGAGGTCCATCAGCCAGAGCCGGTCCTGGCCCGCGGCGTAGCCGGCGCCGAATTCGGTGCCGTAGCGGGTGGTGCCCTTGATGTGCGGGACGCCGGTCTTCTTGTCGCGGGTGATGGTCACGTCGTCGCGTGGCGCCGTGACCTTGGCTATCTGGTCCTTGGGGACGCCGAAGGAGGCGTCGTTGAAGAACTGGGTGAGGGTGTCGTCGGTGAGCGTCTGATAGCCGCTCGCCAGCGCGCCGTACGGGGCGAGCTGGTCGGTGGTGTGCTCGGGATGGGTGCCGAACAGCTTGTTGCCGAGTATCTCCACCAGTGTCGCGTTGCCGCTGGCACCCGGCGGCAGGATGTCGGCGCACTGGCCCTGGCAGTAGTCGTCGGCATCATTCGGCCCGGTGGTCGCGGCCGCGGTGGGGGGTGGGGCCAAGACCATGGCACCCAGGGCGAACAGGGCTGCCGCGGCGGCAGTCCTGAGCCTTCCGGTACGTCGTCGCATGCCTGCTCCTCAGGAGGCGGGTGGGCCGGAGGTTACCGCCGGTTACTCGGCACCGGAAGATGAACGGCCGTCACCTTTTCCCGCTCCCCGCGCAAGCCCGGCCACTGGCCGAAGGCCCGGCATTGACGCCGGTGGCGGCACTGACGACGATGACGGCGCTGGACACCTCGCACAAACCGCACAAAAATTCGATGGATCCAGGTGGCGGCCGGGTACGTCCATTCCCTGTCACATCGGGTCCTCCCCACGGAGGTGGGATGACATGGCCGGTTTCAGAGCTCTCGCAGAACAGGTCCGCAATCCACGACTCGCCGCCACCCAGCGGCGTACCGCCCTGCGCAAGTGCCTCGAACGCTTCGCCCCGTACGGGCACCGGGCGACCTGGCACCATCTCTGCACCCGGGCGGGCATCGCGACCCAGGACCGCGAACCGGACCCGGAACGGCTGGTGGCCGCCCTCGCCGAACTGGAGGAGGCCCGCGCCCTGTGGCTCTCGTACGAGGCGGAGTTCGCAGCCCGGCGCCGGCGGGAGAAGCACGACGGCATCCGGCAGCCCGACGCCACCGCCGACTGGCACCGGCGCACCTGGGGCGGCCGGGACATCGTGTCGTGCGCGTCACCGCAGCGGCACCCGACGGCCCGCCTGGCGGTGGTACTGCGGAGCATGATCGTGGCGATGGAATCGGGGCGGCCGCGCCGGGACTGCCCGGTGTGCGGCGGGACGCGGTTCGCCTGGCGCCCGGAGCCGGCGGGCCGGCCGGCGGACCGCACCGCGCTCGGGCCGGTCTGCGCGGGGTGCGGTGTGGTGGCCCCGGCGTCCGTGCTGACGTCCGAGGCGCTGACGGCCGCGGCGCGCAGCGGCGGCGCGCGGGTGTACTCGGCGGCCTGAGCCGGGACCGCGGAGCGCACGGCCCAGGGCCTTGTCGGACCCCTCTGCAATAATCTTCACATGTGTCAGATCCGTATCAACGAGCCCTGGACGGCGGCCGGTTGCGGGGCGGTGCCGAGATCGCCGGCCGCATTCGCGATACCGCGCGACGGTGGCGGCGACGGAGGCGCTACGGCCTCGACACCGGCATCGAGGCGCCCGGCCGGAGGGGGAATCGGCAGCAGCTCGCCCGGGACCTGACACACGCGTTCCCGGGCCGACCGACGTCGGCCCGACCGCCCACCCGGCATCAGGGCCGCGCGGGCACCGTACGAGAGGGTGGACGTCCATGGCCGAACTGCACGATCTGACCGCGCTCGAACAAGCCGCCGCGATCCGGTCCGGGGAGCTCTCCCCCGTCGAACTCACCGAGCACTACCTGGCGCGCATCGACCGGCTGGACGACACGCTCGGCGCCTTCCTGACCCGTACCCCCGACCTCGCCCGCAAACAGGCCGCGGAGGCCGAGAGCGCGGCCGCCGCCGCCCGCCGCGAAGGCCGCGAACTCCCGCCGCTGTACGGCATCCCCGTCCCGGTCAAGGATCTCAACAACGTCGCCGGGGTGCGCTGCACGCTGGGCTCGCGGACCCTGGCCGAGCGCGTCCCCACCGTCGACGACCATGTGGTCGGCAAGCTGCGGCAGGCCGGCACGATCCTGCTCGGCAAGACCAACACCCCCGAGTTCGGGCTCTCCTGTCATACCGAGAACGACGTCACCTCGCCCGCCCGTACCCCCTGGGACCTCACGCGCTCGGCGGGCGGTTCGAGCGGCGGGGCGGGCGCGGCGGTCGCCGGCGGCCTGGCGCCCCTGGCCCATGCGAGCGACGGCGGCGGCTCGGTCCGGATCCCGGCGTCGGCCTGCGGGCTGTACGGCATCAAACCGAGCCGCGGCCGGGTCAGCACCGGCCCGCTGCACGACATCACGGGGATGAGCTCCTCGGGACCGCTGGCCCGTACGGTCGCCGACGCGGCCACGCTGCTGGACCTCCTGGCGGGGCCGATGCCCGGCGATCCGTACACGGCGCCCGCGCTGCCGCCCGGTGAGACGTTCGCCGACTACGCCCGCCGCGATCCGGGGCGGCTGCGGATCGGTGTCCTCACCGCCCCGCCCATACCCGGCATCGAGGTACATCCGGACTGCCACGCCGCCGTCGCGGAGACCGTGGCCCTGCTGTCCGAACTGGGCCACGAGACCGAGGAGGCGTCCCTGCCGGCCGACGAGTCCACCCGCGAGGCCGTCACCCGTGTCTGGGCGATCATCGCCGACCGGAGTCCGGTGCCGCCTGGGAGCGAGGATCTGCTGCTGCCGCTCACCCGCTATCTGCGCGAGTGCGCCGCCGAGGTCTCCGGCACGGATTTCGCGGCGGCGCTGTTCGCGTTCCGGATGCTCGGCCAGACCATCGCCGACGATCTGATGCCGCCGGACACCGGCTACGACGTGCTCCTCTCGCCGACGCTGGCCAGCCCGCCGCTGCCGGTCGGCGGGCTGCGCAACGACGCGGATCCGGCGGCCGAGTTCGCCTCCCTCCTCGCGTTCACCCCCTTCACCACGGTCTACAACGCCACCGGCCAGCCGTCGGTCAGCGTCCCGCTGCACTGGAACGCCGAGGGGCTGCCGATCGGCGTGATGCTGACCGGCCGGTACGGCGCGGACGCCATGCTGGTCTCGCTCTCCGCGCAGCTGGAGCAGGCCCGCCCGTGGGCCGGGCGCCGGCCTGACGTCTGGTGACGGGGCCGCCGCACGGCCCGCGGGCGCGTCCCGCGGGCCGTGCGGCGGGCGCGCGCCGCGCCCTCCCGGCCTTCGCCCTCCGGTCAGGGAGTGGCGGGGCCGGGGCAGCAGCCGGTGCCCCGCGCGCCGTCGGCGGGTTGCTCCGTGCCGCGCCCTCGCCCGTCCGGCGACCGCCGCTCGCCCGCGGCCGCCCGCCCGGCGCCGTCGTCCTCGTCCGCCGCCGGACCCGACGGATCCTTGGCCCGTCGGTCGACCCGCAGCCGCCGCGCGCCGGGGCCCTGTTCGCCGAGTTCGTCGTACGGGTTGGACAGCGCGCACTTCTCCAGCGACAGACAGCCGCAGCCGATGCAGTCGGTCAACCGGTCCCGCAACTCGACGAGCTGGCTGATCCGTTCGTCCAGCTCACCGCGCCAGACCTCGGAGAGCCTGGCCCAGTCGTCGCGGTTGGGGGTCCGCTCGTCCGGCAGCTCCGTCAGCGCGTCCCGGATCACCGCGAGCGGAATCCCGACCCGCTGCGCGGCCCGGACGAAGGCGACCCGGCGCAGCGCGTCACGGGTGTAGCGGCGCTGGTTGCCGGCCGTCCGGGTGCTGCTGATCAGCCCCTTGGACTCGTAGAAGTGCAGCGCCGAGACGGCCGCGCCGCTCCGCGCGGAGAGCTGGCCGACGGTGAGTTCATGGACCTTGTAGGGAAGCTGGGGCACGTCTTCCACCCTAATCGCAGGGATGCGCGCATACGTTGACAGCCGGCGGGGGCACTCAGCATGCTGAGCAAGCGCTCAGTCAGCGCCGGGCGGCGGCATACGGCGACGGTGCACGGCGACGGCGACGGGCGCGTACGGATCCCTGAGGAGGCAGACGGAGATGGCAGAGCCCCGAGTGTTCGGATCGCTCGACGAGCTGCGGGCCGCGGTCGGCGAGGACCTGGGCACCAGCGACTGGCTGGAGATCGACCAGCAGCGGATCGACCGGTTCGCGGAGGCCACCGGCGATCACCAGTGGATCCACGTCGATCCGGAGCGGGCCGCCGCCGGTCCCTTCGGGACGACCATCGCGCACGGCTATCTGACGCTGTCGCTGCTGCCCGCGCTCGTCCCGCAGCTGATGCGGGTCGACAACGTCACGATGGGCATCAACTACGGCGTGAACAAGGTGCGTTTCCCCGCCACCGTCCCGGTCGGCTCGCGGCTGCGCGCCTCGGCCAGGATCGCGGAGGTGACCGAGGTGCCGGACGGCGTCCAGGTCGCGACGACGGTGACGGTCGAGCGGGAGGGCGGCGGCAAGCCGGTCTGCGTCGCGGAGACGGTCAGCCGCTTCTACCTCTGACACCGGCCGGCCGACGGGCCGGGGCACGGGCGGCCGCGACGCCCCGTCTCGCCCGGCCCGTACCTCATACCGTCTCCGCGCCCACCATGCGCAGCACCAGACCGGCGTAGAGCGCGCCGACCTCATCGGGGGTGCGCGGGCCGTCCGCGGAGAACCACCGGGCGACGTCCACGCACAGGGAGAGCACCGCGAGGGTGGTGCCGGGCACGTCGTCGGCCCGGAACTCCCCGGTGTCCGCGCCGTCCTGGATGATCTGGCGCAGCGCCCGGTCGGTCCGGCGGCGCAGATCGGTGATCTCGGCGTAGTGCTCCGGACCCAGGGCCTGGAGTTCGTACTGGATGACCCGGGCGGTGGTGTGGTGCTCGGCGTGCCAGCTGGCGAAGGCCCGTACGGCGTCGCCGAGCCGCTCGGTGGCAGTGCCCTCGGCCGCGACGGCGGCGCCCATGATGCGCAGCGCCTGCTCGTGGCCGATGCCGCTGATGCGGTAGAGGAGTTCTTCCTTGGTCTTGTAGTGGATGTAGAGCGCGGCGGGGCTCATCCCGGCCCGGCCGGCGATATCGCGGGTGGTGGTGGCGTGGTAGCCGCGCTCGGCGAACGCCTCGACGGCCGCGCTGACCAGCCGCCGTGCGGCGTCCGGGGTCACATCGGCCCACTCCTCGCGGCCCCCGGCCGCCCGTTCCGCCTCCGCACCCATCGCGCACCCCGCTCTTCGCTCCTCGGCCCGCCAGGGAGAGTCCGCTGCCGGATCGAACACCATACCGCGCACTGAGCAAGCGCTTAGCGAACTGCCGGTACGCGCCGGTGACCAGGGGCGGGAATCCGGTGCGCGGCGGCCCGGCGGCCGGGTCAGAAGGCCGAGACGCCGGTCAGCGCGCGGCCGATGAGCAGTTTCTGGATCTGGCTGGTGCCCTCGTACAGGGTCATCACCCGGGCGTCCCGCACCAGCTTGCCGACGGGGTACTCGTCGATGTAGCCGTAGCCGCCGAAGACCTGGAGGGCGTTGTTGGCGGCGCGCACCGCGGCTTCGGAAGCGAACAGTTTGGCCTTGGACGCCTCGGTGGCGAACGGCTCGCCGCGGTCGATCAGATCGGCGACCCGCCAGGTCAGCAGGCGCGCGGCGTCCACGTCCACGGCGATATCGCTGATCAGCTCCTGCACCAGCTGGTGCCCGGCGACGGGCTTGCCGAACTGCTCGCGCCGGGCCGCGTAACCGAGGGCGGCGTCCAGGGCGGCCTGGGCGATGCCCACACAGCCGGCGGCGACCGACATCCGGCCCTTGGCCAGC
The DNA here is from genome assembly GCA_000720995.1 of Streptomyces celluloflavus. Taxonomy (GTDB): domain Bacteria; phylum Actinomycetota; class Actinomycetes; order Streptomycetales; family Streptomycetaceae; genus Streptomyces; species Streptomyces celluloflavus. The sequence continues at coordinate 58,297 of JOEL01000006.1, forward strand.
GCGGACATCGCGACCGTGAACCCCTTGCCCGCGGGTCCCAGCAGGGCGCTCTCCGGCACCCGGACACCGTCCAGGAACAGTTCTGCGGTGGCCTGGCCGCGCAGCCCCAGCTTGCCGTGGATCTCGCGGCGCTCCAGCCCGGGGCTGTCGGCGGGTACGAGGAAGGCGCTGATGCCCCGGTGGCCGGGCTCCTCGCCGGTGCGGGCGAAGAGCAGTACGACATCGGCCCAGGTGCCGTTGGTGATGAACATCTTGCTGCCGTCGATGATCCAGTCCCCGCCGTCGCGACGGGCCCGGGTCGTGAGGGCGGCCGCGTCCGAGCCGGTGCCCGGTTCGGTGAGGCCGAAGCAGCCGAGGGCGCTGCCGGAGGTGAGCGACGGCAGCCACCGGCGCTTCTGCCGTTCATCGCCCCAGGCCGCGATGGTCTTGGCGACCAGGCCGAGAGAGACCGAGACGATGCCGCGCACCGAGGAGTCGCCGCGGCCCAGCTCCTCGGTCACCAGGGCGTACGCGAGGTGGTCGCCGCCGGAGCCGCCGTACTCCTCGGGGACGGTGAGCCCGAGGAAGCCGAGGTCGCCCAGTTTGCGCACGATGCCGCGGTCGACCTCCTCGGCGCGGTCCCAGGCGGTGACGTGCGGGGTGATCTCCCGGTCGGTGAAGTCCTTGGCGAGCCGCCGCACGGCGGCCTGCTCCTCGCTGAGTTCCAGGTTCATCGGGGCCCCTTGTGGACGGCGGCGGTGCGGCGGACGACATGAGGCGCACGAGGCAGCGTGTTCGCCGGTACGCGACATTAAATTAGCACTGCTAGTTTTTTCTGGTCGGCCTCTACTATGTGCGTCATGGCCCGACCCCGCAAGCCCCTGCTGAGCCGCGAGCGCATCGTCACCACGGCGCTGGCGCTCATCGACGCGGAAGGGCTGCCGGCGCTCTCCACCCGGCGCCTCGCGGCGGAGCTGGGCGTGAGCGGACCATCCCTCTACAACCACTTCACAACCAAGGACGAGATCCTCGACGCGGTCGCCGACACGGTCATCGCACATGTCGACGTCTCGGCCTTCGAGGAGGGCGCGGACTGGCGGGCCGGGCTGCTGGACTGGGCCCGCTCCTACCGCGCGGCGCTCGCCGCGCATCCGCACATCGTGCCGTTCCTCGCCCAGGGCCCCGGCCGCCGGCCGGCCGGTCTGAAGATGGCCGACGCGGCGTTCGGCGGCATGGTCGAGGCCGGCTGGCCGCCGGCGCAGGCGACCCGGATCTGCGCGATGATCCGCTACTTCGTCGCGGGCTCCGCGCTGGGCTCGTTCGCCCGCGGTTTCGTGGACGACCCGAGCGCCTACGATCCGGCCGACTACCCGCATCTGGGCCAGGCGCACCTGCTGGCGGAGCATCAGCGCCAGGTGGACGAGGGGGCGTTCGAAGCCGGCCTGCGCGCCCTGGTGGACGGGCTCGCGCTGCACCACCCGGAACTCGTACCGCCGCACGGCCGGGGCGCACCGTCACCGTGACGCCCGCCCCATGACGCCCGGCCCCGGAATCCGGCGATCCGTATTCCCGTGCGACACCTCTTGCCTGCACGCCAATCGGTAGATGTAAAGTGCATCTGTCCCTGACCAGCAGGGACCTGACGCGTGGTACGGAGGCGGCGTGCGCACACCCGGCACAGCCCATGACAACCGGTTCACGGCGCGTGGCGCGCGCTTCGCCGTCCAGGTCCTGCGCGGCCAGGCCCAGGTCGACTTCCTGCCGAGCGCGCTGACCGGTCTGGTGTTCGCCATCGCGCTGTTCGCGTCGGGCTGGGAGTACGGCCTCTACGGGCTGGCCGGCACCGCCGTCGGCACCGCCACCGCCGCCCTGCTGGGCGTGGACCGGGACCGGGTCACCTCGGGGCTCGAAGGGTTCAACGCCTGTCTGGTGTCGGTCGGCTTCGCGGTGTTCCTCGGCGCCGATCAGGTCTCCACCATGGTGCTGGCCCTCGCCGGCAGCGCGGTGGTCACCATCGTCACCGGCGGCACGGCGCGCATCATGGCCACCTGGGAGCTGCCGACCTTCACCCTGCCGTTCTGCCTGATGGCGAGCGCGATGACGATCGCGGCGCCCGGCTTCGAACGGGTCTGGCACCACAGTGCCGGGCTGGCCGAGCTGACCCGCCCCGCGGGCGGGTCCACCGCGCTCGGCTGGACCGATCTGTGGCACGCCTTCTTCGCGAACTTCGGCGAGATCTTCTTCATGCCGCAGTGGTACGTCGGCCTGATCTTCCTGGCCGGCATCTTCCTCGCCAGCCGCCGGGTGGGCGTGCTGGCCTGCCTCGGCAGCGCCGTCGGCATCCTCACCGCCTGGGCCCTCGGCGCGCCCGCCGACCAGATCGCCTCGGGCACGATGGGCTACAACGCGGTGCTGGTCGCGATGGGGCTGTGCGGGGTCTTCCTCGTCGCGGACGCCTGGAGTCTGGGGTACGCGCTGGTCGGCGCGGCCGCCGCGACCGCCCTGACGTCGGCGATGGGCGCCCTCTTCGCCCCGTCCGGCGGCCACACCTTCACCTGGCCGTTCGTCCTCGTCGCGGTGATCTTCCTGGCCGCGGCCCCGGCCTTCCCCCGGCTGCGCCGGGTGGGCGCGGCCGACCCGGCGGACGCGGCGGTGGACAGCCCGCAGCGCGCCGCCGAGGACGCCGCGGCTCCCGGTACCGCGGAACCGGACCGGGGAGCCGGCCGGCCACGGCACCGGCCGACCGTCCCGGCCTCCTAACCCTCCCGGCTCCCCGTCCGGCCCGCCCGGCTCACCGTCGCCGCCCGAGGACGGCCGGATCTCCCCTTCCGCACCCGGTCGGCGCGCGCTCTCAGAAGACGATCAGCGCCCGCCCGCCCCGGCCCGCCAGCATCGCCTCGAACGCGGCCGGGATGCCCTCCAGCCCGATGCGGTCGGTGACCAGCGCGCCGAGATCGAACGCGCCGGAGCGGACGTGTCCGGCGATGACCGGGAGGTCCCGGGCGGGGTCGCTGTTGCCGTAGACGCAGCCGGAGAGCGTACGGCCGAAGTAGAAGAGCTCCAGTGCGTGGAAGGTCACCTGCTGCTCCTGGCCGCCGATGCCGACGACGGTGGTGCGCCCGCCGCGCCGGGTGGACGACCAGGCCGTCCGGATCGTGTCGGCGCGGCCCACGCACTCCACCGCGACATCGACGCCGTAGCCGCCGGTGAGTTCGCGGATGCGCTTGGCGGTGCCTTCGCCGGAGAGTACGAACTCGGTGGCGCCGGCGGCGCGGGCCAGCTCCTCCTTCTCCGGTGAGACGTCCACCGCCACGATCGGGCCCGCCCCCGCGATCCGCGCCGCCTGGAGCGTGGCCAGCCCGACCCCGCCGGCCCCGTAGACCGCGACGGACTCCCCCGCCCGCACCCGGGCGCTGTGGTGGACCGCGCCCCAGCCGGTGAGCACCGCGCAGCCGAGCAGCGCCGCGTCGGTGAGCGGCACCCCGTCGGGCAGCGGCAGCACGGCGTGCGCGGGCACCACGGTCTCCTCGGCGAAGGCGGCGGTGCCCACACCGGGGTAGAGCGCGCTGCCGTCGGCGGCGAGGGTGGCGTACGGAACGTTCGCGGCGGCCCCGGAGCGGGCGCACAGCCAGGGCTCCGCCAGCCCGCAGAAGTGGCAGTCGCCGCAGGACGGCGCCCAGTTGAGGACGACCCGGTCGCCGGGGGCCACCGCCGTCACCTGCGGGCCGACAGCGGTGACGGTGCCCGCGCCCTCGTGGCCGAGGACGGCCGGGGCGGGCTGGCGCAGGGTGCCGTTGGACAGCGACAGATCGGAGTGGCAGACACCGGCGGCGGCGAGGCGGACGCGGACCTGGCCGGGCCCCGGCTCCGGCAGCTCGATCTCGGCGATCCGGAGCGGGGCGTTGACGGCGGGCAGTACGGCGGCACGGACCACGGAAGGGATCTCCTCTGGGTGGCGGAAGCGGAAGGGTGGCGAACGGGGCGGAAGAGCCGGATGCGGGCGAGGCGGAAGAGCCGGGTGCGGGCGGGGCGGGTGCGCCGCCCCGCCCGCACCCCCGCTCAGAACTGGAGCGACTTGGTCTGGAGGTACTCGGTCAGACCGTGCCGGCCCAGCTCGCGGCCGACCCCGGACTGCTTGTAACCGCCGAACGGGGCGAGGGGGTTGAAGCCGCCGCCGTTGATGTCGACCTGTCCGGCGTCCAGCCGGCGGGCGAAGGCGACCGCCGTTTCCTCGTCACCGGCCCAGACCGCGCCCGCGAGTCCGTAGACGGTGCCGTTGGCGATCCGGGCGGCGTCCTCCTCGTCCTCGTACCGCAGGAGCGACAGCACCGGGCCGAAGATCTCCTCCTGGGCGATGGTCATCTCCGGGGTGACCTCCGCGAAGACGGTCGGGGTGACGTAGTAGCCCGCCTCAAGGGGCGCCTGCGGGCCGCCCGCCACGATTTTCGCGCCCTCGGCGACGCCCTGCTCGATGTAGCCGCGCACCCGGTCCCGCTGCCGGGCGCTGACGAGCGGGCCGATGCGCTCGCCGGGGACGTACTTGGCGGCGGCGGTGGCGGCGAGTTCGACGGCCTCGGCGTACCGGTCGGTGTGAACCAGCATCCGGGTCCACGCGCTGCACGTCTGGCCGGAGTTGGCCATCACGTTGGCGACGCCGACGGCCACCGCCTTGGCGAGATCCGCGCCGGGCAGGATGACATTGGCGGATTTGCCGCCGAGTTCCAGGGCCACCCGCTTGACGGCGGCGCCCGCAATGGCGCCGATCTTCTTGCCGACGGCCGTCGAGCCGGTGAAGGAGACCAGGTCCACGCCCGGGTGCTCGGCGAGCGCCTGCCCGGCGACCGGGCCGAGGCCGGTGACGAGGTTGAAGGCACCGGCCGGGATCCCGGCCGCGTCCACGCACTCGGCGAACAGCTGGGCCACCAGCGGGGTGTTCTCGGCGGGCTTGAGCACGACCGTGCAGCCCGCCGCGAGCGCCGGGGCGACCTTGGCGACGATCTGGTGCAGCGGGTAGTTCCAGGGCGTGATCGCGCCCACCACGCCGACCGGCTCATGCAGCACGGTGGAGTTGCCGACCTGCTCCTCGAAGGGGTACGAGGCGGCCAGTTCCGCGTACGAGCCGCAGACCACGACCGGCATGCCGACCTGCACCTTCGTACTGAACGCGGGGGGCGAGCCCAGTTCGGCGGTGACGGTCTCGGCCAGTTCCTCGCCGCGCGCCGCGAGCTGGTCGCGCAGTGCGGTCAGCCGGGCGGCGCGCTCGGCCGGCGCGGTGGCGGCCCAGCCCGGCAGGGCGGCGCGGGCGGCCCGTACGGCGGCGTCCACGTCCTGCGCGGAACCGGCGGGGACGGTGGCGATGACCCGCCCGTCGGCCGGGTTGACGACATCGATCGCGCCGCTCCCCTCGGCGGGCCGCCAGCTTCCATCGATGTACATCGCGTCGTGCTGCTTCACGTCGTGGTCCTCCCGGGGCCGCTGTGGTCGTGCGACCCCCAAACTAGCACTGGTAGTTTTCCGTCGCCGGAAACCTCGGCGATTCCCTCGGCCCGCCCGGAGGCGGGATGCCGGACGCCTTCCGCACGGCCCGGCACCTCACCCGCCGGGCCCCGGCGACATCTCTCACCCTCCCCCGGGCGGCGGCGCCGTACCCACGAACCGCCGGCCTTCCCGCCGTTGGCCCCACGGCCACGTCTTCGCCCCGTCAGCTCGCGTGGCGGCTGGAGGATGCCGAGGGCGGTGCACGGCCGTCCGCTTCCCCCGGGGCCGCCGCCCGGCGGCGGGTCGGCGGGCCGGTCCGGTGCGGGCGGCGCACAGTGGACGCGGCCGGCCGGGAGCGGGAGTGGGGCACGGTGATCCGGCCACGGCGGCCGGGAGTTTCCGTTGACGGACCCCGACAGCAATCCTAAGGTCCTGCATAGGATTCCTTGAGCGTCGGGAGCGCGCGATGACAGGCACGGGCAACGAGCAGGCGGGGAAGACGGCCGAAGGGCTGGCCTATTCCCTCGGATTCGGCAACGAGCACAGTTCGGAGGCGGTGCCCGGCGCACTGCCCGCGGGCCGCAACTCCCCGCAGCGCGCCCCGCTGGGCCTGTACGCGGAGCAGCTCAGCGGCAGCGCGTTCACCGAACCCCGCAGCCACAACCGCCGCTCCTGGCTCTACCGCATCCGCCCCTCGGCCGCGCACCCGCCGTTCGTCCGCGCCGATCAGGGCGCGCTCCGCTCGGCGCCGTTCACCGACTGCGTCCCCGACCCCAACCGGCTGCGCTGGAACCCGCTCCCCGAGCCGGCCGGTCCGGTCGACTTCCTGGACGGCCTGTGGACGCTGGGCGGCAACGGCGACGCCACCCAGCGCACCGGGATGGCCGTCCACCTCTACTACGCCAACGCCTCGATGTCCGAGCGGGTGTTCAGCGACGCGGACGGCGAGCTGCTGATCGTGCCGGAGCGCGGCGGGCTGCTGCTGCGCACCGAGTTCGGTCTGCTGCGGGCCCTGCCGGGCGAGGTGGCGCTGATTCCGCGCGGGGTGCGCTTCCGCGTCGAGCTGCTGGACGCGACCGCCCGCGGCTATGTCTGCGAGAACTACGGCCGGCCCTTCCAGCTCCCCGACCTCGGCCCGATCGGCGCCAACGGCCTGGCCAACGCCCGGGACTTCCGTGCCCCGGTCGCCGCCTACGAGGACATCGAGGGCCCGTTCGAGGTCGTCAACAAGTTCTGCGGGCACCTCTGGAAGGCGGTCTACGACCACTCACCGCTGGATGTCGTCGCCTGGCACGGCAACCACGTCCCGTACGTCTACGACCTGCACCGCTTCAACGTCATCGGGTCGATCAGCTACGACCACCCGGACCCGTCGATCTTCACCGTCCTCACCGCCCCGTCGGACACCCCGGGGCTGGCGGGCGTGGACTTCGTGGTCTTCGCGCCGCGCTGGCTGGTCGGCGAGGACACCTTCCGGCCGCCGTACTTCCACCGCAACGTGATGACCGAGTACATGGGGCTGATCGAGGGCGCCTACGACGCGAAGACGGCCGGTCCGGGGGGTTTCGTGCCGGGCGGCGGTTCGCTGCACAACATGATGTCGGCGCACGGCCCCGACCGGGAGACCTTCGACCGCGCCAGTGCGGCGGAGCTGGCACCGCAGAAGATCACGGACGGTCTCGCCTTCATGTTCGAGACCCGCTGGCCGCTGACGCTCACCGAGCAGGCCCGTGACGCCGGACACCTGCAACGCGGCTACGACGACGTATGGCAGGGTCTCCAGCGCCACTTCCGCCCGTGACTCCGGGGACCCCTCTGTGACGACCTTCGCTCCCGACTCGCTCGCCCTGAACCGCAAGCTGCCGCTGTGGTACCAGGTTTCGCAGTCACTGCGCGCCTCCATACTGGGCCGCTCCCCCGAGGCCCCGCTGCGGCTGCCCACCGAGGAGACGCTCGCCACGCACTACGGCGTGAGCGTGCTGACCATGCGCCAGGCCCTCAAGGAACTGGAGACCGAGGGGCTGATCAGCCGGCACCGGCGCCGCGGCACCTTCATCGAACCGGACGCGCGGCGCGGCGCTCCGGTGCGGCTGCTCGGTTCCGTGGACGCGATCGTGGCCCAGCAGTCCGGGATGAGCAGCGTCCTGCTGGCGCACGGGAGCTGCGCCCCGCCGGCCGAGCTGGCCGAGTACTTCCCGGACTGCCCGGAGGTCGCCTGCTTCCGCCGGCTGCGCAGCGACGAGAAGACCGGCGAGCCGACCAACCACGCGTGCAACTACGTACGGTCCGACGTCGCCGCCCGTATCGACCTGGCGGATCTGGCGCGCTGGCCGATGACGAAGGTGCTGCGGGACGCGGTGGGCGTGCGGATCAGCCGGATCACCGACACCGTCGAGGCGCGGCTGGCCGATCCGGAGACCGCCCGGCTGCTCCAGGTCCCGCTGGTCAGCCCGATCCTGCACCACACGGGCATCACCTACGACGAGGAGGGCCGGGTGGTCGACGTGGCCCGTATCCACTACCGCGGCGACCGTTTCTCCTTCACGGTCACCCTGGACGCGCACTGAGGACGGCCGGCGCGGACGGCATACCGGACGGGGGGCCGGGCAGCCGCGCCGGCCCTCCCCGGTTCAGATGCGCTCCAGGCTCCGGCCCGTGCTGCGCGGCCCCAGCAGCACCACGTCCAGGCACAGCAGCACCATCAGCACCGCGGAACCGGCGAACACCGCGACCGCTCCGAAGCGGGCGAGGACCGACAGCGCGACGAACGGCAGCACCACCGAGGTGAGCCGGGAGAGCGAGTACGCGATACCGATCGCGCTGCTGCGCAGGCCGGTCGGGAAGATCTCGGTCTGGTAGACGTGGAAGGCGTTGGAGAAGACGTTGCTGCACAGCGTCAGCGCGAAACCGGAGCCGACGATGAGCCAGGGGGCGTCGGCGAGACCGAAGACGAGTCCGCAGGCGGCGATGGCGAGCGCCGCGGCGGCGATCAGCGTACGGCGCTCGATCCGGTCGATGAGCGGGACGGACAGCGCCGAGCCGATCGGATAGCCGCAGAAGCCCAGCGCCGCGTAGAGCAGCGAATCGGTGACGGTGTGCCCCTTCGCCGTGAGCACCACCGGTGCCAGCGACCCGAAGCCGTAGTAGCCGACGGTCTGGAGCACCTGGAAGACGCACCACATGACGGTGCGCCGCCGGTGGTCGCCGCGGAGCAGCGCGCCGAGCGGCACCTTCCGCTCCGGCGGGGTCCCGGCCGCCGGAACCAGCGGCAGACTGCCGCCGGTCTCGTGCGCCACCCGCGCCTCGATGTCCGCCACGATCCGCTCGGCCTCACGGTCGCGCCCCTGCACCATCAGCCAGCGGGGCGACTCGGGTAACCGCCGTCGCATCAGCTGGAGGAAAGCGGCCCCCAGCCCGCCCGCCACCAGCAGCCAGCGCCAGCCGTCGACGCCCAGCACCTGATGCGCGGCCACCAGCCGGGCGCCGAGCAGCGCGACGACCGGTACGCCGAGGAAGCCGAGGGTGTACGCCCAGGCGATGTAGCGGCCGCGTACCGCGCGCGGCAGGAACTCCGCGAGATAGGTGTCCACCAGGACGAGTTCGGCGCCGAGCCCGATGCCCGACAGGAAGCGCAGCGCGAGCAGCCACGGCAGATCCGGGGCGAAGGCGCAGAGCAGCGAGCACCCGGCGTACGCGCCCAGGTTCACCAGGAACATCCGGCGCCGCCCCACCCGGTCGGCGAGCACCGACAGCACGTTCGCGCCGACGAACATGCCGAGGAACGCGGCGGCGATCACCCAGGCTTTGGCGGTGTGGCCGAGCTGCCACCGTTCGGCGAGGGCGGCCCCGAGCACCCCGCCGAGGAAGACCTCGTAGAGGTCGAAGAAGGAGCCGATGCCGACGATCAGGGTGATCTTGCGGTGCCACCGGGACGCCGGCAGCCGGTCGAGCCGGGCGGCGGTGAACGCGCCGGCGACAGCGGTGTCCGTCAAGTCGGTCCTCCCCCTGGGCAGGTCCCGGCGCGCGGGGCGCGGTGGCGTGCGCACCGCGCTCGCCGGGCGTACGGCGAGGACCGTACTCCGCCAAGATCGGACCCGGTAGACCGCCGCCGGACGCCCGTCCCCGGACACCGGTGGCCGGTGCCGGGCCCGGCCGCGGTGTCCGGCCGGTGGATACGATGCCGGGGTCAACCGAACGGTCCGGGAGGGGCTCCGCGTGACGGCGAAGCAGGACGCGCCACGGCTGTCCGATCTGCTGCCGTGGTCCGTGGCGCCGCTGCGGCCCGGCCGTTCCTGGGTCATGGGGCCGGACCCGGCGGTACTGCGGGCCCGCTGGAACGCCCTGGTGGGCGCCGCGGACCCGGCGGCCCGCGAGCGGCTGTTCCGGCCGTCCCGGGCCCGGACCCTGCACTCCGCCGTCGGGCAGCTGCCCGGACAGCCGACGCCCACCGGGCGGCTGTCCCGGGCGGCCGGACCGTGCCCCGAGCCGGTGCGGCTGCTGCACGGCCCCTTCGACCAGCAGTGGCTGCTGCCCGACCACCGGCTGCTCGACTCCGCACGGCCGGAGCTGTGGCGGGTGGCCGGGCCCCGGCAGCTGTTCGCGGTCACGTGGAGTCCCGCGTCGCAGCTCCCGGGCCCCGCGGTGGTGTGCTCCGCGGTGCTGCCGGACGGGCGTTCACCGGCCGGCCGCCCGGGGCGGATCCACCCGCTCTACCGGCGGCCGGGCGGCCGGGAGCCGAATCTCGCGCCGGGCCTGCGGGCGCTCCTCACCCGGCGGCTCGGCCGGCCGGCCGCGCCCACGGATGTCCTCGCCTGGATCACCGCGAGCGCCCGCCACTCCCCCGACGGCTGCGTGGTGCCGTTCACCGCCGACCCCGCGGTCTGGGACGCCGGGGTCGCGCTCGGCGAGCGGCTGCTGTGGCTGCACACCCGGGGCGCGTACGCACCCGGTGGCGGCCCCGGCGGCGAACGGCCGCGGCTGCCGGGCGGCCGCCGCCCGTACGTGCGGGCGCCGCTGCCCTCCCGCGGCCTGCCGGGGACCCTCGCGTACGACCCGGCCGAGGAGGCGCTGCTGCTCGGCAGTGGCCGGATCTCACCGGTGCCGCCCGGCGCCTGGGAGTTCCACGCGGGCGGGGTCCGCGTCCTGTCGGCGTGGTTCGAGCAGCGCACCGCCGCGGGCCCGGAGCCGGCCGAGGACGGTTCGCTGGCCGCGCTGCGCCCCGCGGTGTGGCCGCAGGAGTGGACCTCGGAGCTGCTCGAACTGATCACGGTGCTGGCGCTGCTGGCCGAACTGGAGCCGCGCCGCGAGGAGCTGGCGCGCCGGACGGCGGACGGTCCCCGGATCGACGCGGCCGGGCTACGGGCCGCCGGCGTCCTCCCGCCGCCACCCACCGCGCGCCGCCCGGCGTCCGTGCTGGACCATCACGAGGAGGGTCCGGAGGGACAGTTCACCCTGCTGTGAGGGGCCGGCGGCCCGGGGCGGCACGGCGCCGGGCGCGGCACGGCCGGAAACGCAGGAAAACCACCCGTCGCAACAGGACGGGTGGTGCGGGTGGGGCGCCGACCGGGTGGGACGGGCGGCGGATCGGGCCGTGCGCCGTACGACGGGCCGGGATTCCTGCCCCGGCGAACACACCGGCGCGCTGCCGACGCCCCGGGCCTGACGGGCGGTCGGATCGCAGCGCTGCGCCGGGACGGTGTGATCGCCCGGGGTGCCGCGTCAGGGACGCGTCAGCTGTGCCCGCCGAGCAGTGATCGCCGCAGCCTGCGCAGCGGGGCGAACAACAGCACCTTGGCACCGCGGCTCGTCGTGCGTGAGCGGTCACGCGTGGTGAGCTCCCGCATCAGTGACGTCGCGCCCTCCGCCTCCCGCTGCGGGACGGCGGGACCGCCCAGCACCGCGAGATGGCGGTCCAGCCGCGCGCTGGACGCACTGCTTCCGCAGCTGACGGCAGGGACTCGCGCCCTGCGCATTGCTATCTGTTCCATGACTCTCCCCACCCTTACGAGGGCACCCGGCCCCGGGCAGGGTAACCCTATCTCTCCCGGAGGACACGTGCGCAGACCGGTCAAGGGCATCACCTGCCCCACGCCGGCGTTGACGAATACCTATGAAACGCCGCGTACAGGGCTGTGACCAGGCAGAGTTGATGCCCCGTCGGGCAGGGCGCGGGCGGCGGGACGCACGAGGAGAGCCCGCCCCCTGCGGACCCTCCTCGCCGTCCCGAGGTGCGACGGCTTACGCGGCGGAGGAGAGCGCGGGCAGGTAGCCCTTGGCCTGGCCGGCGGCGGTGGGGTGGTAGGACTCGTCGACGGGCAGGGTCACGCTGTGCAGCCAGGGGTCGCCCGAGCACAGCTCATGCCCGGAGAACTTGGTGTTGACGTCGGCGAAGCTGAAACCGTGGTCGGCGGCGCGCTTGGCGGAGACGCCGTTGATCTGGTCGGCCGCCCCGTTGATGGCGCTGCGGGACTTCTCGGAGAGGCCGGCGAGGCAGCTGCCGCCGATCTTGTAGAAGTGCGGATAGCCCAGGACGACGACGTGCGCGGCCGGGGCCTTCTGGCTGATGGCGTTGTACACGCCGTCGAGCTGGGCGGGCAGCGTGTTCTTGACGTAGCTGACGGCCTGGGCGACCCGCGCCAGACAGGTGCTCTCGGAGTTGAGCGCACAGGTGGACATGGTGTCGGCGAACCCGGCGTCGTTGCCGCCGATGGTGATGCTCACCAGACCGGTGGAGGAGTTGAGCGGCGCCAGCTGACCGCCGAGGACATCACCCGTACGGGCGCCGGAGCAGGCGGTCGACTGGTAGGAGGACGGTGAGTTCGCGGCGGCCCACAGGGCCGAATACGCCTTGGTGCTGCGTTTGCAGGAGCCGCTGGAGCTGTCGTAGCTGCCGGCCCCCACACCCGCCGAATAGGAGTCTCCGAGGGCTACATAGCCGGTGGGGGCGGCTTGTTGGGCGGACGCGGCCGTCACCGGACCGGTGAGGACGAGCGCGGCGGCGGCGAAGAAGGCGGACGTCATGGCCGCAAGTCGGGGCAGTCTCATGGAACCTCCCATAGCAGGAACTCGGCCCCACATGTAGTAGCAGCGGCGCCACGCAACGGGAAGTGTCCATGCCAAAGATCAACGAGAGTTCACGGCACATCTGCGGACCTGTGAAGATCTTCACCGCCGGACCATTGCGTGCGGTGACATGTCTATGGCATTGCCTCAGAATCCTTGCCGCGCACCCGATGCCACCCCACGAACCATGTGACGGGTGGTCAGCACAGCCCTCCGTACCGCCCGCCGCGTACACCCCGGGCGGCGCGTCGCCCGGGGCCCTCCGCCGCGGCGCCACTGCCCGGATTCGCGTCTTGACGGGGGTCGGGCGCTGCGCGACATTGAGGCCCGGCATCCGGCGCTTACAGGGGGCAAGCGGCCAATGCAGACCACAGCCATCAACGACAGCGGCTCACGCGACGGGCCGCCACCCGGTCACCGGCCACCCGGTGACCGGCACTCCGACGTAGGGCGGTCCGACCGGCACCCGCCCGGCGGCCGCCGGTGGACCGGAGCGGTACCGCTCTGCGCGGGCGCGGCGGTCGGCGTCGGCGCGGTGGGGGCCGTACTGGCGCTCGCCGACCTCGCCTCACCGCTGCGCGCGCCGTTCACGCTCTTCTTCCTCCTGCTGGCACCGGCCACCGCGATCGGCGCGGCGCTGGGCCGGCTGGATCCGCTCGGCCGCGCGGTCGTCGCGGGAGCGGGCGCGCTCGCCGCCGATCTGCTGGTGGCCGAGGCCATGCTCGCGCTGCATCTGTGGTCGGTACGCGGCGGAGTGGTGGCGGTGGCGGTCCTCAGCGCCGCCGCGCTGCTGCTGACGGCCCTGCACCGGTGGCCCGGCCGGGCCCGCCGGAGCCGGACACCCTGACGTGGACATCGCCGTATACCGCCCCGGCGAGCTGACCGCGGCCGACCGGGCCGCCTGGACCGCCGTCCAGTCCCAGGCGCGGGCGCTGGGGTCGCCGCAGCTGGCGAACCCCTTTCTCGCCCCCGAGTTCGCGCTGGCCGTCGGGCGGTGCCGGCGCGGTGTGCGGCTGGCGGTGATCCGGGAGGACGGCGCCCCGGCGGCGTTCCTGCCCTTCCAGCGCTCGGCACTGGGCGTGGGGCGCGCCATCGGCCTCGGTATCTCCGACGCCCAGGGGCTGGTGCACCGGCCCGGCTTCCCGTGGGACGCCCAGGAGCTGCTGCGCGCCTGCGGGCTGTCGGTGCTGGAGTTCGACCACCTGGTGGACGGCCAGAAGCCCTTCGACCGCGGGGCGCTGATCGCGCATCCCTCCCCCGTCATCGACGTGGACCGGGGCTTCGCCGCGTACCTGGAGCAACTGCGCGGCCGGTCGCCGAAGTTCATCCGCACCACCCTCGCCAAGGAGCGCCGGCTCGGCCGTGACCTCGGCCCGGTGCGGTATGTCCACGACGAGCGCGATCCGGCGGTACTGCGCACCCTCATCGGCTGGAAGTCCGCGCAGTACCGCAGGACGGGACGCCGCGACCGGTTCGCGCACCCCTGGATCGTCCGGCTGGTGGAGCAGCTCTTCCACACCCGTACCGAGGCGTTCGCCGGTCTGCTGTCGGTGCTGTACGCCGGGGAGCGGCCGGTCGCGGCGCACTTCGGGCTGCGCTCGGAGTCCGTACTGGCCTGCTGGTTCCCCGCGTACGACCCGCGGTACGCGAAGTTCTCGCCGGGCCTGGTGCTGCATCTGCGGATGGCCGAGGCGGCGGCCGCGGCCTCGATGGCCTACCTCGATCTGGGGCGCGGCGAGAAGGGCTACAAGAACTCCTTCAAGACCCGGGAACTCCCGGTGTCCGAGGGCTGGGTGGCGCGGCGCCATCCGGTGGCGCTGGGGCACCGGGCGCGGCGCGCTCCGGTACGGGCGCTGCGCGACACCGTGCGGGCCCGGCCGGAGCTCTTCGAGCCGGCCGATCGCCTGCTCAAACGGATGGGCCAGTTCCGATCGGGCCGCTGAGCCGCGCATCGGCGCGTACCGGCCAATAACCCGGAAAGAGATTTGGAGTCCGTCATCTTGCCTTAGAGTCGCCGTTATCCATATCGTCATGCATTCACTCATTCACTCGCATCGGGCGATCATTACCAAGCGCTCTCGGGGAGAGCCGAAGCCAGCACGCTGAATATCCGGTGCGAGGCACGGCGGGGGGTCTTGGTGCACCCGGAATTCGCTTATTGATCGCCGTTCACCGATGACCGGGACACGCGCCGCGCAACCGGTGACACGCTTGCCGGCCAGCTCTGTTCGCATGGCGGCCCAGGCCGTCCCGAATGGGGTGCGAACCCCCCTTTCGAACCGGATACACAGCAGGACCGCCCGGGGGTGGGCGGCCCACCGGACGGGAGGGAATTCAACCCATGAGCTCGTTCCTTCGCCCCGTAGGCGCGGTTCGACCGCCGCAGGCGCTGCTGCCCGGACATGCCGTCTACCGGCCCGTCTCCTCCTATCTCGCCATCGCGCCGCCGGTCAGCGTCGTCATACCGGCGATGAATGAGGCGGAGAATCTCCCGTACGTCTTCACGACCCTGCCGGACTGGATTCACGAAGTGATCCTGGTCGACGGGAATTCGACCGATGACACGGTCCGGGTCGCCCGTGAGCTGTGGCCCTCCGTCGTCGTCGTGCGGCAGCGCGGCAAAGGCAAGGGCGATGCGCTGATCGCCGGATTCGCGGCCTGCACCGGCGACATCATCGTGATGATCGACGCCGATGGATCGGCCGACGGCCGCGAGATCGTCAGCTATGTGTCGGCGCTGGTCTCCGGGGCCGATGTCGCCAAGGGCTCGCGCTTCGCCAACGGCGGCGGTACGGACGATATGACGCCGGTCCGCAGGCTCGGCAACCGGGTGCTGACCACCGTCGTCAACGTCAAGTTCGGCGCCCGCTACACCGATCTCTGCTACGGCTACAACGCGTTCTGGCGGCGCTGTCTGGCCCAGATCTCGCTGGACTGCGCCGGGTTCGAGGTCGAGACGCTGCTGAACATCCGGGTGGTCAAGGCCGGGCTGCGGGTGCAGGAGATCCCCAGCCACGAGTACCACCGCATCCACGGCGCCAGCAATCTGCGGGCGGTGCACGACGGTTTACGGGTCCTGCGGGTGATCCTGCGGGAGCGCGGCACCCGATGGAGACGGACCGCCCGGCGCGGGCCGAACACCGGAGACGCGCGGTGACCGGCCCGGCCGTACCGGACGGCGGCGGACCGGGCCGTACCGGGGCGGACCGCACCGGGGCCGGTATCCGGATCTCCGTCGTGATCTGCGTCCACACCGAGGACCGCTGGGACGAGATGCTCGCCGCCGTGGCCTCGGTGCGCGGACAGTCCCGGCCCGCCCACGAAGTGCTGCTCGTGGTCGACCACCACGCTCCCCTGCTGGACCGGCTGCGCCGGCACTTCGGGACCGCGGGCGCCCCGGCGTCCCCGGGCCCGCCGACTCCCCTGCGGATCATGGCCAATTCAGGTCCCCGGGGACTGTCCGCCGGGCGCAACACCGGTATCGCGGCGGCGCGCGGCGAGGTGATCGCCTTCCTCGACGACGACGCGGTGGCCGAGCGGGACTGGCTGCGGTACTTCGCCGAGGGGTACGCGGATCCGGCGGTGCTGGCGGTCGGCGGGCGCACCGAACCGGTCTGGGCGTCGGGCCGCCGGCCCGCCTGGTTCCCCGCCGAGTTCGACTGGGTGGTGGGCTGTACGTACCGGGGTCTGCCGCCGGGCAGGGTGCGGGTCCGCAACGTACTGGGCGGCAACGCCTCGTTCCGCAGGCCGGTGTTCGAGACCGTCGGCGGTTTCGCGAACGGTATCGGCCGGGCCGCCGGCCGGCGGCCACTGGGCGGCGAGGAAACGGAGTTGTGCATCCGGCTCGCCCGCGCCCTGCCGGACGCGGTGCTGCTGATCGACGACCGGTCGGTGATCCACCACCGGGTACCGGCCGCCCGGCAGCGCTTCGGCTACTTCGCCGGCCGGGCGTACGCGGAGGGCCTGTCCAAGGCGCTGGTGGCGCGGCGCGTCGGGACCCGGGCCGGGCTGGCGGCCGAACGGCGCCAGCTGACCCGGGTGCTGCCCGCGGGGGTGCTGCGCGGGGTGCGGGACGCGCTGCTGGGCCGGGCGGGCGGTGCCGGGCGGGCGGGCGCGATCGTGGCGGGCACGGCGGCCGCGGCGGGCGGCTATCTGGTGGGGACGGTACGGGTACGCCTCGGGGGCGCGCCGACGGCTTCCGACGGTCCGGGCGGCCTGGGCGATCCGGGCGGCGCCCCGGAGTCCGCCACCGCCGCCACGGCCACCCCTGCCACGGGCGTCGCGGCCTCCGGGTGCGCGGGGGCGACCGTATGAGCGGCCCGTCCCCCGTACCGGTCCTGATGTATCACGCGGTGACCGAGACGCCCGCGCCCGCCGTACGGGAACTGTCCGTGACGCCCCGGGCGTTCACCGGGCAGCTCGCGGTGCTGGCCGATCGTGGTTTCACCCCGCTGACGACGGCCGCGCTCGCGGCGGCCTGGCGGGGCGGCGGCCCGCTGCCCGCCAAACCGGTGCTGATCACCTTCGACGACGGATACGAGGGCGTGCACCGGTATGCGCTGCCCGCCCTCGTCCGGCACGGTTTCCCGGCCACCCTCTTCGTCACCACGGGCTGGCTGCGCGGCCCGTACGGCACCGGGGGCGGCCCGGACACCATGCTCGACTGGGACCAGGTGCGCCGGCTGGCCGCGGCCGGTGTGGAGATCGGCGGACACAGCCACCGCCATCCGCCGCTGGACGGACTCACCGACGACCGGCTGCGGCGGGAGGTGCTGCGCTGCAAGGCGATCGTCACCGCCGAGACCGGCGCGGCCCCGGAATCCTTCGCGTACCCCTACGGCCACTCCAGCCGGCGGGTGCGGCAGCTGGTCCGGGGGCTCGGCTTCCGGCAGGCGCTCGCCGTGCGCAACGCCCTCGCGGACCGCCGCCAGGGACCGTACGCACTGGCCCGGCTGACGGTGCGGCGCGGCACCGGCCCCGAGGAGTTCGCGCGGCTCGTGGAAGGCCGCGGTATCAGCCGCGCGTTCGCCCGGGACCGGGCGCTCACCAAGGGGTACGCGGTGGTGCGCCGGACCCGGCAGGCGGCCCGGCTGCTGAGACCGGACGGGCGACGAGACCCGGAGGATGACAACTGACCGTCCACTCCCGGCAGTTGAGACCCGGCGGCCGCGACGGACCGGGTCCGCCGGCGGCGGGAGGAAGGACGCCCGAGCCCGTGCCCGACACGACCGCCCGGACCGCGGAGCGCACCGGACCGAAACCGCGGGAAGGAGACCGCCCGCCGCCCCCGGCGGGGCGGGGCGGCGGCGGGCCGCTGTTCCGCAACGCCTACGCGCTGATGCTCAACACCGGTGTCTCGGGGCTGCTCGGACTGGGGTTCTGGCTGGTCGCGGCCCGTTACTACACGGAGGCCGCGGTCGGCCAGGGTTCGGCGGCGATCGCCGCGATGAAGCTCCTGGCGGGGCTGACGGCGGTGACACTGACCGGCGCGCTGGCCCGTTTCCTCCCCGTCGCCGGGAGCGCCACCGGTCGGCTGGTCCGCCGTACGTACGCGGGCGGTTCGGCCGTGGTGGCCGTCGCCGCGACCGTCTTTCTGCTCACCCTCGACCTGTGGGGCCCCTCCTACGGTTTTCTGCACGGCCCGCTGAACGGCCTCGGCTTCGTCCTGGCCGTCGCCGCCTGGTCACTGCTCACCCTCCAGGACGGGGTACTGACGGGGCTGCGCAGCGCGCTGTGGGTACCGGCCGGCAACCTCGCGTTCTCGGCGGTGAAACTGGGGCTGCTGGTGGTGTGCGCCGCCGCGCTGCCCACCGCCGGGGTCTTCGTCTCCTGGGTGGCGGCCATCGCGGTGTCCGTCCTGCCGCTCGGCTGGCTGGTGTTCCGGCGGCTGATCCCCCGGCACGTCCGGGCGACGGGCCGGACAGCCCGGCCGCCGTCCCTCCGGGAGATGGGCCGCTTCCTGGCGGGCGACTACACCGGGTCGCTGTTCTCGCTCGCGGTCGTCTATCTCGTACCGGTGCTGGTCGCCTCGCAGGTCAGCGCGGTGGACAACGCGTACTTCTACATCACCACCACCATCGGCGGCACGGTGAACCTGCTCGCCGTCAACATGGGCGCCTCGCTGACCGTCGAAGGGGCGCACGATCCGGCGCGGCTCGCCCAGCACACCCGGGCCGCACTGCGGCGGATGGCCCGCATCATGATCCCGGTCTGCTGCCTGCTGTTCGTCCTCGCGCCGTACGTCCTCGGCGTCTTCGGGTCCGGCTACGCGGACGCGGCGACACCGCTGCTGCGCTGGTACGCGGTGGGGGCGGCGCTGCGCGTGGTGCTGGAGGTGTACTTCGCGGTACTGCGCGCACAGAGCCGCACCTCGGGACTGGCGTACCTCCAGGGGCTGTTGTGCGTCCTGGTGCTGGGGCTGACGCTGCTCCTGCTGCCGCGGATGGGGCTGACGGGGGCCGGCGTCGCCGAGATCTCCAGCCTCACGGTGATCGTCTCCATCGCCGCCCGCCGACTCCACCGGGTACTGCGCGGCCACCCGTCCCCCCTCCTCACCCGGGTCCCGGCGGACAGCCTCGCCCCGGACGGCGATCTCGCGGACCTGGCCGTCCACGGCGACCGCGGCGACGCCGTCGGGACGTACCGGAGGGGCCGCACCACGGAGGCGGATGGGGATACGGATGACGATGCGGGTGCGGTCACCGGTGTGCACACGGGCACGGGGGCAGGGACTGGCGCAGATACGGACGCCGTGCGGCCGCCGCGGCGCCGGGCGGTTCCGTCCTGGGCCGAGACCGCCGCCACCCCGCCCGCCCCCGGTCCCGCCCGCCACCGCGGCCCCGCCCCCGTCCCCCTCTCCGTCCGCCTCCGGCGCCGTCCCGATCTCGCGGTCTGGGGGCTGCTGGCCGTCGCGCTCACGCTGTTCTGGCTGCCGCTGCGCGGTATGGGCGACGCCGACCTGGACCGGATGAACGGGCTCGGCCTGGTCTCCGTACTGCCCCCGGCGACGCTGGCCGGCGCCGCCCTGCTCGTCACGGCGTACGGCTGCGCCCTATGGCTGGCCCGGCCACGACGGGTCCTGCTGGCCGCCGTACTGCTGCTGACCGTGGTGGCACTGCACGCGCTGCCCGCCGTTCTGGAGACCGAACCGCGCTTCGCGACGGCCTGGCAGCATCTGGGTTTCCTGGACCAGCTCGGCAGAACCGGCGCCGCGGCGCCGGATCTGGACGCCCGCTGGAGCTGGCCGGGGTTCTTCGCCATGGCGCAGTTCCTCGCCCAGGCGTGCGGGGTCACCGACTTCACCGAGGTGCTCCGCTGGTGGCCGCTGACCCTTGAACTCCTCTACCTGGCCCCGCTGTTCCTGCTGCTGAAGGCGGTACGCGCGAGCTGGCGGGCGAAGTGGTGCGCGGCCTGGCTGTTCGCGTTGTGCGGCTGGGTGGGCCAGGACTATTTCTCCCCGCAGGGTTTCACCTATCTCCTGTACCTCGCGTTCACGGCGATCCTGCTGGTGTGGTTCCGCGCGCCGCACCCGCCGCCCGGTACGCCGCACCGGTTGCCCCGCAGGCCGCACCGGTTGTCCGGTGGGCGGCAGCCCGGCGAGGCGGCGGTGACACCGGCCGGGCGGGGCCAGCGCGCGGTGCTGCTGGCCGTGCTGATCGGGCTGTTCGCGGCGTCGGCGGCGGGTCATCAGCTCACCCCGTTCGTGATGCTCGGCGTGCTGACCGTGCTGGTCCTGGCCCGCCGCTCCTGCTTGCGCGGGCTGCCGCTGCTGCTCGGCGTCATGGTGGCGGCCTGGCTGGGCTTCCTGGCCGAGCCGTACTGGTCGGGCCACCTCCACGAGCTGTTCGGGGGGCTGGGCGGCATCGGCGGCAACGTCGCCTCCTCCGTCACGGACCGGATAGGCGGCGGCGACGCCACCCACAAACTCGTGCTGTACGCCCGGGTGGCGCTGGCCGGCGGGGTGCTCGCGCTGGCCTGCTGGGGAATGCTGCGCCGACGGCTCGCGGGCTTCACCGAACGTGCACTGCCGGTGCTGGCCGGCGTCCCGTTCCTGGCCTTCGGGATGCAGTCCTACGGCGGCGAGATGGCCCTGCGCGTCTTCCTGTTCGCGCTGCCCGGCGCCTGTGTGCTGGCGGCGCTGGCGCTCTTCCCGCACGGTACGGACGCCCGCCGGAGCCTGGGCCCGCTCGCCGCGCTGCTGACGGGCCTGATCCTCACCACCGGCTTCCTCGTCGCCCGCTGGGGCAACGAACAGTTCGAACGGATCCGGCCGGGCGAGGTGGCCGCGATGGCGTACGTCTACGCCCATGACCGCCCCACGGCGCGGCTGCTGTGGTTCAGCGACGATCCCGTCAACAGCGTCACCCCCGCGATGCCCTGGGGCGCCAAGGACATGGCCCGGGTGCGGTACCAGCCGGTCCTGGCCCCCCGCGACCCGGCCCGCCTCGACCCGGTCGTCACGGCGCTGCGGGACGCCGGACCGCAGTCGTACCTCGTCGTCAACCACGGCCAGTCGGAGGCGCTGCGGCTGAACGCGGGCTACGGCGACCACTGGGAGCGGCGGCTGCGCACGTCCCTGGACCGGCGGCCCGAGCTGCGCCGGGTGCTCTCCAACGAGCACGCGGCGGTGTACGAGCTGATGCGCCGGCCGCCCGGTGAGGTCCCGCGGCCGCGTCCCGGTCCGGCCGGGCCGCGGGTGACCTGGACGCCGTGGACGGTGGCCGGCGCGGCGGCCGCGGTGCCGCTGATCCTGCTGCTGACCGCCCGGGAGGTGCTCCGGGTGGCGGCCGCGCCGGGCACCCGCCGGCGGCGGTGGCTGCGCGGCTCGTTCTGGTGCGCGATGCCGCTGCTGGCGGTGTTTCTGGCGTCGCTGGTGCAGCGGTTCCTGACGCTGTCGTGAACCACCGCACCGGCGACGCCGTGCACTGCCGCCGCGAACCGTGCCGGGCAGACGGTCGGTGGCGGGTGGCCGTGCGTCTGCCCTCCTGGGTCTGTGGCCGTGGGTCCGGCCCGGCCGCCGTCCCGCCGCGCGCCGGCTTCCGCCTCAGCGCCGCGCGATCCAGCGCACCCCGTAGCCCGCCAGCGGCACGGCCCGCCCGTCGACCGTCGCCGTGATGCGGCGGTCCGTGGTGTTGACGACCAGCGTCGTGCGGTCATCGGCGAGGGCACGGACCCGCGCGCGGTCGTCCGCCGCGATCGCGGGTTGGCGCGGCCGGGTGCCGGGCGGGAAGGCGCGGGCGAACCCCGACAGCAGATCCATCATCGGCAACTCCCCTCCCCCGTCCGCCAGTTCGGTGCTGCGCCAGAGGCAGCCGGGACAGTCGGCGCCCTCGTTCTGCGGGTTCCAGTAGAAGCCGCTGGTGGCACCGCCGGCCGCCATCTCGATGAGGGCCGCCGCCTGCACGGCGGTGCGTTCGCGCTCGCTCCAGCCGCTCCGGTCGCCGGCGGTCTCGACGTACCACTCGGCCCACCACAGCGGCAGCCCGGTCTCCTCGCGCAGCCGGCGCCCCACATCGGCGAACTTCCGGGTGGCGGCGAACGGATCCGGTGCGTAGCGGTCATCCGTGCTGTAACTGGAGCCGTCGACGACGACGAAGTCCGCGCCCGCCTTGTGCCGGTTCCAGTACCGGAAGGCGTCCAGGGTGCGCTGATCGACGCTGCCCCAGGGGCCTTTCCACGCGGAGGGGTGGGTCTCGTCGCCCAGGACATGGCTGTCCATCACCAGATAGGGCCCGCCCACCTGATTGGCCGGGTTCGCCCTTTTCAGTTCCCGGTGGACGAGGTTGTACAGGCGGGTGTATCCCTCGCTGTTCCAGCGTCCGCGGGAATCGTCGAAGAAACCCTTGAATTCGTTCCAGACGACGAAGTGGCGCACGTCCGGATAGCGGCGGGCGATCTTTCCGGCGAGCGCCGCGAAGTCCGCGTAGTGCTCCGGCGCGGGGGCCTTCTCCAGCGCGCTCCAGTCGGTGTGGCCGGCCGCCCCGCGCTTCATCCAGTCCGGCGAGCAGCACAGGGTCAGCACGGGGGTGCCGCCGGTGCGGCGGATCAGCGCGATACGGCGGTCCAGATCGGTGAAGTCGTAACGTCCGGGGCTCGGTTCGGGGTTCCGCGCGCCCCAGCCCATGATGTGCTGGTTCTGCGGCATCGGGTCGGCGGACAGCAGCCGGGCGGCCCGCCCGGTGGCCCGGTCCGTGCCCCGGTCCGCGCTGTACTGGGTGTGGGTGAAACCCCAGCCGACGGCGGCCTTCGCCGCACCGGACGGCGGTGGCGGCACGTCCGGCGACCGACTGCATCCCGTCAGCAGCACCGCCAGCAGCACCGCCGGGACCATCACCCCGGCTACTGTCACCAGGGCGGCCCAGCGGCGCACCGCCCAACTCCCCCGCCTCGCGCGGGCTCCCTCCCCTCCCGCACCACCCGGACGTCCCCGACGTACCCCACCTTCACGTCCCTGACGTGCCCCACCATGGCGTCGCACAACAGGCAACAGTAGCCAGCCGGCCGGCCGCCCGGTACACCTGATTTCCTCGTCACGGGTGGATTCCGGGACAGGGCGAACGCCGGAATGCCGCGGGTGCGCGGGATATTCCGTGTACGCGGCGGGGCCGGGTGGCAGATCATGGCCGCATGAGTGCCGATCACGTCCAGCCGACCGCCGCCGAGGAGTCCCTCCCGATCCGTCTGACCCTGGACGACAGCGATTCCCCTTCCGATGTCATCGACGCGCTCTTTCTGGGGCGGTTCGCCAACGGCGAGCAGCCGTACTGCCGTACCCGGTCCCTGGAGCGGGTACGGACCGGCCTGACGCTGCTGCCCCCCGGCGCCCGCGTCCTGCGCTCCGCGCGCGGCGACAGCCGCAGTGCCACCCTCGCGGAGGGCGACGGCTTCACGCTCCTGATCTCCCGCTGGAACCGCGGCGCCGATGTGACGGTCACCGCCGTCAGCGACGAACTGGCCGAGAAGGTGCTGGCCCACTCCGCGGACGGCGCGGAGGACGAACCGGAGCCGCGGCCGGAGAACGTCTCCATGGGCTTCTGGTACTTCTCGCCGCGCCGCGGCCCGCACCGTACGTCCCGGCAGATCTCGGCCGGCACCTGGGAGGAGGTCCGGCCCAACTACACCGCGCCGGTGGCCGACGCGATGGACCGGCTGATGAAGGTCGCCCCGGAGGAGATCGCCGGCCGGCTCCTGCTGCTGCACGGCCCGCCCGGTACGGGCAAGACCTCCGCGCTGCGGACCCTCGCCCGCTCGTGGCGGGACTGGTGCCAGGTGGACTGCGTACTGGACCCGGAACGGCTCTTCAACGACGTCGGATACCTGATGGACATCGCCATCGGCGAGGAGGACGACAGCGGCAAGGACCGCTGGCGGCTGCTGCTCCTGGAGGACTGCGACGAACTGATCCGCGGCGAGGCCAAGCACACCGCCGGGCAGGCGCTGTCCCGGCTGCTCAATCTGACGGACGGACTGCTGGGCCAGGGCCGCAACGTCCTGGTGGGCGTCACCACCAACGAGGACCTGGAACGGCTGCACCCCGCCGTGGTCCGGCCGGGCCGCTGCCTCGCCCGTATCGAGGTCGGCCCGCTCAGCCGCCCGGAAGCGGTGAACTGGCTGGGCACGGAGGAGGGCATCGGACGCGAGGGAGCCTCCCTCGCCGAGCTGTACGCCCTGCGCCGCGGCACCCGCCCCGCGTCCGTCCCGTCCCCGTCCCCGGACTCCGACGCCGGGCTGTATCTGTAGGGGAACAGGTGGTGCCCGGGGACAGCCTCCTATGACGCAGGGGCGAGCGGCGCACGCACCGGGGCGCCCACGCCTTGTCCACGCGTCGCCTCGGAGACATCGAGGCAGCGCGTGGACAAGGCGGGCGAACCGCCCACCACCCGCCACGACGGGCACCACTCCGACGCCGTCACCCATGGGCCGCCGAGGACGGCGACGGCACGAAGCCCCGGAACCGCCTCGGCGAGGTTCCGGGGCTTCGTCGTGCTCAGCGCGCGGCAGTGGGCGCCGGGAGCCGTCGCGACATGTTCATCTCCTCGACGGTGGCGACCAGCGGGGCCAGCTCGGGGTTCTTGGCGGCCTCGTCCAGCGCCTCCCGGAGGGCGGCCTCGTTGGTCGGCCTGGCCGCTTCCAGGAGCTTTAGGCCGGGCCCGGTCACGTCGGTGTAGATGCCGCGGCGGTCGGTCGCGCAGAGGTAGCGCGAGAGCAGGCCGCGGTCCTCCAGCCGGGTGACGAGGCGGGTGGTGGCGCTCTGGCTGAGCACCACCGCGTCGGCGACCTGCTTCATCTGCAGGTGCCCGCCCTCGCCGTCGTGCTGGCGGCTGAGCACGTCGAGCAGCGAGTACTCGCGCACGCTCAGGTCGTGCTCGGCCTGGAGGGTGCGCTCGATCTGCGCCTCGATCCGGCCGGCCAGGAGGTAGAGGGCGGCCCAGCCGTTGGCGAGGGCGGTCAGCGCGGGGTCCGTGGCGGTCATGGGCGTGGCTCCTTCGGGTGCGACGCCCTCAAGGATAAGCCCTTGCACAAATATCGGCCAGCGCACGTATCCCGCTCACGCAAGTATTACCCTCCGCGACGCCGGGGTGCGCGGCCCGCCGCCGTCCGGAGAATCGGTTCCACCCGGCCCCCAGGAATCCGCCCCGCACCCGCGGAGCGACCGCCGCCGCGCAGGGATCGGAACGAAGGGAATCGTCATGACCGTTTCCAGCACCCCGATGAACCTCACCCGGGCGGCCCACGTCGGGATCTCGGTGTCGGACCCGGACGCCTCGATCGCGTTCTACCAAGCCCTCACCGGGCGCGAGCCCGTCGCCTCGGGAACCATGCACAGCGTGCCGTTCGGCGCGTCGCAGGGCCTGTTCACCGCGGAGCTGCGCTACGCCACGATCAACCTCGACAACAGCCTCGGCATCGACCTCATCGAGTTCCGCAACCCGCCGGGCGAGCCGACCAGGGGCGCCGCCAACCGTCCGGGCTCGATGCACCTGTGCCTGCGGGTGGACGGCTTCGACGCGGTGTACCGGCGGATGAAGGAGGCCGGCTACGCCTTCCTCGGCGACGATTACACGTTCATCGCGGGCGAGGTGACACCCGAGGCGGCACTCGGCACCAAGGTCGCCTACTTCAACGACCCGGACGGCACCAACCTGGAGATCATCCAGCCCGAGGGCGGCTTCGCCGGCTGAGGTGCCCGACCAGCGCGGGCGGGGCCCGGACCGACACGATCCCGGGCCCCACCCGCGTTCACACGTCCGCCGCCACCACCCACCGTCAGCGACAGACGAATGCCCGCACTTGCGCTTAGCCAGCGCATGCAACTATTGTCGGAGCACGTAAGGCGCACCCGCAATCGTATGGAGGGCAGCACACCATGCCTCTCGCGCTCCTAGCCCTGGCCATCGGGGCCTTCGGGATCGGCACGACCGAGTTCGTGGTCATGGGCCTGCTGCCCGAGATCGCCGGCGACTACGGGGTGTCCATCCCCTCCGCCGGACTCCTGGTCACCGGTTACGCGATCGGCGTCGTCATCGGCGCCCCGCTGATGACGGTGCTCGGCACCCGGATCGGCCGCAAGACGATGCTGATGATCCTCATGGGCCTGTTCGTGGCGGGGAACCTGCTCTCCGCCGTGGCACCGACCATGGGCGTGATGCTCGTCGGCCGCATCGTGGCCTCCCTCGCCCACGGCGCGTTCTTCGGCATCGGCTCGGTGGTCGCCGCCGACCTCGTGGCCCCCGACAAGAAGGCCGGCGCCATCGCCACGATGTTCACCGGCCTCACCATCGCCAACATCGTCGGCGTTCCGCTGGGAACCTTCATCGGCCAGGCCGTCGGCTGGCGCGTCACCTTCGCCGTCGTCGCCGCGCTCGGCGTGGTCGGACTGCTCGGCATCGCCAAGCTCGTCCCCGCCCTGCCCCGCCCCGAGGGCGCCCACCTGCGCCGCGAGCTCACGGCGTTCCGCAACCCCCAGGTCCTGCTCGCCATGGCGATGACCGTCCTCGGCTTCGGCGGTGTCTTCGCGGCGATCACCTACATCGCGCCGATGATGACCCACGTCGCCGGCTACTCGGACGGCGCCGTCACCTGGCTGCTGGTCCTGTTCGGCGTCGGGATGTTCCTCGGCAACCTGCTCGGCGGCAAGTTCGCCGACCGCAAGCTGATGCCGATGCTCTACGCCTCCCTCGGCGGACTCGCCGTCGTCCTGGCCCTGTTCACCCTGACCGCACACAACAAGATCCTCGCCGCGGTCTCCATCCTGCTCGTCGGGGCGCTCGGCTTCGCCACCGTCCCGCCGCTGCAGAAGCGGGTCCTCGACCAGGCGCACGGCGCGCCCACCCTGGCCTCCGCCGTCAACATCGGCGCCTTCAACCTCGGCAACGCCCTCGCCGCCTGGCTCGGCGGCCAGGTGATCGCGGCCGGCCTCGGCTACACCGCCCCGAACTGGGTCGGCGCGCTGCTCGCCGGAGCCGCGCTCCTGCTGGCCGTCCGGTCCGCCGTCCTGGAGCGCCGCACCCCCGTACGGGAGGGCGCCGTCACCGCCGCTCCCGTCCCCGTCCACCACTGACCGTCCCCCTCTCCGTTCCCCCTCCCCGTTCCTTCCAGGAGAAGCGCCACCATGAGCACCACCCTCACCCCGCTGACCACCGCCGACGCCGAGACCCTCGTCGCCGCCGCCCGCCGCGCCGCCCGGGCGGCCGGGGTCGCGGTCAGCGTCACCGTCCTGGACGCGGGCGGCCACCTGCTCGCCTTCCTCCGCGACGACAGCGCCGTGCTGATCTCCGGGGAGACCAGCACCCGCAAGGCGTACACCGCTCTCCAGCTGAGCGCCCCCACCGCCGACCTGGTCGACCTCGTCAAGCCGGACGGACCGTTCCACACCCTGTCCACCGCGCTCGACCGGCCGCTCCTCTTCATCGCCGGTGGCGTCCCGATCCACCGCGACGGCAAGCTCGTCGGTGCCATCGGCCTCGGCGGCGGCGCCCCCGAGCAGGACCACTCCTTCGCCACCGCCGCGCTGACGGAACTCGCCCGGTGACCCGCACGCCGCAGGAGGTCTTCGCCGACCACGGGCAGCGCCTGGGCACCGGGGACCTCGGCCACATCGCCGGGAACTACACCGAGGACACCGTCCTCATCACCCCCGAGGGCGCGCACCACGGCCGCGACGGGGTCCGGCGGGTCATCGGCCGCCTCCTGGCCGATCTCCCGGACGCCGACTGGCAGCTGGACCCGCAGTTCGCGGGCGGGGTGCTGTTCCTCCGGTGGACCGCCGCCACCGCCACTCACCAGGTCACCGACGGCACCGACACCTTCGTCTTCCGCGACGGACTCATCAGCGCCCAGACCGTCCGCTACACCCTCACCGACCTTCCCCGCTGAAAGGAAGCACGCACCATGAACAACTCCACCGTCCCCACCGTGAAGCTCAACAACGGCGTCGAGATCCCCCAGCTCGGCTTCGGCGTCTTCCAGGTCCCCGACGACGAGACCACCGCCGCCGTCACCTCCGCCCTGGAGGCCGGCTACCGCAGCATCGACACCGCCGCGATCTACGGCAACGAGACCGGCGTCGGCCGTGCCCTGGCCGCCTCCGGCCTGCCGCGCGAGGACCTGTTCGTCACCACCAAGCTGTGGAACGCCGACCAGGGCTACGACGCCACCCTGCGCGCCTTCGACGCCAGCCTCGCCAAGCTCGGCCTCGAATACCTCGACCTCTACCTGATCCACTGGCCCACCCCGGCCCGCGACCTCTACCTGGACTCCTGGCGCGCCGTCGAACGCCTCGCCTCCGAGGGCCGCATCCGCGCCGCAGGCGTCTCCAACTTCCAGCCCGCCCACCTCCAGCGCCTGCTGGACGACAGCCGGCTGGTGCCCGCCGTGAACCAGATCGAGCTGCACCCCGGCCTCCAGCAGGCCGAGCTGCGCGCTTTCCACGCCGAGCACGGCATCGCCACCGAGGCGTGGAGCCCGCTCGCCCAGGGCGCCGTCCTGGACGACCCGGCGATCACCGCGATCGCCGCCCGCACCGGCAAGTCCGCCGCCCAGGTGGTCCTGCGCTGGCATCTCCAGCTCGGCAACATCGTCATCCCGAAGTCCGTCACCCCGGCGCGCATCCGCCAGAACCTGGACGTCTTCGGCTTCCAGCTGACCGACGAGGACATGGCCGCCATCGCCGCCACCGACCGCGGCCTGCGTACCGGCCCGCACCCGGACCAGCTCAACTGACCGACCCCGCACCCCCGGAAGCCCGCTGCGGGCCGGCCCTTCCCGGCCGGCCCGCAGCGGGCTTCGCCCGTTCCCCCCACTCCGAGGACCGATTCACCCATGGCACCCCGTCACCCCGCCCTCGCCCGCCTCGCCCCCGGCGAGGGCCGGCTCACCCTCGGCCTGGAACTCCCCCTCGACAACGACTGGGGCCCCTCCCGGCAGGCCACCGACCGTACGGCCGGCCGCCCCCACGGCGTCCCGGACCTCGCCGACCACGCGCGCCTCGCCCGGCTCGCCGACCGGCTCGGCTTCGCCGGCCTCTGGGTGCGCGACGTCCCGCTCTTCGACCCCGTCCGCTTCGGGGACGCCGGGACGGTCTTCGAGACCTTCACCCACCTCGGCCACCTCGCCGCCGTCACCGAGCACGCCGTCCTCGGCACCGCGGCCGTCGTCCTGCCGCTGCGCGAACCGCTGCTCGTCGCCAAGGCCGCCGCCACCGTCGACGCGCTCTCCGGCGGCCGGATGCTGCTCGGCCTCGCCAGCGGCGACCGTCCCGTCGGGTACCCGCTCTTCGGACGGGACTTCGAGGCCCGCGGCGCCGCCTTCCGCGAGGGACTGCACACCCTGCGCGCCGCCTGGCGTCCGGGCCCGCTGGAACTGCCCGGGGCCGGGCTCGGCTCGGACTTCCAGCTGGAGGTCCTGCCGAAACCGGCGGAGGCGGCGGGCATCCCGATCGCCGTCGCCGGCGGCGCCCAGCAGACGCCCGAGTGGATCGCCGAGCACGCCGACGCCTCGCTCAACTACCCCCGCGACCTGGGCGCGCTGCGCCTGCGGACCCGCCGGTGGCGCGAGCTCGCCGGGGAGAAGCCGTACGTGACCCCGATGGTGCTCACCCTCCAGGAGGACCCGGACGCCCCGGCCCGTCCGATCCGGCTCGGCCTCAGCACCGGCCGCAACGCCCTGATCGAGCACCTGGAGACCATGGCGCGGTCCGGGGTCTCGCACGTCTCCTTCAATCTGCGGCCCAACGACCGGCCGGTGGAGGAGCTGCTGCTGGAGCTCGCGGAATACGTCCTGCCGCGTTTCCCCACATCCGTCGCATAGAACCCTTGCATTAACCAGCGTCTGCAATTATTGTAAAAGCATGCAAGGTGCGCTCGCATCTATCGAGTGGCCCTTGCACCCCCCACTCTCCGTTTCGAAAAGGCATCACCATGTCCCTCAAGGAACTCCTCCCCGGCAAGCTCGGCTACGGCACCGCCCCGCTCGGCAACATGTTCCGCGCGATCCCCGACCAGGAGGCCGCCGCCACCGTCGAGGCCGCCTGGCAGCAGGGCGTCCGCTACTACGACAGCGCCCCCTTCTACGGCGCCGGTCTCGCCGAGGAGCGCCTCGGCGAGGTCCTCTCCGCCAAGCCCCGCGACGAGTACGTGCTCTCCACCAAGGTCGGCCGCGTCATCCTTGAGGAGCTGGAGGAGGGTGCCCGCGAACTCGGCGAGAAGGGCGGCCTGTTCGAGCACGGCAACCCCCACAAGATGCTGCACGTCTGGACCGCCGAGGCCACCGAGCGCTCCATCGAGGACAGCCTCAAGCGCCTGCGCACCGACCGCCTGGACATCGTCTGGGTCCACGACATCGCCCAGGACTTCCACGGCGACCAGTGGCTGGCCAAGTTCGAGGAGGCCCGCACCGGCGCCTTCCGGGTCCTGTCCCGCCTGCGCGACGAGGGCGTCATCGGGGCCTGGGGCCTCGGCGTCAACAAGACCGAGCCGATCGAGCTCACCCTGTCCCTCGACGAGCCCCGCCCGGACGGCTTCCTCCTCGCCGGCCGCTACACCCTCCTCGACCACGGGCACGCCCTCCAGCGCCTGCTGCCGATGGCGCAGGAGCAGGGCGTCGGCATGGTCGTCGGCGGCCCCTACAGCTCCGGCATCCTCGCCGGCGGCACCCACTTCGAGTACCAGGAAGCCCCTGCGCACATCATCGAGCGCGTCACCCGGCTCAAGGACCTGGCCGCGAAGCACGGCGTGAGCGTCAAGGCCGCCGCCCTGCAGTTCTCCCTCGCCCACCCGGTCACCGCCGCGGTCGTCGCCGGCGCCACCAAGCCCAGCCGCATCGCCGAGGACCAGGCGGCGCTCAACGAGACCGTCCCCGCCGCGTTCTGGCAGGAGCTGCGCGCCGCCGGCCTCGTCAGCCTGGCCGCCCCGCTGCCGTACGGCGTCTGAACCACCCCCGACCCGTCAGGAAATCCGATCATGGCCTCCACCTCCGTCAGCCGCATCGTCCCCGCCTCCCCCGACAAGGCGTGGAACCTCATCGGCGGCTTCGACTCCCTCCCCGACCGGCTCCCGTACATACCCGAGAGCACCGCCCTCGAAGGCGGCCGCGTC
This sequence comes from Streptomyces celluloflavus, assembly GCA_000720995.1. Taxonomy (GTDB): domain Bacteria; phylum Actinomycetota; class Actinomycetes; order Streptomycetales; family Streptomycetaceae; genus Streptomyces; species Streptomyces celluloflavus. The sequence continues at coordinate 89,409 of JOEL01000006.1, forward strand.
CGCCGCCTGCGCAACCCCGAGGGCGGGATCATCATCGAGCGCCTCGTCGCCTTCAACGAGGCCGAGCGCCACTACAGCTACGCCATCCTGGAAGCCCCGTTCCCCGTCAACGGCTACGTCTCCACGATCCGCGTCCACGCCGTCCCCGGCCAGGAGAACGCCGCCGAGGTCCAGTGGTCCGGCCGCTTCAACCCTGACGGCGCCACCGAGGACGAGGCCGTGGCCCTCTTCACCGCCATCTACCGCGACGGCCTCGGCGCCCTCCACACCACCCTCGCCGCCTGAGACCCCTTCCTCCTGCGAGCCCGGGTACGCCCCCGCGCACCCGGGCTGCCGACTGGTTCCGGGCCCCGGCGGTCGTTCTCGGGCGGCTTGGGGGCGCACGGGACGTACCAACTGACCGCCGTACGCGGCGACGCGATCGGCGGCCTGCTGCGGCCCGTCGTCCTGTCCGGCCGCCTCGACCGGCCCGGCCCGGCCCGGGAGAGCCAACCATGAGCCGGGACCGCATCCCGCCCGGGTGGCACCGCCTGAGTGGCCAAAAATGCGACGGGTTAGCATATGAGCGCCGCCTAGCTCGAAAGATAAATCTGTGACTGTTGTCAACGAAGACTCATTCACCAACTGGAAGAACCGCGAGGAGATCGCGGAGTCGATGATCCCGATCATCGGGAAGCTGCACCGTGAGCGGGACGTCACGGTCCTGCTGCACAGCCGCTCCCTGGTGAACAAGTCGGTGGTCAGCATCCTCAAGTGCCACCGATTCGCCCGGCAGATCGCCGGTGAGGAGCTCTCGGTCACCGAGACGCTGCCGTTCCTCCAGGCCCTCACCACGCTCGACCTGGGCCCGTCCCAGATCGACATCGGCATGCTCGCCGCGACGTACAAGGCCGACGACCGCGGTCTGTCGGTGGCGGAGTTCACCGCCGGGGCCGTCTCCGGTGCCACCGGCGCCAACAAGACCGAGCGCCGCGAGCCGCGCGATGTCGTCCTCTACGGGTTCGGCCGCATCGGCCGCCTCCTCGCCCGCCTGCTCATCGAGAAGGCCGGCTCCGGCAACGGCCTGCGGCTGCGCGCCATCGTCGTCCGCAAGGGCGCCGGTCAGGACCTCGTCAAGCGCGCCTCGCTGCTGCGCCGGGACTCCATCCACGGCCAGTTCCAGGGCACGATCACCGTCGACGAGGCCAGCGGCACGATCATCGCCAACGGCAACGAGATCAAGGTGATCTACTCCGACGATCCGACGTCGGTGGACTACCCGGCGTACGGCATCAAGGACGCCATCCTCATCGACAACACCGGCAAGTGGCGCGACCGCGAGGGCCTGTCGAAGCATCTGGGCCCCGGTATCGCCAAGGTCGTCCTGACCGCACCGGGCAAGGGCGACGTCCCCAATGTCGTCCACGGCGTCAACCACGACATGATCAAGCCGGACGAGCAGATCCTGTCCTGCGCGTCCTGCACCACCAACGCGATCGTCCCGCCGCTGAAGGCGATGGCGGACGAGTACGGCGTCCTGCGCGGCCACGTGGAGACCGTCCACTCGTTCACCAACGACCAGAACCTGCTGGACAATTACCACAATTCCGACCGCCGCGGCCGCTCGGCGCCGCTCAACATGGTCATCACCGAGACCGGTGCCGCCTCCGCCGTCGCCAAGGCGCTGCCCGACCTCGACGCACCGATCACCGGCAGCTCGATCCGCGTCCCGGTGCCGGACGTCTCCATCGCGATCCTCAGCCTGCGGCTCGGCCGCGAGACCACCCGCGAGGAGGTCCTCGACTACCTCCGCAATGTGTCGCTGACCTCGCCGCTCAAGCGCCAGATCGACTTCATCAGCGCCCCCGACGCGGTCTCCAGCGACTTCATCGGCTCGCGCCACGCCTCCATCGTCGACGCCGGCGCCACCAAGGTCGACGGCGACAACGCGATCCTCTACCTCTGGTACGACAACGAGTTCGGCTACTCCTGCCAGGTCATCCGCGTCGTCCAGCACGTCTCCGGGGTGGAGTACCCGACCTACCCGACCCCGGTGGTCTGACCCGTACCGGCGAACCGTCCGGCCGCCGGCACTCACCGGCGACCGGACCCCGGCAGCCCGCGCCCCTCGACCGCCCCGCCAGGGGCACCACGGGCGGCGCGGCAGCCGGCGCCGCGCGGCGACTCGGTCCACGCCCCCCGGACGCGGTGCCGCAGCTCAGCGCTCGCTGGCCCGGGGCTTGAGCCGCACCGAAGCAGCCGCTCCGCCTCGTCCTCCACCGCCCTCGTCCGGCCCCGCCCGGGTCAGCGGTGCCGCCAGGTGCTGGCGGTCGATTCCGGCTGCGGCGCCAGGTGTTTCAGCCGACGGTACGAGCCATGGCCGGAGTCCCTGCTCGGCCAGTCCCAGCTCGGTAATTCCCCGCTCGGTCAGTCGCGGGACGCCGCCCCGTCGAGGAGACGGGCGAGCTCGGCCGGTTTGGTGAACATCGGCCAGTGGCCGGAGTCGATGTCGGCGAACTCGACGTGCTTGACCCGGCTCAGTTCCGGCGCCTCGCCGGCGGTGATCCATTCGCGCGCCTGCTCCGGGGTGAACTCCGGGCAGACGACCAGGACCGGAACGTCGTAGCGGCGCCGGTCCGTCAGCCGGACCACGCCTCTGGCCACCTGCTCGGGGACGGGGACGGCACCGGCTGCGATGCGCCGGCGGAGTTCCTCGTCGAGGTCGGCGCTGTCCGCACCCTCGAACGGGCCCCAGCCGGGGAACGGCATGGCGCCGTCGCGTATGTCGAAGAAGTCGGCGTACCGCTGGCCGTCCTCGTGGGGGAAGCCGCCGATCAGCGCCAGTTCGGCCACCCGTTCCGGGCGCGCGTCAGCGGCCAGCCAGCCGAGGGTGCAGGCGGCTGAGTGCGCCACGAGCATGGGCTTCTCCGCCGTCGCGTCGACGGCGGCGAGGACTGCCGCCACCTGCTCGTCGAGCGTGGCGGACGAGCGTCCGTCGCCCTGGCCCGGCAGGGTCACCGGCCGCGGGCGATGCCCGAGCGCCTCAAGGGCTGGTGTCACCTCGTCCCAGGCAGTGCCGTCCAGCCACAGGCCGCCGATGAGCAGGATTTCCACAGTGAGATCCACTTCCATATCGAGGGTGGGGCAGAAACGGCCGAGAGCGTCGTGCGGTGGACGCGGCCTGCCCGACCGGGCGTGCACCCATGCTAGGAGCGATTCCGGACGATCTGCTTCCTGATTACCTGCCAGCTGCCTACGCTGTCCGACGTGCAGACCGGAACGAGCCCCACAGCGCGCGCACTGCGCACCCTCGAGATCCTGCGGACCCGCCCCGGCACGACGGCCGAGCAACTCGCGGAGAAGCTCGGGGTGACCGATCGCGCCGCACGTCGCTACGTCGCGATCCTGCGGGAGGCCGGCATCCCCGTGGACTCGGTGCGCGGCCCGCACGGCGGCTACCAGTTGCGGCGCGGGACCCGCCTGCCTCCGGTGACCTTCACCCAGAGCGAAGCGCTCGGCCTGGTCATGGCGGTGCTCGACGGCAGGCCCGCCGCCACCGATCCCGGGGACCTCGTCGGCTCCGCCCTCGGCAAGGTCATCCACGCGCTGCCCGAGGGGATCGGGCGTCAGGCGGCCGCGCTGCGCGAGCATGCCGCCGCCGCGCCCGATCCGGGTGCGGCCTACGCCGACCCCGCCGTCACGAGCGCCCTGGTGGACGTGATCGCGTACTGGCGGCGCGTGGTGATCACCTACCGGAGCGAGGCCGGCAACCAGTGGCAGGAGGAGGTGGACCCGTGGGCGGTCGTCGTACGCCGGGCGCGCTGGTACCTGCTCTGCCATTCCCATCGTGCGAACGCCGTGCGCACCTACCGGATCGATCGCGTACTGGCGGCCGAGGAGACCGCGGTCGGGTTCCGGCTGCCGGAGGGCCTCGACCCGGTCGCGGTGCTGGAGGAGAACCTGGGCACCGGATGGGCCTATCCCACGCGAGTGCTCTTCGACGCACCCGTGGAGCGGGTCGCTCCATGGGCCGGGCCGTCGATGGGACAGCTCGAACCGGTGGGGGTGACGGGAGAACGCTGCGTCCTCGTCGGCAGCACCCGCAACCCGGCGATGTACGCGCAGGAGTGGCTGGCAGCGGTCCCGTTCGTCTTCCATGTCGAGGGCGGAACGGAGCTCCGGGACGCGGTCGCCACCCTGGCGTCCCGTCTCGGCACGGCCGTATCCGGACCGGCCTCGGGGGCGGGACAGGGGTGACTCCGGGGCGCCGATGACGAGTCCCCGGCAGCGGCCGGCCTCGGCCGGGCCCTTCAGTCTTCGCCCTTCACCTCGTCGTACGGGCGCCGGCATCCCTCGCAGTACACCTCCAGTGCGTCAACGCGCTGACCCGCGGTCGTCTTGAAGCTGCCCGGAAGTCGGCGATGCTCGCGATGCGCGGCTCCTCCTGGATCTTCAGCAGTTGCAGAAGGATGCGCTGTTCGCGAGGGAGCGTGGAGTGGTCCTCCAGGCGGCCGGCAAGGCGGGCGATCGTCTGCCAGGTATCAGTCACGTGTGTCTCGATTCCGTTTTGTGCGGTCGGGGTTCAAGTGCTCAGGGGGAACGTGAGCGTCATCGGGGAGCGGCCGGTCGTTTGGCTGCGTGAGGCCACCGGCTGCCTACCGGTCCTCGGCGAGGGCCACGAGCTCAGCGAACAAGCCGCCGACATGGGCCAGTTCTTCGTACCCGCCCTGCTCGATAACGCGCCCCTCGTGCACAACAAGGATTCGGTCGGCGAGACGGGTGTCTTCGAGCTGGTGTGTCACCACGATTGATTGTCATGTGCTCGGCGGCGATCCGTTTGGTCTCCAGGAAGATCTGGTGCTCGCCCCGCGGGTCAAGGGTTGTCCATAGCCGTCAAGTATCCGTCCGCGTCGGATGGCACGGCTGCCCCAAGGCACGTTCGGCACAACCCCGGTCAGCGGGTGGAAAATTGGTTGAGCCTCGTATGGCCATGTGACAGGCTCGCCAGCCTTGACCGTGATCACCAAGTTGCACGACGACGGGGTGGACATCGATGCATCCCTGGTGACACGTCCGCTCTCCACGCGGCGATGACATCCGGGGTTTCGGTGAACAGCACGTGGAGGACTGATGGCATCCATCAAGCAGTTGCAAGTCACCTTCGACTGCGCAGAACCTGAGCGCGTCGCTCGCTTCTGGTGCGAGGTGTTGGGGTACGTCGTACCGCCGCCACCGGAGGGGTTCACCACGTGGGACGATTTCAAGCGCTCGCAGCCGCCTGAGCAGCGGGATTCATGGTTCACCTGCAGTGATCCCTCAGGTGTGGGCCCGCGACTGTACTTCCAGCGCGTCCCCGAGGGGAAGACCGCCAAGAACCGGCTGCATCTCGATGTGCGGGTCGGCACCGGGCTCGTGGGTGAAGAGCGCCTCGCCACACTCCAGGCCGAGTGCGCACGACTGGTCGCGCTCGGCGCCGTACACGTGCAAACGCTGCTCGCCGATGGCACCAACGAGTCGTGCATCCCGATGCAGGACATCGAGGGCAACGAGTTCTGTATCGACTGAGAGCCGCGAACGCGTCCTCGTTCTGTCCCCATGGGCCCCGGACGAAGAACCGTCCCCGACCTATCAGGGCGTGCGCGGTTCGGACGAGGCGACGCAGCCGGCCGTTGAGCTGTTCGAACACGCCGTCCTTCTGCAGGCGGGCGAAGCAGCCGTACACGGTCTGGTGCGGCGGGTAGTCGTGTGGGAGGTAGCGCCAGGGGATGCCGGTGCGGTCGACGTACAGGATCGCGTCGGGCAGGTCACGCAGGTCGTGCTCGGGTGGGCGGCCGAAGGGCTTGCATCTGCCGCCCGAAGTGCCGGACAAGCGCTGCTGCTGAAGGTGAGCGAAGCCACTCGCGCGATGCCCCGTGACACAATTCCGCGCATGAACGATTCGGCCACGTCGGCCATGGCCCGGGAGGTGCGTCGACGATGGCGTGACCGGGAGGCGCCCGACGGGGACTTCATCGTGTTCGCCGACGGCTCGCTCACTGTGATGGATCTGCTGCGTATGCAGCCGCCCGACCGGCTCGACGATCCGCGGGCCGAGAGCTGGCACTGGACCGAGGCCCTGCGCGCCACCGAATGGAGTACCGACAACTGGGTGGAGGTCGACTCCGCGCTCGCCACGCACACCTACGAGGGAAGCCGCGCCTGGGCGGGAGAGTCCGCCCAGCACGGATCCATCGGCTGGGTCGCGCTGACCCGGGACGACGACGAGAGCACCCTGGAATGGCTCGCCGTCTCCGCCTGGTCCAATCCGTTCCACCAAGTCACCCTGGACGGCGCCGCGGTGACCGCGGGCAGCACCTCCGGCCGGATCTGGACCTTCCCTCGGAACGCGCCCCAGAAAGTAAGGATCACCAATGATCCGGCCTACCCGGGCCGTCGCCGCTGAGCGCACCGCCTTCCCCACGATGACCGTCCTCGTGCTGTGTCGATGTGCCGTCAGGCAGCCACCCGGGGGCGGCCTCGCCCCAGCCTCGTAGCAGTCCGTAACACCAACAGCGCCAACGCCTCCGCGATCGGGCCGGCACAGTGTGTTCGGACGATGTCACCCTTGGGGCCAAGGTCATGAAGCACATCGACTCGGCCAACAAGGCGGTCGTCGACTCGACACTGCCGCACGCGACAGAGGACCTGGTGTCGGCGTACACGGGTAGGTGCTCAGCCGCGTCCTGCTGAACGTGCTCACCTGCCGCTTCGGCGGGAGCCTTCACTCACCGTGCGGTTGCCCGACGGTGAGTGGCGCGGATCAGTGCGGGGCCGCCGGGGGCGGTCTCATCCGCGCTTCAGCCACCCCTCGCGCACCCCGAGTGCGAGCAGTTTCTCCGTGCAGTCCCACAGGTCGTGGGAGCCCTCGTCGATGACGGAGGTGCGCTCGCGCACCCTTGTGTGGGTGACGCCCGGGGCGCGCCAGGTGCCGCCGTGGTTCCCGGCGTTCAGCAGCAGGGGCTGGAGCCGGTCCATCGCCTTGGCGAACCTGGCCTCGGGGGTCCGGCGCTCCTCGAACTCGTTCCACAGGCCGTGGAACTCCGCCTCCTGGTCGGTGGGCAGCAGTGCGAACAGCCGCTTGGCGGCGGCGCCCTCGCGCTGTGCCTGGTCCTTGCGGGCCGCGTCGTCGAACAGGCAGGTGTCACCCGCGTAGATCTCGACGAGATCGTGCACCAGGACGAGCTTCAGCGTGCGTTCCACCTCGATCGGCTCGTTGGCGTACTCCGCGAGGACGAGCACCATCAGCGCCAGATGCCAGGAGTGCTCGGCGTCGTTCTCCCGCCGGTTCGCGGACAGCAGGGGGCTCAGCCGCAGGACGGCCTTCAGCCGGTCGGTCTCGGCGATGAAGGCGATCTGCCGGGCGAGGCGTCCGGGGATGTCGAGCGGCAGCCCTTCGGCGTCCAGCAGTGGCTTCGCGGTGCCACGGGCGGGGGCGGGGGGTGATGCGGTCATGTCGTTCCTTCCTGGGGCCGGCGGCTTTCTCGGGGGGAGGAGTTGACGGGCTTCGCGGAGGGGTCCCGGCGGGCGCGGGCCGAGCGCCGGGCCGGTCGTACGGCGTACCGGCCGGCGGCCCGTACTGGGCACGCACGTGGGTGGCCCGGGGCGCGGTCAGACCTGGAGCAGTTCGAGCAGCCGGCCGCGGTCGAGCCGCTCGACGATCGTGACGGCGGGCCGGTCCCGCAGTGTGTCGCGCCAGTCGACGGCGGTGGCGCCGTGGCGGGCACTGCCCGGGGCGTATTCCGCGTAGACGCGGTGCTCGACCGCCCCGGTGATCACGGCGGGATCGAGGGCCACCGCCATGGCCAGCGGATCGGCGCGGACGTACTCGCCGCGCCCCGCGTACGCCGGGTCGGTGGCGAACCGGTTCGCCATGATGCGCCGCAGGGTCGTGGCGGACCGGCTCGTACCCTCGAAGAAGGACGTGAACTCGTCCGGTGTGAAGGCGTGGGCCAGCGTTGTCTCCCACGAGAGCAGCACGAGTCCGGGGAAGCTGGCGAAGACCAGGTCGGCCGCGGCCGGGTCGGCCCCGGTGTTGAACTCGGCGCTGATCGTGAGGTTGCCGCGGCCGTGGATGGCGCCGCCCATCACCACCACCCGGTCGAGCAGTTGGGGCAGCCGCGGTTCGAGCCTGAGGGCGAGGGCGACATTGGTGAGGGGGCCGAGGGCGACGAGCGTGATCCGGCCGGGGTGGCGGCGGGCCGTCTCGACCAGCGCGAGCGCCGCCGGCGTGCCCTGCTCCCCGGCCTGCTCGACGGGCCACCGGCCGAGTTCGCCGAGCCCGTCCGAGCCGTGGATGTCGGGAGCCTCGCTCCGCGGCCCCGCGAGGGGCCCCGCGGCGCCCCGGTACACCGGGGTCCTGGCCGCGTCGTCGCCGTACGCGCCGAGCAGCCACCGTGCGTTCGCCGTAACGGTGTCGATACCGACGTTGCCCGCGACCGTGCAGACGGCGGCCACCGGGACGTGCGGGCGCTTCGGCGACGGGGTCAGCGCCATGGCGAGGGCGTGGGCGTCGTCCAGCCCGGGATCGGTGTCTATGACCAGCATGCTCACTGGGGAACTCCCTGCATGAGACGGAACAGAGCACTTGCTTGCGCGGTTTTCGGCGGGCCGCCCGCCGCGGTGCCGTCGCACCGAGCGGCCGCGGCGAGACCGCGACGTCCTCAAGGGGCGCGGGGAACCGCACGACCCGCTACGGCCAACCCGCGGACAGCGCACCCCACTTCCGGCGGACCCGCTCCAGGGGGCTTCTGACGGATCTCCGTGGCGGAAGGAGCGGTGCCCGGTGCGTGCGATCGCAAGGCGCCGGGAGGTCTTCACAGCGGAGCCATGGGGACATTCCGGCAACGCCGCGTGGGGGTACCTCCCGGCGGCAGCCGGGCGAGGGCGTGCCAGGCGCCGCGACGCCGCGGGGATCCGTCAGAAGCCCCCTAGGCACGGTCCGGCGACGGCCGCCGCCCGGGGCACTCGGCCGGGGCGGGGACGGGTACGCGGGCCGTCGGCGCGGGGCGCACCAGGCGTCCGCGGAGCGTCCGGTACCGCAGGGTGGGCAGCTCGGGCTCCCGCTCGACGTGGTCCGCGTGGAACTCCGCGCCCGTCCTCTTCAGCGCCTCCAGGAGGGCCTCGACCACCGAGCGCGCCAGCGGCGCACCGGGGCAGTAGTGCTCTCCCGCCCCGAAGCTGAGCGAGCGCGAGGCGGCACCGCGGTCCTGTATGCGCAGGGGGGCCGGGTAGTGCTCGGGATCCAGATTGGCCGCGGCGAGGCAGAGGTTGACCCGGTCGCCCTCGTCGAGCCGGTACGGGCCGACGGAGACCGGCCCCCGCGCGTACCGGCTGGCGAACCGGAAGGGGGTGGCGAGCCGGAACACCTCCTCCCTGAGCCGGGGCACGGAAGTATGGCCGAGCAGGTCGCGGGGGATCCGCTCCCCCGCGACGCACAGGGCGGTGACGGTGGGATCGTGGGCCCCGGTGACCACCTGGGTGAGCAGCGCGGTGGCGGTCTCCGGGCCGAAGTCCGGGTCGTCCCACAGCTCCGCGACACCCGCCACGAACGGTGTCGGGCGCGCCGTCCGTGCCGCGCGCAGCCACTCGCGCAGCCCGTCGACCGAGGCGAGCGCCCGGTCGATCCGCTCCATGTCGAGGCGGGGCGTGGCCAGTTCGTCCATCACGGACCGGCTCAGCTCGATGAGGATCGCGGCGCCGGCGCGACCGGTCAGGGCGGCGACGACCTCCCAGGCCAGCGGACGCGCCACCTCGTCCAGCCAGTCGAAGGACTCCTCGCCCACGGCGGCGAGGCGTTCGTCGGCCACCCGGGCGCACCTGGCCCGCAGTTGCGGCGTCACCGCTCCGCGCAGCAGATGCAGGGAGACCGTGCGGATGCGCTTGTGGTAGTCGGAGTCGGAGAAGACGGGCCAGTGGGCGAAGAACTCCTTGAGTCTGGACCGCCGTCTGCGGTCCTCCTCCGGGAGCGCGGCGAGCCGCTGGTCGGTGGAGCGCCGGGACCAGAACTCCCGGCTGGTCAGGATGTGCCGTACGTCGTCGGCACGGAAGGCGTAGAGGCCGCCGTTCTCGGCCGCCTCCTGGAAGGGGCAGGCCGCGGCCGCCTCGGCGAGCGCCGCGGCCGGGTCCTCGCGGCTGAAGTCGCCGAATACGTCAAGCATGGACGGCTCCGCCGGGCCGGGCCGGGGCCGGCGGAGCCGCCGGCCCGGCGTCCGGCGCGGTGGCGGCCGGGACCGAGGGTGAGGCCACAGCGGCGTTCGGTGCGGTGGCGCGGGACCTGGTCCGGTTCGAGACGTGGAACATCATCGCGGCGCGGTCCCAGTCGGGTTCCTCGTCGGCCATGGCGGTGATGCGCCGCAGCACGTCCTGCTCGTCGAGGATGGCGCCGACCGCCTCCGCCACCGTCACGTGCTTGGCGGGCCGCCACACCACCTCGACCGGGTCCCCGGCGGCGACGCGTCCCTCTTCGAGCACCCGGAGGTAGACCCCGGGGCGGCGGGCGCCGTTGAAGCGTTTGGCCCACCCCTTCTCCTGCATCCAGCCGCCGAATGTGCCGCAGGCCATACGTGGTGCCATGACTTGCAGCAGCACCTCGCCCACCTGCCATTTCTCGGCGAGTACGGCTCCGCTCGCATCGAATCCGACGAGGTCGAGGTTCTCCCCGAACGCACCGTTGCGCAGGGGGTTCTGCAGGCGGTCCGACCACCAGTCGAGGTCCTCCCGCGCATAGGCGTAGACCGCCTGGAGTGCCCCGCCGTGGAAATCGGCGGCCTGCTCGTCGCCTTCGAGACCGAGTCTGCCGACGTTGACGCTTCCGTCGACGGGGAGTTTCCTGATTGCCGACCTGCCGCGGCGCGGAGCGAATTCAGCCGCAACGATCGGACCCGTGTTGACAGAAATCACATTACCCATGTGAATTACGCTAAGCGGTATCCTGTACACCCATCAACAGTTGCCTGGAAAATATGTCAGGTATCCGATCCCCAATCCCGCCCGGAAATCGCCGCGTTCGAAGCGGCGGGCAGTATTCCGCCGCAAACGCCCGGCGTGCTCCAGCGGTCCCGGAGCGAAATCCCGGACCGCTGGCACGAATGCGCGCCGCGGGGAAGGAGGAAACCGGTGCCGGCCGTCACGCTCCCGTCGGGAAGAACGCGCCCGGAGTTACCGCACGCCCCGGGCGCGTGCCATCACGAAGAAGGCGGGGACATTCACGTGCCGCCCCTCCGCGGTGACCGTCCCCTGGTAGTCGAGGGGGGCCGTGGAGACGATGTCGAAGCCGGCCGCCGCCAGTTTGCGCTGGAGGGCGTCGTCCTCCCGGGCGACCGGCAGCGGGACCCGGTCGAAGACGAACCCGAACTTCTCCGCGGGACCGCCCCTGCCCTTCAGCTGTCCGAGGATGAAGTCCCTGCTGGCCGGGGCGAGTTCGTAGAAGAAGGCGCCGCCGCTGGAGCCGGCCAGGTGCGCCAGGGACGTGACCGCGCGGTCCAGTTCGTCGGGGGTGAAGGCGTGCAGGACGGTGCGGACGTACAGCGAGGCGTCACCGATCCGTTCGTGCAGCGCCGCGGCCTGCTCGGGCTGGAGCAGATCGAGCTGCTCGTACTCGACACCGGGGGCACCGTGGTTCTTCCGCGCCCGCTCCACGGCGCTCGGGGCCACGTCCACGCCGATCACCCGGTCGAAGTGCGTGGCGATGGCCGCTGTCTGCGCGCCGTCCCCGCAGCCGACGTCGATGACGGGCTTGGCGGGGTCGAGCACGCTGCCGAACAGGTGTATGTGGGCATGGGCCACGTAGGTGGGGTCCACATCCCACGGTGATGCGCCGGGCGTCGGGGGAAGGTCGGTCCAGAAGCGATCCCACATGGCCTCGAAGCGGCTCATACGTGCTTCCTCTCCCTGGTTTTCGGCAGTTTCCGCTCCCGCACCGCGCATTCGACCCCGCCCATGGCGGCCGTGCATGCGCGGGAGACGGGAATTATCTTTCGATCATTCGCCGTCCCGGTCGGTTCTGTAAAGGGAAGGGCGCGCGATGTGTCAGGTCCGGCAGTCGGGCGGCGAATTTCCCGCACCGGCGTGAAGGGCAGACGCGGCATTTTCGTCCGTGGCATACCAAAGGCGTCCGCGCATTCCTGTAGCGCGGGCCGGCACATGTTCTCCGGCGGGGAAGTCACCGTATGCGGAACGCGTACGGAAATTGCGGGCCGGGCGAAGAAAGCCCCGGCCCGCAACGGCGGTCCCCGTCGTTCGCGGAGGCTGTGGCCGACGACGGCCGGACATGTCACGGCGCCGTGAAGGCGGACCGCTCAGCCCGGCGTCACCTCCACCAGTTCCCGGATGTACGGCACGAGTTCACGGAAGGCGGCGCCCCGGTGGCTGATGCGGTTCTTCCGCTCCGGCTCCAGTTGCGCGGCGGTCACCCTCTCGCCCAGCGGCTGGAAGACCGGGTCGTAGCCGAACCCGCCCGTGCCCTCGGGGGAGGTGCGCAGCACACCGGGCAGCTCCCCGAAGGTCACCCGCTCCGTGCCGTCGGGCAGGGCGAGCGCGGCGGCGCAGAGGTAGCGGGCGGTGCGGTGCGGGCCGTCGATGTCTTGCAGCTGCGCCAGGAGCAGGCGCAGATTGGCCTCGTCGTCGCCGTGCCGGCCGGCCCAGCGGGCGGAGAAGATGCCGGGCGCCCCGGAGAGGACGTCGACGCCGAGGCCGGAGTCGTCGGCGATGGCGGGCAGCCCGGTGGCACGGGCCAGGGCATGGGCCTTGAGCAGGGCGTTCTCGGCATAGGTGACCCCGGTCTCCGGCACATCGGGGATGTCGGGGTAGGCGTTGGCACCCACCAGGTCGTATGAGGGCGCCGCCTCACTCAGGATCGTCTTCAGCTCGACGAGTTTGCCCGAGTTGCGGGTGGCGAGGATCAACGTGTTCATGGGTCAATCATCCAGTCCGGCCGGGGGCGTTGGGGTGATATCGCGGGCGTTCCGGAGCGCGGTGCGGGCGCTTCCTTTCCGGCGGCGGGAGGGGCCGGCGGGGCCGGGGCGGGACCGTCCGGCCGAAAGCCGCGGGCCGGGCAGGTGAGCCCGCCCGGCCGGGAAGCGCACAACGGGCCGAAGCCGAGCCATGCCGCGGTGTAGGCGGCGGACGCCAGCGTCACATGGCGGTGCCACCCGGCGAGCGATCTGCCGCTGAAGTCGCGCAGCCCGACGGCCTCGACGGCCCAGGCCGCCTCCCGGTCGACGCAGCGGGCCAGATCGGCGTACTCCACGAGCCGCTGCAAGGGGGTGTCGACCATGTCCGTCAGCCACAGGCGTTCGGGGGGCCGGTCCGGGTCGTCCCATTCGCCGACCAGCAGCCGCCGCGCGCCCGCCACGGCCTCCTCCGCCAGCCGGACCGGCACCGCGGCCGCGAGGGAGCGGCCGGCCGGCCGCGCGCCGCCCGGGGCGGTGTGCCGCACGGGCTGCCGGACGCTCCGGGCGGCCTCCAGGATGACCTGTGCGGAGAAGGAGCCGCGCCGGTATCCGGGCATGCACCGGTCGGCCACCGCGAGCCGGGTGGCGAGCGCCGCCTGGGCGAGCACCGGGGTGGCGTCCCGGGTGAACCGCGCCAGGGTGGCCCGGGTCGCGCCGCCGGGCACGTTCATCACCACCGGTCTGCCGCGGACCCCGGCGTCGCGGGGTGTGGTGAGGGCGGCGGTCGCCGCCCAGCCCTGCGGGGTGCTCCCGGCCGCGTCCGGCGACGGCTCCCCGGTCCCGGGCGCGCCCTCCCCCGGCAGGAACAGCAGCCAGTTGACCGGTACGGTCAGCTCCGGGGACGCCAGCCACACGCCGTACGCGAGTTGCCCCTGGAACGTCCTCCGCCGCCGTGGGTCGAACATCTCGTCGACGCCCACGGACTGCTTGCCGGTCCTCGGGATGGCCATCGGGTGGACGACGAGCGCGCGGGCCAGCTCGGTCTTCTCCGCCCAGGCGGCCAGAGCCGCGCGGATGGGGCGCCAGTCCCAGGTCGAGTCGGCGATGAAGTGGTGCAGGCTCTGCGCCGCCGCCGGGTCGCCCGTGACCGCGGCGACGTTCCTGATCGACTTGCGGCCCTGGGCCGCGAGCAGGCCGTGCAGGTACTGCCGGGCCCTGAGTCGCTGGTCCTTGCGTCTCAGGGAGGAGAACAGCTCGGCGCAGAAGCCCTCCGGCACCTCGCGGATGCCGTCCGTACAGGCCGGAACAGCGCACGGGCGGCCGACGGGCCCCGGCACGGCACCTCTGCCGGTCACCGCGGGACACCCCGCCGGCCCGGGGTCACCGGGCGGGTGCCCGGGCCCGCACCGGAATGTGCGTGGGCTTCCATCGAGAGCCTCTCCCTTCTGTCTGGTGCGGCCGGCGGCCGGGCGGGGCCGCCGGGCCGCCCGGTGCGGGGGACGGTGCCCGCGGGCCGGCGCACGGCCGGAGTGCGGGCCGCGCTCCGGTCCGGACGGGATCCGTCAGGCCCCGGCCATATGGGTTCCTCCGTCGACGTGGACGATCTCCCCGGTGGTCCTGGGGAACCAGTCCGACAGCAGGGCCACCACGGCGCGGGCGGCGGGTTCGGGGTCCTCCAGGTCCCAGCCGAGCGGCGCACGCGCCGTACTGGCCTCGGCCAACGCCTGGAAGCCGGGGATGGACTTGGCGGCGGTGGACCGGATGGGCCCCGCGGCCACCAGGTTGCAGCGGATACCCCGGCCGCCCAGTTCCCGGGCGAGGTAACGGGACGTCGCTTCCAGGGCCGCCTTGCTGACGCCCATCCAGTCGTAGTAGGGCCATGCCTGCTGGGCGTCGGAGTCCATGCCCACCACCGCGCCGCCGCGCCGTTCCAGCAGTCCGGCGACGGCGACCGTCAGCGACTTGAGCGAGAAGGCCGAGATCTCCACCGAGGTGGCGACCGAACTCCACGCCGTGTTCAGGAAGTTGCCGCCGAGTGCGTCCTGGGGTGCGTACGCGATGGAGTGCACCACGCCGTCGAGGGCCGGGTCGGGCCCCAGGTGCTCGGCGACCCGGTCGGCCAGCGAGTCCAGCTGCCCCTGGTCGCACACGTCCAGGTCCACCAGGGGAGCCGGCTCGGGGAGCCGCTTGGCGATCAGCTCGACGAGGCTGCGCCGTCCGTAGGCGGTCAGCACCACTCGCGCGCCCTCGCGCTGGGCGAGGCGGGCCACGTGAAAGGCGATGGACTTCTCCGTGAGCAACCCTGTGACCAGGATGTTCTTTCCGCTGAGTATGCCGCTCACGTCGTCACATCTCCTTGGTCCGCGTACCGCCGGCCGCCGCGGCGGCCGGCGGGGCCGTGCGGCCGACGGTTCCGGTCCGCCGGCCCGGGGCGAGTCCGGCCAGCAGGCCCGCGACGATGGGCGGGCCGTTGCGGGTGAGGACGGACTCCGCGTGGAACTGCACGGAGGCGAAGTGCGGCGCCCGCAGGGCGTGCACCTCGCCCGTGCGGCGGTCCCTGCTGACCTCGACCCGTGCCGCGTGGGGTCCCTCGACCACGTCGCGGGTGCTGTGGGCGACGAAGCTGTTGTAGAAACCGACGTGCTCCCGGCGGCCGAAGAGGTCGATCTCGCGCTGGAGCCCTTGGTTGGGTACCTCCTTGCGGACGACGTCGAGGCCGAGCAGCCTGCTGAGCACCTGGTGGCTCAGGCACACCGCGAGGAACGGCCACCGCCCGTCGAGGAGTGCGCGGATCGCGCCCTCCAAGTGCGCGATCTTCGGATCGGACGTGGCGCACGGGTCGCCGGGCCCCGGCCCCATGACGACGACGTCGTGGCCGGCGAAGGTGTACGGCTCGTCGAACCGGCGGGCCGTCACCTCCATGCCCATACTGCGCAGTTGCATCTCGATCATGGAGGTGAAGGTGTCCTCGGCATCGACCACGAGGACCCGCTGCCCGGCGAGCCGGTCCCGCGGCACGTCCGGCGCCACCTCGCCGTCCGCCAGCCAGAACCCGGCCAGCGCGTCGTTGCGGCTGCGCAGCGCCGCCCGCACCTCGGGATGGTCGCGGAACCCGGTGGGCGCGCGCCCCTCCAGGGCGGCGATGAGCCCGGCGGCCTTCGCCCGGGTCTCGGCCACCTCGGCGGCCGGCCGGGAATGGCGTACGAGGGTGGCGCCGACCCCGATGGCGACCCGGCCCGCGCGGTCGATGTCGGCGGTGCGGATCAGGATGGCGGAGTCCAGCGTCCGGCCGCCGCGCTCATCGCGGCCGATGAGCGCGGCGACACCGCTGTAGTAGCCGCGCCCCTCCGGCTCGTACCGGGCGATGACCCGGCAGGCGCTCTCCAGCGGACTGCCGGTGACGGTGGGCGCGAACAGCGTCTCGCGCAGGATGTCCTGCGGCTCGCGCCGGGTGCGGCCCTCGATGAAGTACTCGGTGTGCGCGAGCCGGGACATCTCCCGCAGATAGGGGCCGTCGACCCCGACGCCGTCGGAACAGACCCGGCTCATCATCTTCAGTTCCTCGTCGACCACCATGTACAGCTCGTCGGTCTCCTTGCGGTCGGCGAGGAAGTCCAGTACGCCGGGCAGGGTGGGGCCGCCGTCCGGGTAGCGGTAGGTGCCGCTGATCGGGTTCATCACCGCGGTTCCGCCGTGCAGGCTCACATGGCGTTCGGGCGAAGCACCGACGAAGGTGCGGTCGCCGGTGTGGATGAGGAAGACCCAGTACGCGGACGACTCGCGCTCCAGCAGGCGCCGGAAGAAGGAGAGCGCGCTGTGCAGGCCGTAGTCGCCGATCTCGGTGACGAAGGACCGCCTGATGACGAAGTTGGCCCCGAGCCCGGTGCCGATCTCGTCCGCGATCACCCGCTCCACGGTGTCCGCGTAGGCGTCGTCGGACACGTCGAAGTCCCCGCCGACAAGCCGGATTCCGGTGTCCGGGACGCGGCGCAGGACCTCGGCGAGCGGCACCGCGGCCTGCTCCCGCACGGTCAGCGCGAGGAGCGGCGCGCCGTCGTCGGCGCAGGTGAAGCCGCGCTCGGCGATCTGCCGGAAGGGCACGACCGCCAGCACCTCGTGGTACGGACCGGGCCGGTCCGGCGTGCGCGGCAGGGGCAGCTCGGCGAGCGAGGCGCACTCGCCCACCTCGCCGAGGACCACGTCGACCAGGCCGCTCGCGCCGCTGACGGGGCGGTGCAGCAGGGCGCAGGGCCCGGGAGCGGCCGACAGGACGCGGCCGAGGGCGTCGGCCGGCGGTGCCCCGGTCATCCGAGCGCCTCCTTCGTGGTGAGGACCACGGCGCAGGTGCGGGAGGCGTGGTCGAGGGTCCTGCGGTGGTCGTCCTCGCTGAAGTCGGCGACGGCGTCGGCCACCAGGAAGGGCTGGATGTCGTGGGTGTACGCCTCCAGCGCGCTGGTCAGCACGCCGACGTGCGCGTACACCCCGCACACCACGAGCTGGTCGCGTCCGTGCCGGCGCATCCGCTCCAGCAGGTCGCTCTTGAAGAAGGCGCTGTAGCGCCACTTGGTGAACACCCAGTCGTCCTCGGCGGGGGTGAGGGGTTCGACGATCTCGCGGTCGGCGCGGCCGGCCCGCATCCCCTGGCCCCAGAAGTCGGCCAGCAGGCCGCGCTGCTCAGGTGTCATATCGCCGGGCTGTGCCGTGTAGGCGATCGGCATACCGGCGCCGCGGCAGTGGGCGAGCAGGGCGCCGGTGTTGCGGACGAGTTCGGCGCGCAGGGCGTCGGGCAGTGGCCGCAGGAAGAACCGCTGCATGTCGTGGACGAGCAGGACGGCCCGCGCGGGATCGATCGTCCACCGCGGCACAGGGGCGGGCAGGTCCCCGCTGGCCGGCATCGGGTAGGGCTCGATGGGCGGGATGCTGGGCATGGCGCTCCTCTCGGGGGTGGGGGGGGAGGGGACGGCGGCGCGGTGGACGTGCCGGGGCGGCCGGCCGGGACGGGCCCGCGGACGGCGCGCCGGACCGCCGGCGGAGCGTTCAGGCACCGAGGGTGGCTCCGCCGTCGACCGTCAGCTCGTGCAGGGTGATGTGCGACGCCTCGTCGGAGAGCAGGAAGAGCACGGCGTCGGCGATGTTCTCGGGCCGGGCGATCCGGCCCAGCGGGATGCCGAGCCGGTACGCCCCGGGGTTGCCCCGGAGTGTGGCCTCGCGGCCGGACTCGTCGTGCCACATCGAGGTGAGCATCGGGGTGTCGGTCGATCCGGGGGCGACCACGTTGCAGCGGATGCCGTGCCCGGACAGTTCGATGCCGAGGGACTTGGTGAGCTGGACGGCGGCGGCCTTGGAGGCGGCGTAGGCGGCCATCTCGGCGCGCGGGGTGCGCGCCGCGTTGGAGGCCACGGTCACGATCGAGCCCGTGCCGCGCGGGATCATCCGCTCGGCCACCGCCCGGCACAGGTGGAAGACACCGGTGGTGTTGACCGCCAGGGTGTGGGCCCACTCCCGGTCGCCGAAGCCGACGACCGGACCCAGGTGCAGCACTCCGGCGGCGTTGACCAGGAAGTCGACCGCGCCCAGGCGCCGTTCGACCTCACCGACCAGGGTGTGCACGGCGGCGGCGTCGCTGACATCGGTGGGGAACGTGGTCACCCGCGAGGTGTCCGCGGTGCCCTCGGCCGCCCACTGCTCCAGTCGCGCCGCGTCGAGGTCGACCGCCGCGACGCGCACGCCGCGCTTGGCCAGGGCCGCGGCGACGGCGCCGCCGATCCCCCCGGCCGCTCCGGTGACGATGGCTGTCTTGTCCTGCATGGCCTTCCTTTCCGTGTCCTGTTCCGTCGCCCGTCGTGGGTCGTGGGTCGTGGTGGGACTGTGCCGTTCCGTCGGCCGCCGGCGCGGTCCCGTTCCGTCCGCCGTCGTGCGTCAGGGCCGCTCCCCGGTTCGCGCGTCAGGGCCGCCAGGCCGTCACGACGGACATCGCCTGGGCCGGGTTCAGCCGCGGGTCGCACACGCTGGTGTACGGGCCGGCCTCCCCGGCCCGCTCCAGGGCCGCCGCGTTCGCCACGCACTCCACGACGTCGTCGGGGGTGGTCTCCAGATGCAGTCCGCCGGCGACGCCGCCGGCCGCGCCCACGGCCTCCTGGAAGTCATGGATCTCCTGCCGGATCGTCTCGGTGTACCTCCTCTTGCGGCCGTCGCGCGCCGAGAAGGTGTTGCCGTGCATGGGGTCGGTGAGCCAGACCACCGGGTGGCCCTCGGCGCGGACGGCGGCAACGAGCGGGGGCAGCACCCGGGCGGCCCGGTCCGCGCCGGTGCGGGCGATCAGGGTGAGCCGGCCCGGCTGCCGCATCGGGTCGAGCCGTTCGCACAGCGCCAGCAGTTCGTCGGTACCGGTGGTCGGGCCGACCTTGCAGGCCACCGGGTTGACCACTTCGGCCAGCATCGCCACGTGCGGGCCGTCGGCCTGGCGGGTGCGCTCCCCGATCCACGGCAGATGTGTGGAGGCGAGCAGCAGCCGGCCGTCCTCGGTGCGGCGCAGCATGGGTATCTCGTAGTCGAGCAGCAGGGCCTCGTGGCTGGTCCACACCACGGGCTCGCCGGGGGTGCGCCGGTTCTGCTCACCCCATCCGAGGTGGCCCATGATGTCGGCGGCGGCCATGTATCCGGTGAGCAGCCGCAGCGGGTCGGGGCGGCGGCTCTCCGGCAGCGGCTCCGGTGCGTTGACCATGTGGCCCCGGAACACCGGGAGTTCGCAGCCGTCCACCGTCTCGGTGGGGTTCGAGCGCGGCTTGCCGAACTGGCCGGCCATCCGGCCGATCCGCACCACGGGCCTGCCGGTGATCAGCTTGAGCGAGCCCGCCAGCATCTCCAGTACGGCGGACTTGCGGGCGACGTGGCCCGGTGTGCACTCGGCCGGGTCCTCGGCGCAGTCGCCGGCCTGGATCACCTGCGCCTCCCCCGCCGCCACACGGGCCAGCAGGGAGCGCAGGAGCGCGACGTCCGCGGCCCGTACCAGGGCGGGGCGCTGGGCGATCTCCCTGCGCACACGGGTCAGCTGGGCCGGTTCCTCCCAGGGCGGCTGTTGCCTGGCCTCCTCGTAGCGGAGGTCGAGCAGGGTGATGTCCACCGTCTTCCTCTCCCCTTGCGGGCCTGGTGCGCGTGCGGCTGGACGGAGGGGTGTCACGGGACGAGTCCGCCGTCGACGCCGAATACCTGTCCGGTGATGTAGGAGGCGCGGTCGGAGACGAGGAAGGCGACCAGGCTCGCGACGTCCTCCGGGACCCCGAACCGGGCGAGCGGTATCCGGCTCCTTATCCGGTCGCATGCCGTGTCGTCGAGGTCCGCCGTCATGTCCGTGGTGATGAAGCCCGGGGCCACGACGTTGGCGCGTACGCCGTAGCGTCCGCACTCCTTGGCCAGGGCCCGGGTGAAGCCGATGATCCCGGCCTTGGACGCCGAGTAGTTGGTCTGGCCGGCGTTGCCGTGCACACCCGCGACGGAGGAGAGGGTGACGATGCTGCCCGCCTTGCGGCGCATCATGGAGAAGATCACGGCGCGGCAGATCGCGTAGGTGCCGTCCAGGTTGGTGGAGAGCACGTCGTGCCACTCGTCGTCGTCCATCAGGGCGAGCGGGCGGTCGCGGGCGATGCCCGCGGCGCTGACGAGGGTCCGTACGGGGCCGAGCCGCTGCTCGGTCTCCGCCACGAACTCCCGGGCGCTGCCCGGCTCGCACAGGTCGGCGGCGCGGCTGTGCACACGGGCGCCGGCCGCCGCCGCCAGTTCCGCCGTCTCCTTGGCGGCGGCCTCGTTCGAGCGGTAGCAGAAGGCGATGTCGTGGCCCTCGTGGGCGAGCCGTGCCACGACGGCCCGCCCGATGCCCCGGGAGCCGCCGGTGACCAGTGCCACCGGCCGGCCGTCGGCCGGCGCGCTCATGCCGCCGCGAGCTTCCGCCGGACCAGCTCGCGGACGCTCAGCAGGGTGGTGACGGTCTTGAACTCGTCGTCCGAGAGGACGACGCCGTAGCGGTCCTCCAGCCGGGTGGTGATCTCCAGTGCGGTGAGGGAGTCGACACCGAGGTCCTCCGCGAAGTGCGCGTCGTCGGTGACCTCCTCGGGCGGCAGCTCGAAGGTGACGGCCATCAGGCTGCGCAGTTCTTCCAGGTCGACGGAGTCGGGGGTGCTGTGGGACACGGTGCTGTTCCTTTCGGTCATTCGCCTCGCCCGAGGTCGCTCGGGCCGCTCGGATCAGGGGGATCGCTCGGGTCGTTCAGGTCGTCCGGACCGCTCGGACCACTCGGCCGGGGAGGCGGGGGAATCGGAGGTGGTGGCCGGCGGCAGCAGGGTCAGCGCGGCGGAGACGTCCGCGGCGCAAACCGTGGCGAGCGCCGCGCCCCCGCCGCCGGCGTCGAAGTGGGCAACCGCCGCCGCGCACTGCAGGACACCGAGAGCGCCGCCGCACTCCCCCAGTCCGTCCGCCAGGGCCACCGGCCGTACCGAGGTGCCCAGGTGTGCGGGGCGCGTCTCGCGGGCCCCGGTCAGCCAGAGCCCGATGCCGGGGGCCGCGGAGCCGGCGGCCGTGCGCAGCACCTCGTCGTGGTCCCGGCCGCGGTGCAGGCCGTGCCAGTGTGCGCGGACGCGGCCCGCGCGGTCCGCGGCGTGCGCGGCGGACTCCAGGACGACGGTGGCGGCGCCGTCGACGGTGCGGGTGCCCAGCAGCTTGTGCACGACGTCGTTGGCCGGTTCGACGCCGGTGACGACAACGGTGTCGGCTCGGTCGGCGGCGATCAGGTTGCGGCCCCAGTACAGCGCGTCGAGGCCGCTCGTCGCCCCGTTGCACAGGGTCACCGCGGGGCCGTGCAGGCCGTGGCCGGCCGCGATCCAGCCGGCGATGGCGCTGGTGGAGGTGTGCGGCAGGCCCATCGCGGAGATTGCCCGCGAGGTCTGCCGCGCCGCGATGTCCACGTACGCGCAGACGCTGTCGTAGTTCCCGGTGTTGGAGCTGACGACCACCGCGGTGCGGGTACCGTCCAGCGCCGGACCGCCGGCGCCGAGCAGTCCCGCGTCCCGCAGGGCCGGTTCCACCGAGCGGAGGGCGAGCCGGGTCGCCCGGTCCTTGTGCCGCAGGTCACGGCCCTTGAGCCCGGTCTCCGGGTCGAAGCCCGCGCCGCCGGCGGGGGCGCCCAGCAGGTCGCCGGGTCCCGTGAGGCCGGGGACCGCGAGTCCGGCCCCGGTCACCACCACGGCGGTGCGCGCCCTCGGTTCGCCGCTCATCGGCGGACCCTCCCTTCTGCCGCCCTCACGAGTGGGGTCGTGTCCTCTCGGTCCCGGTCGAAGCGCCTCTGGCTGCATAGGGGCTGGCTCAGGGAACTCATGCCTTCTCCACCACCGCCACGGCGTTGATCCCGCCGAATCCGAACGCGTTGACCTGGGCGAGGCCGATCGACGCGGGCCGGCTCGCGTCCCGCACCAGGCGCAGCCCGGCGGCCTCGTCGATCGGCTCCCGCAGGCCGATCACCGGCGGTACGGCGCCGTACCGCATGCTCAGTACGGCGGTCAGCAGGCTGAGCAGCCCGGAGCCGCCGAGGGTGTGCCCCACCCCGGACTTGACGGCGGTCATCAGCGGACCCGGGCCTTCGGCGAAGACCTCGGACATGACGGCCGCCTCGGTCTCGTCATTGCGGGCGGTGCCGGTGCCGTGCAGCATGACCAGTTCGATGTCGCGGGGTGTCACACCGGCCCGCCGGTGGGCCTCGCGCACGGCCGCGGTGATGCCCTCGGGGTCGGGGGCGGTGGGATGGGCCGCGTCGCAGTTGAGTCCGACCGAGCGCAGTCTGGCCACCGCCCGGCCCGTGCCCGCGCGGCGCAGCACGGCGGCGACGGCGCCCTCGCCCATGACCATGCCCCGGTGCCCGCGGTCGAAGGGCCGGGCCGCGTCGGGCACCAGAGTCTGGGCACGGTCCATGGCCGCGAAGGTGGATTCGGCGATGGAGTCGGTGCCCGCCACCACGACGGTGTCGGCCTGCCCCAGTTCGATCATGTCGGCGGCCAGGCCGAGCGCGTAGAGGGAGGCGGCGCAGGCGTTGGCGAAGGTGTAGGAGGTCGTGGCGGCGAAGCGCTCGCGCAGCGCCATCCCGAAGTCCAGCCGCTCCACGGGCACCTTGGGCCCGCCCCGCCACCACAGTTCCACGCTGCGCTGTTCGCGCAGGGTCGTGCCCACCAGTACCGGTACCTCGTCGAGGTCCTCGTCGAGTCCGGCGTCCGCCAGCGCCTGCGCCACGGCCGACAGGAGCCAGCCGGTGGCCCGCAGCGGCCGGTCCCCGCCGGGGCCCCGGTCGTCGACCTCGTAGGCGTGGTGCGCCCGGTAGTTGGCCGTGTCGAAGACCCGGACGGGCGCCAGCCCGTCGCGTCCCGCGCACAGCGCGTCGTAGGTGGTGCGGGCGTCGCCGCCGACGCAGCTGACGATGCCGATCCCCGCTATGTCCCAGCTCATGTCCGGGCCACCCGTCCGCGCAGGATGTGCGCCGCCACCTTGCCGCTGCCGGTGACGGGCAGTTCGGTGAAGAGCGCCACCCGCGAGGGCCGTTTGTGGGCGGGCAGCTGGCGCCGTGCGGCGGCGATCACCTGCCGGCGCACCCGTACGGGGTCGCTCCCTTCGGCGGGCTGCACACAGGCGACCGCCTCCTCCAGGCCCTCGGGGTCGCGGCCGGAGACGACCGCGCAGGCCGCGACGCCGTCGACCCCGCGCACCACGGTCTCGATCTCGGCCGGGACCACCTTGTAGCCGCCGATGTTGAGGATGTCGTCGGCGCGGCACAGATAGTCGAACGAACCGTCCTCGGCCTTGCGCACCAGGTCGCCGGTGTAGGCGCCGCCGTCGGCGAACGCGGCACGGTCGGCCTCCTGGCGCCCGACGTAGCCGAGCGCCACGGTCGGTCCGGCGATGTGGAGCCTACCTTCCTGTCCGTCGGGCAGTTCGCGGCCCGTGTCGTCGCGGACCGTGGCGCGGACCCCGGGGGCGGGTCGTCCGAGCGATCCGGTGGTCGTTCCGTCGGCGGGCGTGAGGAGGACGACGTGCATGAGTTCGGTGGCGCCGAAGCAGTTCACCAGGGCGGCCCCGAAGGCGGCGCGGATGCGCTCGGCCAGGGGGCGCGGGCAGTTCTCGCCCGCCGTTGTGCACAGGCGCACCGTGTCGTGGCCGGCCTCGGCGAACCCGGGCAGCGCCAGCAGCGCCGCGTACAGCCGGGGCACGGAGCAGAAGACGCTGGGCCGGTACCGGTCGAGCGCGGCCGCCACGACGTACGGGTCCACCGCCCCGCGGATCAGGGCCGCGCTCGCGCCGGCCGCGAGGACGCACAGCACCGCGTTGCCGAAGCCGTAGCCGAAGGACAGCCGGGCCGTCGTCAGCAGCACGTCGTCGGGGCGCAGGTCCAGTGCCCTGCCGAAGCCCTCGACCATCGCCACCAGAGCGCCCGCCGAGTGGCGCACGCCCTTGGGCGCTCCGGTGCTGCCCGAGGTGTACTGCACGAGTGCCTCGTCGCCGGCGGGCCAGCGGAAGGGGGCGGCCGGTCCCTCGGACGGCGCCGGGCCGTCCGCGGTGCGGCTCTTGGCGAGTTCCCGGCGGAGGTCCTCGCCGTCGGTACGCGCGCAGGCGGCCAGCACGGTGTGCAGGGCCGCCCGCTTGGCGTCGCCGCCGTCCACGTGGACCACCCGGGCGCCGCAGTCGTCCACCGCGAAGGCGATGGCACGGTCGTCGAGGAGCGGGCTCACCACGACGGGTACCGATCCGTTCCACCAGTGTCCGAGGACGGCGGCCACGGACGCGACGGAGTCCTCCGTGACCACCACGCCCCGCTCGCCGGGCCGCACGCCGAGCCGGTACAGCGTGCCGGCGTAGGAGCGGGCCGCCTCGTACAGGGCGGCGTACGAGACACGGCCGACGTCGGGATCGGTGCAGGCGGTCGCTCCCCCGCCGTCCGCCGCGACACGGTGGTGCACCAGCCGGCCGACCAGATCGCAGGCGTCGTGCGCGTGGTCCGCTCGGTGCGCGTCGCCGGCCTCGGGTGCGGCAGGCGCGCCCGCTTCGCGGGAGCCGAGCGCGGCGAGCGCGTCCGAGACGGATCCGATGGCGGCCGCGGTCCGCGGCGCGAAGGCGGTGCCGAAGCCCTCCTGAATGCGCGTGATGGCCTCGACCTTTTCCAGTGAGGTCATCCCGAGTTCATCGACCCAGCGGTCGGTCTCGCCGACTTCGGACGGTTCCAATTCCATCACCTGTGCCACGATCTCGCGCAGCAAATCACGTGCGATGGTTCTTTGCGCGGTCACTGGTGGATTCCCTTTCTGTCGGTGCCGCGACACTATCCCGGCGCCCTGCGCCCCGGTACCGCGCAATCGAGTAGGGAGCAGCGGCAATCCATCTACTTATTCGAGTAGTTCCGGCGGCAACAGTCCACGGTTTACCGTCGTCGCAGACGTGACACACCCCTCGGGGCCCCGCACCGCATCAACCAAGGCCAGGTGGACATGCCGCTCACGACGGACACCATGCTCAACCAGGAAGCCCGCACGCGGATTTACGAGGACGAGTCCGTGGGCGGTGGAAATGCGTGGCAAAAAGCACTGGAACTGAGCCCGCACCCTGATAAGACGTGTCTGCTGGCGGATCGTCCGGTGATCAATTGCGACGGCATTCTGCAATCGGAATTCAATCTGCGGCAACTCGATGAACTCGCGGAGTCCTGGGCGTCGTTCTACTGGGACCGCGGGGTGCGCCACCGGGACCGCGTGGCCGTCTGGATCGACGACTCCTTCGACGACCAGCTCCAGCTGGCCGCGCTCGCCCGGCTCGGCGCCATTCCGCTGCTCATCAACGGCCGGATGCTCCCGGAGCCGGCGCTGAGCCTGATGGCCCGCACGAATCCCGTGGGTCTGTACACCGACGCGGCCCATCTCGCCCTGCTGGAGGGCCGGCACGAGAAGCTGCCGGAGCTGCGCTGGACCATCACCCCCGAGGACGGACTCGGGCTGGGGCGGCGGATGCTGGCCGAGCGGGCGCGGCACCGGCACAGCGACGACGACCCGGTCTTCCTGTGCCACTCGTCGGGCACCACCGGCACCCCGAAGCCGGTCATCTGGGCGCACAAGCAGAGCCTGGCCGGCCCCGGCTGGCGGCTGTCGGTCCCCGAGGACCCGGCGGTCCTGATGTCGGCGGCCCCGCAGTCCCACTCGTCCGCGATCGCGTACACCTTCTACTCGCTGCTGTGCGGCCTGCCGCTGATCGCGTTCTCCGACCAGTCGGGCCCCGGGGTGGCGCGGGGCGTCCGCGAGCACCGGCCGACCCGCATCCTGGCGTTCAACCAGACCTACTCGGAGCTGGCCGCCATGGAGCTGGACCCGGACGACTTCACGTCGGTGCGCGAATGGCAGAACACCGGTGACTCGGCGCACGACGCGCACATCCGCAAGCTGATCCGCCACGGCCACCACCTCGCCGACGGCGAGCGCCTGCCCGGTTCGGTCTTCAGCGACGGCCTGGGCTCCTCCGAGCTGGGCTGGGCGACGCTGCGCCGCTACATCGACCGGGACACTCCGCCCCGGCCGCGCTTCATGGGCAACCCGGTGCCGGCCGGTGAGGTGGCCGTGCTCCGCCAGGACGGCAGCAGGGCCGCGGACGGCGAGGTCGGCATGTTCGGGCTGCGCAGCCGCTCCGTGGTGCCCGGCTACTGGAACGACGCCGACACCTACTACCGCAGCAGGCTGGTCGGGTACTGGCTCTCCGGCGATCTCGCCTACCACGAGGGGGACGACTTCTTCCTCGTCGACCGGGCGGCGGACGCGATCCACTCCCCCGACGGGCCGGGCTACTCGGTGCTGATGGAGGAGATACTCCTGATGCACCTGCCCGAGGTGGCCGACTGCGCGGTCGCGGCGGGACACCGCGGCGACACCGCCCGCCCGGTCGCCGTGGTCAGGACCACCGAGGACGCCGACCCCGCTGATCTGCTCCGGCGTGCCAACTCCGCGCTGCGCGACGCCGGCCAGCCGGCCCTCGCCCTGCTGGAGGTGGCCGCCTCCCCGGCGGACATCCCCACCGGCCCCACCGGCAAGGTGCTCAAGCGCGCGCTGCGGGAGAAGTACGCGGACCTCGACACGTACCTCGCGACCGCCACCGGGCGCTTCGCCACCGACGGAGAGGCGGCACCGCTGCGATGACGCAGTCCTCCCTTCCCGAGACGGCCGCGGCCGGCGACCTGGCGGCGTGGATCACCCGCCCCGGCGGGGCCGAGACACTGGCCGCGCGCATGGGCATCGAACTCCTCGAAGCGACCCCGCAGCGCCTGGTCGGCACCATGCCGGTGGCGGGCAACAAGCAGCTGTACGGCATGCTGCATGGCGGCGCGTCCGTCGTGCTGGCCGAGACCCTCGGCTCCATCGGCGCGGCGATGCACGCGGGCGGCGGACACATCGCCCTCGGTGTCGACGTCAACGCCACCCACCACCGGCCGGTGCGCAGCGGCATCGTGACCGGTGTGGCCACGGCCCTCAACCTGACCCCGACCATCGCCTCGTACGAGGTGATCATCACCGACGAGGCCGGCCGGCGCCTGTGCACCGCCCGGATCACCGTCGCCCCGAACACGGCGGAGGTGATCCGCCGCGCACGGTCGTGACCCGGCCGCGCTCGCCCGCTCCCGCACTCCCGTACCCCGTGTTCCCGTGCCCCCGTACTCCCGCACCCCGTGCTCCCGTCGGCCGAGGACTCCCCCATGTCTCCATCCAGCCCACCGGGCGGCACCCTGCCCGCGGTCCACACCCACTGCCCCTACTGCGCCCTGCAGTGCGGAACGATCCTGTCGGAGCGGGACGGCGCGGTGACCGTGGAGCCCTCCGACTTCCCGGTCAACCAGGGCGCCCTGTGCCGGAAGGGCTGGACGGCTCCGGCCCTGCTCGACGCCCCGGACCGGCTGCGCCACCCACTGGTCCGCCGGGCGGACGGCGTACTGCGCCCCGCCTCCTGGGACGAGGCGCTGGACACCGTCACGGACCGCGTCCGCGCCCTGCAGGCCGCGCACGGCAGGGACGCCGTCGCGGTCTTCGGGGGCGGCGGGCTGACCAACGAGAAGGCGTATCTGCTGGGCAAGTTCGCCAGGGTCGCCATGGGAACATCGCTGATCGACTACAACGGCCGCTTCTGCATGTCCGCGGCGGCCGTGGCCGGAACGGCCGCCTTCGGCACCGACCGGGGGCTGCCGTTCCCGGTCACCGACCTCGACGGTGCGCAGGCGGTCCTGCTGGCCGGCGCCAACATCGCCGAGACCATGCCGCCGCTGCTGCGCCATCTCGACCGGGCCGAGCTGATCGTGGTGGACCCGCGCCGCTCACGCACGGCCGACCGCGCGAAGCTGCACCTGAGCCCGCGGCCGGGCACGGACCTCGCGCTGGCGCTCGGCCTGCTGCACGCGGCCGTGACGGAGGGGCTCTGCGACGACGCGTACATCGCCGAGCGCACCGGCGGATTCGACGCGGCCTGGCGGCACGCGGCGGCCTGGTGGCCGGAGCGGGCGGAGGAGGTGAGCGGCGTACCGGCGGGGCGGCAGCGCGAGGCGGTGCGCATCCTGGCACGGGCCCGGCACGCCTACGTGCTGACCGGCCGCGGTGCCGAGCAGCACAGCAAGGGCGCGGACACCGTCGCCGCCTACATCAACCTCGCGCTGGCGCTGGGCCTGCCGGGCCGCGCGGGCAGCGGGTACGGCTGCCTCACCGGGCAGGGCAACGGCCAGGGCGGGCGCGAGCACGGCCAGAAGGCGGACCAGCTGCCCGGCTACCGCCGGATCGACGACCCGGACGCGCGGGCTCATGTCGCCGCCGTGTGGGGGGTGGACCCGCGCTCGCTCCCGGGGCCCGGCCGTCCCGCCGTCGAGCTGCTCCAGAGCCTGGGGACCGGTCAGGGGCCGCGCGGACTGCTCGTCTTCGGATCGAATCCCGCGGTCTCGGCCCCGCGCTCGGCTCTGGTCGGCGAACGGCTGGCCGCCGCCGACCTGCTGGTGGTGGCCGACTTCGTCCCCTCGGAGACCACCCAGCTCGCCGACGTGGTCCTGCCGGTCGCCCAGTGGGCGGAGGAGGAGGGGACGATGACCAACCTCGAAGGGCGGCTGCTGAGACGGCGCGCGCTGCGCCCCCCGCCCCCGGGCGTACGGACCGATCTGGAGGTGCTGCGCGACCTGGCCGTCCGGCTCGGTCAGCCGCCCGGCCGCTTCCCCGTCGAGCCCCGCGAGGTCTTCGACGAGCTGGGCCGGGCCTCGCGCGGCGGCCCGGCGGACTACTCCGGCATCAGCCACCGCCGGCTCGACGCACAGGAGACCCTGCACTGGCCGTGCCCCACCGACGAACATCCGGGCACCCCGCGGCTGTTCCTCCACCGTTTCGCGCACCCCGACGGCCGGGCCCGGTTCGCCCCGGTGGAGCACCGGGACGCCGCCGAGTCGCCGTCCGTCCGCTATCCGCTGATCGCCACCACCGGCCGGACGCTGGCCCACTACCAGTCCGGCGCCCAGACCCGGCGGGTGCCCGAACTCAACGCCGGGGTCCCGGAACCGGTCCTGGAGATCCACCCCGACACCGCCGCGCGCGCACGGCTCGCCGACGGCATGCTCGCCCGGATCAGCTCGGCGCGCGGCAGCGCCGTCGCAAGGGTGCGCACCGTCGACTCGCTCCGCGCCGACACGGTGTTCCTGCCCTTCCACTTCCCGGGCGCCTACCGTGCCAACCTGATCACCAACCCGGCCACCGACCCGCGCAGCGGCATGCCCGAGTTCAAGGTGGCGGCCGTCAGGGTCGAACCGGCGACGGGATGGACATGAGCGGCATCGTCGTCATCGGCACCGGGCCGGCCGGACACCGCCTGGTCACCCGGCTGCGCCGGCACGACGGCACGGCGGCGGTACGAGTCATCGGTGCGGAACGGCGGCCCGCCTACAACCGTGTGCTGCTCACCGACGTCCTGGCCGGACGGCTGCGGCCGGGGCAGCTGGAGCTGCCCGCCCATGACGGCGGGGTACGGGTGCACCAGGGGGTGACCGCGCTCGGCATCGACCGCCGCGGCAGGCTCGTCCACACCGACGACGGCCGCGTCCACGGCTACGACCGGCTGGTCCTGGCCACCGGCGCGCGTCCGGTGCTGCCCGTGCTGCGCGGTCTGCTCCGTCCGGACGGCGGCATGGCCGAGGGCGCCGCCGCGGTGCGCACCCTCGCGGATGCCGCGCGGCTGCCGGGGGAGGGTCCGGCGGTGGTCCTGGGCGGCGGTGTGCTGGGCGTGGAAACCGCCCTGGCCCTGCGCCGCTCGGGCCGTGACGTGGTCCTCGTCCACCGCAACCGCCGCCTGATGAACCGCCAGTTGGACGACCGGAGCGCGGATCTGCTCGCCGGGCAGGTGCGGAGCGAGGGTGTGGTGGTCGAGTGCGGCAGGAGGGTGCGGGCGTTCGCACCGGGCAGGGTCCTCCTCGACGACGGCCGTACGGTGCCCTGCGCCGCTCTGCTGGTCTGCGCGGGCGTACGTCCGGTGACCGGGCTGGCCCGGACCGCGGGGCTCGCGGTGCGCCGCGGTGTGGTGGTGGACGGTCTGCTGCGCACCAGTGACCCCCGCATCCACGCGATCGGGGACTGCGCCGAGTACGACGGCACGGTGGCGGGCCGCGTCACGGCCGCGTGGGACCAGGCGGACACCCTCGCCGCCCTGCTGACCGGCGGCACGGGGCACTACCGCGGTACCCCGCCGGCCACCAGACTGCGCGGGCCCCGGCCCGAACTCGCCGTCATCGGCCGCCCGGACGCCTCCGGCGCGGAGACCGTCCTGCTCTCCGACAGCGAGAGGTACGCCCGGCTGGTCCTCGACGCCGGGGGGAGGCTGCTGGGCGGCATCCTGTTCGGGCTCCCGGAGGCCGCGGCGGCCGCGGGACAGCACTACGCCCACGGTCTCCCGCTGCCGCCGGCCAGGCTCGCCTTCCTGCTGGGCACCCGCCCGGTGCGCACGGCGCCGGCCCGTCCGGCCGACGATCTGGTGGTGTGCCACTGCAACATCGTCACCCGCGGGCAGCTGGCCGCCGCCTGGCGCAGCGGCAGCACCAGCGCGGCCCAACTCGTCGCCGCCACCCGGGCCACCACCGGATGCGGCGGCTGTCTGGCCGAGATCACGGAGTTCTCGCGGGAGCTGGCCGGGGACGGGGCGGCGTGATCCGGACACTCGTCGTGGTGGGTTTCGGCATGGCCGCCCACCGGCTGCTGGACCGGCTGTGCGCGGAGGATTCCGGCCACTCCTGGCGGGTGGTCGTGCTCTCCGAGGAGCCGCGGCCGGCGTACAACCGGATCGCGCTCTCCTCCTACCTGGCGGGGTGCGAGGCCGGTGCCCTGTCGCTGCCGTCCGGCGCGATCCTGGGCAGCCCCCGGGTGGATGTACAGCTCGGCCGTGCCGCGGTCCGTCTCGACCGCGCGCGGCGCACGGTGACCGCGGACGACGGCACGGCGTACCGCTACGACGCCCTGGTCCTCGCCACCGGGGCACGGGCGTCCGTGCCTCCCGTCCCCGGCCACGACCTGCCCGGATGCTTCACTTACCGCTCGCTGGCCGACGCGGAAGCCATCAGAGCGGCCGCGGCGTTCTCGCCCGGCGGTGGTGCGGTGGTCGTCGGCGGCGGTCTGCTGGGGCTGGAGGCGGCGGACGGACTGCGGCGGCTCGGACTCGGACCGCACGTGGTGGAACGGGCCCCGCATCTGATGCCCGCCCAGCTCGACGCCGACGGCGCGAGGCTGGTGGAACGGCTGGTCGGCGCGGCCGGGCTGCGGGCGTACTGCGGTCGTCCGCTGCTGGCCGTCGAGCCGTACCGGCGGGGCCTCCTGCGGGTCCGGCTGGCCGATGCGACGGTGCTCGACGCGGCCCTCGTCGTCTTCTCGTCCGGGGTGCGGCCCCGCGACGAACTGGCCGCGGCGGCGGGCCTGGCCACCGCCGAGCGGGGCGGCTGCCTGGTCGACGCGGCCTGCCGCACCGAGGACCCGCGCATCTTCGCGATCGGGGACTGCGCGGCCGTGGAGGGCCGCAGCTACGGTCTGGTCACCCCCGGCTACCGGATGGCCGACGCCGTGGCCGGGCAACTGCTGGGCCGCCCGGAGGTGTTCACGTACAGCGGGCCGGTGACACGGCTGAAACTGCCCGGTGTCGACGTGGCCGGTTTCGGTGACACCCATGCCCTGACGCCCGGAGCCCTCCAGATCAGCTACCGCAAACGGCAAGCGGGCCACCATATTTACGCCAAGATTGTCCTGGACAAAGCGGCCGAGACGCTGCTCGGCGGCATTCTCGTCGGTGGAGCGGCGGCCCGGTCACCGCTGCCCGCATTACTCGGGCAGAAGTTGCCCTCACCTGTGGAGGAACTCCTTCCGTGAGACGGTTTCCCCTCCGGTCTGCGATCGAACCACCGAGCCTGTGAAACCAAGATCAGTTGCTTCGACCGGCTGCAATCAAGCCGATATGGCTATACTGCTTTGTCGCTCATCGGATCACCAAGGGAGCAGTATGCAACTGGAATGGTTCGGAACAGGCCCCTTCTTCGGTCTTCTCGGCACCCCGGAAATCCTCGCGGCAGGCCGGCGGATAAACATCGCGGGAGTGCGGCAGCAGACGCTCGTCGCCATGCTCTCGCTGTATGCCGGGAACACCGTCGGGGCGAGCTGGCTGATCGAGGGCGTCTGGGGCGGCCGTCCACCCGCGACGGCGGACGCCCAGTTACGCATCTGTGTCTCGCGGCTGCGCCGCCAGCTGGCCGAGGCCGGAATACCGGGCCTGATCAGCACCGACAGCCGCGGTTACCGCCTGGCCGTACCACGGGACCGGGTCGACGCGCACCGCTTCACCGATCTGCTGGCGACGTCGCGGAAGGCCGAGGCCGAAGGGGACTGCGTGGAAGCCGTGCGGCTGCTGCGCACCGCCCTCGGCCTGTGGCGCGGCCCCGCCGCGGGAGGTCTGACGAGCCCGCTGGTACGGGCCGCGGCAGAGCGTCTCGACGAGGAGCGGATGGGAACGTTCGAGCACTGCTTCGGCCTGGAACTCAGGCTCGGCCGGCACCATCAAATCCTGCCGGAACTGATGGCCCACGCCAACGAGTCCCCGTTCCGGGAACGGCTTCAGTTCCAGCTCATCACGGCCCTTTACCGTTCCGGCCGTCAGGTGGACGCTCTGCGCGCATACCGGGAGATCAGGAGAAAATTCGCGGAGGAAATCGGAATCGAGCCCTCGCAGTTCCTGCGCACCCTGGAGAGAAAGATTCTGGCGCAGAGCCCGGAATTGAACAGCAGAACTTACGTCCAGGACACCATGATTCCGGCGTAATTGCGGCGTCGCGGACATTCCCGTGCGCAGCCGAAGGCGCGACCGCCGGTGGTGCCCGGTGCCCCGGGGACCACCGGCGCGCACACAGCGGCTCATCCCGCGGCCGCCCGGCGCGACAACCGCATCAGCCCCCACACGGTGGCGGCCACCGCGAGCGTCAGCACCACCGCCAGCACGGTCGACAGCTCCATCGCCTCGGCGTAGCCGCCGGCTCCGTGCCGGGAGCCCAGCGCGGCGTAGAAGATCGCGCCGATCACGGCGACCCCGGTCGCCGAGGCGAACTGCTGAGCCGTCGTCAGGATGCCGGATGCCGCTCCGGCCTGCTGCGGCCGCACCAGAGCGAGGGTGGCGCCGTTGAGCGCCGGGAGCACGAGGCCGTTGCCGGTGCCGACGATCGTCAGCGCCACGATGACGAGGTACAGCGGGACGTCGCCGGACGACACCCGGAGCGCCACGATCAGCAGGCACAGGCCCGCGGCGATGAGCGCCGTGCCGAGCAGGACCACCGGCAGTCCGTGGCGCGCGATGAGCCGCTTGCCCACCATCGAGGCCACCCCGAACATCACGCCCATCGGCGCGAAGGTCAGGCCCGCCCCCACCGCGCTCCGGCCCAGCCCCGCCTGGAGCAGCAGCGTGAGGGTGAACATGAAGCTGCCGAAGTAGAGATAGAAGGCGAAGCCGGCGAGCAGTCCGATGCGGAACGGCGGGCTGTGGAAGAGGGAGAGTTCGAGGGTCGGCGTACCGCCCCGGCGCGTCAGCCGGCGCTGCCACCCCACGGTCGCGGCTCCGGCCGGGACCGCCGCGATCATGCAGAGCCAGGTCCACGGCGGCCAGTGCTCGTCGCGCCCGAGCGACAGCGGGATCACGAGCAGCGCGAGCGACAGGGCGATGCCCAGCACGCCGAGCGGATCGGCCGAGCTGCGGCGCCCGGACGCGGGGGCGTCGGCGGAGCGGCCCGGCAGCACCCGGAGCGCGATCAGCGCGGCCACCAGGCCGATGGGGCCGTTGATCAGGAAGATGACGCGCCAGCCGAGCCCGAAGACGTCGGCCTCCAGCAGGACCCCGCCGAGCACCTGCCCGGCGATGGAGCCGATGCCGGCCGTCGCGCCGTACCAGGCGATGGCACCCGGTCGCGCGGCGGCGGGGAAGACCGCGGTGACCGTGGCCAGGACCTGGGGCACCATCGCGGCCCCGGCCAGCCCCTGGAGCAGCCGGAACACGATGAGCTGGGCCGGGTCCGCGGCCAACCCGCACAGCACCGAGGCGACGGCGAAGCCGAGCGTGCCGATGACGAACATGCGCCGGTGGCCGAGCAGGTCGCCGAGCCGGCCACCGGTGATCATGCCGCTCGCGTAGGCGAAGGCGTACCCGCCGACGATCAGTTCCAGGGCGGCCTGTCCGGCGTGCAGGCTCTCGGAGAGCGAGGGCGCCGCGACATTGGCGACGAAGAAGTCGAACTGGGCCATGAAGACCGCGACGAGCAGCACGGCGAGCATGCGTCCGGTCCTCGGGGGTGAGGCGGAGGCATCGGCGGCCGGTGCTGCCGGGGGCGGCGCCGCACCCGGGAGTGCGGCGGGGTTCTCCGTGGTCATGGGTTCCCATCTCATCGACTACAGCGCACAGTCAGAGCATTGCGAGGTCGCCGCGACGAAGATTGACGCTATCATGGATGGATGATGTCCACTATCTCGCCCCTTAGGATCGAGGCATGAAGCTGTCTCAGGGAGTCGAGTGGAGCGTTCACTGCGCGGTCACCCTGGCGCAGACCTCGCCGGGTGTCTCGGTGTCGCGCCGGACCCTCGCCGAGCGCTACGACCTGCCCGAGGCATACCTGGCCAAACACCTCAAGGCCATGGTCTCCGCCGGTCTGCTGCACGCCACCACGGGGCCCAGGGGCGGGTTCCGGCTGGCGCGCGCCTCCGAAGAGATCACCATGCTGGACGTGGTGGAGGCCATCGACGGCAGCGGACCGCAGTTCGTGTGCCAGGAGATCCGGCAGCGGGGCACCGCCGCGCTGCCGCCCGAGCAGTGCCGGGAACGCTGCGGCGTCGCCCTCGCCCTGGACTCCGCCGCCGAGGCATGGCGCTCCTCGCTGCGCACGGTCACGATCGCCGACATCGTGGCCCGGCTCCCCGCCGGAGCACGCGCGCAGCTCCCGGCATAGGGCCGACCGCGTACCGCGGTCCACCTCCACGCGCCCGCTCCGCTCAGTGGAGCACACGGGCCAGTTTGACGCGGGAGTCCACATCGAGCTTCCGGTAGATCTGGCGCAGGTGGTAGTTGACGGTATGCGGGGAGCGCGAGACGCGGTTGGCCACCTGCTGGTTGGTCAGGCCCTCCGCCACCAGACGCGCGATGCCGTACTCGATCTCCGTCAGCTCGGACCGGGGCCGCGATCCGCTCGGCCGGCCCGGCCGCCTGCCCGGGCCCGTCGCGGTCGCGGATGCGGGAACGGGTGCCGGCACGGCCTTCCCGGCCCCCCGCGGACCGTCGCCCCCGGCCTTCCTGAGCAGCGATTCGACCCGGGTGACCGAGGCGAGCGCGCCGATGGCGCGATACCCCTCCAGCGCCGTCCCCAGATGCCGCCGGGCCGCGAGCCCGTCCCGCCGTTCCAGGAGCATCGTCCCCAGATCCTCGCTGGCCGCCGCGGCGGCCCAGGGAACACTGTGCTGAAGGGCCGCGTACTCCAAGGCGTCGGCGTCCTGGTGCAGCAGCCCCCAGGCGTGCCCGGCCGCCGCGGCGAGCCCCTGGTGCCCGGCGTTCTGGTCCGCGAGCCGCGCCGCCCGCCGGGTGACCGCCGCGGCCAGCGACTTCTCACCCGCGGCCCGGCACAGACGCACCAGATGCGCGGCTCCCCCGGCATCGAGCAGGAAGACGGACGCCTTGGTGAGCAGATCGGGGAAACGTTTTACCAGCAGCCCGACCGCCCCGGCCGCGTCCATACCGGCCGTGGTCACCCTGAAGTCGGCCCAGTCATGGCGCGCGGGCCGCAACGCACCGGGCTGGGCGACGATTTCCGAGCGGGCCCGCCAGATCTGGTCCGCGGCCTCGGACCAGTGGCCCTGGGCGAGCGTCATCAGGGACAGCAGGGAGAGCCCATGCGCGGCGGCCAGGTGCGCGTCGACGCGCTGCGCCCTCGCCACCCCCGCGCGTATCTCCGCCTCGGCCTTCTCGGTACGGCCCGTACCCATGAGCAGCTGGCCGCGGGCGATCGACGACTCGG
This sequence comes from Streptomyces celluloflavus, assembly GCA_000720995.1. Classification (GTDB taxonomy): domain Bacteria; phylum Actinomycetota; class Actinomycetes; order Streptomycetales; family Streptomycetaceae; genus Streptomyces; species Streptomyces celluloflavus. The sequence continues at coordinate 125,910 of JOEL01000006.1, forward strand.
CCAACGCCCAGGGGTGGTCGAGCCGTTCGGCCAGTTCCCGCGTACGGGCGAGGTGCACCTCGCCCTCCGTGAAGCGGCCGAGATGGATCAGCATGACGGCCAGGGTGTGCGACGGGTACGGACGCCAGGCGACGGGCAGGGCGTCCTGGTCCATCCGAAGGGCCTCGTGGCCCCACTCCAGCGCCTGGTCGATGCGGCCCGCGGCCCAGTCCAGGTTCGCCAGGACCATGGCGGCGACGACGGAGACGGCGCTGCGCCCCCGGGTCGCGACGATCGCCCTCGCCCGGTCCCGCTGCTCCGTCTCACCGGGGCCGAACAGGGCGAGGATCTGCGCGGCATCGGTGTCGCCGCCCGCCGCGCGGCCGACGGGTGCGGGTGCCTGGGTCAGTGCCCGGCTCAACGCGACCTCGGTGTGCGGGTCGAGCGGCCGGCCGGGGTTTTCCCGGCACAGCAGCAGAGCCGACATCAGGGATTCCGGGGCCTGTTCGGCCATTCGCCCCATCGGCAGGGACCGCTCGGTGGCGGCAGGCGGCTTCGGGCGGGCCTCGGTGCAAGGCGCGACCGCGGCCGGCTCGGCCGGCCGGTGCGGGGGCGCACCCCGCAGCAGAGCCTGCCGGACGGGGGCGGAGATCCGGGTGTTGAGCTTGCGGCGCAGGCCGGGCGAGCGGAACGCCAGCCCCTTCCCCCTGAAGCCGATGACGCCCGCCGCGATCGTCTCTTCGAGCGCCGACAGCATCGAGAGTGCCGTCACCGACTGCACCCGGGCGACCTCCTGGAGCGTGAACGCCTCGCCGACGAGCGCGGCGGCCTGGGCGAACTCCAGGGCGGGCTCGGACAGTTCGGCTAACTCCAGCAGCACGTCCAGCGGTGGTTCGTACGGTATCAAGTAGTCCGGCATGCGAAGTTCCCCCACCAGCTTCGGTTCGGCCAGCTCTTGCGCTTGCTTCGTGAGTGTTACCGGCGGCCGGGCATGCGACAAGTCCGCTCCCCGTCCGGGCCGCCCGCGGATACCTCGGTGATACGGATGTGATACATGGTGCGTGAGTCGTCATGAGACCCGGAGGCGGGCTGGAAGGGCCGCGCATGGACGCCCCGCAAAAGGTGTCGAAACCCCGGCGGGGCCGCAGATGAACGTGTGGTGCGGCGGGGGAAGAGGGTTTTCGACGCGGACGCCGGGGACGGACGGCAGGTGGACGGCCGCCCGATGGCCGTCGTCCGGCGGCGAACGGATCGCACGAGTACGCGGCGGTCGGACAGGGTGGGGCAGACTTGGGCTCGTCCGGCGCCGGGTTCAGGCGACCCGAGCGCCGAAGCAGTGGCTGAGGCCAAGGTCGCCGATGCGGACGTTGCACGATGGCATGGGGACGCCTGTCCGGTCAGCCGAAGCGCCCGCCCGCCTTGTCGGCACTGTGCAGCACCAATCCGGCCGGGGCCTTCTTCGATGCCGGCCGGAACGGCCGCGGGCGCCGAGCCGGCGGACCGCAGGTCTGTGGCCAGGGCCCGCCGCCCTCCGGCCCCCAGCGCTCCGGTCACCTAAAGGACGTCTGATTAGACGCCTGATTACGCGTCAGTGGAGTCAGCAAAGGGTCAGCAAGTGTCTGATTGGACCTGGTCGCAGGCGCTCGCAACCGCGCATCGCCCCCGGCTCGCGAGCCGGCCATGGGGAGAGCATGGCCAACTCCTACGCCGAGCCAACGCGGTGCCGCGGCTCAGCGCTCCCTGCCCCGGGGCTTGAGCCGCACCGGCGGCAGCTCCGGCGCGAGCAGCCGTTCGCCGTCGTAGCCGTGTACGGCGCCGAAGCGGTCGCCGCCGTCGTTCCACGCGGTGCGGGCCTCGGCGATCTCGGTGTGGTTGCGGCCGATGAAGTTCCACCACATCACGATGTCCTCGGCGAACGGTTCGCCGCCGAGGAGCAGCAGGCTGCTGTCGGTGCCGGCGCGCAGCGGGAGTTCGGCGCGTCCGCAGCCGAGGTAGAGGAGCGCGCCGGGGGCCAGGGGGACGCCGTCGATCTCACATGCGCCGGAGATGGTCAGTGCCGCGTACTCGAAGTCCGGTTCGACCGGCAGCCGGGTGTCCGTACCGGCGGCGAGGACGATATCGGCGCCGACGAGCGGGGAGTAGGTGGTGCCGGGCGAGGCGGCGCCGGCCAGCTCGCCGAGGATGACGGTGGCCGACAAGCCGCCGCCACCGGCGATCACCGGCAGCTCCGGGTGGTGTTCGAAGGCCGGGGCGATATGGCGGTGTTCGGCGGGGAGCGCCACCCACAGCTGGGCGCCGTGCAGCAGCGGCGTATGGGCGCGGGGGGATTCCTCGGAGTGCGCGATGGCCCGTCCCGACGTCATCAGGCCCAGCTCGCGCGGCCGCACCGTCTGGAGGCTGCCGAGGCTGTCGCGGTGCAGCACCTCGCCCGCGTGCAGCCAGCTGACGGTCTGAAGGCCCATATGCGGATGCGGCGGCACCTGCATACCGGGTTCGTCGGCGATGTCGTCGGGTCCGTAGTGGTCGACGAAGCACCAGGCGCCGACCATGCGCCGCCCGAGGTTGGGCAGCAGGCGCCGGACGACGGTGCTCTCACCGAGGGGCACCTGTTTGCCCGGCTGAAGGTCGCGGACCGGACCCGTACGGCGGTTGCCGCCGCACAGGTTGGGCACGGGCTGGAGATCGAGGTTGCTCATACCGTCACGATAGGTGTGGTCACGCGTGCAGCTCGCGCAGACGTACGGACAGGCATGTCACGCAGCCCTCCAGCTTCTCGAACTCGCCGATGTCCACCGGCACCGGCCGGTACCCGAGGCCGGCGAAGAGTTCCGCGGTCCTCGGCGCGCCGGCGGCCATCAGCAGCTTGTCGCCGCCGAGCAGTACGACGTGTGCGCCGGACTCCTCCGGTACGGGCCGGAAGCGCGGGAAGACGCCGGGGTCGTCGACCAGGGGCGGGTAGCCGATGACGGTGCCGTCCGGCAGGGCGGTCACCGCGGACTTCAGATGCAGCACCCGACTGACCGGCACGGCGACCACCGTGGCCCCCAACGGCTCGAAGACGGACCGGAGTTGGCGAATTCCCTCGGCGTTGGTGCGGCCGCCGCGGCCGACGTGGACGGTGTCGCCGGTCTTCAGGACGTCGCCGCCGTCGAGGGTGCCGGGCGCGCGGATCTCGGTGACGGAGCAGCCGAGCGCCTCGGCCGCGGCGCGGGCGCCTCGCGTCTCGGGCCTGCGGGAGTCCGCGCCGGGCCGGGTGATCAGCGCGACATCGCGGTACACGACCATGGTGTCCTCGACGAAGACCGCGTCCGGGCAGTCGTCGGCCGGGGGCACCTCGGTGAGCTGCCAGCCGTGGTCGCGCAGCGCCTGGACGTATCCCTCCCACTGGCGCAGCGCGAGCGCCGGGTCCACCGGCCGCCGGTCGATGTGGGTGACCAGCCCCTCGGCGAGGCGGGGTCCCGGACGGCGGACGAGGGCCTGCTGGCTGGGCATGCGTCTCCTTCGGTCGGGTGGCCGGTGCGGCGGTGGCCGGGGTCGCGAGGTGCAGTGTGCGGCAGGTGGGGCGGGGCCGCTCAGGTGCCCGGTTCGTACGTCGCGCGCAGGGCCTCCTCGACGGCGGCGAGGGCGGCCCGCCGGTCCAGGCCGAGGCGGTGGGCGCGGCGTGCGTAGTCCGCGGCGGCCGCGGCGGCTTCCTTGTCGGCGGCGTCGCCGACGGCCGCGATGAAGCTGCCGTTGCGGCCCCTGGTCTCGATCACACCGTCGGCCTCCAGGGCCCGGTAGGACTTGGCGACGGTGTTGGCGGCCAGCCCGAGTTCCTCGGCGAGGCCGCGGACGGTCGGCAGTTTGTGGCCGACCGGCAGGCGGCCGTCCCGGGCCTGGTCCGCGATCTGGGCGCGTACCTGCTCGAACGGCGCGTCGGCCGCCGCCGGATCGATGCTGATCTTCAGGTTCTGCGGGGACACGGCGGGCGCTCCTGGTGCTGGTGGTGGCGGGTCGGGTGCGCGGTTTTGTCGCATCCATTGTGCGCCAGGAGCGCCCGCCGTGCCGATACCGGTCCGTATGCCCTGCGGGTTACCGGGGATACCGGTGTTGCCGGGGATACCGGGGATACCGGGGCTACAGCTCCAGGGTCGTCCCGGTCGTCCGCAGCCAGTTGTCCATGCCGAGGACCAGCTCGGCGCCCGGCCGGATGTCCATCGTCGCACCGGCCGCGGTGGACTCCGCGACGGCCGTGGCGTTCAGCAGCGGCCGGGCCGGTGCGTCGCGGTCGGCGGCCAGTTCCTTCAGTTCGGCGCGGAGCGCCTCGCCGTAACGCGGGTCCTGGGTGCTGGGGTAGGGGCTCTTGACCCGGTCGGCGACCAGGTCGGGCAGCACATCGCGGACGGCGGCGCGCAGCAGCGACTTCTCGCGGCCGTCGAAGGTCTTCATCGACCAGGGGGTGTTGAAGACGTACTCGACGAGGCGGTGGTCGCAGAACGGCACCCGGACCTCCAGGCCGACGGCCATGCTGGCCCGGTCCTTGCGGTCCAGCAGGACCTGTACGAAGCGGGTCAGGTGCAGGTAGCTGATCTCGCGCATCCGGCGCTGGAGTCCGGTGTCGCTGTCCAGGTAGGGCACCTCGGCGAGCGCCTCGCGGTAGCGGCGGTTCTCGTAGCCGGGCAGGTCGAGCTTGGCGAGCAGCCCCTCGTCCAGCAGCGCCTCACGGGTGGCGTCGCCGCCGGAGAACCGGCCGGAGAGGCCCGCCGCGATCCAGGGGAAGGTGTCGGCGTTGACGGACGCGGGGTCGTGGAACCAGCGGTAGCCGCCGAAGACCTCGTCCGCGGACTCGCCGGACAGTGCGACGGTCGACTGCTCGCGGACCGCCTTGAACAGGAGGTAGAGGGAGGTGTCGCCGTCACCGAAACCGTTGGGCAGGTCGCGGGCGGCCAGGACGGCGGCGCGGTGGCCGCGGTCCATCAGGGCGGCGGTGTCCAGGATGATGTCGTGGTGGTCGGAGCGGACGTGCTCGGCCAGGGCGTGCGCGTACGGCCCGTCGGGGGTGCCGCGCAGATCGTCGGCCTTGAAGTTCTCGGTGTAGCCGGTGAAGTCGACGGCGAACGAGCGCACCGGGCCACTGCCCTGGGCGGCCAGCGCGCGGGCGGACAGCGCGGTGATGGCGGACGAGTCCAGGCCGCCGGAGAGCAGGGTGCACAGCGGCACATCGGCGATCAGCTGGCGGGCGACGATGTCGTCCAGCAGTTCGCGGACGCGCGCGATGGTGGTGTCGAGGTCGTCGGTGTGCTCGCGGGCCTCCAGCGCCCAGTAGCGCTTGACGCTCACCCCGCCGCGGCCGGCCCGGACGATATGGCCGGGGCGCACCTCGTGCATGCCCTTGTAGACGGCGTGGCCGGGAGTCTTGGTGAAGGTGATCAGCTCGGCGAGGCCCTCGGCGTCGACGGTGGGGTGCACCGAGGGGTGGGCGAGTATCGCCTTGGGCTCGGAGCCGAAGAGAACACCGTCGGGGGTGGGGTAGTAGTAGAGCGGCTTGATGCCCATCCGGTCGCGGATCAGCAGGAGTTCCTCGGTCCGCGGGTCCCAGAGGGCGAAGGCGTACATACCGTTGAGCCGTTCGGCGAACGCCTCACCCCACTGAAGGTAGGCGTGCAGCACGACCTCGGTGTCGCTGCTGGTGCGGAAGGCGTGGCCCAGGGACTCCAGCTCGCTCCGGAGTTCGCGGTAGTTGTAGACCTCACCGCTGTACGTGGTGACGATCAGGGTGCGGCCGTCGTGCTCGACGGTCATGGGCTGCTTGCCGCCGTCGATGTCGATGACGGCGAGGCGCCGGTGGCCGAACGCGGCGTGGGTGTCGAGCCAGACGCCGCCGGCATCCGGGCCCCGGCAGGCCATCGTCTCGGTCATCGCCTCAAGGGTGCGGCGCTCGGTGGTGAGGTCTCGGTCGTAGGAAATCCATCCGGTTATTCCGCACATGCTGGCGGCTCCTCTTCGGTCGGCGGCAGGCCACCGCATACCGGCGGCGGCTCGCGGCGATCACCGTACGCCCGGATAGTTGCACCTGCCACCTAAACCGGCGGAGCACCGTCCGGAATGAGCCACCCGGACGGCGGCGCCGGAAGCGGCGGGGGAAACGGCGCGGAAGCGGTACGGAAAGGGGAGGCGCCGGGGCACGCGGGAGCGTACTGTCCGCGGCCATGATGCCCGCCGTACGCGCGTTCCGCCCTGCCGACGCCAAGGCCGTCGCCGACCTGCGGCGCGCCGTGCTGCCGTACCTGATCTCCACTCCGCAGGGCGTCGCCCGGCAGGTCACCACCGCTCCGGCGGCGCAGTGCCTGCGGCTGTTCGTCGCCGAGCTGGACGGCCGGATCGTGGGCGCGGTCCACAGCGGTCTGGTGCACGAGCTCGGCGCCCCGGGCCGGGCGGCGGCGACGCCGTTGGTCCATCCGGACCACCGGGGGCGGGGCGCGGGCGGCGCGCTGCTGACCGCGGCCGAGGCGCAGCTGACCGCGGCCGGCGCCACCCGGCTCTTCGCCTGGGCGGCGGACGAGCCGGGCGCCCTGACCTTCGCGGCGCACCGCGGCTACCGCCGCACCCGTCCGGCCGGTTTTCTCCGGCTCGATCTCGCGGACGCCCGCCTGCCGCCGCTCCCCGGCCGGCTGCCGCCGGGCGTCCGGCTCTGCACCGGCGCGGACTTCGGCGCCGATCCGTACCCGCTGTTCGCGGCGGACGCCGAGGCGGCGGCGGACGGACCGGGCGATACCGCCGGCGACGCCATGGCCTACGAGAACTGGCTGCTGCGCACCTGGGAGCATCCCGACCACGACCTCGGTCTCACCACCGTGGTGACCGTCGACGGCGAGATCGCGGCCTGCACCCTCGCCACGACCGACGGACTCGGCCGCTACTCCTCCGGTACGACCGGCACCCGCCGCGCCTTCGGGCGGGGGCCGGCCCGGCTCGCCGCGACGGACTCACTGCGCCGCGCCCGGGACGTCGGCTGCACCGAGGCGTTCACCGGCCACGACGCCGTGAACACCCCGATGCTCGCGATCAACCACGCCCTCGGCTACCGGCCGTACGCGGCCGGATGGCGCTGCGTGCGGGAGCTCGGGAGGGGGTGACGCGGCGTCCCTCCGGTGGGACGGGTTGCGGCCTGTCGGGCGGGGCGGCGCCACGCCGGATGGCGGGGCGGCGCCACGCCGGGCGGCGGTTCCGGCGCCGGCGCCCCGCGGCCCCGTGACGGCGGCGCCGAACCGGGCGGCGGGTGGCCGGGACCGGTGGCGACGGCTCCGGTGTCCCTCCTTCCGTCGGGGCCCGGTCGCGCCGTACCGCCCGGCCCGCGGCCCGGCCCTCGCGCGTCGCGGCTGGACCACGCGGGGCGGGTTCCAGCGACGTCGACTCCCCAGGTGGCCCAGGGTCGCGGCTGAACCGTGCGGGGCGGGGCCGGGGGCGCGGCACGGCGCGCGCGGTCGGCCCGGCCGGCCGACGGGTGCGGGTCAGCCGGACGCGCAGGTCGTCGGGGTGGCGTGGGCCGGGTCGAGGGCGTTGGCCGTCTCGTGGAAGGCGACGCCGTCGGCGAGCCCGATGGCCACGTGTTCGGCGAGGTCGGCCGGGCACAGGTCCTGGAGCAGGACGTTGTGGACGCCGGGGCCGTCGAGGAACTGCGTCCGGTAGGGCGTGACGACCTCGTCGTACCGGGTCGCGATGACGGTGTAGCGCACGCCCGGGACGGTGTCGCCGCCCGCGTTGAGGCGGCCCAGCATGTCCGATCCGGCGATCTGGTCGGTCAGGCCGGGGGTGAGGGTGCTGAGGTACTGCCGGGCTCCGGGGAACTGGTCCAGCAGCCGGGTCAGGCCGTCCAGATCGGTGCCGTGGTTGCTGGGGGCCAGCCCGATCAGCGCGTTCACCTTGTCCGCGCCCCCGTGGAACTTCAGGTACTCCCGCGGCATCATGCCGCCCTGCGAGTGGCCGACGATGTCGGTCTTCGCCGCCCCGGTGGCGGCCAGCACCCGGTCGACGTACCCGGCGAGCTGCCGCGCCGACGTGTCCACCGCGCCCAGGCCGTGGAAGAACGGGACGCCGGGCAACTGACCGTAGTCGAGGGAGAAGACGCAGTAGCCGCGGGCCACCAGGTAGGGCGCGAGGCCGAGCCAGTTGTCGACGGCGTTGCCGAAGGTGCCGTGCACCAGGACCACCGGCCGGGGGTGCCGGGCGGAGGGCTTGCAGGAGAAGTTGTTCCAGCCGCTGCCGACGGTGGGGGTGCCGGCGGCGGCGGGCGCGGCCGTGGTGACGCCGATGGCCAGGACGAGGGCGGGGAGGACGGCGAGCAGGCGGGACCGGCGCAGCTTCATACGATGCTCCTTGCGGGTGAGGGGACTCCGAAGTGCTCGGTGAGCCGTTCACCTGCGATCCGGATCGCAAGGGTCATTACCGCTGACTGAGAGTCAAGTTACGGCCGGGTAAATGGCGTTACCAGCCATCCGGCAGTGAAGGAAGCCACACACGATCCTCACCGGGCGTCCGGGCTACGCCGCGTCCGTACCGTGCGCACACCTGGCCCGTCCGCCGTGTCCGGGCCGTTGTCGGTGGCGTCCCGTAGAGTCGGTGACGTGTGGTCCGAACGGCCGTTCACCTGGGAAGTCCATGGCCCGGGGAGCGGTTGCCGGGGAAGCCGACGAGGGGAGAGACCGATGGAGACGGCGGATCTGACGGGAATCGCGGAGATCACCTCCGAGGCGGAGCTGCGTGAGCTGATCGGCGAGCCGAGCGCGCACGCCGCGCACAAGACCCGGCGGCGGCTGCACGACATGGACCGCCAGTGGCTGGCGCACTCCCCGTTCTGCCTGATGGCGACGTCGGACGCGGAGGGCCGCTGCGACGTCTCGCCCAAGGGCGACCCCGCGGGCTTCACCCACGTCCTGGACGACACCACCCTGGTGATCCCGGACCGCCCCGGCAACAGGCGCCTGGACGGGTTCATGAACGTCCTCGGCAATCCGCATGTCGGGCTGAGCTACCTCCTGCCGGGGCGCGGCGACACGCTGCGTATCAACGGCCGCGCCCGGCTGCTGCGCGACGCCCCGTTCTTCGACGAGCTGATCGTCAAGGGCAACCGCCCGCGTCTCGCGCTGCTCGTCGAGGTCGAGGAGGTCTACTACCACTGCTCCAAGGCGTTCCTCCGCTCGGAGCTGTGGCAGCCGGAGACCTGGGAGCCGGACGCGCTGCCCTCGCGGGCGCGGATCGTCAAGCGCGTCGAGGCCCAGGACGTCCCGCTGGAGGCCCTGGAGGAGCACTACGGCCCGCGGTACGGGGAGCGGCTGTACGGCTGACGGTTGGTGGCCGGTGACTGGTGGCCGGTGGCCGGCCGTTGGTGAGCCGGCGGCCGGGTCAGTGGTCGCCGGTCTTCGCCGCCGGGTGTACCGCGCCGGTGCCGAAGCGTGCCCTGGCCCGGTCGACGGCCGCCTCGATGCGGTGCGCCTTGTCGTCGGCCGGGTCGAACGTCAGCTGGTGTGCGGCGAGTTCGGCGGCGCAGAGGTCCTCCGCGCGCAGCGCGACGGAGCGCACCCGCGCCCGCTGCAGGCCGAGCGCGGTGTGCAGCGCGTAGGCCGCCGCGGTCAGCGCGGGTCCGTGCGCGGTCGGCTCGGCCAGCCGCCGGGTGCGGACCGTCGTGGAGCGGTCGGCGTAGCGGACGGTGAGGGTGAGCGCGCGGGCCACCTGCCCGCTCGCGCGCATCCGGGCCCCGAGGTCGTCGGCGAGCGAGAGCAGTGCCCGGCGGCGCCTGGCCGGGTCCAGTTCGTCGTGGACGAAGCGGTGTTCGGCGCCCAGGGAGCGGGTGGCCGCGTTGGGGGACACCGGCGTCGGGTCGATACCGCGCGCCCGCTCGTACACCGCGCGGCCCGCCTTGGCGCCGAGGATCCGCTGCAGGGTCGCGGGCGGTGCGGCGGCGATCCGCCCGACGCTGTCGAGTCCGTACGCGCACAGGAGGCGCGCGGTCGCGGGCCCGACGCCCTCCAGCGCCACCGCCGGCCGGCGGGCGAGGAACGTGGCAACGGACCCGGTGTCCCCGGGGACGGTCCGGATCTCCCCGGGGGCCGCGCCCTGGGCCGCCATCCGCGCGAGCAGCGGGTTGGCGGCGACCCCGATCGTGCACCGTACGCCGTGCCACACCAGCGCGCGCAGCCGCACCAGTTCGGCGATGCCCGCCGCGTCCCGGCCGAAGTACCGCAGCGCCCCGCGGACATCGGCCAGCGCGGCATCGGGCGGCAGTGCCTCGACCACCGGCGTGAACTGCGCCAGCAGCCGCAGCAGCGCCGCGTACTCCCCCGCGCTCACGGGGGTGTCGCCGGCGGCCCGGAAGCGTACGCAGAGCACCCCGGCCGGCCGCGGCACACCGGCGGACGGCGGGGTGACCGGCGGCACCCCGGCGGACGGCGGTACGGCGGTACGGCCCTCGGCGGACGCCGGTGCGGACGGCTCCGGTGCGGACGGCTCCGGGACGGGCGGCTCCGGGACGAACGGTTCCGGTGCGGCGGACGGCCGCGGCGCGGCGGTCATCCCGCGCTCCCCGGGCTGGAGTGCCACAACTTGCGGCCGGTGGCGGCGCGTTCGCCCGGGGGCTGGAGGTCGGCCCACGGGTGCAGTTCGTAACCGGTCGGCAGCCGGATGGTCCGGGCCGGGGCGGCGACCGCCCCGGCCGCACCGCCGGAAGCGCCCGCCCCCGCGGTATGGTCCGCCCCGCCGGAACCGTCCGTCCCACCGGCTCCCTCCGTCTCCGCCGACTCTCCGCTCTCCTCTCCGGTCCGCTCGCCCTCTCCGTTCCCGGCCGCCTCTCCCGCACCCTCGTGGTCCCCGGGTTCCGCCGGCGGTCCGGCCGCCTGGTCCGGTCCTGCCGCGAGGCGGGCGGTGACCGCCTCCAGACCGCCCTCGCGGCGCAGTTCGGCCAGTTCGGCGAGGTTCCACGCGGCGGCGCCGACCACGCTGAGGCTGCGCGGTCCGCGCCGCTGGACCGTGCCGCGCACCAGCAGCAGCCAGGAGTGGAAGACGGTGTGCGCACAGACCTCAAGGGGACTGGGGGTATCCCCGGGGCCGCCGGAGCCCGGAGCGGCGTCGAAGAAGGCGCAGTCGACCAGCCCCGTACTGTCGTCGAGGGTCGTGAAGATGACCCGGCGGCCGGAGCGGATCGGCGGTGTCTGGGTGGCCGCCTTGGCCCCGGCGACCAGCACCGTCTCACCGTGTCCGGCGTCGCGCAGCAGCCGGGCCGGCAGGGCGCCCAGCTCCGCGAGGAACTCCTGGTGATCGGCCATCAGATGCCGGGAGGCGTCCATGCCCAGGACGCCCAGTTCGGCGCTGAGCCGTTCGGTGTCGCTCAGATCGGGCAGCCCCACCGGCTCGACCGTATCGGCCACCGCCGCCCGCCCGACGGCCCCGCCGCCCGCCGTACCGCCGTCGCCTGCCGGGTCTCCGGCGTCGATGGCCCGGCCGGGCAGGGTCAGCTGTCCGGCCGGTGCGCTCCGCCGGCGGTGGTGCAGTTCGGCGATGTGCAGCAGCAGGTCCCGCCGGTTCGCGCCGAAGGCGTCCAACGCGCCCACCCGGGCCAGGCGTTCGGCCACCGGGCGACTCGGCCTGGCCCGCTGCCACAGGTCCTGGAGCGAGGTGTAGGGCTGCCCGTCCGCGATGCGCCGCGCCTCGGCCGCGCTCATCCCGTACACATCGGAGAGCGCGAGCCGCACCCCCCACACCCCGGAGCCGTCCCCGGAAGCCGCCTCGACCGGAGCCAAAACCGAACTCACACCAGACACCAGTTCGATTCGATGGGTGATCGCCGACCGGTTCACATCCAGCGGCAGCACCGGCACCCCGCGCCGCCGCGCGTCCGCGAGCAGCAGCCGCTTCGGGTACATCCCGGGGTCGTGGGTGAGCAGTCCGGCGTAGAAGGCCGCGGGGTGGTGGGCCTTGAGCCAGGCGGACTGGTAGGTGGGCACCGCGAAGGCCACCGCGTGCGCCTTGCAGAAGCCGTACGCCCCGAACGCCTCGACGATCTCCCAGGTGTGCGCGATCACCTCGGGCGCATACCCCCGCCGTTCGGCGCGTGCCACGAACCAGGCGCGCACCTTCTCCTGCGCCTCCGGCTGCGACAGCGCGCGCCGCCGCTCGTCCGCCTCGTCCCGCGCACAGCCCGTCATGATCCGCAGCGTCTCGATGATCTGCTCGTGGAACACCACGACCCCGTAGGTCTCGCGCAGCGGTTCCGCCAGGTCGGGGTGCGGATAGCGGACGGCTCTGCGGCCGTGCCGGGCCTCGATGAAGGGCCGCACCATATCGGCGGCGACCGGTCCCGGCCGGAACAGCGAGATATCGACCACCAGGTCGTGGAAGGTGCCGGGCTGGAGGCGGCCGACCAGGTCGCGCTGGCCGGGCGATTCGATCTGGAAGCAGCCGAGCGTCTCGGTGGAGCGGATCAGGTCGTAGGTGGCCCGGTCGTCCGGCGGCACCTGCGCCGGGTCGTCCAGGTCGAGGCGGCGCCCGGTGGCCCGGCCGATCTCGGTGACCGCGTGCGCCATCGCGGACTGCATCCGCACACCCAGCACATCGAGCTTGAGCAGACCCAGGTCCTCGACGTCCTCCTTGTCGAACTGGGACATCACGATGGGGGTGCTCCCCCGGCCGTCCGCGCCCGCGCCGTCGGGGCCCGCGCCGTGGGTGGTCGGTACGACGGGCGTACGGTCCAGCAGCGAGGCGTCCGAGAGCAGCACCCCGCACGGGTGCATGGCGATCCCGCGCGGCAGCGCGTCCAGCGCCTCGACCAGCTGCCACAGCCGTTCACTCCCGGCCGCCGCCACCCCGCGCAGCTCCGGCAGTTCGGCCAGCGCCGCCCGCGCGTCCCGGGCCCGGATGTGCGGGAACGCCTTGGCGAGCCGGTCCACCTGCGCCGGGTCCATGCCCAGGGCGGCGCCCACGTCCCGTACGGCGTGCCGCACCCGGTAGGTCTCGGGCATCGAGACCGTCGCGACCCGCGCCGCGCCGAAGCGGTCGAAGATCGCGCGGTAGACCTCCAGCCGGCGGGCGGACTCGACGTCGATGTCGATGTCCGGCAGCGCGCGCCGCCGCTCGGACAGGAAGCGCTCCATCAGCAGCCCGTGTGCGACCGGGTCGGCGTGGGTGATGCCCAGGAGGTGGTTGACCAGGGAGCCGGCGCCGGATCCGCGGGCCGCGACCCGGATGCCCATCTCCCGTATGTCGTCCACGACCCGGGCGACCGTCAGGAAGTACGAGGGGTAGCCGAGCCGTTCGATGGTGCGCAGCTCCTCGTGCAGCCGCGTCCAGTGCTCGCGGTCGCGGTCGTAGCCGCGCAGCACCATCCCGGCGGCGCAGCGTGAGCGCAGCACCCGGGCGGCGGTGCGGTGGCCGGCGCCGACCAGCCGCGGTTCGGGGAAGTGGACCCGGCCGAGCCCGAGGTCGTCCTCCGGGTCGACCCGGCAGGCGCCCGCGGTCTCCTCGGTCATGGTGAGCAGCCGGTGGGCGAGGTCGTGCCGGAACCCGGCCGCCTCGGCGATCCGCCCGGCGGTGCGGCGCATCGCGGCAGCGTCCTTGAGCCACCGCTCGCCGGTGTCCCGGGCCTCGGGGCGGTGCCGGTCCACCGGGACCAGGCGGCGGGCGGAGTCCAGTACGTCGGCGACCGGGCCCTGGCCGGGGTCGGCGTAGCGGACCGCGTTGGTCAGGACGGCGCGGATGCCCTGGTCGACGGCGAAGCCGAGGGTGCGGGCGGCCAGCCGGAGCGAGCCGGGGCCGCTGCCGTCGCGGCCGTGGTCGACGATCTCCAGGCGCAGCGCGTCGCCGTACAGCTCGCGCCAGGGGGCGACGATCCGGGCGGCCCGGTCCGGGCGCCCGGCGGCCAGCGCCCGGCCCACGTCGGAGTCCGGTCCGAGCAGCACGGTCAGCCCGTCCGCGGCGGACTCCAGGGCGTGCCACGGGAGGACCGGCCGTTCGGCCCGGTCCGCGTGCGCGGCCGAGACCAGCCGGCACAGGGCGGCCCAGCCGGCCGCGCCGTCGCGGGCCAGGAAGACGGCGCGGGCCGCGGACTCGTCGAGGAAGGCGCCGCCGCGTACCGGGGTGCGCCGCCGCGCGGCGGGCGCCGGCGCCGAGGGGCGGCCCGCCACGGCGAGTCCGGTGCCGAACAGCGGGCGGATACCGGCCGCGGCGGCGGCCTTGGCGAACCGGACGGCTCCGGAGAGCCCGTCCCGGTCGGTCAGCGCGAGGGCGTCCATGCCCCGTTCGGCGGCGCGCTCGGCGAGCCGCTCCGGGTGGGAGGCGCCGTAGCGCAGGGAGAACCCCGAAGCGGTGTGCAGATGCGTGAACCCTGACATCCGCACCTCCTGCGCTCAGCCGCCCCCTGACCGGTTCCGGGTTCCGTGCCGGTCCCGGTCGCTCTTCGGCCCCGGGCCCCTCGTTTCCTTTTCCACCATAACCCTTGCTCGAACATTCGTACGAACGCGGACGGAGGTGCTCCCTCTCGCCGCCGTCGGCCGGCCCGCCCGATCTGCGCGATCCCGCCGCCTGCCGGAAGATATGGGGACAAAGGATCACGGCGTGCTCCCGGCCCCGGCCCGGCGCGGGCCCGGCGTGCCCCGGCGTGATCCCGGCATGGATGTGGCGAGGAGCGGCGCATGGCCACGATGGACGACGGCACCCGCACCACCTTCCTCGGGGAGGTGAAGAGCGCGGTGTCGACCCGGGCCGCGCTGCTGGTGATCGGCGTACTGGGCCTGATGGCCGCGTTCATCACGTCGTACACCGGCGCGTTCCACCACCCGAAACCGACCGACGTACCGCTCGCCGTGGTCGCCCCCGCGCAGGTGAGCGGGGAACTGGTGCGGAAACTGGACCAGTTGCCCGGCTCCCCCCTGGCTCCGCGCGCGGTGTCCTCCGAGGCGGCCGCGGTGCACCAGATCGAGAACCGGGAGATCGATGCCGCGCTGATCGTCGAGGTGTCCGGCAGCACCGACCGGCTGCTCGTCGCGAGCGGCGGCGGCGCCTCGCTGTCACAGGCGGTCGAGGCGGTCGTCGGCGCGGCCGAGAAGGCGCAGCAGCGCACCGTGCGCACGGTGGACGTGGCGCCCGCGGCGCACGGCGACGGCCGCAGCCTGTCGTCCTTCTACCTCGTCGTGGGCTGGTGTGTCGGCGGCTATCTGTGCGCCGCGATCCTGGCGATCAGCGCCGGGGCGCGCCCCTCCAACGGGCAGCGGGCGGTCATCAGGCTGGCCGTGCTCGCGCTCTACGCGATCGCCGCGGGCCTGGTCGGCGCGATCATCGTCGGCCCGGTGCTCGACGCGCTGCCCGGCAGCCTCTTCGGGCTGTGGGGGCTCGGCGCCCTGACCGTCTTCGCCGTGGGGGCCACGACCCTGGCCTTCCAGGGGCTGCTGGGCATCATCGGCATCGGCCTGGCGATCCTGGTGATCGTGGTGCTGGGCAATCCGAGCGCGGGCGGCGCCTATCCGTATCCGCTGCTGCCGCCGTTCTGGCGGGCGATCGGGCCCGCGCTGCCGCCGGGCGCGGGCACCTGGGCGGCGCGCTCCCTCGCGTACTTCCGGGGCAACGCGATGACCGGACCGCTGCTGGTGCTCTCCGCCTGGGCGGCGGGCGGCGCCCTGCTCACCCTCACACTCGCGGTGTTCCGTTCGAGGCGCGAAGGAAGCGGCGGCCGGCCCCGGCGCAGGGCCCGGCCGGCCGGCCGACCGCCTGCCCCGACCGACTGACCTACGCGGAACGGGTACGACACCGCGCGGGGCGCGCTCGCCCGCGCACCCCGCGCGTTCCGCCGCCCCCTCCGCGTCGCCGCGATCACATATGCGTTCCGCCGTCGATCCGGATCTCCGTACCGGTGATGAACGCACCGTCCTGCGAGGCGAGCATCGCGATGACCCCGGCGACGGTTTCCGGGCCCGCGAACCCCTTGCCGATGGCCGGCAGCAGCTTGCCGAACAGGCTCGGGTCGGCGTCCTCGGGCAGGCCCGGGTCGAGGGTCATCCCGGACTGTATGGAGCCCGGCGCCACACAGACCGCGCGCAGCCCCTGCTTGGCGTACTCGCTCGCGATGGCGTGCGTGAGGGACTGGATGCCGCCCTTGCTCGCCGCGTATGCCGCCATGTACGGGTGCGCGAACGAGGCGGAGGTGGAGCTGAAGTTGACCACGACGGGTGACCGGCCCGCGAGCAGGGCGGGCAGCGCCTCCCGGATCATCAGGAAGGTGCCGGTGAGGTTGACCGAGATGATCTTGTTGAAGAAGTCCAGGCCGGTCTCGTGGGTGTGCGAGGCGCGCAGGATGCCGGCCGCGTTGACCAGGACGTCCAGACCGCCGAGGCCGGACACCGCGGCCGCGACGCCGGTCCGGACCGCCGCCTCGTCGGAGATGTCCAGCACCGCGGTCACCAGCCGGTCGCCGCCGCCGTCCGCGGCGGCGCGCTCGGCGGTGGCCCGCAGGCCCGCCGCGTCGATGTCCGCCGCCACCACCCGGCCGCCCTCGGCGAGGATCCGGTGGACGGTGGCCTGTCCGATGCCCGAGCCGGCCCCGGTGATCAGTACGCGGCGCCCGTCGAAACGCTCCATGGTGCTGCTCCCTTTCCCTGGGTGTGTGCGCCCTCTCCGGGCACGTTTGTCCGCACGGTACGCCGACATGGCATGTTGTGCCACATTCGCGTGACATGCCAAAGTGTCACCACGCTCCGTAAGCTGGGCCCATGTCCACCGCGCCCCGCACCGCACCCCCCACACGCTCCGCCCGCCCCTCCCTCACCGAGCGGCGCAAGGCCGAGACCCAGCTGGAGATCGCCCGCACCGCGGCGGCCCTGTTCGCCGAGCGCGGCGCCGGGGTCACCGCCGAGGAGATCGCGCGCGCCGCGGGCGTCGCACCGCGCACCTTCTACCGCTACTTCCGCACCAAGGAGGACGCGGTGGCGCCGCTGCTCGCCGTCGGGGTGCGGCGGTGGATCGACGATCTGGCCGGGCCGGCGGCCGGGCCGCACCCGCCGTCCGTACGTGAGGCGCTGGAGCGGGCGGCGCGGCGGGCACTGACTCCGGCCGGGCCGGAGGCCGAGGAGGCACTGCGCTGGACCCGCGGGCTGCTGCGCGCGATGCCCGGTGATCCGGCGCTGCGCGCGGTCTGGCACCGTGTGCACCACGAGTCCGAGGAGGCGCTGATCCCGGTCCTGGCCCGGCTGACCGGCGCCGGCCCACTGGCGGTACGGCTCGCCGCGGCCGCCGCGAACACCGCACTGCGGGTCGCGGTGGAGGTATGGGCCGCCGGCGACGAGCCGGCGGACGGCCCGCAGGGGCCCGCGGAGCTGGTGACGCGCGGTATGCGGGCCCTGACGGCGGGGCTGCCGGAGCTGGACGGCCGGCGGCCGGATCCGGCCACGCGGCGGGACTGAACCGGCCGGCGGAGGGGTGCGGCACACCGGGCCGCGTGCGGGAGGGCCGCCCGGTACCTGATACCGGGCGGCCCTCCTGCACGGGGCCGTCACGCCCCGCACCGCGGTCTCACTTCTCTCCGGCCGCGTCCTGCGTCGTGCCGTAGTACGCCTGCTTCATCAGCCGCTGCATGTCGTCGGTCATCGGCATCCGCGGGTTGGCGGGCGCGCACTGGTCGGCGTAGGCGTTCATGGCCTGCTGCGGGAGGGCCGCGAGGAACTCCTGCTCGTCGACGCCCTGCTCCTGGAAGGAGGCGGGGATACCGCACCGGGTGCGCAGGTCCTCGATGGCGCGGGCGTAGGACTCCACGCCCTCCGCCGCGGTCGCGGCGGGCAGGCCCAGCATCTTCGCGATCTCCTGGAACCGCTCCGGGGCGCGGTAGACCTCCGCCTTCGGCCAGGGGGTGGCCTTGCCGGTGAGCTGTCCGTTGTGCCGGATGACATGCGGCAGGAGGAGGGCGTTGGTCCGGCCGTGGGCGACGTGGAAGGTGTTGCCCAGGGTGTGGGCCATGGCGTGGACCATGCCGAGGAAGGCGTTGGCGAAGGCCATACCGGCCACCGTCGAGGCGTTGTGCATCTTCTCCCGGGCCTCGGGGTCCTCGGCGCCGTGCACGACGCAGCGCTCCAGGTTCTCGAAGATCAGCTTGATGGCCTGGAGGCAGAGGCCGTCGGTGTAGTCGTTGGAGTAGACCGAGACGTACGCCTCGGTGGCGTGGGTCAGGGCGTCGAAGCCCGAGTCCGCGGTGACGGTCGCCGGGAGGTTCATCGGCAGCACCGGGTCGACGATGGCGACGTCCGGCGTGAGCGCGTAGTCCGCCAGCGGGTACTTCTGGGCGGCCGCGGGGTCGGAGATGACGGCGAAGGGGGTGACCTCCGAGCCGGTGCCCGAGGTGGTCGGGATGGCGACCAGCCGGGCCTTCTCGCCCAGCGAGGGGAACTTGAAGGCGCGCTTGCGGATGTCGAAGAACTTCTCCTTGGTGTCGGCGAACTCGACCTCGGGACGCTCGTACATCAGCCACATGATCTTGGCCGCGTCCATCGCCGAGCCGCCGCCGAGCGCGATGATGGTGTCCGGCTGGAAGTCGCGCAGCTGCGCGGCGCCCGCCTGGACGGTGGAGAGCTCCGGGTTGGGTTCGACGCTGTCGATGACCTGGAGGACGACGGCCGAGGGGCGGCCCTGGAGGATGTCGGTCACCTTCTGGACGAAGCCGAGGGCCGACATGGTCTTGTCGGTGACGATCGAGACCCGCTTGAGGCCGTCCATCTCACCGAGGTAGCGCAGCGAGTTGCGCTCGAAGTAGATCTTCGGCGGGACCTTGAACCACTGCATGTTGTTGTTCCGCCGTCCGATGCGCTTGACGTTGATGAGATTGACCGCGGTGACGTTCCCGGCGACGGAGTTGTGCCCGTACGAACCGCAGCCGAGGGTGAGCGAGGGCAGGAAGGCGTTGTAGACATCGCCGATGCCGCCGAAGGTCGAGGGCGAGTTGACGATCACCCGGATCGCCTTGACCCGCTTGCCGAACTCCTCGGCCAGCTCCTCGCTCGCGGTGTGGATCGCGGCGCTGTGTCCCAGCCCGCCCAACTCGACCATCTGCGCGGCGAGTTCCATGCCCAGCTCGGTGGAGCCGGCCCGCAGGCAGGCCAGGATCGGCGAGAGCTTCTCGCGGGTCAGCGGCTCGCCCTCACCGACCTCGGCGCACTCCGCGACGAGGACCGAGGTGCCCTCCGGGACGGTGAAACCGGCCTGTTCGGCGATCCACTGCGGGGACTTGCCGACGACCGCGGCGTTCAGCTTGGCGCCGGCGCAGTTGTTGGCGAAGGCCGTGGTGCCGAAGACGTACTCCTCCAGCATGGTCTTCTCGGCCGGGGCGAGGACGTGCGCGCCGAGCTTGCGCAGCTCCGCGAGGCCCTGGTCGTAGATCTCCTTGTCGAAGATGACGGCCTGCTCGGAGGCGCAGACCATGCCGTTGTCGAACGCCTTGGAGAGCACGATGTCGTGGATGGCGCGGGCCAGGTCCGCGCTCTTGTGGACATAGGCGGGGACGTTGCCCGCGCCGACGCCGAGGGCCGGCTTGCCGCACGAGTAGGCCGCCTTGACCATGGCGTTGCCGCCGGTGGCGAGGATCGTGGAGACGCCGTCGTGGTGCATCAGGCTGTCGGTGGCCGCCATCGAAGGCTCCTCGATCCACTGCACACAGTGCTCGGGGGCGCCCGCCGCGAGCGCCGCGTCCCGGACGATCCGGGCCGCCTCGGCGCTGCACTTCTGGGCGGAGGGGTGGAAGGCGAAGATGACCGGATTACGGGTCTTGAGGGCGATCAGCGCCTTGAAAACGGTCGTCGAGGTGGGGTTGGTGACCGGGGTCATCGCACAGATCACACCGACCGGTTCGGCGATCTCGGTGATGCCGTTCAGCTCGTCGCGGCGGATGACGCCGGCCGTCTTGAGGCCCGCCATGGAGTGGGTGACGTGCTCACAGGCGAAGAGGTTCTTCACGGCCTTGTCCTCGAACAGGCCCCGGCCGGTCTCCGCCACCGCCTGGCGGGCGAGCTCACCATGCGCGGCGAGCGCCGCGAGCGATGCCTTCATGACGATGTGGTCGACCTGCTCCTGGGTGAACTCCTCGAACTGGCCGAGGGCCTTCAGCGCCCCCTGGACAAGGCCATCGACCGCTTCCACTGCGGGGGTCGGTGCGGTGTTCTCCGTGGCCTGCATGGCAGGTCCTCCTTGGCTGGACCGGTTTCCTGATGCCTCCATCAGACCTCCGTCCGGACCCGCGAACTGTCCGCGAATGCCCCTTTTTGTGCGGACCAAAGTCCCTTCAAGATCGGAACGGGACCGTCAATATGCCGCCTGACCTGCAAGAACAGGGGAGGACCTAGGACCCTTGGAAGCTCGTGAAAACTTTCACAAGTTTCCTGCCATCGGGCCGGTGCGAGGCATCCGCTATCGGCATAAGCCAGTCTTGACACCCCAGGCCCTGCCTTCGGGCCAATCGGCGGAGATCGAATCCCTCCCGAACGATCGGTCGGCGGCCGGATTCACTCCCTTCCGAGCCGCCCGGCACCTCGCCGGGGGTCACCGGCGGCGCCGCATCCCCGCTGGCCGCACACGGTGCCCGCACCACTCCCCCACACTTCCCCCGCATTTGTTCACGCCATTACCCACTGCTTTCACCTATCGACTCAAAGCGATCGGCCGGGGTGCGTTCACTGTGCGCTTGGGCCAGACTCCCGTCCGGTATCTGCACCTTCGAGCAAGGGAGTGTTCGTCATGCGGTACATCACCGGCGGAATCGCGCTCGGCGCGGCACTGGTTTTCGGTGCCCTCGCCACCACCGCACCGGCCACCGCCGCACCCACCGCACCCACCACCGCACCGGCGCAGTCGGCGCGGACCACCGGGCTCTACGCCCCGACGGCGCTGGTACTGACCGTCGGCCAGGGCGAGAGCCGCGCGACCGCCACGGTGCAGCGCGCGGTGACGCTCAGCTGCGCGCCGTCGGCGAGCGGCAGCCACCCGGACCCCAAGGCCGCCTGCGCCCAGCTGCGTTCGGTATCCGGTGACTTCACCGAGGTGACCGAGGCCGGGACGACGGGCCGGGTGTGTACCAAGGAGTGGGCCCCCATCGTGGTCACCGCGGACGGCGTCTGGCAGGGCAGCCGGGTGTCCTACACGTACACCTTCGCCAACTCCTGCGCGATGACGGACGGCAAGGGCTCGGTCTTCGAGTTCTGACCGCTCCCCGCCAGGCCCCAGGTTCCAGGTCCCCGGACGCCGGACGGCGGCGTCCGGGGATCGTCGGGTGGGGGCCGATGGGCCGGGGCCGGGCACCGGGAAGGGCCGGGCGGAGGATGCGGGCGTCGCGCTCCAACAAGTCGCCCCGGACGGACCGGTGGCCGATGGGCGGACGACGGACGGAGGTACCACCGGTGAACGGACGACGGACGGAGGTGCCGCCAGTGGCCGGGCAACGGACGGAGGTACCCCCGGTGACCGCACGACGGACCGGCAGGCGGCCGGATACCGGCACCGACAGCCGGCGGAATGCGGGCACCGGCAGGCACCGGCCCCCGGATGTCGAGCAGGTCCGGGGGCCGGTGCCGGTGCCGTACGGGCCGGAGCCCGGCGGCACGGTGCGGTGCGGTGCGGGTCAGCCGATCTGCGCGCCGTAGGCCGCCAGGGCCGCCGGAACCGGCTGGAAGAAGGTCTCGCCGCCCGACGAGCAGTCGCCGCTGCCGCCGGAGGTGAGGCCGAGCGCGGTGCCGCCGTCGAAGAGCGCGCCGCCGCTGTCACCGGGCTCGGCGCAGACATCGGTCTGGATCAGACCGTTGACCGTGCCCTCCTGGTAGTTGACGGTGGCGTTCAGCGCCTTGACGGTGCCGTCGTGCACCTGGCTGGTGCTGCCGCTGCGGGTCACGTGCTCGCCCACCGTGGCATCCCCGGCCTGGGTGATCTGCTGGGTGCTGCCGTT
Source organism: Streptomyces celluloflavus (assembly GCA_000720995.1). Taxonomy (GTDB): domain Bacteria; phylum Actinomycetota; class Actinomycetes; order Streptomycetales; family Streptomycetaceae; genus Streptomyces; species Streptomyces celluloflavus. The sequence continues at coordinate 147,820 of JOEL01000006.1, forward strand.
GTAGAGGTCCACCTCGCTCGGGTGCGCGGTGTTCGCCGTGTACTTGGCGATGGAGTAGTCGTTGCCCGGGAACGTGGACTGGTCGGTGGTCGCGATCTCCGAGCCGCCCTGCTGGTCGGACCAGCTCTGCACGGCGTTGCCGCAGTGGCCGGCCGTCAGGAAGTACGGCTGGCCGTCCTTGACGACGTTGAAGCCGAGCGAGCAGCGGGCGGTGCTGCCCCAGATCGCGTCGCCACCGGCGATGAGGGTCTTGAACTCGCCCTTGCTCTGGCGGAGTTCGGCCTTGTCGCCGAGGGCGCCCACCACCTTGGTGAGCTGGTTCAGCTCGGCGCCCCGGACCGTGCGGTCGGCGGTCACCAGAACCTTGTTGCTCCGCGGGTCGACCGACCAGGCCGTGCCGGGGATCGTCGCCTTCGCCTTCAGCGTCCGGCGGGCCGTGTCGAGCTGGGCGAGCGTGTGCTTGACGAGTCTCGCCTCCGCCCCCTTGGCCCGGACGGCCTTGGCGGCCGTCTCGTCCACGACGTTGACCACGAGCTTGTGGGCCTTGGCGTCATAGAACGAGCCGGCCGTACCGGTCTTGAACTGGGCCGCCAGCGCGGTCGCCGCGGCGGGGGTCAGCCGGTCCGCGGTGGGGGCCGTCGCCGCCTGGGCGCTGGTCATGGTGAGAGTGGCGGTGGCGGCCAGGGCCAGCGCGCCCGCGCCGCCCAGGACGGCGCGCCGCTTGGGTATGCGTCGGTGCTTCAACTCAGAGCCTCCCGTGGGGGGATGGGCCCGCTCTGTGGGGAGATACGGACCCGGAGAGTGTGGGGAACTCGGGACACGGACGCATCCGCCCCGCGTCACAGCACCTCGGGGAGTCGCGTCCATGCCAACGTGCGGACCGAGTATTCCCACCGCCCCAGTCGCGCACAAGACCGAATTCCGGTCTCCGGTACGGGAGTTGACCGTTCCGCCGGATTGCGGACACAGCGTGGTCCGCGCACGTCGCGCCCGATCACGGACAGCGATGACCACAGGGGGCGCCCACGGGCACGCAGGGGGTGAGGACTACACCTGTCCGGAAACCATCCGCCTCATCCGGCCCCCGCGAATCCCCCACCACTCCCCCGGTTCCGTCCGCGACCACGGCCCACCGTCCGGCCCCGGACGGCGTGACCGCCATATCCGCCCACGTCAACGGCCCCGAAGTCCCCGCAGCCCCCACCGCAAGGCAACTGCCAGTGCTACCCGGACCGTGGGCTCAGCGGCGAAGTCCTCGGCTCCGGTGACGAGTTCGGCGGCGTCCCGACCGAGGCGCGTCATCTCGTGCGTCGCTCCATCCGGGTGGGCGCACCTCTGCCCAGCTACGGAGAGCTACTCCTCAGGAAGCGAACGGCCGGCCTCGGGGTGGTGCGGCAGCGCCCTTATGCCGGTGTACCGATGGCGTGGTGGATCGCGGCGGCGGCGGCGTGAGCGGCATGGGTGGGCCGGTAGGAATCCTGGGTCCAGGGGCGGCCGTCCGTCACCCACACACTTCGGAGTCCGAGCGCGTCGGCGCCCGCGATATCGGCGTGCGGTGAATCCCCGATGACCCACGCGCCCGGCAGGGGGACGCCGACGATCGCGGCTGCCGCCCGGAAGATCTCCGGTTCCGGCTTCTTGTGGCCGACGTCTTCGGAGACGACCCAGCCCTGGACGAGCTGGTCGAGTCCGGTGTTACGGATCTTCCCTTCCTGCTGGACGGTGCGGCCGTTGGTGACGATGACGCACGTCCAGCCGTCCGCCCGCGCGCTGCCCAGCGCCTCGCGGGAGGACCGCGCCAGGACGACGCGATCGGCGGCGCCGGTGTCGAGCAGCGCACGGATGGCGGCGGTCGGCACCACGTCGCCGTATCGGCCGGTCAGGGCCGCGGCGACGTCGTGACGCGCGGTATAGCCACCGGCGTCGACGGACATCACCCACATGAGGTCGGCGGCGGGCAGGGAGTGCTCGGCGAGGAAGTGCGCGACGGCGGCGCGGAAGGCCGCATCGCGGTCGACAAGGGTGTTGTCGAGATCCAGCAGCAGCAACGGCATGAGCGGCAGTGGACCACGGCCTGCGGCAGGTCGTTCGGGAGGTCCTACGGCAGGGTCTTACGGCAGGTCCTCCGCCTCGGGGAGCGTCTCCAGCTCGGGCGAGAGCACACCGCCGTCGCCGCTCGTGGTGACCTCGACGCCCTCCACGGCCTCCACGGCCTCGACGGCCTCCCGCGACGCGACCGGCGGCTGCCACTGCTGCTCCACCGGGACCTGCTCCTGGGTCTGGTCCTGAACCTGGGCCTCGACCTGAGCCTGGCTCCCGGCCTGGGCCTGGGTCCGGGCCGCGGCCTCGGCCTGGGCCGTCTGCGCCTGGGCCTGGAGTCCGGAGCGCTCCAGGAAGCGCAGCAGCTCCACCGGGAACGGCAGCACGAGGGTCGAGTTCTTCTCGGCGGCGACCGCCACCACGGTCTGCAGCAGCCGCAGTTGGAGCGCCGCGGGCTGGCCGGACATCGCCTGGGCCGCCTCGGCGAGCTTCTTCGACGCCTGCAACTCGGCGTCGGCGTTGATGACCCGGGCGCGCCGGTCCCGGGTCGCCTCCGCCTGGCGCGCCATCGACCGCTTCATCGTCTCCGGCAGCGAGACGTCCTTGATCTCCACCCGGTCGATCTGTACGCCCCAGCCCAGCGCCGGGCTGTCGATCATCACCGCGAGGCCCTGATTGAGCTTCTCGCGGTTGGAGAGCAGATCGTCCAGATCGCTCTTGCCGATGATCGAGCGCAGCGAGGTCTGGGCGACCTGGGAGACCGCGAAGCGGTAGTCCTCGACCTCGATGACCGCGTCGGCGGCGTCCACGACCTTGAAATAGACCACCGCGTCGACCCGGACCGTGACGTTGTCGCGGGTGATGCCCTCCTGGGCGGGCACCGGCATCGTGACGATCTGCATATTGACCTTGCGCATCCGGTCGATGCCCGGAACGATCATGGTGAATCCCGGCGCGCGCACCTCGGACGCCAGCCGCCCCAGCCGGAGCACCACACCACGCTCGTACTGCTTGACCACGCGCGCCGCCGCCATGAGATACACCACGCCCGCCGAGGCGAGCGCCACTCCGGCCGTCACCAGTTCTCCGACCATCACGGCCCCCAGACATTAGCCGTTCGCTGCCCGATTCACACTCTTTATCATGGTATGCCCGGGTCGGTGAGCGGGCGAGAGCCCTGCCGGGCACGGGCCGGGCACCCCCGCCCACGGCCGACGACACCGGCTCGCCCGTGATCCTTTCGACGGCCGCAACGGGCCCCCGGCCGCCGAGCACGCGACAGGACCCCCGTCCGCCGACGAACGGGGGCCCCGCCACTGCCGGACCACAGCGTGACCGCCTCAGCGGGTCACCAGGCCGGCAGCGGATCAGTACCAGGCCGGCGCCGGACCGGCAGCGGTCCGGCAGCGGTCCGGAATCAGTAGACGCTCACGCCGTAGGCGCTGAGCGCCTCCGTGACCGGCTGGAAGAACGTCGTGCCGCCGGAGGTGCAGTCGCCGCTGCCGCCGGAGGTCAGGCCCAGGGCGGTGGTCCCGGAGTAGAGCGGGCCGCCGCTGTCGCCGGGTTCGGCGCAGACGGTGGTCTGGATCAGACCGGAGACGATGTCGCCGTTGCCGTAGTTGACGGTGGCGTTGAGCCCGGTGACCTTGCCGCTGTGGATGCCGGTGGTGGAGCCGCGGCGGGTGACCGTCTGGCCGACCGACGGGGTGCCGGCGCTGGTGATGTCCTGGCTGCCGACCGTCCCCTCGTGGCTGACGGAGGAGGTGTACTTCACGATGCCGTAGTCGTTGCCGGGGAAGCTGGATCCGGTCGTCGGGCCGATGCTCGTGGTGTGCGCCGCGCTGGTGTACCAGGGCGGGTTGCCCTCGGTGCAGTGACCGGCCGTCAGGAAGTAGTACGTGTTGCCGCTGCGGACGTTGAAGCCGAGCGAGCAGCGCCAGCTGGGGGCGTAGATGGCGTCGCCGCCGGAGATGAGGGTGCGCAGGGTGCCCGCGGTGCGCTGGATTTGTACGGCGCCCGCGTTGCCGCCCGCGGCCTGCTCGATCTTGGTGATCTGCTCCTGGGAGACGGTGCGGTCGGCCGTGACGACGAGAGTGTGCGACTTCTGGTCGACGACCCAGGCGGTGCCGGGGACATCCGCGGCGCGTACCGCGCTGTCGGCGGCGGAGAGCTGGGCGGCGCTGAACGTCTTGGTGGGGGACGGGTCCTGGGCGTTGGCGGTCGGGATGGCGACGGCTCCGAGGGCCACCAGTCCGGACGCCACGGCGAGCAGCCGGATGCGTCTGGTCACGCCGCTGCGGGGGGTGGTGCGCTCGTTCCTCACGTGATTCCTCCGAGGGGATCGATGGGCCGCCGGTGGGCGACCCGTGAGGCGCAGGCGAAGGGCATCCGGGAATCCGCACGTGTCATTTTCCGCATGCCCCTGACAAGCGCTGAGCGGGAGTCTCGGGGACGTCACCCCCTGGGCGCAAGAGGGCCACGCCCGTACACCCGGCCGGGCACCCGGATGTACGCACCCGGATGTACGCACCACTCATCCGGCCGCGCACGCCGCCGCCCCGGCAGCCCCGGCCGGGCTGCCGGGGCGGTGTCCTCGGCGGATGGTGGGTCGGATCAGCGGGCGCGCAGGTCGCGCTCACCGGCCCGCAGCGCGAACGGCAGGGTGTTGCCGGGCGGCGGGAAGGGGCAGATGAAGTGGTCGGCGAAGGCGCAGGGCGGCAGCACGACACGGTTGAGATCGACGGTGACGGTGCCGTCCTCGGCGGGCGCCGGGGGCCGCAGGAAGCGGAAGCGGTAGCTCTCGTCGCCGCTGGTGGTGTCGGCGAACACCGCCCACAGGGAGCCGTCGGCCTCGACCGCGGCCTGCACGGTGTGCTCGTCGCCGTCCAGCGTGAAGGCCAGTTCGCCGGCCAGGCCGAAGCCGCGCCGCTGTCCGTCGGCGTTGGGCACCCGGACGGTGCGCTCCTGCGGATACGGGCGGAAGAGGCCGGGCCGCACCCAGCGGGCGTCATACGGGTAGACCTCGATTCCGGTGAACGCGCGGCGGGTCGCGGCGTCCGGGTCGTAGTCGCGTACCGCCCACAGCCCCTCGCGGCGCAGCACCGGCAGCCGCCGCTCGCCCCACGCCACCCGGGCCCGTGCCGCCGCGCCGTCCTCGCCGAGCCGGACCTCGCCGGACGGCGGTGTGCCGTCGACGGTGAGCCCGTCGCCCGCGCCGGTCCGCAGCACGACCTGGTCGCCGTCCTCGGTCCAGCGGCCCGGCAGCCCCTCGATCCGGCCGTCGGGATGGTCGGCGAGCCAGTGGGTGCCGGTCAGGGCGAGCGGTCCGTACGGCCGGGAGACCTTCGCGGTGCGCCGCTCGCGCCAGTCCTGCCACTCCTGAGGTGCTCGTGTACCGGTGCTCATGGCGGTCAACCCTTCTCGGCCGGGCGTACGGGATCCGGCAGTCCCAGATGGGAGCGCAGCGTCCGGCCGCGGTATTCCGTGCGGAACGCGCCGCGTTCCTGGAGGAGCGGTACGACGCGGTCGACGAAGTCGTCCAGGCCGCCGGGCGTCAGATGCGGGACGAGGATGAACCCGTCGGCGGCGTCGGTGCGCACGAAGGCGTCCATCTCCGCCGCGACGGCCGCCGGTGTGCCGATGAAGGACTGCCGGCCGGTGGTCTCGATGACGGTTTCGCGCAGGGACAGGCCCTTGGCCCGGGAGAGCGCCCGCCACCGGTCGGCGACGGCCTTCGGATCGCCGTGCCGGACGCGGCCCTGCGCCAGCTCGCTACCGGGGTCCGGGTCGATGTCGGGCAGCGGGCCGTCGGGGTCGTAGGAGGACAGGTCGACGCCCCAGATCTGCTCCGCGGCGAGCAGCGCGTTCTGCGGCGAGACCTGGCTGCGGCGGATCTCGGCGGCGTGCTCCTGGGCCTCGGCCGCGGTGTCGCCGAGGACGACGGTGACACCCGGCATGATCTTGAGGTCGTCGGGCCGCCGGCCGTACGCCGCGAGCCGGCCCTTGACGTCGGCGTAGAAGGCGCGGCCGGCCTCCGGTCCGCTGTGCCGGGTGAAGATGACATCGGCGGACGAGGCGGCGAACTCCCGGCCCTCGGACGAGTCCCCGGCCTGGATGACGACCGGATGGCCCTGGGGGCTGCGCGGGACGGTGAACTCGCCGTGGATGTCGAAGTGCCGGCCGCGGTGCGCGAACGGCCGGGGCACGCCGTCGTCCGTCCAGGAGTCCCACAACTCCCGTGCGGTGGCGACGAATTCGACGGCCCGGGAATAGCGTTGGGCCCGGTCGAGATAGCCGCCGCGGCGGAAGTTCTCGCCGGTGAACGCGTCGGAGGTGGTGACGGCGTTCCAGGCGGCCCGGCCGCCGCTGAGGTGGTCGAGGGAGGCCAGCCGGCGGGCGAGTTCATAGGGCTCGTTGAAGGTGGTGTTCACGGTGGCGGCCAGGCCCAGCCGGTCGGTGACCGCCGCCAGGGCGTTCAGCACGGTGATCGACTCGGGCCTGCCGAGCACGTCGAGGTCGTGGATACGGCCCTTGTGCTCGCGCAGCCGCAGCCCCTCGGCGAGGAAGAAGAAGTCGAACAGGCCGCGCTCGGCGGTGTGGGCGAGGTGTTCGAACGAGGAGAAGGCGATCTGGCTCTTCGACCGGTCATCGGCCCAGACGGTGGTGTTGTTGACACCGGGAAAGTGCGCCGCCAGGTGCATCTGTCTGCGGCCGTGCGGGGGCGCGGTGGTGCGCCCGTACGGGGAGGCGGCGGTGCGGCCGGGTCCGGTGGGTGCCGGGCCACCGGGAGCCGGTCGGCCGGAGGCCGGTCCGCCAGAGGCCGGTCCACTGGGCGTCGGCCCACTGGGCGTCGGTCCGCTGGGGTTCGGGTTCATCACGATGCCTCCCGGGCGAGGGCGTAGCGGTTGGCGGGGCGCGGCAGGCCGAGGTGCTCGCGCAGCGTGGCGCCGGGGTAGAAGCGGCGCAGCAGGCAGCGGTGCTGGAGCACCGGGACGGTGCCGTCGACGAGCAGGGCGAGGTCGCGCCCGGGGTCCGCGAACCGCAGGTGGAAGCCGTCGGCGGCGCCGTCCGCGTACCAGTCGCCGAGCAGTTCGGCGAGCCCGACGGCATCGCCCGAGCAGTGCAGTTCGACCGGCAGCGAGGCGAGGACGACCAACTGGCCGGGGTCGCGGCCGTGCGCGCGGGCGAGCTCGCGCAGTTCGGCGCGGACGGCACCGGCGCTCTGCGGGTCCGCGGCCCGGACCAGCGCGACATCGGCGTACGCGGCGGCCACCTCCCGTACGGCCCGTTCGGCGCCGGCCGTCTCCCCGGTCGCGTCCACGACCGTGACGGGGTGGCCCTGCGGCGGCCGAGGGACGGTGGAGGGACCGCGGACGGAGAAGTGCGTACCGGCGAAGTCGACGTAGTGCAGTCGGTCCCGGTCGACGAAGCGGCCGGTCGCCCGGTCGCGGATCTCGGCGCCGTCCTCCCAGCTGTCCCACAGCCGCGCGGCGACGTCGGCTGCCTCGCCCGCCTCCCGCCACGCCGCGGCGGGCGGCTCGGCGGCCCGGCGGCCGAAGAGCGCGGCCTCGGCCTCGGTGGTGGACACCTCGGCCTGCCAGCCGGCCCGGCCGCGGCTGACCCAGTCCAGGGTGCTGACGGCGGTGGAGACGTGGAACGGCTCGGTGTGGGTGGTGGTGACGGCCGGGACCAGGCCGATCCGCTCGGTCGCGGGGGCGACGCGGGCCAGCACGGCGAGCGCGTCGAGGCCCGGCCGGGTCAGGCTGTCGCCGAGGGTGACGAAGTCGAGGACACCGCGCTCGGCGAGCCGCGCCAGGCGGACGAAATGCGCCGCGTCGTAGCGGTCGGTGCGGTCCGGCCGGTCCGCGCGGGCGGCCGGCCGCGGGTGCTCCAGCGCGACGGACAGGTGGAGGGGGCGGGGGGATGCGGACATGGGTGAGCCTTCCGTGCGCCGGGTCAGTTCGCTGTCTTGGGCAGGCCGGGCGGGTTGATCCGCGAGGTCTTCAGGGCCTCGCCGCCGAGCCCCCAGCGCGCCAGCACCTTGCCGTACCGGCCGTCGTCGATGACCTTCCGGAGTGCGGCGGCATAGGCACCGACCAGGCCGCTGCCCTTCTTCGTGGTGGCGGCGATCTCGCCCTGGAGGCCGCGGCCGCCGCCGGAGAAGGTCCCGGCGACCTCGGTCAGGCCCGCGGTGCCGACGTGGTAGGCGACGGACGGGTTCGGTCCGAAGTAGCCGTCGATCCGGCCCGATTGCAGGGCGAGGTAGGTGTCGGAGCTCTTCTGGAAGTACTTGATGTCGACCGGTTTACGGCCGGCCTTCTCGTTCTCCTCGCTCCACTCGACGAGGATCTTCTCCTGGTTGGTGCCGGAGCCGACCGCGACGGTCCGGCCCGCGACGTCCTTCGCGCCGCGCACCCGCCAGCCGCTGCCCTTCTTCGTCTCCAGCGCCAGCTCGTCCAGCCGGTAGGTCGCGAAGTCGTACTTCTCCTTGCGCTCCTCGGTGACGGTGACGTTGGAGAAGACCGCGTCGAGTCTGCCGCTGTCCAGGCCGACGAAGAGGTTCTCCCAGGACAGCGGGGTGAACTCGGCCTTCAGGCCGAGGGTGTCGGCGACGAGGGTGGCGAGGTCCTCCTCGACGCCGATGAGGGTCCGGTCGTCGGAGGCGTAGAAGGTCAGCGGCGGTGAGCTGTCGGCGCCCACGCCGATGCGCAGCACACCGGCGTCCCGGACCCGGGCGGGCACCAGGGCGGCGAGCGCCGGGTCCCGCTGCCCGCGGACGCGGTGCTGGTCGGGGCCGGTATTGATCTTCGACCCCGGGGGGCCCGCGGCGACGCTCCCGGTCACCGCGTCACCGCTGCCGCAGGCGGTGAGCAGTACGGATCCGGCGGCGAGCGCGAGGGCGGCGGTCAGAGTGCGGCGGTTCAACTCGGGGCTCCTGGGGATGAGGGGGCCGGGGACGGCCGGACGGGGGACGGCGGCACGTCAGAGGACCTTGGACAGAAAGGACTTGGTGCGCTCGTGGCGGGGGTGGTCGAGGACCTGGCCGGGCGGCCCCTGTTCGACGATCCGGCCGCCGTCCATGAAGACGACGGTGTCGGCGACCTCGCGGGCGAAGCCGATCTCATGGGTGACGACGATCATGGTGGTGCCCTGCCGCGCCAGGTCCTTGATGACCGCCAGGACCTCGCCGACCAGCTCCGGGTCGAGGGCCGAGGTCGGCTCGTCGAAGAGCAGCAGCTTCGGTTCCAGGGCGAGCGCGCGGGCGATGGCGACCCGCTGCTGCTGACCGCCGGAGAGCTGCCGCGGATAGGCGTCGGCCTTGTCGGCGAGGCCCACCCGGTCCAGCAGGGCGCGCGCGGTCGCGAGGACGTCCTTCCGCGGGCGGCGCAGCGCGGCGAGGGGCGCCTCGGTGATGTTGTCCAGGACCGTCAGATGCGGGAAGAGGTTGAAGTTCTGGAAGACGAAGCCGATATGGGTGCGCTGCTTGAGGATCTCCCGTTCGCGCAGTTCGTAGAGCTTGTCGCCGGAGCGCCGGTAGCCGACCAGCGCGCCGTCCACGCTGATCCGGCCGCTGTCGACCTTCTCCAGGTGGTTGATGGTGCGCAGCAGGGTGGACTTGCCGGAGCCGGAGGGGCCCAGGACGACCGCGACCTCACCGGTGCGCACCTGGAGGTCGATACCGCGCAGCACCTCCAGCGCGCCGAAGCTCTTGTGGACGGCGCGGACCTCGACCATCGGCCGGGTTCCGGCGGGCGGCGCGGGGGTGGTGGCGGTGCTCATCGGGTGGCTCCCTTGGCGAAGTGGCGTTCGACGTAGTGCTGGAGGACGGAGAGCACGGTGGTCAGCAGGACGTACCAGGCGGTGGCCACCATCAGCAGCGGGACGACCCGGCCGTTCCGTCCGTAGATGACCTGGACCTGGTAGAAGAGTTCGCCGATCGCCATGACGGAGACGATCGAGGTGCCCTTGAAGAGGGAGATGACCTCGTTGGCGGCGTTCGGCAGGATCGCGCGCATCGCCTGGGGCAGCACGATGCGGCGCAGCTGCCGCGGCCTGGGGATGCCCAGCGCGGCCGCGGCCTCCAACTGGCCGCCGTCCACGGCCAGTACCCCGCCGCGCACGATCTCCGCGGCGTACGCGGCCTGGTGCAGGGCGAGGCCGAGTACCGCCGCGCTCATCGCGCCGACCAGGCCCATGGTGTCGAAGGAGAAGAAGCCGGGGCCGAAGGGGATACCGAAGTCCAGGCGCTTGTAGAGGTAGGCGAGGTTGAACCAGAACAGCAGCTGGACGATGAGCGGGATGGAGCGGAAGGCCCAGATGTAGCCGAAGGCGACGGCCCTGAGGAAGGGGCTCGCGGACAGCCGCATGAAGGCCAGCACGATCCCGAGGGCGAAGCCGAGGACGGTGCCGTAGACGGTGAGCTGGAGGGTGACCCAGACCGCGCGGACGACGGTCTCCGCGGTGAAGAACTGCGCGAACACCCCCCATTCCCAGGCCGGGTTGGTGAGCAGGCCGTGCGCGAACTGGGCGAGCAGCACGGCCGTCACCACGATGGCGGCCCACCGCCAGGGGTGGCGTACGGGGACGACCTTCAGCGCCGCCGGGTCGTCGTCCGCCGGCGGCCCGGTCCGCCGCGGGGCGGTGCGGTCGAGGGGTGGATCACTGGTCAGCGGCATGGGAGTCCTCGGGAGTGGGTGCGGTGCGGACGGCGGCGGGGACCGGCGGGGCGGGGTGAGAACCGGCGGGCGGTGGGGTCCGGTCCCGCAGGAAGGTGAGCAGCGCCCGCGCGGTCGCGTCGTTCTGCCGGAAGGCGGGGGCATTGGTACGGGGGCGGGCGAAGGCGCCGCCGGAGCGGGCGTCGGTGTGCGGGCCGAGGGCGAAGCGGCGGGGGTGCGGGCGGCCCGCCCGGTCCAGGATCCGGCCGTCGGCGGCGGCCACGGCCAGCAGTCCGGCGGCCGTGGACGCGGCGCCTTCGGAGTGCAGTCCGCGCAGCAGGGCGTCCCGGGTGCGCGCGACCGTCGGTTCCGGCAGCCGCGCCTCCACCAGCGCGCGGGCCTCGACCGACGCCCCCGGCACGCTGGCGCTCTCGGCGCGGAAGACCCCGCGCCGTTCGTCGGCGGTGACGGTGGTGTCCGCGCCGAGGAAGCGCACCACCCCGGCCCGGGAGAGCGCGAGCAGCTGGCGCAGCCGGGGGCCGGGCGGTCCGGAGGCGAGGTAGCTGAAGAAGCCGTGCCACCAGGGGCCGCGGTCGCCGATGCGGATCAGTTGCCCGTACACCGACAGCAGGGCGTGGAAGACCGCCAGGTCGGGGCTGTGCGCGGGGTCGTGGCGGCGGGCGAGATCGGCCTCGATGTAGCGGCGCAACCCGTCTTGCAGGGCGTCGGCGTCGCGGTAGCGGACCCCGGCCAGCGGATGGTCCAGGGCGGCCAGGTCGAGGCGGTCGGCGGGGTCCGGGACCGAGGCGCCGACCAGGGCCTGGAGTGCGGCGCTGCCCGGGTCGGCGGCGGCGTACTTCTCCTCGAAGTCGGGCCAGTTGACGCGGGTGCGCTCCGGATGGGCGGTGAACAGCCGGTGGTAGTGGGCGAAGCCCAGTTCCTTGTCGATCAGCGGCCGGATGTCGCGCTCGAAGTCGATGCCGTCGGGCCGGGCGAGCAGCGCGTCGAGCTGCGCGGGCCCGAAGAAGCGGGGCAGCGGCGGCCGTTCGCCGGGCAGCTCGTAGCCGATCTTGGAGTGGTAGGGCACTCCGCGCCGCGATCCGACGTGCAGGACGGGTTCGCGCCCCGAGGGCCGGTAGGTCAGCTCGCCGCCGGCGCCGGTCGTGTAGCTGCCGCCGCGCCCCTCGGTGAGCAGCACCATCAGGTCGACGAAGGCCAGCCCGAAGCCGCGGACGAGCACCGGCTCGCCGGGGCGCAGCGCGGTGAGATCGCTGTCGGCGGTGAAGGCGGGCGGCAGATGGGTCAGCCCGTGCCGGTCGGCGAAGGCGGTCAGCGCCCGCTGCTCGGGCGGCGGGGTCGACTCCAGATGGCCGAGGGTGAGCACGACGAGGTCGGCGACGAGCGGTGTGGGGCACCCCGCCAGCCACACCTGTTGCCGTCCGTCGCGCGCTCCGGCGAGGCGTACGGCGGTGCGCCGGTGTTCGTGGACGGCGATGCGCGGGGGCAGCGCGGCCACCGACCGCTCGTACACCCAGCTCAGATACGCGCTCTGCAGCCGCCGGGCGGCGAAGTCCTGCGGTCCCAGGGCCGCGAGGTCCGCGGCGAGGCCGGGTGCGACGCGTATCCCGCCGTCGCGCACCGCGCGGGCCCAGGCGGCGAGCGAGGGGCCGGGCCGCACCGGGCCCTCCTGCCGCACGGTCTCGTCGGTGAACATGGTGACGTCCTCGGCCAGGGAGTTCATCCACAGCAGCGGGGACTGGTCGTGGCGCCAGATGCGGCCGCCGCCGGGCGGATGCGGATCGACGAGATGCAGGTCCAGCGGCCGGTCGCCGTACAGTTCGGCGGCGTTGGCGGCGATGCGCTCGACCAGTCCGGTGCCGCGCGGCCCGGCTCCCACGATCACCACGGAGGGCCTCGTCATCGGGCACCGGCCGTACCGCGCGCGTAGTGCCGCTCGACGTAGTGCTGGCCGACGCCGAGCACCGAGGTGACCACGACGTACCAGATGGTGGCGACCAGCAGCAGCGGGATGACCTGGTAGGTGCGGTGGTAGACCAGCTGGACGGAGTAGAGCAGGTCCTGTACGGCGATCACGCTGACGATGGAGGTGCCCTTGAGCGTGCCGATCAGCATGTTGCCGGCCGGTGGCACGATCGCCCGCATCGCCTGCGGCAGCACGATGCGGCGCAGCCGCCGCCAGGCGCCGAGCCCGAGCGCCTGGGCGGCCTCCAGCTGGCCCTTCTCGACGGAGAGGAGGCCGCCGCGGACGACCTCGGCGGCGTACGCGGCCTCGTGCAGGGTGAGGCCGATGATGGCGATGGTGACCGGGCCGAGCAGGTTCACGGTCTTGACGGTGAGGAGTTCCGGGCCGAACGGGATGCCGATGCCGAGTTGCGGATAGAGCGCGCCGATGTTGAACCAGAACAGCAGCTGGACCAGGACCGGCATCGAGCGGAAGAGCCAGATGTAGCCCCAACTGACGCTCCGCAGCACCTTGTTGGACGACATCCGCAGCACTGCCAGCAGGGTGCCCAGCACAAAGCCGAGCGCCGTCACCAGCACGGTCAGCCACAGCGTGAGCCCGAGGCCGCGCAGTACGGCGGTGGTGGTGAAGTACTCGCCGACGACGCCCCACTGGAAGGCGTCGTTGCGGACGAGGGAGTTGACGTCCATGGCGAGCAGCAGCACCACGGCGGCGGCGGTCCACTGGCCGGTGCGGCGCACGGGGACGACCTTGAGGGCGTCCGCGGCGGGTGGTGCGCCAGGAGGGTCGAGGGGGCGGTGATCCGGTGACGCGGACGGATCGGACAACACTGCGTCGTTCACAGGCATGCGCGAAGGCTCCGTGGATTCAACGATCTGACACGGGAGTTGAGCGCCTTCACACAGGCGGAACGGGTCGCGCCCCTCAGCACGACCGCCCCTTGAGGCTATGAGGGGCAGGCTATGGGGTGAACACGCCTCATTGTCAATGCCGTCCACACTGTGAGCGAGGGAGCGCTGCGCGGTTGACGTGGAAACGGATGCCTGTTCCACTTGGTCGCATGTATGCATGGCAGCGGCTGGTCACCCGCGACCACATCGACCTCGGTCGTGTGTGGTCGTCTTCCTGTTGAGCTGACGCCCTGCCCTGAAGCCCGCCGCCGATAAGGCCGGGCCGTTTCGCGGTTCTCCTCTCCCGTTACCGCGCGCCTTCACACTTCGCGCCGCCACTCGGCGCACCCCTCCCCTCGCCTGTCCCGGAACCCGGGCGCCCCGGCGTCCCCCGGTTCCTCCTTGTCCACCCTGTCCACGGCTGTTCCCGCCTCCACGGGTCGCTGTTCGCTGTTCACGTTCACTGTTTCCCCGTTCCGCCGGCACGCTCGAAGAAGGGCGCGGTATGCGCTTCGGCGTCTTGACCTTGACCGACCACGTCCCGGACCCACCGTCCGGGCACCGCTTCACCCCGTACGCCACCGGTCCGTACGCGCCCGGTCCGTGCGGACCCGCCCCGCGCGTATGCCGCCGCCCGGCCGCCGGACTCGCGCTATCCACAAGGGAGTTGGGCTCCCCCGCGGCCGACGCCGGGGCGGTCCGGTGACCGGCGCGCCCCGGCCGCCGTACGCGGCCGCCCCGACCGTCCTGCACACCACCGTCACCGATCCGCTCGCCCGCCCACTGCTGGACGAACTCACCCACGAGTACCGCACCCGGTACGAGAAGCCCGTCGATCTGAGCCTGGAGTACCCGCCCGAGGAGTTCACCCCGCCGCGGGGCGCGTTCCTGCTGCTCCTGGCGGACGGCGGTCCGGTCGCCGGCGGTGCGTACCGCCGCTACGACGCGCACACCGCCGAGTTCAAACGGATCTGGACGCACTCCGCGCACCGCCGCCGCGGTCTGGCCCGGCGGGTGCTGGACGTCCTGGAACGGGACGCCGCCGACCGCGGCTACACCCGTGTCTACCTCACGACCGGCCCCCGCCAGCCCGAGGCCAAGGGGCTCTATCTCGCCGCGGGCTACCGCCCGTTGTTCGACCCGACCGCCGACCCGGAGACGATCGGCCCGCTGCCGTTCGAGAAGCACCTGGAGATCCCCCGCCCATGACCACCACCACGCCCCGCGACCGGGCGGCGCGCGCCCCGCGGCCCCGCACCACCGCGCCGCGCGCCGCCGCCCTCCTCGCCACCGCCGTCCTGGCGCTCACCGCCTGCGGCTCGGGCGGTGCGGCCGGCGCGGCGGGACCGGCCGCCGCCGAGGTCCCGACGACGGACGTGGTCTCCGGCGTCACGGAGGACCCGGCCGCCGCGAAACTGCTGCCCGCGGACGTCCGCGCCCGGGGCACCCTCGCCCTGGCCGCCAGCGTCGGCACCCCGCCGGGCGCCACCTATCTCCCCGACGGCACGACCGTGGCCGGCCAGGACATCGACTTCGCGGACGCGGTCGGCAAGGTCCTCGGCCTGAAGCTCACCCGCGAGGTGGCGAGCTTCGAGGCGATCCTGCCCGCCCTCGACAGCGGCAAGTACGACCTGGCCACCGGCAACTTCGGCGTCACCGAGGAGCGCCGCAAGACCATCGACTTCGTCACGTACATCAACGACGGCCAGGGCTTCGCGGTCCGCGCGGACAGCCCGCTGAAGAAGGTCACCGCGCTGCCGCAGCTGTGCGGACTGACCGTCGCCACCGGCGCCGGCACCACCTTCGAGGCGACGCTGGAGGACAACCGGCACCGGTGCCGGGACGCCGGAAAGCCGCCGTACGACGTCAAGACCTACGCCGACCAGGGCGCACTGTGGATCTCGCTGCAGCAGGGGCGCAGCGATGTGGTGATGAGCACCATCAACGGGCTGCGCTACGCCGTGCGGCAGCAGCAGGGCCTGCGGTTCCTCAACGAGTTCAAGCGGCTGGACGTCGGCTTCGCGTTCAAGAAGGGCTCCCCGCTGGCGCCCGCCGTCCAGGCCGCGGTCAACCGGCTGAAGGCGGACGGCACCTACGACCGGATCCTGAAGAAGTGGGGCACCGGCGCCTCGGCCGTCACCACCTCGCGGATCAGCCCGCCGGAGATCCGCTGACCCCGGTCCGGGCGGCCCGTCCGCACCGGCCCCGATCCCACCGGCCGCGCACCGCCACCGCCCGTCCGCACCGACCGTGACACCCGTCGTACTGTCAGTTCGCCACGGGGGCGCGTGCGCTGACACCGCGCCACCCACTTTGCACCAGATGTGTCACGAACCCCCCGTGCGGCGGGTATCCGCTTGGCGCTCGCTCCGCATCATGAACGACCATAGGGAGACGAAACACAGAAACCGCGGGTGAGAGGAGGCGTCCATGGGATCGGTGCGCAGGGCGAGTGCCTGGCTTGGGCTCGTCGACGACAACGATGACGAGCGCTACTACGACGACGACTACGCCGAGGGGTCCGGTTCCGCGTCCACGGACTCGGCCGGCAGCTCCTGGGTGACCGACCCACGGGCCCGGGTGACCGACGAGGCGGCCCAGGACCAGGGCACCCGTATCGCCACGGTCACCCCGGACGGCTTCCGGGACGCCCGCGGTATCGGTGAGCTGTTCCGGGAGGGCGTCCCGGTGATCGTCAACCTGACGGCCATGGAGTCCTCCGACGCCAAGCGCGTGGTGGACTTCGTCGCCGGGCTGACCTTCGGGCTGCGCGGTTCGATCGAGCGGGTCGCCCCCCGGGTGTTCCTGCTCACCCCGCCGGACTACAAGGTGCTCAACGGCGAGGCCGCCGGTCACCGCAGGACCGGCGGCTTCTTCAACCAGAACTGAGGCAGGGCCGCTCACCGGAGGCCGGCCGTCGGCCCGCGCCCGGCGCCACCGCTCAGCGGAAGGCGTCGAGACCGGTGAGCGCCTTGCCCAGTACCAGCTGATGCATCTCGACGGTGCCCTCGTAGGTGAGCACCGATTCCAGATTCGTCGCATGCCGCATGACGGGGTATTCGAGCGAGATCCCGTTGGCGCCCAGGATCGTCCGGGCGGTGCGGCAGATCTCGATCGCCTCGCGGACGTTGTTCAGCTTGCCGAAGCTGATCTGCTCCGGGCGCAGCTTCCCGGCGTCCAGACGCCGCCCCAGATGGTGGGCGAGCAGGATTCCCTTGTGCAGTTCGACCGCCATGTCGGCGAGCTTGGCCTGGGTGAGCTGGAAGCCGCCGATGGGCTTGCCGAACTGCTCGCGCGTCCCGGCGTACTCCAGCGCCGCCTCGAAGCAGGACCGCGCAGCCCCCATCGCGCCCCACACGATCCCGTAGCGGGCGTGGCTCAGGCAGTGCAGCGGACCGCGCAGCCCGGTGACCTCCGGCAGTACCGCGTCGGCCGGCAGCCGCACCTCGTCCAGGACGAGTTCGCTGGTGACCGAGGCGCGCAGGGACCATTTGCGGGTGATCTCGGGGGCCGAGAACCCCGGGGTGTCGGTGGGTACGACGAAACCCCGGATGCCGTCGTCGGTCCGGGCCCACACCACCGCGACACCGGCCACCGAGCCGTTGGTGATCCACATCTTGCGCCCGGTCAGCACCCAGTCGGTGCCGTCCTTCCGGGCGTGGGTGCGCATCCCGGCGGGGTCGGAGCCGTGGTCGGGCTCGGTCAGCCCGAAGCAGCCGATGACCTCGCCGGCCGCCATCCTCGGCAGCCACTCCTGCTTCTGCTCCTTGGAGCCGAAGCGCCAGATCGCGTACATGGCGAGCGAGCCCTGCACGGAGACCAGCGAGCGGATGCCGGAGTCGGCGGCCTCCAGCTCCAGGCAGGCCAGGCCGTACTGGACGGCGGAGGCGCCCGCGCAGCCGTAGCCGGTCAGGGACATGCCGAGCGCGCCCAGGGAGCCCAGCTCCCGGGCCAGTTCGCGGATGCCGGGGAGTTCGCCGCGCTCGTACCAGTCGGCGATATGCGGCAGGACACGGTCGGCGGCCCACCGGCGGACGGTGCCGCGGACGGCGCGGTCCTCGTCGGTGAGCAGGTCGTCCAGGCCCAGCGGGTCGCTGGGGTCGAACGGCGGAAGCGTCGAGGGCGGCTGTGCGGGCATGGCGGGGCCTCCGGCAGGTTCGGCGCACACAAAACTAGCAGTGGTAGTTGGCGTGCCGACGGTACGGCCCCCGGCGCCGTCCGGGCAAGGGTCACCACCGCGCGGCGGGGCGCGGCGGACCCGGGGGGACGGAAGGGGAGGAGAGGAACGTCCGGCGGCCGTCAGCGGCCGGAGCCCGCCGGGGCGGGTTCGCTGTCGCAGCCGGCGCCCGTGGCGGTGTCGCCCTCGGCCCGCTCCGCGGAGTCCGCGGCCCGGCGCGGCAGCCGCAGCGCGATGGCCGCACCGACCAGCAGCAGCAGGGCGCTGCTGACGAGGGTGATGTGCAGCCCGCGGATGAAGGAGTCCCGGGCCGCCTCGCGCAGCGCGGCCCTGGCCGATTCGCCGAGCCCCGCCGCCACCTTGTACGCCTCACCGAGCGAATGCGACGCCGCGGCGGAGGACCGCTCGGAGACGCCGTCGACATGGGAGAGGCCCGGGGCGTAGGCCGCGTTCATCACGCTGCCGAGCAGCGCGACACCGATACCGGCGCCGAGCTGGTAGGAGGTCTCCCCGATGGCCGCGGCGCCGCCGGCCTGCGCCGCGGGCGCCTCGCTGAGCATCGACTCGTAGGCGCCGAAGAGCGTGCTCTGGAAACCGAAGCCGAGCAGCACGAAGCCGAGGGAGAGCAGCCAGACGCGGTCCTGGTCGTTCATCGCGGTCAGGCAGAGCACCGCGGCGGCGGTGAGGACGAACCCGAGGGAGACCATCGCCCGCGGGCCGACGGCCTGCAGCACCCGCGAACCGGCGAGCCCGGCGGCCATCGCGGCGAAGACCAGCGGCAGCATCCGCAGTCCGGTCTCCAGCGGGCTCAGTCCGAGGACGAGCTGGAGGTACTGGACGGCGATCAGCTGGAGGCCGACGAGCGCGAGCATCGCCAGCACGATGCAGCCGACGGAGGTGCCGAACGCGGGGCGGGCGAAGAGCCGCATATCGAGCAGCGGATGCTCGCGCCTGCGCTGGCGGCGGACGAAGAGGATCAGCAGCAGGGTGCCGATGACGATGGGGCCGAGCGTGGTAAGGCCGAGGACGGCCGTACCGCTGCCGATCCGCTTCACGCCCAGGACGATGCCCAGCACGCCCAGCGCCGCGATAACCGTGCCGACCAGGTCCCAGGGGCCGTTGCGCTCGCCCCGCGACTCCGGCAGCAGCCAGCGTCCCACCAGGAACATGACAGCCATCATCGGGATGTTGATGAGGAAGACCGAGCCCCACCAGAAGTTCTCGACGAGGAAACCGCCGAGGACCGGGCCGATGGCGGCGCCGACCGCGGCCACCGCGCTCCACACGCCGATCGCGACCGCGCGCTCCCGCCGGTCGGGGAAGACCTGGCGCAGGATCGACAGCGTCGCGGGCATGATCATCGCGCCGCCGATGCCGAGCAGCGCACGGGCCGCCATCAGGATCTGCGGATTCGGGGCCAGCGCCGCGGCGGCCGAGGCCAGCGCGAACAGGCCGTAGCCGAGGAGCAGTATGCGCCGGCGGCCGACGCGGTCGCCGAGCGTGCCGAAGAGGATCAGCAACGACGCCGCTATCAGCGGATAGACGTCCACGATCCAGAGCAGTTCCACCGGGCCGGGGCGCAGGTCCTCGGTGACGGAGGGCACGGCCACGTACAGGATCGTGGTGTCCAGTGCGACGAAGAGCAGGCTGACGCAGAGCACGATCAGCACGGTCCAGCGGTTCACGCCGCCGCCTGGAAGCCGGGGAACACCAGCCGTCCGTCCACTGCCGGACGCGGTCGTCCCGGACATGCACGTACCTCCTGTCATGCTCTCGCGGCCACTGATCAGGGCACGAAAACGCCCCGGGGGAACCGGCGGCACGGGCGAGTTGAGACGTCAGACTACGCGAGTCCCCAGGGGCGCCGCGTGGCTCACCTCACGATGAGACGCGCATCGCAGGGCTCCGCGTTCCCCCACCGGCCCTCGCCACGCGCTCTTCGGTCACCTGGATAATCGACCGGATGAACGATCCCGCCTCCACGGCCGCCCCCGGCCGGACCTCACCGCGGCCCGCCGTACGGGCCGCGCTGCGCCGCGCCGCACCCGCCCTGGCGGTGTACGCGGCGATCCGGCTGCTGGGCCTCGTCGTGCTCGCCATCTGGTCGACGGCGAACGGCAAGGACTGGCACACGCTGCTCACCGCCCGCTGGGACTCGCTCTGGTACACCCGGGTCGCCGAGCAGGGCTACGGCTACACCGTCCAGTTGGCCAACGGCGACGTCCACTCCAACCTGGCGTTCTTCCCGCTGCTCCCGTGGCTGGAGCGCGGTCTGTCCGCGATCTCGCCGCTGTCCGCCGCCGACGCCGGGATGGTGGTGGCCTGGCTGACGTCGCTCGCCGCGGCCTGGGCGCTGTACGCGACCGGCGAGCGGCTGCACTCCCCGCGCGCGGGGGTGGCCCTGGCGGCGCTGTGGGCGGCGCTGCCGGTCGGGATCGTGCAGTCGATGGCGTATTCGGAGTCCCTGTTCACCGCCCTCGCGGCCTGGGCCGGGTACTCCGTGCTGACCGGCCGCTGGGTGGCGGCCGGCGTACTGGCCTCGCTGGCCGGGCTGACCCGGCCGGTGGGCGCCGCGGTCGTCGCCGCCGTCTGGATCACCGCCGCGGTGACCCTGTGGCGGGAGCGGGCCGACGGCGCCGGGCTGCGCGCGGCCCTCCGGGAGCGGCACCGCGGCCTGATACCGGGCGTCGTGCTCGCACCGCTCGGCTTCTGCGGCTACTTCCTGTGGGTCGCGGCCCGGCAGGGCAGCCTCACCGGCTATCTGGACGTCCAGGCCGGCTGGCACAACGGCTTCGACGGCGGGATCGCCTTCGGCTCGTTCCTCTGGCACCTGCTGTCGGGCCCCGCCTTCCCGGCCGGACTCGGACTGCTCATCGGCGTCGCGCTGGTGATCTGGCTGTACGTGCGCGGCGTACGGCAGGGCCAGCCGCTGCCGCTGGTGGTCTACGGCGGCATCGTCCTGCTGCTCGCGCTGACCGCCAAGGGCTACTTCGGCTCCAAGCCGCGGCTGATGATGCCGGCCTATCCCCTGCTGCTGCCGCTCGCGGTGGGACTGGCGCGGTGGCGTCCGGTGCGCTCCTGGGCGGTCGTCGGCGCGGTCGCGGTGGGCTCGGCGGTGTACGGGGCGTTCTGGCTGAACGGTTCGGGCCCTCCGTGACCGGGAGATTCCCCTCCGTGAGCACCGCGCCCCGGGAAAACGCTCGCGACACCCGTGCGAATCGGAGATAAAATCCGCCCGCGGAAAAGCAGATAAAGCGCCGACGGCGCAACGCCCGAGCGCTCCGATGGGAATCCAAAACGTTCATAATTCCCTTCCGAATCCGTGTGCCGAAGACACGGTTGAGACACATTCCACATCACATCGTCATTACAAAGCTCACAGTTTGACCAAGCACCTACATCACACGCGGTAACGTCGATTGAGTGCGTACCGATGACAAGCTCGACCAGATGGAGGAGCGCCCGACCGACCGCGCCCGACCACGCATGACCCGGACCCGCCTGTGGCTGTTCGGGGGCACGCTGGCGGTGTACTTCGCGATCGTCGTCGGAGTGCTGGCCAACACATGGCTGGTCACGTTCGACTGGCAGCTCATGTTCTTCCGGCCGTACAAGCAGTGGCCGGCGATCCACGAGTTCCTGGACTACTTCGTCGTCCTGGGGCAGCGCGGACCCACCGCGGTGGCGGTGGCGGCCTGGCTGGGCTGGCGCTGCTGGCGGCAGCGCAACCTCCACCCGCTGCTGGTGCTGGGCGCCTCGCTGCTGCTGCTGAACATGACGGTGGGCGCCGCCAAGCTCGGCATGGGCCGGCTCGGCCCGCACTACGCGACGACGGTCGGCGCCAACGAGATGTGGCTGGGCGGCGATATATTTCCCTCGGGTCACACCGCGAACGCCGTGGTCACCTGGGGTGTGCTGGCCTATCTGGCCACCACGCCGCTGCGCCGCCGGACGCTGTCGGTGATCGCCGCGTTGGGCGCGCTCGGCGTCGGCATGACCACCGTCTACCTCGGTACGCACTGGGTCAGCGACGTCCTGCTCGGCTGGGCCGCCGGTCTGCTGGTACTGCTCGCGCTGCCGTGGCTGGAGCCCGCGATGACCCTGGCGGAGGACCGTCTGATGGGTCTGCTGCTGCGGCTGTGGCTGCGGCGCCCCGAGTCGCTGCGCGGCCCGCTGCCGGCCGGTCTGCCGGCACCCGTCTCGCGGCAGCGTGTCGCCCCGGACGGCGAGGTGCTCGTCCGCGAGACCGTCGGCGCCGGTACGGGCGGCCGTGGCGGTACCGCCCGCACCCCGGACGGCCGCCCGCACCACCCGCCCCGGCCGCACACCACCCGTGCGGAGCGTTCACCTGTCACCCCGGCGGGCAGCCGACGGCCGCCGCACGCGGACCGTGTCCCGCGCGCCACACCGCTGAGCCCGACATCCGGGCGCGGCCGCAACGGGACCGGCTGACCGCCCCCTGACCGCGGGGCCGGTACGCACACCCGCTTCCCCGCATCGAAGGCCCCGGCCGCTCCCCCTCGGGAGCAGCCGGGGCCTTCGCCGTACACCGCCGCCGTCAGCCCTTCCAGCAGCGGTGCACCCGGCCGTCCCGGACCTCGAAATTGAGCCGGCCACCCAGGTATTCCATGGTGATCACCGTGCCCGGTGCCAGCGAGCGGACCGTGCTCCAGCCTCGCGTGCGGGCCCGGTCCTCGGCGTCCTGCCCGGCCAGACCGACGTACACCTCGATGTCGTCCTCGGGTTCGTTCAGGGGGTGCGGTACGGGTGCCATGGCAGCCACCGTAGGCGGCCGCGCCGACGTGCGGAAGTCCCTTCCTTCCCATACGACGATGACCTCCCGGTCCGCCATTGGTCACACTTGTGTCACAGCTAAGGCTGCTGCGTTTGCCGGAACTTCGCTCACCCATACGGGCCATCCGATGCCGCAACCGGGTGGAAAATGAAGTCGGCGGAATTCGGCCTTGATCAAACCTGAAACGAGTTGCCGTCACCCCGGACAGCACCGGATGCCGTTCGGAAAACAATCCGTCGCCGGCCCGGGATTCCCGTTACCCGAAGTCCTTTATCGGCCGTCCGGTAATTGGCCAACGACACACATCCCACACACATTTTCCGCACATCATCCCCCACAGGGGCGGACCGGGCGCGGTGGGCAGGACGGTGCGTTCGCCGCCCCGGCGCGCGGCGGACAGCGGGGCCCGTCGAGCGCTTCCGGGGCCCTGGCGGACGGATCGAGGTACACCGCCGCCCCTGCCGCCGAGGCGCGCGGCGGCACCGTCGCCCGCCGCGCGGAGAGCCTGGGTGGAGGCGCCCCCGGAGACGTACCTGGCGAGGTCCTTGGCGAGGTCCTGGGCGAGTCTCTCGGCAGGCGGAGTGGCGAGTGCCCAGCGCGGGCCGCGTGGACGCTGTGCGGGCGATCCGGTCCGCGCAGGAGGTACGCCGGTCTGCGCGGTCCACGTCCCGGGGCGGGGTGGACGCGCCGAGGCGGGGTGGACGCGGCAGCCGAGCCCGCGCGGACCGTCGGTATCCCGGCGGTCCGGCCTGGCGCTCCGGCCCGCCGCGAGCCTCCCGGCCGTCGCCGACAGCCGCTGGCCCCGGTCTCCGGTCCCCCGCCTGCCGTCAGCCCGCGGCCGGCCGGGCCGGGCCCGCGACCCGTATCGCCAGGTCGTTGTCGTACGTGTAGTAAGGGCCGACCGTGAACTCGCCCGCCGCGGCCGGCACCGGCAGCGCCGGGTAGCTGACGGCCCGCTTCTTGTCCGGGAGGTCGTCCAGGAGACGGGCGATGCGGACCGGACGCGCACCCTCGGCGGGCCGCAGCCACAGGTCCCACGGCTCGTCGCCGCCCGCCCAGCGGGCGGCCAGCTCCTCGTACGGCAGGGTGAAGGTGAAGTCCCGGCCCTCGACGGTCAGCGGGACGGTGACGGTGGCCGGACCGGCGCCACCGGGCGCGCCGTCCGCCGCCGGGGTACGCCGCGCGCGGGCCTCGGCCCGCGCCCCGGCGGCCGGGGCGGCGCCGTACAGCCGGCCGGAGACCGTCAGGCCCTCGGGCGCCACCAGGATGTCGCCGGCCTCGGCATGCGGGCCGCGCAGCCAGCTGCGCAGCGCGAGATTGCCGAACCTGGTCGCGTACGGGATGCGCACGCCGAGCCGGCCGATGCCCGCCAGCGGTCGGCGGCCCACCAGTGGCCGCAGGTCGTTGACGCCCGGCAGCAGGCGCCGCGGCTCGCGGCCGTCGCCCAGGTCCGCGTAGGCGTGCCAGCGGCCCTCGGCGAGCGCGACGGTGCTGGGCAGTACGGCGCGCAGCCGGCCCGAGCCGTTCGGCCCGAGGGGCAGCCGCACCTCGTCGGCCGCGCCCTCATCGCCGCGCAACCGCAGCACCAGCGCCGCGCTCCAGGTGGTGTCGGCGTCCTGAGGCGCGGTCAGATCGAAGGTGAGGCCGCCCGCGGAGTCCGCGATGCAGTCGGCCCGCAGCTCCCCCGCCACCGGCGCTTCGCGCCCTTCCCGGCCGGCCGCCGGTCCGCCGCCCGTGAGCCCCGGCCCTGCGCCCTCCGGCCCGGTGTCCTCCGGCCCGGTGTCCTCCGGAACGTCCGGCCCCGGGCCGCTGCCCCCGGGCTCGTCGGCCTCGGCTCCGGCCGCGGGCAGCCACGTCGACGCGTTCATCCCGTCCGCACCTCTCTCACCACGGCACCCGCCGCGTCCTCGGTGGCGTATGCGCCGCTCGACAGTGCGCCCCGGGCGCACCACGGGGCACCGCCCCACCGGTGGCCGGGCGCCGGGGCTGCGCCGCCGCGGGCGGGGCCGCTCTCCCGGAGGTCCGGGAGCCGCCGCGGGCCGGGGACCGGCGCGGCGCGGTGGCGCCGTACGGGGACGGTCCCGGCGCCGTGCCGCGCGGCCCCGGTACGGGCCGGGGTGCGGGCCGTCCGGAGCTCTTCCCCGACGCCGTGGGCGTGGTGAATCAGGAGTGAGAGGTGCATCCCGTCCGTCCTGTGTCCCTGCTCTTCCGGTCGTGCCTGGCCGTCCCGTCCCCGCGGCTCGCCACCGGCCCTCGGTGACGTCACGCGTCCAACTACTGAACGTCAGGACCGCGCGCGAGGGTTCCGAGTTGAGGGCTTTCGCCAAGTTGTGCCGCGAAAGTTAGGGCATCGGTAGGCGGGCTGGGCAACCACACGGCCGCGCGATGCGTCCGGCCGTCGGCCCTACCAGGGCCGGCAGGCGCCCGGGAGGAAGGCGAGGCCGCCGCAGACCGGGACACCACTCCGGAGGGCCGGGACGGTTCCGGCCGCCGCGGTCCCCCCGGACGGGCCGCCGCGCCGTGCGGCATAGGTCCTGCCGCTCAGCCCGTAGTGCCCGGAGCAGCCGGGCCAGGCGGTCCAGCCCTGGTCGGCCAGCACCTTCTCCGCGATCTCGGTCTGCTGGCCGCGGGTGGCGAGGTCGGCGCGCGGCGCGTGGACGAGGCCCCCGTAGCGCTCCCAGGTGGGCTGCCCGAACTGGAGGCCGCCGTAGTAGCCGTTACCGGTGTTGATGTGCCAGTCACCGCCGCTCTCGCACTCGGCGATGCAGCCCCACGGCCATCCGTCGACGGCACAGGCGTACGGGGCCGGGCCGTCGCCGTCGCCACGCGGACCGGCGGCCGCGGCGCCGCCCGGCAGCCACAGGGCCAGCGCGGCGGCCGCCCCGGCGAGCAGCCCGGCGGCTGTCGCGCGGCGCCGGGGCACCGAGGTGGCGGGCGGCGCCGAGGAGCCGGCAGTCAGGAGCGGCATGACCGACGTGAGCAGCATGGCCGGTCACGTTAGGCAGCCGTACGGCGCGGACCGGCGGCGCCGCGCGCGGGGTGCGGCCGGCCCACCCGGTCCGGTGTACGCGGCACCGCCACCTGCGCCAGGTATTGCGCGCAAATTGACGGTGCGTGACCGGTTTCGGGACGCCTTTTCACCGATTCCCCCTGGGCGCCGAATGGTTCGATTCCGTTCCCGTCCACGCGTGACCCCTGCCCGAGCTCGCCCGTTGTTGTTCTACGAGCCGGGAGACCGCCCGGCCGCCGCTCAGAAAACGAGGAGCCACCCGTGCCGCGCATGCTCGACGTCAGTGACGACGTTCGCGCCGAGATCGGCGATGAAGAGGCCGACCGACTGCTGGCCGGTAACGGCGCCCCCGGCAGCTACGACTGCACCTCCTGCCGCACCCCGGGCGACAGTGAGCAGGAGCGCACCAGCACCGTCCTGTTCGTGGGCGAGGAGACCGCGGTGCTCGCGTTCGCGCACGCGACGTGCATTCCCTCGCAGGTCGTCCCGGTGTCGGAGGAGCAGCTCCAGGGAGCCGTGCGCTCCATCACCGGCGAGGACACCGCCGGTGCGGCGCCCGCACCGAGCACACCGATCCCCACCGGCGACCGCCAGGCGACCCTCGGCATCACCTGCGGCCTGGTGCTCATCGAGAGCGAGCTGCGCCCCGCGCTGGTCGTCGAGCCCAACGGCCCGATCGCCCGCCCCGGTTCGGTGAGCCTGGACGACGACTTCCTTCCCCTCCTCCTGGAGCAGGGCTTCCACGCGGTGAAGGACATGAACGAACTGCCCGTCCTGAATCCGGGCTGGTCCGCACTGCTGGCCATGGGCAAGCTGCACGCCGTCCTGCAGCCGGGCTCGGCCGGCAGCCAGTCCGCGTGGTGGCAGGCCCATCAGCCGCTGGCCGTCTCCGACGGCTGGCGCGCCGCCGCGAACAAGGCGCAGAGCGTGCTGATGTACGCCGCGCCGGCGGGCACCATCGGGCACCAGCCGCGGGAGGACCTGATGCGGCAGGCGCTGGAGCAGGCGGCCGCGCAGGGCGTCCTGGTCGCCGCGATGATGCCGCTGGCCGGCACCTGACCGGTCCGGCGCACCGCCGGACCGGCACACCGCACGCGGGGGCAGCACCGCCTGATACGGCGGTCCTGCCCCCGCGTGCATCCATTTCCGCCCGAAAAGCCGCATCCCGACGGCATCGGGATCGTTTGCACATACGTGCACACATACGACGCTTCTTCGCGTGCCCCGTACCCTCCCCCGATTCCCGGTATGCGCCCGCCGCATGATCCGGGAGCGCACACCGGCCTCGGTTCGGCGACGCCGATCTACGACGCGCTGTACGCCGAGTACCGCCGCTCCTTCCGGGCGCTGCCCGGGGACCGTACGGACGAGCCACCGGGCCCGGAGCTGCTCGGCGGTCACCGGGACTGGGCCCGGACGACGGCGTCGTCCGGCCACTGGGAGGTCGTGGCCCGGCAGCCGTACCCCTTCCGGGGCCATGTCCCGGCGGCACTGCCGCCGGGGCCGCGCGACTCCCGGCTGCACGGGCGCTGAACGCCCGCCGCGGCCGGGCCGCCGCCGCTACTTCTTCCGGCCGCGCTTCTCGCGCACCCGCACGGAGAGGTGGATCGGCGTCCCCTCGAAGCCGAACTCCTCGCGCAGCCGGCGCTCGATGAAGCGTCGGTAGCCGGCCTCCAGGAACCCCGAGGCGAAGAGCACGAAGCGCGGCGGCTTCGTGCCGGCCTGGGTGCCGAAGAGGATGCGGGGCTGCTTGCCGCCGCGGATCGGGTGCGGGTGGGAGGCGACGATCTCGCCGAGGAAGGCGTTCAGCCGACCGGTCGGGATACGGGTCTCCCACCCGGCAAGCGCGGTCTCGATCGCCGGGACCAGCTTCTCCATGTGCCGTCCGGTGCGCGCGGAGACGTTCACCCGCATCGCCCACGGGATCTGCACGAGGTCGCGCTCGATCTCCCGCTCCAGGTAGAAGCGGCGCTCCTCGTCGAGGTTGTCCCACTTGTTGTACGCGATGACCAGGGCGCGCCCGGCCTCCACGGCCATCGTGATGATCCGCTGGTCCTGGACGCTGATGGAATCGCTGGCGTCGATCAGGACGACCGCGACCTCGGCCTTCTCCACGGCCGCCGCGGTGCGCAGCGAGGCGTAGTAGTCGGCGCCCTCCTGGAGGTGGACCCGGCGGCGGATACCGGCGGTGTCCACGAACTTCCAGGTCTTGCCGCCGAGTTCGATCAGCTCGTCGACCGGGTCGCGGGTGGTGCCGGCCATCTCGTTGACGACCACCCGCTCCTCGCCCGCGACCTTGTTGAGCAGCGACGACTTGCCGACGTTCGGACGGCCGATCAGCGCGATCCGGCGGGGGCCGCCGAGTGCGGCGCCGAAGGTCTGCGCGGGCGCCTCGGGCAGCGCCTCCAGGACGGCGTCCAGCATGTCGCCGGTACCGCGGCCGTGCAGCGCCGAGACCGGGTGCGGCTCGCCGAGGCCCAGCGACCACAGCGCGGTGGCGTCGGCCTCACCGGACAGGCCGTCGACCTTGTTGGCGACCAGGACGACGGGCTTGCCGGAGCGGCGCAGCAGCTTGACGACGGCCTCGTCGGTGTCGGTGGCGCCGACCTTGGAGTCCACGACGAAGACGACCGCGTCCGCGGCCTCGATGGCGAATTCGGCCTGGAGGGCGACGGACGCGTCGATGCCGAGGACGTCCTGCTCCCAGCCGCCGGTGTCCACGACCTTGAAACGGCGGCCGTTCCAGTCGGCCTCGTAGGTGACGCGGTCGCGGGTGACGCCCGGCTTGTCCTCGACGACGGCCTCACGGCGGCCGATGATGCGGTTCACCAGGGTCGACTTGCCGACGTTGGGGCGGCCGACGACGGCGAGGACGGGCAGCGGTCCGTGCCCCGCCGCGGCGATGTCGCCCTCGACCTCCTCGGGGTCGAAGCCTTCCTCCGCGGCGAGCTGCATGAACTCCGCGTACTCGGCGTCGCCAAGCGCACCGTGCTCGTCGCCGGTGTGGATCTGGTCGTTCATGAAGTCCGTTCCTCGCCCTACTGAAATATGCGGCTGGCGCCGCGTGGCTTCGTCATCGGTGGACCGCCCGCAGGCGGCCCACTACTCAAGTGTCGGTCAGCGCCCGGTCAGGCGCCTGGCCGCCGCCAGGTGGGCGGTCAGCCGCTCCTGGATCCGCACGGTCGCCTCGTCCAGCGCCTTGCGGGTGCGCCGCCCACTGCCGTCGCCCGCCTCGAAGCCGTCACCGAAGACGACGTCGACGCGGCCGCGCAGTGGCGGCACGGCCGGGGTGAGCCGGCTCTTGCGGTCCGTACTGCCGAGCACCGCGACCGGGACGACCGGGGCCCCGGAACGCACCGCGAAGTAGGCGAGGCCGGCCCGCAGGGACGCGAAATCCCCCTCGCCGCGCGTGCCTTCCGGGAAGATGCCCAGCACTCCGCCGGCCTCCAGCACCCCGAGTGCGTCGGTGATCGCTTTGCGGTCGGTGGTGTCGCGGTCCACCTTCAGCTGCCCGATGCCGCGCAGGAACGGGTCCAGCGGGCCGACGAAGGCTTCCTTCTTGATCAGGAAGTGCACCGGCCGCGGCGCGGTGCCCATCAGCATCGGGCCGTCGAGGGCGTGCGCGTGATTGACCGCGAGGATCACGGGGCCCGCGGACGGTACCCGCCAGGCGCCCAGCACCCGGGGCTTCCAGAGCCCGTACATCAGGCCGATGCCGATCCGGCGGCCGACCGCGGCGCCCGCCGGGCTCGGTGCCGTGCCGCGTCCGGTCACCGGGTGACCCCGGCCCGTTCGGCGCAGGCACCCTCGATAAGGGTGACCACGCACTCGATGACCTGGTCCAGCGTCAGGTCGGTGGTGTCCACCTCGACGGCGTCGGCGGCCTTGGCCAGCGGGGAGGTCTTCCGGGAGGAGTCGGCGGCGTCCCGCTTGATCAGCGCCTCGCGGGTGGCGGCCAGGTCGCCGGCCTCCTTGCCCTTGAGTTCGCCGCTGCGGCGGGCCGCCCGCGCCTCGGCCGAGGCGGTCAGGAAAACCTTGAGGTCGGCGTCGGGCAGGACGGTGCTGCCGATATCCCGGCCCTCCACGACGATGCCGTGCGGCGCCTCGGCGGCGATACCGCGCTGGAGGTCGGTGATCAGGGTGCGCACCTCGGGGACGGCGCTGACGGCGCTGACCGCGGCGGTGACCTCCTGGGTCCGGATGGGGCCCGCGGCGTCCAGACCGTCCACCGAGATCGTCGGGGCGGCCGGGTCGGTGCCGGAGACGATCACGGGCTTGGCGGAGGCGTCGGCCACCGCGGTCGCGTCGTTCACGTCGATGCCGTTGGAGAGCATCCACCAGGTGATGGCGCGGTACTGGGCGCCGGTGTCCAGGTAGCCGAGGCCGAGCTTGGCCGCCACGGCCCTGGACGTGCTGGATTTGCCCGTGCCGGCAGGTCCGTCGATGGCGACGATCACTGCGGCCGGGGCGGTCCGGGCGGCGGTTTCCACGGTGACGAACACCTTTCTCGTACACAGGGCGGCGGGCTGAGGCCATACAGACCTCGCACAAGGTTACTGGCTCACCCGCGCCCCGCCGTCCATGGTGTCACTGCCGGATGGACCAGCCCCGTTCGCGCAGCTCCGCGGTGAGCACCGGCACCGCCTGCGGCTCGACCATGAGCTGGATGAAGCCCGCCTGCTGGCCGGTGGCGTGTTCGATACGGACGTCTTCGATGTTGACCGCGGCGCGGCCGGCGTCGGCGAAGATCCGGGCCAGCTCGCCCGGCTGGTCGCCGATGTAGACGGCGACGTTCTCGTACACGGCCGGGGCGGTGCCGTGCTTGCCCGGCACCCGCTCGCGGCCGGCGTTGCCGCGCCGCAGCACGTCCTCGATACCGTCGGCGCCGGCCCCGCGCGCGTCCTTGTCGTCGCTCTCCAGGGCGCGCAGCGACCGTACGGTCTCGTCCAGGTCGGCGGCGACCTCGGCGAGCACATCGGCGACCGGGCCGGGGTTGGCGGACAGGATGTCGATCCACATCGCCGGGTCGGAGGCGGCGATCCGGGTCACATCCCGGATGCCCTGGCCGCACAGCCGTACGGCGGTCTCGTCGGCGCCCTTGAGGCGGGCGGCGACGAGGCTGGAGAGCAGCTGCGGGGTGTGCGAGACCAGGGCCACGGCGCGGTCGTGGGCGTCCGCGTCCATCACCACCGGGACGGCACGGCAGAGCGCCACCAGCTCCAGGGCGAGGTTCAGGACCTC
Source organism: Streptomyces celluloflavus (assembly GCA_000720995.1). Classification (GTDB taxonomy): domain Bacteria; phylum Actinomycetota; class Actinomycetes; order Streptomycetales; family Streptomycetaceae; genus Streptomyces; species Streptomyces celluloflavus. Next base: position 178,611 of record JOEL01000006.1, read on the forward strand.
GGTGTCGCCGTCGCGGGGCGGGGTCAGCACCCACGGCCGGCCCTCGAAGAGGTCGGCGGCCGCGGCCAGCGGTCCCGAACGCTCCTTGCCGGCCATCGGGTGCGTACCGAGATAGCGGGACAGGTCGCAGCCCGCCGCCTCCAGCTCGCGGCGCGGGCCGCCCTTGACGCTCGCGACGTCGAGGTATGCGCGCGCCACGCCGCGCCGCATCGCCTCGGCGAGCGCCGTCGCGACATGGGCGGGCGGCACGGCGACGATGGCCAGATCGACCGGGCCGGGGGGCGCCTCGGCGATGCCCGCACCGAGCGCGGCAGCCGTCCGGGCCTGGGCCTGGTCGTGGTCCTCCAGGAACACCTGCACACCCCGCGCGTGCAGTGCGAGCGCGGCCGAGGTGCCGATCAGGCCCGTACCGATGACGAGGGCGGTCCTCACTGCGCGATGTCCTTCCGCAGCGCCCCGGCGGCGCCGAGGTAGACGTGGGCGATCCCGGTCTTGGACAGACCGGTCTCGACATGGGCGAGCACCCGCACCACGCGCTCCATGGCGCCGGTGACGTCCAGCTCCTGGGCGCAGATCAGCGGGACGTCCGTGATGCCCAGGCCGCGCGCGGCGGCGGCCGGGAAGTCGCTGTGCAGATCGGGGGTGGCGGTGAACCACACACTGATCAGGTCGTCGGGGACGAGGCTGTTGCGCTCCAGGATGGCGGTGAGCAGCTCCGCGACCCGCTCCCGCATGTGCTCCGCGTCGTCCCGCTCCAGCTGGACGGCCCCGCGGACCGCTCGTACCGCCACGTCACTGCTCCCTGTGTTGTGTACCGCTTCCGACGTGCCCCCGCACGCACGGTCAAGCGTATCCAGGGGCACCGACAGCCGTGCGCGGCGCCCGTCCGCCCCGTGCCGCACCGGAACCGGGTGGCGGCCACCGCCCCACCCGCCGCCGATTCGCCATGGCCACGGGTCACGGCCTGGTCGCCGAGCACACCGGCGGTGCGTAGAGGCGAGCACGGAGGGCTTCTGCCAGGGATGGACGGTTCCGCGAACCGGCGCCCGGTGAACGGGGCGCCGCGAGCCCGGTCGCCCGGGACGGACGGCGACTCCCGGGCTCCGGTGCACGGGTCCCGTACGGCGACCGGGCCTCCCGTACGCGGCCGGAATGGGCGGCCCGTGGGCCGCGCCCTCCTAGAGCTCGACCTCGCGCATCAGCATGCCGACCTCGGTGTTGGTCATCCGGCGCAGCCAGCCGGACTTCTGGTCGCCCAGGGCGATCGGGCCGAAGCTCGTCCGGACGAGCTTGTCGACCGGGAAACCGGCCTCGTCGAGCATCCGGCGCACGATGTGCTTACGGCCCTCGTGGAGCGTGACCTCGACGAGGTAGTTCTTGCCGGTGTTCTCCACGACCCGGAAGTGGTCGGCGCGGGCGTAGCCGTCCTCCAGCTGGATGCCGTCCTTGAGCTGCTTGCCCAGGTCGCGCGGGAGCGGGCCCTGGATCGCGGCGAGGTAGGTCTTCTTGACGCCGTAGCGCGGGTGCGTCAGGCGGTGGGCCAGTTCACCGTGGTTGGTGAGCAGAATGATGCCCTCGGTCTCGGTGTCCAGCCGGCCGACGTGGAACAGCCGCGTCTCGCGGTTGGTGACGTAGTCGCCCAGGCACTGGCGGCCGTCGGGGTCCTCCATCGTGGAGACGACACCGGCCGGCTTGTTCAGCGCGAAGAAGAGGTACGACTGGGTGGCGACGGTCAGGCCGTCGACCTTGACCTCGTCCTTCTCCGGGTCGACCCGGACGCCCTGCTCCCTGACGATCCGGCCGTTGACCTCGACCCGCGCCTGATCGATCAGCTCCTCGCAGGCCCGCCGCGAGCCCATACCGGCCCTGGCCAGCACCTTCTGGAGCCGCTCGCCTTCCTGGTCTCCGAAGGTCTTGGGGGTCTTGATCTGCGGCTTGTCGTGGCGGGCGCGGTTGCGCTCCTCCACCTGGGCGTCGTACTCACGGGGCCGCGCCGGGGCCTGGCCGCGGCCGCGCCCCGCTCCGCCCCGGGCGCCGGGGCCGGACTTCGCTCCCGTACGGGGGCCGCCCTTGGCGCCGCCGCGGGCCGCCGCGCCCCGGCTGCCGCCCTTCGGCGCGCCCTTGCGCTCGTCGTCGCGGCCCGCGCCGCCCTGGCCACCGGATCCACCCACGTCGTAGCGGCGCTCCTCGGGACGGGGCCGGCCCGCGCGCTTCTGCTGGTCGTCGCGGCCCCCCGTGCCCGAACGCCGGCGGTCACCGCCGGCGCCCGCGCCTCCGTTGTTCCGGTTTCCGCTGTTCCTGCCGCTGCTTCGCATCAATGATCCGTCTGAGAGTCGCCGCTGTCGTCTACGTCGAACGACGGGATACCTTCCGGGGAGTCACCCTCGACCGCGTCCGCCTCCGGGAGGAACGGTGCGAGCTCCGGGAGCTCGTCCAGGCCGCGCAGGCCCATCCGCTCCAGAAAGTAATTCGTCGTCCTGTACAGGATCGCACCTGTTTCAGGTTCCGTCCCCGCCTCCGCCACCAGACCGCGCTGGAGGAGGGTGCGCATCACGCCGTCGCAGTTCACGCCGCGTACGGCCGAAATCCGGGAACGGCTGACCGGCTGACGGTACGCGACCACGGCCAGAGTCTCCAACGCGGCCTGCGTGAGCCGGGCCTGCTGCCCGTCCAGGACGAAGCTCTCCACCGCGTCCGCGTACGCGGCCCGGGAGGAGAACCGCCAGCCGCCGGCCACCAGCCGCAGCTCGAAACCGCGGCCCTGGCGGGCGTACTCGTCGGACAGCTCGCGCAGGGCCAGCGCGACGGCACGGCGGGGCCGCTGCAAGACCCTGGCCAGGTGCTCCTCGGTCGCGGGCTCGTCGACGACCATGAGGACGGCCTCCAGGGCCGGCTTCAGCGCCAGCTCCGCGACGCCCAGCGCCCCGGCGGGCGCCGTCGCGGCCCGCTCCTGCGGACCGGGCTCCGCGCCGTGCCCCACACCGGGCGGGGCGCTGCTCGCCGCTCGGCCGTACGCATCGGCCGTGCCGATCGCGTCGGCCGTATCCGTCGTGGCGGCGTCACCCGTTCCGTACGTGCCGACTCCGTATGTGTCGTCGCTCTCGCCTGCCTCGTGCCCGCCGGTCACGTGCGCTCCGTCTCCGTTCCGTCCTCGTCCTCTGCTGCTCTTTCCGCCTCGGCCGGCTCGTCCGGCATCGGCGCCTCGGTGGCGCGCGCGTCCGGTTTCCGGTCGAACTCGTCGGTGACGACCGGGTCGGCGTCCGTCGTACCCGTCCAGCGGACCGTCAGCGGCCCCAGGGCCTCCTCCTGGTCCAGCGCCACCACGCGCTCCCGGTAGAGCTCCAGCAGCGCCAGGAAACGGGCCACGACGGTGAGGGTGTCCGGCGCGTCCGCGACCAGTTCCCCAAAACCGGCCTCGCCCGCCTCCCGCAGCCGCGCCACCACCACCTCGGCCTGCTCCCGCACGCTCACCAGCGGCGCGTGGATGTGGTCGAGGTGGAGCTGCGGCCTGGCCCTGGGCCGCATCGCCCGCACCGCCAGTTCGGCGAACCCGGCCGTCCCGATACTGATGACGACCTCGGGCAGCAGCTCGGCGTGGTGCGGCTCCAGTCCGACCGTACGGGGGAAGCGGCGCGCCTCGTCCGCCAGCCGCCCGCTGAAGATGTCCGCGATCCGTTTGTACGCGCGGTACTGGAGCAGCCGGGCGAAGAGCAGGTCGCGGGCCTCCAGCAGGGCCAGATCCGCCTCGTCCTCGACCTCGGCGGCGGGCAGCAGCCGGGCCGCCTTCAGGTCCAGCAGCGTCGCCGCGACGACCAGGAACTCGGTGGTCTGGTCCAGGTCCCAGTCCGGCCCCATGGCGCGGATGTGCGCCATGAATTCGTCCGTCACCCGCGACAGCGCGACCTCGGTGACGTCCATCTTGTGCCGGGAGATCAGCTGGAGGAGCAGATCGAAGGGGCCCTCGAAGTTGTCCAGCCGGACGGTGAACCTGCCGTCGTCGCCCCCGGGGGACGGTGCTCCGTCCGGTGCCGGCCCCCGCGGCTCGTCCGGACCACGGGGAGGTGCCGCCGACGGCCCGTCCCCGGGGGCGGGCGGCTCGGCGGGCCGGCCGGGATCCGGTTCGCCGTCCGGCCCGCGGCCGATGGTGCGCCGCGGCGCGCGGAGGGAGCGGGCGTCGTCGTTGGTCGTCGGCATCGCGGTCCATGGTGCTGCGGTCCCCGCGCCGGGGCGACGGGCTGGTCACGGGCGGGATTCCCGGCGGCTCCGCCAGGGGTGCCCCGCCGAAAAGGCAGGCTATCCCGCCGGTCCGCCCCGCCGGGAACGCCGCACGGCCGGGGCCCCGGCGGGGCGGCAGGACGTCCTAGCGTCCGCGCAACCGCCGTACGAGGATGCTGGCGTCGCCGCGCGACTCCAGGTCGGCGAGGACGACGGCCACCGCCTCGCGGACGATCCGGCCGCGGTCGACGGCGAGGCCGTGCTCACCGCGCAGCACCAGACGCGCGTGTTCGAGGTCCATGAGCTCCTCGGCGGAGACATAGACGGTGATCTTCTCGTCGTGCCGCTCCCGGCCGCTGGGGCGCCGGTTGGCCCCGCGGCCGCCGCGACGGCGGCCCGTCCCGGCCGCCTCTTGACCGTTCTGTCCGGCCTGTCCGGTCGAGCCGGTCTGGCCTGGCGTCCCGGCGGGCTGGCCCGCCTGGTGGCGGTGACCCTTGGGGCCTCCCTGGTCCGCCTCGCGGCCGCTGTGCTCGGCCGGGGCGCCGGCCGGAGCGTCCGTACCCGCGCCCGGCCCACCGTCGGCGGCCGACGGGCCACCGGCCTCCGGCTGCCGCAGCCGGACGGCGGTGGACGCCTCCGGCGCGTCCACGGCCGGATCGGCCTCGCCGGCCGGCGCGGGCACCCGGGGTGCCTCGCCGCCGGCCGCGGAGCCGTTCACCGCGCGGCGGGGAGACGAGGACTGGAGCCCCATCCCCCCGGTGGTGCGGAACAGTTCGTCGGCTCCGGGCAGACTCACTCGGCGTGACACCGGGCGAGCACCTCCCTGGCGAGCTGACGGTAGGCGGCGGCACCGACGGAGTTGGAGGCGTACGTGGTGATCGGCTCGCCTGCGACGGTGGTCTCGGGGAAGCGGACCGTACGCCCGATGACGGTGTGGTAGACGTGATCGTCGAAGGCTTCCACGACGCGTGCCAGGACCTCGCGACTGTGCACGGTGCGGGAGTCGTACATCGTCGCCAGGATGCCGTCCAGCTCCAGTTCGGGGTTGAGCCGCTCCTGGACCTTCTCGATCGTCTCGGTGAGCAGCGCCACCCCGCGCAGCGCGAAGAACTCGCACTCCAGCGGGACGATGACCTTGTGAGCCGCGGTCAGCGCGTTGACGGTGAGCAGACCGAGCGAGGGCTGGCAGTCGATGACGATGTAGTCGTAGTCGGCCAGCAGCGGCTTGAGCGCCCGCTGCAAGGTCGATTCGCGCGCGACCTCGCTGACCAGCTGGACCTCCGCCGCCGACAAGTCGATATTGCTGGGCAGCAGGTCCATGTTGGGGACCGCGGTCTTCAGCAGCACCTCGTCGGCCGACATACCCCGCTCCATGAGCAGGTTGTAGACCGTCAGGTCGAGCTCCATCGGGTTGACGCCGAGGCCGACCGAGAGCGCGCCCTGCGGGTCGAAGTCGACGAGCAGTACGCGTCGTCCGTATTCGGCGAGGGCGGCGCCCAGGTTGATGGTCGAGGTGGTCTTGCCGACCCCGCCCTTCTGGTTGCACATCGCGATGATCTTGGCGGGGCCGTGATCCGTCAGCGGTCCCGGGATCGGGAAGTACGGGAGCGGGCGCCCGGTCGGGCCGACCCGTTCGCGGCGCTGGCGCGCGGCGTCCGGCGCGAGCGTCGCCGCGTATTCGGGGTCCGGCTCGTACTCCGCGTCCGGGTCGTAGAAGTGCCCCTCGGGCAGGTCGTCGTAGTCGGCGAGTCGGGCGCGTTCTCCACTGCCCCGGTCGCCGGCCGTGGCGTTCACGTGATGGCCGTCCATGCTGTGGTGGGCTGTCGTGGTCATGCCCTGACGGGCTGCGAAGGTGTGGACTGCGACGGAGCCGACAGCCTCCGGCCCCGAGGGACCTGGGCCCCGTCCAACCGCTCCTGGCCGGCCACCTCCGGGAGTAAATGTCGACTCATTCACAAGTCGTCTTACCTCCTTGGATGTGACCAGGAAACTTATCGATAGGTCAGCGTGGCACCATGCCGACGGTTGGCGACTCTATGGCGTGTCGGGCATCCGCAGCAACACAATCCACCGGACCCGGCGCGATGTGTCGGTAACGGAACCCCGCAATGTCAAGGGTGCAAGCGGCATGAGCCCGATGTTTCGAGGGTGGGCGAAGCGGTTAAAGGGTTACGTTCACGGCGAGTTGGGAGCCGCCGGCCCGGCGACGGGGTCTCGGCGTGTCGCACACGCGACCGGCCGGGCCTTGTCGACAAGGCCCGGCCGGTGGTACAGCGTTGACGTGCGCGCTTGACGCGTCAGCCGAGCAGCGTGCGCAACTCGATCGATTCCAGACCGTGCGCCTCGGCGACGGAGGTGTAGACCACCTTGCCGTCGTGCGTGTTCAGGCCCTTGGCCAGCGCCGGGTCACGGCGCAGCGCCTCGACCCAGCCGCGGTTCGCCAGCTCCACGATGTAGGGCAGCGTCGCGTTGGTGAGCGCGTAGGTGGAGGTGTTCGGGACCGCGCCGGGCATGTTGGCGACGCAGTAGAAGACCGAGTTGTGGACCGGGAAGGTCGGCTCGGCATGCGTCGTGGGGCGGGAGTCCTCGAAGCAGCCGCCCTGGTCGATCGCAATGTCGACAAGGACACTTCCGGGCTTCATCTTGGCGACGAGCTCGTTGGTGACCAGCTTGGGGGCCTTGGCGCCGGGGATCAGGACGGCACCGACGACGAGGTCGGCCTCGACGACGGCCTTCTCCAGCTCGTAGGCGTTGGAGACGATCGTCTGCACCTTGGTGCCGAAAATCTTGTCCGCCTCGCGGAGCTTGTTGATGTCCTTGTCGAGCAGCGTGACGTGGAAGCCGAGGCCCACGGCGATCTGCACGGCGTTCCAGCCGGAGACGCCGCCGCCGATGACGACGGCCTTGCCCGCGGAGACACCGGGGACGCCGCCGGGCAGCACGCCGCGGCCGCCGGCCTGGCGCATCAGGTGGTACGCGCCGACCTGCGGGGCGATCCGGCCCGCGACCTCGGACATCGGGGCGAGCAGCGGCAGCTGGCGGCCGGCCGTCTCGACGGTCTCGTAGGCGATGGCGGTGGTGCCGGAGGCCAGCAGCGCGTCCGTGCACTCCCGGGAGGCCGCGAGGTGCAGGTAGGTGAAGAGGGTCTGGTCCTTGCGGAGGCGGTGGTACTCCTCGGCGATCGGCTCCTTGACCTTCAGCAGCAGGTCGGCGGTGGCCCAGACCTCGTCGGCGGTGTCCAGGATGCCGGCGCCGGCCGCGGCGTACTCCTCGTTCGTGATGGACGAGCCGAGACCGGCGTCCTTCTCGACGAAGACCTGGTGGCCGTGGCGGACGAGCTCATGCACTCCGGCGGGCGTGATAGCCACCCGGAACTCGTTGTTCTTGACCTCGCGGGGGATGCCGACCTTCACGTCGATCACGGTCCTTGGAAGAGTGCTTGCAGGAGAATCCATCCCTCATGCCAGGCATGGGGAACCGACCGCGAAGAACGCGGTGGATCCAGTCTATTGAAGGATCTCCTGTTGTCTAGCCTTGCAAAGCCATAAATTTCGTGAGGCGTGCTACCGATTTCGTAGGTCACTGCGGGTGATCTTCGAGGAGCCGCTCCCCCACGGCCCGGTGGAGCCGTGCGGCTGCTGGGTCGCCGAGCCGTTCGAGGGTGTCCGCAATCCGCAGTTGCAACGCCGCTTCCAGCCTCCCGTCGCCCGCGTTCCGGGCGAGGTGCACCGCCTCGCGACAGGTCCGCAGCGCCTCCTCGGGCCGGCCCGCGTACTCCTGCACCCGCGCCACCTCACCGGCCGCCCGCGCCTGACCCACGAGATCCCCGAGCCTGCGGTACGTGCCGGCGGCGGCCCGCCACTCCCGCAGCGCCTCGCCCCACCGCCCCGCGTAGGTGTGCGCGCCGCCGATCCGGCCGTGCAGCCGCGCCGCGTCCGCGCTCTCACCGCGGGTGAGCCGCAGCTCCAGCGCCCGCCCGTACCAGTCGGCGGCCCGCTGCCAGTCGCCCAGCTCGCCGTACGTACCGCCCAGCGACTCCAGCGCCCGGCCGGTGGCCACCGGGTCCTTGACCGAACGGGCCACCGCCAGCGCGGCCCGGTAACGGGTGAGCGCGTCCGTGTTCCGCCCGGCCTGGCCGTCCAGGTCCGCGAGGTTGAGCAGGGCGGCCGCCTTCTCGTGCGGCAGGCCGCGCCGTTCGGCGACCTCCAGGACGAGCCCGTGCAGGACATAGAGGTCCGGCGCGGCCGCCGGGCCCCGGTGCACGAGCAGCGTCCTGGTCAGCGCGGCCATCAACCGCCGGTCCAGGGTGTCGAGTTCACCGTCCGCGACGGCGATCCGGGCCGCGTCGAGCAGCGCCGCGCGGCGGCCGCGCAGCCACTCGGCGGCGGACTCGCGGGAGGCAAAGCGCAGCGAGCGCGGCAGCCCGGCCGTCTTCTGCCGGACGGCGGAATCGGCCGGTTCGCCCATCGCCCGGCAGGACAGGAGCAGCCGGACGGTCCGCTCCAGCATCCGGGCGCGGGCCAGCTGGACATCGGCGGGCCGCTCGTGCTCCTGGAGCAGCGCCCGCACCATCGCCTCCAGGCAGCCGGGCAGCCGGTAGCGGGGGTGTGACGCGGTCTCGGCGGTCCGGGCCGCGGCGGGCCCGTCGTCCTGCGGGGCCGGGCCCGCCGCGGCGCCCTCCGCCCGCAGCAGGCCCAGCGTGGCGAAGTCGCGCAGCGCCGCCCCGGCCGCGGCGACCGAGCAGCCGGCCAGCGCGGACGCGAGGTGCGCGTCCACCAGGCCGGCCGGTGCCAGGGTGAGCAGCCGCAGTATCCGGGCGGCCGGCGGCGGCAGCGCCTCGTAGGCCAGCCGGAAGGCGCGGTGCAGCGGACGGGCGCCGGTGGGCAGATCCGGCGGCAGGTCGATGGCGCGCAGCGCCTTGCGCAGGTCGGAGAGCGACGCCCGGGGGCGGGCCGCGAGCCAGCCGCCGGCCAGTTCCAGTGCGGCGGGCCGGCCGCCGCACTCCTCGGCGACGGATTCCGCGGTGCGCGGATCCACGGCGATCCGGGTCGGTCCCACGTAGCGGCGGAGGATGGCGACCGCGGCGGCGCACTCCAGACCGCCGAGGGCGCACGGCCGCACGTCCGGGACGCCGGTCAGCGGTCCGTGGGAGACCACCACGACCAGGGAGTCCGAGGCGTCCGGGATCAGCGGCCCCACCTGGTCGCCGCCCGGCGCGTCGTCGAGCAGCACCAGGGCGCGGCGGCCGGCGAGCGCGCCGCGCAGGAGCTCGGTCAGCTCGTCCTCGGTGGCGCCCGGCGGGGCGTCGGTGCCGAGCGCGGTGAGCAGTTCGCGGGCGGTCTCGTCGGTGGGGACCGGTGCGCCGCCCGGTCCGGTCAGCAGGGCCCGCACGACCCCGTCGGGGTAGTCGTCCGCGAGCCGGCGGAGCAGTTCCTCGGCGAGGGCGGTACGGCCCGATCCGGGGACGCCGGCGATCAGCAGGACCCGGCTGCGGGTGCCTTTGCGGCCGGAAAGGGTGTCGAGGCCGGGGCGTTCGATATCGGCGTGGAGCGCCTCCAGTTCGCGCTCGCGGCCGGCGAACCGGGCCGCCGGAAGCTCACCGAGAGCCACGGTGGCGCTGCGCCCGGCGGCGGCGCGGCGGCTCGGGTGGTGCGGCGCGAGGCCGTCCCGGCCGGGCTCCGCGGTCCGGCGGCCGGGTGCCGTGGGGGCCGCGTTCTCCGTCGCTCCGGGCGGGCGGTGTCCGCCGCCCACCGCCTGATCCGTCACGGGCCACTCTCCCGTCCAGCTGCGCCTGCGAGCCCGCCGCGGCCGCGGACGGGAACGCGACCGAGCGTAGTTCACCGCCGGTCACGCCCCGTGCGGAGCACGGCGGTTGGGTCACCCGACCGGAACAGCCGATGATCCGACCGGTGGCGGCGGGGGACGGTGCGGCGCCCCGCCATCGCCCCCCGTACCGGACCGGTGGCTCAGGACGCGAAGGGCCGGGCCGGCCACGGCGCGTCGGCCGGCCGCAGGGCGTCGGGGCCCGCGTCGTGCCGGGCCGCGGCGAGCGCGAGGACGCCCACGACGAGACAGTTGTTGTGCAGTTCGCCGGCGAGCGCGCCGCGGACCAGATCGGCGAGCGGCACCCGCGCCAGCTCCATGTCGGCCTCCTCCTCGGAGACCTCGAACCGCTCCCCCTCGGCCTCGGACAGCTCCCGGGCGAGGAAGATCCGGACGGCCTCGTCGCAGCCGCCGGGGGTGGTGTAGACGTCGGTCAGCACCCGCCAGTCCGCCGCCTTGACGTGCGCCTCCTCGTACAGCTCGCGCTCCGCGGCGTGCAGCGGGTGCTCGCCGGGGATGTCCAGCAGACCGGCGGGGATCTCCCACAGCTTCTGGCGTACGGGGTGGCGGTACTGGCGCAGGACCAGCACCCGGTCCGCTTCGTCCAGGGCGAGGATGGCCACCGAGCCGGGGTGGACCTGGTAGTCACGCGTGACGGTGGCGCCGTCCGGCATGACGACCTCGTCGGTGCGCACACTGGTCTTCTTGCCGGTGAACGGCGTCGTGGTCGCGGTGACCGGCCATTCCTCGGGCGTGTCCTTGATGACCATGCGCGTCCTCCTGTTTGAGCCTGTACCCGCTGCTCGTGCTCGTACCGATACGGAAAACCGGGGCACGGACCTGGGAAGAGGCCCGTACCCCGGCAACCGTATCCGTCGTGCCGTGCCCTACTTGGCGGTGCCCGGCTTGCGCACTGTCTGCTGCCGCTGCACGGCCGCCTTCACCAGACCGGCGAAGAGCGGGTGCGGGCGGGTGGGACGGGAGCGCAGCTCCGGGTGCGCCTGGGTGGCGACCAGGTAGGGGTGCGTCTCGCGCGGGTACTCGACGTACTCGACGAGCTTGTTGTCCGGGGAGGTGCCGGAGAACAGCAGCCCGGCCTTCTTCTCCAGCTCGCCGCGGTAGGCGTTGTTGACCTCGTAGCGGTGGCGGTGGCGCTCCTCCACGTAGGGCAGGTCGTCGTAGACCTCGCGCACGATCGAGCCCTCGGCGAGCTTGGCCGGGTACATGCCGAGCCGCATCGTGCCGCCCATATCGCCCTCACCGGCGACGATGTCCATCTGCTCGGCCATCGTGGAGATGACCGGGTCGGCCGCCGCGGGGTCGAACTCGGTGGAGTTCGCGCCCTCGATGCCGGCCAGGTTGCGGGCCGCCTCGATGACCACGCACTGGAGGCCCAGGCAGAGGCCGAGCAGCGGGATGCGGTTCTCGCGGGCGTAGGTGATGGCGCCGACCTTGCCGTCCACACCGCGGTCGCCGAAGCCGCCCGGGATGCAGACCGCGTCGCAGTCGGCGAGCTGTCCGGCGGCCCCGGCCGGGGTCTTGCAGTCGTCGGAGGTGACCCACTTCACCTTCACGCGGGCCTTGTTCGCGAAACCGCCGGCCCGCAGCGCCTCGGTGACCGAGAGGTAGGCGTCCGGCAGGTCGATGTACTTGCCGACCAGCGCGACCTTGACCTCGTGGTCGGGGTTGTGGACGCGGTCCAGCAGGTCCGCCCACTGGGTCCAGTCCACATCGCGGAAGGGCAGGTCCAGCTTCCGGACGACGTACGCGTCCAGGCCCTCGGCGTGCACGACCTTGGGGATGTCGTAGATGGACGGGGCGTCGGGGCACGCGATGACCGCGGCCTCGTCGACATCGCACATCAGCGAGATCTTGCGCTTGATCGCGGTGGGGACCTCGCGGTCGGCGCGCAGCACGATCGCGTCGGGCTGGATACCGATGTTGCGCAGCGCCGCGACCGAGTGCTGGGTCGGCTTGGTCTTCAGCTCACCGGACGGGCCGATGTAGGGCAGCAGCGAAATGTGCACGACGAAGACGTTGTCCCGGCCGACCTCGTGGCGGACCTGGCGGACCGTCTCCAGGAAGGGCAGCGACTCGATGTCGCCGACCGTGCCGCCGACCTCGGTGATGACGACATCGACGTCGTCGGTCGCCATCCGCCGGATGCGGTGCTTGATCTCGTTGGTGATGTGCGGGATGACCTGCACGGTGTCGCCGAGGTACTCGCCGCGCCGCTCCTTGGCGATCACGGTGGAGTAGACCTGGCCGGTGGTGACGTTCGCGCTGCCGTCGAGGTCGACGTCGAGGAAGCGCTCGTAGTGGCCGATGTCCAGGTCGGTCTCGGCCCCGTCGTTCGTGACGAAGACCTCACCGTGCTGGAACGGGTTCATCGTCCCGGGGTCGACGTTGAGGTAGGGGTCGAGCTTCTGCATCGTGACCCGCAGACCGCGCGCCTTGAGGAGGGCACCCAGGCTGGAGGCGGTGAGCCCCTTGCCGAGCGAGGAGGCGACGCCCCCCGTGACGAAGAGGTGCTTGGTCGTCGTGGATTTGGGCGGCATGGCCAAGAGGGAGCTCCCGTGGTCGCGAGGTGAGAGGTGCGTGGCGGCGCTGGTCCCGGAAGTTTCAGGGGGTGCCGTCGCTGCGGTCGGGGGTGCCGTGACATCTGCCTGGTCCCACCGGTCCACGGGGTACCAGGCTAACAGCGACCGGCCATGGTCGCTCCCGGCGACGCTCTCGGCGACCGGCGTGACGGAGGCCACCCGATCGGACCACCTCACTCCTCGCGAGCGTCGCGCGGATCACCCGCGTGCGTCGTATCCTGCTCGGACACTCGCAACGAGCCGTCCGGTAAGGCACCACCCCCGCCCGATTTCCGGTCCCGCTGCTCGGCGAAGTTTCATGGGCAGGACGGACAGAAACGTCCCATGGGGGGCGTCACTCCAGTTCGACGGGAGAGGCACGTGGCCGGGCGCATCGAGGACTACGCACTCATCGGCGATATGCAGACCGCCGCTCTAGTGTGCCGGGACGGCACGGTCGATTGGCTGTGTCTGCCCCGCTTCGACTCACCGGCGGTCTTCGCGGGACTGCTGGGCACCGAGGAGCACGGATTCTGGCGGATGGGGCCCGCGCACGGCCCCGCGGAACAGCCGAAACCGGCCGACCGCCGCCGTTACAAGGGCGATTCGCTGGTACTGGAATCCGAGTGGGACACCCCGCGCGGCACGGTACGGGTGATCGACTTCATGCCGCCGCGGGACGGCGCACCGCAGGTGGTCCGCATCGTGGAGGGCGTCAGCGGACGCGTCCCGATGCGCTCCGCACTGCGGATGCGGTTCTCGTACGGCTGGGTCGTGCCGTGGGTCCACAAGGTCGACGGCCGTACGGTCGCGGTCGCGGGGCCGGATTCGGTCTGGCTGGACACCGCCGTGGAGACCCATGGCGAGAACCTGACGACGTACTCCGACTTCACGGTGGGACCGGGCGAGCGGATCGCGTTCACGATCAGCTGGCAGCCCTCGCACCACAAGCCGCCGGCCCTGGCGGACCCGGAGGGATCGCTGGAGGCCACCGAGGACTTCTGGCGCGAATGGGTCGATCACTGCACGTACCACGGCCCGTACCGCGATGCGGTGGTCCGTTCGCTGATCACGCTCAAGGCGCTGACGTACGCGCCGACCGGCGGGATCGTGGCGGCGCCGACGACCTCGCTGCCGGAGTGCCTGGGCGGGGTGCGCAACTGGGACTACCGCTTCACCTGGCTGCGGGATGCCGCGATCACCCTGTCGTCGCTGCTGCGCACCGGCTACCGCGAGGAGGCGCGGGCCTGGCGCGAGTGGCTGCTGCGGGCGGTGGCCGGCGATCCGGAGAACCTCCAGATCATGTACGGCATCGCCGGGGAACGGGAGTTGGGCGAGAACGAGCTCAACTGGCTTCCCGGGTACGAGAATTCGCAGCCGGTGCGGGTGGGCAACGGCGCCGCGGGCCAGCTCCAGCTGGATGTGTACGGCGAGGTCATCGAGGCGCTGCACCTGGCGCACATGACCGGCCTGGCCCGTAACGACTACGCCTCTGTGCTCCAGTTGAAGCTGATCAGCTGGGTGGAGAAGCACTGGGACGAGCCGGACGAGGGCATCTGGGAAGTCCGCGGCCCGCGCCGCCACTTCGTGCACTCCAAGGTGATGACCTGGGTCGCGGTGGACCGTACGGTCAAGCTGATCGAGTCAGGGGACGTGGACGGTCCGCTGGAGCGGTGGAAGGACCTGCGCGAGACGATCCACCGGGATGTGTGCGAGAAGGGGTACGACAAGGAGCGCAACACCTTCACCCAGTCCTACGGTTCGCAGGAACTGGACGCCTCGCTGCTGCTGATCCCGCAGATGGGCTTTCTGCCGCCGGACGACAAGCGCGTCATCGGCACCATCGAGGCGATCCAGCGGGAGCTGGCCACCGAGGACGGCTTCATCCTGCGCTACCCGACGTCCGGCGACGGCCTCGGGGTCGACGGGCTCGAAGGCGACGAAGGGGCCTTCCTGGCCTGCTCGTTCTGGCTCGCCGACGATCTGGCGATGATCGGGCGGGTGGAGGAGGCCCGCAAGCTCTTCGAGCGGCTGCTCGCCCTCCGCAACGACCTCGGTCTGCTGGCGGAGGAGTGGGACCCGAAGCTGAAGCGGCAGGTGGGCAACTTCCCGCAGGCGTTCAGCCACGTTCCGCTGATCGACACGGCCCTGCGGCTGACCGCGAGCGGGGCGTACAGCGGCGGATAGCCGCCGGGCGCCCGGCGGGGGCGGGAACGCGTGGGGCCCGGCGCGGGCTCCCGTGCCCCGCTCCGCAGCGCCGCCGGGCGGGGGCCGGTCCTCCGGGCTCCGGCCCGGCCGGCTCCTCCCCCGCCACGGTCCGGACTCGGCGGCTCCGGACGGCGCACTGCGGGTACCGTTCGACGCCATGGGGCCGGAAGCGAAGATCGAAGCCGAGATCACGGTACGCAGGGCGCTGGAGCTGCCCGCGCTCCGGCGCGGTCTGCCGGAGGTGCTGGCCGGTGCGGACCGGCTGGACCGCGCGGTGCGCTGGGTACACGCCGGGGAGGTCCCGCACATCGCCTCGCTGCTCAAGGGCGGTGAGCTGCTGCTGACCACCGGCCTCGGCCTGGGCGCCCGGCCCTCCGAACAGCGCGCCTTCATCCGCAAGCTCGCCGACCGCGAGATCGCCGCGCTCGTCGTGGAGCTCGGATCGCGTTTCGAATCGCTGCCCTCGGCGCTGATCGACAGCGCGCGGGAGTGCGGGCTGCCGCTGATCCAGCTGCACCGCGAGGTCCCGTACGTCACGGTGACCGAGGAGATCCACACCGAGATCGTCAACAGCCACTACGCGCTGCTGCGCCGCGCCGACGAGGTGCTGCGCCGCTGTACGGACGTCCTGCTGCGCGGCGGCGGCGCCCCCGAGGTGCTCCGGCTGCTGGCCGCGTTCACCGGCAATCCGCTCTGCCTGGAGGCGCCCGACGGCAGCCCGCTGTACGCCGCTGGGCCGGAGGGCGCCGACGGCGAGGGCGGTCCGGCGGACGCCGATCCCCTGCTGGCCTGGGAGGGCCTGCGCGACACCGGCGTACGCATCGACGTCCCCGGTGGCGGCCACGGCCCCGACGCCGTCCGCGCCCGGCTGGTCCTGCTGCCCGTCAACTCCCCGCTGGCGCCGGTGCACCGGATCGCCGCGGAGCGCGCCGCCGGCCTCCTCGCCGTCGTCATGCTGCAGTCCCGCCAGGAGGAGGTCCTCGCCGCCCGGGGCCGCGGCGACTTCCTCGCCGATCTGGCGGAGGGCCGGATCGCCGCGGCCGAGGCCCCCGGACAGGCCCGGCTGCTGGGTTTCCGCCCCGGCGGCGACCCCGTGCTCCCGGTGGTGATGCGGCTGCCGTCCGGGCTGCCCTACCCCGGCAGCTGGGCCCTCCTCGCCCAGGCCCTGCGCGAGGAGCTCGCCGCCCCGGGGGTGCCCGTCCTGCTCGGCGTGCGTCCCGTGGAGGGACGGGTGCCGATGCTCGTGGCGCTGCGCGCGGGCCAGGACCGGCACGCGCTCGCCGACCGGATCGCCGAGGCGCTGCGCGCGGGAGTCGTCCGCGCGGGCCTGGACCGGCCCGCCGCGTACCGCCCGGTGGTCGTCGTCGGTACGGCGGGCGACTGGGCCGCGGCCGGCCCCGGACTGCGGCACGCGGCGGAGGCGGCGGCCGCGGCCCAGGGCCTGCCCGAACAGCCCTGGTACGACGCGCGCCGCCTGGACATCGAGCTGCTGCTGTGGCGGATGCGCGAACACGGCGAACTGGGCGTGCTCGCCGACTTCGTGGACCGCGCCATCGGCCCGCTGCTCGCACACGACCGCGGCGCCCGCCAGCCGCTTCTGCCGACCCTTGAGGCGTATCTGGCGAGCGCGGGCCGCAAGGCCGAGACGGCCCGCGACCTCAATGTGAACCGGCAGACGCTCTACGACCGCCTGGCGCGGATCGCGCAGTTGCTGGGCACGGACCTGGACGACCCGCAGACGGTGCTGGGCCTGCGGCTCGCGCTGCGCGCCCGGCGCCATACGGACCGGCCGTAGCGGGGCGGGCGAGCCGGGTGCCGTACCTGTCGGCGGCATGGAGCGGGGCGGACCGTCGGTGCCGCCCGCTCCGCGGAGGCGGCGGGACCGGCCGGACCGGGACCCCAGGGCGTGGTCCTGGCGCCTAACCGGACCGGACCGGCTGGGTCAACTCGTCGTAGACGCCGAGGATCTGCGCGACGGTGTCGTCCTCGCTCGGCCAGCCGCCCGCCTGGGCCCGGCCCGCTTCGGCGAGCGCGGCCCGGCGTACCGGGTCGGCGAGCAGGCCGAGGACGGTACGGGCCAGGGCCGCGGCATCGCCGTAGCGGATCAGTTCCGCCGCCCGGCCGACCAGTTCACGGGTGCCGCCGGTGTCGGTGGCGACCAGCGGTACCCCGGCCCGCAGCGCCTCCTGCGCGATCAGGGAGCGGGCCTCCCAGCGGCTGGGCAGCACCACCAGGTCCGCGGCGGCGAGGAGTTCGGGCACGTCGTCGCGGCGGCCGAGCAACTGGGCGGGCAGCTGCTCGGCCTCGATGCGGCGCTGCAGCGCGGCCCGCCGCTCGCCCTCTCCCGCGATGACGAGCAGCGGCCGCGGGTCCAGTGCGCACCAGGCGTGCGCGGCGTCCAGCAGTACGTCGTGGCCCTGATGCGGGTCGAGGCGGCCGACCACGAGGAGTAACGGGCGGTCCACCGCGCCGAGTTCGGCCCGCTTCTTGTGGCGCGTCAGGCCGTGCCCGTCGGGCTCGGACGGCGCGGTGGCGGGCCGGGGGCGGGGAATCGCGACCGGCGCCAGGCGTGCGTCACGCGCGCCCCGCTCCCGCGCCCGGTCCACGAGATCGGAGCAGGCCCCCAGGACGACGGCGGCGGCCCGTGCCACCCGCCGCTCCATCAGCCGCACCAGCCCGGCCCGCGCGCCCTCGGGGTGCGCCTTGGTATGCCAGGAGATGACGAGGGGAACCCGCCCGCCCCGGGGGCCGCGCAGTCCGTGCAGCGCCAGCGACGCGCGCAGTCCGGCCCGCAGTCCGTGGGCGTGCACGAGGTCGGCGTCCCAGCAGGCGCTGCGCAACGAGGCCACGCCCACCGGGTCGGTACGCGGCGTGATCTGCGCGAACCGTGCGCCCGTCCCCGCGAAGTCGTAGACCGCCTCGGTGTCCGGCGTGGCGCAGACGGTCACCCGTACACCGCGTGCCACCAGGCCGGCGGCCAGCGACCGGACGTGTGCGGCGCTGCCGGCGCCGCCGTGCCCCAGTACCTGGACCGTACGCAGCGGCCACTGCCCGAGGGGCGGGGTCGGGGTGCTGGTCACGTGGTCGGGGCTCCTGGGTCGGCGGACGGGACACGGACCGTGCCGGTGCGCCGGTCCGAATGCAGCGGGGCGGTGCGGCCGCGGTGCCCAGGAGCGGACGGGCCGCGATCCGGCGGGCGGCGCCGAACGCACCGCGCCCAGGATGCCAGCCCCGCGGCGTCAATTCGGCACCGTGCGCCCGCCGTTCCGGTGGGAAGTCTCACCCTCACCACCGCAGGATCACCCACATGGGTGATAAATCGGCCACTCAGATGACCGTTCAGTTGAATTTCGGCCACTCGTTCGATGAGTGCCGGTCTCCTGGTGGGCGGTGGCCGAGGGAGGCTGCCCGCCCCGGGGCGGCCGGCGGGCACCGCTCCCTCACCTCGTCCCGCGGGTCCACCGCCCCGGGCGGGCGGCCACCGGCGGGGGTCAGAACGCGGCGGCCGTCCGGCTGACGCGGTCGCCCGCGGCGGCCGCGGCGATCAGGCCGGCGGCGTGGACGGCCAGCCCCGTACGGCCGTTCCCGGTGACGATGGCGAGGCCGAGCGCCGCACCGAGGGCGTGCGCCCCGCAGTCCCCGAGCATCGTGCGCTCACCGAGGTCGTCCGCGAGGACGGCGGCCGCGGCCCCCATGGGTGCGGCGGACAGCGGACCGGCCGGTCCGCGGCGCAGCAGTCCCGGGGCGCCGATGGCCAGGACGGCACCGGCCGCGCGCCCCGGCCGGACGTCCAGGAGGTTCACCAGATGGGCCGAGCCCGCGATCACCACACCTGCCAGCACCTTGTCCACCGGGCGGGCGGTCAGGAGCGCGCCCGCGGCGAGCCCCGCGGCGCCGATCCCGAACAGTTTCACGGCCCCGCTGGTCACCTCGCCGTGGCGCAGCGCCGAGAGGTGCGCGCGGAATCCGCGCCGGGGATCACCGGCGCCGTACACGTCGTCGTACGCACCGCAGCCGCCGGCCGCCAGCACGGCCAGGGCCGCCGCGCCCCGGGCCCCGGCGGGCAGGCCGGGCGCGGTGGCGGCGGCGAGCGCCGTCCCCGCGGCCGACGCGAGCCCCGCGTGCAGGTGCACGGTCCGGCCGGCGTAGTTCGTCCGCTCCCACCGGCCGGCACCGCCGGGCGGCCGGCGCCGCAGCACCTCGTACGCGGCCCGCGTCGCACCGGCCGCCCCGGTCAGCGCCCGTATCCGGCCCGGCACCCTGTCTCCTGCCACCGTCATCCCGCTCCTTTCATCCGGCACCGTGCCGCGTTCGGCTCCCGTCGCCTCGGGAGGCGGGAGCTCCCCGGCCCCGCCGCGCTCCGGACGCCGGCCTCGGGCAGTGGCGCACGGGCGGGCGGAGCCAGGGCCACGGGCGGCGTCGTGAACGACCGGCCCGGTGGCCGGGCGCCGACTACCGCCCCGTGCGGGCCGTCTCCAGCAGTTCCTCGGCGTGTGCCCGTGCCGTCTCGGAGTCCTCCTGGCCGGCCAGCATCCGGGAGAGTTCGCGGACCCGCTCCTCGCCCTCCAGGACCGTCACACCGCTGCTGGTGACCGAGCCGTCGTTCGTCTTCTCCACCAGCAGCTGCCGGTCCGCGAACGCCGCGACCTGCGGAAGGTGCGTGACGACCACGACCTGCGCCGATTTCGCGAGCCTGGCCAGGCGGCGGCCGACCTCGACGGCCGCCTTGCCGCCGACGCCCGCGTCGACCTCGTCGAAGAGATAGGTGGGTACGGGGTCGGTACCGGCGAAGACCACCTCGACGGCGAGCATCACCCGGGAGAGCTCACCGCCGGACGCCCCCTTGGCGATCGGCCGGGGCGGGGCGCCGGGGTGCGGGGCCAGGAGGAGTTCGACCTCGTCGGCGCCGGCCGGGCCGTAGGCGACCGCGCGGCCGCCGACCTCGATGCCGTCGGCCTCCTCCGCCACCTCGGTCTGCCGGATCTCGACGCTCACCCGGGCGTGCGGCATGGCCAGTTCGGCCAGTTCCGCGGTGACCGCGGCCGCGAACCGCTCCGCCGACGCGGTGCGGGCGTCGGTCAACGCCTGTGCCAGCTCGCCCAGTTCGGCGCGGAGGGCGTCCCGTTCCCCGGTCAGTTCGCCGATCCGGTCGTCGTCGCCGTCCAGTTCGGCCAGCCGCGCCGAGCTCTCCTCGGCCCAGGCGAGCACGGCCGCGATGTCCCGGCCGTATTTGCGGGTCAGATGGGTCAGGGCGGCGCGGCGCTCCTCGACCGCGGCGAGCCGCAGCGGATCGGCGTCCAGACCGTCCGCGTAACTGGCCAGCTCGCCCGCCACGTCCGCCATCAGGATGCCGATCTCACCCAGCCGCTCGGCCAGTGTGGCCAGCTCCTGGTCGTGGCCGCGGACGCCCTCCAGCACACGGTGGGCGCCCGCGACCAAGGTGGTGGCGTCGACGCCCTCGGGGTCCTCGGGGTTGCCCGCCAGCGCGGCGTGCGCGGCGGTCGCGGCGGAGGCGAGGGCTTCCGCGTGGCCGAGCCGCTCGGCCTCGGCGGCCAGCTCGGCGTCCTCACCGGGCACCGGCTCGGCGGCGGCGATCTCGTCGAGACCGAACCGCAGCAGATCGGCTTCCTGGGAGCGTTCGCGAGCCCGCGTCGTCAGCTCGGCCAGCTCGGTGGCGACGGCGCGCAGCCGGCGGTGGGCGGCCGCGTACTTGGCGAGCGGAACGGCGACCGCGTCCCCGGCGTAGCGGTCCAGGGACTGGCGCTGGCGGGCCGGCCGCAGCAGGCCCTGCTGATCGGTCTGGCCGTGGACGGCGACCAGGTCGTCCGCCAACTCCCCCAGCAGGCCGACCGGTACGGACCGGCCGCCCAGATGGGCGCGTGAGCGGCCCTCCGCGGAGACGGTCCGGCTGATCAGCAGCACGCCGTCGTCCAGCTCCGCGCCGGCCTCCTCGGCCCGGACCGCCGCCGGGGTCCGGGGGCCGATGCCGAGACGGCCCTCCACGACGGCCGACTTGGCGCCGATCCGCACCAGGGCGGGGTCCGCGCGCCCGCCGAGCAGCAGGCCGAGACTGGTGACGACCATGGTCTTGCCCGCGCCCGTCTCACCCGTCACCGCCGTGAAGCCTGGGGACAGCTCGACAACGGCGTCGTCAATGACGCCCAGGGACCGGATCCGCATCTCCTCCAACACGGATACGACCTTACGAGGTCCCGGGGCCGCCCCGCGACGCCTGCCCCCACTCCCGTCCCCCCGCCCCTGCGGAAAACCCCAGCAAAAATTGGGTGAGTTCCGCATGGCGCGGCACCGCGGCCACCCGGCACTCTGATCACAGAGCGCGACGAGAGGGGTACTCATGGACGGCAAATCGGCGTGGGCGACGGCGCGCGGCCACCGGCCCGCGTGCGGGGACGGCCGGGGCGGCACCGTTCACCGCGACCGTGGCCGCTGCGCCACCACCGGAGCGCGTGGGCGCGGCGACCGGCACGGACGGTGTCCCCCCGACTGCCGGGCGGCGAGTGGGACGGTCACGGCGCCGGGAGCGGGGCCGCCGGACTTCCGGCACGGTCCTCACTCCGCTGCGCTGCCTCCGCGGACCCTGCCTCGTCCCCCTCCTCCTACACGGCGGAGACCGGCGGCACCGCTACTGCGGCACCGCTACTGCGGCACCGCTACTGCGGCACCGCTAGTGCGGTGCGCCCCGCCACCCCGCCACCGGGAGGGCGAACTTGGCGACCAGACGATCCGTGAAGGAGGCATGATGCAGCCGAGCGAGGCGTACGGGTACGGCGCCGCGCCGTACCTCGACCCGTGCGCCGGCCGGAAGTTCCACGCTCCGGCGGCCGTCGCACCAGAGCACCCCGTGCGGGGTCTTGGGCTGGACCTCGACCGCCAGCACCGAATGCGGCGAGGTCACCAGCGGCTTGGCGAACAGCGCGTGGGCGCTGATCGGGACCATCAGCAGGGCCTCGACCTCGGGCCAGACCACCGGTCCGCCCGCCGAGAAGGCGTACGCGGTCGAGCCGGTCGGCGTCGCACAGACCACCCCGTCGCCGCCGAAGCGCGAGACGGGCCGGCCGTCGACCTCGGTGACGACCTCCAGCATCCGCTCCCGCGCGGCCTTCTCGACCGACGCCTCGTTCAGCGCCCAGTCGGTGTGCACGATGTTGCCGTTGTTCCGGACGAGGACATCGAGCGTCATCCGCTCCTCGACCTCGTAGGTGCGGGTCACGACCCGGTCGACGACCTTGTCCAGATCGTCGCGTTCGGCCTCCGCCAGGAAGCCGACCCGGCCGAGGTTGACGCCGAGCATCGGCACCCCGGAGGTCCGGGCGAAGTCCGCGCCGCGCAGCAGGGTGCCGTCCCCGCCGAGCACGACCAGCAGTTCGCAGCCCTCGGCCGCCCGCTGCTCCGACGCGACCAGTTCGACCGACGGCGGCAGCGGCAGGTCCGCGGCCTCCTCCGCCAGCACGCGCACCCCGATCCCGTTGCGCAGCAGCCCCTGGACGACGCGTTCGGCGCTGCGGATGGCCGCCGGGCGGCCGGTGTGCGCGAGCAGGAACACGGTCCGCGCCGCGCCGCCCTTCTCGTGTGCTGCGCTGCCTTCAACTGCCTGGGTAGTGGTCAACGAGGCCCCTCCGCCACTGCACGGTCGACATCCGCCGGGTCGAGTGCAGGCGCCCCGGCGCGCAGCCACAGAAAGTACTCGACATTCCCGGAAGGTCCAGGCAGCGGGCTCGCGGTCACGCCAAGAACACCGAGACCCAGTTCGGCCGCCCGGCCCGCGACGGCGCGCACCGCCTCGGCCCGCAGCTCGGGGCTGCGCACCACCCCGCCGCTGCCCAGCCGTTCCCTGCCCACCTCGAACTGCGGCTTGACCATCAGCACCAGATCCGCGTCGGGCGCCGCGCAGCCGACGAGCGCCGGCAGCACGAGCCCCAGCGGGATGAAGGAGAGATCGCCGACGACGAGATCGACGGGCACCGAGTCGATCTGTTCGAGCGTCAGTTCGCGTACGTTGGTGCGGTCCTTCACGGTGACCCGGTCGTCGCTCTGGAGGGACCAGGCGAGCTGTCCGTAGCCGACGTCGACGGCCACGACATGGCCGGCGCCGGCCCGCAGCAGGACGTCGGTGAAACCGCCGGTCGAGGCGCCCGCGTCCAGCGCCCGCCGGCCCGCGATCTCCAGGCCGAGCGGGACGAAGGCGGCGAACGCGCCGGCGAGCTTGTGGCCGCCGCGTGAGACGTAGTCGGGGGCGCTCTCGTCCGCGCGGACGACCACGGCCGCGCTGGTCTCCACCTGGGTGGCCGGTTTGGTCGCGGTCACCCCGCCGACGGTCACCCGTCGCGCGGCGATCAGCTGGCTCGCGTGCTCGCGCGAGCGGGCCAGCTTGCGGCGCACCAGCTCCGCGTCGAGTCGGCGTCGTGCCACTCCTGCCACCTGTGGTTCAGCTCCTGTTGTCGTGCGTCGTCGTGCCGGGCGTCGTCGTGCCGGACATTTTCGTGCCGGGCGCCGTCGCGGAAGGCGCGGGCGGTCCGGGGTGCTGGTCGAGGGCGGCCAGCACGTCGCGCAGCCCACGGTGCACATCCTCGTACACCTGGAGGTGCCCGCTCACGGCGAGGCGGTCGGCGTCGGCGAGACGGCGCAGCCGGTCGTCGACCGCGGCGTCGCCGGCCGGGGTGATCCCGACTCCCAGCGGCCGCGGCCCCGCGGGCTCGGCGGGCCGGGAGGACTCGGTCGATCCGGCAGGCCCGGCGGACTCGGCGACCGCGGTTTCGGTGCCCGTGGGTGCCTCCGGCTCCGGGCCGGACGTCGGCTCTTGCATGCTCCAGACGCTACCGCGAAGTACCCCGTCGACGACGAACGGGCCGCCCGCGACCTGGCGTATCGTCGCTCCTGATGGCAACCCTCGACCAGTGCCGCGCCGCGCTCGACCGGCTGGCCCAGAACCTGTCCGCGGCGGACGGCAGCGTCCGCAGCGCCGCCGCACTCGACCGCTCGCTCAGCTGCCGCATCACGGACCTGGACGTCACCTTCCTCGGGCGCCTGGCCGACGGCACCGTCCAGGACCTGACGAGCGTCCCCGGCCCGCCGCCGCACAAGGCCGAGATCAGGCTGTCGATGGCCGGGGACGATCTGATCGCGCTGGTCGACGGCCGGCTCAACTTCGCGAAGGCGTGGGGCACCGGCCGCGTCAAACTGGAGGCCGGCCTGCGCGACCTGCTGCGCCTCAGGACGCTGCTGTAGTCGCCTGTGGTCGCCGCCGTGGTTGCTGCTGTCGTGGTTACCGTCACGGTTCCCACCGTGGTGCGTCTCGTGGTTCCCGGCGCGGTGGCCGCCGGGGTCAGGCCGCCGGGCGCTGCCGGGTCGTAGCTGCGCTGCCCGGCCCCGTAGCCGCTCTGCCGGTCCATCACCGCTCCGCCCGGTCGCCGCTCCGGGGCAGCCCATCGCCCCGCGGCCTCACCGCCCCCGACCCACCGAGGCCGCACCGACAAGGCCACACCAGCCGCCCCCACCGCCGGAATCAGACAACCTGCGTCACACCACCTGCATCACATCGCCTGCATCAGACCACCCACGTCACACCGCCGACGTCGCAGCCGCGGCCCGGTCCCCGGAGCCCGCACCGGACGCACCGCCGGTCCCCATAGCCCCGGCCGCCGCGCCACCCCCGCCCTCGACACCGTCCACAGCGACCACACCCGCCGCCGTCTCGCCCGCCCCGGGCCCGCCACCACCCACTCCAGGCGCGCCACCCGCCACGGAGCTGCCCCGGTCTCCCGCGCCCCCGCCCTTACGGGGCTTGCGGGCCGCGGGGATGATCAGCGGGGTGCCGGTCTCCGGGTCGTCGATGACCTGGCAGCCGAGCCCGAAGACCTGTCCCACGAGCTCCGCCGTGACGATGTCCGAGGGCGCGCCCTCGGCGATGACGGCACCGTCCTTCATGGCGATGAGATGAGTCGCGTAACGGGCGGCGTGGTTGAGGTCGTGCAGTACGGCGACGAGCGTGCGGCCCTGTTCCTCGTGCAGTTCCGCGCACAGGTCGAGCACCTCTATCTGGTGCTGGATGTCCAGATATGTCGTCGGCTCGTCCAGGAGGAGCAGCGGCGTCTGCTGGGCCAGCGCCATCGCGATCCACACCCGCTGCCGCTGCCCGCCCGAGAGTTCGTCGACGTAGCGGTCGGCCAGTTCGCCGACGCCGGTCGCGGCCATCGACTCCCGGACGATCCGCTCGTCCTCGCCCGACCACTGGCGCAACAGGCCCTGGTGCGGATAGCGGCCCCGGGCCACCAGGTCGGACACGGTGATCCCGTCCGGGGCGATCGAGGACTGCGGCAGCAGCCCCAGCGTCCGGGCGACCTTCTTGGCCGGGAGCGAGGAGATGACCGAGCCGTCCAGCAGGACCGACCCCGCGGTCGGCTTGAGCATCCGGGACAGCGCGCGCAGCAGCGTGGACTTGCCGCAGGCGTTCGGGCCGACGATGACCGTGAAAGAGCGGTCGGGGATGGCGACCGAGAGATTCTCGGCGATGACCCGCTGGTCGTAGGCGAGGGTGACGTTCTCGGCCGTGAGACGGCTCACTTCAGCGCTCCTGGGGTTCGTCGTGTCGTTGCTGTGGTCCGGCGTACGGGGCGCGGCCCGCCCGTTTCCCGCCGGTTCGCCGAGGTCCGGCCGGTATCCGCCGCCGCGGGCGGGCCGGTGGCCGTGGCGGCAGCCGTGGACCCGGCCCCGTCCGTGGCCGTCCGGAACTCGCCCGCCGAAGCCGCCGCGGCCCTCACCGGATTCGCCCCGTCCGCCCCGTCCGCGCGCTCCGTCTTATCCGTCACGTCCGTCACGTCCGTCGCGTCCGTCATGTCCCTCACACCCGTCCGGCCCTGCGCTCGGTGGCCAGCAGCCACAGCAGATAGCCGCCGCCGAGGACACCGGTCAGCACACCGACCGGGAGCTGGTCGGCGCCGAAGAGCCGCTGTGCGGACCAGTCCGCGGCGACCAGCAGCGCGGCGCCCATCAGGGCGGACGGCAGCGGGTTGGGGCCGGGCGAACGGGTCAGCCGCCGGACCAGCTGCGGTGCGGTGAGCGCCACGAAGGAGATCGGGCCGGCCGCCGCGGTGGCCGAGGCGACGAGCAGGACGGCGGCCGGCAGCGCGATACCGCGGACCCGGTCGACCCGTACGCCGAGCGCGTACGCGGCGTCGTCGCCCATCTCCAGCATCCGCAGCGGACGCCCGTAGCAGAGCACCAGCGGGACGAGGACGGCGCAGACGGCGGCCAGCGGCCAGACCTGGTCCCAGCCCCGGCCGTTGAGCGAACCGGTCATCCAGATGGTGGCCCGGGTCGCCTCGACGATGTTCGCCTTGGTCATGAGGTAGAGCACGAGGGCGTAGAGCATCGCGGCGGCGCCGATGCCGACGAGGACGAAGCGGTAGCCGTGGATACCCCGTTTCCAGGCGAGCAGGAAGATGGCGGCGCCGGTGACCACCCCGCCGACGACCGCACCGGCGGCGACCGCGAAGGGCCCGCCCTGGAAGTAGACGATGACCGTCAGCGCGCCGACCGCCGAGCCCTGGCCGAAGCCGAGGACATCGGGGCTGCCCAGCGGGTTGCGCGAGACGGTCTGGAAGACGGCGCCGGCGATCCCGAACGCGGCGCCGACCAGCAGTCCCACCAGGACGCGCGGCAGCCGCAGGTCGCGGACGATGAACTCCTGGCCGGCGGTGCCGCCGCCGGTCAGCGTGCCGACCACCTCGGCCGGCGTCATCGGGTAGTCGCCCGAGCCGATCAGCACGATGCCCGCCGCCAGCGCCACGGCCAGCAGCAGCAGGCCGACGAGGACGGCGCGTACATCCAGCCGCAGCGAGAGCCCGCCCGGGGTGCGGACCGGCAGCACCCGCCGACGCGCAGCCAGCGGCCGCTTGCCGGGAGCCCTCTTGCCGGGCCTGTCGGGTGTACCGGACCGTTCGGGCCGCGCGCCGGGCGCCGCGGCGCCCCCGCGGCCGCCGCCGGCCGCGGACTTCGTGCCCTGCTCGGGCTTCACGGGCGAGATCACAGCTGGGACATCCTCCGGCGCCGTACGAGGTAGATGAAGACCGGTCCGCCGATGACGGCCGTGACGATGCCGACCTGGAGCTCGCCGGGCCGGGCCACGACCCGGCCGAGGATGTCCGCGCCGAGCAGCAGGACCGGCGAGAGCACCGCGGAGTACGGCAGGATCCAGCGCATATCGGGTCCGGTGACGGCCCGTACGGCATGCGGCACCATCAGGCCGACGTAGACGATCGGGCCGCAGACGGCGGTCGCCCCGCCGCACAGCAGCGTGACGGCGGCCATCGACAGCACCCGGGTACGGGTCAGCCGGGCGCCCAGCGCCTTCGCCTGGTCGTCGCCGAGCGCGACGGCGTTCAGCGGCCGGGCGATCAGCAGCGCGAGGACGGCGCCCACCGCCAGGAACGGCGCGATCCCGGTGACCGTTTCCATGGTGGCGGCGGCCAGCGAACCGACCGTCCAGAAGCGCATCTTGTCCAGCGCTGCGGTGTCCATGAGGTTGACGGCGTTGATGTAGCCGACGAGGACGGCGGTCAGCGCGGTGCCGGCCAGGGCGAGCCGTACGGGCGTGGCGTTGCGGGTGCCGCCGAGGACGTAGACCGCGACGGAGACCACCGCGGCGCCGGCGAAGGCGAACCACACATAGCCGGTGAGCGAGGTGACGCCGAGGAAGCTGATGGCGGAGACGACCGCGGCCGAGGCGCCCGCGTTGACGCCGAGAACTCCGGGGTCCGCGAGGGGGTTTCGGGTCAGGGCCTGCATGACCGTACCGGCCAGGCCGAGGGCGGCGCCGACGATCAGTCCGAGGAGGGTGCGCGGGAGGCGCACATCGCGGACGACCACATCGGTATCGGAACCGGAGTAGTGGAACAGCCCGTGCCACACCTGGTCGAGGGGTACCTGCTTGGCGCCAACGGCTATGCCGAGCACGGTGATGACGGCCAGCACGGCCACGGCGGCGAGCAGCCCCGCGGAGCGCGTGAGGTGCCGCGGTCGTGGTGCCGCGGGGGCCACGGGGGCCGGGGCCGCCGCTGCTTCGGGGGGACTGTCAACCAACACGAAAGTTAGGTTAGCCTACCCTCAAAACGGACCGGCAAGTCCGTATCGGCACGACCGCGTCAGAGAGAAGCACCACCACCATGAGCACCCCCCGAAGCGTTACTCCGACCCGTCGCGGCATCCTGGCCGCGGGCGGCGCCCTCGGCATCGGCGCCCTGCTCGCCGCATGCGGCGGCGACAAGAGCTCGGGGGACGCCAAGAGCGGCGCGAAGAACGGCGCCTGGTCCTTCACCGACGACCGCAAGGTCACGGTCTCCCTCAAGAACGTGCCGCAGCGCATCGTCGCCTTCACCGGCACCGCGGCCGCGCTGCACGACTTCGGCATCGACGACCAGATAGTCGGCGTCTTCGGCCCGACCAAGCTCAAGGACGGCACGGCCGACCCGCAGGCGGGCGGCCTCGACGTCGACAAGGTCACCATCATCGGCAACGCCTACAACCAGTTCAACGTCGAGAAGTACGCGGGCCTCAGCCCCGATCTGCTGGTCACCAACATGTACGAACCGGGCGCCCTGTGGTTCGTACCGGACGACAGCAAGGACAAAATCACCCAGCTCGCCAAGAGCGTCGCCCTCACCTCCTCCCGGGTACCGCTCGTCAAGATCATCGAGCGGTACGCGGAGCTGGCGCGGTCACTCGGCGCCGACCTGAAGGCCAAGCAGGTCACCGACGCCAAGGCCCGCTTCGAGAAGGCGTCGGAATCGCTGCGCAAGGCCGCCGCGTCCCATCGGGTCAAGGTGCTGGCCTGCTCCGGCAGTCCGGACCTCTTCTACGCCTCCAACCCCGGCATCAGCGCCGACCTCATGTACTACAAGTCCCTCGGCGTGGACCTGATCGTCCCCGACCACCTGGACAAGGGCGGCTACTTCGAGAGCCTGAGCTGGGAGAACGCCGACAAGTACCAGGCCGACGTGCTGATGCTCGACAGCCGCACCGCCACCCTCCAGCCCAAGGACCTGGCCGCCAAGCCGTCCTGGGCCAAGCTGCCCGCCGTCAAGTCCGGCCAGATCACCCCCTGGTCGAGCGAACCGCGCTTCTCGTACGCGGGCTCGGCCCCGCTGATCGAGGCCCTCGCCAAGGCCGTCGAGAACGCGAAGAAGGTCAGCTGACGTACGACTGCGGTGGACCGCCGTCCGCACGGCGCACGACCGCGATCCACCGCGGCGCACGGCCCCCGCACCACGCCCACACCCCGAAGCGCACCCCGCGCCGCCACATCCGCCACCGACCAGCCGCAGCACGGTTCCGGGAGGTTCCCCGTATGACCACGACCGCCGTACCCGCCACCGCCCCCTTCCGCTTCTTCGATGTGCGCGTCGTCCGCACCCGGCGGCTGAGCACCTCCATGGTCCGGATCACCTTCGGCGGCGAACACCTCGCCGAACTGGCCTCCGGCGGCCGTGACCAGCGCTTCAAGCTCTTCCTCCCCCGGCCCCACCAGGACGTGCCGGTCCTCGACGACACCGGCGACGACTGGTTCACCGCCTGGCGGGCGCAGGATCCGGCCGAGCGCGCGGTGATGCGCACCTACACGATCCGGGAACAGCGCCCCGCGTCACGGGAGTTCGACGTCGACTTCGTGCTGCACGGCACCGGGGACGCGGCCGGTGCCCCGGCGGCCGGACCGGCCGGCCACTGGGCGGCGCACGCCCGGCCCGGCGACCGGGTGTCCCTACTCGGCCCCGCCGTCGAGGACAACGGCGGCGTCGACTTCCGGCCGCCGGCCGGCACCGACTGGGTTCTGCTCACCGGCGACGAGACGGCGCTGCCCGCCGTGGCCGGCATCCTGTCCTGGCTCTCCCCCGGCACCCGCGCCAAGGTCTGGCTGGAGGTCGCCCACGAGGACGCCCGGCAGCCCCTGCCCACCCTCGCCGACGCCGACATCACCTGGATCGTCACGGACACCGCGACCACGGCCGGGGGTACGCCGGTGCTCGACGCGCTGCGCGCCGCCGAACTGCCCGAGGGCACGCCGTACGCCTGGATCGCGGGCGAGGCCGGGACCGTCAAGGCGGTGCGCCGGCATCTCGTCGGCGAGCGCGGGATGGACCGCCGGGCCGTCAAGTTCACCGGATACTGGCGCCGCGGCGCCACCGAGGAGGACCTGCTCGCGGAACTGACGGCGGGCGCGGCGCCGGCCGACCAGGACTGACCCGCCGACGCCGGCACCGGACCACACCGGCACCACCACCACGACGGCCCCGCGCACCGCAACCCGAGCAGCGCACGGGGCCGTCCGTCCGACGTGGCGCGCACCGCCCGCCCGGCCGACGCGCGCCACCGAAGGGCCTGGCAGCTCGCCGGGCCCTTCACTCACTTCCCGATACGGGCCAGCGCCTTCCCCGCGTCCGCCGCGCAACTGCCGTGCCCCGCCGCGGTCCAGGCCGCCGCGCACAGCGCCCGCAGCCCGTCCAGCGGGGCACCGTCGCCGTCCAGGACGAGCGCGCCACCGCTCAGCGCGGCCGTCCAGCCGCCGCACCGGAAACCGCCGTCCGCCGCGCTCACGGCCGGCTGCGGCCCCAGTATCCCGCGCAGGTCGGCGTCCACGTAGGTGGGCCGGTGCTGCGGCGGGGCCGCCAGCAGCTCCGCCGCGGTGGTGACTCCGGTGAGCACCAGCAGCGAGTCGACCGCACCGTTGTAAGCGCCCTCGATGTCCGTATCGAGCCGGTCCCCGACCACCAGCGGCCGCTTCGCACCGGTCCGCAGCACCGTCTCCCGGTGCATCGGCGGCTGCGGCTTCCCCGCCACCTGCGGCGCCCCGCCCGCGGCGATCCGCACCACCTCCACCAACGCACCGTTGCCCGGAGCTATCCCGCCCTCCCGGGGGATGGTCAGATCGGTGTTGGACGCGAACCACGGCACCCCGCGCTGCACCGCGTACGCGGCCTCCGCCAGCTGCCGCCAGTCCACCGCGGGGTCGAAGCCCTGCACCACGGCCGCCGGGTCGTCGTCCACGGAACCGACGGGTTCCAGCCCGCGCTCGCGCAGCGCCACCAGCAGTCCCTCACCGCCGACGGCCAGCACCCGGGCGCCGGGCGGCACCTGCTCGGAGATCAGCCGGGCCACCGCCTGCGCCGAAGTGATCACGTCCGCCGGCCCGGTCGGCAGCCCGAAACCGGTGAGCTGGCTCGCGACCGTCTGCGGGGTCCTGGCCGCGTTGTTGGTCACATAGGCGAGGTGCATACCGCCGTCCCGCGCCGCGGCCAGCGACTCCACGGCATGCTCGACGGCGTGTCCGCCCTGGTAGACGACCCCGTCCAGATCCAGCAGCGCCGTGTCGTACGCCTCGCTCAGCGCGCGCTCACACCCACCGGGCCGTTCGCGAACCTGCTCACTCATGCCGTCTCGCTCCTCACACACACCGGCACCCGTACGAACCGTCGTTCTCGCGGCTGCCGCTTCCCGCGCCCCGCGGCCCGCCCTCGGCCGCCTCGCGCACACGGATATTTCCAGCCACACACTGGCTGTCCCTCGATCATCCCTCACCGGACAAGCGGCTTAGCATTCTCCAATGACCTGTACCGACGGCCTCCGCCTCCTCCCCTTCCGCGGACTGCGCTACGCCCCGGACCGCGTCAGCAGCCTCACCGCCGTCACCTCACCCCCCTATGACGTCGTGGTCCGGCCCGACGGCGTACGCCACCTGGAGACGGCCGACCCGTACAACATCGTCCGGCTGATCCTCCCGCAGGCCGCGGACCCCGCCGCCCGCCACCGCCAGGCCGCCGACACCCTCCGCCGCTGGCGCGAAGAAGGCGTCCTGACCCCGGACCCCGAACCCGCGCTCTACGTCTACGAGCAGCGCAGCGGCGATGTGCTGCAACGCGGGCTGATCGGCGCGCTGCGCCTGGACGGGCCGGTACTGCCGCACGAGGACGTCATCCCCGAGGTGGTCGAGGACCGCGCCGCCCTGATGCGGGCGGCGGCCGCCAACTTCGAGCCGCTGCTGCTCTCGTTCCGCGGCCAGGGCACCGCGACCGGCGCCACCGCCGTCATCGAGCGCACCGTGCACCGCACACCCCTGCTCGCCACCACCACCGACGACGGCTTCGCGCACCGCCTATGGGCCGTCACCGACCCCGGCGACCTCGCGGCCATCGACAGCGACCTCGCCCGCCGGCGGGCCCTGATCGCCGACGGGCACCACCGCTGGGCGACCTACCACCGGCTGTACGAGCAGCAGGCCGACGCCTCGTCCGCGTCACCGTGGGCGTCCGGCCTGGTCCTGCTGGTCGACACCGCCCGCTACCCCCTCCAGGTCCGCGCCATCCACCGCGTACTGCCCCATCTGCCGCCGGCCAAGGCGCTGGCCGGCCTGGCGGGCGCGTTCCGGGTCCGGCCGCTGCCGGGCGAGCTGCCGGCCGCCCTCGCGGCGCTGGCGGAGACGCCGGGCAACGCCTTCGTGCTCTCCGGCGGCCCGGACTCCTTCCACCTCCTGGACCGGCCCGATCCGGAACTGCTGAACCGGACGGTCCGCCGGGACCGGCCCAAGGCATGGCAGCAGCTGGACGCCACCGTGCTGCACTCCGTCCTGCTGGACGCGGTCTGGCAGATCCCCGACCACCCCTCGGACATCAGCTATCTGCACCACACCGAGGCCGCCGTCGAACAGGCCGCCCGGCACGGCGGTACGGCCGTCCTGATGCGCGCCACGTCCGAAGAAACGGTCCGCCAACTCGCCGAACAGGGCGTGACGATGCCGCGGAAGTCCACCTCCTTCGGCCCCAAACCCGCCACCGGCCTCATCCTGCGCACCCTGGACGACGACGTGCACTGAACCGGACCACGGCCCCTTCCTGGGCACCGGGCACCGGCCACCACCCGCCAATACGTCATATCCGCCGATGAGTTCACCCTCCCCCTCCGCAACCGCCCCGGCCACACAACAACCAGCGGACGGCCGTCCCCCTCCAGCGCCCCAGACCCCGGCCACACCACCGGCTCATCCCGTCCCCTCGCCCCCACCACCCAACGCGTCCCCAAACGGCGGAGGGCGGGACCCCCTCGGGATCCCGCCCTCCGTCATCTCACCGCACCGAGCACGGCCGCAGGCACTCAGCCCTTCTCAGGACGCTTCTCCTCGCGGACCTGATCGGCATCCGTGTCCTCGACGACGACCTCATCGGTCACGTCATCGGCACCCGCACCGGCCGACGCGACGGACTCACCCGAAGCCTCGCCACCGTCCGCATCGGCACCCGCATCAGCCTTGAGCGCCTCAACGGCCTTACCCGCCTCGTCGGCGGTACCGGCCTCCTCCGCGGCGTCGGCCTCATCAGCCTCTTCCGCGCCTTCCAGCACGTCGGTGAACTCCACCCCGTCCAGCTCCGCAAGCCGGTCCGAGGCATCCGTCGTACCGTTCTGGTCGGCCTCCAGCGCCTTGGCGAACCAGTCGCGGGCCTCGCCCTCGCGCCCGACCTCCAGCAGCGCGTCCGCGTACGCGTACCGCAGTCGCGCGGTCCACGGGTGGACGGCGCTCGACGCGAGCTCGGGGCTCTGCAACGTCACGACCGCCGCGTCCGCCTGGCCCATGTCCCGACGGGCACCGGCCGCGACCAGCCGCATCTCGACCTGTCCGGCCTTGTCCAGCCGCTTCACCTCGGGCTCGCCGGCCATCGCCATCGCCTTCTCCGGCCGGCCCAGCCCGCGCTCACAGTCCGCCATGACGGGCCACAGCTCCACGCTGCCGGTCATCCGCCGCGCCGCCCGGAACTCGGCCAGCGCCTCGCTGTACTTGCCCACCGCGTACGCCGCGAAGCCCGCGGCCTCACGCACCGCCGCGACCCTGGACGCCAGCCGCAACGCCACCCGCGAGTACCCGTACGCCTGCTCCGGGTCCTCGTCCAGCAGCTTCGCCACCATCACCAGGTTCCTGGCAACGTCCTCGGCAAGCGTCTTCGGCAGGCTCAGCAGCTCCTGCCGCACATCCTTGTCGATCTCCTCACCGGTGACGTCCTCCGGAATCGGCAGCCGCCTGATCGGCTCCCGGTCCCGGTCCCGCCGGTCATCCCGTCGATCGTCCCGACGGTCATCCCGCCCACGACCGGCCCCGTACGGCCGACGCCCCCGGTCGTCATCCCGCCGGAACCCACCGCCGTCATCGCCCCGGTCGTCCCGCCGGAACCCACCCCGGTCACTACCGCGGTCATCCCTGCGGTCGCCCCCACGGAACCCACCGCGGTCACCGCCACGGTCGTCACGGCGGTCGTCACGGCGGAAGCCACCACGGTCGCCCCCGCGGTCATCCCGACGGTCATCCCGACGGAACCCACCACGATCGTCCCGCCCACCGGAACCACCGCCGTAACCGCCACCGGGACGCCCCCCACGGTCATCCTCACGACGCGGCCCACGCGGCCGGTCGTCCTGACGGAACCCGCCACGGTCGCCGCCCGAAGGCCGGTCATCACGACGGAACCCGCCACGGTCACCACCGGAAGGCCGGTCATCACGACGGAACCCGCCACGGTCACCACCGGAAGGCCGGTCGTCACGACGGAACGCCGGACGATCACCACCACGGCTGTCATCACGCCGGAACCCACCGCGGTCACCGCCACGGTCGTCACGGCGGTCATCCCGACGGAACCCACCACGGTCATCCCGCCCACCGGAACCACCGCCGTAACCGCCACCGGGACGACCCCCACGGTCATCCTCACGACGCGGCCCACGCGGCCGATCATCCCGACGGTCGCCCCCACGGAACCCACCACGGTCGCCGCCGGAAGGCCGGTCGTCGCGACGGAACGCCGGACGATCACCACCACGATCATCGCGCCGGAACCCGCCACGGTCACCGCCCGAAGGCCGGTCATCACGACGGAAGCCTCCGCGGTCGCCGCCCGAAGGCCGCTCGTCACGACGGAACCCACCGCGGTCACCACCGGAAGGCCGGTCGTCACGACGGAACGCCGGACGGTCACCACCACGGCTGTCATCACGCCGGAACCCACCGCGGTCACCGCCACGGTCGTCACGGCGGTCGTCGCGGCGGAAGCCACCACGGTCGCCCCCACGGTCATCCCGACGGTCATCCCGACGGAACCCACCACGGTCATCCCGCCCGGAACCACCGCCGTAACCGCCACCGGGACGACCCCCACGGTCACCACCGGAAGGCCGGTCGTCACGACGGAACGCCGGACGATCACCACCACGGCTGTCGTCACGCCGGAACCCGCCGCGGTCACCGCCCGAAGGCCGGTCATCGCGACGGAAGCCCCCACGGTCGCCACCGCGGCTGTCGCGGCCCGCGTAACCGCCAGCGCCGGCCGGGCGGCCACCACGGTCGTTGTCACGACGCGGCCCCCGGCCGTCACGCCGGAAACCACCGCGGTCACCGTCATCGCGCCGCTGCGGCCGGCGCTCCGAACGATCGTCGGAAGAGTTGGTGGACATCGACGTGACTCCTGTCTTCGGTACTGCATTCATTCTGACGCACCGACGACTTCGGCGCGCTTCGGCAAAACAAAAAGGACCCTTGGTCCCAGCGTGAACGCTGGGACCAAGGGTCCTTGAAAGATTGTTCGGCGGCGTCCTACTCTCCCACAGAGTCCCCTCTGCAGTACCATCGGCGCTGAAAGGCTTAGCTTCCGGGTTCGAAATGTAACCGGGCGTTTACAGTGGACGCGAGCAACTGAGGACAAGCCCTCGGCCTATTAGTACCAGTCAACTCCAACCGTTACCGGTCTTCCATATCTGGCCTATCAACCCAGT
>JOEL01000007.1 GCA_000720995.1 Streptomyces celluloflavus
GGGGTGGGGTGGGGTGGGGTGGGGTGTAACGAAGCGGGACGGGACGGGGACATCCTGCGTGCGGGCGCGTCCTGAGTGCGGGGATGGATCAGAGTGCGGCGACGTCCGAAGTGCCTGGTCCATGTGCCTGGTCCATGTGCCTGGTCCATGTGTCCGGTCCATGTGTCCGGTCCATGCATCCCGTCCACGTGTCCGTCCGTCGCTGCCGGACGTCACCACTCGGGCCGCTCCCGCCCCACGTACCCCATCTCCCAGGCGTGTACCGCGATGCCGACCCGGTTCCGTACGCCGAGCTTGCGCTGAATGCTGGCGACGTGGGTCTTCACGGTGCCTGCCGAGATGAAGAGGTCCCGCGCGATGTCCGCGTTGGTCTTGCCCTCGCCCACCTGGCCGGCGATCTCCGTCTCGCGCTCGGTCAGCGCCTCCAGGGCCCGCGGCACGGTGGGCCGGTCCGTAGCGGGCCGGTCCCCGATGGAACGGCCCTCAGTACGCCTCCCCACGGAACGGGTCCCGGTGGAATGTTTCCCGGCGGGCCGGTTACCCGTGACGTGTTGGAGCAGCCGTACGGTGATCGACGGGCTGATGAGGCTGTCCCCGGCCATCGCCGCCCGTACCGCCTCCACCAGAAGCGTGGCCCCGGAACGCTTGAGGAGAAAGCCTGCGGCACCGTAACGCAGCGCGGGATACACGTATTCGTCGAGGTCAAAGGTCGTCACGACCACAACCCGGACTCGCGTCTCCGGATGCGTACCGTCGGCGGGAATCCCCTCCGCCAGACGGCGGGTGACCTCCAGGCCGTCCATGCGCGGCATACGGATGTCGACCAGCGCGACATCCGGGCGGAGCACCCGCGCCGCTTCCAACGCGGCCACCCCGTCCGCGGCCTCGCCGACCACTTCGATGTCCGGCTGGTTGGCCAGAATCCGCCGAAGGCCCCGGCGCACCATCTCTTGGTCGTCCGCGACCAGCACCCGAATCGTCACGACTGCTCATCCTGTCATGCGCCTGGTGAGGCGGATGTCGCGATGAGCGATACGCGCCGTCCGCCGCCGTACGAGGGACGGCGTTCCGGCCGCAGACGGGGCCCGTACGCGAGGAACCGAAGGTGCCACGGAAGCCGCTGGAACCACAGGAACCGCTGTAACTGGAGCGCCCGTTGGGAGTCCGGATGGCACCGCATCTCCGGTGGACGCGGCAGGTGCCGTACGACCACCAAGCGTCTCGTCCGGCATCTGCCGTGGCCGGTGGGGCGGCACCCTTCGGTGGTCAGATATGGGAAAACCGTTGCTCACAGGCTTTCTCGGGATGGACGCCGGGCGGCAGAGGCGGACGCCAGACCCTCACCAACTACGCCCTGTCTAAACGATGATGCCGTCGACGCCCCGCTCCGCAGCCGTCCGCGCGCTCGCGTCCTTCGCCGCGTTCCACGCGTAGATCTCCAACGGTCTGCCGTGCGGGCCGCGCAGCCGGTGCACGGACGCTATCCAGCGCGAACTGAGGGCGGATATAGGGGGGTTTATCTGGTCGGCGAACCGCGCGCAGTGCGCCAGTTCGCTCACGGCGGGTGCGCCGAGAATTCCCGTACGCATCTGTGGCACCAGCTCGTGCACCGTCCGCACGCACCGCACACAGAAGCTCTGAACGATCAGCCGGCTGTTGATGTGCGCGTGATCCAGCCACCCCAGCTCTCGCAATTCGCGGATGGTCTGTGCCTCGATTCCCGGGTATTTCTCGGGGGACTTGAGCTCCAGCAACAGCCGCTGGCCGTTGCGGTCCACACGGCGCAGATAGTCCGCGAGCGTCGGTACCCGCTCGCCCGCGAAGCGTTTCCCGAACCAGCTGCCGGCGTCCAGCCGCGCGATCTCGGCGGCCGTGAAGTCACCGACCCGCCACGGCGCCCGTCCGGGAAACATCTTCGCTGCGTCGGTCGTCCGCTCCAGTGTCGCGTCATGCAGCACCACCAATTGCCCGTCCCTGGTGCGCTGTACATCGTTCTCGACCCAGAGGAATCCGTGGTGGTGCGCCGCGTCCACCGCGGCGAGCGTGTTCTCCGGCGCGTAACGGGAGGCCCCGCGATGCGCTATCACCACTGGCGCGCCACCCGCCCCCGCGTCCCACCGCGCCCCCGCTCCGGGCACGAACGCCGACGCGGACGACCACGCCGATGACGGCACCGCCGCCGCGGCCAGGAGGACGACCCCGACGGCGGCCGTCCGCGTAGATCTCCGCAGCATGCGGGAGCCTCCCGTTCCTTCACCCGCAGACGACGGCGCCCGCGTCAGGCATGCCCCGCTAGCCCATCCCTCCGGAAATACGGCTCTCCATCCAACATGCCCCGAACCCTCCGGGCCCGCCACGCGAACGCCCCAGGAGCGTCCCGTACGGCCCTCTCTCGCCCTGTGTTTCCCCAGGTCAGGGGAGTAAAGCTGCGACTCCAGGGGGCCGGTTCGCACAGGGCCACCTTCGCGAAGCGAAGCCGGGGCCTCGCAGCCCGCCACGGGCCCGGGCCAGCCCGCCACCACTGGCGACTGCAATGTCCCCCACAGCGGAGGCGACATCGTCGAAATAGCCCTTGCCGCCACCGTGGCACTTCTTCCAGAACGCGCCGAACGCCTCGATTACCGACGCCCTTGTCGTTGTCGACGACGTCCTGGGCATTCTTGTGGCAGGCCGCCATGCAGTCCTCGACATCGTCGGCAAAGGTGCGCCACGCGCGGGCTGCCTCACGGAGTTCGCCTTCGTCACCCTCGGGCCACCACATGCCCGTGAGGTCCTGGACGATCTCTCTGACCTTGTCGGCAGCGCCCATGACTTACCGATCAGGAAACCGGCGGGTTGGCGGACAGTGGCCAGTTCTGCCGGGCTGCGGCTTCCTTGAGGAGTTGGTGGGGTTTGTGGCCGTGGGTATCTGCGAGGACCATGCCCCGAGCCACACCCCGGAAAAACAAAAGCCCCAGGTCACGGCGAGTAAATCCTGAGGCTTCTACAGAGCTACCTTCGGGATTCGAACCCGAGACCTACGCATTACGAGGGCCTGCATGATCGTGACGGGTGCTGCTCCGTGATCCCTATTGGTCCGGTTCTTCCTGGTCAGGGACTTGCCAATCTCACTGACATGCTGCGCAATCCAACAGGTGCTGTCCCGTCCGCTCACGCATCGCTCACGCAATCCCGACCCTACGCACGAGGTCAGGAGTCGACTTGAACCGCTTCTACATCTCCTCGAGGCGACACCGCTTCGCCTGCGCTTTCTGCCCTTCGCGTCGGCGCTTCCTGTTGTGTTACGACCAGTTACCCAGCTGATTAAACGAGGTCGGCATGCCAAGCCGTATTGCGGGTCAGGTATCGGTAGCTGACCCACTCCTGTGCCAGGCGCTGACCGGCGACGAGGAGGCTGACCACCTTCACCCGGTGCGCCGCAGACATCCACTGGACCAGAGCATGAGCCTCCCCCGCATCGATGGCCCTCTCCTTCGCGCCTCGTGCGCGTCCAAGTTCCAGTAGCGCGCCGTAAAGTCGCTCAGTGGGCTGGACCGTTGGAAGGCCCCGCTCGCTGGCGGTCTTGGATGCCGCGTACGGGATGCGGATCCCGCTGAGATCGAGGTCGCCGAAGTAGCGGATCTCCGCAATGCCATGCCTGTCCGCAAGTGTGTTGACCGAGGCACGGAATGTGCCGCCAAGCCCCCAGGCGACGTACCCCAGCCGGTGGTTGTCGGGGAGGCTGTGCACGAGAGACCACCAGGTGGCCGAGTTCTCGACCACGAGCAGGATGTCTCCGCCGCCGACACGTTGGTAGTAGCCGTCCCCGATTTCGGTCAGGAACGACTCTGTCAGCAGCGGCGGGTGCGTCGTGAACGTCCGCAGCGTCGTGTGCAGCCGGTCGGATTCGCCGAAGATCGGCCCCGAGCGCAGGGTGTCGAAGGTCTTCTCCGGCATGGGAAAGTCCGCTTCGCTCCCGTACGTTCCGAAGATCTCCAGAGCCCGTTCCCGGAGCGGCACAGGGAAAAGGTCCGGATCGCTCATCAGCCAATGGTTGACGGCCACGTACGCGGAGCGCTGCTTCGGGGTGGCCGTCGGCCACTCCCTGGCGAGCCGGTAGAGATCGGGGTGCCAGTGTGGCATGGGCGGTGCGGGGGGTCGCGGGGGTGCGGTGGCGCACAGCCAGATCTTGAGAGGCAGAGAAACTTTGTCCCGGGTGCGTTGCTTCATCTGCTCGATCAGGCCTTGCTCTTCAAGTTCGTCCAACAGCCTCGACATGAGCAGGGGTTCGAATTCGCCGTCCGGATTACGGTTGTTCACCTTCCGGAATGCGATCCAAATGTCGTCCAGCACTACGCGCGTCCTGCGTGCGCCTTTCCAGCCCGCCTCGGTGGCGCCGGCTCTCAGGTGCCGGATGAACTCACTCTGCCTGTGCTTCACGGGTGTGCCCATCCTCCGTCTCTCGCTTGAAGATTCTGGTGGTGGTGACGTTGCCCGTGCCGTCCGACTCGGGCAACGCGTCTAGCGTCTCCTGGATCCGGTCGGTCACGGTCAGATACTTGCGCCCCGCCCGGAGATCGGCGTCGTTGCGCAACCTCAGGATGAGGGGGAAGCGTTTCAGTGTGCCGTCGTCGGACAGCCCTGTGGTGTAGATGAGTTGCACGCCCAGTGCCTCGGCGACCTTGCGTTGGAGGGCGAGCAGGTAGTCCGCGTTGGCCCGGCCGATCGGATTGTCGAGGAACAGGACACCGGAGTGCGTGTCCCTCTCCCTTCCCCGGTTGCTCGCCCGCAGGGCGGCCATGGTGCAGTACAAGAGGATGGCTGCCGTGAGGTGTTGCCCGCCCGAGAAGACGTCCTTGATCTCGGAGACCCTGATGCGCTCGTTGCGCAGCACGGCGTCGGGCTTGAGCATGTCGATCCGGAACCCTCTGGGCACTGCTGCCCTCACCCCCGCGAGCAGCAACGACATCCCGTCCCTGCGCACAGACCGCCCGTCCGCGGTACGGCCCTTCGCCGCCTCATCGATGACCTCGCCGATGTGCAGGTGCGCGGAGTCGTCCTGGGCCGGGGTGAAGCGGAAGCGGAGGAATTCCTGAGCGGCCCAGTCGTCCAGGCTCGCCGGCAGCCGCGACATCCGCTGCGCCTGGCGCAACAGTGCCAATGCTTTGTCGACCTGTGCCTTGAGGTTCCGCACGATCAGTGTGCGATGCCGCTCCGTCTGGTCGATCTCCTCATTCAGAGCGCGCAGGCGCGGCCTGAGAGCGTCGGACCACTCCGTGGCACGGGTCGCCACCGTTTCCCAACCCGCGGTACGAATCTGTGTCTGCACGCGAACGTGCAGGTCCTTGAACTCCTCGGCGCCGGCATGGCGTGTGAGCCTCTCCGTTGCCGTGCGTAGAGTCTGTTCGTCGGTGTGGGCATTCGTTTCACGTGTCCCACGTTCCTTGGTCAGCCGGGTGACAAGGTCCTGGGCAGCGCCCGCATCCCCTTCGTAGGGCGCGATGTCGGCGGCCTCGTCGTCGCCTTCGGCCACGTCCTTGGTAAATCCGTCGACGATGAACTGGAAGGCTTTGGCCGATGCCTCGGCACCCTCCAGTTGATGTCCAAGCCTGGTGTGCACTTCCTGTTGGTCCGCCGCCTTACGAACGCTCGACGTCTGCCGTTGACCGGCTTCCTCGACGGCCGCGGCGCAGAACTGGATATCGGCCGGGTATTCAGGAAGCTTCACCGGGGTCGTCACGCGACCTTCTGCAGCTGTCAGTTCGTCCGCACAGCGGGACGCGGCCACTGCCGCCTTGAGTGCAACGGTCTCGGCTTCCCGTACCGCCTGGTCCGCGCTCTCCAGAGCCGTCGCCCGTGCCGCTTCATCGGAGCCCTCGGGGCTCTTCAGTAGTGCGGCCGCCCTGCCGCGGAGTTCCTCGGAGAGCTTGTAGTAGCCCTGCTTCGCTTTGGCGGCACGTTCGTTGGCTCGCTCACGCTCTTCCAACAGGTCGCTCCCGACCTGAACACGGAGATAGCGTGCCGCGGCCTGGTCGTAGGTGCTCCGCAGCAAGGCTGCGGAGAGTTCGGGAACGGGATCGGAACGGCGCACGTCCTCGCTCCCGGGCAGCTTGGCCCGTTCGTCGTTGACGAAACGCACGGTGCGTTGGTATTCGTCCGCTCTGCGTTGATGCTCCGTGACGAGCTTCTGCAACTCGGTGACCTCATCCTCCGCCTTCCCGGCAGCTTCCTGGCGCTCCCGCATCCTCTCCTTCTGTGACGAAGCCTGCTCCATCCACTCCGGCAGGTGGCCGTTGCGGTCGGCGAGTTCCTTGAGACGTTCGAGCCGTTTGGCGAGCGAGTCCCGAGTCTCACGCAGAGGCGGCAGCTCCTCCTTGATTTTCTGCCGCCGCTCCTGGAGCGTCTCAAGCACTTCCTCGCGTTCGGTCACCCTCGCATCGGCGGCTGTGAGCTCGCGCACCACGCCGGAGTGTTCTTCCGTCAGCGCGGGGATGCTGCCTTCGGGGTAGCGCGTCCGCCAGTCCGTGAGAGCGTAGGTCAGGTTGCCATCCTGCTCGATGCGGACCGACAGCTCTTCGCCCCGGGCGCTGCGTACGGCGTGCCGGGCGTCGATCGCCTCGTGCTCGGCGGCCGCCGCGTCCACGTCGTAAAGGGCGGGGTGGGGCGGGATCACCACCTCGACGCCGTCTGTCAGTTCGGCCTCGGGGTCGGTGAAGGTCCTGGTTGTCGCAACCGGCACGAAGACAGTCGGTTGGGGACGCAGTGCCGTGAGTACGTCCCGGGCCCGGTCGATGTCGTCAGGATCGTGGAGGAGGATACCCGCGGCCAGATGCGGCAGTCGCTCCACGATGCCTCGTCGCCGGTCGGTATCGGGGATGGCTGCGAGGTAGCGCCATCCCGGGACCGCGACCACTTTGGCGTCCTCAAGAGCCTTACAGGCATCGGACACCACTTGGGCGGGCGGCAGGAGGTCGCCCGCAGCCAAGGCGAGGCGTGCCTGTTCGTCAATGGACTCGGCGAACCTCAGCTCAGCCCGTTCTCGTTCGGCCTCACGGCGTGTGGTGTTCAATGCCTCCAGGAGCGAGGCGACGTCGCGTTCGAGGTCGATGTCCAGCACGTCGAGGAGCGCCACGAGCCGGGGGGTCGTCTCCAAGCGCGCTGTTTGTGTCCGGGCCTCGTCCAGGCGGACGGAGAGCTGTTCACGACGCCCACGCAAGTCGCCCGCCTTCGACTCGGCCTTCCGCAACTCGTCCTGCGCGAGGGCCTCTCGGTCTGCGAGTTCCGCCCATTCTCGTTCCAGGTCTGTGACGCGCTGGGCTGTGTTGTCGCGTTCTTCCTGAACGGTCTCCACGGTCCGGGGCAGCGCGGCAGCGTCATGCAGCAGACCGTCGGCGACAGCTGCCTCAACGTCCTCACTCAGACGCGTGATCAACTGGTCGAATCTGGCGGCCTCGCCTTCGGCCTTCGTGGCATCCCGGTGCGCCGCGCGGGCACGCTCTTGTGCCGCGCTCTTCTCCTTCTCCCGCGTCGAGACCTGCTTCAGCTCGTCGGAGGCGGTCTGGGCAGCCTCGTCAGCTGTCGCCCACAGGCTGCGCGCCAGGCGGCGGGCCGCGACGTCGCGCTCTTCCAGTGCGGGACGCGCCTTCTCCTCCTCGGCGCCGATGAGATCGGTCAACGCCTTGACCTGGGCGATGCTGTCGTCGTACTCATGCACTGTCGAAGTTTCTCGCCACGCCTCAACAAGGGCTCGCGCCCCGGACAGTCCCTTCTCGATAGCCGTCAGCTCCCGCTGAGCCCCCTGGTACTTCAAGTCGGCCAAGTGGCGCCTCAGTTCAGCGACGACAGCCTTGGCACCTTCGGCGGCACGAGTCAGCTCATCAAGTTCCTCTTGCGACTTGACTAGCATTGCTCGCCGCCCAAGCACTACGCCATGCTCGTTCCGCGCACGCACCCGAAGCCGGCCGCCCAGTTCCGCGACGTCGCGAGCGGCCTGTTCCGCTCGACGCCGCGACTTCCGGGCAGTTTCGGCCTGTTGAGCGATCGGACCCAGGAGATCGAGCGCGCCTGCGACGAACTCCCGCTCGGTGAGAAGCAGCCCACGGCCGGCGAGCCGCTCCACATGTTCGGTGACCAGCGCCGCCAGAGCGTCCATCTCATCGGACTTGACGATCGCTCGCAGCAGGAAATCGACGAACTTCACGTCCGAATCAAGCTTGAGCCAGTTCGCCGCTTCACCTTCGTCGACGTTCATCTCCCGCTGATAGCGAAAGAGTTCGGGGTCGAGCTCAAGCAGCTGCAGCCGATTCGTCCAGTCGCCCTGATGCCGTGTCCAGTACAGGGCCAGGCTCTGGTCAGCCGCGTACGCCTCCTGGAGCTCGTCCCGGTATGTATCCAGGGTGCGCGACTTCGTACCGACCGCCATAGGGAGAGTGCCAAGGTTGATCTCGTCACTCGGCCGTAGGCAGTACCAGCGTTCGCGCAGGTTGTCGGAGACTTCGGAGGCGACCTGGTTACGCCAGGCCAGCACCTTGCCGGTGAGCAGCAGTTCCCCGGTGAGCGGGTTCATCCACTCCAGAACAATGTGGGAGACGTCCTTGGGCATGACGAACTTCTCCACGACGCGCGTATTGGTCGTGCCCACGGTGTGGCGACGTCCGGGAAGGACGACGGAGAAGACGAGCTTGAGCAGCACGGACTTCCCACCCCCGTTCTCCAGCAGAATCAGGCTGGCGGGCGAGGGCCGGTGGGTGGCGGCGGTGTCGAAGAGGGCTCCTTGCTCAGCGCCCACTGGGCGTCCCGCGCCGCTGAGGTCCAGAGTGACGTCGTGGAAGCGGGCACCGGCCGGTCCGACTGTTCTCAACCGGACACGGGACAGCTCGTACATGGATACGGTTCTCCTAGTCGTACAGCGTCTCGGCACTGGTGGTGCGGAGTGTCCGGGTCCCAGTGATGGGAGGCAGCACCCCAAGTTCCGCCAGTTCCCCGTAGGCGCGTGTACTGGCGAGTTCACGCACATGAACCTGGTAGCGGTGAGTGGCGAGGAAGATCTTCTCCCCGTCCTCGGAGTCGACTCTGCCCTGGTGGAACATTCCACGGTCGATAAGGTGCGCAAGGGCCCGGCCAATGAGGGTGCGGGTGGCTGATGCCCCTGATCGTCCGGCCTTGGTGGGGGCGACTTCGGGCCGACGCTCGTACGCCCGCCAGGCCCTCTCCAATTCCAGGGCATCGGCCGGTGGATCCTGCGACTCCTCGCT
The DNA here is from genome assembly GCA_000720995.1 of Streptomyces celluloflavus. GTDB lineage: Bacteria > Actinomycetota > Actinomycetes > Streptomycetales > Streptomycetaceae > Streptomyces > Streptomyces celluloflavus. The sequence goes on from JOEL01000007.1 coordinate 9,234, forward strand.
CTCGGCGACGCGCTCCGCCAGCACCCGGCACACCGATCGCACGAGCCTGTCGATGGACGACACCCGGACCTTGCCCTGATAGCCGTCATCGGCCAAGTCCTCGGGCCGGGGGAAGGCCAGGGCCGCGACAGCCAGGTGCGTGATGCCGTACAGGATGCGTTCGGCCTCACGGCTCTCCCGCATCCGCACCTGCCGGGCGTACTGGTCCATCCGAGTCTCGAAGGCCGATCCTGGCAACGCGGTGTGCACCATTCCGGCACGCGTGGTGACCGCGATGACCCTCAGCCCCATCCCCGCCGCGAGCCGAGTGACGAGCGTCTCGAAGTCCGGATCCTCGGCGTAGCGCTTCACGAGTGCCGCGTAGGCACTGTCGCGCACGGGTCGCACCTTGGGTCTGAAGCCGTAGCCGACGAGCCTGCCCGCGGCCTCCACGTCGTCGGCAATGGTCTCGATGGTCGTGATCATCCGCCGTGCCTCTCCAGACGGTCGGCGTCCAGAGCCACTCGATCGAACGCCGCAGACGTCAGCAACAGGTCATCGCCCTCGAACCCCTGACTGTCCAAGGGGGTGCCTGCCGATACGGCTAGCAGGACGCGGTCGGCCCCCTCGCTCAACGCCGCGCCCAGTTGCGGGCTGAAAGCCCGCAACGCCAACAACACCAGTAGGTCAGGAAGTTCTGGATCATGCGTGGCGGCCTCCTCCAGCAGTTCGGACAACGGTCGTGCTTCGTCGCAGAGATCGAGCAGGGACTCGGCGACGTGCTGCTGCTCGTCGGTGTACCCGCGCACCTCCACGACCGGGACGAGCTCCGGCTCCTCCTCCTCGCCCGTGAACCGGGCTCGTTCGGGTGACGGAGCGAGCAACGCGGGAACCAGCGTGGCCAGACAGAACTGGTCATCAATCGTCGGCCCCACTGAATGCTCGTAGAAGGACCGCACCGGACGGGAAGCATCGGCCAGCGTGAGCCCGAGCACCGGTTGAAGGAGGTCGCCGTACACGTCCACCGGAGCTCTGAGGGCGGTGCCAGAGAACTGTTGGCGGTCCTGTTCGTCGAGAAAGAGCGTGCGAGCGCCACGCAAACGGGTCTGCAGCCGGGTGTGCCGGCGAACGCAGTCCTCCAAAATGTCTACGAGGTCGGCAGCCTGTCTCCTGCGAGCCGGATCCTCGGACTGGTCACGTTCGGTAGAAACGGACCGGGCGATCGCGGACTCTTCCTGGAGCCGGTGGTCGACGTGGTCCAGAGCCTCGTTGAGAAGGTCCGGTATCTCGTCCGCCCAGTCGACCGTCGTCACATTGCGGCTCGTGGCGTCGAGTTGTGCACGGATGATCTCCGCGTACTGAATGGTGCGGATGCGGGCCTGCTCGGCCACGGCCTTCGCATCGGCCAGCCGCCCTCTGCCGATGAGATTGCGCAACCTCACCTCGGCGGCGATCTGAGCTGATTCCACATCGGTGTCCAACGCACCGACCAGAACGTTCAGCGCCTCGTTGGAGGCACGCAGATACAGGTCCCCATTGCTGTCCGAACGCTCCTCGATCAGCTTGAAGTCCCACTTCCTCAGCGCATACGCGCCCGCCCCGTCCACTTCTCCGTAGTAGCGGCGGAAGCCTCTGTCCGTGTCGCGAACGTTGATCAGGGAGTCGAGCACCCATCCGGCGACCCGCGTGTGCTCATCGGCCGGACGGTCCGGCGCCTGCCAGCCGACGAAACCCGCAGCCCTGAGCAGGACCTGTTCGTGGTTCGCTCCAGTGTCGTAGTCCATCGCGATAGCCACGTGATCGATGATCTGCAGAGCCACCTCGGCCATTTGGTACTGAGCACCTTCTAGCCACGGTAGTTTCACTTTACGAATATCGAGTTCATGCAAGGGCGCTGTGCAGGCCAGGGCCTTCAGCCTGCGCTTGAGTCCCTCGTCGACCCATGGAGTTCGCGCGCCCCCGTGATCATTCATGACGTCACTACACATGCACGAAGCCGCAGGTGTCACCTGATGCACACAGCTTGGCGAGAATCATAGAGGTGCACTCTCGCTCACGACCCGGCAGTAACTTTTGACTCCATAGGCTCATTTCCTGCACATTTCCCTACCCTTAGACCTCGCACTCACCCATAACATCCCCGCCGTCACGTCGAAGAATTGACCGAATCGCGACCTATCAGGAGATCTAGCTTCAGCCGAGGCACTCCATGGATCAAGCTCGCCCTTCGGTACGGCACGCCTCCCGCGTGTGCATTTACAACGGTGAGCACCAGAAGGGGCTGAGCGGCACCTTCGCCTGGACGGCCTTCCGCCGACTGGGGCGTTTCGGAGCGTTAATCCGAACTGCTCCCATGGCGGGTCGTTGTCAAGTCGTAAGTGATCTCGTGGGTACGGCCGACGTCCATCGCCGTCGACGCAAGAGGCCCTGCGGTTGGGCGTACCGCGTGGCGGTGGCGTTCAGGACCGTGAGGACGTGACGGTGGTCCTCGAGATATCGCTGAAGGCGGTCGACGGGTAGTGAACGATGGCAGGCTGGCAGCACTGGTCATGCGTGTCTTCGCTGGAAGCCAGTCGGGGTGCACCAGGCGCTCGGAGAGGCTGTGCGGCAGGCAGACTTAGCGCATCAACTTTGCGCTGTGGGGTTATTACGGTTCCGATCACCAAAAATCATCCGGGCCCGACCGCTGCCATATGGCCGGATCGATAGAGGTCAGAGCTGCCGACGACAACACGACCATGGAATCGGCGCATAAAGCAGCGCGAGTCACAATATCCGGGTAAGCACGAACCCGAGCGTCGTGAGCCTTTCGGCACGGCACAAGTGGTCTGAGGCGCCGCCGACTTCGGTTTGGCGGATCTGATAGGACGCGCCGTGCGTCTGGCCCCAGTGCATAGCAGCGCGCCATAGGTGGCGACCGAGGCCGTGCTCGCGGGCCTGCGGATGCACGCCGAAGTACTGTGGCATGAGCTGAGCAGCGCCGGTGGGGTCGAGGCGGATCTCCATGGGGCCGATGGCGCCGACGACACTCTCCTCCAGCGCGGCGACAATGACCGGCCCACACCCCTTGGCCTTCATCTGGCGGTCAAGGAAGACGAAGCCGTCGGCCGCGGTCTGGGCGAAGGTGCCGCGGATGTGGGCGGGCCAGTCGTCGAGTCGACGGACGGGGCCGGCAGAGGCGGGACAGTGCCTCGCCGTGAAGTCCTGGAGCTGGATACGGACGCCACATGGATGCGTGGTCTCTGGGCCTAGTGGCCGGACGACACGGGCAAAGGCCGCTCCGTGGACGGTACCGAGTTTGGCTGCGAGTTCGGCGGCCTGGTCGAGGATGTCGCCCCGGTGGCCGTAGGCGAAGACCTTCACCGCTCCCCGGCCACGGGGCAGCAGAGTACGGATGAGCGTGTGGTCGGGGTGGTGCACCACATCGTCGAGGAGTACGGCCTCCTGCTTCTCGGTGCCCCAGCGGCGATCCTTGTCGTACGGCAGGAAGTGGCGCTCAGAGGCGGCCGCGACCAGGGTGGCTTCGAAGAGGTCCACGGTCAGGACGTGGGGGTGGACGGGGCCGAGGGTGGGCACGACCGGTGCGGTGAGCACGGGGCGAAGCCAGTCCCAGCGGAAGAGCATGCGGGCACCTTAGCGCTGTACGTGAGGGTGCTCCGGCCTGTCGGAGGGACAGGCCGGAGCACCGTCGGGGTGGGGGTCTGGATCAGTGGGGGTTGTCGTCGCCGGCGCCGCAGGAGCACTCGGCGCTCTCGACGACGTCGTCCAAGTCCGCGACGAGCGTCACGGCGGCCTAAGCCACCCGGGGCGCCGCGCGGCGGGCACCGCTGGGCGGACCAGTCAGGATCGGTACCGGTACGGGTCGGGACGTCATGGGGTCACCTTCTTTTTCTCCGTGTCTCCGTGCTGGCAGTAGCTGTGCAGCGGCGCCCTGGCCTCCTGGTAGTGCTTGGCCAGGGGACGGCAGACCCGGCATGTGCCGGACAGGGCGCAGCCTTCGCACCCTCCGGTGCGAAGCATCAGGCGGTCGGCGATCGTGCCGAGCCGTCGCAGTCCTTCAATGCCTTCGGCCATGAGGTCGATCTGGTCGTCACGGCCGACCTTGCAGATCGAGACCCTGGCGTGCGGGTCGGCATGGAAGAACGTGTGGCCGGCGTTGCATCCGGCGAATGGCTTGCGCTGGCGAAGGTGTTCTGCGGACTGGGCGAGGAGGGGTTCGCCGCCGCCGTAGATCGTCGGGGTCATGTTGGTGTACGCGTGGTGCTCCACGCCCCACTCCCGAGCGAGCGCGGCCATCGCGTCGGCCTCGCGCGCGTTGTCCTCGGTGACGACGATGTTGATACGCAGCGGCAGCCCTGCGGCACGGGCGGCGTCCATGCCACGGCGGAACGCCTTCCAGGCTCCGCGCCGCTGGGTGAGCGCGTCGAAGGACTCCTCGCTCGCGCCGTACATACTGACGACGAGGCGGTACGGCGGGCATTCGCTAAAGAGCGGGAACAGGCCGGGCAGTTCCTCGACTTCCTCGCCGACACGGGCGAGCGTCTGTACGGGCTGTTCCATCTGATCACTTTCCGAGGTCTGCGCCGCGGCGAGGCGTGCGGCGTGCGCCGCACGGACCGGGCCCGCGCTGCGGGAACGCTGACCATCGCGACACAGCTCGTGCAAGACGGATGGGAGGTTGTAGAGAACGCTCCGAAGACGGACAGCGGCGAGCGCGTTATCGACCTCGACGAGTACACCGACGAGGTACTCGACGAGCAGGCCGCGCGGCAGGATGCCGAGCGAATCGCGTACGGCGAGGCGTGGGTCGACTCGGGCCGCATGTTCACCATGCACGACGGGTCGTTCATCCACCCCGGGTGGTTGACCGACTATTTCGAGCGCCTCGTCGAACTCTCGGGCCTTCCCCCGATCCGGCTGCACGATCTGCGGCACGTCGCCGCATCGCTCATGCTCGCCGCCGGCGTCGACATCAAGATCGTGTCTGAGACCCTCGGCCACAGTGAGAGCCGGATCACCCGGGATATCTATCAGTCCGTCATGCCGAAGGCTGCTCGCGAGGCCGCCGAGGCGACAGCCGCCGTGGTGCCGCGCGGCGGGACTCGGCGCCCGGAACCGACGCCGCCCGAGGCGACCGTCGAGCCTCGCGTCGAGCAGGTCGCGCAGTTGGCTCTCGATCATCTCGTCGCGCAGATCGTCGAGGCCGCCGAGCGCGACGGCCGCTCGGTCGAGGACCTCGCGCAGATGGCACTCGCGCAGCTTGCCGGGCGGACCGGAGCGGCTGCCGAGCAGGATGGGCACGCAACGGGCACGCAGGACGGCGCGAAGATCATCGAGTTCCGCCCTGCCGAGTCCCGGCAAAAGAAAAACCCCAGGTCACGGCGAGTGAGTCCTGGGGTTAATCCGAGCCGCCTTCGGGATTCGAACCCGAGACCTACGCATTACGAGTGCGTTGCTCTGGCCAACTGAGCTAAGGCGGCGTGTTGCGCGGCCTAGTCTACACATCGCCGAGGGGTGCTCTGTCCCCGGTTCAGTGGCTGGTCAGGGGGCGGCTGGCGGGGTGGGGTGGGTCACGTGCAGCGCGTGTTCTTGGATGGGGTGGTGCCTTCGAGGAGGTAGGTGTTGATCGCGGTGTCGATGCACTGGCTGCCGCGGCCGTAGGCGGTGTGGCCGTCGCCCACATAGGTGAGCAGGGTGGCGCTGGAGAGCTGGGCGGCGAGGCCCTTGGCCCAGGTGTAGGGGGTGGCCGGGTCGCGGGTGGTGCCGACGACGATGATCGGGTCGGCGCCCTTGGCCTCGATGCGGTGGACGCTGCCGGTGGCCTTGACGGGCCAGTACGCGCAGTTCAGGGCGGCCCATGCGAAGTTGTCGCCGAAGACCGGGGATGCCTTGCGGAAGCTGGGGAGGGCGGCGCGGACCTGGTCGGGGGTGGTGAAGGCGGGCGGCAGGTCGAGGCAGTTGACCGCGGGGTTGGCGTACATCTGGTTGGCGTAGGCGCCGTCCGGGGAGCGCTCGTAGTAGCTGTCGGAGAGGGTGAGCAGGCCGCGGCCGTTGCCCTTCTCCGCCTGGGCGAGGTATTCGCGCAGAACGGGCCATGCCTTCTGGTCGTACATGGCGGCGATGACGCCCGTGGTGGCGAGGGACTCGGTGAGGGGGCGGCTCTCGCCGGTGGCGGCCGGGTGCGCGTCCAGCTTCTTGAAGAGGGCGGAGAGCTGTCGGCCGGCGTCGTCGGCGCTCTTGGTGCCCAGCGGGCAGTCGCTCTTCTTGACGCAGTCCGCGGCGAAGGACGTGAAGGCGGTGTTGAAGCCGGCGGTCTGGTCGAGGCTGGTGGTGCGGGAGTTCAGCGCGGGGTTCATGGCGCCGTCGAGGACGAGCCGGCCGGACCGGGAGGGGTAGAGGCCGGCGTAGGTGGCTCCCAGGAAGGTGCCGTAGGAGGCGCCCACGTAGGTCAGTTTCTTGTCGCCCAGGACGCCGCGCAGCACATCCATGTCACGGGCCGCTTCGACGGTGGAGACGTGCGGGAGCAGCTTGCCGGAGTGGGATTCGCAGCCCTGGGCGAAGTCGCGGTAGGCGGTGGTGAGCTTGTTGACCTCGGCCGGGGTGTCGGGGGTCTGGTCGGTCTGGGTGTAGGAGTCCATCTGCTGGTTCGAGAGGCACTCGACCGGTTCGCTGCGGGCGACGCCGCGCGGGTCCATCGCGACCATGTCGTAGCGCGCCCGGACCGCCGCCGGCTGCGGCGCGTACTGCTGGAGGTAGTCGATCGCCGAACCGCCGGGGCCGCCCGGATTGACCATGAGGGAGCCGAGGCGGCTGCCGGGGCCGGTGGCCTTCTTGCGGGCCACGGCGAGTTTCAGGTCGGTGCTCGCGCTGGGCGCGGCGTAGTCCAGGGGCGCCTTCATCGTCGCGCACTCGAATCCGGAGACGCCGCAGTCGCGCCAGCTGAGCTTCTGGTCGTAGTACGGCCTGAGGTCGGCCGGGATGGCGGCGGGGAGCGGCTGGAGGGCCGGGACCGAGCTGTCGGGGGCGGTGTTCTCGTCCTTCGCCCCGTTGGTGCGGTCCGGGGGTGTCGAGGTGTCGGTGGCGGAGTTCTGGGCTGAGCAACCGGAGATCAGCAGAGCGGTGGCCGCGAAGACGGCAGCGGTGGAGCGGAGCAGGCGGCTGGTGGCCATGGGCGGTCCCTCGGTCCCTGGTTCGGCTTCGGGTTCGGCTTCGGGTTCAGGTTCGACTTCGGTCGGCTTCGGCTTCGGCCACCTGGTGGGACGCGAGACGAGCCGGGGCGATGGCGATGGTGAAGGGGATGGCGGTGGGCGGGCGGGGTGGCGGCGGCCGGCCAGGGCGGTGGTCGGCCGTGGCGGTGGAGGGGGCGGGTGGGGCTGCTGGTGGCCGTGGTCGGGCGATGCCGTTCGACGGAGCGTATCCGGACCCGGACCGTGAGTGTGCGATTGGCTTCGGGGCGGCGGGGTGGCGGCCCGTGGCGGGGTGGTCAGCCGGCGCGGAGGGCGGCGGTCATCGCCTCGACCGCGAGCAACGGGGCCACATTCCGGTCCAGGGCGCCGCGGCAGGCGATCACCGCCTCTATCCGGCGCAGCGTGCGCTCCGGGGTCGAGGAGGCGGCGATGCGCTGGATGTTGTCGCGGACCTCGTCGTTGGCGAGCGGGACCGAGGCGCCCATCTGGAGGGCGAGGACATCGCGGTAGAAGCCGGTGAGGTCGCTCAGGGCCAGGTCGAGGCTGTCGCGCTGGGTCCGGGTGGCGCGGCGCTTCTGCTTGTCCTGGAGTTCCTTCATGGCGCCCGCGGTGCCGCGCGGCAGCCGGCCGCCGGTACCGGCCGCGGCGCCGAGCGCGGCGCGCAGTTCCTCGGTCTCCTTCGTGTCGACCTCGTCCGCGACCTGTTTGGCGTCCTCGCCCGCGGCGTCGATCAGCTCCTGGGCGGCCTTCAGGCAGCCGCCGATGTCGTCGACGCGCATCGGCAGCTTGAGGACGGCCGCGCGCCGGGCACGGGTCCGCTCATCGGTGGCGAGCCGGCGGGCCCGGCCGATGTGCCCCTGGGTCGCGCGGGCCGCGGCCTCGGCGGCGGCGGGCTCGATGCCGTCCCGCCTGATCAGGACGTCGGCGACCGCGCTGACCGGCGGCGTCCGCAGGGTGAGGTGGCGGCAGCGCGAGCGGATGGTGGGCAGCACGTCCTCGATGGAGGGCGCGCACAGCAGCCAGACCGTACGCGGCGCGGGTTCCTCGACGGCCTTGAGGAGGACGTTGCCCGCGCCTTCGGTCAGGCGGTCGGCGTCCTCCAGGACGATCACCTGCCAGCGGCCGCCGGCCGGTGAGAGGGCGGCCCGGCGGACCAGGTCGCGGGTCTCCTTGACGCCGATGGACAGCAGGTCCGTACGGACGATCTCGACGTCGGCGTGGGTGCCGACCAGGCTGGTGTGGCAGCCGTCGCAGAAGCCGCAGCCGGGGGCGCCGCCGAGCGCGCGGTCCGGGCTGACGCATTGCAGGGCGGCGGCGAACGCGCGGGCCGCGGTGGACCGGCCGGAGCCGGGCGGGCCCGTGAACAGCCAGGCGTGCGTCATCTGGGACGCACCGGTCTGCCCGGCCGGGGCCGGGGTGTCCCGCGGCGCGCCGGCGAGCGCGCTGTCGGCGGTCACGATGGCGTCCGCATCGCGCGCGGCCGCGGCGAGCTGCGCCGTCACCCGGTCCTGGCCGACCACGTCGTCCCATACCGCCATCGCTGCCCGCCCTTCCTGTCCGTCCTGCTCCGTGCCGTAAACCGTGCTGTACGCCGTGCCCCACGCCGTGCCGTACGCCGTGCCGAGCGCACCGGCACGCCGCCTGTCATGGCGGGTGCCGTCTCCTACCGGGCGTCATACGCGTGGCGCCCGCCGTGCGACGCCCGTCCATCCGTCCATCCGTCCGCACCGCGTCCACTCACCCGGACGACCGGCCGTACACCTCGTACCGCCCTGCCGTACGCGCCGCGCACCCGGCCCGTGCGCGGTGCTGTGCCCCGCGTCCGACCCATTGTGGTGCACCCCACTGACAAACGAGTCCGCGGAGCCGGCCGGGAGCTGTTCGGGGACGGGTCCGGGCGGCGTCCGAAACGGTATCCGAGGCCGGGGCCCGGCGCGGAAACGGCCGCGGCCGCAGCGTTTCGGCTGCGGCCGCGGCCGTTTCTCGGTGGTGCCCCGGAAGCCCGCTAGCCGCGCCGGCCCCGGCGGCCCCGGCCGTGGCGGTCGTCGGTCTCGTCCGTGCCGTCGGCCGGGAGCCCGTCGCCGCGCGGGCCGAGGAGCTCGTCGGCGAGCGTCGGCAGATCGTCCAGCGGGGTCTCCTCCGCCCACTGCGGGCGGGGGCGGCGCTGCGGTGCCGGGGCGGGACGGCCGGTGGCCGGGTCGATCTGCGGCAGTTCGCGGGTCCGCTCGACACCCGACTCGGCGGCCGACCGCTGCCGGGCCGCCGCGTCGGGCACGTCCTCCGCACGGAACAGCCACGGCGGTACGCGGTCGACGGGGTCGCCGCTCCGCACCGCCGTCCGGTGCGCGGTGCCGTGGCCGGACCCGTGGCCGGTCCCGTGAGCGGCTTCGTGCCCACCGGCCCGCACGGGCGGCAGCACGGCGGTGTCCACCGCGTCCGCACCGCCGCCGGGCCGCGGACCCCGCTGGGCACCGGGCTGCGGCAGGACGGTGGTCTCCGCCCCGTCCGCGGCGGCGCCACGGCCGTCGTCGCCACCACGGCCGCCATGGGCGCCTCGGCCGCCCCACCCGTCATGGCCGTCCCACGCATCACGCGCGTCGCGGCTGCCCTGACTGCCCTGCCCGTCATACCCGTCGCGGTGGTCTCGCCCGTCACGCACCGGCGGCAGCACCGCCGTCTCGTCCGCCGCCCCGGGCACGTCCCGCACCTCGGGCCGCGGCAACGACGCCGTCCGCTCGCTGTCCGAACCCGGATGATCCGTACCGGCACCACCCCGGCCGCGGCCCTCACCGGTCCCGCCGGCCCCGCCGTTCTCCTCGTTCTCCCCCGCCACCCGCTTCCGCAGGTCCGTGACCGGCGTCTCCGTGGTGGGTGCCTCGGCCGCCGCCGCTGCGGCCGCCGCCTTCTTCGCCGCCTCGGCCTCCGCCGCGGCTGCCGCCTCGGCCGCCGCGATCCGGGCCTGTTCGGCGCGGAGCAGGGCCTCCTCGGCCTTGCGCTGCTTCTCTTGGCGGCGTTCCGCCGCCTCGGCGCGCAGCCGCGCCTCTTCCTCGGCCCGCTTGCGCAGCCGCTCCTGCTCCGCCTGCCGGGCCCGCTCCTCGGCCTCGCGGCGCTTGCGCTCCTTCTCCGCCGCCTGCCGGGCCTCCTCGGCGCGCTGCCGGGCCTCCTCCGCCTCCCGGGCGGCCTCCCGGGCCTTGGCCTCCTCGGCCTCGCGGCGCTCGCGCTCCGCCTCCTCGGCCCGCAGCCTGGCGAGCTGCTCCTGGCGCTCGCGCTCCAGCCGCTCTTCCTCCGCCTTGCGCGCGGCCGCTTCCTCGGCCTTGCGCCGGGCCTCCTCCTCGGCGGCCTTCCGGGCCGCTTCCCGGGCCGCCTCCTGGGCCGCCAGCTCGGTCTCGGAGAGCGGCAGGACCTGGTCCAGGCGGTGCCGTACGACCTTGGTGACGTCCTCCGGCTCCTGGCCCGCGTCCACGACCAGATAGCGCGCCGGATCGGCGGCGGCCAGTGCCAGGAAGCCGGCCCGTACCCGCTGGTGGAACTCGGCGGGCTCGGACTCCATCCGGTCCGGCGCCTCGGTGAAGCGCTCCCGGGCGGTCTCCGGCGAGACGTCCAGCAGCACCGTCAGATGCGGGACGAGTCCGTCGGTGGCCCAGCGCGAGATCCGGGCGATCTCGGTGGGCGCGAGGTTGCGCCCGGCGCCCTGGTAGGCGACCGAGGAGTCGATGTAGCGGTCGGTGATGACGATCGCGCCGCGCTCCAGGGCGGGCCGGATGACGCTGCCGACGTGTTCGGCGCGGTCGGCGGCGAACATCAGCGCCTCCGCCCGGTCCGAGAGCCCGGACGTCGAGACGTCCAGGATGATCGAGCGCAGGCGCTTGCCGATCGCGGTGGCGCCCGGCTCGCGGGTCACCACGACCTCGTGGCCCTTGCCGCGGATCCACGCCGCGAGCGCCTCGACCTGGGTGGACTTCCCGGCGCCGTCGCCGCCCTCCAGGGCGATGAAGAAACCGGTGGCGGCGGGCGCCCGGTCCGGTTCGCCGCCGTGCAGCGCCTCGCGCAGATCGCGCCGCAGCGGTACGCCCTGCCGGTCGTCCACCTTGCCGAGCACCCAGGCGGCGACCGGCAGCAGCAGCGCGCCGACCAGCATCAGGGTGAAGGCCGCGCCGCCGTACGCGACGTCGAAGCTCGCGGTACCGAGGCGGTGCGGGCCGATGGCGGCCGCCAGCAGCGGCGCGACGAGGGCGGCCAGCGCGACCGCGAGCCGTACGACGGCGTGCAGATGCCCGGTCATCCGGGCCGCGCGCGGCTCCTCGGCCTCCTGCTCCAGCAGGACATGGCCGGTGTTGGCCGCGACGCCGGCGGCCGCGCCCGCGAGCAGCGCCAGCAGCAGCACCGTCGTCGTGTCCGGGACCAGCCCCATGGCCAGCAGTGCGAGGCCGGTCACGGCGATGGCCAGGGCGAGCAGCCGGCGCCGGGAGAGGCCGGGCAGCACCTTGCGGGCGCCGCGGATACCGGCGACCGGTCCGCCGGTCAGCGCGACCACCAGCAGCGCGAAGGTGGCCGGGCCGCCGGCGAGGTCGAAGGCGTCCAGCACGGCCAGCGAGACGGCCGCGGCGATCGCGGCGGCCACCGCCGCGCAGCCGAGTACCAGCAGCGGGACCGCGCCCGTGCGCCCCCGGTCGGCGGCCGTACGGTCCTTGCCCTCGGCCGGCGCGGACGTCGGCCGGCGCAGGCCCTCCAGCGGGGAGCGCGGCCGCGGCGTCGGCACCCCGGGGAACTCGATGAAGTAGAGGATCGACACGGAGGCGGCGAACAGCCCCGCGGCGACGTACGAGCCGAGCGCGGCCTGGTGGGCGCCGAACCAGTCGATACCGGTCGCCAGCAGCTTCCCGACCAGCGCGACGACCACCAGTGCGGCGGCCGCGAGGGGCAGCGAGACGAAAGTGGTGCGCTGCGAGAGGCGGCGCAGCGCGTCCAGATTGTCCGGCAGCGGCCGTACGGCGGCACCCTCCGGGGGCGGCGCGGGCAGCAGGCCGGGCGCGGCGCTCTCCCGGGCGACGGTCCACAGGCGTTCGGCGACGCCGGTGACGAAAACCGTGGCCAGGAGCCAGATCAGCGCGCTGCCCGGCGTCCAGTCGATCCACAGGGGGGCGACGACCAGCAGCACGAGCCGCAGCCCGTCCGCGCCGATCATCGTCCAGCGCCGGTCGAGCGGTCCGCCGGGCGCGGTCAGCGCCGACAGCGGTCCCAGCAGGACCGCGCCGAAGAGCAGTGCCGCCAGTATCCGGGCCGCGAAGACCGCGGTGACCGCGAAGGCCACGCCCCGGTAGCCACCGCCGAAGACGGCTTGGCCGCCCGCCGGTGTGTACAGCGCCGCCTGGAGGGCGAGCAGTACCAGGACGAACAGGGACAGGGCATCGCCGATGCCCCCGACAAGCTGGGCACTCCACAGTCGCTTCAGTGGGGGGAAGCGGAGCAGGGCTCGCACGGCGCGCTCGCGGGAATCCGCGGCTAGGGCGCCTGAAGTGGGGGTCACGACCGGTGGCTGCTCGGCACGCGTCATCCTGCCAGCCTATCGGGACGGCGCGCTCCGGCGGGCGACCGGCCGAACAAACGGGCGGGCCCGGCGGAACGCCGTCCGCCTTGCCCGCCCTTGTCCTGCCTGCCCGCCGCGGCCCCGGGCCGTCCCGGCGCGGCCCCGGCTCAGTCCTCGGCCGCCGGCTTCGCCGCCGCCGTCTTCGCGGTGGCCTTCTTCGCCGTGGCCTTCTTCGCGGCCGTCTTCTTGGCGGTGGCCGTGGCCGCGGTGGTCTTCTTCGCCACGGTCTTCTTGGCGGCCGTCTTCTTGGCCGCCGTCTTCTTCGCCGGTGCCTTCTTGGCCGGCGCCTTCTTGGCGGTCTTCTTCGCCGGCCCCTTGGCCCGCTTCTCCGCCAGCAGCTCGTAGCCCCGCTCGGGGGTGACCGTCTCGACGTCGTCGTCCCGGCGCAGCGTCGCGTTGGTCTCACCGTCGGTGACATACGCGCCGAACCGGCCGTCCTTGACCACCACCGGCTTCCCGCTGACCGGGTCGGTGCCCAGTTCCTTCAGCGGCGGCTTGGCGGCGGCCCGGCCGCGCTGCTTGGGCTGCGCGTAGATCGCCAGTGCCTCGTCGAGAGTGATGCCGAAGAGCTGGTCCTCGGTCTCCAGCGAGCGCGAGTCGGTGCCCTTCTTGAGGTACGGGCCGTAGCGGCCGTTCTGCGCGGTGATCTCCACGCCCTCGGCGTCCGTGCCGACGACGCGCGGCAGCGACATCAGCTTGAGCGCGTCCGCCAGCGTGACGGTGTCCAGGGACATCGACTTGAAGAGCGAGGCGGTGCGCGGCTTGACCGCGTTCTTGCCGGTCTTCGGGGTGCCCTCGGGCAGGATCTCGGTGACGTACGGGCCGTAGCGGCCGTCCTTCGCCACGATCTGGTGGCCGCTCTCCGGGTCCGTGCCCAGCTCGAAGTCGCCGCTCGGCTTGGCCAGCAGCTCCTCCGCGTACTCCACGGTCAGCTCGTCGGGCGCGAGGTCGTCGGGGACGTCCGCGCGCTGGTGGCCCTCGGAGTCCTTCTCGCCGCGCTCGACGTACGGACCGTAGCGGCCGACCCGCAGCATCACGTCGTTGCCGACGGGGAACGAGGAGATCTCCCGGGCGTCGATCGCGCCCAGGTCCGTGACCAGTTCCTTCAGGCCGCCGAGGTGGTCGCCGTCGCCGTTGCCGGCGTCCGAGGCGACGCCCTCGGCCTCGCCCTCGCCGAAGTAGAAGCGCCGCAGCCACGGCACGGCCTGCGCCTCACCGCGCGCGATGCGGTCGAGGTCGTCCTCCATCTTGGCGGTGAAGTCGTAGTCGACGAGCCGGCCGAAGTGCTTCTCCAGGAGGTTGACCACGGCGAAGGAGAGGAACGACGGGACGAGCGCGGTGCCCTTCTTGAAGACATAGCCGCGGTCGAGGATCGTGCCGATGATCGACGCGTAGGTCGAGGGGCGGCCGATCTCGCGCTCTTCCAGCTCCTTGACCAGCGTGGCCTCGGTGTAGCGGGCCGGCGGCTTGGTGGCGTGGCCGTCGACGGTCATCTCCCGCGCCAGCAGGGCGTCGCCCTCGGCGACCTGCGGCAGCCGCCGCTCGCGGTCGTCCAGCTCGGCGTTCGGGTCGTCGGCGCCCTCGACGTACGCCTTCAGGAAGCCGTGGAAGGTGATGGTCTTGCCGGAGGCGCTGAACTCGGCGTCCCGGCCGTCGGCGGCGCGGCCACCGATCTTGACCGTGACGGAGTTGCCGACCGCGTCCTTCATCTGGGAGGCGACGGTCCGCTTCCAGATCAGCTCGTACAGCCGGAACTGGTCGCCGGTGAGTCCGGTCTCGGCGGGCGTGCGGAAGCGGTCGCCGGACGGGCGGATCGCCTCGTGCGCCTCCTGGGCGTTCTTGACCTTGCCGGCGTACGTGCGCGGCTTGTCCGGCAGGTAGCCGGCGCCGTACAGCTGCGTCACCTGCGCGCGGGCCGCGGCGACCGCGGTGTCCGAGAGCGTGGTGGAGTCCGTACGCATATAGGTGATGAAGCCGTTCTCGTACAGCTTCTGCGCCACCTGCATGGTGGCCTTGGCGCCGAAGCCGAGCTTGCGGCTGGCCTCCTGCTGGAGGGTGGTCGTACGGAACGGGGCGTACGGCGAGCGGCGGTAGGGCTTGGACTCGACCGAGCGCACCGCGAAGTCGGTGTTCTCCAGCGCCGCGGCCAGGGCCCGTGCGTGCGTCTCGTCCAGGTGGAGGACGGCGTCGCTCTTGAGCCGGCCGTCGGAGCCGAAGTCGCGGCCCTGCGCGATACGGCGGCCGTCGACGGTGGTCAGGCGGGCGGTGAGGGTGGCCGGGTCGCTCGCGTCGCCGGTGCGGCCGGTGGAGAAGGTGCCGGTGAGGTCCCAGTACTCGGCGGAGCGGAAGGCGATGCGCTCGCGCTCCCGCTCGACGACGAGCCGGGTCGCCACGGACTGCACCCGGCCGGCCGACAGCCGGGGCATGACCTTCTTCCACAGGACCGGCGAGACCTCGTAGCCGTAGAGGCGGTCGAGGATGCGGCGGGTCTCCTGGGCGTCGACCAGCTTCTGGTTCAGCTCGCGGGGGTTGGCGACGGCCTCGCGGATCGCGTCCTTGGTGATCTCGTGGAAGACCATCCGGTGGACCGGGACCTTGGGCTTGAGGATCTCCTGGAGGTGCCAGGCGATGGCCTCGCCCTCGCGGTCCTCATCGGTGGCGAGGAAGAGTTCGTCGGATTCGGCCAGCAGCCCCTTGAGCTTCTTGACCTGGTCCTTCTTATCGCTGTTGACCACGTAGATCGGCTGGAAATCGGCGTCGACGTTCACCCCGAGGCGGGCCCAGGGCTCGCCCTTGTACTTCGCCGGGACCTCGGCCGCGCCGTTGGGAAGGTCACGGATGTGTCCGACGCTGGCCTCGACCACATAGCCAGGGCCGAGATAGCCCTTGATCGTCTTCGCCTTGGCAGGCGACTCGACGATAACGAGTCGGCGGTGGCCGCCGCCCTGTGCGGTCTCGCTGGTCGGGGACAACTTCGCTCTTCTCTCCGGTCGACGTCTGGGGAACCCCCTGGCCGGATGCCGGGGGCAGACTGCGATGACGCTTGACGCTGCGGAGTGTGACGGTACCTCCCGCCCCCGTGTCAAACGGAGAAACCCCGCAACGCCACTCGAACGGTAACCCGACTACATGTCTTCCTGCCGCCCGCCCCGCACCGGGCACGCGCCCCGCACCCGTCGGCGATCTCGGACCGTGACGGCTCCCCGGGCGGCCACGGCCACCGGCGCCGCCCGGGTCCCGGGCCGTGTCACGAAGCGGCCGCGGATGCCGTCGGCGTCTTGATCCGGCGCTCCGGGCGGCTGGCAGGATGGGCTCCGGCACGGCTCCCTACCGGAGCCGGGAACCGCCGTCATCACACACTCTCGGGGGTCAGATCACTCATGGCGCACCAGTACCCCGGACCACCGCCGGAACAGCCGGACGGGAATCCGTACGCCACACCGCGGGACGGCGGGCCCGCGGATCCCGGTTACGGCCATCCGCAGGGCGGCCGGCCCGGTGAGCCGGGCTACGGCTATCCGCAGGCCGGTCCGGAGCCCGGTTACGGCTACCCGGGCCACGCCGCCCCGCCGCCGCCCGCGGCCGGCGGGTATCAGGGCGGATACCAAGGCGGGTACCAGGGGCAGCAGCCGCCGGGGGGCGCCGGTATGACGCTGTCCCTCGGCGATATCGCGGTGACCGGCGACACGATCATGACACCGGCCGGTCCGATGCCGCTCCGGGGCGCGGTCTGGACGGCGACGGACATGTCGCGGACGGAGGAGCGGATCCCGACGCACGCGGTCGTGCTCGCCATCGTCTTCTTCCTCTTCTGCCTGCTCGGTCTGCTCTTCCTGCTGATGAAGGAACGCACTACGACCGGCTTCGTCCAGGTGGCGGTCCACAGCGGCGGCCGGCACCACTCCACGATGATCCCGGTCCAGTCGCCCGAACAGGTCATGTACGTGTTCAACCAGGTCAACTACGCCCGGTCGCTGAGCGTGTGAGTCCCTACGGGCCGCCCGGCCCCGCCCCGGCGCCGACCGCCGCATCGGTGCGGAGGCGGACGCTGCGCCGGGCGGGTATCGCGCTCGGCGTCGGCGCGGCGGGCGCCGTCTACCTGTGGCACACCGACCCGCACCAGTCCGGGCAGCTGCTGCTCCCCTGCCCGTTCCACTGGGCGACCGGCCTGCTGTGCCCGGTGTGCGGCGGCACGCGGATGGCGTACGACCTGATGCACGGCGATGTCGTGGCGGCGTTCCACGACAACGCCGTACTGCTCACCCTGGGGGTGCCGGCCGTCGCCTGGCTGGTCGCGCGCCAACTGGCAGCCGGTCTGCGCGGGCGGTCCGTCCGGACCGGGCTGACCGCCCGCGGCAATGCCGTGGTGCTCGGCATTGCCGCGGTGTGGATGGTCGCCCGCAATCTCGTCGGCTGACGACGAACGGGCCGGGCGCGCCGGCCTGCGTACGCCGGCGCGCTCGCGTCAGCGGACGGTGACGGTGACCTCCGGCGAGACGGTGGTGCCGGCACCGATGCGCAGGTGGTTGACGCCCTTGATGCCGAGCTTGACGCGCACCGAGTAGGCGCCCTTGGTGTTGACCGGGGCCTGCGCGGGCAGCGAGACCCACTTGGCGCCCTGCTTCTGCTGGACGGTGACCTTCGTACCGGCCTTGATGCCCGTGGCGACACCGCTGACGCGGAACTCCTGCCACGCCTGGACCGAGGTCGCGCTGGCCTTGGCGGTGAGCGCGGGCTTCGCGGGGGCGGTGGCGACGACGGAGGCGGGCGAGTGGAGGTGCGCCGGAGCGGCGAACGCGCCGGCCGCGCCTCCGCCGAGGAGGGCGACGGCGACCACGCCGACGGTGGCGAAGCGAAGTGCACGGTTCATGTCAGGTTCCTCACTGATGGGCGGGTTATGACCTTCATTGAGGAACACGGCCGATGCGGCGGGAAGGTTGCTCCGTTCCGGGACGTTACGGGCTTCCGCGGCGGAACTGGCCGGAAGTGAACCCGCTCTCCCCGTGCGGCAGTTGACGGTGCCGCCGGGCGGAGCCGGGCGGCTGGCCGGATCCGGACGCTCCGCTACCAGAAGCCCAGCAGCCGGCACCCCGTCACCAGGAACGCCGCCCCGAAGCAGAGTCCCGTCACCGCCGCGCCCCGCGGGGCGACGCCGTCGGCGACCGGTTCACCGGCCCGGACCCGTACGCCCGTCCACAGCAGCAGTCCGGCGCCGAACAGCGCGAACGCCGCACCGGCGAATGCCTCGGGTCCGCTCTCCATGCGGGCAGCGTGGCACCCCCGGACGCCTGCCGGGCGAACGCCGGATGAACGCCCGCCCCGGCCCGTACGGACACCGGCACCCGGCCGCGGCCTGCCGCCGCGGGCGCCGCACCGCCCCGGCCGCCGGTCTCAGCGCGGCGCGGGCACCGGCTCCAGGAACCCCTGCTCGACCAGCAGCCGGATCGACTCCGGCGTACGGTCCCGCAGCAGCACCGGGTCCTCGCCGACGAGCTGGGCGATGGCGTCCAGGATCCGCCCGGCCGGCAGCGAGCCGTCGCACACCCCGGCGAAGCCCGCGCCGACCGTGTCCACCTTCGTGGCTCGGCGCATCCCGCGGTTCTGCCGCAGCACCACATGCTCCGGGTCCTCCGCCCCGGGCAGCCCGACCTGCTCCTGCACCACCTCGTCGGCGAGCTTGAAGTGCCCGGCCAGCAGCGCCGCGTCGTCGGCGGTGCGCAGATAGTCCTGGCGGGCGAAGTGCCGCTCGACCGTGTCGCCCAGCGGCTGCTCGACCGGGTGCGGCCACTCCTCGACCGTGACGGAGGGGGTGTCGGAGCCGGACTTGCGCAGCGTGATCCACCCGAAGCCGACGGCCTTGGTACCGCGCGCCTCGAACTCGTCGAGCCAGGCGTCGTACCGCGCGGCGTACGCGTCGGCGTCCGCCCGGTGGTCGCCGCCGTCCCGCAGCCACAGCTCGGCGTACTGCGTGATGTCCTGCACCTCGCGCTGCACGATCCAGGCGTCGCAGCCGCGCGGTACCCACGAACGCAGCCGGTCGTGCCAGTCCTCGCCCGCCACGTGCTGCCAGTTGGCCAGCAGCTGGCAGTATCCGCCGTCGGACAGATGCGCCGCGGACTGCTGGACCAGGGTCCGGCACAGGTCGTCGCCGCCCATTCCGCCGTCCCGGTAGGTGAGCCGGGCCCCGTCGGGAAGGCCGGGCGAGATCACGAACGGCGGGTTGGACACGATCAGGTCGTACGTCTCCGCACCGACCGGCTCGAACAGCGAGCCCTCGCGCAGCTCGGCCGGCCGCGCCCCGGAGAGCGCCAGCGTCAGCGCGGCGATCCGCAGGGCCCGCGGGTTGAGGTCGGTGGCCGTGACGCGGGTGGCGTGCCGGGCGGCGTGCAGGGCCTGGATACCGGAGCCCGTACCGAGGTCGAGCGCCTTGGCGACGGGCGTGCGGACGGTGATCCCGGCGAGGGTCGTGGACGCGCCGCCCACGCCGAGCACCAGCTGCGTGCGGTCCGCTCCCCGGGCGCCTTGGATGCCGCCCGCCCCGCCGACCGCGCAGCCCAGGTCGGAGACGATCCACCAGTCCTGGCCCTCGGGGCCGCCGTACGGCCGGACGTCCACGGTGGCGCGCACCTCGTCGCCGTCCTGCACCAGCCAGCCGTCGGCGAGGCAGTCCGCCACCGGCAGCGCGGCCCGCGCCCGCCGCGACGGCGCCGGACGCTGGAGCAGGAACAGCCGCACCAGGGTCTCCAGCGGGCTGTCGCCGCGGGTCGCGCGGAGCGCGGGGACGGTCTCGCTGCGCGCCAGCGCGGCGTAGGCGGACGCGCCGAGCAGCTCCAGCAGGCCGTCGGCGGTGAAGTCGGCGGCCAGCAGCGCCGCGCGCAGCCGGTCGGTGCGGGCGCCGCTCTCGGGGTCCTGGGCGGTTGCGGTGGGGAGGTGCGTACTCACGCCCCCATTGTCGGGGCAACCACCGACAATCGGCACCGGCCCGGCGCCACGCCCCCCGAGGGCGCGTCGCCGGGCCGGTGCCGGAGCGCTGTCGCCGGGCCGGTCCGCCCGGCCGGTCCGCTACGCCTTCGAGGACGATCCGGACGACGGGGAGCCGGATGCGTTCTGGTTCTGGCAGCCCTTCTGGGCGGCCATGGCCTTGCCGACGTCGCCGGACTCCAGCTTCTTGAAGGCGTCCTCGCTCTGCTTGTTGAGCTTGTTGATGCCGTTGGAGAGGTTCCGCAGCCCGTCCGCGAACTTGAGCTTGTCCCCGGTGTTCAGGCCGTCGACCTGCTTCTTGAGGTCCGCGTACCCCTTGGAGAGGGAGTTGAGCTCGTTGACCGCGTTCTTCTGCGCCTGCTCGCCGCCCTCGCTGGGCGGGGGGCCTGCCTGGTCCAGGGACTTGGCCAGCGACGCGTAGGCGCCGGAGATCTTCTGGAACGCCGCCGAATCGGTCTGCTGGACCTTCTTGGAGTCCGTACTGCCCTCGTCCGCCGTCTGCATGGCGGCATTGGCGTCCTGGATCTGCTTGAACTGGGCCTGCGCCGGGTCGCAGAACTTCTTGGCCCAGTCGTCGAGCTTCTTGCCGTTGTCCTCGCTGCAACCGGTCAGCGCGAGCATCAGTGCCGCACCGCCGGACAGCGCAGCCACAAGCTTCTTGTTCACCGGATTGGTCCCTTCCATGGCTCTCGGCCCCGGAACATACACGCCGAAAGGGCCTCGGCCGCGAGTCGGGCATCCCGTACGGCATCCGTTGTTGGTATTTACCGCCATTTGCACCAAGGGGCGCAGGGCCACCCGTGCACGGGAACGGGCGGGTGGCCGGCGCGCGTCCCACGCGTCGTCCATCCGCCCGTTGAGCCGTCACCGGGCCCCGGGGCCCGGTCGGCTAGGACGCCACCACAGTTTTTGTCGACTTGGCGATTTTCTTGGGATCCTCGGGCTTCTCGGAGCTGCCGGAGCTGTCCTCGTCGCCCATCGCGATACCGCGCCGCTTGGAGACGTAGACCGCGCCGACGATGACCGCGAGCGCGAACACCGAGACCGCGATCCGCACACCGACGCTCTTGTCCGCGCCGTACGAGAACTTCACCACGGCCGGCGCGATCAGCAGGGCCACCAGGTTCATGACCTTCAGCAGCGGGTTGATGGCCGGACCCGCGGTGTCCTTGAACGGGTCGCCGACGGTGTCACCGATGACCGTCGCGGCATGCGCGTCGCTGCCCTTGCCGCCGTGGTGACCGTCCTCGACCAGTTTCTTGGCGTTGTCCCACGCACCACCGGAGTTCGCGAGGAAGACCGCCATCAGGGTGCCGGTGCCGATCGCGCCCGCCAGGAACGAGCCGAGCGCACCGACGCCGAGCGAGAAGCCGACCGCGATCGGGGTGAGCACCGCCAGCAGCCCCGGGGTGGCCAGTTCGCGCAGCGCGTCCTTGGTGCAGATGTCGACGACCCGCCCGTACTCCGGCTGCTCCGAGTAGTCCATGATCCCGGGGCGCTCGCGGAACTGCCGGCGCACCTCGAAGACCACCGCACCGGCCGACCGCGACACCGCGTTGATCGCCAGCCCCGAGAAGAGGAAGACGACCGAGGCGCCGAGGACCAGCCCGACCAGGTTGTTGGGCTGCGAGATGTCCAGGCTCAGCCCCATCCCGCTCGCGGCCCGGCCCACCCCGCGTACGGCCGTGGCGATCGCGTCCCGGTACGAGCCGAACAGCGCGGCCGCCGCCAGCACCGCCGTCGCGATGGCGATGCCCTTGGTGATGGCCTTGGTGGTGTTGCCGACCGCGTCCAGGTCGGTGAGGACCTGCGCGCCGGCACCGGTGACGTCACCGGACATCTCGGCGATGCCCTGCGCGTTGTCGGAGACCGGGCCGAAGGTGTCCATCGCCACGATCACGCCGACGGTGGTCAGCAGACCGGTACCGGCCAGCGCCACCGCGAACAGCGCCAGCATGATGGACGCGCCGCCCAGCAAGAACGCCCCGTAGACGGCCAGTCCGATCAGCACCGCCGAGTAGACCGCCGACTCCAGGCCGATCGAGATACCGGAGAGGATGACGGTGGCCGGGCCGGTCAGCGAGGTCTTCCCGATGTCCTGCACGGGCCGCCGGCTGGTCTCGGTGAAATAGCCGGTCAGCTGCTGGATCAGCGCGGCGAGCACGATGCCGATGGCGACCGCCACCAGCGCCAGGATCCGCGGATCGCCGCGCTGCGCGAGGATCCCCTCGTCGGTGACGCCGGCCAGGTCCCGGTAGGAGGACGGCAGATAGGTGAAGACCGCGACGGCCACCAGGACCAGCGAGATGCCCGCGGAGATGAAGAAGCCGCGGTTGATGGCGGTCATCCCGCTGCGGTCGGCGCGCCGGGGTGCGACGACGAAGATGCCGATCATGGCCGTGAGCACGCCGATGGCCGGGACCAGCAGCGGGAAGGCGAGTCCGGCGTTGCCGAAGGCGGCCGTGCCCAGGATGAGCGCGGCGACCAGCGTCACGGCGTACGACTCGAAGAGGTCGGCCGCCATGCCCGCGCAGTCGCCGACGTTGTCGCCCACGTTGTCCGCGATGGTCGCGGCGTTCCGCGGGTCGTCCTCGGGGATGCCCTGCTCGACCTTGCCGACGAGGTCGGCGCCGACGTCCGCGGCCTTGGTGAAGATGCCGCCGCCGACCCTCATGAACATCGCGATCAGCGCAGCACCCAGACCGAAGCCCTCCAGCACCTTGGGTGCGTCGACGGCGTACACGAGCACCACACAGGACGCGCCCAGCAGGCCGAGCCCCACCGTGAACATGCCGACGACGCCGCCCGTGCGGAAAGCGATCTTCATGGCTTTGTGCGAGACCGCCGTAAGATCCTTTTCCTGGGAATCACCCTCGGCCGGCGTGGCTTCCCGCGCGGCGGCCGCGACGCGCACATTGCTGCGCACCGCGAGCCACATGCCGATATAGCCGGTGGCCGCCGAGAATCCGGCGCCGATCAAGAAGAAGGCGCTGCGCCCCGCGCGTTGCGTCCAATTGTCCGCGGGCAGCAGCATGAGCAGGAAGAACACCACGACGGCGAATACGCCGAGAGTGCGCAACTGCCGGGCGAGGTAGGCATTCGCGCCTTCCTGCACCGCGGCCGCGATCTTCTTCATACTGTCGGTTCCCTCGCCGGCCGCGAGCACTTGACGCACCAGCACCGCCGCGACGGCCAGCGCCGCCAGGGCGACGACGGCGATCACCAGCACGATGTCGCGGTTGCCGGTCGTCAACGACGGTCCGGCCAGAAAAGAGGGGGTTTCCAGCAACTGAGGGGTGTAAGGCCCCGCCATTCGTCCTCCTTGACGTTTGGCACATGGGCGCGCGGAAGCACGCTCAGGCGTCCTGAGCAAGATGTGGACGGATTGTAGGGAGCCGCACCAGATCAAAACAGTGCGCGGCAAAGGGAATTCGCCTGTGGCCGGGAAGATCAAAAGGACTGCGCCCGCAGAATTAACCCGGACGAAGGAAAGCGAAGAATTAGCTGACCACTACCCGATGATCTCAGTGTCCTACTGATTGCCGCTGCTCAAAGACGCGCGAACGGAAATCCGGACCTGCCGCGGCCCGCGCGGCAATGGAGACGATCAACCCCTGACAACCGCCGAACGGGTGACCTGTGACGTGTCCACCGCCCCGCCGAACGGCCGGAGAACACCCGACGGATCGTCAGATCACGTCCTGATCCTGGCGGGTCGGGCCCGGACCGCTGCCGCCCGTACCGCGTCGGCAGGCGTCCGCCCGCTCCCACCGCGGCGCCGAACCGCTGCCGCACCGTGGCAGGCGCAACGTTTCTTCACCACCGGCCGCGTGGACGAATTCCAGCCTGCCGGAAACCGGTCTGCCGGCGCACGCCGTTCAGCGAAGGAGAGCCGGCGCTTCGGTCCGCCACCCACCGGGTACTACGGACCATCCCAGACGCACTACGGCAGAGCCGGGGCCGCTCTCGTCACGGCAGAGCCGGAGCCGGTGCCGTCGGCCAGCTCATCCGGATGACGCCGCCGTGCTCACCGGAGGTCACCTCGACGTCGTCGACCAGCCCGCTGATGACCGCGAGGCCCATCTCGTCGTCGCCCTCGGCGTCGCCGCTCTCCACGGCGCCGTCCGCACGCTCACCGGCGCCGCCGGGCACCTCGTCGCCCACCTCGATCGAGAACTTCTTCTCGTCCTCGACCAGGACGACCCGCACCGGCGCCACGATGCCGTTGCTGACATGCAGCCCCACCGCGCGGCTGCACGCCTCACCGACGGCGAGCCGCACCTCGTCCAGCACGGCCTCGTCCACCCCGGCGCGCCTCGCCACGGCGGCCGCGACCAGACGCGCGGTCCGGACGTGCTCGGGAAGGGCGCTGAAGCGAAGTTCGACGGTGGCCATGCCATCCCCCTTGGTATGCGGGCGTGCGACGCAGGGGGCCGGACCGTCACGTCCGGATCCCCCCACTACTTCCTCCCCGCGCCGGAGCGCGGGGCACCGTGAAACCGTCAGTCGGTCGCTGAGACGGCATCGTCGACCGAGGTGTGAATCGGGAACACCTTGGTCAGTCCGGTGATACGGAAGATCTTGAGAATGCGCTCCTGGTTGCAGACCAGGCGCAGCGAGCCCTCATGGGCACGCACCCGCTTGAGCCCGCCCACCAGCACGCCGAGTCCCGTGGAGTCGAGGAAGTCGACACGTTCCATGTCCACCACGAGGTGGTAGCTTCCGTCGTTCACAAGCTCGACCAGCTGCTCCCGCAGCTTGGGCGCGGTGTATACATCAATCTCGCCACCGACCTCGACGACCGTACGGTCGCCAACGGTCCGGGTCGACAGGGACAGGTCCACGGATCCTCCAGCACCTTGCTATCGAGCGGTCGCCCCCCTGGGGCCTCCCCACCGAAGGTAGGGGCGGATCGGCAGCCGCGATGGCATTCAATCACTTACCGGCAGGCGTGCACGACGCCTTGTCAGCATTGTCGGTCACTCCGGTGACACACTCGATGCCAATGGCCTCCGATCCACTCCCGCCGGACGCGGGCACGCGACCCTCCCCGGGCATGATTCTCGACCGCCTCACCCGGGGAGCGACCCGCGCTGCGCGCATCACTCATACGGAGCACTTGCCCCCGCGGACCGGCAGCCATGCCGACTGGCCGGCGCGGATCCGGCCGGAAGTGATCGGTGCCATCCGATCGGCCGGAATCGATCGCCCCTGGGCCCACCAGGCACGGACATGCGAACACGCGCTGCGCGGCGAGTCGGTGGTCGTCGCCACCGGCACCGCCTCCGGCAAGTCCCTCGCCTATCTCGCGCCGGTCCTCTCCACCCTCCTGGACGGCTCCGAGGCGCCCAACGGACGGGGCACCACGGCGCTGTATCTGGCCCCCACGAAGGCGCTGGCGGCCGATCAGCGGCGGGCCGTACGCGCGCTGGCCGCCCCGCTCGGCACGGCCGTCCGGCCCGCGGTCTACGACGGTGACACCCCCGTCGAGGAACGCGAATGGGTACGCCAGTACGGCAACTACGTCCTGACCAATCCCGACATGCTGCACCGCGGCATCCTCCCGGCCCACCCCCGCTGGTCCTCCTTCCTGCGCGCGCTGCGCTATGTCGTCATCGACGAATGCCACACCTACCGCGGCGTCTTCGGCTCCCATGTGGCGCAGGTCATCCGCCGGCTGCGGCGCGTCTGCGCCCGTTACGGCTCCGCGCCGGTCTTCCTGCTGGCCTCCGCCACCGCCGCGGAACCCGCCCGTGCGGCCACCCTGCTGACCGGGCTGGACGTGGCGGAAATCACGGAGGACACCTCGCCGCGCGGCGAGTTGGTCTTCGCGCTGTGGGAGCCGCCGCTGACCGAACTGCACGGCGAGCAGGGCGCACCGGTCCGCCGCACCGCCACCGCCGAGACCGCCGATCTGCTCACCGACCTCACCGTCCAGGACGTCCGCACCGTCGCCTTCGTACGCTCCCGCCGGGGCGCCGAACTGATCGCGCTGATCGCGCAGGAGCGGCTCGCGGAGGTGGACCGCTCGCTGCCGTCGCGGGTGGCCGCGTACCGCGGTGGCTATCTTCCCGAGGAGCGCCGCGCCCTGGAACGCGCGCTGCACAGCGGCGAGCTGCTCGGCCTGGCCGCCACCACCGCGCTCGAACTGGGCGTGGACGTCTCGGGGCTGGACGCGGTGGTCATCGCCGGCTATCCCGGCACCCGCGCCTCGCTGTGGCAGCAGGCCGGGCGGGCGGGCCGCTCCGGGCAGGGCGCCCTCGCCGTCCTCGTGGCCCGCGACGACCCGCTGGACACCTATCTCGTCCACCACCCCGAGGCGCTCTTCGACCAGCCGGTCGAGTCCACCGTCCTGGACCCGGACAACCCCTATGTCCTCGCCCCGCATCTGTGCGCGGCCGCCGCCGAACTCCCCCTCACCGAAGCCGATTTCGCGCTCTTCGGGCCCGCGGCCGCCGGGCTGCTGCCGCAGCTGGAGACCGCCGGTCTGCTGCGCCGGCGCGCCACCGCCTGGCACTGGACGCGCCGCGAGCGCGCCGCCGACCTGACCGACATCCGCGGCCAGGGCGGTTCGCCGGTGCAGATCGTCGAGGCCGGCACCGGGCGGCTGCTGGGCACCGTGGACGCGGGCGCCGCGCACACCACCGTCCACGACGGGGCCGTCCACCTCCATCAGGGCCGTACGTACCTCGTCCAGCGCCTCGACCTGGAGGACGATGTCGCCCTCGTCGAGGAGGCCAACCCGCCCTATTCCACGACCGCCCGCGACACCACCGCCGTCTCCGTCCTCGAAACCGACACCGAGATCCCCTGGGGCGACGCCCGGCTCTGCTTCGGCTCCGTCGAAGTCACCAATCAGGTCGTCTCCTTCCTGCGCCGCAAGCTGATCTCCGGCGAGGTCCTGGGCGAGACCAAGCTGGACCTCCCGCCGCGGACGCTGCGCACCCGCGCGGTGTGGTGGACGGTCACCGAGGACCAGCTCGACGCCGCCCGCGTCAATCCGGAGCAGCTGGGCGGCGCCCTGCACGCCGCGGAGCACGCCTCCATCGGCATGCTGCCGCTCTTCGCCACCTGTGACCGCTGGGACATCGGCGGCGTCTCCGTCCCGCTCCATCCGGACACCCTCCTGCCCACGGTCTTCGTCTACGACGGCCACCCCGGCGGCGCCGGCTTCGCCGAACGCGCCTTCCACACGGCGGCCGACTGGCTGACCGCCACCCGCGATGCCATCGCCTCCTGCGAATGTGACGCCGGCTGCCCGTCCTGCATCCAGTCCCCCAAATGCGGCAACGGCAACGACCCCCTCCACAAACGGGGAGCGGTCCGGCTGCTCACAGAGCTTCTGCGGGGAGCGGTGGCCCCCTAGGTCCTGTGGGGCCTGGCCGGGGCCGGGGGAACGCGACGGGGAGGCGGGCGTCGGTCGCGTCGCGGGGCCGGTGGGATGGGCGGCCATGGGACGGATGCCAGTGGGACGGACGGTCGGTGGGGCGGACGGCCAGTGAGACGGACGGCCGGTGGAGCGGACGGCCGGTGGAGCGGACGGCCAGTGAGACGGACGGCCGGTGGAGCGGACGGTCGGTGGGGCGGACGGTCGGTGGGGCGAGCGATGACGGGGCGGGCGGCTTACGGGACCGTGTGGCTGCCCGGAGCTCGCACCCCTCTCCGGCCGTACGCCCGCAGCCGCCCACGGCCGTCGTAGCGGCACGTCGGCGTCGTCGCCGCCCCCACCGGCCGCCCGGCCCCGCCGCCACCGCCGCGCGGCCCCGCCGGCCCTCCCTGCGCCCTCATCTCGGCTCCACTGCGGCCTCCTCACTGCCCTCACCAGGCATTCACCACGCACTCACCGCGGCACCCGTGGCCCGGCCTGCGTCCTCCGGTCCGGCCGCGCCTCCTGGTCCGGCCACTTCTCACGGTCCAGCAGCTCCTCCTGGTCCGGCTGCTCCTCCTGGCCCGGCTGCTCCCCCGGTTCGGCCGTGGGCGGACCCCCGGATACGGCCGTGGGCGGGCCGGCCCGGGACCGTACCCGGGAGGTGAACGGGTGTCTGCCCGCCTCGGCCGAGACATCGGCGACCGCCTCGGACAGGGAGCAGCGCACCAGGCGGGCGTGCTGTGCGGCCGCCACCCGTCGCGCCGCCGCGCAGGCCGTGGCCGGGCCCTCGCGAGCGTGGTCCGCGGCGGCCAGCGCCGCCAGGTCCGCGGCGCCACCCGCCCGGTGCCGTGCGGTCACGACCTGGCCCAGGCCGATCAGTGCCACGAAGACAGCGCAGAGGGCCGCCATCGCGAAGACCGTCCAGACCGTCGCCGACCCCTCATCGCCCCACGGTCTCCTCCGCAAGAGCCACCGCCTCCCCGCCGACCCGCACTGTCAGCCGTCCCACACCCGGAAGATCTGCCTCGACCCGTACACGTACGAGGTCGCCCTCCCGCGCCAGCGCGACCCGCGCACCCCGTGGGGCCGCGCCGTGCGCCGCCCGGAACACCGCCGCCCGCGGTTCCGACCGCGCCGCCGCCCGCGCCCCGGCCCGTGCCGCGTCCACGCACTCGATCCGGGCGCAGACCGCCATCAGGCCCCAGATCAGCGCCGCCACGACCGCCACCAGAACCGGTATCACCAGGGCCGCCTCCGCCGTCACGAAGCCCGCGTCGCGGCCGGTCCGCCGGGCATTGCGGACTGCGGGAGCGGGGTGGCGCGGCCCCGCACGGGAGGCCGGGGCACCGGCCGCGCCCCGCGCCCGCCGGGCACCACGCCACCCGGCACCCCTGACCGCCCCCGCGCCCGATCGGTCAGAACTGCACATCGAGCGCCCTTTGGACCACCGATCGCAACAGCGCCTGGACCGCTCCACTCGTCACCACCTTGTAGAGCACCGCCGCGAAGGCACACGCGGCGAGCGTCCCCATGGCGTACTCCGCCGTGGTCATCCCCCGGTCCGCCCCCGCCGCACGCAGCCGTGCACCCCACCGTCGAAACATCGCCGTCCCCCTTGATTCCGCTTGAGCTCGCTTGGTTTCGCTTGATTCCGTTTCAACTCGATTGCGTTCAATCGCGCTCGGTTCGCCCCGCTCGAACTCGCCCGGACTCGCCCCCTTCACTCGAACTCGCCTCCCCTGCGGATCAGTTACGGCCCAGCAGTCCGTCCGCCAGACCGATCAGCACCGGCGCGACCCCGAGCGTCAGGAACGCGGGCAGGAAGCACGCCGACAGCGGCAGGGTGACCAGCACCCCCGCCCGCCGGGCCCGCGCGGCCGCCGTCCTGCCCCACTCCGTACGGAGCTCCGCGGCGATCCGTGAGGCTGACTCGACGGCCGGCACCCCGGATATCCCGGCGCGCTCCATGCAGCGCGCCAGCCCTTCGGCTCCGGGCAGGGCGGCCAACCGCGGCCATACGACGGCTGGTTCGCCACCCAGGCGCAGCTCCGCCGCCACGTGGCGCAGCCGCTCGCCGACCGGGCCGTCCAGCGACCGCCCCACCGCCTCGGCGGACTCCTGCGGCCCGGCCCCCGCCGCCAGGCAGGCGGCTAGCAGGTCCCCGGCCGGCGCCAGTTCGGCCCGGACCCTGTCCTGCGCCAACTGCCTGGCCGCAACGGCGCGTTGCCGCGTCAGCCAGCGGTGCGCGCCGTACCCCGCGGCGAGTCCCGCCACGATGCCGCCCGCTCCGCCCACGAGGACGGCCACGAAGACGACCACCCCCAACGGCCCCCACCACACCGTGAGCCCACCGCTCCCCCGGTGACCGGTCCGCGGATCACCGTCCTGCCGGCCGCCGTCCTGCCGACCGCCGTCCTTCGCTCCGCCGCCCTCGGCCGCGTACAGGGCTCTGCGCCCACGGCTCCGCCACCCGGCGGCCGTGCTCCGGCGCGGCCGGGCGCGGTCGCCCACGGCGAGTCCGTCCTGTTCGCCGCCGAGCGCGCCCAGCGCCCGCTGCCGGACGGCCCGCCCACGGCGCACCTCGTGCACCAGCGCCATGGCGCAGAGCACGACCAACGCGGCCGCGACCGCCACCCCCAGCCTGTGGACGGCTTCCGGACCCATGTACATCGCGCTTCGCCTCCCGCCCTCTCCGTCGTCCCTCGCTACTGCTCCTGCGTTCTGCCTACGCCGCTGCCTTCCGCTACCGGTTCCGTATGTCAGGGCCTCGGGGCTCCGGTGGTGTCGCGTCGGCGACGATCCGTGCGGTCCAGGCCACCCCGCCCCACTCCAGCAACCCGCCGATCACCAGACAGCCCCAGCCGGCCGGGGTGTGCAGCAGCACCCGCAACGGATCGGCGCCGAGCGCGCTGCCCATCAGGAGGCCGCACACGGGCAGCAGCGCGAGCATCAGCGCCGTGGCCCGCGGACCCGCCAACTGCGCGCGCAGCTCCTCGCGTTGGTCGCGCCGGGCGGCGAGGCCGGCCGCGATCCGTTCGAGTCCGGCGGCCAGTCCGGCCCCGCCCTCCGCCGCGACCTGCCAGCACGCCGCCACGCCCGTCAGCCCCTCGGCCCCGGGCCGTCGCGCCGCCGTACGCAGCGCCCCGGGCACATCGCCGCCGTACCGCGCCGCCGCCAGTACCGCGGAGCCCGCCGCCCCGAGATCCGGTGTTCCCGCCGCGAGCAGCGCCTGGGCCGGCTGCCGTCCGGCCCGCAGTTCGCCCGCCACCGCCGCGCACAGCCCGATCACCGCCGCGGACCGCCGGTCCCGGTCCCGCTCCACCGCGCGGCGGGTCAGCCACCGGCGGACGACGCACCCGGCCGCCACCGAGGCGAGCACCGGGAGCACCGATCCGCCCAGCACCCCGATCCCGGCTCCCACCGGCAGGCACCACGCCTCCCGCCCGACCGTCCCCCACCGTCCGAGGCGCCAGCGCCGCCCCGGGCCCTCCCTCACCGCCCGCGCCTCGATCCACCTCCGCACCCGCGCACACCATCGCGCCGTCGTACCCCCGCCCTCGTCCGGGCCCGCGGCTCGGGCGAACACCGCCCGCACCCGTTGCCCCAGCCCTTCGCGGCCGCCCACGCCCCACCAGCCCGCAGCCCCGGCGCAGAGCACCGCCCACCCCGAAACCCACATCGCCACCCCGCCCTCCCGTTCGTCTCGCCCGTCCCTCTCGTCCCCGCAGCCACCCGCCCATCCGCCACCCCGGCTCACCCGCCCCGCTCGCAGAGGCGCATCAACCGCCCCCAGCCGGGCGCCTCCCGAAAGCCGTCCGGAGCCCACCGTGCGGCCGGGACCGTCACCACAAACCCGGCGGGGTCCCGTTCCAGGACGTGGATCTGGGCGATCCGGCGGCGGCCGTCCCGGTCGCGGACGAGATGGATCACCAGCGAGAGCGCGGCCGCGAGCTGACTATGGAGCGCCGCGCGGTCGAGTCCCGCGGTGGAGCCGAGCGCCTCCAGGCGCGCGGGGACATCGCAGGCGGCATTGGCGTGCACGGTGCCGCAGCCGCCCTCATGGCCCGTGTTGAGGGCCGCCAGGAGGTCCGTGACCTCGGCGCCGCGCACCTCACCGACCACCAGCCGGTCCGGCCGCATCCGCAGCGCCTGCCGTACGAGGTCCCGTAGCGTCACCAGTCCGGCGCCCTCCTGGTTGGCGGGGCGCGTCTCCAGCCGCACCACATGGGGATGGTCCGGCCGCAGCTCCGCCGAGTCCTCGGCCAGCACGATCCGCTCGGCCGGGCCCACCAGCCCCAGCAGTGTGCTGAGCAGTGTCGTCTTCCCCGAGCCCGTACCGCCGCTGACCAGGAACGACAGCCGGGCCGCCAGCACCGCGCGGAGCAGCCGGTCGCCGCCCGGGGGGACCGTGCCCGCCGCCACCAGTTCCGCGAGGCCGAAGGCGCGGGGCCGCAGCACCCGCAGCGACAGGCAGGTCCCGCCGACCGCCACCGGAGGCAGCACGGCATGCAGCCGGGTACCGTCCGGCAGCCGGGCGTCCACCCACGGGCGGGCGTCGTCCAACCTGCGCCCGGCCACCGCCGCCAGCCGCTGGGCCAGCCTGCGCACCGCCGCCGCGTCCCGGAAGCGCACCGCCGTACGCTCCAGCCCGCCGCCCCGGTCCACCCACACCTCGTCCGGGGCGGTGACCAGCACATCCGTCACGTCCGGCGCGGCCAGCAGCGGTTCGAGCGGTCCGCTGCCCACCATCTCGGACCGCAACGCGGCCACCACGCCCAGCACCTCGGCGTCGCCCAGGAGTTTCCCCTCCGCGCGCAGTGCCACCGCCACCCGGGCCGGCGTCGGCTCCGCCCCCGTCTCGGCCAGCCGCCGCCGCACCAGTTCCAGCAGTGCCCCGCTCATACCGGGCCCCCCGAAGGCGCTCCGCTCCGCGCCGCGCCACCACCGGCCGCCCCGTGGCCGCCGCCCAGCGTCCGCTCCCAGAACGCCGCCGAGAACCGGGCCAGCGGGCCGCGCACATCCGCCCCCGGCGGCACGCCGCGCGCCGGATCATCCAACAGGCCGTGCTCCCACGGGAGTTCCCCGGCCAACGGGAGCTTCAGGAGGCGGGCGATCTCGTCCGCCTCCAGGGCCTCACGCGACCCCGGTCCGCCGCGTGTCACTACCCGCAGGTCGCGCAGCACCATCTGGACGCCGGACGCGACCCGCCGCGCCGCCGCGACCGCCCGGAGTTCCGCGGGAACCACCAGCAGTCCGACGTCCACCTGCGCCAGCGCCTCCGCCACCGCTTCGTCGGCCCGGCGCGGCAGGTCCACCACCACGACACCGCCGCGCCGCCGCGCCGCGGCCAGGACCGCCCGCATGGCCGGTGGCGGGATGGCGACCTCGGCGCCCCGGTCCCAGCTGAGCACCCGCAGGGAGTGCAGCCGCGGCAGCGACTCCTCCAGGGCGCCGCAGGCCACCCGGCCGCGCGAGGTGGAGAAGGCGGGCCAGCGCAGCCCCTTCTCCCGCTCGCCGCCCATCAGGACGTCGAGGCCGCCGCCGAGCGGATCGCCGTCCACGAGCACGGTGCGCCGCCCCGCGCGGGCCGCCGTGACGGCCAGCGCGCAGGCCAGGGTGCTCGCTCCGGCGCCGCCCCGGCCGCCGATGACGCCGACCGTGAGCGCCGGCTCGCCGACGCCCTCGGCCGCGTCGGCGATGCGGTCCACCAGCCAGCGCTCACCGTCGGGCAGCGTCAGCACCTGCTCCGCCCCGATGCCGACGGCCAGCCGCCACACCGCGGGGTCGTCCGCGTCCCGCCCGACGAGGACGACGCCCGCCCGGCGCTCGGCGCCGCGCATCCGGGCCGCGCAGTCGTCGCCGACGATCACCAGGGGCGCCGTCTCCCAGCCGCCTTCGCGGGCGGGCAGTCCGTGCGCCACTTCCGGCAGCGCACCGGCCGCCGCGCAGAGCCGCAGAAGATCGTCGAGAAGTCGCTCGTCCTCGGTGACGATGAGCGGTCCGCCCCGCTCTTCGCCGGTCCGATCCGGCCAATCCGATGTCGTAGTTCCGGCCACGTTCCGTCCCCCTATCGCTACACAACTCGTACATCCGCGAACTCGCGGACTTTTACGGTGCAGCGATCCGGAAAATCCCGTGGATCTTGGTCCAAATCTGTGGACAACTCAGCCGCTGTGAATATCCCCATCACCTATACCGACACGGCTGACAGAGGTGACTTCCGAGAAGTTCTGAGAAGCGGAAGGGACTTCCATAGCGCATCCCGATGACTACCGTGCGTAGCGGATGACACGCGTCGTCGGAGACGGCGACGATGGCGGAACGGGAGTGGCAGCCCCCCTGCCCGACGGCGCAAAACGCGTCCGGACATGCGACGACCCCCGCCGGGGGGGAGAGCGGGGGTCGTCCCCTCGGCCGACTCGGGGGGGGAGGAGCCGGACCGGGTTAGCACGGTCGCGAACGATCCGTGACTTCCATGGTGTACCCGAGAGCCTTCTCAGGCAAACCCACGCGCCAGACCTTACGCCGAATGGTGGGCGCCTATGCTCGCCCCGTGGAAAACCACTCCGTACCTCACTCGACCCCCCGCACTGCCGCGTTCTTCGACTTGGACAAGACCGTCATTGCAAAGTCGAGCACGCTGACCTTCAGCAAGTCGTTCTACCAAGGCGGCCTGATCAATCGGCGGGCCGTACTGCGCACCGCGTACGCACAGTTCGTGTATCTCGTCGGCGGCGCGGATCACGACCAGATGGAGCGGCTGCGCGCATATCTGTCCTCGCTCTGCCGCGGCTGGGACGTGGCCCAGGTCCGGGAGATCGTCGCCGAGACGCTGCACGACCTGATCGACCCGATCATCTACGACGAGGCGGCCTCCCTCATCGAGGAGCACCACGCCGCCGGGCGCGATGTCGTGATCGTCTCGACCTCGGGCGCCGAGGTCGTCGAGCCGATCGGCGAACTCCTGGGGGCCGATCGGGTCGTGGCCACCCGGATGGTCGTCGGTGCGGACGGCCGCTTCACGGGCGAGATCGAGTACTACGCCTACGGGCCGACCAAGGCGGAGGCCGTCCGCGAGCTCGCCGCGTCCGAGGGCTACGACCTCGGCCGCTGTTACGCGTACAGCGATTCGGCGACCGATGTCCCGATGCTCGAATCGGTCGGGCACCCCTTCGCGGTCAATCCGGACCGGACGCTGCGCCGCGAGGCGCTGGCCCGCGACTGGCCGGTGCTGTCGTTCAACCGGCCGGTCCCGCTCAAGCAGCGGCTGCCGGCCTTGTCGATGCCCTCGCGCCCGGTGCTCGCCGTCGCTGCGGCGGTGGGCGCGGCCGCGGCCACCGCGGGCCTGGTCTGGTACACGAGCCGGCGCAGGACGGCGAGGGAGCGCCTCGCCCGGATTGCCCGCGTTTGAAGGCACAAGTAAAGATCTGAGGCGCGGGGTTCCGCTTGCCCCGTATTGGTAGTACAAAGGAGTTGACGGCCCGCGAGACCAAGGACATCCGAGAGGATTACCCATCACGCAGTAAGGCCCACGGACCGAAGTATGAATATCGGGCACCCACGCGACGCCGACCCGTCGATTACGGGCCAGCCGCACCAGGTAACCGGACCGAGAATTCCGACCTGATGGGCAAACACCGTGCACGCATGGTAACCCGGTGGACATGCCAGCGGCGGTACCTATCAGCATCAGGTACCGCCGCAACCCCGTTCGGAGTCAGGTGAGTTGAGGGCGCGGGTCCGAGTCCCGCGCCCTCGGCCGGTCAGGCCGTGCCGCGTTGCAGCGCCTCGCAGACCGCGGTGCTCTCCCGTGACCCCAGCTCGACCGAGCGTCCGCAGTGCGCGATCCACGCCGCGACGCCCTCCGGCGTCCCCGAGACGTAGCCCTCCAGGGCGGCCACGTAGGCCGCGCTCCCCTGTTCGGCGTGCCCGACCTCCGCCGGGCAGATGGACTTCGGGTCCAGTCCGCTGCCGACCAGCACGATCCGCTCCGCCGCCCGCGCGACCAGTCCGTTGTACGAGCCGAACGGCCGCAGCGCGAGCAGTTCGCCGTGCACCACCGCGGCGGTCACCAGGGCCGGTGCGGAGGTGCCCGCCAGCAGCATCCGGGCCAGCCCGTCCAGCCGCCCGGCCACCTCGCCGGCGGTCGGCAGCGCCAGCTCGACCAGCGGCTCGTCCACCGGCTCGGCCGCCAGCCGCGGACGCCCCACCGTGTCGTCCGCCGCGCCGCCGCCGGCCGCCACCAGATGGAGCCGCGCCAGCACCCGCAGCGGCGACTGCCGCCACACGCCGAGCAGTTGCCCGGCCTCGGCCGTCAGGCGCAGCGCCGCGCCGACCGTCCGCGGCTCGCCGTCGACGCCGAAGTCGGTGCGCCGCCGCACCTCTTCGAGCGCCCAGTCGGCCCCCGCCAGCGCCGCGGAACCGCGCGCTCCGCGCAGCGCCGCCTCGGCGCTGACCTCGCTGCTGCGGCGCCGCATGATCCGGTGCCCGTAGATCCGGTCGACGCCCTTGCGGACGGCGTCCACGGAGTCGGCGACCCCGGGGAGTGCCGCCAGGGCCGCGAGCGGATCTCCACTCGCGTTCGGGGGTGCGGGGGTCGTCCCCCGGGAGAGTGCAGCCATGGGCACGACCCTACGCACCACCGGGCGGAACCCCCCGAAGGAGTGGTCTTCCTCACGGAAACGTCTCACCGCATGCAATATGACGATTACCCTTGGTGAACATGAAGATCGCTTTCGTAGGCAAGGGCGGCAGCGGCAAGACCACCCTGTCCTCCCTGTTCATCCGGCATCTCGCCGCGGCCCGCGTCCCCGTCATCGCGGTGGACGCCGATATCAACCAGCACCTGGGCGCCGCCCTCGGCCTGGCCGAGAAGGACGCCGCCGCGCTCCCCGCGATGGGCGCCCATCTCCCGCTGATCAAGAACTACCTGCGCGGCAGCAATCCGCGCATCCCGTCCGCCGAGACGATGATCAAGACCACCCCGCCCGGCGAGGGCTCGCGGCTGCTGCGGGTCGGCGGGCGCAACCCCGTCTACGACGCCTGCGCCAGGACCGTGCCCCTCGACGACACCTCCGTGCAGCTGATGGCGACCGGCCCGTTCACCGAGTCCGATCTGGGGGTGGCCTGCTACCACTCCAAGGTCGGCGCGGTCGAGCTGTGCCTGAACCACCTCGTGGACGGCCGCGAGGAGTACGTCGTCGTCGACATGACGGCCGGCTCGGACTCCTTCGCCTCCGGGATGTTCACCCGCTTCGACCTGACCTTCCTGGTCGCCGAGCCCACCCGTAAGGGCATCGCCGTCTACCGCCAGTACAAGGAGTACGCCCGGGACTTCGGCATCACCCTGAAGGTCGTGGGCAACAAGGTGCAGGGCCCGGACGATCTCGCGTTCCTCCGTGCCGAGGTGGGCGACGACCTGCTGGTGACCGTCGGGTACTCCGACTGGGTGCGGGCGATGGAGAAGGGCCGCCCGGCCCGGTTCGCGGATCTGGAGGAGACCAACCGGCGGGCCCTGGAGACGCTGCACACCACCGCCGACGCCGCGTACGAGCGCCGCGACTGGGAGCGCTACACCCGCCAGATGGTGCACTTCCACCTGAAGAACGCGGAGAGCTGGGGCAACGCGAAGACGGGCGCCGACCTGGCGGCCCAGGTCGACCCCGCCTTCGTGCTCTTCGAGGGAGCGGCCGCTCCCCAGCCCGCGTGATTTAGTCGTCCGAACCGGCCCGCTCACCCCCCTCCGGACGGGGCGCCGCCGGTGCGGACGGGGCGGAAGCGGCGGCCGGTGCGTCGGAGAGGTAGGACGCCCAGCCGTCCTTCGGCGCCTCGCCCACCGGCAGCGCCCGCAGCTTGGCGAGCACCTTCGGGTCCTGGACGTCCAGCCAGTCACTCAGCTGCTTGAAGCTGACGCACCGTACGTCCCGCTGCGGGCAGACGGTCCTGATGGTGTCCTCGACGGCCTTCATATAGGCGCCGCCGTTCCAGGACTCGAAGTGGTCGCCGACGAACATCGGCGCGCGGTTGCCGTTGTACGCGCGCTCGAAGCCCTGCAGCAGGCCGTCGCGCATCTGCTGTCCCCACGCTTCGTGCATCGACGGGTCGCCGCTGGAGGTGCCCGACTGGTTGGCGAGGAAGTTGTAGTCCATCGAGAGGGTCTCGAAGGCCCGCCCCGGGACCGGGATCTGCTGGAGCGGGAAGTCCCAGACGCCGTCGATCTGCTGCGGCCAGATCTGGAGGCCGCCGGGCGAGCTGGTGTCGTAGCGGAAGCCCATCTCCTTGGCGGCGGGGATGAGGTTGCGCTGCCCCTCCAGGCACGGCGCACGGCCGCCGACCAGCTCCTTGCCGTAGTCGAAGGGCAGCGGCTTCTCGCCCTGGATGCCGGAGTTGGTCTTCCAGTTCTTCACGAACCACTCGGCCTGCTGGATCTCGCTCTTCCACTCCTCCGTGGACCAGGTGCCGACACCGCGGTCGGGGCCGCAGAAGTGCCCGTTGAAGTGGGTGCCGATCTCGTTGCCGTCCTCCCAGGCACCGCGGACCTGCGTGACGGTGTCCTTGATTCCCTTGAGGTCGTTGAAGCCGATGTCCGACGCGCCGGCCGCGTGCTGCGGCGGGTTGTAGAGCTCCTTCTTGGTCTCCGGGAGCAGATAGACGCCGCTGAGGAAGTACGTCATGGTCGCGTCGTACTTCTTGCCGACCTCGCGGAAGTGCGAGAAGAGCTTCTGCTTGTCCTCGCCCGCGCCGTCCCAGGAGAACACCACGAATTGCGGGGGCCGTTCACCCGGTCTGAGCCGTACGGGCCTGGGCTGGTGCGGCTGCGCTCCGGTGTAGGCGGTCGAGCCGTCGCCGATGAGTCTGATCTTCTGCGCGGCGTTGGGCGCGGCCCGCCCCTTCCTGGTGTGCTGGGCCGGTTCGTCCTGCGCGGCCCCGGCGCAGCCGGCGACGGCGGCCAGCGCCATCGCGGCGGCGATCCGCGCCGTGATCGTCGGTGCGGCTGTCATCAGCCACCTCATTCCTGGTGCCGTGAGCACCCTCCGAAGGGATCAATCGGAAAAACTGCCCACAAGATCCCATACACCAAGAAGAGGGATTAAAACGACAAGCCATTAGTCATCATATTCACCCGATAGGTGGAATGAACGGCCCGCCTGCCCGAAAGAACTTCTCTTCGCCTTTACGTGTCATTACGATCCGTTTACCAATGCTGGAGAGTCACCTGACCGTCACGGACCGCGACGGGCGTCGGTGGCTCGCGTCCCGCCGCAGTACACCGCCGCCCCACGATCGCGCCCCGCGCGACCGCGTCGCCCCGGAGGAGACGGGAATGTCGCAGACCGAGAAGTCACCGCCGCAGCCGAGGCGTTCGGCGCCCCGTCGCGTGCCCCTCACAAAGCCGCGTACGGAAT
The DNA here is from genome assembly GCA_000720995.1 of Streptomyces celluloflavus. Lineage (GTDB taxonomy): Bacteria > Actinomycetota > Actinomycetes > Streptomycetales > Streptomycetaceae > Streptomyces > Streptomyces celluloflavus. The sequence continues at coordinate 47,742 of JOEL01000007.1, forward strand.
CGCGCCCGGCACCGCGTACGAGAGGCGTCTCTCGCCCGGTATGGCGCCGGGATCTCTCCGCGTCGGTCGTCATCTTTCTGCTCGCCGTCCCGCTCTCGCTCGGGATCGCCCTCGCCACCGGTGCCCCGCTCCGGGCCGGGCTCGTCGCCGCGGCCGTCGGCGGGATCGTCGGCGGGCTGCTCGGCGGCGCTCCGCTCCAGGTCAGCGGGGCGGCCACCGGACTCCTGGTCGTCACCGCCGACCTCGTACAGCGCTACGGCTGGCGCGCCACCTGCGCGATCACGGTCCTGGCCGGTATCACCCAACTCGCCCTGGGAGCGCTGCGGGTGGCCCGCTCCGCGCCGGCCGCCAGCCCCGCGATCGTGCACGGCATGCTCGCCGGCATCGGCGTCACCATCGCGGTCGGGCAGCTCCATGTGGTGCTCGGCGGCAGCCCGGACAGCTCCGTGCTCGAGAGTGTCGCCGCGCCGCCCCGCCAGTTGGAGCATCCGCACGCCGCCGCGGTACTGATCGGCGCCCTCACCGTCGCCGTACTGACCGGCTGGCGCCATCTGCCGGGCCGCGCCGGGCGCCTGCTGCGGACGGTCCCGGCCCCCCTGGCCGCCGTCCTCGCCGCGACGGCCGTCAGCGCGGGCGCGGCGGTGCCGCGCGTCGCGCTGCCGCCCTGGCAGGCGCCGGAACTGCCCGCGCTGCCGGACGCCTCGGCGCCGGCCCTCGCCGCCGCGGTGCTGACCGTCACCCTCGTCGCCGGCCTGGAGTCGCTGCTGTCGGCGGTGGCGGTGGACCGGCTCGCCGCCGAGCGGCCGGACGCTCCGGCCGGCCGGGCGGACCTCGACCGCGAACTGGCCGGCCAGGGCGTGTCCAACATCGTGTCCGGGCTGCTGGGCGGCCTGCCGGTCTCCGGCAGCGCGCTGCGCGGTTCGGCGAATGTGCGGGCCGGGGCGGTCACCCGGCGCGCCACCGTGCTGCACGGCGCATGGGTGCTGCTCTGCGCCGGGCTGCTGGCCGGGATGCTGGAGCTGATCCCGCTGGCCGCGCTCGCCGCACTGGTGATGGCCGTCGGCGTACGGATGGTGAGCTTCGCGCACATCCGGCACGTCCAGCAGCACCGTGAATTCCCGGTGTACGCCGCCACCTTGGGCGGGGTCGTCGTCTTCGGTGCCCTCCAGGGTGTCGTGACCGGCATCGCGGTCGCGGTCTTCCTGGCGCTGCGCCGGCTGACGCACACCCGGGTCACCGTCACCGAGGAGTCCGACGGCCACCGGGTGCGCGTCAGTGGGCAGTTGACGTTTCTGGCGGTGCGACGGCTGACCCGGGCGCTGGCGCTGGTGCCGGAACGGTCCGATGTCGTCGTCGAGTTGTGCGGTTCGTTCATGGATCACGCCGCCTACGAGGCGCTCCGGTCCTGGTCGGCCGGGTACCGGGCGCGCGGCGGCCGGGTGACGCTGGGCGGCCGTTCGGGCCGGCCGATCATCGAACCGGCCGATCCCCCCGTCTGCCTGCCGTGGACACCGTGGCGCAATCACCACGGCGCCGACCCCACCCCGGCCCTCGCCGCCGCGCCCGAGAGCAGCGGCAGCCAACTGCTCGGCGGGGTGAGCGCGTTCCAGCGTCACACCGCCCCGCTGGTCCGCGAGGAACTGGCCCGGCTGGCGCGCGAGGGCCAGCGGCCCACCCAGCTCTTTCTCACCTGCGCCGACTCCCGGCTGGTCACGAGCATGATCACGTCCAGTGGTCCGGGCGATCTCTTCACCGTCCGCAATGTCGGCAATATGATGCCGCCGCCCGGTTCGGACGCCTCCTGCGACTCCGTCGGCGCGGCGGTCGAGTACGCGGTGGAGGTGCTGAGGGTCGGTTCGATCACGGTGTGCGGCCATTCGGGGTGCGGCGCGATGCAGGTGCTGCTCGGCTCCGCGGCGACCGGCGCCGACCCGGGCGCACCGGCCACCGCCACCCCGCTCGCCCGCTGGCTGCGGCACGGCCGGCCGAGTCTGGCCCGTATGCAGCGGATCGGGCGGCTGGGACGGGGCGAGGTCGCCCTCGCCGAGCGGCCGGTGACCGACGACCACGAGCGGCTCGCACTCGTCAACGTCATGCAGCAGCTCGACCACTTGAGGGCGCACGCCTGCGTGGCCCGCCGGGTCGCCGAGGGTTCCCTCACGCTGCACGGCATGTACTTCCACGTCGCGGAGGCCCAGGCGTACGTGCTGGACGAGAGCACCGGCCGGTTCTCCGCGGTCCGCGCCGAGTCCGCACCGGTGACCGCCTGACCTGCGAATCCAGACAGGTCTACACCAATTTTCCCGGACACCCCTTGTCATGCGTGCCATGGGCTGATGAGCTATGACCTGGGACACATGGGATGCCCTGGGAATGGGAGATGTCGTGAGCAACGAAAGCCTGGCCAACCTGCTCAAAGAGGAGCGGCGGTTCGACCCGCCCGCCGATCTGGCCGCGAACGCCAACGTCACGGCAGCCGCGTACGAGCAGGCCGCGGAGGACCGGCTGGGATTCTGGGCCGAGCAGGCGAAACGCCTGACCTGGCAGACCCCGCCCACCCAGACACTCGACTGGTCCAACGCGCCCTTCGCGAAGTGGTTCGCCGACGGCAAACTCAATGTCGCGTACAACTGCGTGGACCGGCATGTGGAGAACGGCCTGGGCGACCGGGTCGCCATCCACTTCGAGGGCGAGTCCGGTGACTCCCGGGCGATCACCTACGCCGAGCTCCAGCGCGAGGTCTCCCGGGCCGCGAACGCGCTGATCGAGCTGGGTGTGCACACCGGCGACCGGGTCGCCATCTACATGCCGATGATCCCGGAGACGGTCATCGCCATGCTGGCCTGCGCCCGGCTGGGCGCCCCGCACTCCCTCGTCTTCGGCGGCTTCTCCGCGGAAGCGCTGGCGACCCGGATCAACGACGCCGACGCCCGCGTCGTGATCACCGCCGACGGCGGCTACCGCCGCGGCAAGCCGTCCGCCCTCAAGCCCGCCGTCGACGAGGCGCTGACCAAGCCGGGTACGGAGAACGTCCGCAGCGTTCTCGTCGTACGCCGCACCGGCCAGGACCTGGCCGAGGCCGGTGGCACCTGGACCGAGGGCCGGGACGTGTGGTGGCACGAGCTCGTCGAGCGGCAGAGCCCGACGCACACGCCCGAGGCGTTCGACGCCGAGCACCCGCTCTTCATCCTCTACACCTCCGGGACGACGGGTAAGCCCAAGGGCATCCTGCACACCACCGGCGGCTACCTCACCCAGGTGTCGTACACCCACCACGCGGTCTTCGACCTCAAGCCGGAGACCGACGTCTTCTGGTGCACCGCCGACGTCGGCTGGGTGACCGGCCACTCGTACATCACCTACGGCCCGCTCTCCAACGGCGCGACCGAGGTGCTCTACGAGGGCACCCCGGACACCCCGCACCAGGGCCGCTGGTGGGAGATCGTGCAGAAGTACGGTGTCACGATCCTCTACACCGCGCCGACCGCGATCCGCGCCTGCATGAAGTGGGGCGACGACATCCCGGCGAAGTACGACCTGTCCTCGCTGCGCCTGCTCGGGTCGGTCGGCGAGCCGATCAACCCCGAGGCGTGGATCTGGTACCGCAAGCACATCGGGGCCGACCGGACGCCGATCGTCGACACCTGGTGGCAGACCGAGACCGGCGCGATGATGCTCAGCCCGCTGCCGGGTGTGACGGCGACCAAGCCCGGTTCGGCGCAGGTCGCGCTGCCCGGTATCGCCGCGACCGTGGTGGACGACGACGCCCGGGAGGTCCCCGACGGCGCCGGCGGCTACCTCGTGCTGACCGAGCCCTGGCCGTCCATGCTGCGCACCATCTGGGGCGACGACCAGCGCTACATCGACACGTACTGGTCCCGCTTCGAGGGCAAGTACTTCGCCGGTGACGGCGCGAAGAAGGACTCCGACGGCGACATCTGGCTGCTCGGCCGGGTGGACGACGTGATGCTGGTGTCCGGCCACAACATCTCCACCACCGAGGTCGAGTCGGCGCTGGTCTCGCACCCGAAGGTGGCCGAGGCCGCCGTCGTCGGCGCGACCGATCCGCAGACCACCCAGGCCATCTGCGCCTTCGTGATCCTGCGCGGCGGCGTCGAGGAGGGCGCGGGCCTGGTCGACGAGCTGCGCGCGCACGTCGCCCAGCAGCTCGGCCCGATCGCCAAGCCCAAGCGGATCATGCCGGTCGCGGAGCTGCCCAAGACGCGTTCCGGCAAGATCATGCGGCGGCTGCTGCGCGATGTGGCCGAGAACCGCGATCTCGGCGACGTCTCCACGCTCACCGACTCCTCCGTCATGGACCTGATCCAGGCGAAGCTGCCGAGCACGCCCGGCGAGGACTGAGCGGGTCCGTACGCGAGGGGGCATCGGCCGTTGCGGCCGGTGCCCCCTCCGGCGTTCCCGGCAGCCCAGGCCGGGCGTCCCACCGCGCCCGGCACCCGGGCTCCCCGCCCGGCCTGTCACCCCAGCGGCCTTGCGCCCGATATGCCCGTAAAGTTATGGGCACCGGATAGCCCCTTGCGCACGCCAGGTAAAGTAATCACCGCGTCAATGACACGCTAAGAAACTCTGGGTGCGCCGGGAAGTCTGGTCGGCAACTGCAACAGCCGTACACAGCTGCCGAAGGGCCGGAGGTCACCGCGTGAGCGCGCCCACCAACCGTCGTTCTCTCTTCCTCGGACGGATGTCCCTGCCCGAGCGGACATTCATCGCCGACGCACTACGCGCCGAAACCGTCGGCGGGGTCCTTCTCCTCATCGCCGCAGTCGTGGCCCTGATCTGGGCAAACACCTTCTCCGGCAGCTACGAGGCGATACGCGGCTTCCACCTCGGCCCCGCCTCCGTGGGGCTGGACCTCTCCGTGCAGCACTGGGCCGCCAACGGCCTGCTGGCCGTCTTCTTCTTCGTCGCCGGCATCGAGCTCAAGCGCGAACTGGTCGCCGGCGAGCTGCGCGACCCCAAGGCCGCCGCCCTCCCGGTGATCGCCGCGATCTGCGGTATGGCGATGCCCGCGCTCGTCTACGCCGCCGTCAACACCTTCGGCGGCGGCTCGCTCCAGGGCTGGGCGGTCCCCACCGCCACCGATATCGCCTTCGCGCTCGCCGTCCTTGCCGTCATCGGCACCTCGCTGCCGTCCGCGCTGCGCGCCTTCCTGCTCACGCTCGCGGTCGTCGACGACCTCTTCGCGATACTGATCATCGCGGTCTTCTTCACCTCGAAGATCAATTTCCTGGCGCTCGGCTTCGCCGTCGTCGGCCTGGTGATCTTCTACGTACTGCTCCGCAAGGGCGTCCGCGGCTGGTACATCTACGTCCCGCTGGCCCTGGTCATCTGGGGCCTGATGGAGAACAGCGGGGTGCACGCCACGATCGCGGGCGTCGCGATGGGCCTGATGCTCCGCTGCACCCGCCGCGACGGCGAGGCGCACTCCCCCGGCGAGCACATCGAGCACCTGGTCCGCCCGCTCTCGGCCGGCCTCGCGGTGCCGCTGTTCGCCCTCTTCTCCGCGGGCGTCTCCATATCCGACGGCGCGGTGCACGACGTCTTCACCCGGCCCGAGACGCTCGGCGTCGTCCTCGGCCTGATCGTCGGCAAGGCCCTGGGCATCTTCGGCGGTACCTGGTTCACCGCCCGCTTCACCAGGGCGAAGCTCAACCCCGACCTCCGCTGGCCGGACGTCTTCGCCGTCGCCTCACTGGCCGGCATAGGTTTCACCGTCTCGCTGCTCATCGGCGAACTGGCCTTCTCCGACGATCCGGCACTGGCCGACGAGATCAAGGCGTCGGTGCTGCTCGGCTCGCTGATCGCCGCGGTGTTCGCCGGGATCCTCCTCAAGATCCGCAACACCAAGTACAAGAGGCTCTGCGAGGACGAGGAGCGGGACGAGGACCTGGACGGCATCCCCGACATCTACGAACTCGACAAGCCGGAGTACCACCTGCGGATGGCCGCGATCCTCGAAGCGAAGGCCGCCGAACACCGGCGCCTTGCCGAAGTGGCCTCCAGCACCCATGCCGGGGACGATGGTCCGGCATGATCTGAGAGGCTTTGCATCCGGTGAAGAGATGAGGGAGACGGCGATGAGCACAGCCGACGACGGCGCGGACCGCAGCCTCGGGCAGCTGGTGGCTTCGGCCACCGCCGAGATGTCCGCGCTGGTGCACGACGAGATCGCGCTGGCCAAGGCGGAGATCCGCAAGGACGCCAAGCGGGCGGGTATCGGCAGCGCCGCCTTCATCGTGGCCGGGGTGCTGGGGATGTTCGCACTGCCGGTGCTGAGCTTCGCGGCGGCGTACGGCATCCACAATCTCGGGCTCGGGCTCGCCTGGTCCTTCCTCATCGTGGGCGGCGCCTTCCTGGTGATCGCCGCGGTACTGGTGCTCATCGCGCTCGCCAAGCTCAAGAAGATCAAGAAGCCGGAGAAGACCATCAGCTCCGCCAAGGAGACGGCCGCCGTGCTCCAGAAGGCCAGGCCGCACCCGCGGGCGGAGCCCGTGGACCACCCGGTCCTGGAGTCTGTGACACGCTCGTCGGTATGACAGTCCCCGACAGCACCGCCTCGGTCGTACGGATCGACGGCCCCTGGTCGCATCGGGACGTCGCGGCGAACGGCGCGCGCTTCCACATCGCCGAGATGGGCGACGGCCCGCTGGTGCTGCTGCTGCACGGCTTCCCGCAGTTCTGGTGGACCTGGCGCCACCAGCTGCCCGCGCTCGCCGACGCCGGCTTCCGCGCGGTCGCGATGGACCTGCGGGGCGTCGGCGGCAGCGACCGCACCCCGCGCGGCTACGACCCGGCGAACCTCGCCCTCGACATCACCGGCGTCATACGCTCCCTGGGCGAGCCGGACGCGGCACTCGTCGGGCACGATCTGGGCGGCTATCTCGCCTGGACGGCGGCGGTGATGCGGCCGAAGCTGGTGCGCCGACTGGCGGTGTCCTCGATGCCGCACCCACGGCGCTGGCGCTCGGCGATGCTCGCCGACGTCAAACAGAGCGTGCAGAGCTCGCACGTCTGGAACTTCCAGCGGCCCTGGCTGCCGGAGCGCCGGCTGACGGCGGACGACGCGGCGCTGGTGGGGCGGATGATCCGCGACTGGTCGGGGCCGCAGCTGCCGGACGACGACGCGATCGAGGTCTACCGGCGCGCGATGAGCATCCCCTCCACGGCGCACTGCTCGATCGAGCCATACCGCTGGATGGTCCGGTCGATGGCCCGTCCCGACGGCATCCAGTTCAACCGGCGGATGAAGATGCCGGTGCGGGTGCCGACGCTGCATCTGCACGGCTCGCTCGACCCGGTCATGCGCACCCGCAGCGCGGCCGGCTCCGGTGAGTACGTCGAGGCCCCGTACCGCTGGCGCCTGTTCGACGGACTCGGCCACTTCCCGCACGAGGAAGATCCGGAGGCGTTCTCCGCCGAGCTCGTCAACTGGCTCAAGGACCCCGAACCGGACCGGTGAGCCCGGCGGGCCGGCGGCCTTGGGTGATGCTCCGAACGTTCGTCTGACGAACAGCCAATTGCCTGGCGCATAGGCCAATTGGCGGCTCCCGAGGCGGTTACGGACCTTGGGCCACGGGCAGAGTCGAGGGTATGGGCTGGACGCACGACTACCGTGACGTGGCACGCAACCGCCGCAGCAGTGCCGCTGCCGTGGGCACTCGGGAGAGGGACACCTCGGACCTCGGGTCCGGCGACTCCCCCGACTCCGCGCACCCGATGGGCATCCCGCGTATCTTGCGCCGCAGAGCGCGCTGGATGAGCGCGCGCCTGCGCCATCCCCGCGGCTGATCCGCACGGGCGGCGCGGGCCGGTCTTCGCGACCTCCGCACCGCCCGGCGCTCAGATCGCGCAGCCCTGGGTGTCGACCCGCCGCACGGCTGTCCGCCCCTTGACGATGTCCTGGTGGACCTCGTCGACGGTCAGCGCGTAGCCGGTGTTGGCGTCGTCCAGGGACTTGGCGAAGACGACTCCGTAGACCTCGCCGTCGGGGGTCAGCAGCGGGCCGCCGGAGTTACCCGGGCGGACGGTGGCGTAGAGGGAGTAGACGTCGCGGCTGACCGTGCCCCGGCGGTAGATGTCCGGTCCGTTGGGCTGGATACGGCCGCGGATACGGGCGGGGCGGACGTCGTAGCCGCCGTTCTCCGGGAAGCCGGCGACGATGGCGCCCTTGCCGCTGCCCGCGTCCGTGGCGGCGAACCGCAGCGCCGGGGCGGTCAGCTTGGGCACGTCGAGCACCGCGATATCGCGCTCCCAGTCGTAGAGCACGACCTTGGCGTCGTAGGTGCGGCCCTCGCCGCCCACCTGGACGGTCGGTTCGTTGACACCGCCGACGACGTGGGCGTTGGTCATCACACGGTGCGGCGCGAAGACGAAACCGCTGCCTTCGAGGACCTTGCCGCAGCTGGGAGCCGTACCGACGATCTTGACAATGCTGCCCCTGGCCTGCGCCGCGACCGGGCTGTTGGCCAGCTTGGGGTCGGGCGGCGGCACCGAGGTGATCGGCTCGTTGGAGAACGGCGTGAAGACCTGCGGGAAGCCGTTCTGCGCGAGGACGGCGGAGAAGTCCGCGAACCAGGTGCCGGCCTGCGGCGGCATCACCCGGGACACGCCCAGCAGCACCTTGGAGTTCCGCACCTCCTTGCCCAGCGTCGGCAGGGACGTGCCCGCCAGGGCCGAGCCGATCAGCCAGGCGACCAGCAGCATCGCCAGCACGTTGACCAGCGCGCCGCCGGTCGCGTCCAGCGCGCGCGCCGGTGACCAGGTGATGTGGCGCCGCAGCTTGTTGCCCAGGTGCGTGGTGAGCGCCTGGCCCACGGACGCGCAGACGATCACGATGGCGACCGCGCCGATGGCCGCGAAGGTACCGGGTGTGGCGTCCTCGGTGACCTTGTTCCAGATCACGGGCAGCAGATAGACCGCGATCAAGCCGCCGCCGAGGAAGCCGATCACGGACAGGATGCCGACGACGAAACCTTGCCGATAGCCGACGACGGCGAACCACACGGCCGCGAGCAGCAGCAGGATGTCCAGGACGTTCACGATCGACACGCTCTCACGACCGCCAGTCGAGCGGGACCTGCTTGGCGCGGTCCCATGGAATCTCCCACCCCGCGTAGTGCAGGATCCGGTCGATCACGCCGGCCGTGAAACCCCAGACCAGGGCATCCTCGACCAGAAAAGCTGGCCCGACGTGGCCGCTGGGGTGACGGGTGGTCACTCGGTGAGCGGGATCCGTGAGATCCGCCACGGAAACCGTGAACACCCGGGCGGTCTCCGCCTCGTCGACCGCGCCCACCGTGCTGGGCTCGCGCCACCAGCCCAGTACGGGCGTCACCACGAAGCCGCTGACGGGGATGTAGAGCCGCGGCAGCACACCGAAGACCTGGACACCGGACGGATCGAGCCCGGTCTCCTCCTGGGCCTCGCGCAGCGCCGCCCGCACCGGGCCGCCGGCTTCGGGGTCGCCGTCCTCCGGGTCGAGGGCGCCGCCGGGGAAGGAGGGCTGGCCGGCGTGCGAACGCAGGGTGCCGGCGCGCTCCATGAGGAGCAGCTCGGGGCCGCGCGCACCATGGCCGAAAAGGATCAGCACCGCGGACTGCCGGCCGCCGCTCTCGGGCGGCAGGAAGCGGCTGAGCTGGCGCGGTTCGATGGTGGCGGCCGCGCGGGCCACCGGCGCCAGCCACTCGGGCAGGCCCTCGGCCGTCACGGCCACCCGGCCGGACGCCGCGGCGAGCGCGGCCGCACCGCGCTCCTGCGCCGGTTCGCCGTACTGCTCCCGTGCACTCGTCATACGCGCCCCCTCAGGTCCTGGCTTCGGTGGTCGACCGCTTCGGCCGGCGCTCCCGCGATCACCGCGGGAGCCGTCATCGGGCCGCCAGCGGGGCCGCGGGCCAGCCCGGATAGTCGGCCGGCGGCCGCAGCCGCTGGCCCGGCTGGCCGCCCATCTCGTACTTCAACAGCTTCTTCGCCTTCTCCGGGTCCGTCTCGCCCTCGCCGTACGAGGGGCAGAGCGGCGCGATCGGGCAGGCGCCGCAGGCGGGCTTGCGGGAGTGGCAGACGCGGCGGCCGTGGAAGACGACGCGGTGCGAGAGCATCGTCCACTCGCTCTTGGGGAAGATCTCGGCGACGTCCGCCTCGACCTTCTCCGGGTCCTCCTGGGTGGTCCAGCCGAAGCGGCGGGCCAGGCGGCCGAAGTGGGTGTCCACGGTGATGCCCGGGACGCCGAAGGCGTTGCCCAGCACCACATTGGCGGTCTTGCGGCCGACGCCGGGCAGCGAGACGAGATCCTCCAGCCGGCCCGGCACCTCGCCGCCGAACCGGTCGCGCAGCGCCGCGGACAGGCCGAGCAGCGACTTCGTCTTGGCACGGAAGAAACCGGCCGGCCGGATCAGCTCTTCCAGTCGCTCCGGATCCATCGCCGCCATGTCCTCCGGCGTCGGGCAGAGCGCGAACAGGGCAGGAGTGGTCTGGTTGACCCGCAGGTCGGTGGTCTGCGCGGAGAGCACCGTCGCGACCAGCAGTTCGAAGGGGTTGGTGAAGTCCAGCTCCGGGTGGGCGTACGGATACACCTCGGCCAGCTCGCGGTTGATCCGGCGGGCCCGCCGGATCATGGCGGCCCGCGACTCGGGCTTGCGCGCGGGGGCCTTGGCGGCGGGAGTCTTCGCGGCGGCGGCCTTCGCGGACTTCGGCGCGGCGGCGGTGGTCTTCGTGGCTGTCCGCTTGGCGGTGGTGGTCTTCACGGCCGTCCGCTTGACGGCGGTCTTCTTGGGCGCGGCGGCCTTCTTCCCCGCCGGTGCTTTCACGGAGGTCTTCGCCGGCGCCTGCGCGGCCGTCTCCCCCGCAGCCGCCTTCCCCACCGTCGACCGCGACGCGCCGGATCCGCGTCCCGCCGGTTTCCGGCCGGACGTCACCCTGGAGGACGATTTATCGCTTTTGCCCGTATTCAGAGCCTCGACGGACGGCTGTTCGCCCACAGCGGAATCACGCTCTGCATTCACTCGTCCAACCCCCTTGTCCTGTGCTCTCACCGGCGTGTTGGACACCCGGCCAGAGTAAGGCCACCCACTGACATCCGACTCGATCACCGTCATTCCTCACCCCAATCGGCCCCCTGCCGTATGGCTTGGGCCACGGGTCCGGCATCCTTGTGATTGATCGCACTGTTTTGCATTCCGGCATGATGGGGACCACAGCCCCCGGAGCATGTCGACAAGGAGAGAACTCGTGGACGACGTTCTGCGGCGCGCACCGCTCTTTGCGGCGCTCGACGATGAGCAGGCGGCCGAGCTGCGCGCCTCGATGGGAGAGGTGACGCTCGCCCGCGGCGACGCCCTGTTCCATGAAGGGGACCCCGGCGACCGCCTGTACGTGGTCACCGAGGGCAAGGTGAAGCTGCACCGCACCTCGCCGGACGGCCGGGAGAACATGCTCGCCGTCCTGGGCCCCGGGGAACTGATCGGCGAGCTTTCGCTCTTCGACCCGGGTCCGCGCACCGCCACCGCATCCGCCCTCACCGAGGTCAAGCTCCTCGGTCTGGGCCACGGCGACCTCCAGCCCTGGCTGAACGCCCGCCCCGAAGTGGCCACGGCCCTGCTGCGCGCGGTCGCCCGCCGGCTGCGCAAGACCAACGACCAGATGTCCGACCTGGTCTTCTCGGATGTACCGGGCCGTGTGGCGCGCGCCCTGCTGGACCTGTCGCGCCGCTTCGGTGTGCAGTCCGAAGAGGGCATCCACGTCGTGCACGACCTGACGCAGGAGGAGCTGGCCCAGCTGGTGGGCGCCTCCCGCGAGACCGTCAACAAGGCCCTCGCGGACTTCGCCGGCCGCGGCTGGCTGCGCCTGGAGGCGCGCGCCGTGATCCTGCTGGACGTCGAGCGGCTGGCCAAGCGCTCGCGCTGACGCCGCCTCCCTCGTACGACGCACGTGCCCGTACGACACGCGGTCCGTACGAGGCACAGCCCGCACGGGCGCGTAACGCGTACCACTCAGCCGCGCGCCTCGCGCACCGCCGTACCGGCATCCGAAGGGCCCCGCTCCGGCGGGGCCCTTCGCCATGGGGACCCGCACCACCGGGGCGCTTCGCCCAGCGGCGGGAACCGGCGGGCGGCCCCGCACGCGGCCGGGCTCGGGACAGCGGCCCCCTGGTGGCCGGCGGACCGCGCCGCTATCGGGCAGCGAGCGCGGCGTCGGCCGGCCCGCTCAGATCAGCCCGTGCTCCCCCAGATACTCCAGCTGCGCCCGTACGGACATCTCGGCGGCCGGCCACAGGGAGCGGTCGACTTCGGCGTAGACATTCGCGACAACCTCGGCGGGCGTGCGATGGCCGGATTCGACCGCCGTCTCCACCTGGGCGAGCCGGTGGGCGCGGTGCGCCAGATAGAACTCCACCGCCCCCTGGGCATCGTTCAGCACCGGTCCGTGACCGGGCAGGACGGTCGAGACACCGTCGTCGACGGTGAGCGAGCGCAGTCGGCGCAGCGAGTCGAGGTAGTCCCCCAGCCGCCCGTCGGGGTGGGCGACCACGGTCGTGCCGCGGCCCAGGATCGTGTCGCCGGTGAGGACCGCGCCGTCGGCCGGCAGATGGAAGCAGAGCGAGTCGGCGGTGTGGCCCGGTGTGGGCACCACGCGCAGTTCCAGGCCACCGGTGGTGATGACGTCACCCGCTGCCAGCCCCTCGCCCCCCAGGCTCAGCGCCGGGTCCAGGGCCCGTACGGCCGTACGGGTCAGTTCGGCGAAGCGGCCGGCGCCCTCGGCGTGGTCCGCGTGGTGGTGGGTCAGCAGGGTCAGCCCGATGCGCTTGCCGGCCTGTGCCGCGGTGTCGATGACGGCCTGGAGGTGGGCCTCGTCGAGCGGCCCGGGGTCGATGACGACGGCGAGGTCGGAGTCCGGCTCGGCGATGATCCAGGTGTTGGTGCCGTCCAGGGTCATCGGCGACGGGTTCGGCGCCAGCACGCACCGGGCGCGCGCGGTGGCCGGTCCCGAGATGACTCCGCCACGGGGCTGTCCTGGCAGGGCGGCTGCGTCGGTCATGCGGGGGTACCTCCCGTGGTTCTGGGGGTGCTCGACGGTCCGTCGAGGGCGCCGGGTCCGGCGCCCTGGGCGCCGTCCCGGTCCGGCGCGATGTGCCGGGTGAACTCGTGGTGGCCCGGCCAGCTCAGCACGATCTCGCCGGCGACCAGCTCCGCGCGGGCCAGTACCGGCGTGAGGTCCTGCGCGGGCGCCGCGGCCAGGGTCCGGGCGACGCTGTCGTACGGCTCCAGGGCCCGCAGCATCGAGATGGTCGGGGGCATCATCAGCAGGTCCCCGCGGTCGTACCCGGCAGCGGCCTCCGCCGGCCGGATCCACACCGTACGGTCCGCCTCCGTGGAGACGTCGCGGGTGCGCTGGCCGGCGGGCAGCGCGGCGACGAAGAACCAGGTGTCGTAGCGCCGCGGTTCGAACTCCGGGGTGATCCAGCGGGCCCAGGCGGCGAGCAGATCGGAGCGCAGTACCAGGCCGCGGCGGCTCAGGAAGTCAGCGAACGACAGCTCGTGGGCGACCAGCGCCGCACGGTCCGCCTCCCAGTCCTCGCCCGTGGTGTCCGCCACGACGGTCCCGGCCGAGGCGCCGGCGAGCAGCACGCCCGCCTCCTCGAAGGTCTCGCGGACGGCGGCGCAGACGATGGCCTGTGCGGCGGCCTGGTCGACGCCCAGGCGTACGGCCCACTGGGCGCGCGACGGCCCGGCCCAGGCCACCGGCCGTTCGTCCCGCGGGTCCACGGAACCGCCCGGATAGGCGTACGCGCCTCCGGCGAAAGCCATGGAGGCGCGTCTGCGCAGCATGTGGACGGCGGGGCCGCCGGAGTCGGAATCCCGCAGCAGCAGGACGGTCGCGGCCCGCCGGGGCGCGGCGGGGGTCAGCTCGCCATTCGTGAGCGCCCGAATGCGGTCCGGCCATTCCGGCGGATACCACTGGCCATTGGTCGTCGACGACATGGCCGGATGTTATGCGCTCACGCGTGGATGTTCGAGAGGATCTCCGGCCAGTGGGCGCCCGCGCGGTGGCCGGCACCCACCGGTACCGCGCGGCGCCGGCCGGTCCGCCGCTATTCGGCGATCTCGACCTGGATCTCGACCTCGACCGGGGCGTCGACCGGCAGCACCGCGACGCCGACCGCGGACCGGGCGTGCACGCCCTTGTCGCCCAGGACCTCGCCGAGCAGCTCGCTGGCACCGTTGACGACGCCCGGCTGGCCGGTGAAGTCCGGTGCAGAGGCCACGAATCCGACGACCTTCACGACGCGCCGGATCCGGTCCAGGTCGCCGATCACCGACTTCACGGCGGCCAGTGCGTTGAGCGCGCAGACCGCGGCGAGTTCCTTGGCCTGCTCCGGGCCGACCTCGGCGCCCACCTTGCCGGTGGCCACCAGCGCGCCGTCCACCATCGGCAGCTGGCCGGAGGTGAAGACATAGCTGCCCGAGCGCACGGCGGGCTGGTACTTGGCCAGCGGCGGCACGACCTGCGGCAGCTTCAGACCGAGCGCCGCGATCTTGTCCTCCACCTCGCTCATGCCTGCTTCTCCCGCTTCAGATAGGCCACCAGCTGCTCGGGGTTGTTCGGGCCCGGCACGACCTGGACCAGCTCCCAGCCGTCCTCGCCCCAGGTGTCCAGAATCTGCTTCGTCGCGTGCACGAGAAGCGGCACGGTCGCGTATTCCCACTTGGTCATGGGGCCGAGCGTAATGCCTGTCCAGGACTCGGGCGGACGCCGTCCCGCAAGCCCGCGCGAGCCAGGGGGCCGGACCGGGCCCCAGGGCACGCCCCCATGGTTGCCCTGACGTTTCCGGGGCCTTTCCCAGGGATGTCCCCGGTGGATCCGGTGCGTAGCCGGGACGCGGACTGGTTAGGCTCCTTGGCGTGAGCAGGCTCCATGTCGTCAGCGGCAAGGGCGGCACCGGAAAGACCACGGTCGCCGCTGCCCTCGCCCTCGCCCTCGCCACCGAGGGGCGCCGGACCCTACTGGTCGAGGTCGAGGGCCGGCAGGGCATTGCCCAGGTGTTCGAGACCGAAGCGCTTCCGTACGAAGAGCGCAAGATCGCCGTGGCGCCGGGCGGTGGCGAGGTGCACGCCCTGGCCATCGACGCCGAGCGCGCGCTCCTGGACTACCTCCAGATGTTCTACAAACTCGGCAGCGCGGGCCGGGCTCTCAAGAAGCTCGGTGCCATCGACTTCGCCACGACCATCGCGCCGGGCCTGCGGGACGTCCTGCTGACCGGCAAGGCGTGCGAGGCGGTGCGCCGCAAGGACAAGCGCGGCAAGTTCGTCTACGACGCGATCGTGATGGACGCCCCGCCGACCGGCCGCATCACCCGCTTCCTGAACGTCAACGACGAGGTCGCCGGGCTGGCCCGGATAGGGCCGATCCACAATCAGGCACAGGCCGTCATGCGGGTCCTCAAATCGCCCGAGACCGCGGTGCATCTGGTGACCCTCCTGGAGGAGATGCCGGTCCAGGAGACCGCGGACGGCGTCGCGGAGCTGCGCGCCGCCGGTCTCCCGGTGGGCGGCACCGTCATCAACATGACCCGGCCCGCCGTACTGGACACCGGCGATCTCGACATCGCCGCCCGCGGGGCGCGTACGGGCATCGCCAAGGCCCTCGCCCAGGCCGGCCTGGGCGGCCCCCGCCGCGCCGACGACCACCTCAAGGCGGGGCGACGCGAAGCGTCTCCGGCCGGGGCCGTAGCAGGTGACGGGTGGGCCGACCAGCTGATCGACCCGCTGCTGGAGCAGGCCCGCGAGCATGCCGAGCGCGTCGAGCTGGAGCGCGTCCAGTATGCGGAGCTGACCGGACTCGGCCTGCCCACCTACGAGTTGGAGCTGCTCCCCGAGGGAGTGGACCTCGCCGGGCTCTACCGCCTGGCGAGAGATCTGCGGAAACAGGGGCCCATATGACCTCGGACGACACGACGCTGGACGCCTCGGCCCCCTGGCTGGAAGTGGACGCGCTGATCGACGATCCGGGCACCCGCATCGTGGTGTGCTGCGGCTCCGGCGGTGTCGGCAAGACCACCACCGCCGCCGCGCTGGGCGTACGGGCCGCCGAGCGCGGCCGCAAGGTCGTCGTGCTGACCATCGACCCGGCCAGGCGGCTGGCGCAGTCGATGGGCATCTCCGAGCTCGACAACGTCCCGCGGCGGGTCAAGGGCGTCGAGGAGGCGGCCGGCGGCGAACTGCACGCGATGATGCTGGACATGAAGCGCACCTTCGACGAGATCGTCGAGGGGCACGCGGAAGCGGACCGGGCCCGCGCCATCCTGGAGAACCCCTTCTACCAGTCCCTGTCGGCCGGTTTCGCGGGCACGCAGGAGTACATGGCCATGGAGAAGCTCGGCCAGCTCCGCGCGCGCGACGAGTGGGATCTGATCGTCGTCGACACCCCGCCGAGCCGTTCCGCGCTGGACTTCCTGGACGCGCCCAAACGCCTCGGCTCCTTCCTGGACGGCAAGTTCATCCGGGTCCTGATGGCACCCGCGAAGGTCGGCGGCCGGGCCGGGATGAAGTTCCTCAATGTCGGTATGTCGATGATGACCGGCACCCTCAGCAAGCTGATGGGCGGCCAGCTCCTGCGCGATGTGCAGACGTTCGTGGCCGCGATGGACACCATGTTCGGCGGCTTCCGCACCCGCGCGGACGCCACGTACCGGCTGCTCCAGGCACCCGGCACGGCGTTTCTGGTGGTGGCCGCGCCGGAGCGGGACGCGCTGCGCGAGGCGGCGTACTTCGTCCAGCGGCTGGCCGCCGAGCAGATGCCGCTGGCCGGTCTCGTGCTGAACCGGGTGCACGGCAGCGGCGCCGCACAGCTCAGCGCCGAGCGCGCACTGGCCGCCGCGGAAGCGCTGACGGACCGGACGCCGGACGACACGGACACAGACCCCGACGACTGCGCTCCCGCCGACGCCGAGGCCGATACGGGCGTCGAAGCCGACACGGGCACCGATCCCGCCTCCGCCGCCACGCCCGTCGCTCCTGGTACCGCGCACGGAGACGCCCCCGGAGACGACCCCGCCGAAAATCTTGTCCCGACCGGCATTGTGGATCTCGACGGCGGGAATGCTGGATCTCGTACCGCCAGTGGCCACTCCCCCGCCGCGGCGGAGCATGTGACACCCCCTTCGGCCTCGGCGCCACAACTCGCCGCCGGACTGCTGCGACTCCACGCGGAGCGTATGCAGGTCCTCGCGCGCGAACGGCGCACCCGGGACCGTTTCACCGCATTGCATCCCGAGGTACCGGTGACAGAGGTCGCCGCGCTGCCCGGGGATGTGCACGACCTCGCGGGCCTGCGCGCGATCGGCGAGCGTCTCGCCCTCGGCTCCGCCGACGCCGACAGCTGACCCGCGGGCGCCCTGCCCCACGGACACTCCGACCCGCGGACACGCCGACACTCCGACTCACAGACATCCCGGCCCACCAGCCCACCGACGGACCGCCGGTCACCCCGGCCGCCCCGATCACCCAGGCCGACGCACTCGTCCAGGCCGACGCGCTCGCCTTTGCCCGACCCGCGGCCGGCGTATCCAGCACGGCCGCCCGCCCCGACGGCACCCCACAGCGCCGCAACACCGCACGACGCCGCGCGGCAGCGCGCCACCGCACGACAGCGCCGCGTACACCCCCGACGGCACGAGCACCCGGCCCCAGGGCACGCCGAATTCACGGTCGGCCCCTCCGGCACACTGCCGCGCCAACCGTTCGTGGCCGCCGACCGCCTGTCCGTCTCCGGCCACCGTCCGCCCGCCCCGGGCCACGTCCGCCGCCGGCCGCCCGAACCCTCTCGGCCGCCCCGGCGTGCGCGTCGCTAGCCGGCCGCGGCGTACTCGTCGAAGGTGTCGTCGTCGCAGTCCACCGGCAGGATGCCCGTGCTGCGCTCGTATTCCGTGCGCGCTGTCTCCAACAGGCGGCGCCATGACGTCACCGTCGGGCGGCGGCGCAGCAGCGCCCTCCGCTCGCGCTCGGTCATCCCGCCCCACACGCCGAACTCCACCCGGTTGTCCAGGGCATCGGCCAGGCACTCCGTGCGCACCGGACATCCGGTGCACACCGCCTTGGCGCGATTCTGCGCCGCTCCTTGAACGAACAGTTCATCCGGATCAGTGCTGCGGCAGGCTGCCTGTGCATTCCAGTCGGTTACCCAGCCCATGCTGGCGCCGTCCTCTCCCGAATCGAGGCTCCCCCACGGCGGCAAGCGGCATATTCACCGTTGCCAGTTGAGGACGTTACGGAAGGCAGGCAGGGCGCAACACCCCCTTCGGGCCCAATCTTGAATGGCCCGAACGGACTATGCGTATGCGGCAGATCACCCAACGGAGTGACCGGACGGCATACGTCGCTTTCCTTACAAGGCAGGACAGTTCACCGTGGCCACACCGGTTATCTCGTCACACAAGGTGGCACAAGCGACACCCGAGACAGGGCTTATTCGGGAAGAGGAGGTTGGCGAACGAGGCAAAAGCATTCCGCTGGGACTGTTGTGAACAGGTTAAGCGAACACGTGCGCCCCTGTCCGGCGATTGAGAACGTAGGGTGCCCTCATGGCTAAGACGCACGACGGCGGGGGTCTGTCCAAGACCCAGCAGGCCGCCAAGTTCCTCGGTGTCAGCGTGCTGGCCGGAGCGGTCCTCGCCGGCCTCGCGCTCCCCGCCGCCGGCGCACTCGGCCTCGCGGCCAAGGGTTCGGTCGAGGGCTTCGACGAGATCCCGGCCAACCTCAAGAGACCACCGCTCAGCCAGCGGACCACCATCCTGGACGCCAAGGGCGGCGAGATCGCGAAGGTCTACTCCCGCGACCGCACCGTGGTGGACCTCAAGGACATGTCGCCGTACATACAGAAGGCGCTCGTCGCGATCGAGGACGCGCGCTTCTACCAGCACGGTGCCATCGACCTGAAGGGCATCCTGCGCGCGCTCAACAAGAACGCCCGCTCCGGCAACGTCTCCGAAGGCGCCTCGACGCTGACCCAGCAGTACGTGAAGAACGTCTTCATCGAGGAGGCCGGCGACGACCCGGACAAGGTCGCACAGGCCACCCAGCAGACCATCGGCCGCAAGGTCAAGGAGCTGAAGTACGCGATCCAGGTGGAGAAGGAGCTCGGCAAGAGCAAGATCTTGCAGAACTACCTCAACATCACCTTCTTCGGGCAGCAGGCATACGGTGTGGAGGCCGCCGCCCAGCGCTACTTCAGCAAGCACGCCAAGGACCTGACGCTGGAGGAGTCGGCCCTGCTGGCCGGTATCGTCCAGTCCCCGAGCCGCTACGACCCGGTCAACGACCCGAAGGAAGCCACCCGGCGGCGCAACACCGTGCTCCAGCGGATGGCCGACCTGAAGGACATCACCCAGGCGCAGGCCGACGCGGCCGCCCGGAAGCCGCTCCGGCTGTCGGTCAGCCGCCCCAAGAACGGCTGCATCACCGCCACCAACGGCGCCGGCTTCTTCTGCGACTACGTCCGCGAGGTCTTCCTCACCGACAAGGCTTTCGGCAAGACCCGCAAGATCCGCGCACAGCGCTGGAACCAGGGCGGTATGACGATCCGCACCACCCTCGATCCGCAGACGCAGAAGTCGATCCAGGCGTCGATAGGTGATCACGTCTACGACGACGATCCGGTCGCCAGCGCGGCGTCCATCGTCGAACCGGGCACCGGCAAGATCCTCGGCATGGGCCAGTCGCGCCCCTACGGCTTCGGCGAGCACCAGACCCAGATCAACCTCTCGGTGGACCGGAGCATGGGCGGCGGCGCCGGCTACCAGCCCGGTTCGACCTTCAAACCGGTGATCGCGGCGGCCGCGCTGGAGCAGGGCATGAGCCCGTACAAGGAGTACTCCTCGCCGTACCGGATGGCCTACCCGAGCCCGGTGCAGACCTGCAACGGCGAGTGGAAAGGCCACGAGACCACCGAGAACGAGAACCCCGAGGAAGTCGGCCCGTACGGCATGAAGGAGGCGACCGCGAAGTCGGTCAACACCTACTACGTGCAGTTGATCAGCGATATGGGCATCTGCCCGGCGGTCAAGATGGCCGAGAGCATGGGCATCCAGCGGGCCGACGGCAAGAAGCTGGAGCAGGTGCCGTCGATGACGCTCGGTGTGCAGGAGATGTCGCCGCTGACGATGGCCGCCGGTTACGCCGCCTTCGCCAACGGCGGCCAGTACTGCTCGCCGGTCGCCATCGCGTCGATCACCGACGCCCAGGGCAAGGCGATGAGCGTGCCGCAGACCAGCTGCCACCGCGCGATGTCCCAGCGGACCGCGGAGACGATCAACACCCTCCTCAAGGGCGTCGTCGAGGACGGCACCGGCAAGGAGGCCGGCCTCCAGGGCCGGGACAGCGCGGGCAAGACCGGCACCAGCGACAACCGCTACGCCGCCTGGTTCGTGGGCTACACCCCGAACGCAGCCGGCGCGGTCTGGGTCGGCGACCCGCAGCACCGGCGCAAGATGTTCGACATCAAGATCGGCGGCAGCTACCACGACAAGGTCTACGGCGCCGACACCCCCGGCCCCATCTGGCGCGACGCGATGTCCGGCGCCCTGGCCAACCGGCCCGCACCGCCCCTGCCCACCGTCGCGATCGACGACGGCGGCGACCCGGGCCAGGGCGCCCCGGGCAACGACGACAAGAACAAGGGCAAAGGCAAGGGGAAGGGCAAAGGCCAGCCGAACAGCAAGGGCAAGCCCGGCCACGGCGGCGACAACAAGCCGGGCGGCGGCTGGGACATCCCCGGCTTCCCCGGCGCACTGGGCGGCGGCAACGGCGGCTGGTGATCCGGCCGTTGCGCGACCGGACAGCCACGGCGTGACGGGGCACCGCCCCCGCTGAACCCGCCGGACGACATCACGCCAAAGGGGCGTCCCCTAACTGGGGGCGCCCCTTCGGCGTGAGCTGTGTCGATGCGTACGCAGGTCTGTATCTACGGCTGCATCTGCGTATACATCTACGTCTGTGTCTGCATCTGCATCTGCGTCATCGGGTACGGCCAGCGCGTCGGGGCCACCGGTTACGCGACGTGGTCGCGCACCATCCGCCCCTGCCGCCCTGCCGTCCCTGCTGCCGCTCAGGCCAGCAGCTTCTTCACCGCGGCGGCCACCCGGCCGCCGTCGGCCCGGCCCGCCACCTTCGGGTTCACGATCTTCATGACGGCGCCCATCGCGCGCGGCCCCTCGGCTCCGGCCTCCTTGGCCTCGGCCACGGCGGCCGCGACCAGCTCCGTCAGCTCCGCGTCGGTCAGCGGCTTGGGCAGGTAGTCGGCGAGCACCTCGCCCTCCGCGCGCTCCCGCTCGGCGGAGTCGGTCCGGCCGCCCTTGTCGAACGCCTCCGCGGCCTCGCGGCGCTTCTTCGCCTCCCGCGCGATGATCTTCTCGACCTCGACGTCCGACAGCTCACGCGCCGCGGTACCCGCGACCTCTTCCTTCTGGATCGCGGTCAGCGTCAGACGGAGGGTGGCGGAGCGCAGCTTGTCGTGCGCCTTGATCGCGAGGGTGAGGTCGTCGTGCAGTCTGGCCTTGAGCGTCGTCATGCCGTCGAGTATGCCCGTACGCACGGACAACGCCGAGCGAATTCGCCCCGCCACCCCGCGCCGGGCCCGCGTCCGCTCCCCTCGGCGGCCCCGCTTGCCCGCCGCTCTGCGACCATGGGATACATGCGCGCGCGATACGGAGTACCCCTGTCCCTGACCGCAGTCGGCGCGGCCGGCCTGGCCTACGCCGCCGCCTTCGAAGTCCGCTCGTTCCGCCTGCGGCGCGTCACCGTGCCCGTACTGCCCCGCGGTATGCGGCCGTTGCGCGTCCTCCAGGTCTCCGACATCCACATGGTCCGCGGACAACGCAAGAAGCGCCACTGGCTCCAGTCGCTCGCCGGGCTGCGCCCCGACTTCGTCATCAACACCGGAGACAACCTCTCCGACCCCGAGGGCGTCCCGGAGACCCTGGACGCCCTCGGCCCGCTGATGGAGTTCCCCGGCGCCTACGTCTTCGGCTCCAACGACTACTACGGCCCCAGGCTGCGCAACCCCGCCCGCTATCTGACCGAGCGGTTCAAGGGGCAGCACGGCCTCAACGGCAACGCACCCGCCGTGCACGCCGTCCACAACCCGTGGGAAGACCTGCGCGACGCCTTCGACGCGGCCGGCTGGATCGGCCTGTCCAATTCCCGCGGCCGCCTGAAGCTGGAGGGCGCGGAGATCGCCCTGACCGGCCTGGACGACCCGCACATCAAGCGCGACCGCTACGCCGAGGTGGCCGGCGGCCCGGAATCCGGCGCCGATCTCTCCCTCGCCGTCGTCCATGCCCCCTACCTGCGCTCCCTGGACGCCTTCGCCACCGACGGCTACCCGCTGATCCTGGCCGGCCACACCCACGGCGGCCAGCTCTGCATCCCCTTCTACGGGGCCCTGGTCACCAACTGCGATATCGACCCGGAGCGGGTCAAGGGCCTGTCCACCCACACCGCGGGCGGCCACACCTCCTTCCTCCACGTCTCCGCCGGCTGCGGCACCAACCGCTACACCCCCGTCCGCTTCGCCTGCCCCCCTGAGGCCACGCTGCTCACCCTCACGGCGCGGGACTGAGGAGACGCGGGAGCGAGGGGCGCGGGGAACCTGGGGCACGGGGAACCGGGGGCGCTCGGGTGCGGGCGGCCGGGGTGCTCAGGGTGGGCGCCCAGGGGCAGGGAGGCAGCCCGCGGCGCGGCCGCCGGGATCTCGCGACCGACCAGGTCAGCCCCTCTCCCCCGCACTCCGACAACCGGATTTCGTCTACGGGGATCAGTCCGCTAAAGTAGAGCTCGTTGCTTCGGGGTGTAGCGCAGCTTGGCAGCGCGCTTCGTTCGGGACGAAGAGGTCGTGGGTTCAAATCCCGCCACCCCGACTGAAGGAACAACAGGTCAGGGGCCTGATCCATTGAGTGGATCAGGCCCCTGACTCGTTCCTGGGGATCGCTTGGGAGAAATACGGGAGAAGATCCTGGCCGGCCTCTCCCGATATGCGATCACCACGTCTCGTGCAGTAGCCCCCAACTGCGCGTTCGCAAGCCCGCCCGCCAACTCGCCCCCGAGGACTGCTCGTGGACCAGGTTTTCGCAACTGAGGACACCGAAGCCGCAGAGCCTGCGGGTCACCCTTGCGCGGGGCCGATGAGTGGACTGCGATTCGTCGACGTGTGCGCGGGAGCGGGTGGATCGGCCTCGGGGCCGGCACACGCCGGCTTCGAACCCGTACCGCTCCTGGACAAGAATCCTGTGGCGTACGACACGCTGCGTAGGAACCGTCCGGCGTGGCAGGTTCCGGAATCGGACCTACCGGGCTTCGCCCCTTCTCGGCAGCAGGAGATCTACGACATCGATCCGCTGTCGGGCGGACTGCCCCACGTGAAGCCCGGCGCGGCCGTCGGGCGGACCGAGATCGAGACCCAACTGCGCTTGCTTGAGACGACCGTCTGCCCGGCATATGCCGGGCAGTCTCGAGCCCTGGTCATCGAGAATGTACCGGAGCCGGTGTGCGCGCCCGACCTCGAGCCGATACGCGACCCCATACATGGGGAGCTGAATCATCTCGGCCATCGGTTCCGGCGGTTCCTGCTGAACGCAGCCGACTTCGGGGTATCGCAGGACCGGGAGCACGGGCCGGGCGTCGCGCTCGCGAAGCAGGCTTTCGACGTGTTCCGTCCACCGGAGCCGACGGTTCGCGAGCATCCGTCCGTGGGCCGAGCTCCGCGCCGCTCGATATCCATCGGCGGTTGGCGGGACGCCGACCGATGGGCAGCCCGGGCGCCGAGCGTGGCACCGACCTCTGTCGGCGGGTCGGACCGGCGAGGAACGTGGATCTCGGACCGACAGGGACCAAGAAGGTCTGGCTCCGGACAGGGGTCGGTGGAGGCACCGTGACGGACCGCGGTCGCCGGATCGGGCATGCCTCCACACCGCCGATGGCCAGGGCGCTCGGACCTGCGGTCCGAGCCGCATGGGCAGCGCCCGCAGCCTCCGTCGCCGGCTACACTTCAACCCCATGAACAGCCCGGGAACACATGTTCGCCATCTCGACGGAATCCGGATCTTGGACCTTTTCGCAGGTCCTGGCGGACTCGACGTGGCCGCGCATTTCCTGGGCTTCAAGAGCATCGGGATCGAGTGGGACGGAAATGCGTGCGAGACACGCTACGCGGCAGGACTACCGACGATTCACGCCGATGTGAGCGTCATGCGCGAGAGCCGCTTCGACGAGATCCCGAAATCGGTCGACGTCCTGGCCGGGGGGCCGCCCTGCCAATCCTTCTCCGTCGCGGGAAGCGGCACGGGACGGCGAGCACTGGACACGGTGAAGACGTTCATCCACCGCCTTGTGGACGGGGAAGACGAAGCAAAGATCGACGAAGAGCTGCACGCCCTCGGCGACTCGCGCACCGCCTTGGTCCTGGAGCCCCTTCGCTGGCTCCTCAAAGCGATCGAGACGGAAGGGCGTGACCCGTACAAGGCGATCGTTCTGGAACAAGTGCCTGCGGCCCTGCCCCTCTGGGAGGTCTACGCAAAGCTTCTGCGTGGCGGAGAAGGAAGACTGCAGGGCGTCAAGTACGAAGCGGAATGCTGGGAGCTGAAGACCGAACAGTTCGGGGTGCCGCAGACTCGCACACGCGCCGTACTCGTCGCCCGGCGCCCGGGACATGGGGCCATCGAACCACTCGAAGCGACTCATCTGCCCTTCGACCTGTATCGAGGGAAAGGCAATGCCGCTCAGGCGGATATGCTCCCGACCGATTCTGCGGTTCCCGGGACCAAGCGGCACTGGCTCTCCATGGCGGAAGCCCTTGACGCGGCCAGCAAGCCGAAGGGCTCAACCGTGGACGTGTCCCGACTCCGGACGGGAGACAAGATGAAGTTCTTCGTCGTCTCCAACTACGGTTCCGGGGGCAACCCGAAGAAGCGAGGTCGGCGCCTGTCATCCGAGCCCGCCTTCACGGTCACCGGGAAGATTTCCCGGAACAAGGTGTACAAGAGCATCGCGGAGTACGAGGCCGAGAAGCCCGACCGCTTCACCATCCCGGAGTCCGGGGTGCTCCAGACGTTCCCGCACAACTTCCCCTGGTCGGGAAACGACCAGGCGCAGCAAGTGGGCAATGCTGTACCACCCCGGCTCGGCATGCACGTGCTCAGCAGGGCGCTGCGCGGGAACGCCCCCTCGGAGGACGAGTTGGCGGCCGCGACCACTTGGCCCGATGTATCCCGGACCACTACGACCGAGCTGCGCGCCATCGGATGCGGCGATCAGGGCCAGTGCCCTCCGGACTCACACAAAGTCACTCGCGCTCGTCGGAAGTCCGCCCCCTGACCGGTGCGTCCGCGAACAGTTCCTCGAAGTGGGCGATTAGTCTCCGAACCGCCTCCTCCGGCACATGCTCCTCATCCGGGCCTTCAGGAAGATTGTTCCGAGGGGACGGAAGGGCTGATTCGGCCCCTGCGATCCAGTCACGCAGAGGCTCTCCGTCACGCTCCACATCCGGGGCGATGACGTCGTACATCAATGTCGCCGCGGCGGCGTTGACTGCGGACGTCAGCGCGTTGACCTCGCGACCGGTGCGCACACTCCCTCTCTCCATGAGTCCGACGAGCGCAAGCGCCGTCGGGCGATGGTCGACGATGTCCAGCCGAAGAGCGGAGTTGAGCATGTCCTGATTGCCGCAAGCCACCTCGACGGGTCGGTAGTCCGGGCCGTCGCGGAAGAGCTCAGCCGCCCACCAGAGTCGGGCGAACGTCTGCTTGTGGTGCGGGCCGACGAACCTGTCCCGGGCCACTCGTCCGCGCGAACCGTCCGCCTTCGGTTCGGACAGGTGCCGCCAGACGACGTAATCCGGAGCCACCCCAAGGGCCATATACGTCCAGAGACTCTTCTCGGACGCTTCCCGGCGAGTCAGCCGAAGGGTCTCGTGCAGACGGGGTGCCAGCCACGCGTCCGCTGCCGTGGGACGCCCGTCCCGGTATTTGGTCACGGCATCGTCGATCAGATCCCGTACCGGGTGCAGCCGCAGTCGCACATCGTCGCCGGGCAGCGCCTCGGCAACCTTGTTCAACGCGATGGAAGGGACGTCCTCGCGTCCCTCGAGCAGTCCTGTGGAGATGTACTCGGCAGCCTGTACATCGGTGATAAGAGCAAGCCGTTCCGGCAGGTGCTCGGGGCGGGAGGTCACGCGTGGGTCTCCTGGTCGAGTCGTTCGATGTCGCGGACAGTGCCGGCCAACGCTTTGGGAACCTCGGCACGACGGGCGGCCGCGTACTGGATACGCGGTTGCAGCTCCGCCCAACTCCCCTCGCCGGTACGCCGGATGTGCACCTCACGGAGAGCGTCCTCCGCCGACCGCCCCGGAACGATGTCCGGAAGCATCTCGCGGAGCACCGCACCCCGCCAGTCGGGCGGGAAGAGCGGTGTCCCGTCGTCCTCGATCTCCAGGTCACCTATGGCGGTGTGGAAAACGGCAGTCCACACATCGGCGCACATCTGGGCCAACAGCATCTCGCCCACGACGCTCTCCACCTTCGAGCCCTGGCCTGCCACGAGCGCCACGAGGCCCTCGAAATCCGAATTCAGACGGACGGTGGGCATCCGCCCCGCCGTATCCACTATCCAGGGTGCGTCCCGGAAACTCCGCAACCATTCGGCGCCGCGGGCGAAACTGACCGTGCTGACATCGAGTTGACGATCTCTGAGCGGGCCGTCGGCCGTCATGTCGATCAACCACTCCTGGTCGGTGGACGCGATGATCCGACCCTCCACACCCCCGACTGTGGCCACCACGTGCACAGAGAGGGACGCACGGTCCAGGTGGTCGTCCCGGTCGAGCTCGATCTCACCCGTCCATTCCCTCCCGCTCTCCCCACCAGGCGTCAACCGGGAAACCGTACGCGCGTTGGTGGCCCCCTCCGTCAGAACGGCGACGACGGCGATGTCGGACCAGTGGCCCTTCGTCTCGATCTCACGAGCCGGTACGGTCGCCGTCAGAGCGAGCCGTGCCGTTCGCCAATCGGCGCGCTCGGCCGTACCGAGTGCCACGACCTGCTCGACAACCGAGTACCCCCTTGAGTCCAAGTACTCTCGGGTGTCGTCGGGGCCGCGCAGCCGCACGGCCGTGACCCGCGCGGTCACCGCACCGGTCAGTCGGGGGTACGGGTAGACCCTCACGCGGCGCCTCCCTTGCTCTCCTGGAGTTCGACGACGAGTCCGGTCAGCGCGGCCCGCACCGGATGTGTGGACACATCGGTGACGCCTCGAAAGACTGCACGGCGAGTCCCCGGCGAGAAATGCAGTACGCCGTCGGACAGTTCACAGTTGCTGACAGCGACAAGCTCGGCCCACTTGACCACGGGACGAGGGCCGGAGCGAACCTCCAGCTTGGCTACGGGGCTCATACGCCAGGGCTCTTCCCCGGGTGACACCTTGACCTCCGCGGTGATGTGCCATGCACCGGAGGGGTCGATCACGGCCTCCAAATCATCCAGTTTCGGCGGCACTACCGTCCCTCTGGGCTTACCGGCGGGCTTGCCGGAAATTTTGAGCCGCTTGCTCACCTTGCTCGTGCCGCTCGGCTTCTTCTCCTTGGGGATCGCCACAAGTTCGTGAACGGCCCTGTTGGTCTCCGTCGTCAAGGCTGCGATCCGCCGATGTGCCGAGGGCGAGTAGCGCATCCGCAATTCTTCGGTCCGGCCCCACTTGTTGTGCTCCGGAGGCTCGGAGGAACGCAGAAACTCCTCGGCCTCGGCCGCGAACGGCGCATCGTCTCCCGCCGCCCGACCCGTGAGCAGAACTCCCTGGAACGGGTTGGTCCCCATGGGCAGGTTGGGCACCCCCCTGGTCTTGACCGTCATGCGATTGCCGCGCATCGCGGTCACCTGGTTGATCCGGCCATCGGCGTCGGTGGCCTCGGTGACGAGGAGCACCGCCCGGTGCTCGCCGGCCGTACCGGTGAGACCATCCCTCTCGGGCACCTTCAACGGCACCGTGACAAGTGCCACTTGGCCTGCTTCGGTGAGGCGGTTCACCGTGGTGCCGCTCAGGAAGGCATGGAGAGCACGCGAGCGCGCGGGTTGATGCACTTGTGGATCGACCCGCTCCTCCGCAAGGTGTTCCACGCCATTGCGGAGCGTCCGCACCGATGCTTCCAGCAGCGGCGGGCGTTCTCCCCCTGCGGTCATCGCGGCCCAGAAGTTACGACCGAGCGCACCGACCAACCTCTGGTGCATGCGCTCCAGGGTGTCCTCGTCGTCGTCCACGTCGCCTTCTTGGCTCTGTCCGGCCTCGGCGAGCCCGGCGACATCATGTGCTCCGACGATCAAGAAGGACGTACCGGGGTCATCGCTCTCACGGGTGAGATGCAGATTCTCGACCGTGTCTTCGTCGGCCCACCAGGAGCGGACGACCTCTGCGTTGTCCGCCTCGGCATCCGGCCGACCCAACCAGGCGGGGCCGGCAAATCTCCTTCCGTCAACCTCTCGCCAAGGTAGGTCGAGTCGTCCGATCAGCCGCCGCCGGGTGTTTCCCTCGTGCGGTTCGGAGAGCGTGGAGTTCATGAGGACCAGCCCCAGGCGGCTGGTCGCCCAGAGCGTGGCCTTACCTAGACCGTATGAACCGCCGGCCGCGACATCCGACTTGCGACTTTCGAGTTGCCGCCGCACCACGGCGGCGAATCGGCCGTCCTCGTAGTCGTCACCGGTCAGCCCATTGGCGTTGTAGTCGTCGATGCGAAGAAGGACCAGCCGATCCCGCTCGAACATCTCTCGCAGTCCGGCGCTGATGACGCGTCCGACCTTCTGGTCCTGCGCGGCGGCCGCTTCGTAGTGGGGTTGCAGGTCGCCCCAGTGGATCGCGGTACGGAACCGAGCCAGAGCGTCGCCGGACAATTCATGCAGGGTGTACCGGACCGTGACCGGGCGGTCGTTCCTCCTGTCGTGCTCGTCCAGGCTGTTCTGGGTCGCCTCGCGGGCCAGAACCTCCAGATCGGCCTCGAAAGCGAAGGCCGCCGCATTTCCGAACTCCCGCCCACCATCGTCGTGTCCAGGACGGTGGTACCAGACGGCCGGCGTCTTCTCCACGGGATCGGCCTGTCGTTCCGGACCGGTTGCGAAGCCCTGCCCGGTCTCGTCCTCGACTCCAAAGATCTCCTGCACCCTGACCAAAAGGTCCGGGCGAGGCACAGAGCGGTCGTCGAGCCAAGCTTCGACGAGCGCTCGCGGCACTCCCAGGCGGTGTGCCAGTTCGCTTTCGTCCGCACCGTTTTCCTGTATCCGCTCGGCCAACCACCGACCGAACTCCGTGCCCTTGAAGGCCACCATTCCCTCTTTCCCGTCACAACTGCTTTCCGTCCCCGGCGTGACGACGCTGTCGTTCGGCAGCGAATCGCAGCGCCCTGCTTCCTCCCGCCCCTCGGGGCCTCGGCGACGTGCGGTCTCTTCAGCGGCCTCCTGAGCGATCTTCCGAGCGGCCTTCATACGACGGCGTTCCGAGTCAGCATCGTCGGGTTCCAGTCCCACTTGAATCCTCAGGTCTTTCAGTGCGCGATTCTCGATCTGCCGAATACGCTCGCGTGACACTCCGAATCGTTTACCGATTTCGTCCAGCGTCCAGGATGCGCCGTCGACGAATCCGTATCGCAGCAAAAGAACATTTTGAATTCTCTTCGTGAACACACAAGCATCGAACAACTGGAACAGTTCCTGACGCTCGAATTCGGACCGAAGCACCTGCTCCGGACCCGGAACGGGCCGAAAATTATCGACAACCAATTCCCCGAGAGTGACGTTCGTACCGACAGGTTGCTCAAGCGACAGAACTGCCCGACGCCCCAGCCGCAGGCAGTCCATCACCCTTTCGGGACTGAGCTCACACGCCAAGGAGAGATCATCCACGCTGGGACTTCTACCCTGGTCGAGAAACGCCTTTTCCTTTTTTCGCACCTTCTCCACATCGGTCCAGATGTGGACCGGGAGCCGAATGGCTGCCCCTTCGTTGACCACGGCTCTAGTGATGCGTTGCCGAATCCACCAAGTGGCATAGGTGGAAAACTTGCACCCCATGGAAACATTGAACTTCTCCACGGCACGTATGAGCCCGATCATTCCGTGCTGCGCAAGATCCTCGTACATGGGACTGAGCTGCCAGTGCCCCAAGCCATGCAGAATCTTATGAACGAGACGCTGATTATGAACAACCATTGCGTTCAAGGCCCTGCTCGCCTCGCTGTCTCGCAAAAGCGTCGCCGAGTAGTCATCGGGCAACTCCTCCGACGATGTTCTGGCTCCTCGGAACAAGAGGCAGAGCCCCACTTCCTCCTCGGCGCTCAGCAGACGCCGGTGCGGGTTCAATCGCCGCCGATCGACCTCGAGCAGGTCCCGAGCCGCACGACGGGCCGCTTCCATGTCGTCGACACGCACCGTCCCACGAAAAGACTCCGGGTCCGGGGCTTCCTCTTCCTCCAGGAAATCCGAGTCGTCGAGATCCTCGTCGGGACCGGTCCGGTGGTCGTCATTCGCACTCTGCGGGACGTCCGGCCCGTCTTCGCCGTGTTCGTCTTCCACCTCCGCCGCTGTCACGGCTTCGTACAAGATCTGGGTCTCCTGCGCATCGAGGCGCGCAGCCCTCATCACTTGTCGCAGCGCTGCGCGGCGTTCGAGTCCTTCGGCCGTGAATCGATGTATGAGGCCGACGAGCAGATCCCGTCCGGCTTCGTCCATCCGTCTGCCGGATACACCGCCCCGCTCCGTGGTCATCACGCCCCCCGCACCCGCGCTTCGTCTCCGTTCCCCCGTAGTCCATCATTCATCGAGCCGTCGCGGCCAGCGCTTCCTCGCCGGGGCCCGCGCCCCGAGGATCCGTCGCTCGGTATTTTAGGGAGGTCTTCGCGTGACCATGGGGAGAGTTGATGCGAATTATTCCGAGTGAGATCTCGAGCAGAACCAGGAGCCAGGCCGAGCGCAGTGTGTTCGCCGCGCTCAAGGCGATTCCTGATGACCGGAGCGTCGCGCTGCACACGGTTCATCTCCCCCAGCACCACAGGAAGCGCGTCGGCGAGATCGACTTCGTCGTCATCACGCCCGACATCCTGCTCTTCATCGAGGTCAAAGGCGGTCGGGTCCACCAACGCGACGGGAAGTGGTACTACGGTCCGCCCGGTCGCGAGGAAGGCCCGAAAGAGAGCCCGTTTGCGCAGGCCAGCGGAGGTATGCACGAGTTCGACAGGGAGATCGGCGCCCTGGTCGGTGATTTGAGAGACCACGGTGTCCCCAGCGGATACCTCGTGATCACCACGGACGTCGACCTCCGGCGCACGACCGAGTTCGAACCCCAACAGTATCTCGGCACCACTGCGTACGACGGCGGACGCGGTCTGGCACCGGGCATCGAACGAGCCACCCGCTTCTGGCTCACGCGGAACAGGTGGGCCCGCACCCCCGTCTCCGCCGCTCTCCGCAAGAAGATGCTCGAGGCCATCCGGCCGGATTTCGACCTCGTACCCAATTTGCAGTCCCGACTGACGCATCTCGACGTCACCTTCGAACGCCTCACCAACGAACAGCTCGAAAGACTCGACGAGCTGGAGTCCGTCCCACGCCTCATCTGGACCGGTGGTGCAGGCACCGGCAAGACGTTCCTCGCCGCGGAGGCGGCCCGTCGCAAGTCCGCCCACGGCAGCGTTCTGTTGACCTGCGCGAGCACCACGCTGGCAACCCATCTGGATCGCGTCCTCGCCGACGACGCGATCACTGTCCTGCCGTACGATCGCCTCGACGAGGTTCAGGGCCGTGTCTTCGACCAACTGATCGTGGACGAGGCGCAGGACCTGATGACCTTCGAGGCTCTCGATACCTTGGAGGCTCTGGTATCGGGACGTCTCGCAGAAGGCCGGTGGATCTTCATGCTCGACCCGAACAACCAGGTGCTGGCCCCGGATGCCTACGCTCTCCAAGCCCGGAAGTATCTGGACCTTCTGGGCATCGAGTTCGGGCCCCTGAAGCGCAACTGCCGCAACACTGTGCAAATCGTCAAACAGGTCCGCTCCTACACGGGTGCCGACCTGGGCATCGCCTCCGCGGGTGAGGGTGAGCCGGTCCGCTACACCGACGTGCACGACGCTCCGGAGGAGGCCGTCCTTCTCGACGCCTATGTGAACGAACTCGTGCGGGAGGGCGTCTCGCCGCGGGACATCACGCTGCTGTCCGCTTCCGGGGACTGGGAAACGAGCTCGGCCCGTCTGTCGCAGCGAGTCACCAAGATCGAGCGATTCGCCGATGTGGTCGGGACCGACCGCACGAAGCACCGTCTCACCTGGTCGTCCGTCTCCGACTTCAAGGGCCATGAGAACCATGTCGTCTGTCTGATCGACCTCGAACCCGGACACCTCGAGGGCCGCCTCGACGCACTCTATGTCGCCCTGACCAGGGCCCGTGCCCAGCTCTGGGTCGCTTGCCGCCCTGGTACCCGCCGGATGCTGAAAGACCTGGGCGTAGCCGTACTGACGCGGGAAGGGCGCCTCGGGTGAACGACTCCGAATCACGACTCTCCGAGCACCGCGCCGACTTCGTGACGTATCTCCGCCGGCAGTTGGTCGGTCCGGCCGTCGCCGAGGACGAGATCCTCGCCGACCCACCTGACCGGCGCTACCTGATGGGCACGTTGTATCCGCGCGGAGCCTCCTTGCTGGAGCACTCGCAGGACGACGGCGAGCAGGATTTCAACGAAACGGAGGCCGGCAACGGCGAGGAGGACAGCTTCGCCGACGACCCCGTGGCCGAGGCGAACGCATGGCTCCCGTCATCTCTCGGCTTCTCCTTCTTCACCAACGCCCGTGAAATCGAGGTCACCTGTGGGGCCTCCCGGTACCTGACGTCCCGCGAGGGCGGGCGTCGCAGCTGGCGAAGGCAACCGCGGCTCTCCACAACGGAGACCGTCTCTGCGGAACGGACGGCCCCGGTCCGCGTTCTGGACGGTCACGGTCGCCTCCATGTTCGATGGCGCCCTTTCGGCGCCGGACATCTCGTCACGTGCGTGCTGGCGAACGCCCATGCCGAAGAGGAGAGCAGCTACAAAGATCGCGATCTGATGCTCTTCCAGGCCGAACTGAGGGCGACGACCCTCGGCGGAACCATCCTCGAATATCCGAGTACCCGTCTCAACAGCCGTGACGAGGAGGAGCAGGAACTCCGCGTCCAGTACCGGCACATCGTGACCCGGGCCGTGGGGCACGGATGTGCCGTCGAGTGGGACGACGAATCCTGCCAGGTCACCACCGTGCGAGCGCAGGTCATGCCTCAACAAGTGGTCAAGGACATCAAACCCGACGGTCCCAAGGATCTGCCGGTACTCAACCTCGCGTACCTCTCCCGATCCGATCTGGCCGTGGACGACCTCGGAGCCGAACTGCATTCCTTCGTCCTGGGCTATCGCAAATGGTTCGATACCCAGGTGTCGGAGGCGGAGTCCTTGCGACCGTGGGCCGCTGCGCCCGCCAAACGCATCCTCGAACGCATCAATACCGCGCTGGACCGTATGACGTCGGGGGTGGAGTCCCTCACCGCATCAACCTCCGCGGGGGACAAGGCACGCGAGGCTTTTCGCCTGGCCAACCGAGCCATGGCGCTCCAGATGCTCCACAGCCGTCCGGAACTGGCCGGCAGCCGTCGCCGGAGGAACAGCGAAGTACTCGAACTGTCCGAGCCGGGTGGCGACCATGCGTGGCACCCGTTCCAGCTCGCCTACTTCCTGCTCGTGGTCGAGGGCTTGCTGAACCCTGCGCACGAAGACCGTAAGACGGTCGACCTCATCTGGTTCCCCACGGGAGGAGGCAAGACGGAGGCATACCTCCTCACCGCCTGCTTCGAGATCATCTGGCGTCGGCTGCGGTTCGGCGCGGCCGGGGGTGGTACGGCCGTGCTGAGCCGATACACGCTGAGTCTGCTCACCACACAGCAGTTCCAGCGGACGGCTACGGCCATCTGTGCCCTGGAGTACATCAGGAAGGGGTACGACGGGCCGCTGCCCCACGAGCTGGGGGAGGAGCCCATCTCCATCGGACTCTGGGTGGGCAAGGAGACCACGCCGAACAAGATCTCGGCCGCCCAGATCGAGCTCGGTGTGCTGAAGCAGATGAACGCACCCGATGATCGCTTCCTGCTGGAACGCTGTCCCTGGTGCGGCACCGAGATCGTCCCGGAACGACAAGGACAGGAACGGGACTTCGGCATCCGAGCAGATGGCGTCACCACCTCGTTCTTCTGTCCGCGTGACACGTGCGTCTTCCACGAACAGCTTCCGGTCTCCGTGGTGGACGAGCAGATCTACGAGAATCCGCCGACGTTCGTACTCGGCACCGTGGACAAGTTCGCGCGACTGGCGTGGGAGCCGGAGGCGGGAAACCTCTTCGGAAAGAACGGCATGCGCAAACCCTCGCTGATCATCCAGGACGAGTTGCATCTCCTGGCCGGGCCGTTGGGAACAACGGTCGGTCTGTACGAGTCGGCCATCCTCGAACTGTGCGCGTGGGGTGGCACCGTGCCGAAGGTCATCGCTTCCACCGCCACCATCCGACGCTCGCAGGAACAGATCCGCAGCCTTTACGGCCGCCCCGCCCAGCTCTTCCCCCCGGCGGGCATCAAGGCCGGCGACTCGTACTTCGCCTCACCCGACCAGGAGAAACCCGGGCGTCTGTACGTGGGAGTCATGGCCCAGGGGCACACTGCGTCGACCTCGACCGTCCACGTCGGTGCCGCCTCCTTGCAGGCCCCGAAGGAGATCTGCGACGACGACACCCTTCGGGACACGTACTGGACCGCGGTCGCCTATCACAACAGCCTGCGAGAGCTCGGCCGAACCGTCACCATCGCGCGGGACGACATTCCCGCGCGTCTCGAGCACCTGACGAAGGACGCCACACGGCGCCGGAAACTGAACGAAGATTCAGTGGTCGAACTCACCAGCAACGTCTCACGTGCCGCCCAGCCTCGGCTCCTCGAGCGCCTCGGCAAGCACTTCAAGGACCGCGGCAGCATCTCCTTCCTCGCCACGACCAACATGCTCTCGGTCGGAGTCGACGTACCCCGCCTCGGTCTCATGCTCATGAACGGACAGCCCAAGACGACATCGGAGTACATCCAGGCAACCAGCCGCGTCGGCCGGCGTCATGTGCCCGGGTTGATCGTCACGCTCTTCCGCTCGACCAAGCCACGGGACCGGTCGCATTACGAATCCTTCGGTGTGTACCACCGCTCGCTCTACCGCCACGTCGAGCCCACCAGCGTCACACCGTGGTCCATGCCCTCCCGTAACCGTGCCCTGCATGCGGTGCTCACCATCCTCGTGCGTCACGGAATCGGCCTGACCGCAGAGAACCGGGCGGGGGACATCCTCGACCATTCGGATGGTGTCGCTCGGATCCGTGACCTCATCGTGGATCACGTGCAAAGGGCCGACCCGACCGAGGCCGATGCGGCAGCCAAGAAGCTCGACTCGTTGATCGAGACCTGGCAGCAGTGGGCCGAGATCATGCGGGGTGATGGCAGCCGTCTCTACTACCAACCCCAGGGGCGCTTGCACACATCGCTCCTCACCGACTTCGGTAAGCAGGGCGGCGTCTGGCCAACACCGCAGTCGATGCGCAACGTCGACCGCGAGTGCCTCGTCGCCGTGAGAGGAGCATGAAGCGATGAAGGACGTTCGCCGCAAGGTTCGCAGGGCACAGACCATCGTGCCCTTCGGCGTCGGCGGGATCATCGACCTCCGAGGCGAATCGTTCGTAGCCGCCGACATCCGTAGTTGGGCGGCCAATGGCGAACGGGTCGAATCCCCTCGGCTGGCAACGAAATTGGGAGTCCAGGGCTTTCGCTCGGCCCCTGTGATCCCCTCCGGCAAGGCCGCACATGCAACCCGTATCGGCCCCACGTACGTGCGATTTCCTAAATGGTTGTTCTGCCCTCAGTGCAGGAAGATGGTTCTCTGGCGACAGAACCTCGAGCAATGGGAGAAGCAAGCGGCCTGCGGTAATTGTGCCGGCAAGCCGCAGCTGGCACCCATGCGTTTCATCCAGGTGTGCAGGGCAGGCCACATGGCCGACATCGACTGGCGACGGTGGGCCCACTCCAGGAGCGTAGGGCACGACCAACGCCAGTGCCGGGTTCACAAACTTCGATTCGTCGCGACCCCCGAATCCTCTGGTCTGGAAGCCCTGCGAGTCGTCTGCATCGCCTGTCACGCCGGACGAAATCTGGCAGGCATCAGCCAGCCGAACATTCTCAAGCAGGTCGGCGTGGAATGCACGGGAAGCCACCCCTGGCAATCTGCGGACGATGAGGCGGACCCCTGCGAGGAGACTCCGCAAGCCGTGCAGCGCGGCGCTTCCAACGTGTACTTCCCGATCACGCACTCGGCCCTCGACATCCCCGCTCCCGAAGGGCTTTCCGAGGAAGAGGAGATGGTTCAGAACGTCGTCAATCACCGTATGTGGCCCGACTTCAAGAGTTCACAGGACGGGCCGGCCTCCGATGTCTTCAAGGAGTACATCGCACGGGACTGCGAGGTCCCGGAGGCATTCGTCGAGACTCTGCGACGCCGCCATGCGGACGAGGCTTCCTCGATGCCCTCGGCGCTCGACACGGACGACGATCTCAGCATCGCCGAATGGGCAGCCTTCTCCGCGCCGGAGTCCGTCACCGAATCTCAGACCTTCTCCGTCCGTCGCACTCACCTTGGGGTTCGCCATGACGCCCCCAAATCCGTTCAGGAGATGTACGCACGGATCTCCGGAGTCGTCGTGGCCGATCGGGTGCGCGAAGTCCGCGCGCTCGAAGGATTCTCGCGCTACGAGCCCAACGCCGGTGACGGCGAGGAGGGAGAAGGCGGCCGCGTGGTGTCGGTCGATACTCGGGGCCGGGCCAAGTGGCTGCCCGCCATCGACACCTACGGTGAAGGAATCTTCATCTCCGTCGACGAGCAAAGTCTGAGCACATGGGAGGAACTTCCGTCGGTGCGCGACTGGACCCGACGGATCGAGCACAACATGGACGCTTCCTTCAAGGCGGACCGCCTGAGAGACAAGTCCGGCCCGAGGCTCCTCCCACGATTCGTGATGCTGCACACCCTGGCCCATCACTTCATCCGCCAGCTCTCCTACGACAGCGGCTACAACGCGGCCTCGCTGCGTGAACGCGTCTATGCCCGAAGTCATGCCCCGGGCAGTGACCTCCCGCCACAAGCAGGGGTGTTCATTTACACGGCCGCGGGCGACGCCGAGGGAACGCTGGGAGGGCTCGTCCGTCAGGGCCTGCCGCCGAACCTCGTCGAGACTCTGATCCGCTTGCTCGAATCGGCGCAATGGTGCTCCCAGGACCCTCTGTGCGCCGACTCGACCGGTAGGTCTTTGGCCAACCTCAACCGTGCCGCCTGCCATGCGTGCACGCTCCTTCCCGAAACGTGCTGCGAGATCGGCAACTCACTTTTGGACAGAACACTTTTGATCGGTGACGGAGAGGTCCCAGGATTCTTTCGGGAAGTGGTCCAGGCCGCGCTCGAGGAATCAGCCGAAGCCGTCGATCTGCCATGAAGATCCCTTCCCTCCTCGACCTCGACATGGAGCAGCGGGCCGTCGTCGATCTTCCTTTCCACGGAAGCCATGTCATCACCGGCACACCTGGCGCCGGAAAGACCGTGATGGCCGTCTACCGCGCCTGGGCACTGGTGACCGCCCGTCGCTACGTCGCCCTCTTCACGCACTCCAATCTGCTGCATCAGTACCTCGCACAAATGGCACCGGACCTCACGGAAGCTCTCCACGTCACCACATACCATCGGTGGCTCAGAGATTTCTGGCGCCAACACTTCCGGACCGAACCGCCACGGACCGACGAGGAAGGTTGGAGCTACGACTGGATCGAGATGCAGCGGGACTGCATCCTGCACAGGGTCGGGTCGACCGCGCATCTGGTGATCGACGAGGGGCAGAACCTTCCTGTTGGCTTCTATCAGTTGTGTCGAATCCTTGGTGTCGGCGTCACCGTGTGCGCAGACGAGAACCAGCTGATCGGTGACGATCAGAGCACCGTGTCCGAGATATGCCGGGCCCTTGCCATACGGGCCGATCCGCTCGTGTTGCGCGAGAACCGCCGGAACAGTCGGGAGATCGCGATGCTGGCATCCGAGTTCCGCGAGGGGGCCGGGGATGCGTTTCCCTTCCCGACACGCGCCGGCCGTACACCCACTGTCCTGAAAATTCCCTCACTGAAAAATCTCCTCACCGGAGTTTCCCAGTACTTCAACGCGCATCCGGAGCGAAGTATCGGAATCATTTGCAGGTCGACCCATGTGCTACGGGAAATCCAGAGCGAACTCACACAACTCGGTCTCGCCAAGCACACCCAGGCATATGCGCACGACGATCGCTACCGGGACACCGTCGACTTCTCGGCTCGGCCCATCCGGATCGTGAGCACGGCCAGCATGAAGGGTTTGGAGTTCGACAGCGTCTTCGTTCCAGACATGGACGCGTACACAGAGGACCCGACCGGTGTGGACGCACGTCTTCGGTTCTTCGTACTGTGTACTCGCGCCCGCGAGGATCTCCACTTCGCTCACCGCGGCCCCCAAGAGCCCGCCATCTTGTCGAGCATCCCGGAATCCTTGTTGGTTCGACACACCGACTGATTCGGCGGCGCAGTCATTCCGTCCCCTGGCAGGAGCAGAACCGTGACTGCACACCCGGCTCGGGGGCCGTACACACCGGAAATTCGCACGGGCAGGCCCGCATTCCGGGTCGACGGCTCCCTCCCCGGGTTCCACGTGCAGCGCGGCGTGGCCGTCCCCGAACCATCTACCGCGCAGGCACCTCACATATCGATGACCGCTTGGTTGATGACATCGCTGTAGAGCCGGAAGAGGCGGACGCCCTCCCCTTCCGGGCCCTGCCCCGGGTTCGGGTCCGGCTCCTCCTGGTCGGCCAGGAGTGACCAGCACTGCGCTACGAGTTCACGGGCCTTCGTACCGGGCCAGGGCTGGGAGAGCAGTTCGGGCGGCAGTAGCGGGTCGGGCTCCATGGCGCGGGTGAACTCGGCGGCGAGTTCGACCGCGATGGTGAGCCGCTGGGCGTGGGGAAGATTCTCGGGGGCGCGGAGTCGGGCGAGGCGCGGTTCGGTCACGGCGGTGAGGCGGTGGTAGCGGTCGACTGTCTCCGCTTGCGGCCACCAGAGGCGGGCGAGCGCCGCGGGATCGCGTTCGCTGCCGTGCCGCAGGTCGTCGGTGGTCAGGAACGAGACATGGTCGAGGACGCCGAGGTGGCGGACCTGCTCCTGCACGTACGGCTCCCAGGCGTTCGGGCTGGCGTAGAGGCCGCCCTGGACGGGGCCGCCGCCCAGGCGTGTGAGGGCGGTGCGCAGTGCGTCGCGGGCCACGCGTGCCGTTTCGGGGACGGCGAAGGCGACCAGATGCCAGGTCCCGTCCCAGGGGGCGAGGCCGGCGTCCTGCCGGTAGGCGTGGGCGACGAAGTCGGCGTCGGGGCCCAGCATTCGCTCCGTGGCGTCGGTGGCCCTCAGCAGTGCCTTGCGGCCTCTGCCTTCCTGTGTGAAGCGCCCCTCGACCACCAGCCGCTTGATGCACAGGCGCACCTGCTGATCGCTCATGCCCAGCAGGGACGCGGTGGCGTAGACCTCGCCGGTATCGACCGTGTGATCGGTACGGACCAGTGCCTCGACGAGCATCCGGGTGGGGACCTGCACGACGGGCGTTGACGTGTCGCGCGTGGAAGTCATGGCGTGACGGGCCTTTCGGGTGGGGACGACGGTACGGCGCGGGCTGACCGCGGTGCGCGGCCCGGGTGAACGCACGGAAGGGGTGGGAGCGCCGTCACGGCGAGGCCGGTCTCCCGGGCGAGGTGCCGTTATGGCGGCGTTGAGGTCACTCATTCGCACCACACACACCACCCACATCGCACCGCACCGCCCGATCATAAACTATCGGAATATTTACGATCGTTTTCAGGAGATCGTCCGGCTGGTGCGGTTCGGGATCAGTGCGGCGCCCCGGCCTCACCCTCGCCCTCCCCCTCCCTCCCCCGCGACGCGCTGCGCACCCGCGTACGGCACGCAACGGCAGCCGCCCTAATCCGCCCAGAATTCGTCGAGCAGGGCGGCGAACTCCGCGGCCCGTTCGATCTGCGGCAGATGGCCGGTGCGGGCGAACAGGTGGGTGCGGGCCCGGGGAAGGGCGGTCGCCGCGTGGGTGAGGTGGGCGGCGGGCAGGATCCGGTCCCGGTCGCCCCAGACGACGAGGGTGGGGATGTCGAGCGCCTCGACCGCCGCCAGCAGGTTCCCGCGCCGGTCGGCGCGCACCCCGCTCAACGAACCGAGGGCACGGGCCACTTGGCGCGTCGTTCTGGCCGCGCCCGGTCGCCGGGCCAGTTCCCGGGCCAGCGCGATGCGGTCGGGGGTGGCGAAGGCCGGGTCGTGAAAGAGGGAGCGCTCGGCCGGCCGCGCGCCGTACTCGTCGGGGCGCAGCAGAAGCCGCCAGAGCACCGGCAGGTCGAGGGCGCGCAGCAGCCAGGTGACCTCACGGCCGAATCCGGCACTGTCGGCCAGTGCCAGCGAGGCCACCCGGGCGGGGTCGTGGACGGCGAGCCGCATCGCGACGGCGCCGCCCAGCGAGTTGCCCACCACGTGCGCGGGAGCGGTGGCCCCGAGCCGGTCCAGGGTCTTCGCGACGTGTTCGGCCAGTGCCCCGAGCCGGAGGTCCGGCAGGGGCTGGGACAGCCCGAAACCGGCCAGGTCGAGGGCGATCAGCCGCCGCGCGGGCAGCGCGGCGCGCAGCGGCTCCCAGTCCTCCAGGCTGCGACCGGTGCCGTGCAGCAGGACCACGGGCCGCCCGGTGCCCGTGGTCCGGTAGCGGACGCGGTACCCGCCCACGTCCACGAATGCCGCGGAGGGCTCACTCGCCACGGCCCGCCTCCGTCACCTCGACGATCGCACCGTCGCGGCCGGTCCCGGTCCCGGCCCCGACCCCGGCCCCGGCCCCGGCCCCGGCCCCGGCCCCAACGAAGGTGTGCACCTCACGGGCCGGATCGGCGAAGAACCGCCCGGCGTCGATGACGGCCTCGGGCGGGTGGGCACCGGGCCGCACCCTGGTCCCGTACAGCAGTTGCGCGAGCCCCGGCACCGGCGGGACGGCGGCCGCCTCGGCCTCGGCCGCACCGGTCTCGGCCACACCGGGCAGCGCGCCGGCCACACGTACCGCGACCGCCCCCATCGCACCGGGGCCGCCGCGTGCCAGGATCTCCATCCCACCACCACTCCTATCACCCTCCATACGCTCGTATGTTATACGATCGATTTCAAACTGAACGTGGGTTGTGAATGGAGGGCACCATGTCCGAGAGGGCTGAGATATCGCCGGCATCGCCGGCATCACCGGCATCGCCGCCGGGCCGGCACGTCTCCGTCGTCATCGTCGGCGCGGGGTTCGCGGGCCTCGGCACGGCCATCCGGCTGCTGCAGGAAGGGCACCGGGACCTGCTGATCCTGGAGCAGGCCGACGAGGTAGGCGGCACCTGGCGGGACAACACCTATCCCGGCTGCGCCTGCGACGTACCGTCCCGCCTGTACTCGTTCTCCTTCGCCCCCAACCCGGAGTGGAGCCGGCGCTACGCCCCGCAGCGGGAGATCGAGCAGTATCTGCGGCGCTGTGTCGCGCGGTACGGCCTGCGGCCCTATCTGCGGCTCGGCTGCGCGCTGGAGGGCGCCGTCTGGGACGCCGAGCGGCAGCGCTGGGAGCTGCGGACCGGTCAAGGGACGCTGACCGCCGGGAGTCTGGTGATGGCCCAGGGGCCCCTGTCGGAGCCCGCCGTCCCGTCGCTGCCCGGTATGGACGACTTCGCGGGCGAGGCGTTCCACTCCGCGCGCTGGCGGCACGACCTCGATCTGAGCGACAAGCGGGTGGGCGTGATCGGGACCGGCGCGAGCGCCATCCAGTTCGTCCCCCATCTCCGGCGCACCGCCCGCCAGGTGACCGTCTTCCAGCGCACCCCGCCGTGGATCATGCCGCGCCACGACCGGCCGGTCCCGGAGTGGCGCCGCCGCCTGTTCCGGCTGGCGCCACCGGCGCAACGGCTGGCGCGCGGCTGGGAGTACGCGGTCCGCGAGGCGGGGCTGCCCGCGCTGCTCGGTAACCGCACCATGGCCGCCATGGGCCGCAAGGAGGCGCTGGCCCATCTGCACCGCCAGGTCGCGGATCCGGTCCTGCGGGCCAAGCTGACGCCCGACTACGCGCTGGGCTGCAAGCGGGTCCTCATGTCCGACGACTACTACCCCGCCCTCGGCGCACCCAACGTCGACGTGGTCACCGAACGGATCGCGCGCATCGAGAAGAACGCGGTGCTCACCGCACCCGGTACCGCGTCCGGCAGCGCGTCCCCCACGGCGGCGGACGGCGTCACGCACCCCGTGGACGTACT
Source organism: Streptomyces celluloflavus (assembly GCA_000720995.1). Taxonomy (GTDB): domain Bacteria; phylum Actinomycetota; class Actinomycetes; order Streptomycetales; family Streptomycetaceae; genus Streptomyces; species Streptomyces celluloflavus. The sequence continues at coordinate 90,255 of JOEL01000007.1, forward strand.
GATCTTCGGCACCGGATTCCGGGTGACCGACACCGGCTATTCGCAGCTCCTCGTGGGCGCCGACGGGCGGACGCTGCACGATGTCTGGCAGGGCAGTCCGCAGGCGTATCTGGGCACAACCGTGGCCGGATTCCCCAACCTGTTCCTGATGGCGGGCCCCAACACGGGAATCGGGCACACCAGCCTCATCTACATGATCGAGTCACAGATCGACTACCTGCTCGACAGCCTGCGGTTCATGCGCGAGCGGCGCATCGGCGCCATGGACGTACGCGCCGACGCCCAGCTCGCGTACAACGCCGGACTCCAGCGGCGGATGGCCGGCACGGTCTGGGCCGCGGGCGGCTGCGCGGGCTGGTACCAGGACCGTCACGGGCGTATCACCGCCATCTGGCCCGAGCCGACCTGGCGGTTCCGGCGCCGGACCCGGAGCTTCGACCCGGAGCGGTACACGCTGACCGCGGCGCGCGGCGGACCACCCGGGACCGCACCGGACCGGCCGACGGTACGTACGGCCGGCTGATCCGGGCACCGGCACCATGACGAGATCCCGCCCGCGGTGGCGCGCCCTCCGCGAGGTGCTGGGCCGCACCCCCGCCACCCGCCTGTTCGCCGTCGAGGCCCTGAGCACGCTGCCGCTCTCGGTCACCACGCTTCTCGTCACCACCCCCGGCCACACCCGCGTGCCGGAATGGGTGCAGTTATCCGGTCTCGGTGTGCTGCTCGCCATGATCGGCGCGACCGTCCACACCTGGCGGCTGACGCTCCCCCGGGGGCTCATGCCGTCCGTCCACCGGACCGCCGCGCCGGGCTGCGTCACCCGGCGTCTTCGCGAACAGGCGGCGGCGGAGCGGCGATTGCGGTGGCTGCTGCTGCTCTATCCGGCCGTCCTGGCCGCACTGATGCCAGTCCCGGCCACCTGGGTGGGCTTCTGGTTCGCCCTCTCCCTCCTGAGCACCCTGGGCGGGATCCTGTCGATCGGCTTCCTCCTGCGTACGCGCCTGTCCGCGGACGGCGGGGCGGCGGGGCGGATACGAGGACCCCGGTAGCCGGCGGGCGCATCCGGTCCGACAGCCGGAAGCCGTCCTTCCGGGGCACGGGTTCCGCGCCCCGGAAGGACGGTACGGGCGCCGCCCGCGGCGCCGTCAGCCGAAGGCGCCCTCGTCGTCGTACTGGCCCATCCACCAGCCATTGCGGCAGACCCGCCCCTCGGGGTCGATATCTCCCTCGCCGTAGTTGCCGCTGCCGGTGGTCTCGCCGTTCGGACCGCGGAAGAAGCTGGTGTAGTAGTACCGGCAACCGGACGCGGCCGCACCGGGGGCCGCCTGCGCCGCCGGGACGAAGGACAGGGCGGCACCGGCCGCACACGCCACGGCCAGCGCGGCACGTGTGAACACTCGCACGCGAATCAATCACCTCTCGTTGGCGGGCGCGCGTCACGCACCCGGGGGAGGCAATATTCCGCGGATGCCGGGAGGTTATAGGTGAAGTACCGTCAAATCACCTGAAGGTACGCGTTGTTTCTCCGGTTGAAGGTGGTTCTCCTCCTGCCCGAAAGGGGCCGGTACCGCCGCCGGCCGGATCGTCGTGCCGGGCGACCGGCTCCGGGCCTACCCCGCGTACGGTCGCGGGCCGCCGCGTCGGCCACCATCCGTCGGCGCCCCGCCGTCCACCGGTCCACCGGCCGCCCTTCGCCGCGTCACCCGTCCTTCGCCGCGTCACCCGTCCTTCGCCGCGTCACCCGTCCTGCGGCGGCCCTGCCGTGTCGAGGGCCGTGCCCACCTGGTCGGCGAGGGTCACCGCGACGAGGCGGGCCGGCAACGGGGGCACCGAGCCCGGTGTGGGGGTGAGCATGAACCGGCCGTAGTAGCGGCCGCGGGCGCTCGCGCGCAGTTCGATCTCCCCCGGGGGCCAGCCGGCGTGGTCGAGGTCCCAGCGCCTGCGGCCGACGGCCACACCGCCGTCCTGCTCCAGGCGCGGCGGCCGGCCCATCAGCGTGCCGTACTCGAAGCGACAGCCGCGCAGCCGGAGCAGTCCGGTCAGCTCCTGTCGTACGTGCTCGACCACCGCGTCGGGCGAGGCCGCGGTCCGGGCCAGGGCGGCGGTGTCGTGGACGCGCGCCAGGTGCGCCGCGTCGGTCACCGTGATCACCTTCAACCGCCGTTCCCTGGCGGCCAGCTGCGAGACGATCAGCCCGACGATCAGGAGCAGTACGGCGGTCCCGATATCGGCCGCGCCGGTGATGGCGAACCGCTGGTACGGGCGGGTGAGGAAGAAGTCGAACCACACCGTGGCCGAGAGCGCCGCGAGCGCGCCCGCGACACGGTTGCCGGCGGCGGCCACCGCGACCACCACCACGACCAGGACCAGCGCCGCGTTGGTGTCCGAGAGGTCCGTACGGAAGGGCACGAGCGCAAGCGCGACCAGGAACGGGCCCACGAGCGCGGCGAGCACCGCGATCCGGTCCCGCAGCGGATATCCGGTCCATCCGGCCACACACGCCACCTCTCCACCTCTTCGGATCGGTCCGTCGGCGTACTGCTCCGTCCTCGCCCTGGGTACCACGGCCGCGGGGCGCCCGCGCGGCGGAAGGGGCGGCACGGCGGCGGCAGGGACGGCGCCGGTGACGGTGAGTACGGCGACGGCGCGGCGGTCGAGAACCCGCCGGGCCCGCGGCCGCCCTCGTGGCCGCGGGCCCGGCGGGCCGGTGGCGGGACGACGTATCCGCATGGCGTCTCGGCATCAGCCCAAGGCCCCCGCTTCCGGGCTGCGCACGGTTCCGGCGGTGCTCGGCACGCGCCCTCCATCGACCCCGTACGGATACGTCATCCGCCCCGTGTTGCCCAGTCTGGGACCGATGTGTCCGACTCCGGGACGCTTTGACGCCGTGCTGACGCGGATGACGGCGGTCTTGACGGAGCGGTGACGGGGGCCGGAGACGGCGCGCGCCGGACGGTGCCCGTACCCGCGCGCGAACCGCCCCCCGTAACGCGCGCCCCGGCGCTACCGGTCGCCGCCGGTGGCCCGCCAGACGACCGGCTGCGCGCCCTGCCCCTTGCCCTGGAAGACGACGGTGACCGGCCGGTCGCCCTTCGGCAGCAGGTGGATGGAGCATTCGGTGACCGTGGCCTGCGGCCGCACCATCCCGTGCGGGACGGACTCGAGGCACCGGCCGACCCCGGGGCCGCCGATGTCCAGCAGCAGCATCTTCTTCGCCTCCTGGCCACCGGCGCTCCGCAGCACCACGCCGTCCTTCATGCTCGGCAGCAGGTCGTACTTGCCGGTGTTGCGGTACTCGATCGTGACGTAGTACGGGACCATCTTCTTGGTCTCCGCACTCAGGTCGAAGCGGTCCAGATCGGCCAGTGACCCGGTACGCACGCCCTTCGGCGTGAGGTGCACGGGGACGGCGTGGTCGTAGGTGTCCTGCGTGACGGAGTCGGCGGGCCGGCCGGCGGGCAGCACCCCGGCGGTATTCCCCTCGGCGGCGGCGCCGTCGATGTCCCAGAGGAAGGTGTCGCCACCGTCGTCCTTGTAGGAGACGGTCGCCATCTTCCGGTCCTTGGGCAGCATGAAGATCTGGCAGAGCGCCGCGGTCTCACCGGCGGCCAGCCGCGCCCGGCCGCTCTCGCGGCACTCCTCGGGCTGGCCCGAGCTGGTGGCCAGCGGGTTGGTCCGGAAGAGGGAGACCGGCTGCCCGGCCCGCCCGTCCGCACCGTTGACCGAGAAGTTGCCCGTCGGATCCACCCCGCTCACCGGGGCCTTGCCGGTGTTGGTGTACGAGAAGGTGAGGTAGTACGGCACCATCCCCTTGAGGTCGTCGTCCAGCCTGACGTGCTCAAGGTTGGCCGCGTCACCCCTGGCCAGCCGGGTGGGCGTGACCCGCAACGGGTGCGCCTTGTGGTCGGAATCGGTCCAGGTGACCGCGCGCGGCGTCGGCGGCAGCGGCAGTGGCTCGGCGGCCACGACGGAGGCGGATGCCCCGGGCGACGCCTTCCCTCCGGTGGCCGCACCGGCACACCCCGCGGCCAGCAGCATGACCACACCCGCACCCACGGCACCCGTTATTCGCCTGCGCACCCGCACCATTCCCCCGTTGATCTCGGACCGCCGTTCCGGGTCCTTGCTCTGCATCCCTGTTCCCGGACCGCTGTTCCCGGCCCGTGCCCCGCTCCGGGCGGGCCCGACAGACTATCCGGCCGACGGCGGAGCGCCCGGCGCCGCCCCCGGCCGCGCACCGGCCCCCACCTGCGACGGCTCCGCCACGGCGGACGGATCGCCGTCCCGGCCGACCGGTCGCCGTCAGGACGTACGCGTCGCCTTCAGCGAGTACATGAGGGGGATGCGGGGGCGGTCGGCGGGGAAGCGGTAGTAGCCGTCGGCGCCGCGGCGCAGGTCGTCGAAGCGCTGGAAGAGCGTCACATCGTGCTCGTGCAGGAAGTCGATGCGCAGCCCGGCGGCGGCCAGGGCGGTGACGACGTCGCCGAGGGTGTGCGTCCATTCGACGCTGCGGCGGTGGACCGTGGGCGCGTCGGCATCCGTGTAGGTGCCGGAGGTCTCGTCCACCCAGGCGTCGTGGCGGAAGTAGTCGTGGGTGACGCGCGATCCGGTCTCGTCGTCGAGGGCGTCGCACAGCGGGTGGAATTCGGCGAGGTAGAGGAAGCCGCCGGGGGCGACGAGGGAGGCGGCGGTCGTCGCCCAGCGGTCCAGGTCCGGGAGCCATTTCAGCGAGCCGATACCGGTGTAGACGATGTCGTAGGAAGCGTCGGGGACGGCCTCTACGGCGTCGTAGACATCGGCGGTGACGAAGGACGCGCGGTCGGGGCCGTAGCCGAGTTCGGCGGCCAGTTCGCGCGCGGCCTCCGTCGCCCGTTCGGAGAAGTCCAGGCCGACGACGCGGGTGGCGCCGCGGTGGGCCCAGGAGAGGGTGTCCTGGCCGAAGTGGCACTGGAGGTGGAGGAGGCTGCGGCCGGTGACGTCGCCGACCTCCGCCGCCTCGAAGTCCCGGATGACGTCCCGGCTGTCGCGGAAGCCCGCCTGGTCGTAGAAGTCGCTCAGGGTGTGGATGGCGACGCGCTCGTCCCACATCGCACGGTTGGCCTCACGCCAGTCGTCAGGTCCCGTCTGTGCACGCATGCCGCGAAGTTATCCACAGGCCCATGGCCTCGCCAACGGAATTACGGCAGCCGGGCGCAGAATGGGGCCATGACTGACGAGACCAAGGGCTCCGACCACGCCCTCGCCCACGACACCGGCCGCCCCGCCGCTCCGGCTCCTTCGCACGACTCGACCGGCTCAGCGGGAGCCGGCATGCCGGACTGGGAGAAGCGGTTCCGCGCCCCGCGGATCGGGCTGCCGGACTGGGCCGAGGACGCCCCGGACCGGTCCCTGTTCCTCTCGAACGCCACGGGCACCTACGAGCTGTACGCGTGGGACCGGGCGACCGGCGGTCAGCGGCAGGCCACGGACCGGCCGAACGGCACGACGGACGGGACGCTGTCGCCGGACGGCGAATGGATCTGGTGGTTCGCGGACACCGACGGCGACGAGTTCGGCGTCTGGATGCGGCAGCCGTTCGCGGGCGGCGCGGACGAGGAGGCCACCCCGGGGCTGGCCGCCTCGTACGCGAGCGGGCTGGCGATCGGCCGGGACGGCACGACGGTCGTCGGGCGCTCCACGGACGAGGACGGCTCGACGATCCATGTCGTACGGCCCGGGGAGCCGCCGGTGGAGATCTACCGCCACCGTGAGTCGGCGGGCGTCGGCGACCTCTCGCACGACAGCGCCCTGATCGCCATCGAGCACACCGAGCACGGCGACGCGATGCACTCCGCGATCCGCGTCGTCCGCCCGGACGGTTCGACGGTCGCGGAGCTGGACGACACCAAGGGCGGCACCGAGGAGCTGGGCCTGTCGGTGATGGGCTTCGCACCGGTGGACGGTGACACCCGGATGCTGGTGGGCCATCAGCGGCGGGGCCGCTGGGAGCCGATGCTCTGGGACCCGCTGACGGGTGTGGAGACGGCGCTGGCGATCGATCTGCCCGGTGATGTGGCCGCGGACTGGTATCCGGACGGTTCGGCCCTGCTGGTGGAGCACGAGTACCAGGCCCGCAGCGAGCTGTGGCGCTATGAGCTGGGCGGGGCCGGTGGCGCGGCCGGCCCGCTGCTGACCCGGGTCGAGACCCCGGCGGGCACGGTCTCGGGCGCGACGGCCCGGCCGGACGGGACGGTGGAGTTCCTGTGGTCCTCGGCGGCGCAGCCGTCCGAGGTCCGCTCGACGAGCGGCGCGGTCGTCCTGGACCCGCCCGGGATGAAGGCGCCCGCTTCGGTACCGGTGACGGACGTCTGGGTGGACGGCCCCGGCGGGCGTATCCACGCCCTGGTGCAGCAGCCGGCCGGCGAGGGGCCGTTCCCGACGGTCTTCGACATCCACGGCGGCCCGACCTGGCACGACAGCGACGCGTTCGCCTCGGCCCCGGCGGCCTGGGTGGACCACGGCTTCGCGGTCGTCCGCGTCAACTACCGCGGCTCGACCGGTTACGGCCGCGCCTGGACGGACGCGCTCAAGCACCGCGTCGGGCTGATCGAGCTGGAGGACATCGCCGCGGTGCGCGCCTGGGCGGTCTCCTCCGGGCTGGCCGATCCCGAGCGGCTGGTGCTGGCGGGCGGTTCGTGGGGCGGCTATCTGACGCTGCTGGGGCTCGGTACGCAGCCGGAGGCGTGGGCCGTCGGGCTGGCGGCGGTCCCGGTCGCGGACTACGTCACGGCGTACCACGACGAGATGGAGGCCCTCAAGGCGATGGACCGGACGCTGCTGGGCGGCACGCCGGAGGAGGTACCGGAGCGCTTCGAGGCGTCCTCGCCGCTGACGTACGTGGACGCGGTGCGGGCCCCGGTCTACATCTCCGCGGGCGTCAACGACCCGCGCTGCCCGATCCAGCAGGTGGAGAACTACGTCCAGCGGCTGACCCGCCGCGCCCACCCGCACGAGGTCTACCGCTACGACGCCGGGCACGGCTCCCTCGTCGTGGAGGAGCGCATCAAGCAGGTCCGCCTGGAGCTCGACTTCGCGCGGCGGTACGTGGGCGGCCCGGGGGCCTGACCCTCACCGGGCGCCGGGCCGGCGCCCGGCCGGGAGCGGCCGTCCCCGGCCGGGCGGCCGCTCGTCCGCCCGTGGTCCCGCGGGGCGGCCGGACAGCCGCCCCGCCGGGCCTGCCGGCTCAGACGCGCGGTACCGGCGCGCTCTCGTCCGCCGCCCGCGCGTCCGCGTCCGGCTCCGCCGCCGGCGTCCCCGGCGCCTCGTCCGCCGGCACGATGCCCAGTGCCGCGTCCCTGGCGGCCTCGGCCTCGCGGCGGAAGAGGCGGAACCACATGAAGACGACGAAGCCCGCGAAGACGAACCACTCGCCGGTGTAGCCGAGGTTCTGGAACGCCTTCAGGTCCAGCCCGGTGCCCTGGGCGGCGGCCGGCGGGACGGCGCGCAGCGGGGCCTGGGTGTCGGTGAGCGTGATCCACGCGTCGTAGACGTCGTACGGCACGATATTCACCAGCGACGCCGCGCTGATCATGCCGAGCTGGCCCGGCGGCAGTCCGCCGTCGGCGTGCACCCCTGTGCTGCTCTGGTTCTCGGACGCCTGGAGCGCGCCGGTGACCGTCACCTCGCCCTTCGGCGGGGCGGGCACCTTCGCCGCGTCGGCCTTGTTGCCCGGGTCGCCGGGCAGCCAGCCCCGGACGACCGGGAGGGCCTTGCCGTGGTCCGTCCGCAGCAGGGTCAGGACGTAGAAGCCCTGCCGCTTGCCCTGCTTGTCCTCCAACGTACGGCCCGGCACCAGGAGTTGGTGGTCCGTGTCGTAGTGCCCGCGGGCGCCGGCCTGGCGGCCGGAGGTGACGGTGTCGACCGGCAGCAGGCTGTCCAGCGGGCGGGCGGCCGCGGCCTTGGCGTCGGCGGCGCGGACCTCCTGCTGCTGGTGCGTATCGACGCGCGCCTCGAAGCGGCTCAGCTGCCAGCTGCCCATGAAGATGCAGAAGGGGATCGCCAGTACGGCGAAGACGTTGATTCCCCACCACCGCGGGGTCAGCAGGAACCGGTACACGCCTTCAAAGGTACGGGGCCACGACGACGGATCCACACCGCCCCCTCCATGGCACCGCCCCGGCCGCCGGGCGGACCGGCCCTCACTTCGCCGCCAGCGCCCCGGTGCGGTACACCGTGCCCGCGCAGGCGTCCGGGATCTTGGCATCGGCCGCCGCGGGCTCGCCCGCCTCGGGCGTATGGCTGAGGAGGACGGCACCGGGCACCGCGCCGCCGTCGCCGGGTCCGTCGCTGCCGCCCGCCTGGCCGCCGCCGTCGCCCGCGACGGAGGAGGCGGCCGGGGTGGTCTCCCCGGGCGCCTTCGAGGGGAGGGGAGTCGGCGAGGGACCGGGGTTGACGCAACCGGTGGTGGAGCCGCCGGACTCCGGGATCCAGGCGAACTTGATCTCGTACGCCTCGCCCGGCTTGAGGACCAGCTTGCCGGGGGCGGTGGCCGGATCGGGCAGGCCGGTGGCGTCGTCGCCCGAGGTGTGGTCGACGACGTGGACGCGGTCGGGCTTGGTGGCGCCCTGGGCGACCAGGCCGACCGCGCCGCCGCCGTCGACCGTACAGGCGCTCGCGGAGGTGTTGACGACCCGGAACGCGCCGTAGACGCGGCCCGCCGAGTCCGCCGCGCCCACCGTGCCGGTGCCGTTGCCGAGCTGCTGGCGTCCGCAGACGGGCGAGCTGACGTCCATGGTCGCGTGCGGATCCGGAGTGCCGGCGCCCGCCTCGTGGCCCTGGCCGTCCTGCTCCTTCGCCGCGCCCTTCTCCGCGGGCGCGCCGGCGTCCGGCTTCCGGCCGTCCTTACCGGTCGGCCGAGGCCCCGCCTGCTCGGTGCCCTCGCCGTGCGCGCCCTCGGCGCCGCCGTGCGCGCGCTGGCTGCTGGCGGCGTTGGCGGGCCGGTCCTCGGGGTTGTCGCCGAGGCTCACCACATGCACCATGGCGGGGATCGACGTACCGCCGAGCAGCAGCGCGGCGGCGGCGCCGACGACGAGGTGCCGACGGCGCTGACGCCGGGCCGGTACCGCGCGGCGCAACCGGTCCAGCGCGTCGACGGAAGGCTCCAGCTCGCCGACGCGGGACTGCAGCAGCCGCCGCAGCTCGTCCTCGCCGCCGAAACCGCCGCCGTCGCCACCGTCGCAGCCGTCCCCGCCGCCGAAGCCACCGCCGCCCCGGCCGCCGCTCCCGGCCCCGCCGCCCCGGCCGCTTCCGCCGCCCGTTACGGCACCGCGCACCGCACCGCCGGCACCCTCGCCGACAGCGATGTCATCCCCGAGGCCGGCACCCGGCCGGCGGCCGTCCGGCTCGTTCGCCGGGTTCTGCCGACGGCCATCCGCCGCGTCTCCCGCGCCCTGAACCTCACGCGCCACGTACAGCCCACGCACCTCACCCGACGCACCATTCATGCCGGGAGCGCCACGTCGCACTCCCCGCTCGCCCGGCACGCCACACTCACTCGACGCACCACGCCCACCCGGCGTACCGCGCTCACTCAGCTCACCCGCATCATGCGGGACACCTGTACCCAGCGGTCTCAGGGAGTCGAACGGATCAGAGCCTCCCGAGGTGCCCCACGAGGTCCCTCGCGCCGCACCCGAGCCGCTCTCCCCATGGCTCCCATGGAATCCGTGGCCCTCATGGGTCCTACGGGCCTCCCGGTCCCCCTGAAGCCCACGGGCGCCCTGGCTCCCCCAGCCGCCACGGCCGCCCCGGCCCGCCCGCGGATCGCGCCCCTCACCCCGGTCGGGCCCGTCACCGCGGCCGAACCAGTCACTCCGGTGAAACGGGTCGTGCGGGCCGTACGGGCCGAACGTCTTGCCACTCATGCCGGAGCCTCCATCGCGACGCGGAGCGCCGCGATGCCCCGCGACCCGTACGCCTTGACCGAGCCGAGCGAGATCCCCAGCGTCTGGGCGACCTGCGCCTCGGTCATATCGGCGAAGTAACGCAGCACCAGCACCTCGCGCTGCCGTCGCTGCAGACCGCGCATCGCCTGGATGAGCTGGTCCCGCTCCAGCAGGTCGTACGCGCCTTCCTCGGCGCTCGCCATATCGGGCATCGGCTTGGAGAGCAGCTTGAGCCCGAGGATGCGGCGGCGCAGCGCGGAGCGCGAGAGATTGACGACGGTCTGGCGCAGGTAGGCGAGGGTCTTCTCGGGGTCGCGCACCCGCCCACGGGCGGAGTGCACACGGATGAAGGCTTCCTGTACGACGTCCTCGCAGGAGGCCGTGTCGTCCAGGAGCAGTGCGGCGAGACCGAGCAATGAACGGTAGTGCGCGCGGTAGGTCTCGGTGAGATGGTCGACTGTGGTGCCCGCTGCCATCGCCTCGTCAGTGTCCCCACGCTGAGAAGGAATCTGCGCGGGACGCGTGGCGGACCAGGGAGCGATCACCGGCATGCCCCCGGGCGCCCGGGAGCGCGGCGGGCGCACTGCCGCGCCGGCCGTCCCCCCTGGGGCGATGCTGAATCCGAGTACCTCTGCCACGCTTGTTGGACACGCTTCCCCCCATCAGGGTTGTACGCGCAAGGCACCGCCTTTGACGGTGCGTCAAATGCCCTCATGCGTACCAGCTCTTCCCCAATGCCCCATTTATCCCGACGCATCTGCCCCGGTATCCAGGGACATCCGAAGCGATCCCGAACACCCCGGACCGTCCTTGCGGAGCGGCCACAAAGACGCTCCCCGCCCGACTGCCGGTTGCAGTACGACGGGGAGCGAATGGTCGAACAGACCGTCGGCCCAGATCAAGTGGTTTGGACCGACAATTCGCTCACGGGATCTTCACACGTCCCTCAAAGTATGTCCTAAGCGGTCAAGTCCGCGACGGCCAATTCCGCCAAGTCACGCGCACCCCCGCACCGGCCGCCCCAGCGCGCCGCCGGAGCCGGACGGCCGGGCCGAGGGCCGCGCCGGACCACGGCCCGACACCCGCCCCAACCCGGAGGAAACTCCTTTACCCGCCCAGTTCTCCCGCGACCAACTCACCGATCTGCGCCGTATTCAGCGCCGCCCCCTTGCGCAAGTTGTCGCCGCTCACGAACAGTTCGAGCGCCCGCGGGTCGTCCAGCGACCGCCGGACCCGCCCAACCCACGTGGGATCCGTCCCCACCACGTCGGAAGGTGTCGGGAACTCGCCCCCCGCCGGATCGTCGCTGACCACCACGCCGGGCGCCGCGGCCAGGATCTCGTGCGCACCGGCGACGGTGACCTCGTTCTCGAACCGCGCGTGCACGGTCAGCGAGTGGGTGGTGAGCACCGGCACCCGGACGCAGGTCGCGGTGACCGGCAGCCCCGGCAGCCCCAGGATCTTGCGCGACTCGTTACGGACCTTGAGCTCCTCGGAGGACCAGCCGCCCTCCTGGAGCGAGCCCGCCCACGGCACGACATTGAGCGCGATCGGCGCCGGGAACGGCCCCAGCGTGTCGCCGACCACCCGCCGCACATCGCCGGGCGTCGTGCCCAGCTCCGTACCGGACACGGCCGCCAGCTGCGCCCGCAGGGTGTCGATCCCGGCCTGCCCCGCGCCCGATACCGCCTGGTACGAGGAGACGATCAGCTCGCTCAGGCCGTACTCGGCGTGCAGCGCGCCCAGTGCGACGATCATCGAGAGGGTCGTGCAGTTCGGATTCGCGATGATGCCGCGCGGGCGCACCCGCGCCGCGTGCGCGTTGACCTCGGGCACCACGAGGGGCACGTCCGGGTCCATCCGGAACGCTGCGGAGTTGTCCACGACCACCGCGCCCTTGGACACCGCAATCGGCGCCCACCGCGCGGAGACCTCGTCCGGGACGTCGAACATCGCGACGTCGATACCGTCGAAGACGTCCTCGTCGAGCGCGATGACCTCGGTCTGCGCGCCCCGTACGGTCAGCTTGCGGCCGGCCGAACGGGGGGAGGCGATCAGCCGGATCTCGCCCCAGATGTCGGCCCGCTCGGACAGGATGCCGAGCAGCACCGAGCCGACGGCGCCGGTGGCACCGACGACGGCGAGATGCGGCTTACGGGCCGTACGGGCGTCCGCCCCCGCGGTGACCGCATGGGACGGACGGCCCGCCTCGGCCGGAATCATCGTCCGGTGCCGCCATAGACCACGGCCTCGTCGCTCTCCGAGTCGAGACCGAAGGCGCTGTGCACGGCCTGCACGGCCTCCTTGACGTCATCGGCGCGGGTGACGACCGAGATGCGGATCTCGGAGGTCGAGATGAGCTCGATGTTCACGCCCGCGTTCGACAGCGCCTCGAAGAACGTCGCCGTCACGCCCGGGTTGGTCTTCATACCCGCGCCGACCAGCGAGATCTTGGCGATCTGGTCGTCGTAGCGCAGCGAGTCGAAACCGACCGCCGCACGGGTCTTCTCCAGCGCGGCGACGGCCTTGCGGCCCTCGTCCTTCGGCAGCGTGAACGAGATGTCGGTCAGGCCCGTGGCCGCGGCCGAGACGTTCTGGACGACCATGTCGATATTGACCTCGGAGTCCGCGATCGCCCGGAAGATGCGTGCGGCCTCGCCCGGCTTGTCCGGGACTCCGACAACCGTGACCTTCGCCTCGGAGGTGTCGTGCGCGACGCCCGAGATGATCGCCTGCTCCATCGGCTGGTCCCCTTGCGGTTCGTTGCTGACCCACGTGCCCTTCAGCCCCGAGAAGGAGGAGCGGACGTGGATCGGGATGTTGTATCGGCGTGCGTACTCGACGCAGCGGTGCAGCAGCACCTTGGAACCGGAGCTGGCCAGCTCCAGCATGTCCTCGAAGGAGATCCAGTCGATCTTCCGGGCCTTCTTCACGACCCGCGGGTCGGCGGTGAAGACACCGTCCACATCGGTGTAGATCTCACAGACATCGGCGTCCAGGGCGGCCGCCAGCGCGACGGCGGTGGTGTCCGACCCGCCGCGTCCCAGCGTCGTGATGTCCTTCTTGTCCTGGGACACGCCCTGGAAGCCGGCGACGATGGCGATATTGCCCTCGTCGACGGAGGTCTTGATACGGCCGGGCGTGACATCGATGATCCGTGCCTTGTTGTGCACGGAGTCGGTGATGACACCTGCCTGGCTGCCGGTGAAGGACTGCGCCTCGTGGCCGAGGTTTTTGATCGCCATCGCCAGCAGGGCCATGGAGATCCGCTCTCCGGCGGTCAGCAGCATGTCGAACTCGCGCCCCGATGGAATCGGGGACACTTCCTGAGCGAGATCGATCAGCTCGTCCGTCGTGTCGCCCATCGCCGAAACCACGACGACCACCTGGTGGCCGTTCTTCTTGGCTTCGACGACTCGCTTGGCAACGCGCTTGATGCCCTCGGCATCCGCAACGGATGAGCCGCCGTACTTCTGCACGACAAGGCCCACGTGCGCTCCTCGCAACTGTCTCTTCGGGAGTTTCCTCCCGGACCCCCGGAAATGGGGGTACTGCGGTCGGCTCAGTCTACCGAGCAGGCGGATCTCGCCTCGCCGATACCACATCATGAGACACGGGACTCACTCTGCGGTCGCACCGGTCACCGCGGTCGCTGCGGCCGCGGTGACCGGTGCGATCGCTGCGGCCATTGCGGTCACGGCTGTCCCGGTGACCGATGTGATCACGGTGACTGGCGGCCCACCATCACCGGGCCGGCCGCCACACCCCGAGGCGGATCCGCGCGGCGCATCGTCGCGCCCGCTCGGCGAGCGCCTGCCCCCTGCGGACCGGCGCACACGGGAACGTAACCCAGGTCACACGCCCCGGCTCGCGGGCCCGCCGCCGGACCGGAGCCCGGCATCCGGGCCGCCCGCGGACGGCTCACACCCGCCGCAGCCCCAGCGGCCCCGCGATCTCCTCCGACATGACCCGGCCCGCCTGCTCGGCGAGCAGCTCCTCGTCCCCGCTCCCGGTGCTGTCGGTGTCCAGTCCGTCCAGCTCGTCCAGCGGCTGGTCGAGGCGTACGTGGGCGACCAGCGACTGGAGTGCGCGCAGCGCTGCGGAGGCGGTCGGCCCCCAGTTGGAGAGGTAGGAGAACTGCCACCACCACAGGGCCTCGCTGACCCGGCCCGCGCGGTAGTGCGCCAGACCGTGCCGCAGGTCGGTGACGATGTCGGCGAGGTCGTCGGAGATCCGGGAGGCGACCGGCTCGCTGCGCGGCACGTACGGGTCGAAGACCTCGGAGTACACATCCACCGGTTCGAGCAGGGCGGCGAAGCGCTCGCGCAGGTCGTCCACGTCCGGTTCCGGGCCGGTGTCCGGCTCGTACCGCTCGTCCGGGACGATGTCCTCGTGCGCCCCCAGCCGGCCGCCGGTGAGCAGCAGCTGGGAGATCTCCAGCAACAGGAACGGCACCGCGCTGTCCGGCTCGTCCCCCTTGGCGACCTCTGTCACCGCGACGATGAAACTCTCGATCGAGTCGGAGATCTGTACGGCGAAATCGTCCGGATTCTGTGTCGCGTTGTGCAGGGTGGCATCAGACATCGAGAAGTCTCCTCCCTTCGAAGGCCCGCCCGAGCGTGACCTCGTCGGCATACTCCAGGTCGCCTCCGACCGGCAGTCCGCTCGCCAGTCGCGTGACTCTCAGCCCCATGGGTTTGATCATGCGGGCCAGGTACGTGGCCGTGGCCTCGCCCTCCAGGTTGGGGTCGGTGGCCAGGATCAGCTCGGTGACGGTACCGTCCGCGAGCCTGGCCAGCAGTTCCCGTATCCGCAGGTCATCGGGGCCGACGCCCTCGATCGGGCTGATCGCGCCGCCCAGGACGTGGTACCGGCCGCGGAACTCGCGCGTCCGCTCGATCGCCACGACGTCCTTGGGCTCCTCCACGACGCAGATGACCGCCCGGTCGCGCCGCGGGTCGAGGCAGACCCGGCACTGCTCCTCCTGCGCGACGTTGCCGCACACGCTGCAGAACCGGACCTTCGCCTTGACCTCCATCAGCGCGTTCGCGAGCCGGCGGACATCGGTCGGCTCGGCCTGAAGAACGTGGAAGGCGATCCGCTGCGCGCTCTTGGGACCGACGCCGGGCAGCCTGCCCAGCTCGTCGATCAGATCCTGAACCACGCCTTCGTACACGGAACGTCTTCTCTCTTCTGCCGTGCTGGGTGCGTCTGCCGTGCTGAGTACGCTAGTTGGCCGCTCCTCAGAAGGGGAGACCGGGGATTCCGCCGCCGCCGAGGCCCTGGGCGAGCGGGCCGAGCTTCTGCTGCTGGAGCTGCTGGGCGCTGGCGTTCGCGTCCCGGACGGCGGCCAGGACGAGGTCGGCGATCGTCTCGGCGGTCTCCTCCGCGGAGCCGGCCTCCGGGTCGATCGCCTTCGGGTCGATGACCAGGCTCTGCAGCTCACCGGAGCCCGTCACCGTCGCCTTGACCAGACCACCGCCCGCGGACCCCTCGACGGGCGTCTCGGCCAGCTCCTGCTGAGCGGCCGCGAGGTCCTGCTGCATCTTCTGAGCCTGCTGAAGCAGCTGCTGCATATTGGGCTGACCACCGGGGATCACGACGTGACTCCTGCCGTACGACAACATTGATGCGGTAGCCCGAGCCTACGTGTTCCAGGGGCGGCGCGCCCTACGCCGTACGGAGGAGCCGGGATGTACTCCGCGGGCCCCCGCCCGCGCCGCGTCCCGCACCGCCAAGCCCCGCTCGGCCCGGCGGCAGCCCCGCTCTCCCGCCTGCCCGCCGCCACCGTTTCCCCGTCTCACCTCGTCACGCGTTACTCACCACTCGCCACTCACTACTCGTTGTTGTACTCCTCGACCACCGTCGCACCCAGCTCGCGCATGATCAGGTCGTGGCCGCTGAGCGCGGAGTCGACGAGGTCGGGGTCGTCCTCGGCCGGCATGTCGTACTCGATCGACGTCGGCGGCGGCTCCGGCGGGGTGTACGAGGGCTCCGCCGCGGGAGCACCCGGTCCGCCCCCCGCGGACGCCGACGGGGCCACGGCCTCCCGCGCCATCCGTGCGCCCTGGCTGCCGCCTGCGCCGCCGCCCTGCCCGGACGGTCCGCCGGGGGCCGCCGGAGCGCTGGGCTGCGCCGGCGACTGCGGCACCGCGGCGGACGCCCCGCCACCGAAACCACCGCCGCCGCCGAAGCCGCCTCCGCCGCTGCGGGGAGCGCCCCCGGCCGGCGGATTGGCGCCGCCCGACGGATCGACGATCGCCTCGACCCGCCACTGCACATGGAACTTCTCGGCGAGTACGTCCTTGAGCACGTCCTCGCTTCCGCCGTTGGCGAAGCTGTCGCGCGCCCCGGCGTTGGGGAAGCCGATCTGCAAGGTGGTGCCGTCGAACCCGGAGACCTGGGCGTTCTGACTGAGCAGGATCCACGTGAAACGTCGGCGTCCCTTGACCGCGTCCAGGATCTCCGGCCACATCTGCCGCACCTGCGCGGCGCCCTGCGCCATCCCCGGCGCGGCCCCGGCCTGCGGCGGCTGCGGGGTGGGCGCGGGCTGCGCGGGCCCGGCGGCGGGCGGTCCGGCGGGGACTCCGCCGCCGGCTCCCTGGCCGCCCTGTCCCGGTGCCACGGCCGAAGGCCACCCGCCGGGCTGCCGCCCGGCACCGCCACCCGCGCCGCCGCTGCCACCGCTTCCGGGCCACGCGCCGGGCCGTGTCGGCGCGCCCTCGCCACCGGAGGTGCCTGGCGCGCTCTCGGCGGCACCGGGAGCCCCCGGAGCACCACCGGAAGAACCCGTCGCACCGCCGCCCGGACCGCCCGGCCACGCGCCGGGCCGGGAAGGCGCGGCGCTTTCCCGCTCGGCCTGCTGCGGACCGGCCTGCGGCGCCGCCGCGCCCCCGGCCTGCGCCCACTGCTGCTCGCCACCGGAAGGCCCGACCGGTGCGCCCTCGGGAGCCACCGGGGCCTCCGGAGCGGCCGGCCCGCCGGCACCGCCGTTACCGCTGCCGCCGCCCGCCGCCCGTACCGCCGCGCGTGCGGCGGCCGGCCCGGACGGTCCCGTCGGCGGCGCCACCGCATGGGCCTCCGGCCCCGGCACATACCCGGCCGCGGGCCCGCCTCCGGAATCCACGACCGGCGCCCCGGCACCGGCACCGCCCCTGGCGCCCGTACCGCCCGGCGCCGCCGCACCCACTCCGCGCTCCAGGCGGTCGAGCCGCGCCTGCACCGACCGCTCGTCGCCGTACGCCGCGGGCAGCATCACCCGGGCGCAGATCAGCTCCAGCTGGAGCCGCGGCGAGGTCGCCCCGCGCATCTCCGTGAGACCCGTGTTGACCAGGTCGGCGGCCCGGCTCAGCTCCGCCGCCCCGAAGACGGACGCCTGCGCCGTCATCCGCTCCACCACATCCGCGGGGGCGTCGATCAGCCCCTTCTCCCCCGCGTCCGGCACGGCCGCCAGGATCACCAGGTCCCGCAGCCGCTCCAACAGGTCCGCCACGAAGCGCCGCGGGTCGTTCCCGCCCTCGATGACACGGTCCACGACCTCGAAGGCCGCCGCACCGTCACCCGAGGCGAACGCCTCGATGATCGAGTCCAGCAGCGAACCCTCCGTATACCCGAGCAGCGCCGTCGCCATGGCATACGTCACACCGCCCTCACCGGCACCGGCGAGCAGCTGGTCCATCACGGACATCGAGTCACGCACCGACCCGGCCCCGGCCCGCACGACCAGCGGCAGCACGCCGTCCTCGACCCGGCTGTCCTCCTGCCCGCACACCTCCGCCAGGTAGTCGCGCAGCGTCCCGGGCGGCACCAGCCGGAACGGATAGTGATGCGTACGCGAGCGGATCGTCCCGATGACCTTCTCGGGCTCCGTCGTCGCGAAGATGAACTTCAGATGCTCCGGCGGCTCCTCGACCACCTTCAGCAGGGCGTTGAAGCCCGCCGAGGTGACCATGTGCGCCTCGTCGATGATGTAGATCTTGTAGCGGCTGCTCGCCGGCCCGAAGAACGCCTTCTCCCGCAGCTCACGGGCATCGTCCACACCACCGTGCGACGCCGCGTCGATCTCGATCACGTCGATCGATCCCCGGCCGTTCCTGGCCAGGTCCACGCACGACTGGCACTCCCCGCACGGCGTCGGAGTGGGACCTTGCTCACAGTTGAGGCAGCGCGCCAGAATCCGCGCACTGGTCGTCTTGCCGCAGCCCCGGGGCCCGCTGAACAGATACGCGTGGTTGACGCGATTGTTCCGCAGCGCCTGCTGCAACGGATCGGTCACATGCTCTTGCCCGATGACCTCGGCGAAGGTCTCGGGTCGGTAGCGGCGGTACAGCGCGAGGGACGACACGCATACGACGATATCGGCCCCCACCGACAACCGACTCGTCCGCAAACGCAAGCGCCCCCCACGCACCCGCCAGAGCCGACCTACCCTTGCTGCCTTCCGGCCCTGGGGGAGTTCAGTCAGATAGCGCCACGTGAGGGGCTGTGCACCACAGTAGCCGATCCCCCACCCCCGAAACGACCCGGGCCCGCACCCGATCCCCTCCCCCCGGATCATGTTCGCGAGCACTCCCCAACGTCTTGTATTGTTTGCGGCGGAGGATTCGCCTAGTGGCCTAGGGCGCACGCTTGGAAAGCGTGTTGGGGGCAACCCCTCACGAGTTCGAATCTCGTATCCTCCGCCAGTGCCTCACCGGGCACGATGTTGAAGGGCCCTACCGTTCGCGGTGGGGCCCTTCGGCGTTGATGGTTGCAGTTCCCGGCTACCGCCCGTTGAGGACTGCCCGGCACACGTTGCAGTACATGGCCGCGTTCAGCCCGTACCGCCGCATCATCTGGCTGCAGCCGGCGCACAGCCCGAGCTCCCATGGCGGGCAGCCCAGCGCTGCGGAGGCCGCCGCCCGCTCGACGGGAGTGATCCGCGTCGGGTCGCTGGAGCGTTGGGCCGACAGGCGGGGGAGGGTGAAGCCGCCGGTCGGTTGGTCGAGATCGCGAAGAGGCCGGGTGTCACTGACGAACCAGCTGTCTTCGCCCGCCCGGCAGGTACGGTCGATCTCCTGCTCGGCGAAGGTGATCATGTCGTCATCTTCTTCGACCAGGACCGCTGGCAGGGGCGTCTTCTCATCGACGATCTCCTCCCACAGCGCACGATCGGCCGCCGACACCCACATGTGCCGCCCAGCGCGGCCACTGCCCCGACTGGGCACGTAGACCGGAACGCTCTCCCCCGTAGCGCTCTGCAGGACCAGGTCCTCGATGAAGACCGGCTTCTTTTCCGGAAGGCACAGCGCCGGCACGAACCAGTCCGCGTGAATCGCGCCGCAGTGGCCTGCCCCCTCGCTAACAAGACAGTGGCGCTCGCTGCTCGGCACACACTTCCAGACTTCGAGGTACCGGTACCCGCCACGGATCACCATCTCCTTGCCGTCGGCGATGTCCTTCCACGGCATATCGTCGACGCGCGCCCAGGGAGCCCGGTCGATCAAGGAAGCCGTCCGGTCCTTCGCCACCCAGAGCGGGGTGATGCCGTGTTCCACGGCGTTGACGGAGCGCCGGTGCACGCTGCTGGGACTGAGGTGGTGGTACTGGATCTCCCAGCCGATCCTGAGACCGCCGGGACCGGTGACGACGGCGTCCGAGATGCTCCGCCGGTTAGCCACGGGAACCTCGGCTTCGGCGTCCAGACCGCACCGCCCGGCGGTCTCGACGATCCGCTCCTTGGTGGCCTTGTGCTGAGCGCTCTCCGCCGGCGTCGCCTTGTGCGTGATCGGCAGGTGCGAGGCGACGAGCGGTCGCCGACCGCCCGCGCGCCCCCGGCGGATGAACATCCAGGGTGACTTGCCGCCGGACTCCGACAGGCACTCGCCCTTGTCGTGGTGTGCGAGGCATTCGAGGAGCTGCGGGTCGCGCTCGGAGACTCTGGCGGTGATCTCCTGGAGCAGATCAGGACGGTCCGGGTGACCGAGGTCGGGCAGGGACAGATTGATCTCTATGCCATATCCGGTGTGCCACACCCCATTTGCCATCCCTTAACCGTAGGGACAGGGGCTGAGGTTCAACAGGGCGCCGCTGAGTCCACCGCCCAGCGACCAAGCCGCTGACCTGCGTAGCTCGCTCAGGCGACTAGATGAATGAGTCCGCCGACCTCTTCGGCGTGGCTGTGCAGGAAGCCCCGCACGACTGAGTTCGCTGTCAAACGCCTCGATTAACGCCTGGGTCCGACGCCAATTCCCCAAGCGCGATGAGATTCAGAGCTCATCATTTCAGGTCGTCGGCAAACCGCCCCTACCCGCATCCGGTTGGTGGGGGCCGAGCCACGATCTTGTCTGTGATCCACTTGCCGGACAGATCTGCCTCGTGGCTGGAATGCGCCCCCACCAGGTCAGTTGTCAGTGCCGTATGCCATCGTCACTACGTGTGAGCCGGATGTACTGTCAGCGGCTCGCCTGGGTTACGAGAACTCGGCCAAGGGGGAAGCAAGGCATGGCTGGCGACGGCTTTGACGTAGATATCGATCAACTCAGATCCGCCGCTCCGACATTCCACCGGGAGTCTGTCGCGCTGGAACGGGCGACGACCAAGCTCCGGCACACGCTCGACGGGCTGGGGGAGCCGTGGGGTGGTGACGAGCAGGGCAAGAAGTTCGAGCACGCCTACGCCCCGAACCGGGCGAAGATCGAGAAGGCCGCCGCAGCCCTGGCCAAGGGGCTGTCCAGCATCACCAAGGCCATGAGCGACATGGCGGCCAATCACGATGACGCGGACCGCTCAGCCAAGTCCGGCTTTGAGGGCGGTAAGTGATGGTCGCTGCCGACAAGGCCAAAGAGATCGTCCAAGACTTAACCGGCATGTGGTGGCCGGAGGGCGACGAGGACGAACTCCGGGAAGCCGCCCGCGCCTGGCGCACTTACGCCGACGATGTCGAGGACTGCACGGCCGCCTGCCACAAGAAGGCCCAGGACGTCATCGACAACAACAAGGGCAAGTCGATCGAGGCGTTCGGGGGATTTTGGCGGCGTTACCACGGTGGCGGCAAGGGCTACCTCGACGATGTGGCCTCCGCAGCACGGGACATGGCCAGGGCCCTGGACAAGTACGCCGACCAGGTCGCCGAGGCGAAGAAGGAGATCGAACACGAACTGGAAATCGCCGGCGCTGTCCTGGTCGCCGGTACGGCACTAGCGATCTGCACCGGCGGCATCAGCGAGGTAGCGGCAGCCGGCGCGACCGAGGCGATCGTCGCCGCGGCGAGTTCGGCAGGCATCGCAGTTTCCGCCACCGTCGCCGAGATCGCCGGAACGGTCCTGGCCACTGCGGCCATCGGTGGTATTGAAGCCATCACCGTGGACGTGGTAGTCGCCCAGGGCGGACGCAACCTCCTTGGCGACCAGAAGGGGATCAACCTGACCGAGGCCACTGAGGCCGGCTTGATGGGTGGTGCTCTTGGGGGAGTCCTCGGGGGCGCGGCCCGTGGGGTGAGAGCCGTCAAGGGAGCTCGCCTTCCCGACGTGCCAGTGTCAGACCTCCGTCTGGCTTCCGGTGATGAATGGCTAACAGGTGCTCGGCGGCGTCCGCGTGATCTGCTGGACGATCCCGCGCAGACGAAGTGGGCAGACGGTGCCTACGCCGACTTCATGCAGGAGTCCCGCGATATTGGGGCCATCAGCAAGAACAGCCGAGAAGTGGTGCGGGGAGATGGGTCCACCGGGTTCTCCGAAGAGGAAATTTCCACCATCAAGAAACATGTCTTCGATACAGAGCATCCGATCGAGGACTACGAGACCGGCAAGGTCGTCACTCGGAAATTCGACTCCGACCCGGAAATCGCGGATGCCTGGATCCGTCTGCGTTCCGGGAACGCTCTGCCCGAAGACCACATCCTGCTGGAGCACGAGTTAACAGAGCTCAAGTATCTTCGCGAGCACCCTGGAGCCACCTACCAGGATGCCCATCGGGTAGCCAACGAATCGTACAATTGGCAGGGCAAGGTTCCGTTGAACAAGCGCGAAGACTTTGAAAGCGAGTGGTAACAGTGGCTGCGCTGGTCTATTTCAAGAAGATCACCGAGGATCCCAACGCCATTGTCTACTCATTCGGCGAAGACCCTTCCGAGATGACACGGCACCTGACGATGAACAAGAACGCGCGCAAGTCGCAGCCAGACGACGGGAATGTCGACTACCTGTTCCTCAAGGCGTCACGGAAGATCAATTCCATGTACGAGCAGGCGAGCGAATGGCCGGAACGCGGAATGAGCGTCAGCTGACTCGGTGACGGCGCACCTCCGTTCCGGCACCGGGCCGGAACGGAGGAACTTAATCGCTTTGCCCGCGGATTACTCGGGATCTATGAGGATGTGCCCGCGTCAATGGCAGTGGACACAGCCGAGGGGCCGAGGAAACCTTCGAGCAAGGCATCCGTGATCAGCTCATCAGCATGCTCGCCAGGCCAGTAGTCCGGCTGCCGGAGCCGTCCCGCTGGACGGAACCCCGGCCTTCTCGTGAGCCGTGATGCCTGCCCGATTCGGCTCAAGCACCTTCAGCCACACCATACGTAGCGAGCCGAGGTACCAGGAAGAAGCCGAAGTGCACGGCCACAACCGCCAGTCCGGCCTTCAGGGGCTACCCGCGAATCATCACTACCCGGACCACTCCCAGCAGCAGCGCTGCGGAGATGTTCGACGCCATCGGCAGCTCGCTCCTGTCCCGTCCGGCGTCACAAGCTCTCCACCAGCGCGGCGCCGAGGTGATGCACGAACGGATCGACTGGCGACCTCCCCCTCCATGGCACTGCAGATCGCAGGCCACGGCACCGGAAGATTCACGCCGGCCGCCCAATGCTGGTGGAACACTCGGACTACGGCACTGCCCCCAGCCGCACAAGGCCGGGCGGGATGGTCGCGATCACTCGCCGGGCGACGCCGCCGGCGCCCCTCGCCGGGGGAGTGATGCCGCTCCCCCGGAGCAGTGTCGCTGTCCGGACCGCGTCCGAGACGGAGGCGGGCGCAGCCGACGCGAACGAGCCGAACACCAGCTCGTTCCAGTCCCGACGGGCCCGCGCCCAGGCGAGTCGTTCGAGCCCCGTAACGAGGTCCAGGGCCATGCGCTCGGGATTCTCCGTGTTCCACAGGAGAACGAGGTCACCGATGGTGAGGTCCAAGTGGTTGAACATCAGAGTCACTCCCGCGACCTGCCTACGATGCCACACCTCGACACGCCCGTGGATCTCTATGTGCCGTGCGTGAAAACCGAGTTGGGAGAGGACGAAGAGCCAGTCATCCAGCGCCTCGGCATAGTCGCCAATGCCGGTGATGGGTTGGACCCGGGAGACATTGACGAAGGCCGTCAGAAAACCTTCGAGCAGATCTCCGCGTTCATCGCGGTCTCCGGTAAAGCGGACCACAGGCTGAGGGAGGAAACCCTTGCGGTACGTGAGGGCATGGCCGCCCTTCAGCAGTGGGTCCAGGGCCTGCACGGCAGAGATCGTCAGCTCGGTCTCACGGCCCCAGCGCAAAGGCAGGCACTCATCCCGTATGACGCCTCGCGCGGCGAAGGCCGTGGTGAGGGTGGTCAGCAGCTCGGTCCACGAAGGAGCCGAGCGCGGCGGGATGTACGGAGTGCCACGGTCGCGGTGACGGATCTCCAAGGTGCGGTTGGCGCGGTCGGCAAGGGAGAACTCCCGCTGAGGGCCGAGCACTTGGCGTAGGGCGGCAACTGCCTCGCGGGCTCCCGAGTGGCTCTCCATCAGAGCGCCGCCAGAACCTTGAAGTGGCTCGCGGGGGCGAAGCGCGCCAACCCCGTTGCCTGTACCTCGAAGTGGTCGAGTGCGGAGGCACGCTCGATAGCCTTGGCGAGCGCATGGGCTGCGCTCTCGTCGTCGGCTGCGGGGTCGCTGACGACGGTGTCGCCTGTAGGCTCGCAGAGCGCCGCTTGAGCGCAGGTGCCGTCATGCCATGTCAAGGCGGCGATGGGGGTTCCAGCCCACAGGGACTCCCCGAAGACGGCTGCGCCGGCCTCCACGTAGTTCCGCGCGTAGGTTTAAACGAAGACCGAGCCCCCCGCGATGGCGGCGGTCTTGGCCGCTCCGCCCAGTTCCCCGACCCATTCCACACGGTCCGAAGCGAAGGCCGTCTCGTATCGGCTTACGTACTCCTCGACGAAGACCGGGCCGACCATGCGTATACGACGTCCGAGAATCTGCGCCGCCCGTACGGCGAGGTGGGGTGCCTTGTCCTCGTCTATTCGTCCGAGCCACACAAGGTCTCGGCCCTTCACGGCCGGGGGTTCCTCTTCGTCGAGCCCCAGGTGGACGGCGAGTTCGGCGGTCGGGTTGTGGGAAGCATACCGCTCGACCATCTTGGGCGAGTAGCAGTAGAGCCGCGAGCGCTCGCCGTCGGTGATGGGAAGCGCTCACCACCACACATGGGCGCCGCCCTGCCGCTGACCAGAACTCGGGCGGGCGCGGTCATACCCCCACCGCCGTACCGGACCTCGCTGGCGCCGCCGAGCAGGGCGAGCTTGTCGAAGTTGTGGTGGAGGACGGCGCCGAAGTGGCGCACGGTGTACCGGCGGTAGGCCCGGGACAGCCTCTCGGCCAGGTGGTCGGCGAGCGTGTCGGGGTGGCCGAGGCCCTTGCGCTCGACGATCGTGGTCGCGTCGGGCCGGGCTGCACCGGTTTCGATCACTAAATGGTTGTTACCGAAGGCCGTGCTCGTGCGGGGCATGAACGTGCTCCCATCTCAAGGTCGACGGCTGAGCGGCTGATGACGAGTGAAGCCGTCCGGAGATCAGGCGGGAACGTTTCCAGGGGGTTTCTCTCGGCGCCGAGGGCTCTCATGCGCACGTCACCGTGGCTAATCTCCCTATCACTAGGCGGAGTTGACGGGACATATGTCATGGTTGGTGAGTCGTTAGCAATGCACCCTCCGACCTTCGTCCGCCAGTCGAACGGATGGGGAAGGCCGAGCTCGCCCGACTCATGCAGGCGCGGGGGAAGGAGCTGGGCATCCCTCTGGCGACCAACCGCACCACCGTGTGGAAGTGGGAGCAGGGCCAGGAACCGGACGCCGACGCTCAGCGCGTCCTCGCCGACCTGCTGTGCGTTCCGTACGATCGGGTCCAGGCGGAAGGATGGCCGCGATGGCTCCCCGTATGGGAAGTCACCGGACTCACGGCTCCCTGGACAGAGGCCGGTACCGCCGAGGCACCGGCTGACCTGGTGGGGAGTGGCCGCATGGACCGTTGGGGTTTTCTCACCATCACCGGCGCCGCTCTGACGGGGCTTGCAGCGCGCTGAGCCGTCTCAGCAGGGGTCCGTGGCACCTGAGCGCAGCGCCTCGGCAATGGCCTGGCCAGTCTCACGAGCCGTAAGGTACGGCCGCACGTCGTGCGCCGTGGCACCGTTATGGACCCGGAGATCCCGGACACGATCCCCGAACGATGGGGCCAGCTCTTTTGCCAGCGCGACGACGTCACCCGCGTCAGCGATGTTGGTCCAGCGCTTCACTGGAGTCGGCCAGCGGGCATAACCGTTGACGGGTCGGGGCTTGAGGCGTTCGAAGACGAGGTTGCGTACGGCCAAGGGAGAGCCCAGCGTCACCAGCGTCAGAGACGGGCAATCAGGGAGGGCGTGCAACGTCTCGTACGCGGCGACCGTCCCAAGTGAGTGGGCGACGATCACCTCGGTGTCACGCGTAATGCGCCGGGCGATCCTGTCCTGGATGCCGGGACGTACGTCGGGCTCGGTGAAGTAGCGGCGTACCTGCCGGGCGCTGGAAATCATCATGCGTTCGCTGAGCCCGGCAAAGAAGGACGAATGGCTGAGTGCGTCCAGGGCTCGCTGAACAAGGTGAGGGGTACGCAGCCGGACCGGGACGGCCGGGCCCGCGATGCGCGTCTCCTGTTCTGACGCGGATTCCCACCACTTGATCAGCAGTTCGCGCTCGAGACCATCCTGAACGTCGGAAGCATCCAGCTCTGGGGTGCCAAGTCCACGGTGGCCGGCGGGGCGGAAGAGGTCGCCGTAGAAGGCCATGGAGACCTCGTCGCGCGCCACATGCTCGTCGGTCGCCAGGGCGAGGCCGTCACTCAGCGCCGGATACCAGTCCGCGAGCAGCGTCGCTGGCCCTTTAACCTCCTGGGCGATGCCGTGGACGAGGACGATACGGGTCACAGGAGGCCCCGATCCTTCGCGAGTCGCGAGGGGTTGAGACGGAGTGCAACCACTCCCATGTCGGTCGCCGCGCAGACCCGTCCGTCGCTATCGAGTGCGATGCCGTTGATGCCGCTGCCGATGTCGAGTTCGGCCGTCCACGAGGAGGAGTTCATCTCCCAGACACGCATCAGCCCGTAGCGGTCGGCTGCGACCGTGGTGAGTGTGCCGTCAACAACTGCGGCACGGATGGCCCGGACTGCCGATGGGAAGGGCGCGAGTTCCACTCCGGCATCCTTCCCATCGGCTATGTCCCAGAACCGCAGGCGTCCGTCGCCCGCCCCGGAGATGACGACGCCTCTGCCGTCCAAGTGCGCGATCTCCAAACCGAACGCACCCATCTCATGACCGCTGAGCGGCTCAGCGAACAGGCCTCCCGTGCTTATGTCCCACAGCCGTACTGTCCCGTCCACGGAGGCGCTCGCCACGACCGGGGTGCCGCCGACCGCTGCCGACCGTACTGTCATCACAGCGGCGGTGTGGCCGACCATCGGGGGGCACACCGGGGCCTGTGTGTGCAGATCCCAGGCATGGAGCGTGTAATCACCCGCGACCGACACCACGACGACACTGCCGTCCATCGTCTGCAGGCACGCCCGCCGGGAAGTACCCGAGCGCTTACCGAGACGCCTTCGGGACCCGAGATTCCACACCTCCGCCTCCTTCCAGCTGCTGCGTACCACCACGCAATCACCATGCAGCTGAACGGTCGTCAGGTCGTTGATCGCTTGCGTCGCCGAGGTAAGTTGGGCGGCCACTTGGCGTCCGTCGTCGAGATCATGTGTGCGAACGACGCCGTTAGTGGCTCCTGTGACGACAATCGCCCTGCCGTCCGACGGCCGAAGGATGTCGACCGATACCAAGCTCTGTTCCTGGCCGCAGAGCGGCTCTCTGAAGGGACGCATGGCGGACGCGTCCCAGATCCGCACATCGTGTGAGGTGGCGATCAGTATCACCGGTGCCCCATCGACCTGAGCGAACAGCGGCGCCGCGCGTGTCCCACTCGGACCCACCTCGGTGAAGCCCTCCAACGGCGACCCCAATGGTGCGGCTGTCTCCAGATCCCAGATCCGGACGGTGTTGTCGTAGGCCATGGTCGCCACGACGGCGTTTCTGCCAAGCCGACCAAGAGCTCCCACCATCACGTATCCGGTATGCCCGAGAAACGGACCACCGACGGCTGAACCGTTCACGACGTCGTGTACATGGACGTTGTTGCCCTCAAGCATGGACAGCACCACTGGTCGCATCCCATGGAACGCCACGCCGACGGCCAGCGCGGAGGGAGTGAGAGCTTCCACATTGAAATGCGCTTGGGTTCCGGCCGACCAGTGTGCCCCACGACCGGTCACGCGCCATACATACGCGTGACCCGACGAAGTCGCGAGGACGATCTCCATTCCCCGGCCCGCACGGCGTACGGCAAGGTGTGAGACACCTCCGACATGCCCCACCAATGGAGGGCCGGCTACCTCTCCGGAGATGGCGTCCCAGACCCGAACCGTGCCGTCCTCACCACCACTGACGACGACCCGCGCACCGTCCAACTCACCGAACGCCACACAGCGCACTGCGTTGGTATGTCCCGTCAATGGCGGGCCCAGGGCAGCCCCTCGGAACGGATCCCAGAGCCGGACCGTGGTGTCGGACCCGCCCGTCGCGGCCACTGCCCGTCCCCCTACGAGGCCAAAAGCCACGGCGGACACCTCCCCGGAATGCCCCTCCATAGGGTTGCCGACCGGCGTACGGGTCCGCAGGTCCCAGAGCCGGGCAGTGGCGTCCGTTCCGCCGGTGACGACCATTGGGCGACCTTGGATTTCGCAGAACGCCGTGGAACACACCGGGCGCGTGTGGCCCTCGTCTGGTTGATCTGCCGTCAGATCCCAAATGCGCGCGCTTCGATCCTCGCTGACCGTGACCGCCAAAGAAGCGTCACCGCGATTGGTGAGTGCTGCCGCGGTGATGCGCTCGACGTGACCACGCAGCGGATGACCGAGCGGCTGAAGAGTACGTAGATCCCACAGACGTGCTTCGTGACGTCCACTGCTCAGCGCCACTGGACGCCCGTCGGACTCTCCGATCAGGGCAGAGGCGACTCCGCTACCGGCCCAGTGGACGTGAGCCGTGACGGGTTCGCCGATCTGGCGGCGGTCGGCTAAGTCCCACCTGCTAAGCATTCCCGCTCTGTCTCCGACGAGTGCCACGGCTCTGCCGTCGAGTCGTGCCACGCAAACCGCGGTGACCGCATGCGCCGAGCCGATGAGCGGGCTGCCGTCGATGCGCGCGTCACCGCCGTCGAAAATCTCGCTCAGGTTCCAGATATAGACGGCCTTGTCATCACCGCCGGTGACCGCGATGGGACGTCCATCAAGCTCGCCCAGATCAGCGTCCCAGACCGTCCGTTTGTGCGCACTCAGATCACAGCCGAGTTGTTGCCTGTTGACGAGATCCCAGATACGTGCCGTGCCGTCCGCGCTCGCCGTCAGCACCACCAGGCGCCCGTGGACAGCTCCTACCACGATGCTCTCGACCCGGTTCGTATGCCCCATCAGCGCTCGGCCGTACTCCTGGCCCGCGGACAGGTCCCAGATCCTCACGGTGCCGTCTTCCGCGCCGATGAGGGCGACCGTGTAGTCGCCCAGATCGCCGATGGCTATGGCACTCACCGCGATGCCCACGGACAGCGGATCGCCGATCTGACGCTGCGAGGTGAGGTCCCATACCAGCGCTGTCCCATCCACACTTCCCGTCACCGCGATGGGACGCCCGTCAAGAGCCCCGACCGCGACACAGCGAACTGTCTTGCTGTGACCGTTGAGAAGCCTGTGCACTCCGCTGGTCGACCACCATGCCCAGCGTGCGGACCATGGAAGTGAAACACCCAGTTCGCCGATCCGATCCGCCAGTTGATCAGCCTCGCATCGACGGGCCGACAGCTGCAGATCAGCAGCCCTCTCCCCCATAGCACGGTCGTTTGTCAGCCGGTGTGCGACCTGCTCGTACGAGCCGCGGATCCGTCTCGGTCCCTCTCCCTCGATCGACGCGAACGCCCCTAACAGGGCAAGGCGTTCGCTGGCGAGCAAGAAGCCCGGATCCTCAACGAGGTCGGCAAGCACGCCCGCCGCCGCCGCGTGTGTGGCCATGTGCTGACGCACATACGGAACAGCCACGAACCAGTCGGGACGTCCGTCCGACGATTCGGGAACAAGGGAGCTGAGCGCTTCGACGACCGACCTCTGGATCTCTTCCGGCGGACGGTCAGCGGTCGCGCGCAAGTGCTCGGCCAGCGCCTTGTGGTAGAGCCGATAGGCAGAACGCCGGTCGTCGTCGATGACTTCGGCGATGTACGCCTCGGCGACATCCAGGACCCAGGAGACATCCTCCTCCGTGCAAGGAATCCCCGAAATCACCGAACTCAGCGCCGTCCAGACCAAGCCCCGAGGAAGCCCCTTTCCCTCGGAAAAGGCGAGGGCGAGCAGCATACGACGCACACGTGACTCGTCAGGGCCGAAGCGGGCAAGGTAGTCGTCGAACGCCTCGCCGATCTCACTCGGTAATGCGTCTGCCCAGCCGGGCCGACTGACATCCACCGGAGTCTTGTCCGACCGCAGGGTGCGTGCGGTTGTCCTCGCGTAGAGATAGACACCCGCGGCCTTCTCAGCAACGCCTTTCGCCACAGCCCTGGCGAGCTCTCGCCGACCACGGTACGGAGTGCGTACGTCGGACTCCTCTATGGCGAGAAGCACCCGGGTGACGTATCCGGCCACATCGCCCTCGTCAGCACAGTATTCGGGCCGGTCCAGATCCATACAAGTGAAAGTGGGTCCGAGAGGTGCGACCAGTTCGTGGCGAGTCCCCACGAGAAGCCGTACACCCTGGATCTCCGACATGGGCCGCAGCAGTTCCCGAGTGATCCTGCGCGGCTCGCCATGGCCACCCGCGTCCGCTGCGGTGTCCGACCCTGCCTCGTCCACGGCATCCACGACAATGATCATTGGCGGTCCCTGGCGGCCTCTCCTGGTGAGTTCCTGGAGCAGCGCGGCGGCGCCATCCGCTTCCACGTCGAGGGCAGTGGCAAGCCGTTCCACAACCTCTTCCAGTCGCTTGTGACGGGCGTGCACAGCCGCTGTTACGCATCCGGGGGGCACTACGGTCCCAGGGTCGACACCGCCGAGGTCGAGCCGCGAGCGGTACCGGCTGTCCGACAACGCGACGATCCTGCCGAGGACCGCGGACTTCCCACAGCCCGGGCTGCCGGTGACGACCCGTCCCAGGCCGTCCCCGACCTCCGCAGTCAACCAGGCCACCAGCTCGGACAACACCCGCACACGTCCGCTGAAGTACAGGCCCTGCTCCGACTCGAACTCCACGCCGCGCGAGCGTGGTCCAAAGTGCTCTGTGAGGTCTCGCGCAACCACCCGACGCTGCACTTCGAGGTCGGTACCGAGCGGTGGCAGCTCTTCCTCGTATCCGATGTTCGGCAGGAAAGGTGCCAGCCCTGTGACGAGACCGCTGGCCAACTCGGCTCGCTGACCGCGTCCGTTGCCTTCGAAGCGCTCGTTGACCGCCTTCACCAGTTCGGTGAGGTCGAGGTATTGCTGCCGCTGGCCGGTACGCCCCGTCGTCGTCTCCACCGCCTCACCCAGGGCAGCTACGAACACACCGTCCTCGGCAATGTCCTTGCGGCGGGCAGAGGCGAGGAACCACAGCCCTGTCGAGTCGGCGTGCGCATTGCGGTACGCGATCGTTTGCAGCGCGACCGCAGACGCCTCCGCGCCGCCCGCGCTGCCGGCACACGTGTCGAGAATCAGCAGAAGGTGCCGCAGATTGCCCCTGCACAGGATGCGCACCAAGTCCTCGGTGGCCAGCGCTGTAGTCGCGAGGTCCCCGTCGCGCGAATCCCAACAAAGCAGATAGTGCCGATCGCGCTCCTCCACCGAGCCGTGGCCCGCGAAGTACACAACCACCACGTCATCACTGGTCAGGACGGTATCCTCAGACCAGTGCGACAGCTTCTGGCGGATCTGCTCAGCCCCGTCGTACTCCCCGAGCCCGGACAGCACTGACTCATACCCGAAGGTAGCGAAGAGCTCCGTCGTCGCGCGAACGTCTTTGGGCACGGATCGCAGTTGTTCGTCCTCGGGAAGATGACGGTACCGACCGCTCCCCAGCGCTATAAAAAATCGCCGACCCACTCAACCGCCCTACTGCTAGGTATCACCGAACCTGCGAAAACTGTAGCGACACGATCACTTACCGCACGACGCGAGCCGAAGATTGGCGAGACGTATCAGTTCTGCGCACCCGGACAACCTCCATGCGGAATGGCCATGTTGGGCAACTCACTACGTCTGTCCGTAGCGCCTTCGGTCAGGCGATCTCCGGGGGCTCTGGTGGGTCGTCGACCACGGTGCGATGTCGGCACTGGACCGAGATAGCCCTCCTCCGTGGTTGCAGTTCCGATTGCATTCACCGCCGTACAGCACCGTTCAGACGCCCCATTCACACCTGTCGCATCACAGGTCACAACGTTCCGGTACGCCGTCGCACCCCCGTACGAACATTTAGAAAGCGTGCTGGGGGCAACCCCTCACGAGTTCGAATCTCGTATCCTCCGCCAGTGCCTCACCAGGCACGATGTCGAAGGGTCTCACCGTTTGCGGTGGGGCCCTTCGATGTTGTCCGTCTCAGTTGGTTTGGATGACGTGGTGGCGCACTGCGCTGTGGGGCACATCGATGCCGTGGTCGTCGATGAGGGTGCGCCAGATATCTCTCTGGGTGAGCCCCTGGGGCGTCAGTTCCATGGCCGAGCACACCCCGAAGCTCGATCGGCTCAGCCGTGGCGCCCTGGTCATCGCTCGCGGGCGGCGGTGCGCCGCGGCCGGGCGCGGCGGTGGGAGCAGGCGTACGAAGTCCGGGTCCGGAGCAGGCGTACGGAGTCCAGGTGGTGCATCGCCTGGCCACCTCTGTGCATGCCGAGTGCCGTCGCATCGCCGGGCCGGAGACAGCCGCCGGCGCCCGCACTCGATGCCTGGCCCCGTGACACCCGGCATCGGGCGTCACGGGGCGACGGCACGGCGGCTAGCGGCGCCTTCGTTCACGGTGAGGTTGAGGTTGCCGTGGAGGGCGTCTCGTCCGTTCGGTGTGGGTCGTCGGGTTCTGTTGTGGGCTTCGGTTCGGGTGGGTTCGGTGGGGTGCGGAGGAGGGTGGCGATGAGGGCGGCGGCGGCCGCGGTGAGGAGGGCGCAGGCCACCGCGGCGATGCGCATCTCGCGGGTGAAGGCGTCGAAGGCCGCGTCCCGCAGGGCGTCGGCGGTGCTCGCCGGAAGGGCTGCGGCGGTGTCGACGGCGCCGCCGAGGGTGTTCCGGGCCGCCTCCAGTTCCCCGGGCGAGAGGGCGTCGGGGGCCGTCGTCGTCAGTTCCGAGCGGTAGACGGCGGTGCCGATGCTGCCCAGTACCGCGATGCCCAGCGCGCCGCCGAACTCCGCCGAGGTCTCGGCCATGGCGGAGGCCATCCCGGCCCGTTCCGGCGGGGCGGCGGACAGGATCACGTCGGTGACCACGGCGGAGACCCCGCCGATCCCGATCGAGACGACCACCAGCGCGGCGACGACGTACCCGATTCCCGAGCCGGTCCGGACCAGGGCGAGCAGGACGTAACCGCAGGCCGCCAGGGACAGCCCGGCGGTCATCACCCGGGGTTTGCCGATGCGGGCCGCCATCGTGGTGGCCAGTCCGATGCCCACGGGCATCACGAGGAAGGTGGGCAGCGACCACAGGGCCGACTCGAACGGGCTCATGCCCAGGACGAGCTGCATGAACTGCCAGTTGAACAGGGAGAATCCGACCAGTGCGAATGTCCCCAGCGCGTCGATGAGCAAGGGCACGTTGAACCGGCTGGTGCGGAACAGCGAGATGTCGATCACCGAGTTCGCGGCCGTGCGCTGACGGTGGATGAAGACCGCTCCCACGGCGAGTCCGGCGGCGCAGTACGCGAGCGGGACCCATCCGAAACCGTGTGCCGCCATCAGTTTGATGCCGTAGATGATGCCGAGCACGGCCACCAGGGACAGGGCGGCGCCGAGCAGGTCGAAACGACCCGGCCGGGGGTCGCGGTGTTCGGGGAGCAGCAGCGGGCCGAGGACCAGCAGCAGGATCATCACGGGGACGTTGATCAGGAAGACCGATCCCCACCAGAAGTGCTCCAGCAGCAGGCCGCCGATGATGGGGCCGACCACGGCGCCGCCCGCGAAGCCCGCGGTCCACACGCCGACCGCGGTGGCGCGCTGCCCGGCGTGGTGGAACATGTTCCGGATCAGGGCGAGGGTGGACGGCGCCAGCGTGGCACCGGCCATGCCCAGGAGCGCGCGGGCCGCGATGAGCGTCCCGGAGCTGGTCGAGCAGGCCGCCAGGATCGAGGCGATGCCGAAGGCCGCGGCGCCGGCGAGCAGCAGCCGCCGCCGTCCGATCCGGTCGCCGAGGGTGCCCATCGTGATGAGCAGACCGGCCAGGAGGAAGCCGTAGGCGTCCATGATCCACAGCAGCTCGGAACTGCTCGGCCGGAGATCGGCCGTCAGGGACGGGAGCGCGACGAACATGACGGACATGTCCATGGATGCCAGTACGCACGGCAGCACCAGGACGGCGAGCCCGACCCACTCCCTGACCCCGGCCCGTTCGCCGCCGCCTTCTCCGGCCACGACTTGTCCGGCCATGGCTTCTCCGGCCATATCTCCTTCGGCCATGTCTCCTTCTCCCGGTACTTCTGGTGTTCCCGGCGTCGTCGCCAACGTCGGCCTTGGCGGCGTGGCACTGATCGCGCGGGTGCGTACGTCGTACGCGGTGATGCGTACTAGATAAACATGCACATCGGAGTCGCGCAAAGTTTTTTCAAACCGCTGGTGAGCACCGATGCTCGGCGCAGGAGGTGCGGCCTTTGGACCCACCATGCGTCACCGGGATAGACTTTCGACACAAGACATGGGGGCGTGACGAAAAGGAGTGTGGTGGTGTCGGTGCAGCTGGCGTGCGCATCGTGCGGGAAGCCGCTGGAGGCCACGAACCGGGGACGGCCGAGGCGCTACTGCTCCCGCGCGTGTCAGGCGAGGGCGTACCGGGCGCGCCGGGCGGAAGCGCCGGCCGATGCGCCCGCGGGCGGTGGCGACGCCCCGGAGGGCAGGAGCGATGCGCCGCCGCAGCTCACCGTCGAGCGCATCGTGCGGGCCGGGATCGCCGTCGCGGACGCGGAGGGGCTCGACGCGCTGTCGATGCGCCGGGTCGCCATGGATCTCGGTATGAGCACCATGGCCCTGTACCGGCATGTGGCGTCCAAGGACGAGTTGGTGGCCTTGATGGTGGAAGCCGCGATGACCGGTGTTCCGCTGCCCGACTCGCCGCCGCGCGACTGGCGTCACGGCCTCGAACGCGCCGCCCGCCGCGACTGGGACCTGTACCACCGCCACCCGTGGATCCTGTCGAAGGTCATGGTGACGACCCGCGCATATTTCAGCCCGGCCCTCGCGGCGGACAGCGAGAGCACCTTCACCTCGTTCGACGGGCTCGGCCTCGAACCCGCCGACGCCTTCCGGTACATGTTCATGTTCACCTCCTACGTACAGGGCGTGGCCCTGACCTACGTCAGCGATGTGGAGGCGGAGCGCCAGGCGCGCCTCACCGCGAAGCGGGGAGAGGAGGAGCCGGCCACGGGGGCGGGTGGCGCGCGGAGTCCGCTTTTCGAGCCCGGCGCGTATCCCCGGCTCGGCCCCGCGATGCGCGCGGGCGCCGACCCCTGGGATCTCGACGCCCTGTTCGTCTCGGGTCTCGCCGGCGTCCTCGACGGCATCGCGGCCGATCTCGCGAGACGAGGCATCGAGAGCTGAGCTTCGCGTGACTCCGGGGACCTGTGGGGGACCTGCGTGCGTCGATCCGGGAATGCGCGGGTGACCCGCAGGCAGTGCCGACAGGGGGCAGCTTCGTACCCACCGAGGCCGGGCCCGCCCACCCGTCATCAGCTCCCCCGGCCCCCGTCATCAACTCGCTCAGCCCATCGTCATCAGCTCCCTCAGCCCGCCATCAGCTCGCTCATCAGCCGGCTGGCGACCGGTGTGGGGACTCCGTGGCGCTCGGCCGCGCGCAGCAGTGCGCCGCCGATCGCGTCGAGTTCCAGTGGCCGGCCGGCCTCCTCGTCGCGTTGCATGGACGATTTGGCGCCGGCCGGGAACGTGTCGTACCGCGCCAGGGTCCGCGCGGCGTCGGCCGGGACGCCGCAGGCCCCGCTCACCGCGGCGGCTTCGGCGACGAGCGCCGCCAGTTCCGCGCGCCGCCCGGTGCGTACCTCGCCGATGGTGAGCCCGTACCGGGTGGTGAGCAGGGCGAAGGGGGCGAGGAAGATCAGTTTGGCCCAGAGCGCGGCGGTCTCGTCCGCGACCGGGCGCGTACGCACGCCGGCGTCCTCGAACATCGCGGTCAGCGGGCCGAGCCGTTCCGCCGTTCCGGTCAGGTCGATCTCCGTGAACGGGCTGCCGTGCTCGATGGCTCCGGGGGCGATCCGGGTGGACTCGACCCGGATCGTGCCCGCTACGACCCGCCGTGCGCCGTAGCGTTCGCGCAAGGCGGCCGGGTGTTCTACGCCGTTGAGGAGGGGGAGGACCAGGCCGTCCCCGAGCACCTGGGGCGGTACCCGCTCCAGGGCCGCCGTCAGCGCCGTGTGTTTGACCGTGACCAGGCACAGGCCGACGGGCTCGCGCAGTGCGGTGTCCGCTTCGACGGGCGCGGTGAAGTCGCCGAACTGCCCGCTGCGTACGCGGATGCCGTCCTGGCGCAGGGTCCGTGCGGTGTCCTCCCCCGCCACACAGATGACCCGGTGTCCGGCCCGGGAGAGCAGACCGGCCAGCAGACCGCCGACGCCTCCGGGGCCGAGCACGGCGACGGTCCACCGGTGCGGGGCGGGGGTGTCGGTGAGCGGTGATGTCGTGCGCACGCGTAGGTCCTCTCCACCGTGGGTGGGTCGACCCCTGTCCGCGCCTTCCCGCTCCGGACCGGACCGGTGAGCCGAGCGCGGGGGCAGGTTGCCGCCCGGTTCTCCGAACGAGCTTCGAGGCGCCCCTCGCCCAAGTCAATCCTCAGGATTCACGTAAGCATTCGGCCCTCCCCCGGAATTCACGTAAGTATTCGTCCCTCCCTCGGGATTCACGTAAGCACTCGGCCCTCCCCCGGGTTTCACGTAAGCACTCGGCCCTCCCCCGGGTTTCACGAGGGAGGGCCGAATGCGGGAGGGGAAGGACCGGATGCGTGAGGGAGGGCCGGGTGCACCGGCCCTCCCTCACCTCACCTCACCTGAATGTCAGGGTTTCAGCGCAGCCGCAGGGCCGTGCGGAGGGTGGTGAAGAGGTCGGTCTGGTCGGTGACGCCGAGGACCCGGTCGGCGTTGGGGCCCTGGGCGGCGATCCGGACCTGGGTGCCGGTGTGCTCCTGGGACTGGCCCGGGGTGTTGGTGGAGTAGTTGACCTTCAGCTTCCCGCCCTCGTTGGTGACGAGGGTGGAGGAGAGGCCGGGCGGGGTGGCCTCCAGCGGCACGATCTGGCTGGTGTGGCCGTGGTCGGCGGTGGTGACCACGAGGGTGTCGGGGTGCTTGGCGGCGTAGTCGCGGGCGACCTTGACGGCGCGGTCGAAGGCGGCGGTCTCACCGATCTGGCCGCACGGGTCGGCGGCGTGGTCCTGCTTGTCGATCGAGGCGCCCTCGACTTGGAGGAAGAAGCCCTTGCCGTTGCCGTGCTTCTTGCTCTGCTTGGCCTCCAGCAGGGCGAGGGCCTTGCGGGTCTGGTTCTCCAGGCGGGGGGTGCCGGCCGGACGCTCGGCATTGCCGGTGGTGCAGCGCTGCGGGTCGGTGCCGCCGACGGCCGCGGGCTTGCCCGTCCACTCGACGGGCACGTTGCCCGGCGCGAAGAGGCCGAGGACCGGCTTGCCGGGCTTGACGGCGCTCAGGCCCTTGTCGTCGGTCACGATCTGGTAGCCGAGCTTGCGGGCCTGCTCGGTGACCGTCTTGCCCTTGTACGGGCCTTCGGTGATGGTCTGGTCGAAGCGGGCCTTGCCGCCGCCGAGGAGCACGTCCACCTTGTGGTTGACGCTCTGCTCGGCGATCGAGCCGAGGCCGCCGTTGCGGAGGGTGTCCGCGGAGCACTTCTTCATATCGGCCGGGCCCTGGCAGCTGCGGTCGCCGACGTGCGAGGCGAGTACGGCGGGGGTGGCGTCGGTCAGCTCGGCGGTGGTGACGCTGCCGGTGGCCAGCCCGTTCTTCTGCGCCAGCTCCAGGATCGTCGGCAGCGGCTTGTCGGTGCCCGGGGTCTTGGAGATCCGGCCGTTGACGGTCTTGTGGCCGGTGGCCCAGCCGGTACCGCTCGCGGCGGAGTCGGTGACGTAGTCCGGCTTGCCGTTCTTGTCGACGGCGTAGGTGGTGTACGCGCCGGTGCTCGGGAACTTGTCCATGTTCAGCCGGCCCGCCGCGCCCACCGTGTAGTCGCGGGCGAGGGTGATCTCGGAGTCGCCCATCCCGTCGCCGATGAGCAGGATGACGTTCTTCGCCTGCTTGCTCTTGGGCGTGTGCGCGACGCTCTGCCCGGAGTCGGACGCGTACGCGGCGGCGGGCACCGCGACACCGGCGACCAGCAGGGCAGCGGCGCCCCAGGCCAGGCCGCGGCGGTGCATACGGGAACGGGACATGCGATCTCCTCCTAGACGGAACGGCCCACGCCGCCTCCGGTTCAGAGCACACCAGGGCCGCGGATACCGCGGGTGACGCGGAGATGGCGTACGGGACAACTGACGTGGGCCCGCGGTTCATCCGGGTCCGTCCTCCTCGTACGCCCTGACCTGCGGCGGCCGGGCGGGGCCGGGCGCTCCGCGGGCCGGGCGGCGCGGGCGGACGGTCCCGCCGGCCCCGCCCCGGCTCCCCGCCGTCCCCCGACCGGCCCCGCTCCGGCCGCGCCGTCCGGTGCGGGGGAGTAAGACGGAGGGGACGGAGCGGACGGGTGGCGCCGAGGCGTGGAACGGACCGGGATGCAGATCGTTGTCGACCTCAATCGGTGTCAGGGCTATGCGCAGTGCGTGTTCCTCGCGCCGCGCGTCTTCGAGCTGCACGGTGAGGAGGCCCTGATGTACGCGCCGGCGGTACCGGGTGAGCAGCACGAGCACGTACGGCGGGCGGCGGCGGCCTGTCCGGTGCAGGCCATCCTCGTCGGCGAACCGGCGGGGGACGGTGCCGCGCCTTCCGGTGCCGGTGGTCCGGCGGACGCTGGTCCGTCTTCCGGTGCCGGTGGTGGACGGGCGGGCGTCGATGGCCGGTGAAGGGTGGGGCGGGCACAGCGGGCGGATCGTCATCGTCGGTGCGTCGCTGGCCGGGCTGCGGGCGGCCGAGACACTGCGCGCGGAAGGCTTCGGCGGTTCACTGACGGTGGTCGGGGACGAACCCCACCCCCCGTACGACCGGCCGCCGCTCTCCAAGCAGGTGCTGCTCGGGCGGGTGCGCGCGGCGGATGCCGGGCTGCCGCGCCGCCACGCGGTGGACGCGCGGTGGAAGCTCGGGGTGCGGGCCAGCGGGCTGGATCCGGTCGAGAAGCGGGTACTGCTCGCCGACGGCGAGCACCTGCCCTTCGACCGGCTGCTGATCGCCACCGGGACGCGGGCCCGGCCCTGGCCGCAGTCCGACGAGGCCCGGCTGGACGGGGTGCTGACGCTGCGCACGCTCGACGACGCGGCCCGCCTCGCCGAGCGCCTCGACGCCGGACCGCGCCGGGTGCTGGTGATCGGCGCCGGGTTCACCGGCTCGGAGATCGCGTCCGCCTGCCGGGAGCGCGGTCTGGCGGTGACGGTCGCCGAACGCGGACCCGCGCCGCTGGTCGGCGCGCTCGGCGGGACCCTCGGCGCCTTCGCCGCGAAGTTGCAGCGCGCGCACGGCGTCGATCTGCGCTGCGGGGTGACGGTCACCGCCCTGCGCGGCAGCGGCGGCAGGCTCACCGGCGCCGATCTGTCCGACGGCACCCGGATCGACGCCGACATCGCCGTGGTCGCCCTGGGCGCGGTCCGCAACACCGAATGGCTGGCCGGGTCGGGGCTCGCCGCCGGCCCCCGAGGCGTGGCCTGCGACGCGGGGTGCCGGGCCTTCAACATGTACGGGATCGTCACCGACGATGTCTTCGTCGCCGGTGACGTGGCCCGGTTCCCGCATCCGCTCTTCGAGTACCAGATGCTCTCCCTCGAACACTGGGGCAACGCGGTCGCGCAGGCCGAGGTGGCGGCCCACAACATGGTCAGCCCGGGGCCGCGCCGACGCCCGCATCTGACGGTGCCGGCCTTCTGGTCCAGCCAGTTCGGCCTCAACATCAAGTCCGTCGGCGTACCGACGTTCTCCGACCAAGTGGTCATCGCCCAGGGCTCGTTGAAGGAGGGCCGGCTGGTCGCGGTCTACGGGTACCGGGGCCGCGTCACCGCGGCGGTCAGCGTGAACCGGGCCAAGTGGCTGGAGCACTACCGGACGCTGATCGAGTCCGCGGCGCCGTTCCCGCCCCCGGCCGGTGCCGCCGACCGGCCCGAGTCCCCGGTCCCCGTCCCCTCCGACGTACCGGACCCCAAGGTGCTCTCGCACGGCCCGACCGTCGCCCTCACCGGCCATCTGCCGGACCGGCGGCTGGCCGTGGTGGTGCGGCAGAGCGGCTGACCCGCCGCCCTCGGCACACCTCCCCCGCCCCCGATGAGGAGCCCGCGCGATGTCCACGGACACCCTGTTCCACCGGATCACCGACTACGCCCACCGCGCCGACCCCTATCCGCTCTACGCCGAGCTCCGGGAGAACGGGGTGGCCCGGCAGGAGGACGGCAGTTATCTGGTGGGCACGTACCACGAGATCGCCGCACTGCTCCACGACCCGCGGATCAGCTCGGACGTCCGGCACCTCACGGACCCGGGCGACGCGCTGCTGCGAGTGGGCGATCTGCCGCCGTCCTTCATCGGGCTGGACGACCCCGAACACGACCGGCAGCGCCGCATCGTCATGCGGCCGTTCGGCCCGCCGCACTCCCCCGGGCGGATCGACGCCCTGCACGGTGACATCACGCGGATCGCCCGGGAGCTGATCGACGCGTTCCGGGGCAAGGACCGGATCGACCTCGTCGACGACTTCGCCTATCCGCTCCCCGTCACCGTGATCTGCGGGCTGCTGGGCGTGCCCCGGGAGGACGTGCCCCACGTCCGCGCCTGGACGAACGCGGTCATCGCCGGTCTCGACTTCACCCCCGGGACCGACCCGCAGCGGCGCCGGCGCGCGGCCGGTGAGGCCCGGACAGCGATGGCGCACTATCTGGAGGAGCTCGCCGGGTCCCGACGCGGCCATCCGTCCGGCGATCTGCTCTCCGCCCTCGTCAACGACGCCGGCCCCGAGGGACAGCTCACCACACCGGAGCTGATGACGAACGCGGTCCTGCTGCTCATCGCCGGGCACGAGACGACCGTCAACCTGATCACCAACGGCATGCTCACCTTCCTGCGCCACCCGGACGTACTGGCGCGGCTACGCGATGAGCCGGAGCTGATGCCGTCGGCGGTGGAGGAACTGCTGCGCTACGAACCGCCCGTGCAGCTGCTGCCGCAGCGGACCCCGCTCACCGATGTCGAGGTCGGGGGCATCACCGTCCCCCGGGGCGCGCCCCTGGTCCTCGTGCTCGCCGCCGGCAACCGGGACCCGCTGCGGTTCGCGGACCCCGACCGCTTCGACCCGGCCCGGCAGGACAACCAGCACTTCGGCTTCGGCAGCGGCATCCACAACTGCTTCGGCGCACCGCTCGCCCGCATCGAGGCCCGGATCGCGCTGACCGAGCTGCTCCGCCACCTCGACACTCCCCGCCTGGTCGAGGACCCGCCCCCGTACCGGCGCAGCCCGGTACTGCGCGGCCCCCGCCATCTGCTGGTCGACCGGGTGGGCGGCGGATGAGCCGACCACCGCACGGGCCCGGTCCCCGGCGGCGCGGTCACGGCCGCCGGGCCAGCGCGTGGTTGAGCTCGACGACGTTGACGCGCTCCTGGCCCAGGAAGCCCAGGAAGCGGCCCTGGACATGGCCGGCGACCAGCCCGCGGACCGCGGCGGGGGCCAGGCCGCGGGCCCCGGCCACCCGGCCCGCCTGTTCGTAGGCGTACGCCGGGGAGATGTCGGGGTCGAGCCCGGAACCACTCGCGGTCACCGCATCGACCGGGACGGACGCGGGCGGGACGTGGTCGAACGCGGCCACGGCGAGGCGGCGGGCCCGGACGGTCCTGGTCAGTCCGGCGTCGTTGGGGCCGAGGTTGGAGGCGTGGGAGGCCGTCGGGTCGTACGGTCCGGCGCCCTTGCCCGCGTCGGCGGCGGACGGGCGGGGCTGGAACCACCGGGGGTCGGGCCGGAGCGCCTCGTGCGGGTCGGCGGGGTGCTGCTTCGGCAGATTGAAGCTCTGCCCGATCAGGCGGGAGGCCACCGGGGTGCCGTGCGCCGGCAGCGGGGAGCCGTTGGCCCGGTGGGGGAACACGGTCTCGGCGATACCGGTGACGGCCAGCGGATAGGCGATACCGGTGAGCACGGTGAGGACGAGCAGCAGCCGCAGGGCCGCCAGGTGCTGCCGGAGCAGCGGGGAGTGGATCGTACGCATGGGTCTCCTGCTTCCTCCGGGGCCGGGCCCGGTCCGCGTCTGCCTGGTTCGGTCCGCGTCGGCCCGGGGCGGTCGGGGCCTCGGCCATCGGCGGCTCGTCGGCCCCGGCGGCCCCGGCCGTCAGCGCAGTCCGGGGAGGAACTGGACGATCAGATCGATGAGTTTGATGCCGAGGAACGGCAGGATCAGCCCGCCGAGCCCGTACAGCCAGATGTTGCGGCTCAGCAGCGCGGCCGCCGAGGACGGGGTGTAGCGCACACCGCGCAGGGCGAGCGGGATCAGCGCGACGATGATGAGGGCGTTGAAGATGATCGCGGACGTGATGGCCGAGGAAGGGCTGTGCAGGCGCATGATGTTCAGCCGGTCCAGGCCCGGATAGACCCCCGCGAACATGGCCGGGATGATCGCGAAGTACTTCGCGACGTCGTTGGCGATCGAGAATGTCGTCAACGCGCCTCGGGTGATGAGGAGTTGCTTGCCGATCGCAACGATCTCGATGAGCTTGGTGGGGTTGGAGTCGAGGTCGACCATGTTCCCGGCCTCCTTGGCGGCCGAGGTGCCGGTGTTCATCGCCACGCCGACGTCCGCCTGGGCCAGCGCCGGGGCGTCGTTGGTGCCGTCGCCGGTCATCGCGACCAGCTTGCCGCCCGCCTGCTCCTGCCGGATCAGGGACATCTTGTCCTCGGGGGTGGCCTCCGCGAGGAAGTCGTCCACGCCCGCCTCCTGGGCGATGGCGCGCGCGGTCAGCGGGTTGTCACCGGTGATCATCACCGTCCGGATGCCCATCCGGCGCAGTTCGGCGAACCGCTCCCGCATGCCCTCCTTGACGATGTCCTTGAGGTGGATCACCCCCAGGACGCGGGCGGTCCGGATACCGTCCGCGCCGGTCACCTCGCCGACGACCAGCGGGGTGCCGCCGCTCGCGGAGATGCCGTCCACGAGCTGTCCGACGTCCTCGGTGGGGTGCCCGCCGCTGTCGCGGACCCAGCGCATCACCGCGGTCGCCGCGCCCTTGCGCAGCGACCGGCCCGCACCGGGGTCGCTGAGGTCGACGCCGCTCATCCGGCTCTGGGCGGTGAAGGCCACGAACGCCGCGTGCGCCAGCTCCCCTTCGCCGCGGGCCCGGAGCGCGTGCCGCTGCTTGGCCAGGACCACGATGGAGCGCCCCTCGGGCGTCTCGTCGGCGATCGAGGAGAGCTGGGCGGCGTCCGCGAGTTCCTCGGCGTCCACGCCCCGCGCCGGCAGGAACTCGGCCGCCTGGCGGTTGCCGAGGGTGATGGTGCCCGTCTTGTCGAGCAGCAGGGTGTTGACGTCGCCCGCGGCCTCCACGGCGCGCCCGGACATCGCCAGCACATTGCGCTGCACGAGCCGGTCCATCCCCGCGATGCCGATCGCCGAGAGCAGTGCGCCGATCGTCGTCGGGATGAGGGCCACGACGAGGGCGACCAGGACGACGAGGGGCTGTTCGGCCCCGGCGAAGACGGCGAAGGGCTGCAGGGTCACCACGGCGGCCAGAAAGATGACGGTCAGGGACGCCAGCAGGATGTTGAGCGCGATCTCGTTCGGCGTCTTCTGCCGGGCGGCGCCCTCCACCAGCGCGATCATCCGGTCGATGAAGGTCTCCCCCGGCTTCGAGGTGATT
This sequence comes from Streptomyces celluloflavus, assembly GCA_000720995.1. Lineage (GTDB taxonomy): Bacteria > Actinomycetota > Actinomycetes > Streptomycetales > Streptomycetaceae > Streptomyces > Streptomyces celluloflavus. The sequence continues at coordinate 133,697 of JOEL01000007.1, forward strand.
TTGACGACGATCCGGTCGGACAGCACCTTCGTACCGCCGGTGACCGCCGACCGGTCGCCGCCCGACTCGCGGATCACCGGCGCCGACTCCCCGGTGATCGCCGACTCGTCCACGCTCGCGACGCCCTCGACCACATCGCCGTCGCCCGGAATGGTCTGCCCGGCCTCGACCAGGACGTGATCGCCGGGCCGGAGGTCGAGACCGGGGACCTCCTCCTCGACGGGTTCGGCCGCGCCCGGCCGCCAGCCGGTGAGGCGCCGGGCCATGGTCAGGGTCTTGGTCCGGCGCAGCGTCTCCGCCTGCGCCTTGCCGCGGCCCTCCGCGACCGCCTCGGCCAGATTCGCGAAGACCACCGTCAGCCAGAGCCAGCCCGTGATGACCCAGGCGAAGACGCCGGGGGTGCGCAGGGCCGACAGGGTGGTCAGGACCGCCCCGACCTCCACGACGAACATGACCGGGCTGCGGACCATCGTGCGCGGGTCGAGTTTGCGCAGCGCGCCGGGGAACGAGCCGAGCAGCTGTTTCGGGTCGAGCAGACCGGCCGGGACCCGGTGCGGTCCGAGGCCGGGCGGCGCCCCCGCGGCCGGGTCCGGCGGGGGAACGGTGGTCGTGGGCATCAGTGGAGACCTTCCGCGAGCGGTCCGAGCGCGAGCGCGGGGAAGTACGTCAGGCCGACGACGATGAGGATCACGCCGGTCAGCAGCCCGACGAACTGCGGCCGGTGGGTGGGCAGGGTGCCCGCGGTGACGGGTACGGGCTGCTGGCCGGCGAGGGATCCGGCGAGCGCCAGCACGAACACCATCGGCAGGAAGCGGCCGATGAGCATGACCAGGCCGAGGGCGGTGTTGTACCAGACGGTGTCCGCGCTCAGCCCGGCGAACGCCGAACCGTTGTTGTTCGCCGCGGACGCGAAGGCGTACAGCACCTCCGAGAAGCCGTGCGGCCCGGTGTTGAGCATGGCCGCCCGCGGACCGGGGAACGCCATGGTTAGCCCGGCGCCCACCAGGACGGTCAGGGGGGTGGTGAGGAGGTAGAGCGAGGCGAACTTCATCTCCCGGCCCCGCAGTTTCTTGCCCAGGTACTCCGGCGTCCGGCCGACCATCAGCCCGGCCACGAAGACCGCGACGACGGCCAGGATGAGGATTCCGTACAGCCCGGAACCGGTGCCGCCCGGCGCGATCTCGCCGAGCATCATGTTGAAGATCGTCATCCCGCCGCCGCCCGGCGTGTAGGAGTCGTGGGCGGAGTTGACGGCGCCGCACGAGGTCAGGGTGGTGGAGACCGCGAAGAGCGCCGAGGACCAGATGCCGAACCGCTGCTCCTTGCCCTCCGCCATGCCTCCCGCGGCGTGACCGGCCGTACTGCTGACGCTGTGCAGTTCGTTCGCGGTCACGAGGGCCACCGACGCGGCCCAGAGCAGCGCCATCACGGCGATGACCGCGTAACCCTGGCGCCGGTCGCCGACCAGCACCCCGAAGGTCCGCGGCAGACAGACCGCGATCACCAGCAGGAGGTAGATCTCGATCAGGTTGGTCAGCGCGGTGGGGTTCTCGAAGGGGTGCGCGGAGTTCGCGTTGTAGAAACCGCCGCCGTTGGTGCCGAGTTCCTTGATGGCCTCCTGCGAGGCGACCGGCCCGCCGGGAATGCTCTGGTGGCCGCCCGCGAGGGTGGTGACATCGTGGAATCCGTGGAAATTCTGGATGACCCCGGAAGCCACCAGAACGATCGCGAACACGAAGGAGAGCGGCAGCAGCAGCCGCACCACGATCCGGGTCAGATCGACCCAGAAATTCCCGACCCGGCCGGTGCTCTGCCGGGTGAATCCCCGGAGCAGCGCGGCGAGAACGGAAATTCCCACCGCGGCGGAGACGAAGTTCTGTACCGCGAGACCGGCCATCTGCACCAGATGGCCCATGGTCGATTCGCCCGCGTAGGACTGCCAGTTGGTGTTGGTGACGAAGGACGCGGCCGTGTTGAACGACAGGTCCGGGGTGACGGCTCCCCGGCCGAGGGAGAGCGGGAGCAGGTTCTGCACCCGCAGGAACCCGTACAGGAAGAGCGTCGAGACCAGGGAGAAGGCCAGCACACCGCGGAGGTACACCGGCCAGGTCTGGTCGATGTCGCCGTGCACCCCGGCCGCCCGGTAGACCAGCCGCTCGGTCTTCGTGTGGCGGGTGCCGGTGAGGACGCGGGCGATATGGTCGCCGAGCGGCCGGAAGGTGAGGGCCAGCGCGAGGACCAGCAGGAGAATCTGGAGCCAGCCCGCGAGCGTGTCATTCATCCGGCCCGCGCCTAGAACTTGTCCGGGAAGATCAGGCAGACGATCAAATAGCCGACCAGGCATACGGCCACGATCAGGCCCACGATGTTCTCCACACTCACAGCCGCCCGACCCCCTTCGCGACCCAGCCGATGACCGCGAACGTCAGGATCACCAGGGCGATATAAACAAGGTCCGGCATGGGCGGAATACCTCGCGTGAGCGAATAGGTGAATGAGCCGGCGAAGCGGCTTCTCCCGGGGCCTCCTGAAGCTAACTCAGTTCATTTCGGCAACGCCCTCATGTGCGGTGCGGCAAAGGGGTGATGCCGCGTTGCCCGACCCTCCCGGGGGCGGCCGCCTGGCCCGGTACCGCGCGGCAGCTCGCCGGGCGGGGCGCGGCGATGGCCCCCGGCTCCGGGCGGTTGCCGGAGCCGGGGACCGTACCCCTACCCCACGCTCACGGCCGACCGGACCAGGCGGGCGGCCGAGGTGCCCAGTCCGGTGGGGCCCATGAGCCGCTGTACGGAGCCGGGGCCGTGGCGCAGGTCGGCCTCGCGGTAGCGGCGGCATTCGCGGTGCCAGGTGAGGATGCCGGCCAGCCAGTTCTCCAGCTCTTTCACGTATCCGTCGAGGGCCGCGCGGGCCTCGGCCGAGAGCCGGAAATCGTCGTAGAGGACCGGGAGTTGATGAGCCGCGACATGCTGGAACTCGCTCATCCGGGAGGTCATCAGGTCGTGGATGATGGCGAGCGCGGTCGGGTAGTCGCAGTGGAAGAAGTTCTGGACGACCAGGATGCCGTTGTGGACCTCGCCCTCGTACTCGATCTCCTTCTGGTACGAGAAGACGTCGTTGAGGAGGCAGGCGTAGTCGGCGGCCGCGTTCTCCAGGGAGCGCATCGGGCCGGTGCGGTAGATCTCCGGCGGGACCTGTCGGCCGTGTCCGATACGGCTGAGGCTCATGGTGAGTTCCGAGCCGAAGGTCGACCGGCGCATCTCGATGTAGTCGACCGGGTCGGGGATGCGGTGCTGGGCCTGGTTGTCCAGTTCCCAGAGCCAGCTGGAGGTCATCGACTCGATGGCCGTACGGAACGCCCGGCGCGCGTCGGGTGACATCGGCCGCGTCGTACGGGCCCACAGGTCCGCCAGGGCGTGTTCGAGGGCGCAGGCCGGTTCGAGGGCGGCGGGGGACGAGCCCGGTCCCGGCTCGGGGGCCGGTGTGGGGGCCGCGGGGTCGAGGGGCATGAGGGCCGAGAGGCGGGCGGTGCACACCTTGGCGCCCGCCAGGTCCCGGGTCCGGCCGAAGACCGCCGGGTAGTAGTCGTCCGCGTAGGTGCCCCAGGTCAGCCACTGCGTGCCCAGATCCAGTTGCTCCGTGTCGGCGTCCGGGTGGAGGCCCGCCGCACACAGGGCGAAGTCGAACCTGACGAGCGCGTCCTCGTCCCAGACGTCGGAGAACGGCACACCGGGCTGCGGCCGCAGCAGGCCCATACGGTGCGCCCAGGTGACGACATTGCGGCGCGCCAGGTCCAGATGCGGGCTGAGCGTCGTGGTGAACGGCATGACGAAGGACGGCAGTTGGGAGGGGCCGACCTTCTGGTACGGGATATGGGTGTGGCGGCGGAGGCGCTGTGTGACGGCCGTGGCGAGGACGGTCTTCAGATCCGCCGCCGAGGTGCCGAGCCCGCTGAAGGCGAAGGGCGACCAGGGCAGCCCGGAGGACGCCGCGGCGGGCCCGGACAGGGCGGACGAGGACGCCGCGGCGGGGTGCGCGGCCGGGGAGGCGCCGGCCGCCGCGCCGCTGCCGTTCATATAGCGGCTGGAGCGCAGATGCCATTCATGGCCGCCGGACTGCCAGTCCTGGAGGCCCTTGGCGTACGCCAGGACGTCGGCGCAGGCGTGCGGGTCCAGACCCTGCTCCACGAAGAGGGCGGGGAGTTCGGTCAGCACGGTGTCCTCGAACTGCTGCAACCGCGAGGTGATCAGGTCGTTGACGGCGTCCGCGGCCTCCTGCGTCGTGCAGTGCAGGAACGTCTCCAGCACCAGCACACCGTTGCTCAGCTCGCCCTCCTCCTCCGTTTCCCGCTGGTAGGAGAAGAGGTCGTTGCGCAGGTGTACGGCGTCGGAGAAGGTGTCCTTGAGGACCCGCAGGGGCCGGGATCCGGCCACGGCCGCGGGGACCTCGGCGCCGGTCGCGTACTCCACCAGGCCCGCGGACCACGGCGCTCCGCCGACCTTGCGGCGCATCTCGATGTATTCGACGGGGTTGGGGACGCGGTTGATGTGGATATTGGACAGTTCCCACAGTGATTCATTGAGCAGATTCTCGGTGCTCTCGGCGAACCGCGCCCGCCATTCCACGGACATGTCGGGCACGGTGCGCGCCCACAGATCGGCCAGTCCCGCCTCGACGGGGTTGGCCGGCTCGGGCACGGGCGTGGACAGGTCCATCGGCATGAAGAGCGGCAGCCGGTCCAGGTATTCCTTGCCGCCCTCGCGGTCCAGCGTCCGCTTGAACTTCTCCAGGAAATGGTCGTCGAAGAAGAAGACCCACACATACCAGTCGGTCACCAGCGACAGTGCCGGTTCGGGGGCGTCGGGGTGGGTGTAGGAGCAGAGCAGGGCGTAGTCGTGGGCGTCGAGATCCCGTTCCGTCCAGATGCCCGAGCCCTCCAGCATCTCCATATCGCGCGCCCACTTCCTGGAATGCTCCCGGGCCGCCTCCAGATGCGGATTCAGCCGCGCCGGATGGGGAGAATAGAAGTGCGGCAATTCGAATGGCTGTGTCACCGTTCCTGGCCTCATTCTTGGGGTTCCTGGGTTCCTGGGTATGTACGGCAGCAGGGAGGCGCAGATGTAAGCGAATGCGCCCCTCTTGGCTGGTCGGCACTACCCCGGCCCGCGATCTCCTAGACCCATCCCCGATGGCGAAATATGTTCGATTCGGCCGCTTCCGGCGGCGCCCGGACGGCCGCGTACGCCGTGGCAGCTCCCCGCTCCCGCCGCGGCGGCGCGCAGCTCGCACCGCGCCGGCGCCGTGCGAGGATCGCCAGCCATGACACACCGGCCCGCTGAACCCACCGAACCGACCGGATCCGCTGCCACCGCCGGACCTGCCGGCCCTGTCGGACCTGCTGAATCCGCCGGGCACGCCGCGTCCGCCACCACGCCCGCCCGGTCCTCCGCCGCCCGGCCCGCGCGGTCCCCCGAACCGGCCAGGCACGCGCCCTTCGACGAGCTGGACCGCAAGATCCTCGCCGCGCTGATCGACAACGCCCGGACGAGCTTCGCGGAGATCGGTACGGCCATCGGGCTGTCGGCGACCGCGGTCAAGCGCCGGGTCGACCGGCTGCGGGAACACCAGGTGATCACGGGGTTCAGCGCGACCGTCCGGCCCGCCGCGCTGGGCTGGCTGACCGAGGCGTACGTCGAGGTGTACTGCGACAGCGCCGCGCCGCCCCGGCGGCTCGCGGAGGTCGTGCGCAACCATCCGGAGATCGCCGCCGCCATGACCGTGACCGGCGGCGCCGACGCGCTGCTGCACGTCCGGGCGACCGATGTGCAGCACTTCGAGGAGGTGCTGGAGCGCATCCGGGCCGAACCGTTCATCCGCAAGACCATCAGCTATCTGGTCCTCTCCCATCTGCTCCCGGACAGTCCGGAGGCCGGCGCACGCGTCTCCGCACAGGACTGACGCAGCGAACCGGCTCTCCCGCGCCGTTCTACGCAGCATTCCTGCGCCTGCACGCAGCCTTTGTTGCTTGTCGCCCGTCACGGCGGCTGCCTACCGTTGAGAACGGCCCGGCGATCACCCGGAGCGGTGGTCGCCCGCGGCCGTCCCGGGGAGGGTCGCTCGCGGCCGCCCCCGCGGCGTCCAGGGCGGCCCGCCCGGGTCGTCCCGAAGGAGACGGAGGGAGCGTTCCGTGTCGACGAGCGTTGTGCCCACGGGTCCGGTGTCCACGGACCCCACACCGATACCCCGCACACCGTCGCCGGATCTGGTGGCGCGCCCCCGGCGCTACCTGGTCTGCGAGCCCCGGCACTTCACCGTGCGGTACGCCATCAACCCGTGGATGCGCCAGGACACGGAGGTCGACACCGCACTCGCCGGCCGCCAGTGGGCGGCGCTGGTCCGCGCCTACCGCGACCACGGCCATGTCGTGCAGTGCGTGGAGCCGGTGGCCGGGCTGCCGGACATGGTGTTCTCGGCGAACGCGGCGCTCGTGCTGGCGGGCCGGGTCTTCGGATCGCGGTTCCACGCGCCCCAGCGGCAACCCGAAACCGCCGCGTACGAGGCGTGGTTCGCGGCGGCCGGGTACGACGTGCACCGGTCGGAGTCGAAGTGCGAGGGCGAGGGCGATCTCATACCGGCCGGGCGCTTCATCCTGGCGGGTACGGGCTTTCGGACCGCACGGGCGGCGCACCACGAGGCGCAGGAGTTCTTCGGCGTACCGACGATCGGCCTGCAACTGGTGGACCCGTACTTCTACCACCTGGACACCGCGCTCTTCGTCCTCGACGACGCGAGCGGCCGGGAGAACATCGCCTACTATCCGGCGGCGTTCTCGGCCGGCAGCCGGGCGGTCCTCCGGCGGCTCTTCCCGCGGGCGGTGATCGCCTCCCGGGCGGACGCCATGGCGTTCGGCCTCAACTCCGTGTCCGACGGGCGGCACGTCTTCATCGCCCCGCAGGCGGGTGGCCTCATCGCCCAGCTCGCCGCCCGTGGTTACGTCCCCGTCCCCGTCGACCTGTCGGAGCTGCTCAAGGCCGGCGGTGGCATCAAGTGCTGCACCCAGGAGGTCCGCCCATGACCGCGCCCACCCGCACCACCGGTACCGCTTTCGCCGGCAACACCTCTGCCGGTACGCCCGGTTCGTCGGCGGAGCTGATCCGCGCCGAGGCGCCGGTCCTCGCGCACAACTACCACCCGCTGCCCGTGGTCATCGCCCGCGCCGAGGACGTCTGGGTCGAGGACGTCGAGGGGCGCCGGTACCTGGACATGCTGGCCGGGTACTCCGCGCTCAACTTCGGCCACCGGCACCCGGCGCTGGTCGAGGCCGCGCACCGCCAGCTCGACCAGCTCACCCTCACCTCCCGCGCCTTCCACCACAACCGGCTCGCCGGTTTCGCCGCGGGGCTGGCCGAACTGACCGGCCTGGACATGGTGCTCCCGATGAACACCGGCGCCGAGGCGGTGGAGAGCGGCATCAAGGTCGCCCGCAAATGGGCGTACGACGTCAAGGGCGTCCCGGCCGACCGGGCGACGATCGTGGTGGCCGCGGACAACTTCCACGGCAGGACGACGACGATCGTCGGCTTCTCCGACGACGAGACCGCCCGCGCCGGCTTCGGCCCCTTCACCCCGGGGTTCCGCGTCGTGCCCTACAACGACCTCGCCGCGCTCGAAGCGGCCGTGGACGAGACGACGGCCGCCGTGCTGATCGAACCCATCCAGGGCGAGGCGGGCGTCATCATCCCGGACGACGGCTACCTCACCGGCGTACGGGAGCTGACCCGGCGCCACGGATGCCTGTTCATCGCCGACGAGATCCAGTCCGGCCTGGGGCGGACCGGCAGCACGCTGGCCGTCGACCACGAAGCGGTGGTCCCGGACGTCGTGCTGCTCGGCAAGGCGCTCGGCGGCGGCATCGTGCCGGTCTCCGCGGTCGTCGCCCGCCGCGAGGTGCTCGGCGTGCTGCACCCGGGCGAGCACGGCTCCACATTCGGCGGCAACCCGCTGGCGGCGGCGGTCGGTTCGGCCGTCGTCGAGCTGCTGGCCACCGGCGAGTTCCAGCGCCGGGCCACCGAGCTGGGCGAGGTGCTCCGCACCGGACTGGCCGCGCTGGTCGGCGAGGGCGTCACCGGGTTCCGCGTCCGCGGGCTGTGGGCGGGCGTCGATATCGACCCGGCCCTCGGCACCGGCCGCGAGATCAGCGAACGCCTGCTGGACGAGGGCATCCTCGTCAAGGACACCCACGGCTCCACCATCCGGCTCGCCCCGCCGCTGACCATCACCCGCGAGGTACTGGAGTCGGCGCTGAAGTCGCTGGGGAAGGTGCTGGGGTAGGCGCGACGGTGCCGGGGTGAACGGCGGGGCCGACGCCGGGCTGGTGCCGGGTGAGCGTTGCGCGGGCGGGGCCCGGGTGGGGCGCAGGGCCCCCGCTCCCCCGCTGTACGCGGCGGCCAGCGCGTGAGGCACATGCGTGGCTCGCACCGTGGGCTGCCGCGCCGACGCCTCGCCGTGAGTGACACACGGCGGGGCGGGCGCTGAGCGGGCGCCGGGCGGGCGCTGAGCGGGCGGGCCCGCGTGGGACGCCAGGCCATCGCTCCCCCAGTCTGTACTCGGCTGTACGCGGCGGCCGCCGCGTCCGGCACGCGCAGGGCTCGCACCGTGGGCTGCCGCGCCGACGCCCCGCCGTGGGTGACACTGAGCGACGTGTCGGATACGCATCGAAACCAGGGCGAAAGCGGCAGCACGAGCGGAGCGCCCAGCCCGGCCGCCCTGTTGCCGGGACTCGATGACGAGCAACTGGCGGTGCTGCGCCGGGTGGGGCACGAATGGGGGCGGGTGTCGGGCGACCCCGGAGTGCGGCGCCGCACCCTGCCGGTCGACCCCGACCTGGGCGTCTTCCCCGCACCCGCGGAGATCCGGCCGGCCCGTATCGGCCGCCTGGTCAGCATCACCCCGCTCAGCGGACAGCCGCCCGAGATCGAGGCGGAGGCGGCGGCGGAGCTGCCCACCGGCCGGCTGGGCCGCTTCGGCTACCGCGTCCGGCGGGTGGTGCTCGGCGCCGCGCTGAAGAGCACCGCGCTGGCGCAGGAGCGGATGCGCAAACTCGTGGCGCTGCCGGTACTGTCCGCCGACGCGCTCTCCTCCGTCGCCTACGGCCCCGAGGCCATGCTCGCCATCCTCGTCCTGGGCGGCGCCGCCGGGCTGAGCTACTCGCTGCCGATCGCCGCGACGATCGCCTTCCTGATGCTGGCCGTCGGCGTCTCGTACCGGCAGACGATCCGCGCGTACCCGCACGGCGGCGGTTCGTACATCGTCGCCGGGGACAACCTGGGACGGGTGCCGGGGCTGATCGCCGCGGCCGGTCTGATGACCGACTACATCCTCACGGTCGCCGTCTCGATCGCCTCCGGGGTGGCGGCCATCACCTCGGCGATTCCCTCGCTGGCCGACGACGCCGTGCCGATCGGCGTCATCGTGATCGCCGCACTGCTCGCCGGCAACCTGCGCGGCATCCGGCAGGCCGGATCGCTCTTCGCCGCGCCGACCTACGCGTTCATCATCGCGATGTCCGTGCTCATCGCCGTCGGCCTCTTCGACGCCGCGGACCGCGGGTTCCAGCCGGCCGCGGCCCCGCCGCTGAACGCCACCGAGAGCGTCGGCGTGCTGCTGGCGATGCGCGCGTTCTCCTCCGGTGCGACGGCGATGACCGGTATCGAGGCGATCTCCAATGCGGTACCGGCGTTCAAACCCGTGGCCTGGCGTAACGCCCGTACGACGCTGACCTGGATGGTCCTGCTGCTCATCGCGCTGTTCGCGGGCACCATCGCCGTGGTCCATCTCGACGGTGTGGTGCCCAACTCCCGGGAGACCGTGCTCTCCCAGCTCGCCCACCGCAGCTTCGGATCGGGCGCGCTGTACGTCTTCACCCAGGCGGCCACGGCGGCGGTGCTGCTGCTCGCGGCGAACACCGCCTACAACGACTTTCCCCGCGTGCTCTATCTGCTGGCGCGCGACGACCACGCCCCGCGGATCTTCCTGCGGCTGGGCGACCGCCTCGCGTTCAGCAACGGGATCATCCTGCTCTCGGTCGCGGCGATGGTGGTCTATGTGGCGTTCAGCGGGATGACCGGGGCGCTGATCCCGCTGTACGCGGTCGGCGTCTTCCTGGCCTTCGCGCTGTCGCAGGCCGGGATGGTGGTCCACTGGTGGCGGCTGCGGGACCGGCACTGGCGCAAGAGCCTCTTCTTCAACGCCACCGGCGGTCTGCTGTCGGCCCTCGTCTTCATCACCGCGGGGATCACCAAGTTCACCTCGGGCGCCTGGGTCGCGGTACTCACCGTCGGACTGTTCCTGCTGGTGACGATGCGCATCCGGCACCACTACGACACCGTCGGCCGGGCGCTGCGGCTGCACCCGCGCGCCATCGAGCTGCCCACGGCCCCCGCACTCCGGCTCCCCGCGCCCCCCGGCTCGGCGGAGACACCACCGAAAGCGCCGGTGGAGGCACGACGGGCAGCGGCGGCGGAGGAGAGCGAGGAGACCCCCGAGGAGATCCGCCATCTCTCGGTCGTCCCGGTCGCGTCGCTGGACCTCGCCGCGATGCGCGCACTGGCCTACGCGGCCTCGCTCCAGCAGCCCGTCCTCGCGCTCCATGTGAGCCCCGCCGAGGAGGAGGCCGAACGCTTCCGCGGCTACTGGTCGCTGTGGGGCGATCATCTGCCCCTGGAGGTCGTGGTCTCGCCGTACCGCGCGATCGTGGCGCCGCTGGTGCACTACATCGAGGCGCTGCACCGGCAGCGCCCCGATCTCACCCTGACCGTGATCCTCCCGGAGATCGTGCCGAGGCACTGGTGGCACCGCGCCCTGCACAGCAGGACCGCCGCCCGGCTGCGGCACGCGCTGCGCCCGCTGCCGAAGATCGTCGTCACCACCGTCCCGTTCCACGTCTAGCCGCGCGCCCGGGGCCCCTGTCCTGCGCGCCCCTTCCCTGCACGGCCCTTCCGGGCGCAGCCCGTCCCTGCGCGGCCGATGTTCCACGTGAAACCATGCGCCGCTGCCGCGCCGGAGTACCGTGAAAAGGAGAGAATTTCTCGCTCGTCGGCTTCGGGCCGACGGCGTCTTTTGATGAGCGACAACGCCGGACGGCCACTCCGTACCGGGGACAGGTTCGCGTCATGGATGGAACGGCTGGACACGCCACCCCCGCCTCGACGGCCTGCGGGACCGCCCTCCGTACCTCCCCCGCGCGGTTTCGTTCAGGAACGGAAAGTTCGCGTGAGCGCGACGGATGACGCGGACTTCAGCCCGGTCGGAGTGATCGGGCGGGTGACCGTCTCGATCCCGTCCGACGGGCCGGGCGAGGTGCTGCTGCCCGTACGCGGCGGGACCGAGGCGTACGCGGCCTGGTCCGACCGGCCCATCGCCCGGCATACGCAGGTCATCGTCACCGACCGCACCTCGGCGCGGTCGGTGATCGTCGAGCCCCTGCCCACCACGTGACCCTTCCCCCTGCCGTCCCCGCTCGGAAACCGAGGCCGGTCGTATCGGACCAGGAGCTTTCCCATGTTGTTCTGGCACGTTCCCGCGCCGAACCAGGCGCTACTCATCTCCGGGTCGAAACGCCGGACCGGAGACGCACAGTTCCGTATCGTCACGGGCCACGGCTGCTGGGTCATGCCCGTCAAGCAGAAGGCGAGCCTGCTCTCCCTCTCGCTGCGGGAGTCGGAGATAGCCGAGGAGTGCGTCACCCAGCAGGGCATCCGGCTCGGGGTCCGGGCCGTCGCCGTCTTCAAGGTCGGTGACGACCAGACCTCCATCTCCAACGCCGCCCGCCGCTTCCTGGACGAGCAGACCAGCATGGAGGAGCTGGTGGGCCGGATCTTCGCCGGTCACCTCCGGTCGATCGTCGGCGGACTGACCGTCGAGCAGATCATCCGGGAGCGCGACCGGGTCGCCCAGGAGGTCAAGGAGGGCAGCCACTCCGAGATGGAGAAGCTGGGCATCGTGGTGGACGCCTTGCAGATCCAGGAGATCGGCGATGTCTCCGGCTACATCACCAACCTCGCCGCCCCGCACGCCGCGGCCGTCGCCAGCGCGGCCCGTATCGCACAGGCCAAGGCCGACCAGGAAGCCGCCGAGCGTGAACAGCAGGCGGCGGCACTCAAGGCCGAGTACGAGCGGGACACCGCGATCAAGAAGGCCGGGTTCCTCGCCGAGACCGAGCAGTACAACGCCCGTGCCGCGCAGGCCGGTCCGCTGTCCCAGGCCAGGGCGTCCCAGGAGGTCATCGAGGAGCAGACCGCGCTGGCCGAGCGGCAGGCGGCGCTCGCCGCCCAGCGGCTGGAGGCCGAGGTACGCCGCCCGGCGGACGCCGAGGCGTACCGGCAGCGCACCCTGGCGGAGGCGCAGCGCGATCAGGTCCAGTTCGAGGCGGATGCCCGTGCGTACACCGAGCGGGCCGTCGCCCAGGCGCGGGCCGACGCGAACAACGTCCTCGCGGCCTCGCTGCGGGACGGCAACCAGGAGCTGATCGCCGCCAACCGCACCGTCGAGAACCTCCCGGCGCTCGCGGAGGCCGCGGCCAAGGGAATCTCCGATTCGCACCTGACCGTCCTGAACGGCACCGACGGTATGAACGAGATCGTCTCCGGCATCGTCGGCCAGGGCCTGGCCATCCTCGACACCCTCAAGAAGGGAACGGACACCGGCGGCCCGCTCGCGAACGGATCGGCACCGCAGCCCCCGCGCCTGACGAAGCTGCCCCAGGACCGCCCGGCATCCGGTTCCTGACCGGCACCCCGAACTCCGGCCACGGCGGTCGGAGTTGATGGCGGGCCGCGCCTTGGCAGCGGCCCGCCGGCCGTCGGCACGGACGCCGCCACGGACCTCCCCGGGTCCGGCCAGGACCCGCCCGAGTCCCGCCGCCCCGCCACCTCAGCCGGGCCCCACCGACTCAGCCGGGCCCAGCCGCCGCCATCCCCGCCCCGCCGCCTCAGCCCGGTCCGGCCGCCGCCCCCGGCCCGGCCGCCCTCGCGGCCGCCACGAGAGCTTCGGCCGCCGTCCGGGCGTACTCGGCGGCGGCCGGCTCACCGGACACCGCCGCGGTGGTGATCGCACCGTCCATGAGCAGCACCAACTGCCCGGCCAGCAACGCCGGATCACCGACCGGCAGTGCACTGACGAGACCGGTCACATAGGCATGGACGGCCTGCTTGTGGTGGCGGGCGACGCCGGTCACCCCGTCCGAGACGGGACCCAGCTCGCCGAACGAGTTGATGAACGCGCAACCCCGGAACCCCGGGTCGGCGAACCACGTCCGCAGCCAGTCGAACACCGCCAGCGGCCGGTCCTCGGCGGTGGCGGCGTGCCTGCTGACATGCTCGGCCAGCTCGGCCCGCCAGCGCGCGTCGCGGCGGCGCAGATACGCCTCCACCAGGTCGTGCTTGGCGGGGAAGCACTGGTACAGCCGCTTGAGCGACACCCCGGCGGCGGCCCGGAGTTCATCCATCCCGACGGTCTGGATACCCCGGCCGTAGAACAGCTCCTCCGCGGCGTCGAGTATCCGCGAACGGGCCTCTTCCTGGTCCATCGCACCTCCCACGCCCACCCCTCCCCTTCCTCCGAGAACGATCGTTCTCTACACTAGCTGACACCACAGAGAACGACCGTTCTCCATGGACCGTCCGACGCAAACCACCCACCAGAACCACCCACCCGAGAAGGAGCCCGCCATGCCCCCCACCCCCACCACACCCACCAGACCGCCCCTCCCCCCGTTCGACGAGCGGACCGCACTCCAGAAGGTCCAGGCCGCGGAAGACGCCTGGAACACCCGCGACCCCGAACGCGTCGCACTCGCCTACACCGAGGACTCGGTCTGGCGGAACCGGGACACCTTCGTCACCGGCCGGCCGCAGATCATCGCCTTCCTCCGCGAGAAGTGGACCCGGGAGCTGGACTACGCGCTGCGCAAGGAACTCTGGACGTTCGGCGGCAACCGGATCGCGGTGCGCTTCCAGTACGAGTGCCGCGACGCGAGTGGCCAGTGGTGGCGCAGCTACGGCAACGAACTGTGGGAGTTCTCCGCCGACGGCCTGATGCACCGCCGCGAGGCATGCATCAACGACCTCCCCATCACCGCCGCGGACCGCCGCATCCTCGGCCCACGCCCACCTGCCGAGAGGGGAACCCCGATCCCGGTCCGCTGACGGGGCGCGACGCGACGTTGGCGCCGCTGCCCGTACTCTCGGGCCGGCGCCCGGCGGAGGGGGTGGCCGTCCGGTCCGGAGGGGCCGGCCACACCCCTGCCCTGGAGCGCCGAAGTCCCCTCAGGCAGTCATCCGCAACACCGCCGTCACCGCGGGGAGAGCGGCCAGCAGCAGGACGATGCTCGTCTCGATCCAGCGGTACTTCGCGCGGATGATCTCGCTGGTTCTTTGCAGAGAGGAGAGCAGCGGTCCGGTCGGGTCGTGGGCGATCCGCTCGAAGGCCCGGTTCAGCGGCTCACTGTCCGGTCTGGGTGCGAGGTCCTCGAAATAGCCGGGCGCGGCCGGGGTGGGCTGCCTGCCCCGGCGTCGTCGGGGCGTGAGGGCGCACAGGAGACTGACGATGGCCAGCAAGGTGAGCGTTACCGCGCTCCACCAGAGCGCCGTCGTCAGCCGAGACGTGTGCGGCGCTCCGACGGCGGCGGCCCGGGTCAGCGTCATGAAGGTGCCGAGCATCGCTCCCATGAAGCCCAGCAAGACGGCCGCTTTGGTGTCCGCGCGGATGATCTCGGCGCCATTGGCCGCCATGAACCGCTCCATGGCGGCCACCGTCTCCGCCCGCAGTGTGCCGACGGCGGGCCCGGCGACCCGGCGTCGGTGGTCACGGAGCGTGCGATGCAGCTGCCGGTGAGAGCGGGGGTGGCACGGCCCACCGGGCACGGACCGACTCCGGGATAGGGAGGTCATACGGGCCGTCCGTTCGGTGCACCGGCCGGCCGGCCGTGACCCCCGGGGCCGGTCGCACCGACGGGTGACTCCTTCTGAGTGGGCACCCGCCGGCCGAGGGAGACGAGCCGGTCCCGGAGGATCTTGGAGAGCTCCAGTTGCTCCTGCTCCGTGAGCTTGCCCAGCAGACCGGCCATCTCGTCCTGCCAGTTGGGCTCTTCCCGGACCAGACTCTGGTTGCCAGCCACCCAGGTCAGTACATCCGGGACCTGATTGGGGTGGAGCATGAGCCACAGGGCCGCGAGCGATGCCGGCCCGCTGCGGACCGCCTGGAGGCAGAAGTCGTACTCCTCCCTGCGGTTGGCGTTCCACACATCCGGGAACCCTCCGCCGGCGGACGGGACCAGCAACAGCTCGCCGTCCGCATCCCGGGCGCGGACATCCGTGACGCGATAGGTGAGCCCGCATTCCGGAAGCTCTTGGGGCAGGGCCAGCTGCTGCGCCACGTCCGCGGCACGCAGCGGCTGCTGAGCGGAGGCATAGGCGTGCTCCAGTTCCCGCAGGCGCCGGTCCAAGTCCTTGCGTACCGCGTCCCAGCCGTAGCCGGTCTGGGTGCGGACGACCTGCGCCGGATCGTGGACCCACCACAGCACCCGCACATTGACCGGTTCGGGTCCGTACTCGTCGGGCAGGCGGACGGCCCGGGTCGCCTGGTGTTCAGCGAGCGGAACGTGGAACGCACACTCGTGGTCGCCCCGCAGGCGGAGGGCGGTCGCCGCCTCTCTCACGACGGTGACCTGGTCATCATCCCCGTATCCGGCGGAGAAGGAAGCCTGTTCGACGCTGTGCCGGCGCCGGGGCCACAGGACGTGGTGACGGCCGTCCCGCCCCCTCAGCACCAGGGCGCGGTCCCGCCGGCCGGACCAGCGCTGGCGCAGGATCTCCCGCCATGGAGCGTGCGTGGCAAGGGTGTAGGCGGGCTCGGTGCTCTCGGTCGTCATGACGTCCTCCAGGGCTGACGGATGCTGTCGTGCAGCGGCGTGTCGTTCCGCCAGGAGTCCAGCGCCTGGCGCGCGATGCCCTTCCCGGCCAAGCGGATGTCCTCGTGCCGGTCGATCTCGACGAACAGGCGCAGGACGCCGTGCTCCATATCCGCCGCCAGGGCGGTCAGCAGAATCTCCACGGCGGGCCGCTGCCGCTCGTCCCAGGCGACCATGCGGCACCAGAAGATCACCGCGTTCATCGTCGGGTCGAACAGCTCGTCGTCGTTCAGCATCCGGCGGACCAGATCGACGATCCGCACCGCGAACTCGTCTTCCGAGACAAGCTGTTCGCCGAACCACGCGGGGTCCGTGTGCAACAGGGCCGGCAGCATCCGAAGCGAGAAGTCGGCGCCGACGCTCTCGTCATCGACCCAGGCGGACAGATGCCGGAAGACGGAGATCTGATGACCTTCCCGGAACAGCGCCAGCAGGGCCCGGCGTACAGCGCTCCCCACGACGATCTCGTGCCCCTCGCCCGAACCCCGCGTCAGCCGGCGCAGCAGTTGCAGCGCCCGGTCCGGCCGGGAGGCCCCGAAGTCGGTGCCACATGCCTGAGCCACCGTCCAGCGCAGCTGCCAGCTCTGCAACTGGCTCCATTCACCGAGGCGGTACTTGACCTCGCCTGCCAGGACGGAGTCTTCCGCCGCCATCCCCAGCGCGTAGGCGGCGATCGCACGGCTCGTCGCCAGATCGGACTCGGCGAGCTCACGGATGTGCCGGAGCGCACTACGGCCGCCGCCCCAGGTCGCCGCCAAGCCCATGACACGGCCCACGGGCTGGGTCAGTTCGCTCTCGGACCGGACCTTCGACAGCCAGTCCGTCAGCAGTCCGGACAGCTGTCCGTACTCGCGCCAGACATACTTCAGTACCGCCTCCGCCTGCCCCTGCCGGGTGAACCGGACGGGTTCCACCGCATAGTTGAAGCGGGCGCCCGACCGGATCTCCTTGGGGGCGCAGTGCGCGCGCACCGTCCGCAGCAGGTCGTCCATGGACCGCCGGAAGACGAACTCCGGATTGGGCCGGGTCTTCTCCTCCTGCCCCGCGCCTTGCCCCTCATCCCGTCCTTGGCGAACGGCGTGCAGTCTGCCGTCCGCCAGCTCCAGCAACCGCTCCGCCTCCTCCCTGACGGTCCGGTGGTCGAGACCCTCGAAGACGCAGCTCGCCAGGAGGAAGGCGAGACCATCACGATCGTCGAGCAGCTTCTTGAGCAGGTCCGGTACCTCTTCCTCCGCGAGGAAGCTGAGCCGCTGCCGGATGTCGGAGGCGTCCGCTCCGCCGTCAGCGGTCCCGGCCACGACTGCCACGAGTTCCGCGACCTGCGCCGGGACCAGTCCGGGGAGCAGCAACTCGTCGAGCAGGCCGGGCTCCAGGTTCGCCAGCAGCCGGTTCCGCTCATCCGGACCAGGGACCGTATCCGCGAGACGGGCGTCGAAGACCTGGCGCGGCGGCGGAGGGTCGCACCGCACCGGGGACAGGTGGAGATCACGTTCGAGGTCACGGATCAGTCCGGGGTCATCCGGCAGGATGATCACCATGCGGGCTTCCGCGTCGGCCAGCCGGTGCCGCAGATTGTTGATGACGCCGGCCTTCAGCGTGTGCCGGGCGGGGATGCCGTCGACGAGATAGCCGCGGGCTTCGCCGGGCGTGGGCCGCCACGAGGAGAGGTCCACGTCGCTGTCGACCGCGCGCAGGGCCATGCTGCCGCCCCTGTGTCGCCGCAGCAGGTTCAGTGCGGTCGTACGTCGACCGGTTCCCGGCTCCCCGGCCAGGAAGAGAAGGCGGGTGTCGAGTGCCGCGAGACCCGCCGGGAAGCAGTCGGGCGCCACAAACCCCGCCCCCGCGTTCAGCAGTTCCTCCGGGGAGATGGGGCCCTCGTGGGATTCCACGTGCCGGGTTCCCGGGTCACCCGGAGCACCATGGCTGTACAGGTGCTGGCCGCCGCGCAAGGAGCCCGTGTTGATCACCGCACCGGGCGCGTACCACAGCTGACTCGGCCGGCCGGCGCCCAGTGGGTCGTCCAGGAGGTCGGCGACGGATTCGTCGTCCAGACCGTCGGCCACCTCTTGTGGAGCGGACTCCGGTTCGCCCTCGTCCGGCGCCGCGTCGGACGAGGAATCGCGTTCGGCACTCACCGTCCGCTACCGCCCTTGTTCCCATGGACGATGTCGCCCTGGTTGCCGTACACGGTGCCGGCCTTGCTGCCGCCGACGTAATCACCCGCGAACCTATTGAGATTCTGACCGCCTTCGACCGTCCCGGTGTTGACGATTCCCCCGTCGACATGTGTCACCGCGACCGATCGGCCGGATTCCCCGCGCGCAGGACTGTCGCCGTTGGCCGGTGCATCGCCGGCCGCGGACTTGCCGTCGTGCGCATCGGAGGTGTGCGGGCCGTCGGCCACCTGCTCGCCGAGGATGCGTCGGTCGTACAGCCCACCGGACGGGGCGGGCACGTGCAGCCAGGCCCGTTGCTCGAATCGCTTGCCCTCGACGGTGGCGGGCACCTCGATGAAGTAGTCGCTGTGCCGTCCGACATATCCGCCGGCCACCGCGTCCTGATAGCAACGGTCGGAGAGGATGGCGGCCACCTGGGTGATGTTCTCGCTGGAAGACGCCAGAATGGCCTTGACGGGCCGGGAGTCCAGCAGCCGATGGGTGTCGTTGCGCGCCGTTCCGTTGCCGTCGTACTCCTCTCCCGAATCCGGCAGCGGGCCGATGTGCAGGCTCACCCGCAGCCGGATACGTACCGCACCCGTGGAGTTCACATTGAATTCGGTGAGTACGTTCTGCAGGGTTCCCAGCCATGGGTGGATGACGAAAGGCATTGCCGCCGGATCGAATCCGAAGACATAGCCGTCCCCGGTCGAGTTGGGGAATCGCCGGTCTGCCCACACATAGCCGAGTTCGGCGCGCTGGAAGGACTCCTGAAGGAGCTGCGGAATGAGGCGGCTGATCGCTCCGTGCTCGATCGCCGGATAGCCGGTGAAGTCCTTGGCATCGACGGCGACGATGCCCCGGTACGGAGGAAGCCGACGGCTGGCGGTACGGGGACCGGCGGTGGCCTCGGGCAACGGCTGGCGGGACTCGGACATCGGGATTCCTTTGCGGAGTTCGCGGACAGGGTGTCGTGCGGTGACCGGTTCGGCGTCGGGGCTGCCGAACCGGTCACCTGAGATTCGCGTGAGCGCGCCTTCCCGTGTGCCTTCTCAGTGCAGATACCGCGTGACGCGCACCACATCCGGCGGTGCCGGCATCACCCGCCGAGGGCCTCGGCGGTGCGGCGCAGCGCGCGCAGATCGGTGATCACAATGCCCATCCGCCGGGTCTGGACCTGCTCAGGCCCCAGTTCCGCGAGCTTCGCGGTGATCGTGTTGCGGGACGTCCGCAGATGCTGGGCCAGCTCATGACGTGTCAGGGCCAGTTCCAGTGACTGGTCGGCACGGTGCGCGGCATGGCCCGAGATATCGGCCAACCGCACCAGGGCCGCTGCCAGCCGGGCCAGCGCGTCGCCGCCCCCGCGCGCCTGGTCCGACTCCCGCAGCCGGGTGAAGGCGTAGCGCAGCAGCACGGGGAACAGGTCATGCCCGGCAGCGAAGCGGGTGAACTGCGCCTTGCTCAGGACGGCGACAGCGCAGTGCGACAGCGCCTCGACACTCGCCAGCCGCACCCCGTCGTCCAACACCGCGATTTCGCCGAGGAGTTCACCGGGACCGCGGAAGGCCAGCAGGGTGAGCTCGCCGTTCCGCTCGCGCCGGATCACCTTGACCACTCCGCTGAGCACGGCCAGCACGTGCGTACCGGGTTCGTCCTGCCGCAACAGCACGTCCCCGGCCTGGTGCCGACGCTCGACGGCGGGCTCCAGCAGGTCGGCCCAGACCGCCTCCCCCACAAAGCCACGCAACGTCCGGCCGGCCGGGTCCGCCGTTCCACCCACGTGGTCACTCATACCGTGACCCTAGAAAAGACTCCGCCGGCCGCGCAGAGAAACCGGATGAACAGGCACCGCCGTAAGCGCGTGCAGCCGTGGTCCCCAGGGGCTGTTCATGGACGTCGGCCCCGGTGTGGCCGGCGATTCACGCCCGCCGCAGCGCCAGTACCGCGTTGTGCCCGCCGAAGCCGAAGGAGTGGCTGATGGCGCGTTCGACGGGGTGGGTCAGCGGCAGCTTGGTGACGCAGTTGATGTCGAACTCGGGGGCCGGGGCGTCGAGGTTGGCGATGGGCGGTACGACGCCGTGCTGGAGGGTCAGGACGGTCAGTCCGGCCTCGATGGCGCCGGCCGCGCCCATGCAGTGGCCCAGTACGCCCTTGGGGGCGGTGACCGGCGGGCTGTGCGGGTAGACCCGGCTGATCAGGGCGGCCTCGGTGGCGTCGTTGAGCGGGGTGGAGGTGCCGTGCGCGTTGACGTGTTCGACGTCGGCGGCCTGCCAGCCCGCGTCGCGCAGCGCCGCCCGGACCGCCGCTTCGGCGATGGCGCCGGAGGGGTGCGGGCTGGTGGGGTGGTGGGCGTCGGTGGTGGCACCGGCGCCCGCGATCAGCGCGCGCGGGCGGGCGCCGCGGGACCGGGCGTCGGCCTCGCGTTCCAGCACCATGATCGCGGCGCCTTCGCCCATGACCAGCCCCGCCCGGTCGGCGGCGAACGGCCGGGACAGCAGCGCCGGGTCGCCGTCCGCGCGGGCCGCCGCGCCGGACCGGCCGAAACCGGTCATGACGACCGGGACCACGATCGCCTCGGTGGCCCCGGCCACGGCGATATCGCACTGTCCGGCGGCCAGCAGATCACGCGCCACGGACAGCGCCGTCACCCCGGACGAGCACGCCGTGCACGGCGCCATGCTGGGCCCGGTGGCGCGCATCTCGATGGCGATCTCGGCGGCCGGCATGTTCGGAATGGTGAGCAGCACGGCATGCGGTGAGGTGGCCTCGGGCCCGCGCCGGTCCAGCCGTACGGCCTGGTCGGCCAGGCCCACGGCCCCGCCGCTGCTGGTCCCGACGACGACCGCGACCCGGGTGCCGTCCCAGGTCGCGGGGGAGAGCCCGGCGTCGGCGACGGCCTCCCGCGCGGCGAGCAGCGCGAGCTTGACGTAGCGCCCCATCCGGAACGCCGACCGGCCGCCGACCGCGTCGTCCAGGTCGATGCCGTCGACGGTGCAGGCGAAGTCGACGGTGCTGCCGCGGAGTTCGGGAACGGTGCGGGCGAGGGAGCGGCCGGCGCACACCCCCTCCCAGGTGGCGGCGGTGTCATGGCCGGCCGGGGTGATCATCCCCAGGCCGGTGACGGCGATGGCGGGCCTGGTCATCGGCGGCCGCTCATCGCGGCGCCGCCGATGAACGCGCTGATCTCGGCGAGCGTGGCGTCCTTGTAGAGCTTGTCGGCGTCCGCGTCGACGCCCAGGTGCTCCTTGATGATGACGGCGAACTCGGCGACGGCCAGGGAGTCCATCTCCAGGCTGTCCATCGTGGAGTCCGGGCGGATGTCCTCCGCGGGCACCTTGAAGGTCTGGGTGAGCACCTCGGCGATCTTGGGGTGGAGCGTGTTCATGACGTCCTTTGTCCTCTCGTGGCCTTCGCAGATATATATGGAGAGTTGAATAACTTCGGCCGGAGCCCGGATGCCCGACACGCCAGGACATTCCGTATATTCCGGATAACTCGATTCGGATCCGCCGGTTACGGGATGCGGTGCCCGGTGGGCGCGGCCGTTCCCGGGGTGCGGCGCCCCGGACCGGCGGCCCGCCCGTACGGCTTCCCCAGCCAGTGCACGACGGCGTAGGTGGTGCCCCAGTACGCCAGCAGCACGGCGCGCACGCCGGCTCCCGCCGCTGCCTCGTACATGCGGCAAGCGCCCCTCGCGCCCCTCATCACGCCCCCCGCGAATGCGCCGCACCGCCCCGGCCGGCCACCTGGGCCACATCGGGCACCCCGGCCACATCGGACTCGCCCGGTGCGTCCGGCGGCGCCGATGCGTCAGCCGCACCGGCCCCCGCGTGCCACGCCGCCTCCGGGTCGTCGTACGCGTCGACGTACCCCGGCTGCGTGATCGGCCAGCCGGCCAGCAGCTCTTCGGGCAGCGCGAACGACTCGACCACCGTGGGGGCGTGCCCGGCCACCTCGCCGATCAGCTGCTCGACGGCCTCCTGGAGTAACTCGACCTGGGAGGCGACGAGATGGCCGGCAGCCAGGAGGTCACCGGTGTTGCGGCCGAGCCACTGGAGGGCGAAGAGCCGTTCCAGGGCGTGCAGGAGGTCGCGGGCCGGCCCGGCGGGCAGACCGGCCACCGCCCCGGCGAACGCCTCGGCGGCCTGCCGGTACGCGTACGCCTCGACGGCGCGCAGCGCGGGTCCGGACGCCGCGTTCCACCGCGCCAGCGGGTCGCCGCCCGGCGCCCGGCGCATCCGCTGCTGGGCGCGGACGAACCAGATGCGTTCGACGGCCGCCGCCAGCCGGCCGAGGAAACGGGTGTCGGCGAGATCGCCGGGCGCCGTACGCGCGGCCGGCGGGGCGGGCGGCGGCGGGGCGCCGAAGAGCATCTCGGCGGCCGCCTTGGCGTGTACGGCGATGTTGTCGCCCTCCGCGGTGATGGTGCCCTCGATGGCGGTCACCAGGCGGCTGATGCCGTTGTTCGCCAACAGCCCCTGCGCACCGCAGCGTTCGCGGCACTCGATGATGACGTCCCGGGCCCGCCAGGTGATCCACCCCTTGGCGATGGCCACCAGCCGCTCCGCGTCGTCCCGGTCCGCGGCCGTGTGCGCCTCCCACCGGGCGAGGGCCCTGCGGTGCAGCAGGCTCATCGCGAAGACGGTGGCCAGCGCCCCGGCGAGCGGCCCGTGGTGGCTGCGGTGCGCGGACACCGGCACCCGCTGCGCGGCCCTGGCCCCGGAGATGTGGCGGTGCCCGCCGTAGCGGACGGCGATGGCGAGCGCCGTACGGGCGCCGCCGACGGCCGAGGCGCTCATACAGAGTTTGCCCGGGGTGACCCGGCCGATCGAGAGCAGGAAGCGGCGGCGGCGGTTGCCGAGGCCGCTGTGGAACTCCCCGTCCGCGCCCAGCCGTCCCTGGTCGCCCGCCAGCAGCGCGTCGCGCCCCACGAAGACCCGGTCGAACGAGGTCAGGCAGTGGTCGACCGGGCTGCCCAGCCGCGCCGGCAGCCGGCGCACCCGTACGCCCGGCAGGGCCCGGGTCCCGTCGGTCAGCGGCGTCAGGAAGAGGAACGCCCCCTGGTCGGTGCCGTCGACGAGCAGCCGGGCCGCCACCAGACCGGACTTGGGGCCGCCGGCCGGGCTGGTGTTGGGCATGAACTTCTGCGCCCCGGCGTTCGGTGTGTGCAGTACGAACCCGTCCCGCCCGGCGTCGTAGGTGGCCGTGGTCTCCAGGGCCGTCGCGTCGTTGCCGTGCGCGACCTCCGTACACAGGAAGGTGCCCACCTGCCGCATCGTCAGGAAGTCGGTCAGGTCCCGGCCGCCCCCGCCGTCGGGGCCGGGACCGGGGTGGGCGGCGGGGGCGGCGGGGCCCGGTCCGTGGTCGAGGAGGCTGCCGAGGAAGAGGTTGTAGTGGATGCCCGCGACGGTGGTCAGGGCCGGGTCGACCGGTCCGAACCACTCGTGCAGCGCCGCCAGCGCGCGGGGGTCGGCGGCCAGTCGCGCACCGCCGTCGAGTGCGTCGTTGAGGGCTCTGAGCCGCCGGTACACGAGCGTGAGCCGGTCCTCGGAAGAGCCGTCCGGCATGCGGCGGAACGATTCTGTTGCGATCAGCCGCCGCCAGGGTTCGTGCTCCGTGGCGAAGTCGTCGCCGAACAGCACCCGCGTCAACCTGCGGGCCGTGGGCACCGCCACCGAGTTACTTTTGGTCATTAAGGTCACGCCGGGAGGAACGACCAAGGGACGGCGAGGACACTCCTCACGGTCCCTCGATCAGATCTCCGATCGGAGACCCACGCCGGCCGCCGGTGAACGCGTCCGCCGGCCCCGCCCGGAGCCCGGTCGCGGCCGGCCTCAGGCCCGCCGGAAGGCCAGCGCGACATTGTGCCCGCCGAAGCCGAACGAATGGCTGACGGCGGTCTCGACCTGCTGCACCCGCGGCTCCTTGGTGACGCAGTCGAGGTCGTAGTCGAACGGCAGCGCGTCGAGGTTGGCGATCGGCGGGATGACCCCGCGCTCCAGGGTCAGTACGGTCGCCACCGCCTCGATCGCCCCGGCCGCCGCGAGCGTGTGCCCGACCACGCCCTTGGGCGCGGTGACCGGCGGGCGGTGCGGAAAGAGCCGGGAGATCAGCCCGGCCTCCATGGCGTCGTTGAGCGGGGTCGAGGTGCCGTGCGCGTTGACGTGCCCGACCTCGTCGGGCCGCCAGCCCGCCTGGTGCACCGCCGCCGCCACCGCCGCCTGGGCGACGGTGCCGTTCGGGCCGGGCGCGGTGGGGTGGTAGGCGTCCGTGGTGGACCCCGTCCCGGCGAGCAGCGCGCGCGACCGGCCGCCGCGGGCCCGGACGTCGGCGGTCCGCTCCAGTACGACCACGGCGGCGCCCTCGCCGATGACGAACCCGTCCCGGTCCGCGGCGAACGGCCGCGACGCCCCGGCCGGGTCCGCCGTCCGCCGGGACAGCGCCCCCATCCGCGCGAACGCCGTCACCACCAGCGGCGTCAGCACCGCCTCGGCGCCGCCGGCCACCACCACATCGCACTGCCCGGTGGCCAGCAGGTCCCGGCCCAGGGCGATCGCGCCGGCCCCCGAGGCGCAGGCGGTGGCGGGCGCCATGCTGGGGCCGCGCGCGCCGAGCGCGATGGCGACCTCCCCCGCGGCCGCGTTGGGGATCATCATCGGCACCAGCAGCGGGGAGACCGCGTCCGGTCCCCGGGCGTCCAGCTTCCGTGCGCCGTCGATGAGTACGGAGACCCCGCCGACGCCGACGCCGAGCACCACCCCCACCCGCCCGCCGTCCCACTCCGCCGGGGAGAGCCCGGCGTCCGCCACCGCCTGCCGGGCGGCGATCAGCGCCAGCTTCACGAACCGCGCCATCCGCCACACCGAGCGCCCGCCCACGGCCTCGTCCAGATCCAGCCCCTCGACGGCACAGGCGAAGTCCACCGGCAGCCCGGCCAGTTCGTCCTGCCGACGGGCGGTGGATCGCCCGGCGCACAGCCCCGCCCAGAAGGTCTCCTCGTCCGCGCCGGCGGGGGTCACCATCCCCATTCCCGTCACCGCGACGCTCATATCAACCTGCGTCATGTCCTGACTCCCTTCGTCTTTCCGTTGCTGCTGCGCTTGTTGTGGCTGTGGCGCTTGCCGTGTCCGCCGCGGCCGTTGTGCCACGCGCACCGGTCGACCCACGCGTCCCGGCCGCCCCGGGCCATCGGAACGCCGCGGAACCCCAGGTCAGCCCGCCGCCGAACGCGGTGATCAGCACCCGGTCACCCGCCGCCAGGCGCCCCGCGCCGTCCGCGTCGGCCAGTGCCAGCGGGATGGACGCCGCTCCGGTGTTGCCCACCCGCTCCAGGTGCGTCAGGCAGCGCTGCGCGCCGATCCCCACCCGCTCGGCGACCGACCGCAGGATCCGGGCGTTCGCCTGGTGCGGGACGAAGTGATCGACCTCGGCGGCGTCCCAGCCCGCCTTCGCCAGCAGCGTCCGGCAGGAGTGGGTCATCCGCTCGACCGCGTGCTGGTACACCGCGCTCCCCCGCATCCGGAAGTACGCGTCGTCCGCGGCCGGGGCACCGGCCGCCGCCCGGGACCGCGCGCCGCCGCCCGCCACCTTGATCAGGTCGTATGCGGTGCCGTCGCTGCCCAGGTCGAAGGCGAGCAGTTCGCCGGGGGCCCCGGGCGGGCCCGCCGCGATCAGGGCCGCCCCCGCGCCGTCGCCGAACACCACACCCGACGACCGGTCCGCGGGGTCCAGCCAGGTCGAGTACACATCCGCGCCCACCAGCAGCACCCGCTCGTACAGACCGGAGACCACCAGCCCGTGGCAGACCGCGAGTCCGTAGACGAAACCGCTGCACACCGCGGCGATGTCGAACGCGGGGACGGTCCCGAGCCCCAGCCGCGCCGCCAGGGCGGGCGCCGTCCCCGGGCAGAGGTGGTCCGGGGTCGCGGTGGCCAGGACCACGGCGTCCACGCGGGGCGGGCGGTCCGGGCCGCCGGGGTCCGCCGCGAGTCCGGGCAGCAGCCGGGCGGCTTCGTGGGCCAGGTCCCCGGTGGACATGTCCGGTCCGGCCCGGTGCCGGCTGACGATCCCCGTACGGGTACGTACCCAGGCGTCGTCCACGCCCCAGTCGGCGGGCAGTGCCTCGTTGTGCACCGGCGCCCCCGGCACCCACCCGGCCACCGCCTCCAGCAGAGCGCTCCGTCCGCCGTCCGCGTCTCTCCTGTCCACCGCTGCCCCGATCCGTCGGCCGACTCACCACGACCTGCTGACGAACGGCCCGCCCGGCAACGGGGTTGCGCCATTCCACTCGAACGAGTGATACCTCGGGCTGACTTGAGGTTCGGGGCCCGCCCCGGGGTTTCGCCCGGTCGACGGCGGATCCGCCGGGACGGGGCGGCGGCCCCGTACGGGCTGACTGCGGGACGCGTCGACGAGGCGAGACATCGGGCTGGTTACGTGCCGAGTTGATGACGCGTGGCGTCTCGGGCGGACGAGTGGGAGACGGCTCCGGCGGCCGGGACGGCGGCCCGGGGACAGCGAGTTGGAGACCGAGTCGAGTGCCCGACGGCCGACCGGGCAGGCCATCCGATGGGTGGCCGAAGTCGCGACCACCCGAGGATAGGCCGCCGGTCGTCGTAGCGCTAAGGTCGGATTTCCGGAATCGGACAGGATCGAAATGGCAGGGGGGCGGCCGTCGATGGTGCGGGACGAAGCGGTCATCGGCTGTCACGGAGTGCTGGTCATCGCCACTCGCGGGGCGGCCGGCCCCGGTGAGGTCCTGGTGCGGATCAGGGGCGGTTCCGAGACCTTTCTCGCCTGGTCCGCCGAGCCCCTCCCGGTAGGGGCGACCGTACTCGTGATCGAGACCCGTGGCACCCGCCAGGTCGATGTCGCCGAGTGGGCCGATCCGTTGGACGCGTTGCCCGGCGCTGCCGGCGACGCCGGCTGAGGAGACGAAGGATGTTCGGTTACCGCGTTCCCGCCCCGGATGAGGCCATGTTGATCTCGGGAGGCAGGCGTGGTCAGGGGGGCGCGCCATTCCGTGTGGTGACCGGTCACGGCAAGTTCGTGCTGCCGATCTTCCGCAAGGTCCGCTTCCTGACCCTGGCGATGTGTGAGGCGGAGGTCGCCGAGACCTGCGTGACCCGGCAGGGCATCGCGCTGACGGTGCGCGCCGTGATCGCCTTCAAGGTCGGCAACGACACCGAGAGCGTCGTCAACGCCGGTCAGCGGTTCCTCTCCGAACAGGACCAGATGTCGGTGCTGACCGGCCGGATCTTCGCCGGACATCTGCGTTCCATCATCGGTTCGATGACGGTCGAGGAGATCGTCACGGAGCGGCAGAAGCTCGCCACCGAGGTCCTGGAGACATCGAAGACCGAGATGGCGAAGATCGGTCTGACCGTCGACTCGTTGCAGATCCAGTCGATCGACGACGGCGACACCGGCTATATCGACGCGATGTCCGCCCCGCACAAGGCCGCCATCCAGCGGCAGGCCCAGATCGCGCAGGCGCAGGCCACCCAGGCGTCGGTCGAGGCGCAGCAGGAGGCGGCGCGCAATCAGGCCGAGTACTCCCGGCAGACCGCCATCGTGCAGGCCCAGTACTCGGCCGAGGTGGACCGCGCCCAGGCCCAGGCCGCGCAGGCCGGCCCGCTGGCGGAGGCGCACGCCCAGCAGGAGGTGCTCGCCGCGCAGACCGAACTCGCCGAGCGCGCGGCGCTCCTCCGCCAGCAGCAGTTGGTCGCCGAGATCGTCAAGCCCGCCGAGGCGGAGGCCGAGCGGATCCGGCTGCTGGCGCTGGCCGAGGCGGAGCGGATGAAGATCCAGGCCGCGGCCGCGGCCTCGTACGACCGGGTCGCGCTGGACCGGATGCTGATCGACCAGCTGCCGCAGATCGTCAAGGAGGCCTCCGCGGGCCTCCAGGGCGCCAATGTCAATGTGCTCAACGGTGCCGACGGACTCGGCGAGATCGCCGCGGGCCTGGTCGGCCAGGGCCTGACCATCCTCGACTCGGTCCGCCGCAACCTCGGCGCCCCGGAGGGCGCCACGGGCGGTACCCCGGCAGGCGCCCCGGCGGGCATCCAGAAGGCGGACGGCGGTACGCGCAAGGCACCCGGCCGGTCCATCGAGATCGACTGACGATCGCTCCCCGGCCCACGGGATGCCGCCCCCGGGCCGGGGATTCGCGCTACTCGCCGGGGCTTCTCCATCAGGAGGGGCGCTTCTCCACCGGGCGGGGGATTCCGGCTGCCCGGCGGAGGATTCCGGCCGCCGGCCGGGGACTCCGCTCCGGCCGCCCGGCTCACCAGGTGGCCGAACCGCGTACGTCCGAGGGCCGGATCACGCCTCCGGCTGCGGTGGGCGGGGGTCCTCCGCATCGGGCCGGCGGGCGTGGTCCACCAGGCGGTTGAGTACGGCGACGGTGGTGGCCACGGCCTCGTCGTCGATACCGTCCAGGGCCTGGTGCAGGGTGGCCTGACTGGCCTGCTGGAGGCGTTCGAGAACGGCCTTGCCGTGCGGGGTGATGGCCACCTGGCGAGCGCGGCGGTCGAGGGAGTCCGGGGTCCGCTCGACCAGGTTCTGGGACGCCAACTGGCTGATCTGGCGGGTCACATGAGGGGGTTCGACCATCAGGAGGGCGGCCAGGTCACCGACCCGGCTGACGCCTCCGTGGGCGTCCAGGGTCATCAGCAGCCACAGGTCGGAGCGTCCCGCTTTCACACCGGCCCGAGCCGCCTGGCGTTCGTGCGCCTGTGATCGGGTGAGGAGGTAGGACAGCGTGGCCAGCACTTTCTGCAGCGCGACGGTGGGGTCCTGGTCTCTCGCGGGGTCCGGCATGGGGGAACTTTAGCCGCCCTGTTGCGGACCGGCGGCGGGCCTGCGCAGAGCTGCCCGAGGAGTCACGAGAGGCCGGCGGGACGCGTGGTCGGGATGTGGCGGGCATCCGTCGGACGGGGGCGCTTCGAGGCACCCGGCGGGATTCAGCCAACCTGTGGACGACCCGGGACACCCCTTCCCCGCCACCTCGTGGTGAGTTAGCGTGTCGATAACTTATTTGCTTTAGTTAGGTAATCAAGTCGATGCCTGAGGCAACCAGTCGGTGAGGTCGCGGCCGCGACTTCGGCTCACCGGCCAGCGCTTCGGTGAGCCATCGGCATCGGAGCGCCGCGGTACCGGGCGAGCGGCACGGCAGTGCGGCCCGCACCGGCTGCCGACCCTTGAGAAGTGGCGCCACCCGCACCGTTCGCCACGGCAGAGCCGTGTCCCGTTCGTGGAAGGACCAGCACCATGACGACCGCAGAACGCATAGCCGCAGCACCCACCGGCACGGAGACCGCGGGACACCCCGGCCCCCTCGCCTACCCGGCCGCGCGCGCCGCGGGCTGCCCCTTCGACCCGGCGCCCGCCGTCGACCACGCCCGGCGCGAGCAGCCGGTCACCCGGGCGACGCTGTGGGACGGCTCCCCGTGCTGGCTGGTCACCCGCCACCAGGACGTACGGGACGTACTCGGCGACCCGCGGTTCAGCGCCGAGGCCACTCGCCCGGGATTCCCCTTCCTCACCGCGGGACTGCGGGAGTTGATCACCAGTACCAGCTCCAGCCTCATCCGCATGGACGACCCGGAGCACGCCCGGCTGCGCCGGATGCTCACCGCCGACTTCATGGTCAAGAAGGTCGAGGCGATGCGCCCCGACGTGCAGCGCCTCGCGGACGACCTGGTGGACCGGATGACCGACGGCCGGACCTCGGCCGACCTGGTCACCGAGTTCGCGCTGCCGCTGCCGTCCCTGGTGATCTGCCTGCTGCTCGGCGTCCCGTACGAGGACCACGACTTCTTCCAGGAGCGCAGCCGGGTGCTGCTCAGCCTCCGGTCGGCCCCCGAGGAGGTCCGTACGTCCTCGGACGAACTGTTCGACTATCTGGTCCGCCTGGCCGAGTCCAAGCAGCACGAGCCGGACGACGGCATCGTCAGCCGGCTGGTCGCCCGCGGCGAGCTCGACTTCGAGGAAGTCGCCAACATGGGGCGGCTGTTGCTGATCGCCGGGCACGAGACCACCGCCAACATGACGGCACTGTCGACGCTCGCCCTGCTGCGCAACCCCGCCCAACTGGCCAAGCTGCGTGAGGACCCCTCGCTGATCAAGGGGGCCGTCGAGGAGCTGCTGCGCTATCTGACGATCGTGCACAACGGCGTCAGCCGGGTCGCCACCGAGGACGTCACCATCGGCGGGCAGACGATCCCCGCCGGGGAGGGCGTGCTGTGCACGATCAACACGGCCAACCGCGACGACGCGGTCTTCCCCGGGGGCGACACCCTCGACGTCAGCCGCGACGCCCGCCGCCATGTCGCCTTCGGCTTCGGCGTCCACCAGTGCCTGGGCCAGCCGCTCGCCCGGGTGGAGCTCCAGATCGCCGTGGAGACGCTGCTGCGCCGGCTGCCCGGTCTGCGGCTCGACGTCCCCTTCGAGGACGTCCCGTTCCGTCATGACATGGCGATCTACGGGGTGCATTCGCTGCCGATCGCCTGGTGAGCACCCGGCGAGGGGCCCGCGCCCCTCGCCTCACCCCCTAACCCTTTAACCACCGGCCTCCGGGACCGGACCCACGACAGGAAGAGCCATGCGCGTACACGTTGACCAGGAGAAGTGCTGCGGCGCCGGAAGCTGCGTGCTGTCGGCTCCGGACGTTTTCGACCAGCGCGACGAGGACGGCATCGTCATCGTCCTCGACGCCCAGCCGCCCGCGGAGCTCCACGAGGCGGTACGCGAGGCCGCGGCCATCTGCCCGGCCGCCGCGATCCTGCTGGAACAGGCGCCGGAGCGGGTGTGACGGACCCGCACACCGGGCGCGGCCGACGCGTCCGGACCCGATAGACGTCACCCCGCCCCGTCCCGTGACCGCCCCGCAGGGGCCGGTCACGGGACGGACGACTGACCGGCCGGACGAGCGGGGGACCATTTGAAAACGAGAGTCATTTCCATATAACCTCTGGCCTCCGGCAGCTCCCGCCCGCCCCGAAGGAGGCCCCCCATGGCCGTACCCAAACGCAAGCTCTCCCGCAGCAACACCCGGCACCGTCGCGCCCAGTGGAAGGCGACCGTGCCGCAGCTGGTGCCCGTCACCGTCGACGGCTCCGTATACCAGGTCCCGCGCCGCCTGGTGAAGGCGTACCGGCTCGGCCTGATCACCCCGGAGGACTGACCCGTCATGGCGCACCCCCGGCTGCCGGTCACCGTGCTCTCCGGCTTCCTCGGCGCGGGCAAGACCACCCTGCTCAACCACGTCCTGGGCAACCGGGAGGGGCTGCGGGTGGCCGTCATCGTCAACGACATGAGCGAGGTCAACATCGACGCGGCGCTGGTACGCGGCGGCGGCGCGGCGCTGTCCCGCACCGAGGAGCGGCTGGTCGAGATGACCAACGGGTGCATCTGCTGCACCCTGCGCGACGATCTGCTGGACGAGGTCGGCCGGCTGGCCCGCGAGGGCCGCTTCGACTACCTGCTGATCGAGTCCAGCGGCATCTCCGAGCCGATGCCGGTCGCCGCCACCTTCGCCTTCCCGCACGACGACGGCACCACCCTCGGCGAGCTGGCGCGCCTGGACACCATGGTCACCGTCGTCGACGCCGCGAACTTCCACACCGAACTCTCCGGCGGCGACGGGCTG
Source organism: Streptomyces celluloflavus (assembly GCA_000720995.1). Taxonomy (GTDB): domain Bacteria; phylum Actinomycetota; class Actinomycetes; order Streptomycetales; family Streptomycetaceae; genus Streptomyces; species Streptomyces celluloflavus. The sequence goes on from JOEL01000007.1 coordinate 165,465, forward strand.
GCCGAGCGCGGCCTCGACCAGTACGCGGACGACGAGCGCACGGTGAGCGATCTGCTGATGGACCAGATCGAGTTCGCCGACGTCATCGTGGTCAACAAGACCGACCTGGTCGACACGGACACCGCCGTCCGGCTGCGGGCGGCACTGACCCGCCTCAACCCGGCCGCGCGGATCCTCACCGCCGCGTACGGCCGGGTGGCGCCCGCCGAGATCCTGGGCACCCGCCGGTTCGACCTGGAACGCGCCCAGCAGGCGCCCGGCTGGGTCCGGGAACTCAACGGCGACCATGTGCCGGAGACCGAGGAGTACGGCATCTCCAGCACCGTCTTCCGCGCCGCCCGCGCCTTCCACCCGGGCCGCCTCTGGCGGTTCGTCACCGAGGAGCTGGACAGCGGCGCGTACGGCGACGTCCTGCGCTCCAAGGGCTTCTTCCGGCTCGCGAGCCGCCCCGGCGTCACCGGGCTGTGGTCCCAGGCCGGTGCGGTCGCCCGGTTCGAGCCCTCGGGCATGACGGCCGGGGACGGCGCCGACGCCGCGGCGGGCGACGAGGTCCAGGGCCAGGAACTGGTCTTCATCGGCACCGGTCTGCGCGCCGAACGGCTGCACACCGCTCTCACCGCCTGCCTGCTCACGGCCGGCGAGCCCACCCCCACCCCCGCCGACGACCCGTTCCCGGCCTGGGACGTCCACGGCACGGACGATCTCTGCGCGCACGAGCACGCTGAACCGGTCGCTGTCGCGGGCTAGTTGACGGCAGGGGCGCGGCTGCCGCCGTTCGGCGGGCGGCCCGTCGGTGCCACGTCCTACGGCCCACCGTCACGGACAACCACCGCCCGCCGGCCCGCGCGGAAACCCGGTGGAAGTGGCGGCGGGCCCGGTGCTGGGATGGCGCGATGCGGCACGACGCGTCGGAGGTTTCGGAGAGTGTGGACCGGGGGCGGTACCCGGGGACGGTGACGCCCTGGGAGCGTGCGCGGTGGCGGGCGGCCGTCCTGGGGTGGGCGGAGCGGGAGCTGACGGCGCACGGGCTGCGCGCCACGGGCCCGCGGACGGTGCGGGTACGGCCGTGGTCCTTGCTGGTGCGGATGTCCGTCGAGGACCACGCCGACGTGTGGTTCAAGGCCAATCCGCCCGCCAGTGCCTTCGAGGCGGGGCTGGGCGAGGCGCTGGCCCGCTGGGTCCCGGGGCATGTGGGGAGGCCGCTCGCCGTCGACGCCGGCCGCGGCTGGTCGCTGTTCCCGGACGGCGGCCCGCTCTTCAGGGACGTACTCCACCGCGCCCCCGCCGACCCGCGTGCCTGGGAAGCGCCGCTGCGCCAGTACGCCGAGCTGCAGCGGGCCCTGCTGCCGCACACCGGGGAGCTCGCGGCACTCGGTGTCCCCGACGCGCGTACGGCCGCGCTTCCCGGGATCTTCGACCGGCTCGTCGGCACGAACGCCGCGCTGGAGCCCGGCGACCGTACGGCGTTGCGCGCGCTGCGGCCGCGCATCGCGGACTGGTGCGCGGAGCTCGCGGGCTCGGGTATCGCCGACTCCCTCGACCATTCCGATCTGCACGACGGTCAGGTATTCGTCCCGGAGCCGGGCCGTTTCACCTTCTTCGACTGGGGTGACGCGGCCGTCGCCCACCCCTTCGGCAGCTTGCTGGTCCCCGCCCGAGCGGCCCGCGAGCGGTACGGGCCCGAGGTGCTGCCGCGGCTGCGGGACGCCTATCTGGAGCCGTGGACGGGCGGCGGCCGTACACCGGCCGGACTGCGGCGCGCGGTGCGCCTCGCCGCCCTGCTCGGGGCGATCGGCCGGGCCTGCTCCTGGGGCCGCCTCTTCCCCGGGGCGGCCGACACCATGGGCGCGGTGTGCGAGGCCGAGAGCGCCCGCTGGCTGCGCGAACTCCTCGCCGCGCCAATGCTCTAGGGGCCCGGCCGACCACCGCCGTACGCCGACCCCGTCCGCCCCTCGCCACCCCTCCGTCCCCGTCATCGAACCTTCCTCGAAAACTTTCCCGGACCGGGCGGCAACCCCGGCCCCCGCCGCACGTCGTCAGAGGTGAGGGCGCCATCAGGCGCCGTCCCGCCGAACGTGGAGCAGCCCACTGTGAACTTCTCACGCACCCCTCACCGCATCGAGTCGTCCGCTGCCGAAGGCATCGCGTCCCGCCCCGCCGGCCGCCTCCGCCGGCGCGGCGCGGCCGGCGCCGGACTGCTGGCGGCGGTCGCGCTGGCGGCGCTGTCGGCGGCCGGCACCGCGCACGCCGACTCCTCGGCGCCGAAGGTCACCGAGCGTTCGGGCGCTGCCTCGGCCCCGGCCGCCGCACCCGCCGGGCGCGGCACCCCCAGCGCCGCGCCCGCGGCCCCGAGCGGTCGCGGCGCCTCGGCCGACGCGCCCAAGGTGGTGAGCCCCGGCCGCGGAGCCCCGGCAGCCGTGCCCGGCAAGGGCGCCGAGCCGAGCGCGGCGCCGGAGGGCCGCCCCGCCGTCCGTGGCACCGGCACCGGCAGCGACAAGGCGCAGCCCAGCGCCCACCGCGGCTCCGGGAAGGCGGCCGTGGAGGCCGACGGCCGCAAGCAGCTCGCCCACACCGGTGCCTCCCCCGCCGCCACCGTGGCGATGAGCGGCACCGCCGCCGGGCTGATCGCCGCGGGTGGCGGCACCGTCTTCGCGGTCCGCCGCCGCCGCGCCTGAGCCACGGCACGACGCCCGCCCGAGGAAGCGATGGAGTACTCCGCCGCCTCGCACACCGCCCCGGCACGGTGCACCGTGCCGGGGCTGCGGCCTGCCCTGACACCCGGGCCGCCCCAGGGCTGGACGCCCGGCCCGGTGCGGCATCCGTCGCCGGGCCGGTGGCAGCGGCTGCTGCGCACCGTCCGCCCGGCCCCCTCCCCCACGACCGTCCCCGCACCGGCACCCCACGACGGTCCGCACCCCGGCTACGCACCCGGCACACCCGACGCGTCCGGCGCCCCGCAGCCCACCATCAGCGAGCTCTACCACGCGCACCGGCTGAACATGGTCCGGCTGGCCATCATGCTCGTCGACGACCGGGCGACCGCCGAGGACGTCGTCCAGGACGCGTTCACCGCGCTCTACAAGCGCCACGGCGAGCGGCTCGGCGACGTCGACAACGCCCTGGCCTATCTGCGTACCGCCGTCGTCAACGCCGCCCGCTCGGTCCTGCGGCGCCGGCGGACCGCGCGCGCCTACACCCCGCCGCACGAGGCGAACGCGCCCTCCGTCGAGGAGCTGGTCGTGCTGGACGAGGAACACCGCGAGGTCTTCACCGCCCTGAAGCAGCTGACCACCCGCCGCCGCGAGGTCCTCGTCCTGCGGTACTGGGGCAACCTGACCGAAGCACAGATCGCGACGGCCCTCGGGATCAGCCGCGGCTCGGTGAAGTCCCTCGCCAGCCGCGCCCTGGACTCCCTGGAGAAGATCTTGGAGGCGCGGCCGTGAACGGCAGCGGCAGCAGACCAGACCCCGACAGCCCCCTTCCCCCCTACTGTCCCGGTGGCCCCGCCCCTCATGGCACCGACGGGAACCTCCCCGCCGAGAATCGCACCACCGGGGATCACCCCGCCGAAATCCGCCCCGTCGAGGACCGGCTCCGCCGGGCGTTCGCGGCCCGCGCCGAATCGATCGGCATCCGTGATCTGCGGCCCGCCGAGCCGCCGGGACCGTATCCGCGCCGCGCCCGCCGCACCGGCTCCCTGGTCCGGCTGCGCCGTTTCGGGCTGCGGCGCATCGGGCTGCCCCTGGCGGCCGCCGCCACGGTCACCGCCGCCGCGGCCGGCTATCTCGCGCTCGGCCCCGGCGGCCCGCCGCCCCGCCCCGTGCCCGCGTCGTCGCCGAGCCCGGTGGGCCCGTCCCCGTCGCCCCCCGCACCCACCGGCCCGGCCCTTCGGCACCCCGGCGAACCGTCCACCGTCCCCGGCCCGAGCGGCCGGACCCCCGGCTCGCAGCCCTCCGGCACGGTCCATGTCAGCCCGCCCCAGCACCCTCCGAGGGGCACCCCGACACCGCACCCGACGGATCCGTCAGGACACCGGATCACCCCACCGGCCACACCGCACCCACCGGGGACGGCCACCCCCGACCCGGCACAGCGCCCCAACGGCGGTTCCGGCAACTCCCCCTGAGACCGGCGCGTCGCCCCGGACCGCCGCCCTGGCCCCCGCGCCCCTCTCCCCGTGCGCGCGGGCCGGGGCGGGCACGGGGCGAAGAACCCCCGGGCCGGCCCGGACAGCGGCGCCCCCGCGCACGTCGGCCGGGGCACCGCCCGGGTCACCTCCCGGCAGCCGCACCGCACGCCCACGACGCACCGCGCGACGCCCGCGACGTACCGCACGGACGCCCGCAGGGGGTAACCACCGAACGCAAGCAGCAGCCCCTCGCCCGAGTCCCCGTCACCATCGGCACTCCCATCAGGCGACTCCTCCCGTCATATGGCCTTTGATCGCCTTCGTACTCCGCGGCCTGGCTGCGCCCGGCGCCGCTCGCCCGGTAGGCTTTCCGTGTGATCTTCAAGCGCATCGGAAATGGGCGGCCGTATCCCGACCACGGCCGGGAGAGCACCCGCCAGTGGGCGGATGTCGCCCCGCGCCCGGTACGCCTCGACCAGTTGGTGACGACCAAGCAGCAGCTCGACCTCGAAACGCTGCTCGCCGAGGACTCGACGTTCTACGGCGACCTCTTCGCGCATGTCGTGAAGTGGCAGGGCGACCTCTATCTGGAGGACGGGCTGCACCGCGCCGTGCGCGCGGCGCTCCAGCAGCGCCAGGTCCTCCACGCCCGCGTGCTCGAAATGGGCTGACGCCACCGGCCCCGCCGGCGCGCGGCCGCCCCGTACGGTTCCTCCCCCGCCCCCGTCCCGCCCCCGTGGCCGGATTGATCCTTTTGGGTTGGGTCTTGCGCCACGGGTTGATCATTTAGTACGCACGGCCCCCGGCCCCTACTACGCTGCGCCCATGAGCATGCTGACGCCCCCAGGCATGGGCGGTAAGAAGTACCGCGTCACGGGCGGCAGGTATCCGAGGATGCGCCGTCCCCGGCACCGCCGCCGGATCGCCCTCGTCGCCGCCGTCTCGGTCTGCGTCCTCGGCCTGGCCGGCTGGGGTACCGCACAGCTCATCGACGTCTTCGGCGGCACGAGCGGTACGGCCGACGCCGCGCCGGGCAAGGGGAGATGCCGGGACGACGGCGCCGCGGGGCAGTCCAGCGCCAAACCCGTCGCCGGCAAACCGCTGCCCAAACCGGGCACCCTCACCGTCAACGTCTTCAACGCCACACCGCAGGGCGGGCTCGCCAAGCGCACCGCCGACGAGCTGAAGAAGCGCGGCTTCAAGATCGGCGAGGTGGGCAACGCCCCGGCCGCCTTCGACAAGAAGGTCAAGAGCGCCGGGGTGCTGGTCGGCCCCAAGGCCGCGGCCGACGGCCCGCTGAAGGTGCTCGGCACCCAGCTGGCCGGTGCCGAGCAGAAGACCGACGACCGTGCGGACGCCGAACTCGACCTGATCATCGGCGACGCGTTCAAGGAACTGGCCCGGCCGCAGGACGCCGAGAAGTCCCTGACCCGGCTGACCCACCCGGCCCCGGCCCCCTCCGGCAGCACCAAGTGCTGACACCCGCCCGCCGCACCCGCGTCCCCGGCCCGCGGGCCGGCCGCCCCTGAAGGCGTCCGGAGAAAGACCTTCGGGCCCCTCGCCGGTCTGCGGCAAGGGGCCCGAACGCGATGATCAGGTGAGACAGGGGTGGGGCGGCGGGCGGTCGGCTCAGCCGGCCGTGCCGTACATCCGGTCCCCCGCGTCGCCGAGGCCCGGCACGATGTAGCGGGCCGAGTTCAGCCGCTCGTCGACGGCCGCGGTGACCACCGTCACCGGCGCACCGGCCAGCTCGCGCTCCATGACCTCGACGCCCTCCGGCGCGGCCAGCAGGCAGATCGCGGTGACATCGTCCGCACCCCGCTTGATCAGCTCGCGGATCGCCGCGACGAGCGTGCCGCCGGTGGCGAGCATCGGGTCCACGACGTACACCTGGCGGCCCGAGAGGTCGTCGGGCATCCGCGTGGCGTAGGTCTGCGCCTCGTACGTCTCCTCGTTGCGCACCATGCCCATGAAGCCGACCTCGGCGGTGGGCAGCAGCCGGACCATGCCGTCGAGCATGCCCAGACCGGCCCGCAGGATCGGTACGACCATGGGCCGCGGGTGCGACAGCCGCACCCCGGTGGTCGCCGTCACCGGGGTCTCGATGTCGACCTGCTCGGTACGCACATCACGGGTGGCCTCGTAGGCGAGCAGGGTGACCAGCTCGTCGGCGAGCCGCCGGAAGGTAGGGGAGTCGGTGCGCTTGTCGCGCAGAGTGGTGAGTTTGTGCGCCACCAGCGGGTGGTCGACGACATGGATCCGCATGACATCGACAGTAACCGAGCCGGAGGCCCCCGGCGCCCGGCCCGGGGCGCCCCGCGACCGTTCCGGCGCCGCGGCCACACCCGCACCAAACCACCGATACAAGGGAAAGTGTGGACATACGCCTTCCAGGGAAGGCGTGCACCGTGTGCACAGACACCCGGTCCGCGGCTCCGGTACGGGGCGCGGACCTCGCCCGAGGGGGTGTGCGGCGTGTCCGACCCTGAGCAGGCCGACGAGGCGGCGGACGCTGCGTCCGGTGACGAGAGCGACGCGGCGCGCCGAAGGCGCCGGGCGCAGTTCCTGCGTGAACTGCACGAGGCCAAGGAGCTCCGGGACCGCGTCCAGCCGCGCCGCGCACGGGCCGCCCGGATGCGTCAGGCCGTGCGGATGCGCACGTTCCGCTGGTAGCCGCGCGGGTACGCGCCCCCGTCCGCGCTCCGGCACGTGAGCGACATCTCTCATAACGTACGCACGACGCAACGCCGAAGACCCGGCGTGGCGGCGTTGTTTCTGCCACGATTCCCAGGGGGCGGGACCTCGGCGCAGCCAGCGCCGCCCCGCCCGGCCCGGCACGCCTATCCAGTGGGAGAGTCACGGTGTACTTCGCCGCACTGCTCGCGCGCACCGAAGACGGGTGGGAAGCGAGCGATACGGAGCTCGACAATGTGGAGACGCTGACCGATCTGGTCGATCTGGCCCGGGAGGCGGCGATCGACGACGACACGGTGGTGGCGTTCATCGAACAGGAGGACGCCTGGTTCGGCGTCATCCGGGTGGACGGCGAGGAAGACCCGCGGGTCTTCCTGTCCCACGCCGCCGCCGCCGCCAAAAGCTCGTACGGCGCGATGCTGACCGACGAGCTCCTCGGCCGCGATGAGGACGATATGACCGACCTCGACAGCCTCGACCTGGACGGCACGGAGGACGGCGAACCCGAATCAGACGCCAACGATGACGACATCCACCACAACCATCCCAACGACTCCACGGTGAGCGGCGCGGACACCCTCCTGCCGCCGGCCGGCCCGCTCGGCGACGCCGGGCTCCTGGCCGACCTCGGCGTCGGCGAGCGGGATCTGCTCGCCCTGGACGGCGACGCGCTCGCCACCATCGCCGACGCCCTCGGCTGCACAGAAGTCCTGGAAGCCGTGCGCTAGCGGCGGCCGGCACGGAAGCCGCCGGCCGCCCCGTGGGCACCACCCCGGTCACGTCCCCGACACTGGGGACATGACCGTCCCCCCATCCGCCCCGCTGTCCTCCCCCGTACCCGACCCGCTGCGCGATCCCTGGACCGCGCCGATGCGGCGGGCGCTGGACGAGGCCGCACTCGCCCCCGGGACCGGCGATGTCCCGGTGGGCGCCGTCGTGCTGTCCGCGGACGGCACGGTGCTCGGCACCGGCCACAACGAACGCGAGGCCACCGGCGACCCGACCGCACACGCCGAAGTCCTCGCCCTGCGGGCCGCCGCCCGCTCCGTCGGGGCGTGGCGGCTGACCGGCTGCACCCTCGTCGTGACCCTCGAACCCTGCACGATGTGCGCGGGCGCGATCGTGCTCTCCCGGGTGGACCGCGTCGTCTACGGCGCCCGCGACGCCAAGGCCGGCGCCGTCGGCTCCCTCTGGGACGTCGTCCGCGACCGCCGCCTCAACCACCGCCCCGAGGTCATCACCGGCGTCCTCGAAGCCGACTGCGCCGCTCGGCTCACCGCCTTCTTCCGCGACCGCTGACACCGGCCCCGGCCCGCCCCCGTCACCCGATTTCGGAGCACAGCCCCCCGTGGGCTAAGCTCTCTCTCGGTAGCGTGTCCGAGCGGCCGAAGGAGCACGCCTCGAAAGCGTGTGAGGGGGCAACCTCTCCGTGGGTTCAAATCCCACCGCTACCGCTTGTAACACCCCTCTGAACTGCGGAAACGTGGTCAGGGGGGTGTTTTGCGTGCGGCAGGTGCCCACATGCACGGCACGGTGTCGCCGAACGGCGCGCCGTCGAGAGCGCAACTGTCACCAACTCCCCTGCGGACAGGGGCTGCTGGAGCGCCCCCTCGGTGGGGCCGCCGAAACCCTCGTCCCCACCCGTTCGCGCGCGGTCTGTTTGCGGGACGTGAGTGAGGCGTTGCCAGGACGTCAGCGGACCCGGGAAGAGTGGTGTTCACACCGCGGGAACAACCCAAGGAAGTCCCGCACCAACCGCAGGGGGAACCTGATCATGCGCACTTCCCGGATCCGCACCGCCACCCTGGCCGCCGTCACCGCCGCACTGGCGCTGGGCCTGACCGCCTGCGGCGGCGCCGACACCGGCTCGAAGGCGGCGGGCGACGACAACGCCGCCGGCACCGCCCAGAGCCGGACCGCCTCCACCACGGACGGCAAGGGCGGTGCGGAGCAGGTCAACAGCAGCGGCCACGCCAAGGAAGGCGCGCGCTCGACGAGCGCCTCGGGCGGGACGCACGAGGTCGCGGGCAAGGGCACCACCGCCGGCGCCCAGCAGTGCCGCGGCGACGAGATGCTGCTCACCGCGGTGCACCGCTTCGCCGGACAGCAGGGCGACCACCTGCTGATCACCGCCTCGAACGAGGGCGGCAAGCCCTGCCGGGTGACCTCCTACCCCTCCGTCAAGCTCGGCGACAACGTCGACGGCCCCGCACTGGCGCACTCCAAGAAGGACAACCCGGGCGGCAGCAAGCACATCACCCTCCAGCCCGGCGCCAAGGTCTACAGCGCGGTCAACCTGTTCGACTACGGCTCCAAGAACCACACCGCCACCTCCTTCGCCCTCGCACTGCGCGGCACGGGCGGCCAGGACGGCCCCTTCTACTCCGTCGACCTCAAGGGCGACAAGCCCCAGTTCAGCTGGAACGAGGCCGACGTACTGAACTGGAACACCGAGAAGCCGTACAACTTCTGACGGCCCCTCGGCGCGGAGGCGGGGGCCTCCAGCCGGATCAGCTCCCTGGAGAGCACGCTGCACGCCGCACCTCCACGGCAAGGGGACCCGCACCTGAGGTGCGGGTCCCCTTCGCGCGCGTCCCGGACTCCGCCCGCACGGCCTCGGTGTACCGGCGATCATGTCCGGCCGGCCGTGGGAGGAGACGCCGAGCCTCCCGGCCGTACGCGTCATGCGGTGCGCCGGAAGAGGGTGGGTACGGCCTCGGACTCGCTGAGCCGGGGCACCGCCCACCAGCAGCCGGCATCCCGCGCCCCCGCCGCCGCCCCCGCCCGGAAGCGGCATCCGGCGGCCGGGGCGGCGGCAGGGGTCAGCGGCGGCCCAGCATGCGGCGGATCAGGCGGACGATCAGCCAGATCACCAGGATCACGATGGCCACGACGATGAGGATCAGCACGAGCAGGAAGATGCCGAGCTTCTTGAAGAAGCCGACCTTCTTCTTCTCCTGGGCCAGCGTCACCCGCGCCGGGGCCGCGGCCCGGAGGCTCGTGTCCTGGGAGTGCGGGGCGAGGCGCGTGGTGTCGGCCGGTGCCGTACGGGTGTCCGGGGCCGTGTGCCGGACGGCGGCCGCGGTGTGTGGTGCCGGCTCGCTCTGGGCCGCCGCGGCCGGCGCGGCGGCCGCCGCCAGCAGGCCGAACAGCAGCGCCAGCACCACCGCCGGCCGTCGCCGGGTGCGTCGTGGCGAACCCTGCGTGCCCTGCGCACCCGTCGCCCGCGCACCGTGCCGACGCGAACCTGCCTGCTGCCGTGCGGAGTTCATCTCACCCATGCCTATCGTGTCCTTGGTCTTCATCGTGCCCGTCGTGCCCATCGTGTTGTTTTTACCCATCGGTTCGTTCCCCCAGGTCGTGCGGTCAGCCGGTGCCGCCGTGGTACGCGGGGGCCGGCATGCCGGCGGAGGTCTCGACCTCCAGCAGCGAGGCGCTCCGCCGCTCCTCGTCGAACGCCGCCCGGCCGCCGCGCAGCCCGAACAGCCGCTTGGCGAGCGCAATGTAGAGCACCGCGAGGATATTGATCACCAGAGTGGCGATCTTGAGCCAGCTGACCTTCTCGGTCAGCTCGTAGATCTCCAGCGGCAGGAACGCGGCCGTCGCCACCACCGTCAGATACTCCGCCCAGCGCTTGGCGCGCCACAGCCCCACGCCCTCGACGATCTCCACCAGGGCGTAGACGAGCAGCAGTGTGGCCACCAGCACCAGGGTGGAGTGCCGGTAGCCGAAGGTCTTCTGGATGGTGCCGACGACCGGGGAGTGGTCCAGGTCGTAGTGGAAGTGCCGGGCCACCGGGCGGATCACGTCGAGGTTCTGGTCGAAGAACCGGCGGACCGCGTCCTGGCTGTTGCTGAACTTCCATACGGCGACCGCCGCCAGCACGATGAACACCCCGCGGATCGCGCGTTCCACGGCCAGGAACCGCAGGATGAACAGATCGCGCAGCACCTTGCCGCGCGGGACGAGCGGGGCGTCGGCGGCCGGCCCGGAGCCGTGCGGTTCGCCGAGCACGAAGTCGCCGCAGCGCAGACAGCGCCATGCCGTACCGAGCGCGGTGGCCGCGTGCAGCCGCGCGCGCAGCGCGTCTTCCTGGGGGAGGTAGGTGACGTGCCCGCGGCGCGCGCAGGTACGCCGGTCCCAGTCGATCCTCATCGTCGGTGCCCCGTTTCCCTTCCGTGGTCGGACGCGCCGCCGCGCCGCGGCGCTTCCCGTGCCGCCGCGCGTCCCCGCGTCCTCCGTACTGTCGCGTACATGATGCTCCCCGGAGTGGTACGGAGAAGGGGACGCCGGACGGACACCGGAAGGTTGCGCGGTGACGGGGCGGCGGGGAGACGGGGCGGCGGGCGCTCCCGAAACGGGGACGACCGGGGGAACGGGCGTGTACGCGAAAGAGCCCCGGTTCCGGGCCGTGTATCGGTCGGCCCGGAGCCGGGGCTCCTGTGGTTCGGTCGGGGGAAGCGGCATCGGGGGGACAACCCGCTTCCCCCGAAGAGGACCGAACCTCCAAGTCCACGCCGCATTCAGGGGGAAGCTCACGGCGCGGACCCCGCAGTGAGGTCCTGGTCCCGGGCCCTCCGGATTCCTGCCAGATCCGTTGGGCTCGTCACCTATCCTGCCTGCGCCGTATTCCCCAACGGCCGGGCAAAGGGCCTCGTTTGGGGGGCCTTTGGTCCTTAAAGGCCGGGTGAGGGGCGGCCCGCCGGCGGGGGTGAGGGGGCGGCGGGCGCGGCGGTACGGGGGCCGGGAATCCGGTCGTCCATGGTTCCATAACGGCTCTGAAGTGGAACGATACGGCGATCGAGCCCACCAATATCGAACACCAGTGGTTACACTCACCCGACCGCATCCGGGAACCCGCCCGGGGCGTGCGGGGACTGCCGTAGGGGGAGACGGACTGATGGCACAGGCGAAGAAGATCGTGTTGTACCTGGTCCTCATCTTCGTGCTCTACACGATCATCACGTCCCCTGCGCGGGCCGCCGGCCTGGTCCAGATAGGGTTCGAAGGCATCTCGAACGCCGCTCAGGGCGTCGGCGAGTTCATGACCCAGCTGGTCAGCTGAGCGCCACCGGACCCGTCACGCATCGTTCACCCGCCCGCACGGAGGCCCCAGTGATCCGCCACCTGGTCCTGTTCAAGCTCAACGAAGGCGTCTCCCGCGACGAGCCGCGCGTCCAGGCCGCCGCGCGGGCGTTCCAGGAGCTGGCGGGCCGGATTCCGGAGCTGGAGTCCTGGGAGTGCGCCTGGAACATCACCGACCGGCCGATCGCGTACGACTTCGCCATCAACTCGTCGGTGGCCGACCGGGACGCCCTCAAGAGCTATGCGGAGCACCCGGCCCACCAGGCGGCGGCCGGCCAGTGGCGCGAGTTCGCCACCTGGGTGATCGCCGACTACGAGTTCTGAGCCGCGCCGCCCGTAGCGCCTCGCCGCCCTTCGGCCCCGCTCCACTCGCTCCCCTCATTCCCCTTATTCCGTCCCCCGAGCCCCTCGCCCCGCGGCGGGGGGCTTCGCCGTGTCCCCATGGGGCCGAACGGGGTACGCCATGACACCCCTGACGGCACCCCGGACAACCACCCGAACGACACCCCGAGGGCCACCCGTACCGGCAGGGGTCCGTACGAGGGCCTTTCACCCCAACTCTCTACCCAACACGGCGTTATGGGGTGCTTGCACACAGTGCACATGTCTTGTGATGCTATGACCGCTTTTGCCGGATGAATGCACTGTGAAGGGTGGCGTGACCGTGACTGCCCGTACTGCGCCCAAGGCTCCATCCCGCGAGAGCCGAAGCGCGGACACGCGGGCGCTCACCCAGGTGCTGTTCGCCGAGCTGAGCGGCCTCAACCCCGGAACCCCCGAGCACACCCGGGTCCGCGCCGCGCTGATCGAGGCCAACCTGCCGCTGGTCCGCTACGCGGCGGCCCGGTTTCGCAGTCGCAACGAGCCGATGGAGGATGTCGTCCAGGTCGGCACCATTGGCCTGATCAATGCGATCGACCGGTTCGATCCCGACCGTGGCGTCCAGTTTCCGACCTTCGCCATGCCGACCGTCGTCGGCGAGATCAAGCGCTACTTCCGTGACAACGTTCGCACCGTCCACGTCCCGCGCCGCCTCCACGAGCTATGGGTGCAGGTCAACGGCGCGACCGAGGATCTGACCGTGCTGCACGGCCGCTCCCCCACCACCGCCGAGATCGCCGACCGCCTCAAGATCGGCGAGGACGAGGTGCTGGCCTGCCTGGAGGCGGGGCGGTCATATCACGCCACATCCCTGGAGGCCGCGCAGGAGGGCGACGGACTGCCCGGCCTGCTGGACCGTCTCGGCTACGAGGACCCGGAGCTGGCCGGCGTCGAGCACCGCGACCTCGTCCGGCATCTGCTCGTCCAGCTCCCCGAGCGCGAACAGCGGATTCTCCTCCTCCGCTACTACAGCAACCTGACACAGTCCCAGATCAGCGTGGAGCTGGGCGTGTCGCAGATGCATGTCTCGCGGCTGCTCTCACGGAGCTTCGCCCGCCTCAGGTCCGCAAACAGGATCGACGTCTAACCGATACGAGCGACCCGTTCTCGCGCAGATATGTCGACTTGGCGCTACAGCGTGTTGCCGACATGTGACATTCTGCTGGAACCGCGTTTGCCGTGGCGCCGCCTCCGGTATTCAGGTGGAGGCACAACTCCTCGGTCCGCCTCGGTCCGGGGACATGCCGCAGCGACCCGACCGCGACCTCAAGGGGGTGGCATGTCCGTAGAACTGGGCAGCTCGAAGGTGCTTCCCGCGATTCCCGCGCCTGCACCACACGTGCACGACGACGCCATCAACACCCGCACGCTCTCCCGCTCCCTTTTCCTGCGGCTCGCCACGCTAGACAAGGACAGCGCGGAGCGTACGTACGTCCGCGACACCCTGATCGAGCTGAATCTCCCGCTCGTGCGGTACGCCGCGGCGCGCTTCCGCAGCCGCAACGAGCCGATGGAGGACATCGTCCAGGTCGGCACGATCGGCCTGATCAAGGCGATCGACCGTTTCGATTGCGAACGCGGCGTGGAGTTCCCCACGTTCGCCATGCCGACCGTCGTCGGTGAGATCAAGCGGTTCTTCCGCGACACCTCGTGGTCGGTACGGGTGCCGCGCCGGCTCCAGGAGCTGCGCCTCGCGCTCACCAAGGCCAGCGACGAACTGGCCCAGAAGCTCGACCGCTCCCCTACCGTCACCGAACTCGCCGTGGTCCTGGGAGTGTCGGAGGAGGACGTCGTCGACGGCCTGGCGGTCGGCAACGCCTACACCGCCTCCTCGCTCGACTCCCCCTCCCCCGAGGACGACGGCGGCGAGGGCTCCCTCGCGGACCGCCTCGGCTACGAGGACACCGCGCTGGAGGGCGTCGAATACCGCGAGTCCCTCAAGCCGCTGCTGGCCAAACTCCCGCCCCGCGAGCGCCAGATCATCATGCTGCGCTTCTTCGCCAACATGACGCAGTCCCAGATCGGCGAGGAGGTCGGCATCTCCCAGATGCACGTCTCCCGGCTGCTCACCCGCACCCTGGCGCAACTGCGCGAGGGCCTGATCTCGGACTGACCGCCGGGCGGCGGCGGACGGCCACACCGCCCGTACGACCCGTACCGGCGGGCCCGTCGTCGCCGTCCCGACAGCCTGTGCCGCCGTGCCACCGGTGTCCGGTCGCCGCGCCTCCGACAGCCCCTCGGGCGGGGCCGAGGGGCGTGGGGCGTACGCGGGGCCTGGTGTACGGGCAGCCCGGTGTACCGGTCCTCTCACGGGCATGTACACCTGACGCCCCGTCACTCACACTGTCCCGATGCGACGGACGACGGCAGTTGCCTCCGCCTCGGCGGCCGTACTGTGCCTGGGCGCCATCCTGTTCACCGGCAGCGGCTCCACGGCCGGCCGAAGCTACCTCGCGCTGGGCGCGGCAGGCCCCACCGACAGCCGGGCGCCGACGCAGCCCGTACCCCCGCGGGACGGGGTCGAGCTGACGCCGCTGGACGGCGGCGACCACGGAGGGGGCGGAGAAGGCGACGTCAGCGGTGGCGGCGGGGGCGGTGGCAGCGGTGGCAGCCGCGGTGATTCGGGTGCCGCGGGCGGGGGCGGATCGCCGAGGGCCTCGGGGTCGCCGGGGAGGCCGGGCGCGCCTGGTACGTCGGCGGTGGGGCGCGGCGGGAGCACCGGTGGCGGGCCGACCGGCTCACCCAACTCCCGCCCAAGTAAGCCCAGTTCACCTTCCGGGACCCCCGGAGGCGCGAGTGGCGGCGGTAGCGATGGCGACGGCAATGGTTCCCCGGGCACCGGTCAACCCCCTGGTACTCCCGCTCCCACCACTCCCCCCGACACCGACTTCCCCACCATCCCCGCCGGGCCGAACGCCCCCGTCGGCCTCCTGATCGGCGAGCCGGTGCTCGCCGGTACCGACGTCCGCCGGTGCGAGCAGGTCTCCCTAAACTTTCTCAACACCGCGAAGACCCCGGTGACTTCCGGCACCGTCACCTTCGGCACCCACGTCATCGGCCTCCTGGGCGTCGACTGGGCCACCGTCAACTCCACCCACAGCCTGCCCCTCCCCCTGGCGCCGGGCCGACGGACGACCGGCACCTGGCGGGTCTGCGTGGCCGCGTGGCGCGTACCGCTGGGGATGCACATCGAGACGCGGGACGTGACCTTCGGCTGGAAGTGACCCGGAGGCGATCCGGAGACGATCCCGGAGACGGCCTGAGCGTGGTCCGGGGGTGGCCGGTCGGGCCTGAGCGTGGTCCGGCCGGGGAACTGGAGGTGGTGGCGCAGGGGTGCCTACGGGTCCGGGTCCTCAGGGTCCAGGCCCAGGTCAGGGTCCGCCCGCCGCTGGTCCGGGCGGGATCTTCACCACCGGCCCGTACGGGGCTCACGCCGTCGCGCGGTGGGGCTCATGCCGTCACACGCGTCAGGGCTCACGTCATCACGCGCATCGCCGGGTGGGCCTTCACATGGGTCACGTCCTCGATGTCGTGTCCGGCTTTCTCCAGCAGCGCCCAGGAGAGTTCGTTCAACGCCCGGGCCGCCGCGACCTCCTCACCGGTCCGCTGCTGTTCGGGGTCCTTGGGGTGGCGGGTGGCCTGGCCCTTGGCGCGTAGCTCGGTGCCGTCCTGGAGCCGCAGCAGGACGGCCGCCCGTGTCTTCTTCTCGACCTCTTCGAATTCCACCTCGATGTGCCATCCGACGATCGTCTGCATACCGTCCACCTCCTGAGTTACTCCTCCAGCGTGCACCCGGCGGCACGTACGCGCAGCCGGGACGCCCCTGCTCACGCCCCCGCGCGGACCGCCGCCACCCGCCTTTGGAGCCGTCGGGCCCCACGTTGTCGCCATGTCCGGGTCACGTCCGGATCATGCAGAGACCGGTCATTGCAGACATCGGGGAGGCGGGCGAGGCTGGTGACCATGAGCACTCCCCGGCACCGTGTGGTGATCGCCGTCTTCCCGGGCGTGGACGCACTCGACGTGACCGGTCCCGTCGAGGTCTTCGCCATGGCCGGGCAGGTCCTGGGCGGGCGCCGTCCCGGGTACGACGTGCGGATCCTCGCGCACCGCGCGGAACCGGTGGACACCTTCTCCGGGGTGCGGCTCGGCGTGGACGGGACGTTCGCCGACCACACCGGCACCATCGACACCCTGCTGATCCCCGGCCGGATGGACATCGGCCCGGAGGGGCCGGTGCCGCGTATCGACCACGAGGTGGTCGCCTGGCTGCGCGAGACGGCGCCGCACGCCGGCCGGGTCGCCGCCGTCTGCGCGGGCACGCATGTGGCCGCCGCGGCCGGACTCCTCGACGGTCACCGCGCCACCACCCACTGGGCCGCCGCGCAGCTGCTGGCCGCCGAGCATCCCGAGGTGACGGTCGACCCCGATCCGATCTTCATCCGCTCGGGCCGGATCTGGACCGGCGCGGGCATCACGTCCTCCATGGACCTGGCGCTGGCCCTGGTCGCGGACGACCACGGCGACGAGGCGGCCCTGGAGGTCGCCCGGATCATGGTCATGTACCTCCAGCGGCCGGGCGGCCAGAGCCAGTTCAGCGTGCAGCTCTCGCATCAGCAGCCCGGCCGCGGTGCCGCCCGCGCAGACGTCCGCACCGATGTGCGCGCCCTGCGGCTGTGGATCGGCGACCATCTGGCCGAGGACTTGTCCGTACCGGTCCTGGCCGCCCGGATGAACATGAGCGAGCGGCACTTCTCCCGCGTCTTCCACCGGGAGACCGGCAGCACCCCCGGCGCCTTCGTGGAGCGGCTGCGCCTGGAGGCGGCGCGCCGCCTGCTGGAACGGACCGACCGGCCACCCGCCGGCATCGCCGCCGCCACCGGGCTGCGCTCCGTCGAAACGTTCTACCGCGTCTTCCGCGACCGGCTCGGCACCTCCCCCGCCGAATACCGGCGGCGCTTCCGCACCGATACCCAGGAGAACACCGTGCAGAACCCCGTACCGAACACCGCACAGAACACCACCGGGACTACCTCATGAAGATCACTGCCACGCACATCGGGACCGCCACCGCCCTGGTGGAGGCCGGCCCCCTGCGGCTGCTCACCGATCCCGTCTTCGACCCGGCGCCGGCCACGTACGTGCACGGCCCGATCACCCTGCGCAGCACCGGGCACCCCGCCCTCACCGCGGCTGAGCTGCCGCCGGTCGACGCGGTCCTGCTCAGCCACGACGAGCACCCCGACAACCTGGATGACGCCGGCCGCGCCCTGCTGCCCGGCAAGACCGTCCTCACCACCGTCAGTGGTGCGGCCCGCCTCGGTGCCGGAGCAATCGGCCTGGCGCCCTGGCAGACCCGCGAACTCACCGCCCACGGCCGCACGCTGCGGATCACCGCCACCCCGGGACGGCACGGCCCGTTCGGCGATGTCATCGGCTTCGTCCTGGAGACGCCCGGGGAGGACGGCGCCGTCTACATCTCCGGGGACACCGTGCACTTCCCCGAACTGGACGAGATCGGCCGCCGCTTCACCATCGGCACCGCCTTCCTCCACCTCGGCGCCGCCCGGCTGGCCGCCTTCGCCGGCGACGACCTCATCACCATGGACGGCGCCCAGGGGGCGGCCCTGGCGCGTTCCCTCGGCGCGCGCACCGTCGTCCCGCTCCACTACGCCTCGTGGGAACACTTCACCGAGGACCGCGCCGATATCACCGCCGCGTTCGCGGCCGAGGGCATCGCCGACCGCCTGCACTGGCTCACACCCGGCCGGCCCGAGGTCCTCTGACGCCCCGGGGTTCTCCGGCGTCCCGAGGTCCTCCGGCGTCCCGCGTCCCGCCCCTACTCGCTGTGCACGATCTGGATCAGATTGCCGCAGGTGTCGTCCAGAACCGCGGTGGTGACCGGGCCCATCTCCAGCGGCTCCTGGGTGAAGCGCACCCCGAGCCCGCGCAGCCGGCTGAACTCCGCCGGTACGTCGTCCACGGCGAAGGAGGCGGCCGGGATGCCGTCCTTGACCAGCGCCGCCTTGTACGGCTTCACCGCGGGGTGGCCGTCGGGCTCCAGCAGCAGTTCGGTCCCGTCGGGGGCCTCCGGCGAGACCACGGTCAGCCAGCGGTCCGCGCCCAGCGGGACCTCGGTCTTCTTCACGAAGCCCAGCACGTCCGTGTAGAAGCGCAGGGCCTTGTCCTGGTCGTCGACGAAGACACTGGACAGGTGAATCTTCATGGGGCGCTCTCCGGTGCGTCGGCCCTGAGCCACCGGGTCACGATGGGCTCAGGGGGTTCGGTGTTCAGCACCAGTGTGACCGGCGCGCGGACGCCCCGCTCGGCAACCGTACGTCCGGCCCGGTCACGTCACGCCCAGCCACACACCCGGCCCGAAGGCGCCCTTGACGTCGGAGGCGAGCGAGGCCGGATCCACCAGGAAGCCCAGCTCGTACACGACCGTCCGGCCGGGCGTCCCGAGTCGTAGCCGTACCGGGCTTTCGCCCTTGTGGGCCGTGAGGATCCGCTTCAGCTCGGCGACCACGGGCTCGTTGACCCGGTACGCGGAGAACGCGAGCTGTACCGGCGGCCGGCCGCCGCTCTCGGCGGAGGAGATGTCCAGCAGCTGGATCTCCTGCCCGTAGATGTTGACCACCCCGTCCCGCTCGTTCAGCCGGCCCTGGACGGAGATCACGCTGTCCGGGATCAGCGCGTGCTGGACCAGGCCGTAGGTGGCCGGGAAGAACAGGATCTCCATCTCGCCGTCCCGGTCGGCGAGGTTGACGATCGCCCAGGCGCTGCCCTGCTTGGTCATCCGGCGGTCGACGTTGGTGATGAGGCCGGACAGGCGCACCACGCCTTCGGTGCGGCCCGAGCCGAGGAGTTCGCTGATCGTGGTGTCGCGGTTGCGCGTCAGGATGTGTTCGGTGCCGTCCAGGGGATGCGCCGACACGTACAGGCCGAGCATCTCCCGTTCCGTGGACAGGAGTTGCTTGCGGGGCCACTCGTCCTCGCCGATGGGGAAGTCCAGCCCGAACACGGGCTGCTCATCGTTGCCTCCGCCGCCCATCCCCGCGAAGAGGTCGTCCTGTCCGAAGGAGGCGGCCTTCTTCACCGGGATGACCGCGTCGATGGCGTCCTCGTGGGCGGCGGACAGGCCCTTGCGGGTGTGCCCGAGCGAGTCGAAGGCACCCGCCTTGATCAGCGAGTCCACGGCCCGCTTGTTGAGTGCCGCGATATCGGCCTTGTCGAGGAAGTCGGGGAAGGACGCGTACTTTCCCTTGGACTTGCGGGAGGCGACCAGCGATTCGATGACGCCTTCACCGACGTTCCGCACGGAACGCAGGCCGAACCGCACATCGTCGCCGACGGCGGTGAAGTTGGCGACGGACTCGTTGATGTCCGGGGGCAGCACCTGCACCCCCAGCTTGCGGGCGTCCGCCAGATAGATGCCCGCCTTGTCCTTGTCGTCGCCCACCGAGGTGAGCAGCGCGGCCATGTACTCGGCCGGGAAGTTGGCCTTGAGGTAGGCGGTCCAGTAGGAGACGAGCCCGTACCCGGCGGTGTGCGACTTGTTGAAGGCGTAGCCGGAGAACGGGAGCATGACGTCCCACAGCGCCTTGACCGACTCTTCGCTGTAGTCGTTGCCCCGCATACCGCCGTGGAACTTCTCCCACTCGGCGGCCAGCACCTCGGGCTTCTTCTTGCCCATGGCGCGGCGCAGCAGGTCGGCGCCGCCGAGGGTGTAGCCGGCGAGCTGCCGGGCGATGGCCATGATCTGCTCCTGGTAGATGAGCAGGTGGAAGGTGTTGCCGAGGATCGGCTCCAGCGCGTCCTTGAGCTCCGGGTGGATCGGTTCGATCTGCTGGCGGCCGGTCTTGCGGTGCGCGTAGTTGGTGTGGGCGTTCGCCGCCATGGGGCCGGGGCGGTAGAGGGCGAGGGCGGCCGCGATGTCCTCGAACCGGGAGGGCTCCATCAGCTTCAGCAGGGTGCGCATACCGGCGCCGTCGAGCTGGAACACGCCGAAGGTGTCACCGCGCGCGAGCAGTTCGAAGGTGGCGGTGTCGTCCAGCGGGATCGGCCGGTCGCCGTTCTGCGGGACCGTGTCGGTGGTGATGGTGACACCGCGGTTCTCGCGGATGTTCTGCAGCGCGTGGTCGATGACTCCCAGGTTGCGCAGACCGAGGAAGTCCATCTTGACCAGGCCCATGTCCTCGCAGGACGGGTAGTCGAAGCCGGTGATCTTGACGCCGTCCTTGGCGCGCATGTGCAGCGGGATGCGGTCCGTGAGCCGGGTCTTCGACAGGATGACGGCGGCGGCGTGCACACCGGTGTTGCGGATCAGGCCCTCGACGCCCTTGGCGCCGTCGACGACCCGCTTCACGTCCGGTTCGCTCTCGTACAGCGAGCGGATCTCGCCCGCCTCGCCGTACCGAGGGTGCGCGGAGTCGAAGATCCCGCTGATCGGGATGCTCTTGCCCATCACGTCCGGGGGCAGCGCCTTGGTGATCCGCTCCCCGTGCGAGAAGGGGTAGCCGAGCAGCCGCGAGGTGTCCTTGATGGCGTTCTTGGCCTTGAGCTTGCCGAAGGTGTTCACCATGGCCGTGTACGCGTCGCCGTACTTCTCGACGACGTAGCGCACCATCCGGTCGCGCTGGCGGTCGTCGAAGTCGAGGTCGACATCCGGCGGGTTGATGCGCTCGGGGTTCAGGAACCGCTCGAAGAGCAGGCCGTGCTCCAGCGGGCACAGCTCGGTGATGCGGGTGGCGTACGCGACGATGGAGCCGGTCGCCGAGCCGCGGCCGGGGCCGACGGGGATCCTGTTGTCGCGGGCGTGGCGGCAGATGTCGGCGACGACGAGGAAGTAACTGGAGAAGTTCATCGGGCCGATGACCGCCATCTCGGTCTCGAACCGCGCCAGGACCTCGGCGGGGACCGGGTCGCCGTAGCGCATGGCGAGGCCCCGGAGGCACTCCTTGCGCAGCCAGGACTCCTGGGTCTCGCCGTCGGGAACGCCGGGGAAGTTCGGCATCTCGTCGACGTTCTCGAAGACCGACGCGTACGACTCGATGCGCTCGGCGATCAGCAGCGTGTTGTCGCACGCCTCGGGGATCTCGGCGAACAGCTCGCGCATCTGGGCGGCGGTCTTGAGGTAGTAGCCGGTGCCGTTGAACCGGAAGCGGTTCGGGTCGTCCTTGTTCTTGCCCACGCCGATGCAGAGCAGGTTGTCGTGGGCGTCCGCGTGCTCTTCGAGGACGTAGTGCGCGTCGTTGGTGGCCAGGAGGGGGATGGCGAGCTCCTTCGCCAGCCGCAGCAGGTCACCGCGGACGCCGCGCTCCAGGTCCAGGCCGTGGTCCATCAGTTCCAGGAAGTAGTTCTCCTTCCCGAGGATGTCCTGACAGCGGCCGGCGGTCTCCCGGGCCTCGTCGTACTGGTTCAGGCGGAGCCGGGTCTGGATGGCGCCCGAGGGGCAGCCGGTCGTCCCGATAATCCCCTCGGCATGCTCGGCGATCAGCTCCAGGTCCATGCGCGGCTTACCGGCCGGGAACTGGCCCGTGTACGACGCCTCCGTCGACAGGTGGAACAGGTTCTGGAGACCCGTGACGTTCCGCGCCCACATCGTCATATGGGTGAAGCGGCCACCACCACTGACATCCTTCGAACCCTCACCGTCATCCGCCATCGCCCGGACACCGCCGGGGCCCCAGAACTCCTGCTTGCGATTGCGGCGCGAGGAGGGGGCGACATACGCCTCGATCCCGATGATCGGCTTCACCCCGTCGAAGCCCTTGGCCACCTGCTGAAATTCGTACGCACCGAACATATTGCCGTGATCGCTCATGGCGATGGCGGGCATTCCCTGCCGCGCGACCTCCGCGAACATCGGCTTCAGCCGCTGGGCTCCGTCGAGCATCGAGTATTCGGTGTGATTATGCAGGTGAACAAAACTGTCGGACACCGGGCAGCCACCTCCGAGGCGGGTCGCGGGAAGCGGCCACACTATCCCCCGGCATCCCCGGAACCGGCCCTTCCCGACCCCCGCGGAGAAATTCCCGAAAGAGCGAAACGATGACCTGGGAGTATCACGCAAAGTTCTTGCGGGGCCTGGAATTCTGGGGGGGATCCTTATGGCGGGCCACGGTCGAATGTTCTCCGGGGGGGGAGTCATGGTGCGCGATCTAGGGGATATGGCCCAGAATCCGGACCCGTTCGATCTTTTCTGACCGTATGCGCTTACAGAAAACGCCACTTCCATCTTTCTGGAAAAACCGACCTCCGGATTTATGCGGCGCCGTAAATAATGCGGCGCAGGCGTCCGTTGGGGCGCGATGCCGGATTCCTGGCGTGGGGCGGGTACGGGGCGGAGTCTGCGGAGCCGTGTATCGGGTCCGTCGAGTCCCCGCCAGGGTCGAAGTCACGGAGCACACCGAGACCGAAGGAGCGGCAATGAGCACGGTCGTAGAGAGCACGGCGACCGCCCCGAAGGTTGTCGAACTGGAGATCACCGGGGCCTGTCAGCTCCAGTGCACGCAGTGCTTTGCCGAATCGGGGCCACACGGCACGCACGGCGCGATGACGGCCGACGACTGGCGGCGAGTGATCAGTGACGCCGCGGCGCTGGGCATGCGCGAAGTACAGCTCATCGGCGGCGAGCCGACCATGCACCCGGCTTGGGCGGAACTGGTCGACCGCGCGCTGTGTCTCGGCATCGGGGTCGAGGTCTACAGCAACCTGTTCCACATCAAGCCCGGTTGGTGGAGTGTGCTCGCGCGCGAGGGCGTGAAGCTGGCCACCAGCTATTACAGCGACCGCGCCGAAGAACACGACGCGATCACGACCCGGCCGGGGAGCTACGAGCGGACCCGGGCCCACATCGCCGAGGCCGTACGGCGCGGTATCCCGCTGCGCGTCGGCATCGTGTCCGTCTTGCGGGGGCAACGCGTGGCCGAGGCGCGCCGGGAACTGGAAGCACTCGGCGTGACGCAGATCCGCACGGACCGGACACGGCACCTCGGCCGGGCCTCGTTGCCTGGCACCGAGGCAGACGCGACGGAGCTCTGCGGGCGCTGCGGGCACGGACAGGTGGCCGTGCTGCCCTCGGGAGAGGTGACGCCGTGCGTGATGTCGCGATGGCTGGTCACCGGCAACGTCCGAAAGAGCGGCTTGGCCGCCATCCTGGGGGGCGAGTCGTGGGCCGAGGCGTTGCACGCGATCCCGGCCCGCGCCGACGGCAACTCGTGCGACCCGGATTGCAAGCCCGCGTCGGACAGCGGCGACTGCTCGCCCGCCGAGCGGGATGCATGCGACCTCAAGTACGACGAGTGAGGCTGCCCATGGAGTGGAAGACGCACGCCGAACGGCTCGCGGCCGAGGTGACTCCGGCCGTCTCCCGGTGGCGGGACGCGGTCGCCGGTACCCCCCGGCACGTCTTCGTGCCCCGGTGGTGGGAACCGGCGGGCGATGGCGCGTGGGCGCTGCGGGACGGGCCGGGAGACGCGTCGGCATGGCTGCGCGCCGCCTACTCGGACACGTCCCTGGTGACCCGGGTCGGCCCGCGGCACGCCGACGACGCGAGCCCCGACGAGCGGCCGAGCGGGGTGCCCACGTCGTCGGGCACCATGCCCGGCTTGGTGGTGCGGATGCTGCGCCACGGGCTGTTGTACGACGGTGCCGACCTCGGCCTGATCGGCACGGGCACCGGGGCCAGTACCGCCCTCGCGGTGCACCGGCTCGGGGCCGGGCACGTCACGGCCATGGACGTGGACCCCTACCTGACCGAGGCCGCGACGGCGCGGCTCGCCTCGCTGGGCATGTCCCCCCGGGTGGTCACCTGTGACGCGACGGAATCGCTCCCCGGGGACTTCGACCGCATCGTGTCGATGGTGGCCCTGCGCAATCTCGCCGGTGTGCTGGCCGCGCTCCGGCCCGGCGGACGGCTGGTGACCACCCTCGCCCGTATGCACGTGATCGTCACGGCCGACAAGGAGCCGGACGGCGGCGCACGCGGGGTGGTCGAATGGGACCGGGCCGGGTTCATGCGCACCCGTACCGGCTCCACCTACCCTTCCGACGCGGGCGAGTTGTTCGCCGCCGTACGGGACCGTGCGGGCGAGGACGTGACCGAGGGCCGCTATCCGGTGCTGAACGTGGCCGAAGCGTGGGATGTGCACGCCATGCTCGAACTCGCCGCACCCGGGGTGGAGTGCCACTACGAGGAACGCGGCGAGCAGCGCACGGCGTGGCTGGTACACCCCGACGGCTCATGGGCCCGTGCCTCGGCGACGTGGATCCGGCCGCCCGCCGTCCACCAGGGCGGCCCGCGGCGCCTGTGGACGGCGCTGGAACGCATCCGGCACCGGCTCAACGCCGAGGGCGGCCTGCCGATCTACGGCAGCCGGGTGCACATCACGCCCGACGGTGTATGCCACTTCGCACGCGGCCGATGGTCGGCCTCGTACGGCTGACGGCGCCGGACGGCCCGCGGCGGCCCCGTCCGGTCGACGACGGCCGACGGGCCGGCCCGGCCGCGGGGCCGCCGGTCATCCGGTGGCCGTCACTGGATGCGCACGCTCGCCCCGAACTCGAAGGTCTTGGACTCGCCCCGCTTGACCTGGCCCGCGACGGGCCCCTGGCAGCCCGGCCGGTCGTAGACGTTCGCCACCTGGTCGGTCTGGTTCCCGACGATGAGGGGGAAGATATCGCTCTCGTAGCAGCCGCGCGGGTTGTGGTACGTCGTGAAGCCGACCTTGAGGTCACCGGTGGCCGCCTGGGCCGATCCGGGTACCGCCACGCCCACCACCGCCGCCAGGACCACCGCGCCGAGAGCCTTGCAGAGCTGCCTCATGCCATCACTCCAGATGCTGCCGAAAAGACCTAAAAAGACCCGAATAGGGAGATATGGGGCAACGTAACGTGCTCCGGCCCGGCGGAGCCGCAGTCCGCGCGCGCCTGCACCCGATCGCGCGGACGGGCGGACGGACGGGCGGAGCCTGGGCGGCGCACGCATAGCGAAGGGGCCCGGCATCGCCGGGCCCCTCGGTCGTACGGAAGTCACACACGGAACACACGGAAGTCAGAGACGGGAGCGCACAGCGGACGCGTACGGGAAGTCACGCACAGGCGGCGCATACCGGAAGTCGCGCACAGACGCGGGCACAGAGGACGGCCGAGGACTACTGAGTACAGCGGGAGAGGCGGCCGCGGAGGCAGCTATATAGGGGACGGCCCCGGAGCCGCCCCCGGCGCCACCTACCCGAGGGCCAGCCAGGCCGCGCCCACGACGACCAGGATCGCGACGATCACGCCGACGATGAGGCCGACACTGGGGCCGCCCGATGCGGCACGGCGGGAGCCCGCGGGCTGGGGGGCCGCGGCGCGGCGGGAGCCGGCGGGCTGGGGCGGGGCGCCCTCGTCGACGAAGGCTCGGAACATCTGCGTGCTGCCCGCCGGGTCGTAGTTGCCCTCGGCCTGGTTCTGCGGGTTGGTCGCCATGGGGAAGGACCCTAGCGAACGGGGAGTTGACGGGGCACCTCTGGGGCGCGTCCGGGCACAACCGGGGGTGCCCGAGGGGGTGCGGGGAGCTCGTGGAGGGGGGATGGGTGCGCGTACCGCTGTCCGCCTTTTGACCCGGTCGCGGGGGAGAATTTTGGCTCCCTTTACCGCCGGACCCCCAAAATCGTTTGCCTTCAGCAACCAACAGAGTTTATGGTTGCCCGAAGCAACAAATGATCGTGGAGGAGCTCATGGCCGCTCGGAGTCAGTACGAAGAGCTGGCCAGGCAACTCAGTGCCATCGGCGCCGTCAAACGCGGAATGGGGCGGATCCTCCCCCCGGACTGCCCGCCCGCCTCGGCGGGTGTGCTCACCCTTCTCGACCGGCACGGCGAGATGCGGATGAGCCAGCTCGCCGAGCTGCTCGCGATCGACATGTCGGTGACCAGCCGGCATGTCGCGCACGCCGCCGAGCGCGGCTGGATCGAGCGGAAGCCCGACCCCGCCGACAAGCGGTCGCGGCTGCTGCGCCTGACCCCGAGCGGCACGGAGGTCCTCAACGACCTCGCCAAACGCTCCGCCGAAACACTCGCCCGGTATCTGGATGACTGGACCGACACCGACGTCGGGCATCTCACCGAGCTGCTCGCCAGGCTCCGTTCGAGCTTCGGCGACTGCCGTATCCGGGCGCATCACGACTCCACCACCCGTACACCCGCAGGATGAAAAGGAACTACATGGCTACGACCACACCAGCCGGTGTGCGGGGCGGCCACGCCAAGCACGGGGGCGGCGGTCACGACGCCCCCGCCGGTGGCCCGATGACGCACCGTCAGATCATGGAGGCGCTGTCCGGGCTGCTGCTCGGCATGTTCGTCGCGATCCTCTCGTCGACGATCGTCTCCAACGCGCTGCCGCAGATCATCCACGAACTCGACGGCGGCCAGAGCGCCTACACCTGGGTCGTGACGGCGTCGCTGCTGGCGATGACCGCGACCACCCCGCTGTGGGGCAAGCTCTCCGACCTGTTCAGCAAGAAGCTGCTGGTGCAGGCCGCGCTGGTCATCTACGTACTGGGCTCGGTGGTGGCCGGGCTCTCGCAGAACACCAGCATGCTGATCGCGTGCCGGGTGATCCAGGGCATAGGCGTGGGCGGTCTGTCCGCCCTGGCCCAGATCGTGATGGCCGCGATGATCTCGCCGCGGGAGCGCGGCCGGTACAGCGGCTACCTCGGTGCCACCTTCGCCGTCGCCACCGTCGGCGGCCCGCTGCTCGGTGGCGTCATCACCGACACCAGCTGGCTCGGCTGGCGCTGGTGCTTCTACGTCGGCGTGCCCTTCGCGGTGATCGCGCTGATCGTGCTCCAGAAGACCCTGAAGCTCCCCGTCGTCAAGCGCGAGGGCGTCAAGGTCGACTGGACGGGCGCCTTCTTCATCAGCGCGGCGGTCTCGCTGCTGCTGGTGTGGGTGACGCTGGCCGGCAGCAACTACGACTGGCTGTCGTGGCAGACCTTCGTGATGGTCGGCGGCGCGATCGTGCTCGGCGCGGTCTTCGTCTTCGTCGAGTCCAGGGCGAAGGAGCCGATCGTCCCGCTGCGGCTGTTCCGCAACAAGACGATCACGCTGGCCTCGGTGGCCTCGCTCTTCGTCGGTATCTCGATGTTCACCGGCACCGTCTTCTTCAGCCAGTACTTCCAGCTGGCGCGCGGCCAATCACCGACGATGTCCGGTGTCATGACGATCCCGATGATCGCCGGTCTCTTCGTCTCCTCGACCGTCTCGGGCCAGGTCATCACCAAGACCGGCCGCTGGAAGGCGTGGCTGGTCACCGGCGGTGTGCTGCTGACCGCGGGCCTGGGCCTGCTGAGCACCATCCGCTACGACACCACGTACTGGCACATCGCGATCTTCATGGCGCTGATGGGTCTCGGCATCGGCATGATGATGCAGAACCTGGTGCTGGCCACCCAGAACCAGGTCGCCCCCGAGGACCTCGGCTCCGCCTCCTCGCTGGTCACCTTCTTCCGCTCCCTCGGTGGTGCGGTGGGCGTCTCGGTGCTCGGTGCGGTGCTCTCCACCCGCGTCACGCACTACGTGAAGGACGGCCTGGTCGAGACATTCGGTCCCGAGAAGGCCGCGCAGATGGGCCAAGCCGGCGGCGGTGGCATCCCGGACCTGTCCGCGCTGCCGGCTCCACTGCGGACCATCATGGAGAGCGCCTACGGACACGGTGTCGCCGATGTCTTCATGTACGCCGCGCCCTGCGCGCTGCTCGCCTTCCTCTTCACCCTGTTCATCAAGGAGGTCGCGCTGAAGACCCGGGGCGGGCTGGAGCAGGGCGCGTCCGGTTCGACGGCCCCGGCCGGTACCGCCGTCCTGACCTCCGCCGACACCGCCGCCCCGGCGGCCGCCGAGGAGCGGGAGCCCGCGCTGGTGGGCGCCCCGTCGGCCGGCTCCGCCGAGGACGGCCACACCCCCTCCTGGGCCCAGCCGGCCCCGGCGGCGGCCACTCAGCCGCTGGCGGCGTTCGCCTCGGCGGGCGGCGGGGACGCCACCCCGGCCGGTCCGGCGGTGCACGGCTTCGTCCGCAACGCCGAGGGCGGTCCGGTACCGCGCTCCGCGGTGACGCTGATCTCGCTCGGCGGGCGCCAGCTGGGCCGCTCGGTCGCCCAGGCCGACGGCGCGTACACGCTCGACGCCCCCGGCGCCGGCTCGTACGTCCTGATCGCGGCGGCCGACGGCCACCAGCCGCAGGCGTCCACGGTCGTCGTCGGCGACCGGCCGGTCGGCTACGACATCCTGCTCAGCGGCACCAGCGGCCTCGGCGGCCAGGTCCGCGGCGCGGTCACCGGTGAGCCGGTCGAGGGTGCGATGGTCGTCGTCACCGACGTCCGCGGCGAGGTGCTGGCCACCGGGAAGACCGGGGCCGAGGGCTACTTCGCCTTCGACGAACTGGCCGCCGGCACCTTCACCGTCGCCGTGAACGCGGCGGACTACCGGCCGACCGCACTGCCCGTCGAGGTCGGCGGCCAGGGCACGGCCCATATCGAGATCGAGCTGCTGTCCGGCGCCCGGGTGCAGGGCACCGTCCGGGCGGGCGGCGGGCGCGACCCGCTGACGGACGCCCGGGTCACGCTGGTGGACGCGGCGGGCAACGTCGTCGCCACCTCGACGACCGGTGCGGACGGCGCGTACGCCTTCACCGATCTGGACGCCGGCGACTACACGGTCATCGCGAGCGGCTACCCGCCGGTCGCCACCGGCCTCCAGGTGGACGCACGCGGGGTCGACGGCCACGACATCGACCTCGCCCACCCCGGGGACTGACCCGGCCCCGGGTGAACCGCCCGGGATGCGAAACCCCGGGCCGGGCGCGCCGTGAGCGGCGACGCGCCCCGGCCCGGCCCCAGGGCCCCGGCGGCGGCCGTGCGCACAGGCAGGGGACGGCCTGCACGCCGCCGCCCGGGGCCCGACACGTACCAGGCAAGAAACGGGAGTGGCAATGACTTCGACGGGCGCGGGAACTGCGGGAGTACGGGCGCGGATCCGCACACGGGACGGCTGGGCGGTCCAGCACGCCGTACTGACCGTCACCGATATGGCGGGTGCCCAGGTGCTGCGCGCACCGGCCGACGAGGACGGCACCGTCCGCGGCGAACAGCCGCTGCCCACCGGTCCGTACACGGTCATCGTGACGGCCGTCGGCTACGCCCCGGCGGCGGCCGGTGCGATCGTGACGGCGAGCGGCCGGCTGGACGCCGGCACGGTGGTGCTGGCGCGGCAGGGCGGTACGGAGCTGCCGCCGCCCGGTGTCTGGACGGTCGACCCGGTGCACTCGACGGTGGCCGCGGTCGCCCAGCACCTGGGGATCTCCAGCGTGCACGGCCGGTTCACCGAGTTCAGCGGCCGGATCGAGATCGCCGAGGACCTGGCGCACTCGACCGTCCAGGCGGTCATGAAGGCCGAGTCGATCGACACCGGCAACGGTCTGCGCGACGACCATCTGCGCTCCGCGGACTTCCTGAACGTCGCGGAGTTCCCCGAACTCACCTACCGCAGCAGCGGTCTGGAGCCGGCCGGCGCGGACCGCTGGACGGTGCACGGCGAGCTGTCCCTGCACGGCGTCGTCCGGCCGGTGGACCTGGACCTGAGCTATCTCGGCACCGGCCCCGACCCGTGGGGCGGGGTGCGGGCGGCCTTCCGGGCCACCGCCGCGCTGCGCCGCGAGGACTTCAAGATGAACTACAACCAGGTCGTCGCGGCCGGGATCGCGGCGATCGGCACGACGCTGAAGGTCGAACTGGACATCCAGGCGGTGCAGGGCGAGAGCCTGCCGACCGGCTGACGGGCTGACGGCGGGGCGGGGCGGGACGGCGGCGGGGCCTCAGGCTCCGCCGCCGTCCCGCATCGCCTCGATCCCCGCGATCTGGAGGTCCAGGGCGAACGTGAAGTCCCGGTCCAGCGTGTCGAGGGCGTCGCCCCCGCCGGCGTACGCGGTCCCGGCGGACAGCTCCAGCGCCTCGGCGAGCTCCGGGCGTTCCGAGAGCGCGGCGGCGATCTGGGCGAAGTAGTCGTCCAGGCTGATGCCCGCGGCCCGGCAGCGCGCCTCGTGCAGAGCCCGGATCGTCGAGAAGCCGTAGACGAAGTGGAAGACGGCGGCCAGCGCGCCGGAGATCCGCTCCGGCGCCAGACCGGTGCGGTGCATGACCCGGACCGTGGCGTTGGAGAAGGCGCTCGCGTGCGGGCCGACGTTGATGAACTCGCCCAGCAGCCGGGCCGCCCAGGAGTGCCGCAGCAGCGTGTCGCGGTAGCCGACGGCCAGGACGCGCAGCTGGTCGCGCCAGTCGGCGGCGTCGTCCGACTCGTCCGGGAGCGTCAGTTCGCCGGCCACCGCGTCAACGGCCAGTTCCAGCAGGTCGTCCTTGGTGTCGACGTACCAGTAGACGGACATCGCGGTGACGCCCAGCTCGGCGGCGAGCCGGCGCATCGAGAACTTCGCCAGCCCCTCGGCGTCCAGCAGCCGGACCGACGCCGCGACGATCTTGTCGAGGTCCAGTCCGGCCGGCTGGTCCGCCTTCCGCCTGGGGCGGGGGCGCTCGGCCAGCCAGATACTGCGCAGCCGCTTCCCGGTGCCGCCGTCCGTCGCTGTCATGGCGCCCCTCCCTTTCGCTGAAGCCCCGCCGTATGCCCCGTACCTCGCGTACGGGGCATACGGGTCGTACCGCTGATGCTATTCCGCCGTGGCGGCGGCCGGTTGCGCCGCGGCACCGGCGCCGCCCTCGTCCCCGGGGCCCGCGGCCCGGCGCAGCAGCACCGCGGCGAGCAGCCCGCCGAGGAACACCGCCGCCGCGCCGACCAGCTGGCTGGTGCCGATACCGGCCGCGAAGGCGTCGTGGACGGCGGTCCGCTCGGCATCCGTACGGGCCGCGGCGAGGGCCTCGGGGAGCGATCCGGCACCGGCCGCGACCAGCGGAAGCAGCGCGACGAAACGGGAGTTGAGGACCGCGCCGAGGACGGCGACACCGAGGCCCTGGCCGAACTCCATCAGCGTGCCGTTGACCCCGGCGCCGACGCCGGCCTTGGCCGGCGGGATCGCGGACATGATGGCGTTGGCCATCGTGGGCATGGCGAGCCCGATGCCGACACCCATGACGATCAGACCGGTCAGCATGCCGCCGTAGCTGTCCCCGCCGAGGGTGGCGATGGCGGCGAGACCGCCCGCCAGCAGCGTCATCCCGGAGAGGATCATGCCGGAGGTGCCGAGCCGCGGCGCCAGCCGGGTGCTCAGCCCGCTGAAGTTGACCAGGATGACCGTGCCGGCGAGCGGCGCCATCCGCAGCCCCGCGTCCAGCGGGCCGTAGCCGAGCACCAGTTGGAGGTGCTGGGTGAGCAGGAACATCGAACCGCCCATGCCGAAGGCGACGAGGATGCCGCCCGAGACGGCGCCGACGAACCGGGAATTGCGGAAGAAGTGCATGTCCAGCATCGGATGCGGGACGCGCAGCTCCCAGAGCACGAAGAGGATCAGCCCCACGACGCCGACGGCCGCGGAGATCAGCACCCGGCCCGACAGCCAGCCGTGTCCGGGCCCGGAGATGATCGCGAAGATCACGCCGACCATGCCGACCATGGACAGCAGCGCGCCGAGCAGGTCGGGACGCTCACCGCCGTGGCTCTTCGACTCGGGGACGAGCGCGACCACGGCGAGCAGCCCGATCAGCGCCACCGGCAGGTTGATCAGGAAGAGCGAGCCCCACCAGAAGTGGTTCAGCAGCGAACCGCCGATCAGCGGCCCGGCGGCGAAGCCGAGGGAGCTGATCGCGCTCCAGATGCCAATCGCCTTGGGGCGCTCGGCCTCGTCGAAGACCTGCACGATGACGGCGAGGGTGGTGGTCATCAGCAGGGCGCCGCCGATGCCCATACCGGCGCGGGCGGCGATCAGCTGGGCGGGCGTCTGGGCGAGGGTGGCACCGAGCGAGGCGAGACCGAACAGCGCCAGTCCGATGGCGAGCATCTTCTTCCGGCCGTAGCGGTCGGCGGCATTGCCCGCGGTGAGCAGCAGACCGGACTGGACCAGCGAATAGGCGTTGAGCATCCACTGCACATCGGCGGTGGTCGCGCCCAGCTCCTCGGTGAGGGAGGGCACGGCGACGTTCAGCACGGTGTTGTCGAGGACCACCGTGAGCTGGGCGAGGCAGATGACCGCCAGGATCAGCCAGCGGGCGGGGTGGCGGTCGGGTGGCTGACGGGACACGACGGTGACGTCGGAGGTCACGGTGGGCATGAAGGCTCCCTGTACGGTGCGAGCGGATCGCTTTACACCGTACAGGGAGTCTTATACGCCGTACATTTCATTATCGGGCGGGCGCTTCGGTGGACATTCCGGCGGGTCAGGCCGGCCGCGTCAGGTCGTAGAACGTGGCGCCGCCCACCGTCACCTTCGTGAAGTTCTGCTCGATCCACGAGGTGATCTCCGACGAGTGGCCCTTGCCGCCGCCGAAGCCCCCGCGACCGCCCGGTCCGCCCTGTCCGCCCGGACCGCCCGGCTCACCCTGTCCGCCCGGCTCACCCCGCTCCCCGGCGATGAAGTAATGGATCCTGCCGTCCCGGACGTACTGCTTGAACTGGCCGAGGGTCGGCGACGGGTCGCTGCCGTTGAAGCCGCCGATCGCCATCACCGGCCGCTCCGTGGCCAGTTGGTAGCTCGCGGCGTTCTGCGAGCCGATGGCCGCGGCGGCCCAGGTGTACCGGTCGGCATCCTTCTCCAGCAGCGCCTTGGCCCGGTCGCTCACCTTGCTGCCGTTGAGCAGACCGCCCATACCGCCGCCGCCCATACCGCCCATCCGGCCACCGAACCGCTCGGCCGCCGCACCACCCATACCGCCCGGCCCACCGGGGAAGCCCTGCGGGAACTGGCCATGGCTGCCACCCTGCGCCTGACCGGTGCCCCGTCCGCCTTGGCCGGCACCCGGCGCACCCGGCATACCTGGCATGCCCGGCATACCACCGTTGCCACCCTTTCCGTTTTTGCCGCCCTTACCGCCGGGCCATGCGCCGCCGGGCCATCCGCCGCCCGGTCCGCCCCGGCCGCCCTGGACCGCGGGTCCGGCCGTGATGATCGAACCGCCCTTCGGGGTGCCGACCGTGTCGAGCGTGTACGCGAGCGGGCCCGCCAGCGCCGCCGCCACCCCGAACGCCGCCGCGAGCGCCGCGAGCCGGCGGCGGCCCGCATGTGCCGTGAGCAGCAGCCCCAGCGCCGCCGCCAGGCCGAGCGCCGGCACCACCCAGCGCAGCCACGGCAGCCAGTCCGGCGAACGGTCCAGCAGGACGTACGACCAGACGGCGGTCACCACCACCGTCCCGGCGAGGACCACCGGCGCCGACCGGCCACCGCGCCGCCACAGCAGCGTCGCCCCCATACCGACCAGCGCCGCGATATAGGGCGCCAGCGCGATGTTGTAGTACTGGTGGAAGATCCCGGACATGAAGCTGAAGATCGCGAACGTCATCAGCAGCGCCCCGCCCCAGACGAGGAACTCCGCCCGCTGCGCGGCCTGTTCGGCGGCGACGGCGCGCCGGGCCCGCCGGAGCACGCACACGGCGGCGACCAGCAGGATCAGCGCGGCGGGCAGCAGCCAGGAGATCTGGCCGCCCATGTCGGAGGAGAACAGCCGGGTGAGACCGGTATCGCCCCAGCCGCCACCGCCGCCCCCGCCCCGGTGGCCACCGCCGCCGACGCTGCCGGTCTCGTTGCCGTTGATCCGGCCGAACCCGTTGTAGCCGAAGGTCAGTTCCAGGAAGCTGTTGTGCTGCGAACCGCCGATGTACGGGCGCGCGGACGCCGGCATCAGTTCGACGATCGCCACCCACCAGCCGCCGGACACCACGATCGCCAGCCCCGCGAGCAGCAACTGGCCCAGCCGGCGGCGCAGCGCTACCGGCGCACAGCACGCGTAGACCAGGGCCAGTGCCGGCAGGATCAGCCACGCCTGGAGCGTCTTGGTCAGAAAACCGAGCCCGAAGCAGACACCGGCCAGCACCAGCCACTTCGTCCGGCCGTCCGCCAGGGCGCGCAGCACGGCGGCGATCGCGCAGACCATCAGCAGGCAGAGCAGCGCGTCGGGGTTGTTGAAGCGGAACATCAGGGCGGCGACCGGGGTCAGCGCCAGCGCCGCACCGCTCAGCAGCCCGGCCGCCGCACCGAACCTGCGCCGTACGGCGGCGTACAGCACCCCGACCGTCGCCACGCCCATCAGCGCCTCGGGCACCAGGATCGCCCAGGAACTGAGCCCGAAGAGGCGTACGGAGAGCGCCATCGGCCACAGGGCGGCCGGGGGCTTGTCGACCGTGATGGAGTTCGCCGCGTCCGAGGAGCCGAAGAAGAACGCCTGCCAGCTCTCGCTGCCGGCCTGCACAGCGGCCGAGTAGAACTGGTTCGCGTAACCGGAGGCCGCCAGATCCCAGAGGTAGAGCACGGCGGTGACCGCCAGCAGCACCAGCAGCGCGGGCCGGGCCCAGCGCGGATCCTCCGGACGGCCGCGCACGATCCGCTCGGGCAGCCCCCGCAGCCCGGACCGGGGCTCGTAGCTGCGTACGGGTGGGGGTGGTGGGGCCGGCAGGGGATGCGTGGCCTGCGTGCTCTGCGTGCTCTGCGTGCTCTGCGCGTTCTGCGACGAACCCGGGGGATTCGGTGGCGGCGCCGGGATGCTGGGCTGCTGCGGGGTCATCGGGCGCTCCTGGTGGGGTCGTTCGGGTTGCGCTGTGCGTTGGGGGTGTTGGTGGGGCTCGGGGAGCCGGGGGCGCTCGGGGTAGCGGTGGTGCTTGGGGTACCAGCGGGGCTCGGGGGGCCGATGGGGCTCACGGAGCTGCTCGGGGAGCCGGTGGGGCTCACGGAGCCGCTCGGGGGGCCGGTGGGGCTCACGGGCTCCCCGCGATCGGGCTCCGGGAAGACCCAGGCGCGCAGGAGCAGGAACCGCAGCACCGTCGCCGCGAGGTTGGCGGCCACCAGCACGGCGAGTTCGGTGCCGTGCGAGGGCCGGCCGGTGGCGGCGTCGAGGGCCGCGAGCGAACCGCTGGTCAGGACCAGTCCGATGGCGAAGACGACCAGCCCCTGGGCCTGGTGGCGGACCGCCCGGTCCCGGCCGCGCACCCCGAAGGTGAGCCGCCGGTTGGCCGCCGTATTGACGACGGCGGACACCAACAGGGCGCAGGCATTGGACAGTTGGGGGCCGACACCGAGCCGGAAGAGGGAGTAGAGGCCCAGATAGAGCAGCGTGCTCAGCGCGCCGACGACGCAGAAGCCGACGAGTTGCCGGGCCAGCCCGCCCGGCACCCCGGACAGCTCACGGTCCCGGGGGTCGTCGCCGAAGGGCCGGGCTAGCCGGTCCAGCGGCAGCCCGCCGGTGGCCAGCGCCCGCCCCACCCGCCACACGCCCTTGAGGTCGTCGGTCGCCGTACGGACGATGTGCACGGTGCTGTCCGGGTCGTCGACCCAGTCCACCGGCACCTCGTGGATCCGCAGCCCGGCCCGTTCGGCGAGCACCAGCATCTCGGTGTCGAAGAACCAGCCGCTGTCCTCGATCATCGGCAGCAGCCGCTCGGCGACATCGCCGCGTACGGCCTTGAATCCGCACTGCGCGTCGGAGAACCGGGCGGCGAGCGAACCGCGCAGGATCAGGTTGTAGGCGCGCGAGATGAACTCGCGCCGGGGGCCGCGGACGACCCGCGAACTGCGCGCCAGCCGCGAGCCGATCGCCAGGTCGGAGTGGCCGGAGATCAGCGGCGCGACCAGCGGCAGCAGCGCGTTCAGATCCGTGGACAGATCGACGTCCATATAGGCCAGCACCGGCGCCTCGGAGTGTGACCACACCGTGCGCAGCGCCCTCCCCCGCCCCTTCTGTTCCAGCCGTACGGCGGTGACCTCGTCGATCGCGTCATCGAGCCGCGCGGCGACCTCGGGCGTACGGTCCGTACTCGCGTTGTCGGCGATGGTGATCCGGAAGCCGTACGGGAAGGTGCGGGTGAGGTGGTCATGCAGCCGTCGTACACAGGGTTCGAGGTCGGTCTCCTCGTTGTAGACGGGGACCACGACGTCGAGGACCGTCTCGATCTGGCCCAGGCGCAGATGCTCGCGTGGCGGGAGGGAGCCCAACGGTGCGCGGGCCGGCTGTGTCGTCGTCATGCCGACGACACTGGCCAACCGCCCTGTCACCGCCGTGTGCTGAACCTGTGTCCTGGCTGTGAGTCGGGAAGGGCGAAGACAACTGGTCCGCCCTTCCTCACGCGGCCGGGAGGGTGACCCCGAACACCGTCCGGCCGGGCACGCTTTCGACCGCGACCGTACCGCCGTGCGCGGCGACCACGGCCTGGACGATGGCGAGGCCGAGTCCGGTGCTGCCGGCGGCGCGGGAGCGGGACGCGTCGCCGCGCGCGAACCGTTCGAAGACCCGCGGCAGGAGGTCGGGCGGGATACCGGGCCCGTCGTCCTGCACCTCCAGGCGGACGACCGCCGGCCGGCCCGGCTGCGCGGTGCCCGCGGCGGCCACCACCCGGGCGGTGACGGTGGTCCCCTCGGGCGTGTGCGTACGGGCGTTGGCCAGCAGATTGGCCAGTACCTGGTGCAGCCGGTCGCCGTCACCGAGCACCAGTGCGGGGTCTTTGGGCAGTTCGAGGCGCCACCGGTGGCCGGGGCCGGCGACCCGCGCATCGCTGACCGCATCGACGGCCAGGGGCGACAGATCGGTGCTCTCGCAGGCGAGCGGACGGCCGGAATCCAGCCGGGCCAGCAGCAGCAGGTCCTCCACCAGCCCCGTCATCCGCTCCGCCTCGGACTCGATCCGCCCCAGCGCGTGCCGGGTCTCCGGGCCGGGCAGCTCCCGCCCGCGCCGGGTCAGCTCGGCATAGCCCCGGATCGACGCGAGCGGCGTACGCAGCTCATGGCTGGCGTCGGCGACGAAGCGCCGCACCCGCGTCTCGCTCTCCTGCCGCGCCGACAGCGCGGACCCGACGTGCCCCAGCATCCGGTTCAGCGCCGCGCCGACCTGCCCCACCTCGGTACGCGCATCGGCCTCGGCTTCCGGCACCCGGACGTGCAGCGCCACCTCGCCCTGGTGGAGCGGGAGTTCGGAGACACGGGTGGCGGTGGCCGCGACCCGGTGCAGCGGCCGCAGCGCGATGCCGACCATGGCGGCGCCCGCGATCCCGGCCGCGATCAGACCGGCGACTGTCACACACGCCTCCACGAGAACAAGGGTCCCAACGGTGTTGTCGACGGACCAGAGCGGCAGGCCGAGCACGGCCGCACCGTCCCCGGTGAACTGCACGCGGTAGTCGCCCAGACCGGGCAGCTCGGCGGTGTGCGGCGCACCGTCCCGCGGTACGGAGTTCAGCGCCGCGACCTGGTGGCCGGTCAGCGGGTCCAGCCGCTCGCCGGGCAACCGGCTGGTGGACGCGTTGTTCCGCGCACCGTCCTCGACCAGGCCGCCGGGCGCGACCCGCGCCCCCACCGTCCCGATCGGCAGACCGCCCATCGCGACGAAGTCCAGGCTCTGGTTGCGCATCGGGTCGTGCGGGCGGGGCGCCTGGGAACGGACGACGGACTCCCGCAGCTGCGAGTCCAGCTGCCCCTGCAGATAGGAGTGCAGCGCGATGGTGGTGACCGTACCGATAACGGCCCCCACCACGGCGATCAGCGCCACCGCCGACACCACGAGCCGGGTCCGCAACGACCACCGCCGCCGCGGGCCGCGCAGACGCGGACCGGGTCGGCGGGGGCCGGGTCGGCGCGGGCCAGGCAGACGCGAGTCAGGTCGGCGGGGGCCGGGTCGGCCGGTCGGCCCCTCACCGGGGGCCGATGGCGGGACGGACGGCATGGAGGGTGCGGGAGGTGTGGGGGATATGGGTGGTGCGGAGGGCGAAGAGGGCGAAGAGGGTACGAAGGGCACTGACGGTTCGGACCGTGCCGGCGACTCGGACGATACGGGCGGCGGCAGCGGTTCGGGCGGCACAGGGGATACGGGGAGCGGCACGGATGATTCGGGCGGCGCGGCTGATACGGGCAGCACGGGCGATACGGGCGGTACGGGTGATACGGGCGGCGTCCCGGGCATCGGCCGGCTACCCGCCCGGCTTGATCAGATACCCCGCACCGCGCCGGGTATGGATCATCGGCTCGCGGCCCGCGTCAATCTTCCGCCGCAGGTACGAGATATACAGCTCCACGACATTGGCCTGGCCGCCGAAGTCATAGCTCCAGACCCGATCCAGGATCTGCGTCTTGCTCAGCACCCGCCGCGGATTACGCATCAGATACCGCAGCAACTCGAACTCGGTGGCCGTCAGATGGATCTCCTGACCGTCCCGCCACACCTCGTGACTGTCCTCGTCGAGTACCAGATCCCCCACCGTGAGCAGGCATTCGCTGCGCGCGGCCGCGGTCCCGGCCCGGCGCAGCAGCCCGCGCAGCCGGGCCACCACCTCCTCCAGGCTGAACGGTTTGGTGACGTAGTCGTCGCCGCCCGCCGTCAGCCCGGCGATCCGGTCCTCCACCGCGTCCTTGGCCGTCAGGAACAACACCGGAACGTCGGGCAAGTCCCGGCGCAGCCGCCCCAGTACGGTCAGCCCGTCCATATCGGGCAGCATCACGTCGAGCAGCACCGCATCCGGCCGCCAGCTGCGAGCGCACCGCAACGCGCCCGCGCCGTCCCCCTCCGACCGGATATCCCAGCCCTCGTACCGCAGCGCCAGCGACAGCAGATCGGCCAGCGAGGACTCGTCGTCCACGACCAGCACCCGCACCGGGCTGCCGTCGGCCCGCAACAACTCCGGCTTCTTACCCGTCGCCCGCGCCGCCGCCCCGCTCTCCCCCGGCACACCCCGCACGGCCTGCGCGCCCCGTATACGCCGCGCACCTTTCACGCCGGAGGAGGAGTGAGCTGTGGAAGGCGCCGTGGAAGGAGCCGTGGACACGGAGCCCGCCGCGCCTGACACCGCGGAGGACACCACAGGGGCTGCCACCGATGACGCCACCGACGATGCCGCTGCGGGCACCGCCACGGCCGGAGCAGCGGTTGCCACGGCGGACGACACGGAGTCAGACACGGCGTACGACGGACGGGACGACGCTGAGGACGACGGAGTCACGGTCATGACCCCAGCCTCATCAATCCCGGTGAGATCTCCCTTGCCGATTCCTGTGAATCTCCTGAGAATCCCCGCGCGCGTACCCGTCCGATCCCGCGCGCGTACCCCATCCGGTCCCGCGCCCGGCATTCCCACCCGGCTCGACGCGAGATCCCCCGCCCGCGCGCGAACTCCTCACCCCGTAGACGTCACCGTCACCAGCTCCCCCGTCCGTCCCTCACGCCCAACTCGCCCTCAACGCCCCGTCACATCCCGTCCCCCTCACATCGCCCCCGTCACATCCCGCCCCCGTTACATCGCCCCACTCTGCCCTGTCGGCGTCCCGTCCCCTCGACATCCGTTCCCGTCCCCTCGGCAACCCCTCTCCCCCGACTTCCCGTACCACCCACCCCCTCGGCACGCCGCCCGTCCCTTCGCTCGGCCCCTGTCCATCCCGTCGCTCGCCCCCCGTCCGTCCCGTCCCCTCGACGACCCGTCACGTCGCCCCGGCAACCCGTCCGACCGGGCTGGGCCGCCCCCCGCGCGGTCCAGCCCGATCAACACGCGTTCAGCATGGCAGCCACCACTGACAATCACCGGTCCTCACCCACACCCACGCCTCTCGGCCCACCCCTCTTCCCCCTCCCGTAGCCTCCTGTCTCCTTTCCCTCCCCCCTCCTTCCCTCCCTCTCTCTGCCCGTCCCGTACGGTCGCGGGTATGAAGCTCCTCGCCCTCTCCGGCAGCCTCCGCGCCCGCTCGTCCAACGGTGCGGTGGTGCGCTCCGCCCTCGCCCTCGTCGACGGGCCGACCGCCACCGCCGACATCGGATCGCTCCCGCACTTCAATCCGGACCTGGACGGCGAGGGCGCCACACCACCCGCCCCGGTCGCCGCCCTGCGCACCGCCGTCGCGGACGCCGACGCCGTTCTCATCGTCAGCCCCGAGTACGCGCACGGCGCCCCCGGCACCCTCAAGAACGCCCTCGACTGGCTGGTCAGCAGCGCCGAGTTGATGCACAAGCCGGTCGCGGTGATC
Source organism: Streptomyces celluloflavus (assembly GCA_000720995.1). Taxonomy (GTDB): domain Bacteria; phylum Actinomycetota; class Actinomycetes; order Streptomycetales; family Streptomycetaceae; genus Streptomyces; species Streptomyces celluloflavus. Next base: position 205,884 of record JOEL01000007.1, read on the forward strand.
ACCGCCTCGCCATCCCCCACCGGGGGTGACTACGCCCACGCCCAGCTCCGCGAGACCCTGCGCATGCTGACGGCCGAGGTCGTCACCGCCGCCTGCCGCGAGATCCCCGCCATCGGCGCGAAGATCGACCGCGCCACGGAACGCGTCGCCGACGAAGCGACCCTGGCCGACCTCCGTACGGCCATGTCCCACCTGGCCGCCGCCGTGACGGCCGCCACCGAACGCGCGGCGGCGGCCGACGCCTGAACCCCCGCACACCCGGCCCGGCCGAGCCCCCACGGACCCCGCCCCACAGCTCTACTGCTGGCGCTACGGCCGCCCGCCGCCCCGCTCACCCCACCCCGAACAGCCGCGCCCCGTTCCCGTAACAGACCGCCCGCAGCCACTCCTCGCCCAGTTCCAGCCGGGTGAGCGCCTCCAGCGCATGGGCGTACCCGTAGGGGATGTTGGGGAAGTCGCTGCCGAAGAGCACCCGGTCGCCGAGGTCCGCGAGCCGGCCGAGTGCGGCACGCGGGAACGGCGCGGTCCGCTCGAAGAAGTCGGTGAAGGCCATCGTCGTATCGAGGTGCACGCCCGGATAGCGTTCCGCCAGGTCCAGGAATTCGACGTACTCCGGCATCCCCAGGTGCGCGATGACCAGCCGCAGCCGGGGATGGCGGGCGAGCAGCCGGGCGACCGGTCCGGGCCCGGTGTACCGGGCCGGCACCGGACCGGAGCCGCAGTGGATGACGACCGGCGTCCCGGCCTCCGCGAGGGCACCCCACACCGGATCGAGCAGCGGACCGGCCGGATCGTACCCGCCGACCTGCACATGTGCCTTGAACACCCGGGCCCCATCCGCCACTTCGGCACGGACGTACGCCGCCGCCCCGTCCTCCGGAAAGAACGTCGCGGTCCGCAGACAGCCGGGCGTACGGGCCGCGAATCCGGCCGCCCAGCCATTCAGCCATACCGCCATACCGGGCTTGTGCGGATAAATCATCGAGGTGAAGGCCCGCACACCGAAGCCCCGCAGCACCGCCAGCCGCTCCTCCTCCGCCAACCGGTACGCGATCGGCCACTCCCTGCCCACCAGCGGCCCGGCGGCATCGAAATACGCCCAGACCTTCGCCATCACCCGCTCGGGCATGAAGTGCGTATGCACATCAACTAGCCCAGGAAGCCCCAATTCCCTCCAAAACGCCCGTACTTGCTCCGAACCATCTGGGACCGCACCATCCAGGACCGCACCGTCCACGACCAAACCGTCCGCAGCAGCACCATCCGCCGCCACACCACCTACCGTCACGCCGCCCCCTCCCCTCTCAACAAGGCCAGCAACGCCCACCATGCCAACCGCATCAGCGACATCACCAATACCAAGAACACCAGCGGCACAGCGAGCCTTCCCCCGCCTTAACCGTCGGTGCACCTGCTGTGCGCCAGGTGACGGGCCTCGTTGTCGGCAACCAAGGGATCCCCGTGCCGTCACGGCACCCCGCGAGCCGGCCGAACATGGGCAAGCCCAGGCGAGCGAGGCTCCCCGCCCAGCAGGCTGGACGCGGTCATGCACTCGATCAGAAAGCCCCGCCTAGGCTTTGCGGGCGAGCAGTTGAGTCTCCCGGAACTGCCGCCGGTCGGTGGGCTGCGGCTCGCGCACCATCCGGGCCACCTCGGTCAACCCGGACTCGCGCAGCATCGCGGCGAGGTGATCAGGCCACCACCGGTAGGCCGGCGCGACCGTGTGATCGAAGACCTGCGTCGGGTGAGACGGGTCATCGCTTGCCGAGAAGCCGATCAGAAGGTGGCCGCCAGGTGCCAGCACGCGGTGGAACTCCGCCAGGATGACGGGGAGTTCCCGCGGCGGGGTGTGGATGACGGACCAACGTGAGAGTACGCCGCCCAGCGCACCGTCAGCGATGTTCAACGCGGCCATCGAGCCCACGTCGAACCGCAGGCCCGGATATGCCTGTCGAGCCAACTCGATCATTGCCGGAGAGGCATCAACACCAAACACCGCCAGCCCCAGCTCGTCCAGATAGGCAGTGATATGGCCGGGCCCACACCCCAGGTCCGCGACCTGACCGTCCCCACTCGCGCCTACGGCCTCGGCGAACGCGCCCAGGATCGCGCGGTCCAGGGGCCTGTCACGCAGCGTGTCGCGGAACATCTGCGCATAGGTGGCGGCGGCAGCGTCGTAAGCCTCGCTGGTGGCACTGAGGGCATCGTGTTCGACCATGCTCGCGACAGTAGTTCCTGGCCCGGAGGCGAGCCGGGACAATCACGATCTTCCCTCGCGCCTCTTCACCCGGGTTATCGCCAGTTCAGAGAAGCAGGCGTGCCCGTGAATACGCGAGGGCCCGAACGCCCGAGCGCAGGTTCCGAGGGACGGCTTGCGCTTCTCGAAGTGGACGAGGCAGGCACCCCATTCCGCATTCGTCGGGGTCCGGTCTTCCTCGTCGGGGTCCGGTATTCCGCGCCGGGGTCCGATCTTCCTCCCCGGGACGAAGGGAGTCCCGTCACCGGCCCACGCACCCCGCGAACGCGGTCAGAACAGGCCCCCCTGAAGCCCGTCGCCCTCACGCCCGCCCGCGCCCGCCGCCCCCGTCCCGTACGCCGCCGCCCGCACCGCGACCGTCGTCATCCGCCCGGCGGCCGGCCCCAGCACCCACCCGGACAACACCCGAGCATCAAGCACCGCAACCACCCCACCGCCCCCGGAAGTCCTGGAAACCCCGGAAGCCATCGAGGCCCCCGAGCCCCCACCCCCCCCGGAAGCCATCGAAGCCCCCAAGTCCCCCCCAGCCCCACTACCT
>JOEL01000008.1 GCA_000720995.1 Streptomyces celluloflavus
GCACCGCATCAGCGTGCTGTTCGCGATGCTCCGCGACGGCACCTTCTACGAACACCGAGCACCCCGCCTCGCTTGACGAAGGACATAGAGGCACCCCCCCGCTCCCTCCTTCCGCCCCTCTCCCCTCTCTTCCAGGAGGTCCCGTTGACAGTCATCGCCGGTCCCGCCGAATCCGTACTCCGCTCGTACCGCATACCCGCCGACGGCCTGTACGAGGGCCCGCGCGTCCTGCGCCGGACCCCCGACGGCTGGGAGGACCGGCCGTACGAACTGTTCGAGGTCGTACCGCAGGCCGCCACCATCGGGGCCGAGATCCGCGGTCTCGACCTGTCCCGCCCGGTGTCGGCGGCCCTGCGGGCGGAGCTGAACCGGGCGCTGCTGGAGTGGAAGGTGCTGTTCTTCCGCGGCCAGCATCTGACGTCCGGCGCGCAGCGCGAATTCGCGCGCAATTGGGGTGAGCTGGAGACCAATCCGTTGCTGGCGGCCGCCGACGCGGACGATGTCGTGCGTTTCGACAAGGCGGCGGGCGGAGTGCCCACGTTCGAGAATGTCTGGCATACGGATGTGACGTTCCGCGAACGCCCGGCACTGGGCGCGGTGTTGCAGCTGCGCGAGGTGCCGCCGGCCGGCGGGGACACGATGTGGGCCGATATGGCGGCGGCATACGACAATCTGGCGCCGGAAATCAAGGAGCGCATCGACGGGGCTCGCGCCGTGCACGACTATCTGCCGGGCTTCGCGCGCTTCTACTCCACCGCTCAACTAGCGCCATTTCAGGGGGAGTTACCGCCGGTGGAACATCCGGTGGTGCGGCGTCACCCGGAGACCGGGCGCCGGATGCTGTTCGTCAATGCCTCGTTCACGACCCGGATCGTGGGGATGGCGGAGGCCGAGAGCGACCGGCTGTTGCGGCTGTTGTACCAGCAGGCACAGGTGCCGGAGTTCCAGGTGCGGTTCCGGTGGCGGGCCGGGGACATCGCGTTCTGGGACAACCGCGCCACCCAGCACTACGCGGTGAACGACTACGCACCGCACCGCCGCGTCGCCGAGCGGGTCGCCATCGCGGGCGACCGCCCGTACTGATCGCCGTGCCGGTCACCGTGCCGGTCCCCGTACTGGCCGCTGGCCGCCGATCCCCGCACTGGCCGGCCTGCGGCTCGCCACTGGACTGATCGGTGGCCGCCGGCCGCTGCGCCGATCGGTGGCCGGCGCGCCGATCACTGACCGCGCGTACCGCCCGATGCCCGTCCGTAACGGGGACGCCCCCTCTGCCGTCCGCGCCGATCGTGCCCGCCCAGCCGCCTGCCCTTGGGCGCGCCCCGTCACCCCAGCCGCTCGTACGCCGCCGCTCCCGCTCCCGCCTCGGCCTCCGCCGGGTGGGCGCCGCGCAGCAGGGCCCGGCCCAGCGGGGTGAGCGTGTGCAGCACGGCATTGCCCTGGCGGAGGGTGAGCAGCAGACCGGCGTCGCGCAGTACGGTCGCGTGCTGGCTGGCGGAGGCCAGGGAGACATCGACGCGGCGGGCGAGTTCGCTGGTGGTGCAGCCGACGCCGATGCCCTGGAGGATCGCGGAGCGGGTCTGGCCGACGAGCCGGCCCAGCGAGCGCTCCGGCGGGGCGGGCGGCACGGCTCTGAGGGCCTGATGCTCGACGGGGTAGACGAGGACGGGCGTCAGGTCGGGGTCACGGTAGGTGACCGGCGTGCGGCGGCAGAAGTACGAGGGCAGGAGCAGCAGCCCCCGGCCGCGCAGATGGAGGTCGCGCTCCACCGGATAGTCGGCCTCCAGGACCGGTGGCCGCCAGCGCATCATCGGCGGGAGCGAGGCGAGCAGCCGGTCCGCGCCACCGTCCAGGAGGGCCCGGCCGCGGGCGGCGCGGTCGGCCTCGATACGGCCCTGGACGCGCGGCCAGTACGGGCCGACGGCCGCCTCGTAGTAGTGCCGGAGCGTGCCCGCGAGCCGGCCGAGCGGGCGGGTGTCGCCGTCGCCCATGGCCCGTAGCCAGGACGGGAGCGGGCGGGCGAGCGAGAGCCGGGCGAGGTCGCCGTGGAGCCGGGCGGCGGGCGTCTCGCGCAGGGCGGACAACGCGTCGTCCAACCCGAGGTGACCTTCAGGTGGCGTCAAGAAATCGGGAAAATACCCGCGCGTGGGAACGAGGGGTGCCAGCAGTCGCGTTTCGCCATTCAACTTACCGCGTGTTTCCGAACGCCATTTTCCGAACGCCGTATCGTCACGCCGATCGCGTAGTCGGTGAAAACTTAGGACCGTCTCCCAGAGCACATCGGGGCGCGTGGCGATACGCACACGGGCCAGATCGAGTCCACTGAAATGGACGCGTAACACCGAACCCCCACCCATGTTTTCCTCGGTCGACCCCCGGCATGCCTGAGTATGCACGCCAACACGGGTGGTCACCACGCCCTTTTGGCCAGACTTGAAAAGGGTCGCGCCACCGGGTGGGCGGCAGGAATGCTGTACTCAATTCGACGGCGATGCGAACGGAACGGATTGCTCGATCCCGTGGGGGGTGATGAGCAAATAACCGACCGCTCAGCATTTCCGTGGAAGGCCGCCTTCCCTCGCCGACGGGGGTGGCGGCAGCTCCCGAGGGGGGAGTTCGGAGAAAAGCGAGGGCGGCACCTCCGCACGGGTGCCGCCCTCGCCCGCGTTCACCTGCGGGGCAGCCCGCCCGGCGGGCGCAGGGCCGTTCGGCCCACACGATCACACGACAGGGGCGCCACACGCCCCGGCCGATCCCGGCAGCACGGCGCCGCCCTGCCCCGCCGCACCCCGCCCCGATCCGGGCCTGCGCACCGATCGAGCACAGTCCGTCACCGAACGACGGCGCCCACCGCCCGCCCATCCGGCGATATGCCCCATACAACACTTTTGCTTTCTTTTAAGGTGATAGAGAATGGTATGCACAGCGCTGGAGCCCTGCGAATGAGGGCACGCTGCCTTCGATGAAGGTGGGTGTGATGACCGACTCCGACGACGATTTCTACTCCCGTGACCGGCCGGCTGACGCCCGGCTCCCCGAGGACCGGCCCCGCGGCGGCGGCACCGACAACCCCGAAGGCGGTTTCCGCTTCCTCTGGGTGACCGTCCTCGTCATCTTCATCCTCGTCGCCATCTTCGCGGTGTTCATGCTTCCGTGACCTGGGCGGCGGACGCCGACGCGCGGGTGGCGGGCGCCGACCCGGGCGGCGGACGAGGCCCATGGCGATCGGATGGCGGATACGGGCGGCTTCGGCATGCCCGGAGAAGGCTCCGAATGCCCACGCAGTCCCGACCGCGCCCGCGGCCCGTCCCCAGGCGAACGGCAAAACCGAGGGCGGCACCTCCGCACAGGTGCCGCCCTCGTGGGGTGCCGTAGCCGGCGGCGAGGCTGAGGGATGGGGGCCTGGCCGGCGGCTCCGGGGGTTTTCGGGGTGGTGCGGGCGCCGGGCGCGCCCGCGGGCCCCGCGGTGGGTCAGCGGCTGTCGCTCCCCTTGGACTCGGCGGCGGCGCGGCCCGCCTCCAGGCGGGCGACCGGGATGCGGAACGGCGAGCAGGAGACGTAGTCCAGGCCCACCTCGTGGAAGAAGTGCACCGACTCCGGGTCGCCGCCGTGCTCACCGCAGACGCCGAGCTTGAGGTCGGGGCGGGTGGCCCGGCCCGCGGCGGCGGCGCTGCGTACCAGTGAGCCCACGCCGTCCTTGTCGATGGTCTCGAACGGGCTGACGCCGAAGATGCCCTTCTCCAGGTACGCGGTGAAGAAGCTGGCCTCCACGTCGTCCCGGGAGAAGCCCCACACCGTCTGGGTGAGGTCGTTGGTGCCGAAGGAGAAGAAGTCGGCGGACTCGGCGATCTGACCGGCCGTCAGGGCGGCCCGGGGCAGTTCGATCATCGTGCCGAGGGTGAGCTTGAGGCTGATACCGCGGGACCTTTCGACCTCGGCGATGACCCGCTCGGCCTCGTCCCGGACGATCTCCAGCTCCTGGACGGTGCCCACCAGCGGAATCATGATCTCCGCGCGCGGGTCGCCCTTGGCGTTCTTGCGCTCGGCGGCGGCCTCGGCGATGGCCCGGACCTGCATCGCGAACAGGCCGGGGATGACCAGGCCGAGACGGACGCCGCGCAGTCCGAGCATCGGGTTCTGCTCGTGCAGCTTGTGCACGGCCTGGAGCAGCCGGAGATCGTTCTCGTTGGGGTCCTTGCGGGACTCGGCGAGCGCGACCCGTACCGACAACTCGGTGATGTCGGGCAGGAATTCGTGCAGCGGCGGGTCCAGCAGCCGTACCGTCACCGGCAGTCCGTCCATCGCCTCGAACAGCTCGATGAAGTCCGCCTTCTGGAGCGGCAGCAGATCGCCGAGGGCGGCCTCCCGGTCGGCGTCGGTGTGGGCCAGGATGAGCCGCTCGACCATCTCGCGGCGTTCGCCGAGGAACATGTGCTCGGTGCGGCACAGACCGATGCCCTGGGCACCGAACCGGCGGGCGCGCGCGGCGTCCTCGGCGTTGTCGGCGTTGGCCCGCACCCGCAGCCGGCGCACCCGGTCCGCGTACGCCATGATGCGGTGGACGGCCTTGACCAGTTCGTCCGCGTCGTCGGCGCCGGCGTGCATCCGGCCCTCGAAGTACTCGACGACGGGGGACGGCACGACCGGCACCTCACCGGCGTAGACCTTCCCGGAGGAGCCGTCGATGGAGACGACGTCGCCCTCCTCGATGACGGTCCCGTCCGATGTGGTCAGCCGGCGCCGCTTGGTGTCGACCTCCAGTTCCTCGGCGCCGCAGACGCAGGTCTTGCCCATGCCGCGGGCGACGACGGCGGCGTGCGAGGTCTTACCGCCGCGGGAGGTGAGGATGCCCTCGGCGGCGATCATGCCGTTCAGGTCGTCCGGGTTGGTCTCCCGGCGGATGAGGATGACCTTCTCGCCGGACCGGGACCATTTGACGGCGGTGTACGAGTCGAAGACGGCCTTGCCGACCGCCGCGCCCGGGGAGGCGGCGATGCCGCGCCCGATCATCTCGGCCTTCGCGTCCAGGTCGAAGCGGGGGAACATCAGCTGCGCCAACTGTGCGCCGTTGACCCGTTGCAGGGCCTCCGCCTCGTCGATCAGGCCCTGGTCGACGAGCTGGGTGGCGATCCGGAAGGCGGCGCCCGCGGTGCGCTTGCCAACCCGGGTCTGGAGCATCCAGAGCTTGCCGCGCTCGATGGTGAACTCGATGTCGCACAGGTCCCGGTAGTGCGTTTCGAGCGTCTCCATGATCCGCATCAGCTCGTCGTACGCCGGTTTGTCGATGCCTTCGAGATCGGCGAGCGGCACGGTGTTGCGGATGCCGGCGACGACGTCCTCGCCCTGCGCGTTCTGCAAGTAGTCGCCGTAGACGCCCTGCTGGCCGCTGGCCGGGTCGCGGGTGAAGGCGACACCGGTGCCGCCGCCCAGGGACGTCGCGGTGGGGCCGAGGTTGCCGAAGACCATCGAGCAGATGTTGACCGCGGTACCGAGGTCGCCGGGGATGCGCTCCTGGCGGCGGTAGAGCTTGGCGCGGTCGGTGTGCCACGAGTCGAAGACCGCGCGCACGGCGAGGTCCATCTGCACGCGCGGGTCCTGCGGGAAGTCCCGGCCGGTCTCCTTGGCGACGATGTCCTTGAACACACCGACCAGCGCCCGCAGATCGGCCGCGTCCAGTTCGACGTCGACGCTGACGCCCTTGGCCCGCTTGGCCTCCTCCAGCGCCTCCTCGAAGAGCTCGCCGTCCACGTCCAGCACGGTCTTGCCGAACATCTGGATGAGGCGGCGGTAGGAGTCCCAGGCGAACCGCTCGTCGCCGGCCTGCGCCGCGAGACCCACGACCGACGCGTCGGAGAGGCCGATGTTCAGGACGGTGTCCATCATGCCGGGCATCGAGAACTTCGCGCCCGAGCGGACCGATACGAGCAGCGGGTCGTCGGCCTGGCCGAGCTTCTTGCCCATCCTGTTCTCAAGGGCGTCGAGGTGCTCCGAGACCTCGGCACGCAGTGCCGCGGGTTCCGTTCCGGTGTCGAGGTAGACCTTGCACGCTTCAGTGGTGATCGTGAAGCCGGGCGGGACGGGAAGCCCCAGGTTGGTCATCTCGGCGAGGTTGGCGCCTTTGCCGCCGAGGAGGTCCTTGAGGTCCTTGTTGCCCTCGGTGAAGTCGTAGACGAACTTCGCGGGCGCAGGCTGGGTGACGTGGGGATCTTGGGTTTCCGGCACGGGACCGACTCCTCGTTGGGGGTACCCCCGGACGGCGTTGGGGGAGGCTGCCCTGACGGCGAGGAACATACCCAGATCGAAGGCGTCTGGGTACGTCCACTTGGTCGACATGCGTGCGTAACCGGCTATCCGCCAGCAGATCGAAAATGCCGTCCCGTTGATCAGTGCATTCACTACCCGAACACACCACGCGGGACGGCAGCCGGAACGGGCCCAATGTGCTACTTACCGCTACCAAACGTCACTGTATGCAGTGAATGACTTGATCAGTCGAACAAACAGCAGATGGCACCCAGTGCCATCGTTGGAGAGGTGGAGCCCTTCAATGAATGCTCATCTGAGCGCACCCCTTATCAAGGGTGGCGAGAATCACGCGCTCGGGAGGCGTCCGATCCCGCCATCCGGACGGTCGCCGGGGCTGCCGGACGCGGGCGATAACGGTGGCGCGGCCGCCGCGCACCTGCTCTCCTCCGCCGTGCGCCCCGGCACCGTCGCCTCCCGACCCGGCGCCGTAGTCTCACACCTCGGCGACCCGGTCGAGGAACGCGTCCACCAGGGCGCGCGCCCGTTCCCGTACCGCCGGCAGCTCGGCGCGCAGCTCGGCGACGAGGCGGTCCGGGTCCGCGGCTACCTCGGCCGGTATCACGGCACCGGCCTGGTCGAACCAGGTCCGCAGCACCTCGGGCGTCAGCTCCGGATGGAACTGCACGCCAAGTGAGCGGCCCAGGACGAACGCCTGCGAGGCGACCTCGTTGCGGGCCAGCTCCCGGGCGCCCCGTGGCAGCCGCCAGCGATCGCCGTGGAACTGGAACCACGGCCCCGGGCCCACCAGTTCCGGCTCGTCGGCCTCGATACGGCTCCAGCCCAGCTCGAAGCGCGGCGCCCGCTCCGTGCGGCCACCGAGCGCCGTGGCCAGCGCCTGACCGCCGAAACAGATGCCCAGTACGGGTATGCCGGCCTCGTGCGCGGTGCGCAGCAGCGCCAGTTCCGCGCGCATCCAGCCGGTTGTCCGGGTCAGCGACCACGGAGCGCCGAGGGTCAGAATCAAGCCATAGTTCGTGGGCGGCGGGAACACCACGTCCACGTCCGGGGTCGTGTACCGCTCGGCGGGCACCACGAGCAGTTCGTCGAGCGCGTAGCCCCGCTCGGCCAGCCGCTCGCCGACGCGGCCCGTGGTGGACATGTGGTCATGGACGATGACCAGGGCGCGCACGGCCATCACTCCCCTCCCGATCACGCGAACCGGGGCCGCCCCCGGCCGCACATCGATCACCTGTGCGCCCTGCGGACGCGGCCCTCAGCATCGCCGATCCCGCCCCGGCGCGCAGCAGACTTCCGCCGAGGAGACCTCCGGCGCCCGTCGGGGAGAGCGGGGCACCGCCGGCCGTCAGCCGCCCGACGTGTCCAGCTCCGCGTCCGCGCCCACGCCCGCGCAGTCGTACGGGTCGTCCAGCCAGCCGTCCGGGAGGACCACCCGGTCGCGGCCCGAGGTGCGCCCGCGCGGGCCGTCCGCGCCCACCGGCCACGGCTGGTCGAGGTCCAGCTCCGACAGCAGAGCGTCCAGCTGGTCGAGCGAAGAGGTGATCGCGAGGTTCCGGCGCATCTCGGAACCGATCGAGAAGCCCTTGGTGTACCAGGCGACGTGCTTACGGAAGTCGATCACGCCGCGCGCCTCGTCCCCCAGCCACTCCCCCAGCAGCGTCGCATGCCGCAGCATCACGGCCGCGACCTCCTTGAACGTCGGCTGTGCGGCGGTGCCGGTGCCCTCGAAGGCGGCCACCAGATCGCCGAAGAGCCACGGCCGGCCCAGGCAGCCGCGCCCCACGACCACGCCGTCGCAGCCGGTCTCGCGCATCATCCGCACCGCATCGTCGGCCGACCAGATGTCGCCGTTGCCGAGCACCGGGAGCTCCGGGACGTGCTCCTTCAACCGGGCGATGGCGTCCCAGTCGGCGGTGCCGCTGTAGTGCTGGGCCGCCGTCCGCCCGTGCAGCGCGATGGCGCTCACGCCTTCCTCGGCCGCGATCCGGCCCGCGTCGAGGTAGGTGAGGTGGCCGTCGTCGATGCCCTTGCGCATCTTCATCGTGACCGGCAGCGCACCCGCGTTCGCCACCGCCTCGCGCAGGATCGCGCGCAGCAGGTTCCGCTTGTAGGGCAGCGCGGAGCCGCCGCCCTTCCGGGTCACCTTGGGGACCGGGCAGCCGAAGTTCAGGTCGATGTGATCGGCCAGGTCCTCGTCCGCGATCATGCGGACGGCCTTGCCGACGGTGTCCGGATCGACGCCGTACAGCTGGATCGAGCGCGGCTTCTCGGTCGCGTCGAAGTGGATCAGCTGCATGGTCTTCTCGTTCCGCTCGACCAGCGCCCGCGTCGTGATCATCTCGCTGACGAACAGGCCCTTGCCGCCGCTGAACTCCCGGCAGAGCGTCCGGAACGGAGCGTTGGTGATCCCGGCCATCGGCGCGAGCACCACGGGCGGCTGCACCGTGTGCGGACCGATCTGGAGCAGAGTCATGGGAGGCGGATTCCTTCGACGGGCGGATGAGCGGACGGGGCCGGCGGGCCGGACTCGGCCGGGCGGCGCGGCGGGGGCGGAGCCCCGGGGCGCACGACCGGCCCGACCCCCCATTGTCCCGCACGGCGCGACCGGATCCGCCGGGGCCCGTGGTCCCGGATCGTTGTAGCGTTCATCCATGCCTGAGCTCAGCCGCCGACGGCGTCTGCTCGTGCTGGCGATCTGCTGCATGAGCCTGCTGATCGTCAGCCTCGACAACACCGTCCTCAACGTCGCCCTGCCGTCGATCCAGAAGGAACTGCACGCCTCGGTCTCCGGCCTGCAATGGACGATCGACGCCTACACGCTGGTCCTGGCGTCGCTGCTGATGCTGTCCGGCTCGACCGCCGACCGGCTCGGCCGGCGCCGGGTCTTCATGGTCGGCCTGATCGTCTTCTCGCTCGGCTCGCTGCTGTGCAGCCTCGCGCCCAGCCTGGAGTGGCTGGTGATCTTCCGGATGATGCAGGCGGTCGGCGGCTCGATGCTCAACCCCGTCGCGATGTCGATCATCACCAACACCTTCACCGATCCCCGCGCACGGGCCCGCGCCATCGGGGTGTGGGGCGGTGTGGTCGGCATCAGCATGGCGGCCGGGCCGATCGTCGGCGGGCTGCTGGTGCAGACCATCGGTTGGCGGTCGATCTTCTGGATCAACGTCCCGATCGGCGCCCTCGCGCTCTTCCTGACGCTGCGCTACGTCCCGGAGTCGCGCGCCCCCAAGCCGCGTCGCGTCGACCCGGTCGGGCAGCTGCTGGTCATAGGGCTGCTCGGCACGGTGACGTACGCGATCATCGAGGCGCCGGACGCCGGTCTGGACTCGCCCGTGATCATCACCGTCGCGCTGCTCGCGGCGGTCTGTCTGGCCTGCCTGATCCGGTACGAGCGCCGGCGCACGGAACCCCTGATCGATCTGCGCTTCTTCCACAGCGCGCCGTTCAGCGGCGCCACCGTCGTCGCGGTCGCCGCCTTCGCCTCGCTCGGCGGCTTCCTCTTCATGAACACCCTCTACCTGCAGAACGTCCGCGGGCTGTCCGCCCTGGGCGCCGGGCTCTACATGATCCCCATGGCCGGGATGACGCTGATCTTCGCGCCGGTGTCCGGGCGGCTGGTCGCCGGCGGCGGTCCGCGCCTGCCGCTGGTACTCGCGGGGGCCACGATGGGGATCAGCGGGGTGCTCTTCGCCGTGTTCGACGCCCAGGAGACCAACACCCTGCTGTTCACCGGCTACGTCCTGTTCGGCGTTGGCTTCGGCCTGGTCAACACGCCGATCACGAACACCGCGGTGTCGGGGATGCCCCTCGCCCAGGCCGGGGTGGCCGCCGCCGTCGCCTCCACCAGCCGGCAGGTCGGGCAGTCCCTGGGCGTCGCGGTGATCGGCGCGGTGCTGGCCAGCGGGATGGGCGCCGCCGCGACCGGCGGCGACTTCCTCAGGGCCGGCCGCCCCGCCTGGTGGATCATCACCGGCTGCGGCGGGCTCATCCTGCTGCTGGGCTTCCTGACCACCGGCCGCTGGGCCCGCGCCACGGCCCACCGCACGGCGGGCCTGTTCGACCAGGAGCCGCCGCACGGCCATACGCCGCAGAACGTGCGGTCCTGAGCGCTGCGGAGGACGGGCGCACCTGAGCGCCGCCGGGGTCGTACGGTTCCGGGGCCGTACGGCTCTCAGCGCTTACGGGTCCGTGCGGCCGTGAGCGCGGCGTACCCGTCACACCCCGGCGAGTGGCCGCTCTCCCTGCCGGGTCCGCGGCGGCTGCTCCGGCCCGGCCGTGTCCAGCTCCGCCAGCCGCACCAGCCGCTGCCGGGACTCCTCGTCGACCGGAGTGTAGGAGAGCAGCCTGGGGCCGGGGTTGGGGCCCGTCCAGAAGTTGGTGGCGACGAGCTGGAGGGTGCCCACCTGCGCATTGCGGAAGATCTTGGTCTTGCTCACCGACCGGACGACCTCGTGCCGTGCCCAGATCTCCCGGAACTCCGGCGACGCCTCCGTCAGCCGCGCGACCAGCGCCTTCCAGGCGGGCTCGGCAACATGCTCGGCCATCGACGCCCGGAACTTGGCGGCCATCACCCGCACCGTGGCATCCCGGTCGACCAGGCTCGCCCGCCACCCGGGGTGGGTGAACGCGAGCCACAGGCAGTTGCGGTCCTCCTCGGGCAGCGCGTCGAGATCGCAGAGCAGCCGCCCGTACGGCCGGTTGTAGGCGAGGATGTCGAACCGGCCGTTCTGTACGGCGGCGGGGAACGGTGAGAGCTGGTCCAGCACCTGCCGCATCGCGTGCGGCACACCGGTGCACTCGGTGTCCGGCAGCGGATCGGCCACCCCGGCCAGCACGAAGAGGTGATTGCGCTCGGCGCGGTCCATCAGCAGCGCGCGGGCGACCGCGTCCAGGACCTGCGGCGATACCTGGATATCGCGTGCCTGCTCGATCCACGTGTACCAGGTGACACCGACCGCCGCGAGATGCGCGACCTCCTCGCGGCGCAGCCCGGGGGTGCGCCGACGGCCGCCGCGTACCAGCCCGACCTGCTCGGGCGTGATCCGCTCCCGCCGGCTGCGCAGGAAGGCTGCGAGTTCGGCCCGCCGGACGGCGGCGTCGGCGGCGGCGCCGTCGCGGGCACCGGTACGTGGAGCAGCCGTGCGGGGAACATCGGTCCGCGGAGTCCCGGCAGGCCGGGCGTCGGCACGTGGCGCGTCGGTGGGCGGGGCCTCGGTACGGGGTCCGTGGCCCGGGGGCCGGTCCGCGGTGGGCACCTGCGTCATCCTTGCGTCCACGGTCATGCGCTCCAGGATGCCAAAGGCCCCATCCGGTTGCCAGGTAGCACGGGTACCAGGATAAGGAGACTCTGGTACCCCTCTGCGCGGCGGACGATCGTCGTCCCCGTGAGCGACAACCGCATTCCGACCCTCTCCCCGACCGCAGTGGCCACACCGGGCACACCTGCCGCGCCGCCCGCGCCGGTCGCGCCTGCCCCCGTCCGTTCCGCCACCGCCGTACTGACTCCGCTCGGCCTGCTGACCGTCCTGCTCGGCGCCGCGCTGCCCATGATCGACTTCTTTATCGTCAATGTGGCGCTGCCGACCATCGGCAGCGATCTGCACGCGGGCGCCGCCACCCTGGAGATGGTGGTGGCCGGTTACGGCGTCGCGTACGCCATGCTGCTCGTCCTCGGCGGCCGGCTCGGCGACATGGTCGGGCGCCGCCGCCTGTTCCTGTGGGGCCTGGCCGCCTTCGGTATCACCTCGCTCGCCTGCGGACTGGCGCCGGACGCCTGGACGCTGGTGGCCGCCCGGGTGGCCCAGGGCGCCGCGGCCGCGCTGCTGCTGCCGCAGGCGCTGGCCACCATCCAGGCCACGACCAGCGGCCGGCGCCGCGCGAAGGCGGTGAGCCTGTACGGCGGCACGGCCGGTATCTCCAGCGCCCTCGGCCAGGTACTCGGCGGGCTGCTGGTCTCGGCCGATCTGGCGGGCACCGGCTGGCGCGCGGTCTTCCTGGTGAACGTCCCGATCGCCGCCGCGGCCTGGCTGCTGGCCGCCCGTACGGTCCCCGAGACCCGCTCCCCGCACCCCACGCGGGTGGACGGCCCCGGCACCGTGCTGCTCGCCGCCACGCTGATCACCCTGCTACTGCCGCTGACCGAGGGCCGGGCGGCGGGCTGGCCGCTGTGGTCCTGGCTGCTGCTCGCCGCCTTCCCGTTCGCGGCCGCCGCGTTCGCCGTCGTCGAGCGGCGGGCCGAACGCGCGGGCCGGACGCCGCTGCTCCCACCGTCCCTGCTGCGCATCCCGTCCGTGTACAGCGGCCTGTCCGTGATCGTGCCGTTCTCGGTGGGCTTCGGCGGCTTCATGTTCGTGGTGGCCGTCGCCCTGCAAACCGGCCTCCACTACGGCCCGTTCGCCGCCGGGCTGGCGCTGCTGCCGCTCTGCCTGACGTTCTTCCTCGCCTCGCTGGCCGGCCCGCGGCTGGTGCAGCGCTTCGGGCGGCGGGTGGTGACGGCCGGTTCGCTGATCCAGGCGGCCGGACTGGCCGGGCTGGCACTCACCGTTCACGCGGGCTGGCCCGGTGTGTCGGTGGCCGGTCTCGCGCCGAGCATGGCGGTGCTGGGCCTGGGCCAGGGCATGGTGCTGCCGGTGCTGCTGCGCATCGTGCTCAGTGAGTTGCCGGTGGCGCAGGCCGGGGTGGGCGGCGGCGTCATGGTCACCACCCAGCAGTCCGGTCTCGCCCTCGGTGTGGCCACCCTCGGCACCCTCTTCCTCTCCCTCCTGCCGACCCTGGGCACCCGCGACGCGCTGCTCGCGGCCCTGCTGACGCAACTGGCCCTGGTCCTGGGCACCACGGCGCTCACCTTCCGCCTGCCGCGCACCTTGCGCTGACGAGGAGCGGGGGACGGGAGCGGGCGGTCGGGTCGAGTCGGATCGGATCGGTCCCGCCGGTCACGACATGACGACTGACAGATATTGAAATCTGTCAGTCGTCATGTCATGCTGAATGCACGCCACCACGCGCCTTCCTTTCCCCCTTCCTTCCTTGAGGAGCACCCCGTGCAGACCCGCACCCTCGGCACCACCGGCCCGCAGACCTCCGTCCTCGGTCTCGGCTGCATGGGCATGTCCGCCCTGTACGGCGACACCGACCGCGCCGAATCCATCGCCACCCTCCACGCCGCCCTCGAAGCGGGCGTCACCCTCCTCGACACCGGCGACTTCTACGGCATGGGCCATAACGAGCTGCTGATCGGCGAGGCCCTGCGCGGTGTCCCCGCCGCCACCCGCGAAAAGGCCCTGATCAGCGTCAAGTTCGGCGCGCTGCGCACCGTCGAAGGCGCCTTCTCCGGCTATGACGGCCGCCCCGAAGCCGTCAAGAACTTCGCCGCGTACTCCCTCCAGCGCCTGGGCACCGACCACATCGACATCTACCGCATCGCCCGTCTCGACCCGGCGGTGCCGATCGAGGAGACGGTCGGCGCCATCGCCGAGCTGGTCGAGGCCGGCCATGTCCGGCACATCGGCCTCTCCGAGGTCGGCGCCGACTCGCTGCGCCGGGCGGCGGCCGTCGCCCCGATCTCCGACCTCCAGATCGAGTACTCCCTCATCTCCCGCGGTATCGAGGACGAGATCCTGCCCACCGCCCGCGAGCTGGGCATCGGCATCACCGCGTACGGCGTCCTCGCCCGCGGCCTGATCAGCGGCCACTGGCAGCGCGGCCGCACGCTCGCCGCGAACGACTTCCGCGGGATGTCCCCGCGCTTCCAGGGCGAGAATCTCGACCACAACCTCGACCTGGTGGACGCGCTGCGCGAGATCGCCGAGCAGAAGGGCGTCTCGGTCGCCCAGACCTCCATCGCCTGGGTGCTCTCCCGCGGCGAGGACATCGTCCCGCTGATCGGCGCCCGCCGCCGCGACCGCCTGGCCGAGGCGCTCGGCGCCATGGAGATCACGCTGGACGCCGACGACCTGGCCGCGATCGAGCGCGCGGTACCGGCCGGTGCCGCCGCCGGCGACCGCTATCCGGCCGAGCAGATGGCCCGCCTGGACAGCGAGCGCTGACCCCCGGGGCGCGCGTCGGGCCCGCCGGGTACGGTCCCTACGTACCTGGCGTACGTCCGCCCGGGTGACCCGCCCGGCGCCCCGCCCGCTCCTCCCCGAAAGGCCGGCCCGTCCCATGCCCCCCGAGACCCTGACCCCCGAGCGCATCCTCGAAGCCACCGAGGAGGTGCTGCGCCGCTACGGCCCGGCCAAGGCCACGGTCGTCGATGTGGCGCGCGCCCTGGGCGTCAGTCACGGCAGCGTCTACCGCCACTTCCGCACGAAGGCGGCGCTGCGGGATGCGGTCACGGAGCGCTGGCTGGACCGTACGAGCGAGCAGCTGAAGACCATCGTCGCGGAGGACGGCCCGGCCCCGGAGCGGCTGGACCGCTGGCTCACCGCCCTCTTCGAGGCCAAACGCCACAAGGCGGGCGACGACCCCGAGCTGTTCGCCACGTACATGACCCTGATCGGCGAGAGCGGCGGCGTGGTGGACCGGCATGTCTCCGATCTGGAGGCCCAGCTCACCACCCTCATCGAGGCCGGTGTCACCCAGGGCGCCTTCACCGCCCCCTCCCCCGCCACCACGGCCCGAGCCGTCTTCGACGCCACCGGCCGTTTCCACGATCCGGGGTACGCCCCCGAATGGTCCCGTCCCGGGATCACCGCCGACTTCGACGCCGTCCGCGACCTGATCCTCCGCGGCCTGCACGCCTGACGGTCCCGCCCGCCACAACCACCCACCGCCCACGACCACCGTCACAGCCGCCCCAGCCACCCACCGCCGCCACGACCGGACCGCGCCATGCCGAGCCTCGGGGCCGCTGTGCCACCCGACCGCCCGGCCGCCCTGCCACCCGGCCGCCGTGCCACCCGGCCGCCGTGCCACCCGACCGCCGTGCGGCGCGGTCTCAGCCGCCGACGCCCAGGAAGTGGAGCACGGCCAGCACCCGCCGGTGGTCGGCGTCGGCCTTCGGCAGGTCCAGTTTGGCGAGGATGCTGTTGATGTGCTTGGCCACCGCGCTCTCGCTGACGACCAGTTGGGCGGCGATGCCCGCGTTGGACCGGCCCTCCGCCATGAGGGCCAGGACCTCCCGCTCGCGTCCGGTCAGCCGCTCCAGCGGGTCGCTCGCCCGCCGCACCAGCAACTGCGCGACCACCTGCGGGTCCAGCGCCGTACCGCCGGCCGCGACCCGGCGCAGCGCCTCGATGAACTCCTCGACGTCCGCGACCCGTTGCTTGAGCAGGTAGCCCACGCCGCCGGTGTTCGCCGCCAGCAGATCGGCCGCGTACCGCTCCTCGACGTACTGGGACAGCAGCAGCACCGCCGTCGCCGGCCACTCCCGCCGGATCGCCAGCGCCGCCCGCACCCCCTCGTCCGTGAAGTCGGGCGGCATCCGGACGTCCACCACCGCGACGTCCGGCCGGTGCGCCGCGACCGCCGTCAACAGCCCCTGCGCGTCCCCCGCTTCGGCCGCCACCTCGAAGCCGGCCATCTCCACCACCTTGACCAGCCCGATCCGCAGCAGCACGGAGTCCTCCGCGATCACGGCACGCTTCACATCGGGCACGGCAGCTCCACGCTCATCATCGTCGGACCCCCCACAGGGCTGCTCATCCAGAACGTTCCGTCCACCGACCGGACCCGCTGGACGAGGCCCCGCAGACCGGTCCCCCGGGCCGGATCGGCGCCGCCCATTCCGTCGTCGGCAATCACCACCCGCAGTATCCCGCCCAGCCGGGTGACCGTCACGTCGGCCCGGGTCGCCTCCCGCGCGTGCTTGGCGACATTCGTCAGCGCCTCCGAGACGACGAAGTACGCGACCCCCTCGACGGCCGTCCCCGCCCGCTCCGGCAGATCGACCCGGAGCCGCACGGGCAGCGGCGCGCGGGCCGCGAGCCCTGACAGCGCCGCGTCCAGACCGAGTTCGTCCAGGACCGCCGGGTGCAGACCGCGCACGAGGCTGTTCAGCTCCTCGATCGCCTCCTTCGCCTCGCGGTGCGCCGCCTCGATGGCCTCCCGGGCCGCCGGCGACAGATCGGTGAGGGTGGCCTTGGCCAGCCCCAGGTTCAGCGCGAGGGAGACCAGCCGCTGCTGCGCGCCGTCGTGCAGATCGCGCTCGATGCGGCGGCGCTCCGCGTCCGCCGCGTCCACCGCACCGGCCCGGCTCTCGGTGAGGTCCTCGACCCGCTGCGCCAGTTCATCGGCCCAGCTGACGCCGAGCACCGCCCGGCCGACGATGTTCTCCAGCCGTACCAGCCCGGCGGCCAGCGCGGGCACCGCGGCCAGCGCCGCCAGCCCCAGCAGGGTGACGAGCGTGGCCCGGGTCGCGTAGCCGGGATGCTCGATCCGCCACTGCCACGGAATCGCCCAGATCCACACCAGTATCAGCACCGCCGCCAGCCCCGCCGCCGCCAGTGCGAGCAGCAGGGCTTCGAGCACCCCGAGCAGCGGGCCGACCAGCCAGTTGTAGCCGAACTGCCGCTTTTTCTCGGTGAACCGCAGCCGCGGCAGATCCACCCCGCACAGCGCCCGGAACCGCCATCGCTGCGTCTCGGTCAGCCCGTACCCGGCGACGACCAGCAGCGCCAGGGGGGCGGGCAGTATCGCCGGGGCGTTGGACGAGGTGGCCGCCAGCGTCCTGGCCAGCAAGATCCCCGCCCAGGTGAACAGCAGTGGTGAGACGAGGTGCAGCGGCACCCCGGCGGCGATGAAGAGGATGTCGCGCCGCAGCCGGGCGAGGGCACGGCGCAGCCGGGGTGGAATGGTCATGATCAGACGATAGGCGGCGGTGCGCCGGGGCCACCATGAAGCCAGTGTCCGCACCGGGGGTGTAGCCAGTGCCACCCCAAGTCGGACAACCGCGTTACCGACTTCGGCGGCCCGGATCGGGAGGGTGGTGACGAGCCCGAAAGCCGGGTTCACCCCAGCCGGAAGAGACCCGCGCCATGAGCCTCATCACCCTCACCTCGCCTTGTTCCAGCCGCAGTTACCCCTCGGCCGGCGCCGCCCGCCGGTGGCAGGGACGGCTCCTGACGGGTGCCGGACTGGCCCTGCTGCCGTGGCTTGGCTACCTCGCCGCGACCCTCCCGGCCCGGGAGGCGGTGGCCTGGGTGGCCCTGGACGTGGCGGAGGCGGTCTGCCTGCTGACCGCCGGCACCCGCCTCGTACGCGCCGATCCCCGGCACCGCGCGCCGGCCGCCGCGGCGGCCCTCCTCCTGGTCGCCGACGCCTGCGCCGATGTGGCGCTGGCGGCCCCGGGCCAGGAACTGGCCGGTGCGCTCGCCATGGCCCTCGCCACCGAACTCCCCCTGGCGGCCCTGTGCGGAACGCTCGCCGCGCGGACGGCCGCGCGGCTCTCCGGCTGACCCGGCGGGCGCCCCGGGCCCCGTACACACAGCGCCGGCCGGGCCCGAATCATCGGGCCCGGCCGGCGCTCGTCGTCATACCGGGTGGCGCGTCGCGTGGCCTGTCCGCCGCGCCCCGCGGGGAACTAGCAGCCGAGCAGCCGCGAGCCCAGGTACGCCTGGATCTGGTCCAGGCTGACCCGCTCCTGCTTCATCGTGTCGCGCTCGCGCACCGTGACGGCGTTGTCGTCGAGGGTGTCGAAGTCGACCGTGACGCAGAACGGGGTACCGATCTCGTCCTGGCGGCGGTAGCGGCGGCCGATGGCGCCCGCGTCGTCGAACTCGATGTTCCAGTTCTTGCGCAGGTCCGTCGCCAGGCCCTTCGCCTTCGGCGACAGCTGCGGGTTGCGGGAGAGCGGCAGCACCGCGACCTTGACCGGCGCCAGGCGCGGGTCGAGCCGCATGACCACGCGCTTCTCCATCTTGCCCTTGGCGTTGGGCGCCTCGTCCTCGATGTACGCGTCGAGCATGAAGGCGAGCATCGCGCGGTTCACACCGGCCGCCGGCTCGATGACGTACGGAGTCCAGCGCTCGCCGGCCTCCTGGTCGAAGTAGGAGAGGTCCTGGCCGGACGCCTTGGCGTGCGCGGACAGGTCGTAGTCCGTGCGGTTGGCCACGCCCTCCAGCTCGGAGAACTCGGTGCCGCCGAAGTTGAAGCGGTACTCGATGTCAGCGGTGCGCTTGGAGTAGTGCGAGAGCTTCTCGGCGGGGTGGTCGTACCAGCGGATGTTCTCCTCGCGGATGCCGAGGTCGAGGTACCAGTTCCACCTCTGCTCCATCCAGTACTCCTGCCACTGCTCGTCCTCGCCCGGCTTGACGAAGAACTCCATCTCCATCTGCTCGAACTCACGGGTCCGGAAGATGAAGTTGCCCGGAGTGATCTCGTTCCGGAAGGACTTGCCCATCTGCGCGATACCGAACGGCGGCTTCTTGCGCGAGGTCTGCTGCACCTGGGCGAAGTTGGTGAAGATGCCCTGCGCCGTCTCGGGGCGCAGGTAGGCGACCGAGGCGGTGTCCTGGGACGGGCCGAGGTGGGTGGAGAGCAGGCCGGAGAACTGCTTGGGCTCGGTGAAGGCGCCCTTGTTGCCGCAGTGCGGGCAGTTGAGGTCGGCGAGGCCGTTCGCCGGCAGCTTGCCGTGCTTGGCCTCGTACGCCTCTTCCAGGTGGTCCGCGCGGAAGCGCTTGTGGCAGGAGGTGCACTCGGTGAGCGGGTCGGTGAAGGTGGCGACGTGGCCGGATGCCTGCCACACCTCGGGGGCCAGGATCACCGACGAATCGAGACCGACGACGTCGTCGCGCGAGGTGACCATGGAGCGCCACCACTGGCGCTTGAGGTTCTCCTTGAGCTCCACGCCGAGGGGACCGTAATCCCAGGCGGCACGGGAGCCGCCGTAGATCTCACTGCAGGGGAATACGAAGCCACGGCGCTTGCTCAGGCTGACGATGGTATCGATCTTGTCGGCGGCCACGGTGCTCTCTTCATTACGACGACGAACAGCGAATGGCCCAGGGTACCGGCGGTCGCACCCCCGGGATCAAATCGGTTCCGCACCCGCTCGCCGCGGGCCCCGCGGCCGACCCCCGCCAATATGCTTAGTTGACAATCGTTTCCATCTTTGTTGAAAATGACTGTCATGAACGTACGCCGTCGCATATCCACCGCAGCCCTCGCCGGAGCCTCGATGCTCGGCCTGCTGGCCCTCTCCGCCTGCTCCACCTCCGACGCCAACGGAAGCGGGGGCGGTACCGGGAGCGGCGGCAAGCTCAAGGTGACGGCGTCCTTCTATCCCATGGAGTTCCTCGCCGAGCAGATCGGCGGATCGCATGTCGAGGTGTCCGACCTCACCAAGCCGGGCGTCGAACCGCACGACCTGGACCTCACCCCGAAGCAGATCGCCCAGCTCGGCGAGTCCGACGCGATCGTCTACCTCAAGGGGCTCCAGCCCGCCGTGGACAGCGCCGTCAAGCAGTCCGGCGTGAAAAACATCGCCGACGCCGCCGCCCTGACCACGCTCGAAGAGCACGGCACCGAGGTCGACGGCCACCACCACACGACCGGCGACAACCACTCGCACTCCGAGTCCGAGGCCGGCAAGGACCCGCACATCTGGCTCGACCCGGTGAAGTACGCCGAGGTCGCCAAGGGCGTGAACGCCACCCTCGCCAAGGCCGCCCCGGAGCACAAGGCCGACTTCCAGAAGAACACCGACGCCCTGGTCAAGAAGCTGGACGGCCTGAACACGGCCTTCAAGGACGGTCTGAAGAACCGGACCTCCGACACCTTCGTCACCACCCACGCGGCCTTCGGGTACCTCGCCGAGCGCTACGGCCTCACCGAGGAGGCCATCAGCGGTATCGACCCCGAGTCCGAGCCCAGCGCCAACCGCGTCAAGGAACTGCACGACCTCGCCAAGGAGCACCACGTCTCCACGATCTTCTTCGAGACGATCGCCAACCCGGCCACCGCGAAGGCCCTGGCCGGCGACCTCAACCTCAAGACCGATGTCCTCGACCCGCTCGAAGGCATCACGGACAAGTCCCGCGGCAAGGACTACTTCGGTGTGATGCAGGCCAACCTCGCCGCCCTCCAGAAGGCGCTCGGCACCAAGTGAGCCGGCGCCCGCGGACACCCCACATGACGGAGGCCACCATGGATGAACCGGTCGTCGACCTGCGCGGCGCCACCGCCTCGCTGGGCTCCCGCCCGGTACTGCGCGGGGTCGATCTCACCGTGCACCGCGGCGAGGTCGTCGCCCTGCTCGGCGCCAACGGTTCCGGCAAGTCCACCGCCGTACGGTCGGTGATCGGCCAGGTCCCGCTCACCGGCGGTGCGCTGTCGCTGTTCGGCACGGAGTTCCGGCGCTTCCGGGACTGGGCCAGGATCGGCTACGTCCCGCAGCGCACCACCGCGGCCGGCGGCGTCCCGGCCACCGTCCGCGAGGTCGTCTCGTCCGGCCGGCTGGCCCGTACGAAGCTCGGGGTCCTGCGCAAGGCCGACCGCGCCGCCGTGCACCGCGCGCTGGAGCTGGTCGGGATGGCCGACCGCGCCCGGGACTCCGTCAACGCGCTCTCCGGCGGCCAGCACCAGCGGGTGCTGATAGCCCGCGCGCTGGCCGGCGAACCGGAACTGCTGATCATGGACGAGCCGATGGCCGGCGTCGACCTGGCCAGCCAGGAAGTGCTGGCGAGCGCGGTGCGCGAGCAGGTCGCCGGCGGCGTCACCGTGCTGCTGGTGCTGCACGAGCTGGGCGCGCTGGAGCCCCTCATCGACCGCGCGGTGGTGCTGCGGGACGGCTGCGTCGTCCACGACGGCCCGCCCCCCGAGGCCGTCGGCCAGCACGCGCTGCCCGGCCACGACCATGTCCACCCGCACGCCGACGCGGCCGCGGAACCGATGCGTACAGGACTGCTGACCTGATGGACATCCTGAACTATGCCTTCATGCAGCGGGCCCTGCTCGCCGCCCTGATCGTCGGCGTCACCGCCCCGGCCATCGGCATCTACCTCGTCCAGCGCCGGCAGGCGCTGATGGGCGACGGCATCGGCCATGTCGCGCTCACCGGTGTCGGCCTCGGCTTCCTGCTGAACTTCAGCCCGGTCTGGGTCGCCACCGCCGTCGCCATCGCGGGCTCGCTCGCCATGGAGCTGATCCGCTGGTACGGCAAGACCCGCGGCGACCTCGCGCTGGCGATGCTGTTCTACGGCGGTATGGCGGGCGGTGTGATGCTGATGAACCTCTCCGACGCCGGATCCAACGCCAACCTCAGCACCTATCTCTTCGGCTCGATCAGCACCGTCTCGGCGCAGGACATGACGATGATCTATGTGCTGGCCGCCCTGGTGCTGCTGATCACCATCGGCCTGCGCCGCCAGTTGTTCGCGGTCTGCCAGGACGAGGAGTTCGCCCGCGTCACCGGCCTGCCGGTCCGGCTGCTGAATCTGCTGATCGCGATCACCGCCGCGGTCACCGTCACGGTCGCCATGCGGGTCGTCGGCCTGCTGCTGGTCAGCGCCCTGATGGTGATCCCGGTCGCAACCGCCCAGCAGATCAGCCGCAGCTTCGCGGTGACCTTCGTCGTGTCCATCGCGGTCGGCGTCGCGGTCACCCTCACCGGCACCGCCACCTCGTACTACGTGGACGTGCCGTCCGGCGCGACCATCGTGCTCTTCGCCATCGCCCTGTTCGTCCTGTCCACCGTGCTCGCCGCACCGCTCGCGAGAAGGCGCGCCAAAGCCGCCGCGGGCGCTGCGGGCAGCGCGAAAGGGTGCACTCTGGAAGTACCGGGCAGCCGCACCCCGGCCGACGACGTGAGCGTGTGACCCTGCGGGCCCGGCGCTCCGCGGGGAACCGGGGCGCGGGCCCGGCCCCGGACACGGGAGATAGATGTACCGGTAAGCGTCCCACCCGGTTTCCGGCCATCACCTGGCACAATGGCCGAACGCCCGTCCAGGGGGAAGAAGTCCTGAGGTCTTAGGGAGGCAACGGTGGCGACGAGCGCGGGATCTCCGGTACGCGGCCGGTCGACGCGGCAGCGGACCGCCGTTTCGGCCGCCCTCGACGAGGTCGACGAGTTCCGCAGTGCCCAGGAACTCCACGACATGCTCAAGCACCGGGGCGACTCGGTCGGGCTGACCACCGTCTACCGGACGCTGCAGTCCCTCGCCGACGCGGGCGAGGTCGATGTGCTGCGCACCAGCGACGGCGAGGCGGTCTACCGCCGGTGCAGCTCCGGCGATCACCACCACCATCTGGTGTGCCGGGCCTGCGGCAAGGCCGTCGAGGTCGAGGGCCCCGCGGTCGAGAAGTGGGCCGACCAGATCGCCGCCGAGCACGGCTTCAAGGACGTCGCGCACACCATCGAGATCTTCGGCACCTGCGGCGACTGCGCGGAGTCGGCCGCCGGGGTCTGACCCGGGCCCGTCTGCCGCCCGGCGGGCCCGCACACCGCGGGCCGCCCGCCGGGCGAGACGCCGCGTGCCCGACGCCGCCAGCCGTGCCTCCTGCCCGTGGCGGGCCCATACGTTCACCGTCTCCGGACCCCACCGTTCACCGGCCCGGCGCGCCCCGGCCGGTCCGGAGGTGCGCGCGCTCCGCCGCCGTGGCGCTCGGCTCGACGGACCCGACTCCGGCGGCACCGCCATCGGGACCGCGCCCCGTCCGGCCCCACAACGCCCGGAACGGGACCCACCGGCTCCCCGAGCCGGCCGGCCCCGCTCCGGTGCCCGCACTCCCCCGCCCGCTTCGTGCGTCCGTACGCGTACGGACGCACCCGGCTGTCATACGTGTGCCGTATGCGCATGTCGTATGCGCACCGCGTATGCGTCATGGCGCACGCGTATCCCCTCCTACGCATCGCGCCTGACGCATCGCGGCGTACGGCTGCCGCGGATCGGCTAGTTCCGCGTGGGCTCCGCGTCCGGCGCGGCGCCGAACCTGCGGTCCCGCCTGGCGTATTCGAGGCAGGCGTCCCAGAGATTCCGCCGGTCGAAATCCGGCCACAGAATGTCCTGGAAAACCATCTCGGCGTAGGCGCTCTGCCAGATCAGGTAATTCGACGTGCGCTGCTCACCGGACGGCCGGACGAAGAGATCGACATCCGGCATGTCCGGGTAGTACAGGTATTTCGCGACGGTCTTCTCACTGACCTTCGACGGGTCCAGCTTTCCGGCCCGTACATCCGCCGCGATCGCCGCCGCCGCGTCCGCGATCTCCGCGCGCCCGCCGTAATTGACGCAGAAGTACAGCGTCATCGCGTCGTTGTCCTTGGTCTGCTCCTGCGCGACCTGGAGTTCCTGCACCACGGACTTCCACAGCTTGGGCATCCGGCCGACCCAGCGGATCCGGATTCCCAGTGCGTCCATCTCGTCCCGCCGGCGCCGGATGACATCGCGGTTGAAGTTCATCAGGAAACGCACCTCGTCGGGCGAGCGCTTCCAGTTCTCGGTCGAGAAGGCGTACAGCGAGAGATTCTTCACGCCCATCTCGATACAGCCCTTGAGGACGTCCAGGACGACGCCCTCGCCGACCTTGTGGCCCTCGGTGCGCGGCAGTCCGCGCTCCTTGGCCCACCGGCCGTTGCCGTCCATGACGATCGCCACATGGCCCGGGACCAGCTCACCGGGGATCTTCGGCGGGCGCGCACCGGAAGGGTGCGGCTCGGGCGCCTCGT
The DNA here is from genome assembly GCA_000720995.1 of Streptomyces celluloflavus. Taxonomy (GTDB): domain Bacteria; phylum Actinomycetota; class Actinomycetes; order Streptomycetales; family Streptomycetaceae; genus Streptomyces; species Streptomyces celluloflavus. The sequence goes on from JOEL01000008.1 coordinate 23,867, forward strand.
ACTCCCGCCGGTTGCGGCCCAGAATCCCGCGTCGTGCCATCCGCCCACGTCTCCCAATGTCTCTGTCTCGGCCGAGCCGAATGTCCACAGCTATTTCTCTACGTACCGGAGGGAGCGCAGGCCCCGCTCCAGATGCCAGTGCAGATACGCCGCGACGAGCCCGCTGCCCTCCCGGACATGCCGCGCCGCGCAGGCGTCCGCCGCCGCCCAGTCCCCGGTGAGCAGTGCCCCCAGGAGCCCGATGGCTTCAGAGGAGGGTACGACGCTTCCGGGCACCCGGCAGTCACCGCAGACGACACCGCCGGACGCCACCGAGAAGAACCGGTTGGGGCCGGGCAGCCCGCACTTCGCGCAGCTGTCGAAACTCGGCGCGTAGCCGTTCACGGCGAGCGAGCGCAGCAGGAACGCGTCCAGCACCAGATGCGGTGCGTGCTCACCGCGGGCGAGCGTCCGCAGCCCGCCGACCAGCAGCAGATACTGCTGTACGGCGGGCTCGCCCTCATGATCGGTGAACCGCTCGGCGGTCTCCAGCATCGCGGTGCCCGCGGTGTAGCGCGCGTAGTCCGTGACGATCCCGCTGCCGTACGCCGCGATCGTCTCGCTCTGCGTGCACAGCGGCAGAGTGCGCCCGACCAGCTCGGCGCCGCGCGCGAAGAACTGCACGTCGACATGGGAGAACGGCTCCAGCCGCGCCCCGAACTTCGATTTCGTCCGGCGCACCCCGCGGGCCACGGCACGGACCCGCCCGTGGTTCCGGGTGAGCAGCGTGATGATCCGGTCCGCCTCACCCAGCTTCTGGGTGCGCAGCACGATGCCGTCGTCGCGGAACAGACTCATGCGGTCCATTCTTCCGTATGCCCGCGGGCGGGCCGCCCGCAGGCCGACGCACCGCCCGCCCGGGCGCGGACCGCTCCGCAATTTCCCCGCCGCGCCCGCCACTTCCCCGATCCGCCGCCGCGGTCCATTCCTTGCCGCCCGCACGTTCCGCGCGGGCATTCCTCCCCCGTGAGGGTTTTCACCGTTCGTATGCGGAGCGTGACACTGCGGAAGTGATCCGGCGGGGGAATCCGGCTCCGCAATTACCGGACGGACAAAGGAACGGGCCGCTGTCCGGCGCGGCGCGACAGGCCGCCCGATAAGGCGGCCGCGGCGATCAGAATGGCCGGAGCGTACGCCTCCATGGCCGGAACGACGGCGTTGACGCCCTACCCGGGCACGCCACCAACTGCCTGTGTGACGGACGCATTTTCGGGCGGCCGGGCGGCCGCTCCGGCGCTGGCGAAGCGGGCCCGGGAAGCCTACGATCCGCTCAGGACCGCCGCACAGTCGCCGGCGGCGGCCCGCAGCCCTGATCACCTCGGCGGCGGAGGACCACAGGCGATGCGCGCGTACGACCCGAGCACACCCCCGGCACTCCCGGCCGGTGACCCGTCGGTGTGCATAGCCGTTGTCAACGGCGTCTCCTGCCAGGCTCCCTGACCTCCGCCCACTCGGCTCGCGGCCCCGCCACCCGCTCCGGGAGGCGGGGCCGCTTCGCACTTTCGCCCCTCACTCGACGTGCCGCCCCGGTAGCATCCCGTGACATTCGTCGGCATGACACCGTGCCGGCCGGTCGGCTGCTCCCCCTCACCCCCCACGAGGATCTCGATGACACCCATACCGCTAGGGCTGTTGTGGTGCCTGAGCGCTGGTACGGCCGCCGCCCTGATCCTGGCGGCGTCCTTGGTCCGCGTCCGCAGGCAGCGCGCCGGGCTGCGCGCGCGGCTCACCCTGTGCGAAGAGCAGAACACCGCCTCGCTCCACGGCAACACCGAGCTGACGGCCCGGCTGCGTGCGACCGAGGCCGAGATCCGGCACCTGGCCGGGGCCCGGCTGCCCGATCTGGCGATGGCGCTCGCCCATCCGCACGTCCCCGTACGCGGGCTGCTGGACGCGCGGTTCGCCGGCTCGGAGACGGATCACGCGCTGACCGCCGTGCTGGAGCAGGTCAGTGTGGCCGTCGCCAAGGAGCGGCGGCGGGTGGACGCGGCGGCGCAGTCCACGCTGCGGGGCGCGACCACCACCATCCAGGCGCTGCTGTACCAGCTCCAGACGGCGCTCCAGGACATGCAGCACCGCTACGACGACCCGAACGTGGCCCATGACCTGCTGGCCGCGGACTTCCTCAACGAGCAGGCGCTGCGCCGCATCCAGGCCACCGGCGTGGTGTGCGGCGGCTGGCCGGGGCTGACCCGCGAGGACTCCTACCTCGCCGAGCTGGTCGTCGGCGCCGCCTCCCGGCTGCGCGGCTACGAGCGCGTACAGGTCAGCAACCAGCTGCGCGACCCGGTGGCCGTCGTCGCCCGCGCCGTCGAGCCGGTCGCCATCTCGGTCGCCGAACTGCTCGCCAACGGGCTGCACCACTCGCACCACGAACTGCCGGTCACCGTCACGCTCCAGCAGGGCAACCGCGGCGTCTCGGTCATCATCGACGACTACGGCGTGGGCATGCACGGCGACGAACTCAAGCTCGCGAAGCGGCTGCTGTCCGGCGACGAGGACGTGCTGCTCACCGAGCTCGGCGACCCGCCGCGCTCCGGCTTCGCCGCGACCGGTCAGCTGGTGCGGCAGTACGGCTTCGGTGTGCATGTCGAGCCGTCTCCGTACGGCGGGGTGCGGGCCATCGTCTACATCCCGGGCGACCCCCTCCTGACCGTCCTCGACGAGAGCCGAAAACCTATGTCCGTGATGGCTCCGCTGCCGCGCCGCTCCTCCGGTACGCAGGACCGGTCGTCCACGGCGCTGCCGACCCGCCCCACGACGCCCGCCCAGGAGGCGGTACCGGCCGCGGAGACCGTACACGGCACCTCGCCGCCCCCCGCGGTGGCCGCCGCCCCGGTGGAGCAGACCGACACGCCCGACCGCGCCGGGCTCCCGCGCCGGCGGCGCCGTGAGCCCACGACGGAGTTCGAGCAGCGCCCCCCGCACACCGCGCAGGTTCCCCCGCGCTCCCCGGAGGAGTCCGCCTCGCGCTGGGCCGCGCTCCAGCAAGGCACCGAATCCGGGCGGGCCGCGGCCCATTCAGATCCCCCTCGCAGCACCGAAGGGAACCCCCTCTCATGAACAGCACCACTCGCCGCCGTGTCACCGAGGACAAGTCCTGGGTGCTGACCCCTCTCCTGGACCTGCCGCACGTCCACCACGCGGCCGTCATCTCCGGCGACGGCTTCATCGAGGGCTCCTCGCCCGGTCTGAAGCGGGAGTCCGCCGAGGGGGTCGCCGCCATGATGTCCGCGCTCCAGGGGGCCGGCCGCGCGGTCACGGCGGCGTTCTCCGGTCTGCCGGACGCCACCCTGCGGCAGACCGTCATCGAGTCCGAGGAGGGCTGGGTCTTCGCGATCCCCGCGGGCGAGAACACCTGTCTCGCCGTCTTCGCCGGGCCGGAGGTGAATATGGGCGTCGTCGCGCACCACATGCAGATCCAGGTGACGACGCTGGGCACCAAGGTCATGAACAGCCCGGCCCGGGACCTCGGTAACCCGGCATGACCCCGCGCCAGGGCAACAGGCGCCTCGTACCGGCCTATTTGGCGACCGGCGGACGCGCCCGACCCAGCCGCAACACGTTCGACCGGCTCTCCCTGCTCCAGCACGCGGGGATGCCGGTCACCAGCGATGTACGCCCGGAAGAGCACCGCATCCTGGAGCTGTTGCGGCCCGGGGCACTGTCTCTGGCCGAGGTCGCAGCCCACCTCCATCTGCCCGTCAGTGTGGTGAATGTGCTGGTGGCCGACCTGGTCGACGCCGGCCTCCTGCACGCCCGTGTCCCCATTCCCGAAGCCGAGCAACTCGACCGGCACATCCTGGAGAGGGTTCTCGATGGACTCCGCTCTCTCAAGTCCTAATACCCGTACGCCTATCGACGCCGGCCGCCCGCTTCCCGACACCGGTTCACCGCCCGGCTCCGGCGCACATCCCGACACCCACGCCATCTATCTCTCCGGCACCGACCAGACCCTGGTCAAACTCCTGGTCGCGGGGCCGTTCGGGGTCGGCAAGACCACCCTCATCCGAGCCCTGTCGGAGACCCCACCGCTGCACACCGAGGAGGTCATGACGCAGAGCGGGGCGTTCGTCGACGATCTCGCCGGCGTCCGGGAGAAGACCACGACCACCGTCGCCATGGACTTCGGCCGCCTCACGCTCCCCGGGGACCTGGTGCTGTATCTGTTCGGCACCCCGGGGCAGAAGCGGTTCCGGCCCCTGTGGCACGACATCGCCTGCGGGGCGCTGGGCGCCCTGGTCCTCGCGGACACCCGCCGGCTGGCGGACTCCTTCGAGGTGATGGACATCATCGAGGAGGCGGGGCTGCGGTACGCCGTCGCGGTCAACACCTTCCCGGACGCGCCGCAGTACAACGTCGGCATGCTCCGCGACGCGCTCGATCTGCACGCCGAGACGCCGCTCGTCCTGTGCGACGCCCGCGACCGGGGCCAGTCCGTCGACGCCCTGATCGCGCTCGTCGGCCATGTCCTGGCCCATACGCCCCAGGAGACGCCGTGACCTTTCCGCAGCAGCCGGAGGGCACACCCCCGCCGGGCTGCCCGGCGCACGGCGCACCGCAGGCGGGCGCGTACACACCGACGGACGCGTACGCACCGTCCGTCGGTGTGTACGCGCCCGCCGACACCTACGCCCCCACCGACGCGTATCCCCCCGCCGACGGCTATACCGCCACCGACGGCTACCCCCCTGCCGACGCCTATGCCCCGCTGAAGCTCTACGGCCCGGACTTCGCCGCCGATCCGCACCGCTTCTACCAGCATCTGCGCCAGTACGGCGCGCTCGCGCCGGTCGAGATCGCACCGGGGGTGACCGCGATACTCGTCACCGACTACCGGGCGGCGCTCGACCTGTTGCACGACGACAGCACCTGGACGAAGGACTCCCGGGCCTGGATGCGGACCGTCCCGGCCGACTCCCCGATCCTGCCGATGCTGGGCTGGCGGCCGAACGTCTTCTTCAGCGAGGGCGAGGCGCACGACCGCTACCGCGAGGTCATCACCGACAGCTTCGACCTCGTCGAACCGCATGAACTCCGCGCCCGCGTCCGGCTCGCCGCGGACTCGCTGATCCGCCGCTTCGGCTCGGTCGGCGAGGTCGATCTGATCGCCGACTACGCCCGGCTGCTGCCGCTCCTGATGTTCAACGGCCTCTTCGGGCTGCCCGATTCCTACAGCGAACGGTTCATCAGCGCGCTCAGCGGAGTGCTGGAGGGCAACTCCCCCCAGGAGGCCGCCGCGGCCAACGCCGCGTACGAGAAGTACATCGTGGAACTGGTCGGCGCGAAGCGGGCGCAGCGCGGGCCGGATCTGACCTCGTGGTTCATGGACCACCCCCATGGGCTGACCGACGAGGAAGTGATCAACCAGATCATCCTGACGCTGGGCGCGGGCAACGAACCGCTCACCAACCTCATCGGCAACGCGCTCTCCCGCATGCTCTCCGACGACCGCTACTACAGCACCCTGTCGGGCGGCGCGCTGACCGCGCAGGACGCGATCAGCGAAGTGCTCTGGAACGACCCGCCGCTGACGAACTACTCCGCGCACTTCGCCCGCCGCGATGTCTTCTTCCACGGCACCTGGGTACGCGCGGGCCAGTTGGTGATGGTGTCGTACGCCGCCGCCAACACCCAGTTCGGCACCCCGACACTGGAACGGGCCCGGTCGGGCAGCGGTTCGCATCTGTCGTGGGCGGCGGGCCCGCACGGCTGCCCCGTACGGCGGCACGCGCTGCTGATCGCCACCACCGCGATCGAGCGGCTCACCGCCTGGCTCTCCGACATCGAACTCGCCGTCGGCCACGCCGAGCTGGTGTGGCGCAACGGCGCCTTCCACCGGGCCCTGGCGGCCCTGCCGGCCCGGTTCACCCCCATCACTCCCGACCAGGCAGGAGCCACACCATGGGACAGCGGTCCGTCGTCATCGATCCGGTCGGACACGATATCCACGGAGAGGCGGCCCGCCTCCGCGCGCTAGGCCCGGTGGTGCGGGTGGAGCTCCCCGGCGGGGTGGCGGCCTGGTCGGTCACCAGCCACGCCCTGCTCAAGGAGCTGCTGACCGACCCCCGCGTCTCGAAGAACCCGCGCGAGCACTGGCCGGCCTGGCGGCGGGGCGAGGTCCGCGACAGCTGGCTCCAGTCCTGGATCGGCGTGAACAACATGTTCACCGCGTACGGCGCCGACCACCGCAGGCTGCGCAAGCTGATCGCGCCGGCTTTCACGGCGCGCCGTACGGACGCCATGCTGCCGCGCGTCGCGCGCATCACCGCCGCACTCCTCGACGGTCTCGCCGCCCGCCCCGCGGACGCGCCGGTGGACCTCCGCGCGGCCTTCGCCCATCCGCTGCCCATGCAGGTCATCTGCGAACTGTTCGGCGTCCCGGAGGGCGCCGCGCGCGATGCGCTGGCGCGCCTCATGGGGGCGGTCATGGACACCACCGCCACCCCCGAGGAGGCCGCCGCCACCGGCGCCGCCCTGCACCAGGTCCTGACCTCCCTGGTCGCCCTCAAGCGCGCGGAGCCCGCCGACGATCTGACGAGTCTGCTGGTCTCGGCGCGGGACGACGAGGGGCGGCGGATGACCGAACAGGAGCTGCTGGACACCCTGATGCTCGTCATCGGCGCCGGCCACGAGACCACCGTCAACCTCATCGGCAACGCGGTGCACGCCCTGCTCACCCACCCCGGGCAGCTCGATCTGGTCCGGTCGGGCCGGTCGTCCTGGGACGACGTCATCGAGGAGACGCTGCGCTGGGCCCCGAGCATCGCGAGCCTCCCCCTCCGCTTCGCCGTCGAGGACATCGCCGTCCCGGACGGTCCCACCATCCGCAGGGGCGAGGCCATCCTCCCCTCGTACGCGGGCGCCGGCCGCGATCCCGAGCAGTACGGCGACACCGCCGCCCGGTACGACATCCGGCGCACCGGCCAGGAGCACCTCGCCTTCGGCCACGGTGTCCACCACTGCCTCGGTGCCCCGCTGGCCCGGATGGAGGCCCGGACCGCCCTGCCGGCCCTCTTCGCCCGCTTCCCCGGTATCCGGCTCGCCGTCCCCGCCGGGGAGTTGGAGCCCGCGGGCGGATTCATCGCGGGCGGTCTGCGCACCCTGCCCGTACGGCTGGACCGCGCCTGACGCACACGGGGTGACGGGCGGCGACAGGGTGTTCCCGCCCTGTTCGCCGCCCCGTTCCGCGTCCGTCGCCGTCCACATGCGGCCGCGCCCGGACCGTCTTACGGTGCTCTCAGGGGGAAGCCCGATGGCGCGCGAAAGGCGGTGCCCCATGGCGGGAAAGTTCGAGATGTACACCGACAAGGCAGGTAAGTACCGCTACCGGCTGAAGGCCGGCAACGGCGAGATCATCGCGGTCGGCGAGGCATACAACTCGAAGGCGTCGTGCGAAGCCGGAATCGACTCGGTGAAGCGCAACGCCCCGACGGCGCAGATCAAGGAAGTCCCGGAGATGAAGCACAAGTCCCCGCACTGATCCGCCGGGGAACGGGGTTGCGGACAGCGATCCGCACGCGGCAGTGGTCCGCACTTGCCGGCGGAGGGCGGGCCGCGGGCGGCGACGCCCGGCGGTCCGCGCCCTCAGGACGGTGTGCGGGCCGCCGCCAGCAGCCGGGCGGTATCGGCCGGGCGGAGCATCAGGGCCGCGCCGACGGTGGCCAGGACCTCGCGTTCGGCGGGGGTGTAGGAGCCGTCGGCCAGGGCGATACGGGCGGCCTGGAGGAGGAGGGATTCGCGGCCGGCCGGGGCCAGATGCGGGGCGAGGGGTTCGAGGGACTCGTGGAGCTCTATGGCCAGGGCGGTGCCGCAGGGGTCGAGGCCGTTGTGGCCGGCGTAGCCGCCGGTGACCACGTCGTACGTGGTGGTGAGGCGGCCGGTGTCGGCGGCGAGCGCGGCGAGGAGGGTGAGCAGCTGGTCCTCGGAGCAGTCCGCGAAGCCGGCCGCGCGGACCGTACGGACCGCGGTGTCGCGCACCGCGCGGGAGGAGGTGCCGCCGGCGGCCAGCACCGCGAGGGTGACGGTGTGGACGGCGTCCCGCAGCATCGCGGAGAAGCGGACGGTGGTGGGGTGGTCCAGGGCGTCCAGGCCGAAGTGGCCACGGCAGGCGGAGCATTCCAGGACCGGGCCCGCGGTGCCGCGGGAGAGCAGGGGGACGCCGAGGACGGTGAGCCGGCGGCGGCCGGTCCGGCGGAGGTAGTTGCGGTCGCCGCCGCAGTCGGGGCAGAAGAACTCGCCGTCGGCGACGGTACGCCAGGACGTGCGCACGCCCATCACACACATCTTGTGCATCACGTCAGCCCTCCGTAACACCGCGGCCACGTCGCCGCATTGACGTGATGTTAGCCACATCGTCGAGGCGGCGTCAGCACCTCGTACCGGACAACTGGCCGGATGGCGCGGAGCCCCACCCCTGGGGAGGGCGGGCGGCGGGGCCCGTTGACGCGCCGTGGCGGGCGGGCCTCGGGAGCCGTCGGTGCGGGCAGCGGCGGTGGATGAGGCGGATGGGAACGCCGCCCGCGTCGGCCGCCGGCGCGGCGGCGCCGGCCCTCGCGTGGCGCCGTCACTGCCGGTGGTGGCCAGGTCACCGCGGGGATTCCCAGGTACGGCGGCCGAGGGCGGCGCCGGGGAGAGCGCCGTGGCGGACGGCGAGGGGGACAGCGCCGGGCGCGTCGTGTCACCGGTGCCGCTGGTGGCCGGGGTGCTCGGGTGGGGCTTGGGGCGGCTGGGAATCCCGGGCCTGGAGGGGGCCGGGGGCTTGGCCGGAACGATGGGGGTGTGAACGGTGGGGGTGCGCAGGGCGGCGGGGCACGGGTCGCCGTGAGCGCGGTGCACGGCGCCCCCGCGGCTCGGTGTGAGCCGCGGGGGCGCCGGAAGAGCGGCCCGTGCGGGCCGGGAGGATCCGCCGGGGGTCAGCGGCCCGCGCGGTTGACCGCGGACACGACCGCCTTGATGGAGGCGCGGACGATGTTCGCGTCGACGCCGACGCCCCACAGCACCTTGTCGCCGATCGCGCACTCGATGTACGCGGCGGCCTGGGCGCCGGCGCCCTCGCTCAGGGTGTGCTCGCTGTAGTCCAGCAGCCGCACGTCCACGTCGATGGCGTGCAGGGCGGCGAAGAAGGCGGCCAGCGGGCCGTTGCCGGTGCCGGTCAGCACCGTGTCGGCGCCGTCCACCACGGCCTCGACGGTCAGCGCGTCGGTGCCCTCGGTCGTCGTCGAGGTCTGCGCGGAGCGCAGCGCGATACGGCCCCAGGCGTGGTCCGGGGTGGGCAGGTACTCGTCCTGGAAGACGGACCAGATGGCGGCCGGGGTGACCTCGCCGCCCTCGGCGTCGGTCTTCTCCTGGATGATCCGGGAGAACTCGATCTGCATCCGGCGCGGCAGGTCCAGCTTGTGGTCGTTCTTCAGGACGTAGGCGATACCGCCCTTGCCGGACTGCGAGTTGACGCGGATGACCGCCTCGTAGGACCGGCCGACGTCCTTGGGGTCGATCGGCAGGTACGGCACCGCCCACTCGATGTCGTCGACGGTCTTGCCGGCGGCGGTGGCCTCGGCCGCCATCGCGTCGAAGCCCTTCTTGATGGCGTCCTGGTGGGAGCCGGAGAAGGCGGTGTAGACCAGGTCGCCCGCGTAGGGGTGGCGCGGGTGGACCTCCATCTGGTTGCAGTACTCGGAGGTACGACGGATCTCGTCGATCTGCGAGAAGTCGATCTGCGGGTCCACGCCCTGCGAGAAGAGGTTCATGCCCAGCGTCACCAGGTCCACGTTGCCGGTGCGCTCGCCCTGCCCGAACAGGCAGCCCTCGACCCGGTCCGCCCCGGCCATGACCGCCAGCTCGGCGGCGGCCACCGCGGTGCCGCGGTCGTTGTGCGGGTGGGCGGACAGGCATACGTGCGCGCGCCGCGACAGGTTCCGCGACATCCACTCGAACCGGTCGGCGTACGTCGAGGGCGTCGAACGCTCCACCGTCGCCGGCAGGTTCAGGATGATCTCGCGGCCGGCCTCCGGCTGCCAGACGTCCATCACGCCTTCGCAGACCTCCAGCGCGAAGTCCAGCTCGGTGTCCGTGAAGATCTCCGGCGAGTACTGGTAGCCGAACGCCGTCTCGTCGCCCAGCAGCTTCTCCGCGTACTCCGCCACCAGCCGCGTACCGTCCACCGCGATCTGCTTGACCTGCTCGCGGCTGCCGCGGAACACCACCCGGCGGAACACCGGCGCGGTGGCGTTGTAGAGGTGCACGGTCGCCTTGTGCGCGCCCCGCAGCGACTCCACGGTGCGCTCGATCAGTTCCTCACGCGCCTGGGTGAGGACGGAGATCGTCACGTCCTCGGGGATCGCGCCCTCTTCGATGATGGAGCGTACGAAGTCGAAATCGGTGGCGCCCGACGAGGGGAAGCCGACCTCGATCTCCTTGTAGCCCATCCGTACCAGCAGGTCGAACATCTCCCGCTTGCGCGCGGGCGACATCGGGTCGATCAGCGCCTGGTTGCCGTCCCGCAGGTCCGTCGACAGCCAGCGCGGCGCCGCCGTGATCCGGTTCTCCGGCCAGGTGCGGTCGGGGATCCCGACCGTCTCGTAGCGGCCGTACTTGTGGATCGGCATCCCGGAGGTGCGCTGGAAGTGGGTCGCGTTGGTGATCGGGGTGGGGCGGCCGACGGCGTTCTCGGCAGGGCTCGACGGATTCGTCATGATGCGTGGGGCTCCTCGGGTGTCCGCTGCGGGGTCCCCGTGCTCCGTCGAGAGCTCGGGGAAGGCCGACGGGGCGATGGATCGCAGCACCGCACTCCGCGGGGAGGGGGTCGGCCTACGACTACAGGCCCTCGCCGCGGCAGCTAAGGAGAAGCAGCCCGAAACGCATGATGTCGATCAGCGTAGCCGAGGCGGGTGGGAAACGGACGTCCGTATCACTATGCGGGACCGGTGGTGCCGACCTGAGTGCGAGCAACCACACGTTCTCAGGAATATCCGCAGCAGGCGGTGACACCCGCATCACGCAATGCCACATTGCGTGCTATGGACGTCAACCGCACACCGGTCCAGCCGGTCACCCCTCAGATCGCCCCGGTTCCGCCGTTCCCCCCACCGCCCACCTCGGTCTTCTGCACGATCGTGCCTCCCCACGTCCTCGACAAGCTGGCGCAGTCCGAGGACCCCGCGCACCACGGACCCGCCCGCCTCACCCTGGAGCACGACGCCCTGCACCGCGCCCGGCGCAGCGACACCGCCGTCCGGGGTATCACCGGCCCCGCTCCCGAGACCGCCTCGGACAAGCCCCACCGGACCATCTACGACGCCGGCCACCAACAGGTCGTCCCCGGTACGAAGGTGCACAGCGAGTCCGACCCGCCCGCCAAGGACGCCTCCGTCAACCGCGCGCAGGCCGGTCTCGGCGCGACCTTCGAGCTCTACCTGAAGGTCTACGGACGGCATTCGATCGACGGCAAGGGCCTGCCGCTGGACGCGACCGTCCACTACGGCGAGAAGTACGACAACGCCTTCTGGGACGGCCGGCGGATGGTCTTCGGCGACGGCGACAACACCATCTTCCTGGACTTCACCATCCCGGTCGACGTCATCGGCCACGAGCTGACCCACGGCGTCACCCAGTACACCGCCAACCTCGAATACTCCGGCCAGTCCGGTGCCCTGAACGAGTCGGTCTCGGACGTCTTCGGCTCCCTGATCAAGCAGTACGCCCTCGGTCAGAGCGTCGGGCAGGCCGACTGGCTGATCGGCGAGGGTCTGCTCGCCCCGCAGGTCACCGGCAAGGCGCTGCGCTCCATGAAAGCGCCGGGGACCGCGTACGACGACAAGACCCTGGGCAAGGACCCGCAGCCCGCGACGATGAAGGGGTACGTCGAGACCGCGAGCGACAACGGCGGGGTGCACGTGAATTCCGGCATCCCCAACCACGCCTTCTATCTGGCCGCGACCGCGCTCGGCGGACACGCCTGGGAGCGGGCCGGGCAGATCTGGTACGACGTGCTGACCGGCGGGCATCTCGCCAAGAACGCCCAGTTCGCGGACTTCGCCGCCCTCACCGTCACCGCCGCCCGCGCCCGCTACGGCACCGGCGAGGAGGCCGAGGCGCTGCTCAAGGCGTGGTCCACGGTCGGGGTGACCGCCAAATGACCACCGGGTAGCGCCGCCCCGGAAGATTCCCGGCGCCCCATGGGGTAGGAAGCCCTCATGCGTATCGAGATCCGCCGTACGGGTGGCTTCACGGGCATCGAGCGCCGCGCCGAGGTCGACACCTCGGGGCGGCCCGATGCCGGCGACTGGCACACCCTGACCGAACAGGCCGTCGCCACCGCCCCCGGCACGCCGCCCGCCGGCGTCCCCGACGGCTTCCGCTACCAGATCACTGTCGAGGACCAAGGGCACAGCCGGACGGTGTACTGCGCCGATCCACGGCTGACCGACGAGCAGCGGGCGCTGATCACCCGGGTGCTGAAGGAGGGCGCCTAGCGCCGCCCGGGACCTGTCGCCGAAGCGATGCCCGGAGAGCCGGTGAGGCACTCAACTCCCCTTCCCTGCACACCTCTTGACACCTTTACTCGTGAGTCAGGAAGATCCGCCCCATGACCACGGTGCCGGCGTCCCCCCTCCCCCGCTTCCCCCGCGACTTCCTGTGGGGGGTGTCCACCTCGGCCCAGCAGATCGAGGGGGCGGTGGACGAGGACGGGCGGGGGCCCTCGGCGTGGGACGTGTTCACGGCGCGGCCGGGGCGGGTCAAGGACGGGTCCGACGCCCGGGTCGCGACCGGTCACTATCACCGCTACCGCGAGGACGTCGCCCTGCTCAAGGGGCTCGGTGTCGGCGCGTACCGGTTCTCGGTGGCCTGGCCGCGGGTGGTGCCGGCGGGCCGCGGGGCGGTCAACGGCGCCGGGCTCGACTTCTACGACCGGCTGGTGGACGAGCTGCTGGCGGCCGGGGTGCGGCCGGTGGCGACGCTGTTCCACTGGGACACCCCGCAGCCGCTGGAGGAGGCCGGCGGCTGGCTCCGGCGGGAGACCGCGGAGCACTTCGCGGCGTACGCGGAGGTGGTCGCGGCCCGGCTCGGGGACCGGGTGGCGCACTGGATCACCCTCAACGAACCGGCCGAACTGACCCTGCTCGGCTACGGTCTGGGGCAGCACGCGCCGGGCCGTGAACTGGTCTTCGACGCGCTGCCGGCCGCCCATCACCAGCTGCTGGGCCACGGCCTGGCCGTACAGGCGCTGCGCGCCCGGGGTGCCCGGAGCATCGGGATCGCCAATTCGCACGGGCCGACCTGGCCGGCCTCCGCCGCCGAGGCCGACACCGCCGCGGCCGACCTCTACGACCTGCTGCTCAACCGGCTGTTCGCGGATCCGGTCCTGCTCGGCCGCTACCCGGACGAGGACCTGGCGGCGCTGCTGCCGGGCCCGGTCGCCGACGATCTGCGGGTCATCTCCGAGCCGCTGGACTGGTACGGGATCAACTACTACCAGCCCACCCTGGTCGGCGCCCCGGACCCGGCGGCGACCGGCCCCGCCGACTTCGGGGGCATCGCGCTGCCGCCCGAACTCCCCTTCGCGCCCCGGGAGATCGAGGGCTACCCGCGGACCGACTTCGGCTGGCCGGTGGTCCCCGAGGCGCTGACCGAGCTGCTGCTGTCCTTCCGGGAGCGGTACGGCGCGAGCCTGCCGCCCGTCATGATCACGGAGAACGGCTGCGCGTACGAGGGCGTCGAGGACGGCGCGCGGATCGCTTTTCTCGACGGGCATCTGCGGGCGCTGCACGAGGCGATGGACGCCGGGGTCGATGTCCGGGGCTATTTCGTGTGGTCGCTGATGGACAACTTCGAGTGGGCGGAGGGGTACGCGCGGCGGTTCGGCCTGGTGCATATCGACTTCTCGACGCTGGTCCGGACCCCGAAAGCCTCCTACCGCTGGCTGCGGGACGCGTTGCGGGACCAGGCGCGGGGATGACCGCCGCCGCGGGGCCGCCGGCCCTGGCGGAGCCCGTCCGGCGGGTCGGGCGCGGCTGGACCGCCGCGCTGTCGCTGGCGAACGGCGCGATCTGGGTCGGCTGGTACGGGCCGCTGCAGATCCTGCTCGCCCTCCAGGCCGCCCAGCTGGCGCCGCCCGGCACCGCCAAGGAGTCCGTCCTGGCGTGGGTGACCGGTCTGGGCGCGGTGGTCTCGCTGGTCGCCAACCCGCTGTTCGGCGCCCTCTCGGACCGTACGACATCCCGCCACGGGCGCCGGGCGCCGTGGATCCTGGCCGGTGTACTGGGCGGCGCCGCGGCCCTGGTGCTGCTGGCCGGTGCCCGTACGGTCCCGGTGATGGCGCTGGGCTGGTGCCTGGTGCAGCTCACCCTCAACGCGGCGTTCGCGGCGGTCACCGCGGCCGTCCCCGACCAGGTCCCGCGCGGGCAGCGCGGCGCGGTCGGCGGCTGGCTGGGCGCCGCGCAGCTCCTCGGCGTCCTCGTCGGCACGGGGCTGGCGACGCTGGCCGGCGGGATCACCGCGGGCTATCTGGCCTGCGCGGGCTTCACGGTGCTCGCCACTCTGCCGTATCTGCTGCGCTACCCCGATCCGGTGCTGCCGGCCGGGCTGCGGCCGCCGTTCACCTGGTGGGCGTTCCTCGCCGGCTTCCGGTTCAGCCCGCGCCGCCATCCCGATCTGGGCTGGGCCTGGCTGACGCGTTTCCTGATCAACCTCGGCAACGCGCTGGCGCTGCTGTATCTCCTGTACTACCTGCGGGATGTGCTGCACCGCCCCGATCCGCAGGGCGGGGTGCTGATCCTGACCGCCGTCAACGGGGTGACCCTGCTCGGCACGGTCGTCGTCGGCGGGATCTGGTCGGACCGGAGCGGCCGCCGGCAGCCGTTCGTCCTGTGGGCGGGCGTGCTCATGACGGTGGCGACGGCGCTGCTGGCGGGCTGGCAGACCTGGACGGGGGCGCTGGTCGCGGCGGCGCTGCTGGGCGTCGGCTTCGGCGTCTTCACCTCCGTCGACTTCGCGCTGATGACGGATGTGCTGCCGGCCGCCGCGGACCGCGGCCGGGATCTCGGCGTCATCAACATCGCCAACTCGCTTCCGCAGGTGGCCGCCCCGGTACTGGCCGCACCGCTCGTCGGCCACCTCGGCGGCTACCGGACGCTGTTCCTCACCGCGGCCGCGACCGGGCTGCTGGGTGCGCTGCTGGTGCGGCGGATACGGGGCGTGGCGTAGCGGTCCGGGCCCGGCGCGGGGCGTCCGGTGCGCGCACCCGGCGGTCCGGCGGGTGCGCGCGTCCGTGCGCTAGAAGCCGAGCTTGCGCAGCTGCTTGGGGTCGCGCTGCCAGTCCTTGGCGACCTTGACGTGCAGGTCCAGGAAGACCGGTGTGCCGAGCAGCGCCTCGATGTGCTTGCGCGACTTCATGCCGACCTCCTTGAGCCGCTTGCCCTTCGGGCCGATGATGATGCCCTTCTGGCTGGGCCGCTCGATGTAGACATTGGCGTGGATGTCCAGCAGCGGCCGGTCGGCCGGGCGGTCCTCGCGCGGCAGCATCTCCTCGACGACGACGGCGATGGAGTGCGGCAGCTCGTCGCGTACGCCCTCCAGCGCGGCCTCGCGGATCAGCTCGGCGACCATGACCTGCTCGGGCTCGTCGGTGAGGTCGCCCTCGGGGTAGAGCGGCGGGCTCTCCGGGAGGAGCGGGACGAGCAGATCGGCGAGGAGCCCGACCTGACCGGCACCCCGCCGGTCACCGGCCGGGGCGTCCGCGCCGTTCTTCTTCGCGGCGCCGCGTTCGGCCTCCGAGTCGACGGCGGAGACCGGGATGATCTCGGCCCACTCGATACCGAGGTCGCGGCCGAGCTGGTCGATGGCGATCAGCTGGGCGGCCAGCGTCTTGGAGTCGACCAGGTCGGTCTTGGTGACGATGGCGACCTTGGGGGTCTTCTTGATGCCGGCCAGCTCGGTGGCGATGAAACGGTCGCCGGGGCCGAGCTTCTGGTCGGCGGGCAGGCAGAAGCCGATCACGTCGACCTCGGACCAGGTGGTCCGCACGATGTCGTTGAGCCGCTCGCCGAGCAGCGTGCGCGGCTTGTGCAGGCCGGGGGTGTCGACGAGGACCAGCTGCGCGTCGGGGCGGTGCACGATCCCGCGCACGGTGTGGCGGGTGGTCTGCGGCCGGTTGGAGGTGATGGCCACCTTTGTGCCGACGAGAGCGTTCGTGAGGGTGGACTTGCCCGCGTTCGGGCGGCCGACGAAGCACGCGAAGCCGGCGCGGTGCGGGGCGGGGGAGTCTGTACGAGCGCTCATGGCGCCCATTCTCCCCGATCGCCGGGGCCGCGCCGACCACCCGCCCCGTCCGGCCCGTACCACCGCACGCCCGGCGGGCCGGGCACGGCCGGGTCAGGGTTCCGGGCACCGCCGGGTCGGGGTGGGGACGGCCGTCGCCGACCGGTGCCGTCCCCGGGGCGGCCGGTGCCGCCGCCCGAGGGGCGACGCGAGAGTCCGGGCCTGCGCACGATCGACCCGGACGCCGAGCTGACCGCCCTTCCGGGCCGCTGCCGGGACCGGTCTGCGGTGTCGGTCGCCTGTCGGGGGCTGTCGGTCCGGTGTCGGCGGCTCGTCGGCGGGGTCCGGCACCTTTCCGGAGACGGCCGGCCGGAGCTCACCGGGCGGCCCCGATGCCGAGGAGCCACCATGCACACTCCCGTCACGATCATCGGCGCCGGACTCGGCGGCCTCACGCTCGCCCGCGTCCTGCACGTCCACGGCATCCCGGCCACCGTCTACGAGGCCGAACCCTCCCCGACGGCGCGTGCGCAGGGCGGGATGCTCGACATCCACGACTACAACGGGCAGCTCGCCCTTGAGGCGGCCGGTCTGCTGGACGAGTTCCACGCCATCGTCCTGGAGGGCCGCCAGACGATGCGGGTCCTCGACCGGGACGGGACCGTCCTGTTCGACAAGGCCGACGACGGCACGGGCGGACGCCCCGAGGTGCAGCGCGGCGAGCTGCGGCAGATCCTGCTCGACTCGCTCCCGGCCGGCACCGTCCGGTGGGGCCACAAAGCCGTCGGCGCCCGCACCCTCGGCGAGGGCCGCCACGAGGTGACCTTCGCCAACGGCACCACCGCCGTCACGAGCCTGCTGGTCGGCGCGGACGGCGCGTGGTCACGGGTCCGGCCGCTGCTCTCCACCGCCACACCCGGGTACGCCGGCACCTCGTTCGTCGAGACCTACCTGTTCGACGCCGACACCCGGCACCCGACCGCCGCGAAAGCGGTCGGCGGCGGGTCGATGATCGCGCCCGCGCCGGGCAAGGAGATCTTCGCTCACCGGGAGAGCGGCGACACCCTGCACACCTACGTGGTGCTCGCCAGGCCGCAGGACTGGTTCGCCGCCATCGACTTCACCGATGCCGCCGCGGCCACCGCGCGGATCTCGCAGGAGTTCGACGGCTGGGCACCGGAACTCACCGCGCTGATCACCGACGGCGACACCGCGCCCGTCCTGCGCCCCCACCACACGCTGCCGGCCGGACACCGCTGGGACCGGGTGCCGGGCGTGACCCTCCTCGGCGACGCCGCCCACCTCGCGGCCCCGAACGGCGAAGGCGCCAATCTGGCCATGCAGGACGGCGCCGAACTCGGCAAGGCCCTCGCCGCACACCCCGACGACATCGAGACCGCCCTCACCGAATACGAGCAGGCCATGTTCCCCCGCAGCACCGCAGCCGTCATTTTTGACGGTGCCGAGGTCCCCGGGATCGACTCCGACGACAACACGGGCCACAGGCTGATCGACATGCTCAACGGGCAGGGCAGTTGAGCCGCTCGAACCCCGAACCGATGCGCTCCCCGCCCGACCCGCACCGCTCGGGCGCCTCGGCTCCGCCGGGTGCCGGGAGATCTTCGCGGACAAGTAGCCCGGCGAGAACGCGCTCCGCCCGGAGCTGAGGGCGCCCACGCCTTCCTCGACGCCGGAGACACGCACGCCGGTCCCTTCGCTCGGCCGCTACGGCCGCGGGACCCGGGGACGCCGGGAGTACCGGGCGATATGCACGACGTGGTTCTCCCACTCGCCCGGTGCACGGTCATCGCCCGTGGACTCCCGGCTTCCCGGGGGCTCTCTCAGTGGCCCGTGGGGTTCCCGGCCCACACCGTGGGGGTCCGGCCCGACCACGGGCTCGCCTGTTCGAGTTGTCCGGCGAGGCGGAAGAGACGGTCTTCGAGCCCGTAACCGGCGGCGAACTGCATACCGATCGGGAGCCCCGTCCCGGCGTCGGCCGTCAGCGGCACGGACATGGCGGGCGTGCCCGCCACGTTGAACGCCGCGGAGAACGGCGAGCGGTCGAAGAGGCGGCGAAGCCAGCCGAGGCCGTCCAGCGCCTCTGCGCCCTCGGCGTAGGTGCCCAAGAGCACGGGAAGCTCCGGCAGGGTCGGGGTGAGCAGCATGTCGTGAGCGTCGAAGTACCGTGCCAGGCTTCGAGCGACCCGGTTCCGGATCGCGAGAGCGGTGACGAACTGCGCGCCACCGACCTGCTGCCCGTAGTGGTAGCTGGCGAGGATAGGCGGCTCCAGGGTTGAGGAGTTGATGGGCCGGTCGAAGGCGGCAGCCAGCTCGTCGACCGAGGCCGTGAGATTCGCCGTCCACAGACGGGCGTTGGCCAGGACGAACTCCTCCCAGTCGGCCCCGAGGTCGACCTTGACCTCCTCCACCTGGTGGCCGAGGGATTCGAGCAGACGCACAGTGCGGGAGAGAGCGTCGGCCACTGCTGTGGTGGTACGGCGTCCGCCCCATGCGTGGGTGAGGACGCCGATCCGCAGCGAGCCCGGGTGGCGGGTGACTTCCTCCGCGTACGGCCGGGACGGCTCCTGGGCGAAGTAGGGGTCACCCGGTTCCGGGCCGCGGATCCGGTCGAGCAGTGCCGCACTGTCGCGTACGGTGCGGCTGACGCTGCCGTGCACGGCCAGACCGTTGAAGATCTCATCGACGTCGGGGCCCACGGAGACCCGGCCACGGGTGGGCTTCAGTCCGAAGAGGCCGTTGCAGGCGGCGGGGATGCGGATCGAGCCGGCGGCGTCGGTGGCGTGGGCGATCGGGACCACTCCGGCAGCGACGGCCGCGCCCGCACCTCCGCTGGATCCGCCCGCGCTCCGCGCCAGGTCCCAGGGATTGCGGGTCGCGCCGTACAGCACCGGTTCCGTCGTGATGCTGTAGGCCATCTCCGGTGTCGCGGTACGCCCGAACGTCACGAGGCCGGCGCGGCGGAAGCGCCGCATCAGGGCGGAGTCGGCGCCGGCGACGTTGCCGACCGCGAGACGGCTGCCCAGCTCCATCCGCCTTCCGGCCATGGCGACCGCGATGTCCTTGATCAGGAAGGGGACCCCGGCCAGCGGTGTGCTGCCGGGGCCGGGCGCGTCATCGGCCGGCCAGGTCTCCACGATGGCGTTGAGCTGCGGATTGACCGTCTGCGCGGCCTCGCGTGCGGCCGCTTCCAGTTCGGCGGGGGTCACCTCGCCCTTGGCCACCAGCTCCGCGAGCCCGACCGCGTCGTAACTCACGTACTCGGAAATTCTCACTGTGCACTCCCAGCGGAACGAACGATACCGTCGAGCACCGAACGATACCCAACGGTATCGCCCGGGACGGACTGGTACCGTATCGGGAGGTGAAGGGCCCCACAACGGACCGGACGTCACGGAGCAGTCATGGCATCGACCGCCGGAAGGCCGAGCAGGGTGGCGAAACTGCCGCCTCGGGAGCGCATCCTCGACGCGGCGGAAGAGCTCTTCCAGCGCGAGGGGATCCGGCGGGTGGGCGTCCAGGCCATCGCCGAGCGGGCCGAGACCACCAAAATGGCGATCTACCGGCACTTCGAAACCAAGGACGCGCTGGTCGCGGAGTGGCTGCGGATCGTCGCCGCCGACTACCAGGCGGCCTTCGACCGGGTCGAGGCGGAATACCCGGGCCGTCCCAGGGAGCAGATCCTGGGCCTGGCCCGCTTCATCGCCGAGGGGCTGCCGGGGATCTCGCACCGGGGCTGCCCGTTCATCAACTCCATCGCCGAACTGCCCGACCGATCCCACCCCGCGCGGCAGGTGATCGAGAAGCACAAGGCCCACCAGACCCGCCGACTGGTCGGCATGTGCGCCGAGGCCGGGCTGCCCGACCCCGAGCAGGCCGCGGCCGAGATCACCTTCGTACTCGAAGGCGCGCAGGTCAGCACCCAGAACAGAAGCATCGATCAGACGGGGGAGCGCTTGCTGAGGATCGTCGAGGGGATCGTGGACCGGCACCGCTCCCCGCTCGGTGCGCCCCGGACGACCACCGGCTGACCGCCCCGCGTCTGCGTCCCCGCCAGCGCGAACCAGCCGCGCGTTCGCGCGCCACGGCCAACCCCGCGGCCGCGGCCGCTCGGCGTCTCCACGAGGAACCGCGCACCGGCGCGGTTCCCCGCCGACTCGAAGCCCCCCGCGGAGCAGGCGGACCCCGGCCGGACCGGTCTCACCGGGATGTCCGGTACCTCACCCGCTCATGCCCGGGGCCGAGGCGGGCGGCCCGGCAGGTGCGGGCCCCCGCTCCCGCGGTCAGCCCGCCGGGACGGTGGCGCGCAGGGTGCCGTCGGGGCCCGCGAGCAGGAGCGGAGTCGTGGGGCCGCCGAGGTCCCGGACGGCCGCCAGGTCCGCGTCGGCGGCGCGCTCGGCGTCGGTGACCACGGCCGCCGCCTCCAGGGACGTCGCCCCGCTGGCGACGGCCATCGCCACGGCCGTCCGCAACGCGCTGAGCTGCAACGAGTCCAGGGCGACGGTGCCGGCGACGTAGGTGCGGCCGGTCTCGTCGCGTACGGCGGCGCCCTCGGGCACGCCGTTACGGGCCCGCGCCGAGCGCGCGAGCGTGATGATCTTGCGGTCTTCCGGGTCCAGCGGTGCGGATTCGCTCATGCAGGCGAGCATATGCGGGGCCCGGTGGGGGGCTTCAAGAGGCGGGGACCGGTCAGTGTGCGGCCGGCCGCTCGTCCGCGCCGCGGACCGCGCCCGGTGTGCCGCGGACCGGTTCGCACAGCACCGTGATGATCCTGTTGCGGCGCCCCGCCGGTGACTCCGCGGTCAGCCGCAGGGCCGTCAGACCCGGGTCGGAGGCGTCGGAGGAGAGATCGACCTCGGCGGTGGCACCCGCGATCGGCACCCGGCCGAGCAGCTTGGCGAGGAGTCCGCCGACCGTTTCGACGTCCTCGTCGTCCAGCTCGGACAGGCCGTACAGCTCGCCGAGATCGCCGATGTCCAGCCGGGCGGTGACGCGGTAGCGGCCGTCGCCGAGGTCCGCGACGGGCGGCAGCTCGCGGTCGTACTCGTCGGTGATCTCGCCGACAATCTCCTCCAGGATGTCCTCGATCGTCACGATGCCGGCCGTACCGCCGTACTCGTCGATCACCACCGCGACGTGGTTGCGGTCCTGCTGCATCTCGCGCAGCAGATCACCGGCGTTCTTGGTGTCCGGTACGAAGACCGCCGGGCGCATCGCCGAGGAGACCAGCTCGGTCTCGGCGTCCCGGCTGATGTGCACCTTGCGGGCCAGGTCCTTGAGATAGACCATGCCGACGATGTCGTCCTCGTTCTCACCGGTCACCGGGATACGCGAGAAACCGGAGCGCAGCGCGAGGGTCAGCGCCTGGCGGATGGTCTTGTAGCGCTCGACGGCCACCAGGTCCGTCCGCGGCACCATGACCTCGCGCACGAGGGTGTCGCCGAGCTCGAAGACGGAGTGCACCATCCGGCGCTCCTCGTCCTCGATCAGCGACTCCTTCTCGGCGAGGTCGACCAGCGAGCGCAGCTCCGCCTCGGAGGCGAACGGGCCCTGGCGGAAGCCCTTCCCGGGCGTGAAGGCGTTGCCGAGCAGGATCAGCAGCCGCGGGACGGGGCCCATGACGCGGGCCAGCGGCAGCAGGACGTACGCGGCGGCGGTCGCGGTGTTGAGCGGGTGCTGGCGGCCGATGGTGCGCGGCGAGACGCCGACGGCGACATAGGAGACCAGCACCATCACGGCGATGGCCACGGTCAGCGCCTGCCAGGTCTTGTCGAAGGAGCGCAGGCAGGCGTAGGTGACGAGGACGCCGGCGGCCATCTCGCAGCCGACCCGCACCAGCAGCGCGACGTTCAGATAGCGGGTGGGGTCGGCGGCGACTGCGGCGAGCTTGGCGCCGCCGCGGCGGCCGGACCGGACGGCCGCCTCGGCGCGGAAGCTGGTCGTCCGGGCCAGCCCGGCCTCCGCGCAGGCGGCGAGCCAGGCGATCACGACGAGGAGGACCGCGACGGCGATCAGCTGAAAGGTCATGGCGGCGGCCCGGTCAGCTGACGGTGGGGGCCGGGGAGGGGCCGGTCAGGCCCCGCTCGGCACGCCAGCCGTCGATGATCGCCGCTTGCAGGCCGAACATCTCGGCCTTCTCGTCCGGCTCCTCGTGGTCGTAGCCGAGGAGGTGCAGCACGCCGTGGACGGTGAGCAGTTGCAGCTCCTCGTCCATGGAGTGCCCGGTCGGCGCCTCCTCGCCCTGCTTCTTGGCCACCTCGGGGCAGAGCACGATGTCACCGAGGAGCCCCTGCGGGGGCTCCTCGTCGTCCTTGGCCGGCGGGCGCAGTTCGTCCATCGGGAAGGACATGACATCGGTCGGACCGGGGAGGTCCATCCACTGGATGTGGAGCTGCTCCATGGCCTCGGCGTCCACGACGATGACGGACAGCTCGGAGAGCGGGTGGATGCGCATCCGGGCGACGGCGTAGCGGGCGACGTCCAGGACGGCCTGCTCGTCGATGTCCGTACCGGATTCGTTGTTGACGTCGATCGACATGGGGGGTGTGACTTCTCGCTTCTCTGGGCCGGTCCCGGGGCTTGCGGGCCCGGGGACATGCGGTGCCGGGGCCTACTGGCCGTTGCGGCTGTCGTACTGCTCGTATGCCTCGACGATACGGCCGACCAGCCGGTGGCGGACGACGTCCTGGCTGGTGAGGCGGGAGAAATGCACGTCCTCGACGCCCTCCAGGATGTCCTGGACCTGGCGCAGCCCGCTCTTGGTGCCGTTGGGGAGGTCGACCTGGGTGACGTCACCGGTGATGACGATCTTCGATTCGAAGCCGAGGCGGGTGAGGAACATCTTCATCTGCTCGGGGCTGGTGTTCTGCGCCTCGTCGAGAATGATGAACGCGTCGTTGAGCGTCCGGCCCCGCATGTACGCCAGCGGCGCGACCTCTATCGTGCCCGCGGCCATCAGGCGCGGGATGGAGTCGGGGTCGAGCATGTCGTGCAGCGCGTCGTAGAGCGGGCGCAGATACGGGTCGATCTTCTCGTAGAGGGTGCCGGGCAGGAAGCCCAGGCGCTCGCCGGCCTCGACCGCGGGGCGGGTCAGGATGATGCGGTTGATCTGCTTGGCCTGGAGGGCCTGTACCGCCTTGGCCATCGCCAGATAGGTCTTGCCGGTACCGGCCGGGCCGATGCCGAAGACGACGGTGTGCGCGTCGATGGCGTCGACATAGCGCTTCTGGTTGAGGGTCTTGGGGCGGATCGTGCGGCCGCGGTTGGAGAGGATGTTCTGGGTGAGCACCTCGGCGGGGGTGACGCCCACCGCCCCGTCGCCGTTCTCCGCCGAGCGCAGCATGGCGATGGAGCGTTCCACTGCGTCCTCCGTCATCGGTTGTCCGGTGCGGAGCACCAGCATCATCTCGTCGAACAGGCGCTGGATCAGGGCGACTTCCTGCGCATCGCCGACCGCGCTGACTTCGTTGCCCCGGACGTGGATGTCGGTTGCCGGGAAGGCTGTCTCGATCACGCGCAGGAGGCTGTCTCCGGATCCCAGGACCGTGACCATGGGGTGGCTGGCCGGGACGGTGAACTGGGCGCGTGCTTGCGGTCGCGTGGGTGTCTGAGTCATGGGCCGGCTCTGTGGCCTGCTCAACCCCCGTCCTTTGCTCGTATGAGGTGCCTGAAGAGAGGTGCCGGAAACACGGCCCCCTGGACTACCAAGAGTACGTCGGTGCACCGACAAGCCCGAGGGGTTTAACGCGCCCCGGACGACGCGCGGGCGCGGCACGGCGGAGCGCGGCGCGGGGCCCCCGCCCGGCCGCTCAGGCCGGCCGGCGGAAGCCGATCGTGGGGACGGCGCGGGCCAGCTGCGACGGCTGGTCGGCGGTGGGCAGGACGGTGTCCAGGAAGGCGTAGCGGTGGCGCAGCCGGGCCGCGGCGGCCGGTGTCGCCGGGGCGGCCGCGACGGCCGGGTCCTGGGCGCCGGGCAGCACCGAGGCCGCCGAGGTGGCCGGTCCCACCGGCAGCGGCGGGGCGGCGGGCGCCGCCGCCCCGCCGCCCGCCCGCCGCTCGAAGTCGCGTACCTGCTGCCACCAGCAGGCGATCTCGGCCCAGCCGGGTGCGGAGAGCGAGCCGCCGAACTCCTGGACGGACAGGGCGGCGGTCAGCCCCGCGAAGGACAGCCGGTCGGTGAGCGGCCAGCCGGCGAGGGTGCCGGTGATGAACCCGGCGACGAACACATCGCCCGCACCCGTCGGGTCCAGCTCCTCGACGGTGATGGCGGGCACCTCGGCGCTCTCGCCGGTCCTGCCGTCCACCGCGCAGGCGCCCTCCGCGCCCATGGTGACCACCGCGAGGGGCACCCGCTCCGCGAGCTTGCGGGCGGCCGCGCGCGGGCAGTCCGTGCGGGTGTAGCGCATCGCCTCCTCGGCGTTCGGCAGGAACGCCTCGCAGTGTTCGAGGCCGGCGAGATCGGCCGGATCCCAGCGGCCGGTGTCGTCCCAGCCGACGTCCGCGAAGATCCGGCTGCCGCGGCCGGCCGCGCAGCCCAGCCACTCCTCCCGGCGGCCGGGCACCAGCGAGGTGACGCAGGCGCGGGACGGCGGCGGGCAGCCCGGTGCGTGGCGGCTGTCGAAGGCGGCCTCGGACGGCGGCGCCTCATGGCCGTGCGAGACCATCGTGCGCTCGCCCTCGTACGCCATGGAGACGGTGACCGGGGAGTGCCAGCCGGGCACCGTACGCGACAGCGACAGGTCGATGCCCTCGCCCTGGGCGAGCGCGTCCCAGCAGTACTCGCCGTACATGTCGTCGCCGAACGCGGCGGCCAGCGAGGTGTGCAGGCCGAGCCTGGCCAGCGCGGTGGCCATGTTGGCGACGCCGCCGGGGCTGGAGCCCATCCCGCGGGCCCAGGACTCGGTGCCGCGGACCGGCGCGGTGTCCAGGCCGGTGAAGATGATGTCGAGGAAGACCGTGCCGGTGAGGAAGACGTCGGTGCGCGGATCGCCGTCGGCGCGCACCGCGGCCAGCGGGTCGAGCACCGGCGGCCCGGCACTCTGGCGCGTGGGCGGTGGTACGTCGCGTCTGCTCACCGTGCTGGCCCCTCTCGTTCCGGCCCGTGCCGCCAGTCTGCCCGATCTCTGCGATACGTTCCGCCCCATGAGGCTCACGATTCTCGGCGGTGGCGGATTCCGGGTGCCGCTGGTCTACCGCGCACTGCTGGACGACCCGGCACACTCCGTTTCCGAGGTGACGCTGTACGACACCGATCCGCTGCGGCTCAAGGTGATCACCGATGTCCTGGCCCGGCTGGCGCAGGACCACCCCGCGCCGGTGGCCGTACGGCTCGCGGACGATCTGGACACCGCGCTGACCGGTGCCGACTTCGTCTTCTCCGCGATCCGGGTGGGCGGCACCGCGGGGCGCGTCCGCGACGAGCGGATCCCGCTGTCCGAGGGCGTGCTCGGCCAGGAGACGGTGGGCGCCGGCGGTGTCCTGTACGGGCTGCGGACGATCCCGGTGGCGCGGCACCTCGCCGAGCGGGTCGCGGCCCGCGCGCCGGGGGCGTGGGTCATCAACTTCACCAACCCCGCGGGCATGGTCACCGAGGCGATGTCCCAGGTGCTGGGCGAGCGGGTCATCGGGATCTGCGATTCGCCGGTGGGGCTGGTGCGCCGGGCGGCCCGCGCGGCCGGCGCCGATCCGGCGGCCTTCGCGGACCCGCGGCGGCTGCGGTACGACTACGTGGGGCTCAACCATCTCGGCTGGCTGCGGTCGCTGACGGTGGACGGCACCGAACTGCTGCCGGGGCTGCTCGCGGACGACGCGGCGCTGGCCTCCTTCGAGGAGGGCCGGCTGTTCGGCGGGGAGTGGCTGCGCACGCTGGGCGCGCTGCCCAACGAGTATCTGCACTACTACTACTTCCGCCGGGAGACCCTGGACGCGCTGCGCGACACCGCGCGGACCCGGGGCGAGTTCCTCGACCGGCAGCAGGGCGGCTTCTTCGAACGGGCGGCGGCCGGTGACCCGGACGCGGCCCACGCGCTGTGGGAGCGGATCCGGCTGGAGCGCGAGGAGACGTACCTGGCGCACAGCCGGGAGGCGAGCGGGCGCTGGCAGCGCGACAGCGAGGATCTGGAGGGCGGCGGCTACGACCGGGTCGCGCTGGCCCTGATGCGGGCCCTCACGGACGGCCGGGGCACCCGGCTGATCCTGAACGTCCGCAACGGGACGACGGTGCCGCAGCTGGCGCCGGACGCGATCGTGGAGACGGTCTGCGAGGTGACCGCCGAGGGGGCCCGCCCGCTGCCGTGCGCACCGCTGCGCGAGGACCAGCTGGGGCTGATGCTGCAGATCAAGGCGGTCGAGCGGGCGACGGTGGCGGCGGCGACGGGGCAGGACCACACGGCGGCGCTGCGCGCGCTGGCGCTGCATCCGCTGGTGGACTCCCCCGCGGTGGCCGCCCGCATTCTGGCGCGGGCGGCCGCGGCGTAGCGGTCAGTGCCCGCGCCTGATCCATTCGTCCAGGTGCGGTGCCTCGTCGCCGATCGTCGTCGGATCGCCGTGGCCGGTGAGGACCTTCGTCTCCGGCGGCAGGGTCAGCAGCCGGTCGCGGATCGAGCCGACGATCGTCGGGAAGTCCGAGAAGGACCGGCCGGTGGCACCCGGGCCGCCCTGGAAGAGGGTGTCGCCGGTGAAGACCGCGCCGAGGGCGGGCGCGTGGAGGCAGACCGCGCCGGGCGCGTGGCCCGGGGTGTGCAGCACGGTCAGGTCCGTGCCGGCGATGGTCAGCACCTGCCCGTCGGCCAGCTCCGCGTCCGGTGCGGAGTCGGGGTGGGTCCGCTGCCACAGCGGCAGGTCGTCGGGGTGCAGGTGGATGGTGGCACCGGTACGGGCGGCCAGGGCCGGGGCGGCGTCGATGTGGTCGTTGTGCGCGTGGGTGCAGACGATCGCGCGCAGCCGCCGGCCGCCGAGGGCCGCGAGGATGGCCTCGGCGTCGTGGGCGGCGTCGATGACGATCGCGTCCTCGTCGTCGCCGACGATCCAGACGTTGTTGTCGACGTCCCAGGTGCCGCCGTCCAGCGAGAAGGTGCCGGAAGTGACGAGGCGGTCGATCCGGGCCGCCATCAGAGCTCCACCACCGAGCGCAGGACCTCGCCCGCGTGCATCCGCTCGAAGGCCCCCTCGACACCGTCGATGCCGATGGTCTCGGTGACGAACGCGCCGAGGTCGATCCGGCCCTGCTGGTGCAGGTCGATGAGCATCGGGAAGTCGCGGGACGGCAGGCAGTCGCCGTACCAGGAGGACTTGAGGGCGCCGCCGCGGCCGAAAACGTCCAGCAGCGGCAGCTCCAGGGTCATCTCCGGGGTCGGCACGCCGACGAGGACGACGGTGCCCGCCAGGTCGCGGGCGTAGAACGCCTGCTTGTACGTCTCCGGGCGGCCCACCGCGTCGATGACGACATCCGCGCCGAAGCCGCCGGTCAGCTCGCGGATCGCCTCGACGGCGTCGGTGGTGCGGGAGTTGACGGTGTGGGTGGCGCCCATCGTGCGGGCGGTCGTCAGCTTCCGGTCGTCGACGTCCACCGCGATGATCCTGGCCGCGCCGGCCAGCCGGGCGCCGACCACCGCCGCATCGCCCACCCCGCCGCAGCCGATGACCGCGACCGAGTCGCCACGGCCGACCGCGCCGGTGTTGATGGCGGCGCCGATGCCCGCCATCACACCGCAGCCCAGCAGCCCGGCGACGGCCGGCGAGACCTGCGGATCGACCTTGGTGCACTGGCCGGCGGCGACCAGCGTCTTGTCGGCGAAGGCGCCGATGCCGAGCGCCGGGCTCAGCTCCGTGCCGTCCGTCAGAGTCATCTTCTGCTTCGCGTTGTGCGTGTCGAAGCAGTACTGCGGGCGGCCGCGCAGACACGCCCGGCACTGCCCGCAGACCGCGCGCCAGTTGAGGACCACGAAGTCACCGGGGGCGACATCGGTGACCCCGGCGCCGACGGACTCCACGACACCGGCCGCCTCGTGCCCGAGCAGGAACGGGAAGTCGTCGTTGATGCCGCCCTGCTTGTAGTGCAGGTCGGTGTGGCACACCCCGCACGCCTGGATCTTCACCACGGCCTCGCCCGGACCCGGGTCCGGCACCAGGATCGTCTCCAGCCGGACCGGCTCGTTCTTCCCCGGCGCGATGACGCCGCGCACTTCCTGTGCCATGGGGACAGCCCCTCTCAAAGATCGCGTACGGGCCCCACTGTGGCGCACCGCCAGCAAACCGTGCCACACCGTACGCGTCCCGGGCGACACCGCCCGGGACCGCGGCCGCCCCCGGTCACGTCACCAGCGCGGCACGGCGGGGATGACCCAGCCGGGGTCGGCCACCCGCATGGCCGCGGCGTCGTCGCGGACGCGCTGGCCGCCGTCGTCGGCCAGCCAGCGGCGGTGCAGCGCGGCGAGCCGGTCGCGGTCGAGGGTGACGCCGAGGCCGGGGGCGTCGCTCACGTCCAGGTGTCCGTCGCGGAAGGCGAGCCGCTCGGTGAGGACGTCCTCGCGCTGCCAGGGGTAATGGGTGTCGCAGGCGTAGTCGAGGTGGGGGACGGTCGCGGCGACGTGCGTCATGGCGGCGAGGCTGATGCCCAGGTGGGTGTTGGAGTGCATGGACAGGCCGACGCCGAAGGTGCGGCAGACGGCGGCGAGTT
Organism: Streptomyces celluloflavus; assembly: GCA_000720995.1. Classification (GTDB taxonomy): domain Bacteria; phylum Actinomycetota; class Actinomycetes; order Streptomycetales; family Streptomycetaceae; genus Streptomyces; species Streptomyces celluloflavus. The sequence continues at coordinate 52,857 of JOEL01000008.1, forward strand.
CACGGGTGTTGCGCAGCCCGCCCCAGTAGTGGTGGTCGGCGAGGACTACCTGGACGGCGCCGCGGGTGAACGCCTCGGCGATCTCGTCGAAGGTGGTGACGCACATGTTGGTGGCCAGCGGCAGGTCCGTACCGGCGGCGACCTCGGCCATCCGCGCGGTGCCGCTCGCCGGGTCCTCCAGGTACTCCAGGACGTCCCGCAGCTCGTGCGCGACCTCCAGGGAGACCGGCACGCTCCAGGCGCCGTTGGGGTCCAGGCGCAGCGGCCGCCCGGGGAAGGCCGCCGCCAGCGCCCGGACCGCCGCGACCTCCCGCGCGGGCTCGTACACACCGCCCTTGAGCTTGAAGGACGTGAAACCGTAGGTGTCGGCGAAGCGGCGGGCCTGCGCGACGATGCCGGCCGGATCGAGCGCCGCGCCCCAGTCGTCGGGCTCCCCGCGGCCGCCCGGGTGCCGGGCCCAGCGGTAGAAGAGGTAGGCGCTGTACTCGACGCGGTCGCGGACCTTGCCGCCGAGCAGCGCGTGCACGGGCAGGCCGGTGGCGTGGCCCCAGGCGTCCAGGCAGGCGACCTCGAACCCGGAGAGCACCGAGAGCCGCAGCTTGTCGGCGGTGCGCACACCGCGCAGCCCGCCGGCGTCCACCGCGTCCGCGCCGGTGGCGGCCGGTGAGTCGCCGCAGACCCGGGCGGCGAGCGCGGGCAGTCCGTTCAGATCCGTGACCGGCCGGCCGATCATCGCCTCGGCCAGCGGGCGGGCCAGTTCGAGGTACTCGGTGTCGCCGTAGGTCTCGCCGAGGCCGGTGGCGCCGCCCGCGGTGACCACCTCGATGATCAGCCGGGGGGTCTGGGGCTGGTGGACGCCCTGGGTGTTCAGCAGGGGCGGGTCGGCGATGAGGACGGGGGTGAGCCGGACCTCGGTGAGGACGAGGTCCGCGGGGGCGGTGGGTGCGGCGGGGGTGGCACGGTCAGCCGTCATGGCGTCGCCTCATTCCTCATTCGTCCCGCTATGTAAATGGCGTCCACACATGGGAATGGAGGCTAGGGAGCGCGCGGCGCGCCCGTCAACACCCGCGACGGCACCGGCCGCCGCGCCCGGCCGCCAGCCTTTGCCAAGCGTTGAATCTGCGCGCGTAGATACCGATATGAGGCTCTGTTAAACCTACTTGGGTCCGTCTTTACCTCCCGAAGGAGCCGCATGCCCCTCCCCGCCCTCTCCCGACGTACCCGCCTCGGTGCCGCGGTGGTCACCGCCCTCGTCGCCGGTACGGCGGTGTTCGGCATCGGCCAGGCCACCGCGGAGCACTCCGTACCGCGCACCGACAAGGAGATCCCCAACCTGACCCTGGTGCAGGACCAGATCAAGGCGTACTACGGCGACAAGGTCACCGCCGACGGCGAGCACTACGCCTCGCCCGACAGCAACTACGGCCGCCAGGTCCGCGACATCGAGGCCAAGGCCCGTACCTACCTGACCAAGGCGCTCGCCAAGTACCGCGCACAGTCCGGCGCCCACAAGCCCGGCCACGGCGGCAAGCCCGTCAAGCCCGCCATCGTGCTCGACATGGACGACACCACCCTGCTCACCTACAACTACGAGCTCCAGGTCGGCTTCCACTTCACCGAGGCGAGCCAGGACAAGTACCTCGCCACCAAGGACATGGACGCGGTCTTCGGTATGGACCGGCTGGTCAACTGGGCGCACGACAAGGGCGCCGAGGTCTTCTTCCTCACCGGCCGCAAGGAGGCGCAGCGCGCCTGGAGCGTGCGCAACCTCAAGAACGTCGGCTACGACGTGCCGCTGGACCGCAAGCACGTCTACCTGAAGGACAAGGAGCACCCGCCCGCGTACCTGCCGTGCGGCGCCACCTGCTCGACGATCGGCTTCAAGTCGGGCACCCGCAAGCACATCGAGTCGCTCGGCTATGACATCGTCGCCAACTTCGGCGACCAGTACAGCGACCTCCAGGGCGGCGCCGGGGACCGGACGTTCAAGATGCCGAACCCGATGTACTACCTGCCGTAACGCGCGGGCCGGGCGCTCAGCGGCGCTTGGGCAGCGGCACGCGCATCAGGTCCTGGGCGATGGTGAGTTCGCCGGTGAAGCCCGCTGCGCGTGCCTGCCGCCCGAACTCCCCGGGGTCGTTGTAGCGCTGCGAGAAGTGCGTCAGCACGAGGTGCCGCACCCCCGCCCGCGCCGCCGCCTCAGCTGCCTGGCCGGCCGTCAGATGCCCGTGGTCCTCGGCGAGCCGGAGGTCCTCGTCCAGGAACGTCGACTCGATGACGAGCATGTCCGCCCCGTCCGCGAGGGCGTGCACCCCGTCGCAGAGCCGGGTGTCCATGACGAACGCGAACCGCTGGCCGGGCCGGAGCTCGCTCACCTCGTCGAGGCGGACACCGCGCAGTTCGCCCTCGCGCTGCAGCCGGCCGACGTCCGGGCCGGTGATCCCGCGCTCCGCCAGGAGGCCGGGCAGCATCCGCCGGGCGTCGGGCTCCACCAGGCGGTAGCCGTACGACTCGACGGGGTGCGAGAGCCGGTACGCCTCCAGGACGTAGGACGCCGTCCGGTCCAGCACGCTGTCGGCGGCGACCGGCCGCTGCGTCAGCCGGACCGTCTCGCGGTAGGCGGTGGAGTAGCGCAGCCGGTCGAAGAAGTGCTGTCCGCTCGCCGGATAGTGGGCGGTGACCGGATGCGGCACCCGGTCCAGGTTGATCCGCTGGATCACCCCGGCCAGGCCCAGCGAGTGGTCGCCGTGGAAGTGCGTGACGCAGATCCGGTTGAGGTCGTGCGCGGCGACCCCGGCGCGCAGCATCTGGCGCTGCGTCCCCTCGCCGGGGTCGAAGAGCAGCCCCTGGCCGTCCCAGCGCAGCAGATAGCCGTTGTGGTTGCGGTGCCGGGTGGGGACCTGACTCGCGGTGCCGAGGACGACCAGTTCGCGTACGGACAACTCGGCCCCGTCAGACCAGACGCTGGAGGTCGCGGCCGCCCAGCAGGTGCGCATGGGCGTGGAAGACGGTCTGCCCGGCGCCGGGCCCGGTGTTGAACACGATGCGGTACCCGGTCGTGTCGACCTTCTCCGCGGCGGCCACCACGCCCGCCTCGCGCAGCACGTCACCGGCGATGGCCGGTTCGGCGGCGGCCAGCTCCAGGGCGTTGGCGTAGTGGACCTTGGGGATCACCAGGATGTGGGTCGGCGCCTGGGGGTTGATGTCGCGGAAGGCGACGGTCGTCTCGGTCTCCCGGACGATGGTCGCCGGCACCTCCCCCGCCACGATCTTGCAGAACAGGCAGTCGGCCTGCGGTTCTCCCGCCACCGGTGGGCTCCTCCCGGGTCTTCGGCCGCCGCGTCGCGCCGGGCGGGCCGTATCGGACCGCGTCAGCGGCCGCGGCACGGATCGCGTCGGGGAGTACGCGGCATGCGCCGTACGCACCATGCGTACGGCCTCGGATGCTACCGGGCGCCCCCGGCCCGGCGCCGCGCGGACCGGTCCGCGAGCGGCGTACCGGGCCGAACCGGGTGGAACCGGACCGGCCGGTGGCCCCCGGTGACCCACCGCGCGGGTGGCCCGATCAGCCGGTCGCGGCGGCGCGGGGTCACTAAGCTGGGGCCCGCAGACCTCTTTCCGCCCACCACCAGGAGTTATGCACCATGGCAACCACGCGCACCGCCAAGACCCACTGGGAAGGCAACCTCATGGAGGGCAAGGGCACCGTCGCCCTGGAGTCCTCCAAGGTCGGTACGTACGACGTGAACTGGCCGGCCCGCGCGGAGCAGCCGAACGGCGTCACCAGCCCCGAGGAACTGATCGCCGCGGCCCACTCCTCCTGCTACTCCATGGCCTTCTCGCACGGCCTGGCGGGCAAGGGCCACACCGTCGAGGCCCTCGACACCCAGGCCGATGTCACCTTCCAGCCCGGTGAGGGCATCACCGCCATCGCCCTGACCGTCCGGGCCCGCGTCCCCGGCCTGTCCGAGGCGGACTTCCAGGCCGCCGCCCAGGACGCCAAGGCCAACTGCCCGGTGAGCCAGGCGCTGGCGGGCGTCAAGAACATCACGCTCGACGCCAAGCTGGTCTGAGCCGGCGCCGGGCGAACCGTCCCGGCAGTGAACGGCGGTGCGCCGGCGGTCCGTTGCGGACCGCCGGCGCACCGCTGTGTGCGCGGCCGGGCGGTCAGCTCCACCGTCCGGTGCGCCCCAGCAGCAGCGCCGTCGCGGCCGTACCGGCGGTGGAGGTGCGCAGCACGCTCCGGCCCAGGCGGTAGGGCCGGGCGCCGGCCGCGGCGAAGGCGGCCAGTTCCTCCGGGGAGACGCCGCCCTCGGGGCCGACGACGAGCACGATGGAGCCGCTCTCCGGGAGTCCGGCGGTGGCCAGCGGGGTGCTGCCCTCCTCGTGCAGGACGGCGGCGAAATCGGCCTCCGCGAGCAGCGCGGCGACCTGCTTGGTCGTCATCGGGTCCGCAACCTCGGGGAAGGTCAGCCGGCGCGACTGCTTGCCCGCCTCGCGGGCCGTCGCCCGCCATTTGGCGAGGGACTTGGCGGCCCGCTCGCCCTTCCACTGGGTGACGCAGCGCGCAGCCGCCCACGGGACGACGGCGTCCACCCCGGTCTCGGTCATCGTCTCGACGGCCAGCTCGCCCCGATCGCCCTTGGGGAGCGCCTGCACCACGGTGATCCGGGGTGTCCGGGGCGCCTCGCTGCGGACGTCCGTGACCGCGACCGTCAGCCGGTCCTTGCCCTCGACACCCGCGACGGTGCCGTAGGCGCCCGCGCCGCCGCCGTCCGTCAGCACGACCTCCTCGCCGGTCCGCAGCCGCCGCACCGACACCGCGTGCCGGCCCTCCGGCCCGTCCAGGGTCAGCGTGTCACCGGGCCGCACACCGACGAGCGAGCCGACGAGGAAGACCGGCGCCGTCACGACGCGTCCCCGGCCGCGGCGCCGCGGCTCAACGCGGTGCGCGCCGCGTCCAGTTCGGCCGCGAGCACCTCCACCAGCTGTCCGGCGGGCAGCTCCCGCGCCATCCGGTGGCCCTGCCCGGCCCACAGCGCCATGCCCTGCGCATCGCCCGCCTTCGCCGCGGCCTTGCGCAGACCGGAGGTGAGGTGGTGGACGTCGGGGTAGGCGGCGGGCGCGTACGGGCCGTGCTCGCGCAGGAAGCGGTTGGCCAGGCCGCGGGCCGGGCGCCCGGAGAACGCCCGGGTCAGCTCGGTGCGGGTGAACAGCGGGTTGGTCAGCGCCTCCTTGTGCAGGGTGTGGGCGCCCGACTCGGGGGTGGCCAGGAAGGCCGTGCCGAGCTGCGCCATGGTGGCACCGGCCGCCAGCGCGGCGGCGATCTGCGCACCGCGCATCAGTCCGCCCGCCGCGATGACCGGGATCTGCACGGCCTCGCGGACCTGCGTGATCAGCGAGAGCAGCCCGATACCGGCGCCGGTGCCGTCGGCCTGCGGATCGTCGCGGTGGGTGCCCTGGTGGCCGCCGGCCTCGACGCCCTGGACGCAGACCGCGTCCGCGCCGGACCGCTCCACGTCCTGCGCCTCGGCCACGGTGGTGGCGGAGACGATGGTGTACGTGCCGACCCTGTCGAACGCGTTGAGGACGGCGCGGGAGGGACAGCCGAAGTGGAAGGAGACCACCGGCACCGGATCCTCGCGCAGGATCGCCAGCTTGGCCTCGTACCCGTCGTCGCCGCAGCCGCTCGGGTCGATCTCGCCGAGCGGCGTCTCGTACCAGGCCGCTTCCCCGGCGAGCTGCTCGCGGTAGACCTCGACGGCCGCGAGGTCGGCGAGCGCGGGCTGCGGCATGAAGAGGTTCACACCGAAGGGCCGGTCGGTCAGCCCGCGCAGCTGTTTGATCTCCTGGTACATGCCGTCGGCGGTCTTGTAACCGGCGGCGAGGAAGCCGAGGCCGCCGGCTTCACTGACAGCGGCGGCGAGCTCCGGACGGGCAACGCCGCCCGCCATCGGGGCCTGCACGATCGGATAGCGGCAGAAATCGGTCAGCGCGGTGGACATGGCCACATCGTGTCACGCTCGCGACCCCGCCCCGAAACGGGTTCGCGCCGATTTCCGGGGCACTTCCCCGGAAACCGGCGCGGTCACATCCCGCCACGGGCCACCGCCCGTTGAACGCATCCTTCAGTAGAGAACAGCGCCTGCTGCCCCTGCTGGCAGTGCCCATCCGAGGGAGCAACCCCGGCCCCCCGGCACCACCCCGCGCCTACCGCCCGTTGAACGCATCCTTCAGGCGCGAGAACAGCCCTTGCTGTCCCGGCCGACAGTGCCCACCCGGGGGACCAACCCCCGGACCCCCGGCACCACCCCGCACCTACCGCCCGTTGAACGCATCCTTCAGCCGCGAGAACAACCCCTGCTGTCCCGGCTGAAACTGGCCCGTGGGGCGCTCTTCGCCGCGGAGCTTGGCCAGTCGGCGGAGGAGTTCCTCCTGCTCGGGATCGAGCTTGGCGGGGGTCAGCACCTCGACGTGGACGATGAGATCGCCGCGGCCACCGCCGCGCAAATGGGTCACCCCGCGCTGGTGCAGCGGGATCGACTGGCCGGACTGGGTACCGGGCCGTACATCGATCTCCTCGACCCCGTCCAGCGTCTCCAGCGGGCACTTGGTGCCCAGCGACGCCGCCGTCATCGGGATCGTGACCGTGCAGTGCAGATCGTCGCCGCGCCGCTGGAAGACCGGGTGCGGCAGCTCGTGGATCTCGACGTAGAGGTCGCCGGCGGGGCCGCCGCCGGGGCCGACCTCGCCCTCGCCCGCGAGCTGGATCCGGGTGCCGTTGTCGACACCGGCCGGGATCTTGACGGTGAGGGTGCGGCGGGAGCGGATGCGCCCGTCGCCCGCGCACTCCGGGCACGGCGTCGGCACGACGGTCCCGAAGCCCTGGCACTGGGGGCACGGCCGGGAGGTCATGACCTGGCCCAGGAAGGACCGGGTGACCTGCGAGACCTCACCGCGGCCGCGGCACATGTCACAGGTCTGCGCCGAGGTGCCGGGCGCCGCGCCCTCACCGCTGCACGTCGTGCAGACGACGGCGGTGTCGACCTGGATGTCCTTGGTCGTCCCGAAGGCCGCTTCGTTCAGCTCGATGTCGAGCCGGATCATGGCGTCCTGGCCGCGGCGCGTACGCGAGCGCGGTCCGCGCTGCGAGGCCGTGCCGAAGAACGCGTCCATGATGTCGGAAAAGTTGCCGAAGCCCGCGCCGAAGCCCGCGCCCGCGCCGCCGGCGCCCGACTGCGAGAGCGGGTCGCCGCCGAGGTCGTAGACCTGCTTCTTCTGCGGGTCCGACAGCACCTCGTAGGCGGCGTTGATCTCCTTGAACCGCTCCTGGGTCTTGGGATCCGGGTTCACATCCGGGTGCAGCTCGCGCGCCAGCCGACGGAATGCCTTCTTGATCTCGTCCTGCGAGGCATCGCGCCGAACGCCCAGGACCGCGTAGTAATCCGTGGCCACTTACGACTCCGCGAGGATCTGTCCGACGTAACGTGCCACTGCGCGTACCGCTCCCATCGTTCCGGGGTAGTCCATGCGGGTCGGTCCGACCACGCCGAGTTTGGCGACTGCCTCGTCGCCCGAACCGTAACCGACGGCGACGACCGAGGTGGACGTCAGACCCTCATGAGCATTCTCATGCCCGATTCTTACGGTCATGCCCGAGTCCTTGGCCTCCCCGAGCAGCTTGAGCAGCACCACATGCTCCTCAAGGGCTTCCAGCACCGGCCGGATGGTCAGTGGGAAATCGTGCCCGAAGCGCGTGAGATTGGCGGTTCCGCCGATCACCAGCCGCTCCTCGGTCTCCTCCACCAGAGTCTCCAGCAACACCGACAGCACTGTCGAGACCGTGCCGCGGTCCTCCTGCTCGAAGGAGTCCGGCAGTTCCTGCACCAACTGCGGCACATCCGCGAACCGGCGCCCCACGACACAGCTGTTGAGCCGCGCCCGCAGATCCGCGAGCGACGTCTCACCGAACGGCGCCGGGCAGTCGATCAAGCGCTGCTCGACCCGTCCGGTGTCCGTGATCAGTACGAGCATCAGCCGGGCCGGGGCCAGCGCCAGCAGCTCGACATGCCGGACCGTGGACCGCGTCAGGGACGGGTACTGCACGACCGCGACCTGCCGGGTCAGCTGCGCCAGCAGCCGTACCGTGCGCCCCACCACGTCGTCGAGGTCGACGGCGCCGTCGAGGAAGTTCTGGATCGCCCGCCGCTCCGGGCTGGACAGCGGCTTGACGCCGGCCAGCTTGTCGACGAACAGGCGATAGCCCTTGTCGGTCGGGATCCGCCCCGCGCTGGTGTGCGGCTGGGCGATGAACCCCTCGTCCTCCAGGGCCGCCATGTCGTTGCGGACCGTGGCCGGGGAGACGCCGAGCTGATGGCGCTGGGTCAGCGCCTTGGAGCCGACCGGCTCCTCCGTCCCGACGTAGTCCTGGACGATGGCGCGCAGCACTTCGAGCCTGCGTTCACTGAGCATCCCGCGCACCTCCAGTCCGGCTGTCCCGCCGCTTCTTCCACCTGGTCAACTGCCTGGCACTCAACCGAGCCGAGTGCCAATCCCTGAGCCAGTGTACGGCCGGGCAACCCGGTCACGGCAAGGGCAGCCTTCCCGATCACCGCCCCGAGGGCCGTGCCCGGCCGATCCGTCGCGCAACGCTATCGCGATACCGCTAGCGTCTCGGTATGCACACTGCTTGGGAAGAGGCTGGGTGGGAACGGCTCGGTGACGGTGTCGCCAGGCGCCGGATGCCCGGCTGGGACGAGACGATCGGCGTGGTCGCCGGATCGGCCGGGGTACTGATCATCGACACCGGTGCCACCCTCCGCGACGGCGCCGATCTGCGCCGCTCGATCCGCGGCGTACTGGGCCGGGACGTGACACATGTCGCGCTCACCCACCCGCATTTCGACCATGTGATGGGCACCGCCGCCTTCTCGGGCGTGCAGGTATTCGGCGCGGCCGGCCTGGACGAACTGCTCCGGCGCGAGCAGGACGGGCTGCGGCGGGACGCGGTCGGGCACGGTGTCGATCCGGTGGCCGCCGCGGAGGCCGCCGACATCCTGGTGAGCCCGCACCACCTCGTGCACGGCGAGCTGACCCTCGATCTCGGCGACCGGCAGGTGCTGCTCGCCAACGTCGGCCCCGGACACACCGCCCACGATCTGGCGGTCCTGGTGCCGGGGCGGCACGGCTCCCCCGAGATCGTCTTCTGCGGCGACCTCGTCGAGGAGTCCGGCGCACCGTCCGTGGGCCCGGACGCGCTGCCCCACCAGTGGCCCGCGGCGCTGGACCGGCTGCTGGCCCTGGGCGGCGAGGACGCGCGGTACGTACCGGGGCACGGCGCCGTGGTCGACGCCCGCTTCGTCCGCGACCAGCGCGCCGCGCTCGCCGCCCGCTTCGGCACCTCCCCCGGCTGACCGCCGCCCCTCTCCCTTGTCTCCCGTCACCCGGCCGTTTGTCACAGAACAGGTCCCCATGCAGAGCAAGCGCTACAGCACCGATCTCACCCCGTCCTGGAAGAAGCAGCGGCCCGCGCCCGAGGTGCCGGCCGAGCCCGATCTGGTGGTGGAGGAGGTCACCTCGGGCTTCTGCGGAGCCGTCATCCGCTGCGAGAAGACGGCCCAGGGGCCGACGGTCACCCTGGAGGACCGGTTCGGCAAACACCGGGTCTTCCCCATGGAGCCGCGCGGCTTCCTGCTGGAGGGCCGGGTCGTCACCCTCGTACGCCCGCAGGCCCGGCCCGCGGCGAGCGCCCCGGCCCGTACGGCGTCCGGTTCCGTCGCCGTCCCCGGGGCCCGCGCCCGCGTCGCGCGGGCCGGCCGTATCTATGTGGAGGGCCGCCACGACGCCGAGCTGGTGGAGCGCGTCTGGGGCGACGACCTCCGCATCGAGGGCGTCGTCGTGGAGTACCTGGAGGGCATCGACGACCTGCCGGCCATCGTGCGCGAGTTCTCACCCGGCCCCGACGCCCGCCTCGGGGTCCTCGTCGACCACCTGGTCCCCGGCTCGAAGGAGTCCCGGCTCGCCGCCGAGGTCACCGACGCCGACACCCTCGTCGTGGGCCATCCCTACATCGACGTCTGGGAGGCCGTGAAACCGTCCTCCGTCGGCATCCCCGGCTGGCCGGCGGTGCCGCGCGGCCAGGACTGGAAGACCGGCGTCTGCCGCGCCCTGGGCTGGCCCCCGAACACCGGCGCCGCCTGGCAGCGGATCCTGTCCTGCGTCCACTCGTACAAGGACGTCGAACCTGCGCTGCTGGGCCGGGTGGAGGAGCTGATCGACTTCGTCACGGCGCCGGCGGACTGACGGGCGGGGCACCGGGCGACGGAACCCGGGGCGCGGGCCGGCTCAGCCCCCGTCGCCCGGTCCGCCGGGTCTCAGTCCACCAGGTCTCTGACCACGGCGTCCGCCAACAGCCGTCCGCGCAGCGTCAGTACGGCGCGGCCGCGGTCGTAGGGGCCGGGCTCCAAGAGGCCGTCGGCCAGCGCGCGGGCGGCCGCGCGGGCGCCCGCCGGGGCGAGCAGGTCCAGCGGGCAGCCGTCGGCCAGCCGGAGTTCGAGCAGGATGCGCTCGACCCGGCGGTCCTCGTCGGCGAGGATCTCCCGGCCGGCGCCCGGGGAGCGGCCCTCGGCGAGGGCCTGGGCGTACGCGCCGGGGTGCTTGGCGTTCCACCAGCGCACGCCGCCGACGTGGCTGTGCGCGCCGGGGCCCGCGCCCCACCAGTCGGCGCCGGTCCAGTACAGCTCGTTGTGGCGGCACCGTCCGGCGGCCGAGGTGGCCCAGTTGGAGACCTCGTACCAGTGGAATCCGGCCGCCGTGAAGCGCTCCTCGGCGATGAGGTAGCGGTCGGCGTGCACATCGTCGTCGGTCATCGGGACCTCGCCGCGGCGGATCCGGCGGGCCAGCTGGGTGCCCTCCTCGACGATCAGCGCGTACGCGGAGACATGGTCGGGCCCGGCGCCGATCGCCGCGTCCAGGGACGCGCGCCAGTCGTCGTCGGTCTCGCCCGGTGTGCCGTAGATCAGATCCAGGTTGACGTGGTCGAAACCGGCGGCCCGCGCCTCGGCGACGCACGCCTCGGGGCGGCCCGGGGTGTGCGTCCGGTCCAGGATCTTCAGTACGTGCTGCCGGGCGCTCTGCATGCCGAAGGAGATCCGGTTGAAACCGGCCTCGCGCAGCTCGGCGAGGTAGCGGGGATCCACGGACTCCGGGTTGGCCTCGGTGGTGATCTCGGCGTCGGGTGCGAGGCCGAATTCCTCGCGGACGGCCGCCAGCATCCGGCCGAGATCGGCGGCGGGCAGCAGGGTCGGGGTGCCGCCGCCGACGAAGACCGTCTCGACCGGGCGGGGGTCGGCGCCGAGCACCTCGCGGGCCAGCCGGATCTCCGCCGCGACGGTGTCGGCGTAGTTGTCCCGGGAGGCCAGGGCGCCGCCGGAACCGCGCAGCTCGCTCGCGGTGTAGGTGTTGAAATCGCAGTAGCCGCAGCGGGTCGCGCAGTACGGCACGTGCAGATAGAAGCCGAGGGGCCGCCCGGCCGCCCCCGCCAGCGCATGACCGGGCAGCGCCCCGTCCTCGGGCATCGGCTCACCATCAGGCAGTGCGGAAGGCATGAGGACCATTGTCCGTCATGGGCGCGATTGCTCGGGACCGCCCGGCCCGGCCCCTCACTCCCGCGGCGCCGCCTGGAGCACCAGCATCGCCAGATCGTCGTCCGGCGGGGTCGGGCCGAAGGCGTGGACGGCGCGGTGGATGCGGTCCGCGGTGGCGTCGGCGGCCAGGCCGGTGCAGGCGGCGAGGGCGGTGGCCAGGCCGTCCTCGTCGTCGAACTGCCGGCGGCCCGAGCGGCGCTCGGTGACCCCGTCGGTCACGCACAGCAGCGTCTCGCCGGGCAGGAGGTCGAAGGACTCGCTCACATACGTCGCGTCCTCGACCACGCCCAGCAGCATCTGCGGCGCCGCCACGACCCGGACCGCCCCGTCCGTGCCGAGCACCAGCGGCAGCGGGTGGCCGGCGCTGGCGAGGGTGCAGCGGGCACCGCCCGAGCCGCCGCGGTAGGGCACGATCTCGCCGTAGAGGAGGGACAGGAAACGGGCCTGTTCGCCCTCGTCGCGGATCTCGACCGGCGCCTCCGCCCCCGCGCCGGCCGCCGCCACCGCCGCCGCGACCGCCGCGACGGAGTCGGCGGCCTCCCGCGCCATGGTCTTGTTCAGCCGGTCGAGCACCTCCGCGACACCGAAGCCGTCGCGCGCCAGCAGCCGCAGTACGGGACGGGCCAGGCCGGTCACCGCGGCCGCCTCGGGGCCGCTGCCGCAGACGTCGCCGAGGGCGAAGCACCAGCGGCCGTCGCCGGCCTCGAACAGGTCCCAGAAGTCGCCGCCCGCCCAGGCGCCCTCGCGCGGTTCGTAGACCACCGCCGACTCCACCCCCGGTACCCGCGCCCGGCCCCGGGGCAGCAGCCGGCGCTGGAGCACCTGGCTGATGCGCTCCTGCCGCCGGTAGGCGCGGGCGGTGGCGATGGCGCGGGCGACGCGGCGGCAGAGGTCCTCGATCAGACCGACCGCCTCGTCGGGGAACCACATCAGACCGGCCCGGCCCAGCATCAGCATGCCGAACCGGCGGCCGCCGGCCACCAGGGGGCAGGCCAGCGCGGCGCCGCCGGGTCCGTAGCCGCTCGGTTCCTGCGGCCAGGGCCAGGAGACCGCGGAGCCGTTGTTGGCCGAGCCGGTCACCGGGGCGCCGCGGCCCGCCATCACCGGTGGCTCCCGTTCCAGGGCCGTCCGCAGCGAGTCGATCCGGCTCTCGCAGGAGTGCCAGACACCGGCCAGCCGCTGCGCCTCGCCGTGGCCACCGCTGCCGTCGTACAGCCACACCGCGCACCAGTCGGCGAGCCGGGGCACGATCAGCTGGGCGGCGAGCGCGGCGACCTGGTCGGCGTCGAGCTGGCCGGAGAGCAGATCGGACGCCTCGGCGAGGAAGGACAGGGCGCCCGGGTTGATCCAGTCGGCGGCGGAGTGCCGCTGCGGGGTGGTCCTGCGCACCGCCGGGGCGAGCAACTCGGCGGCCCGCAGACCGCGTTGCAGCATCTGGTCGTCGAAGGAGACCTCCAGCTCCGGCCGGCCACCGCCGCCGGGGGCCGCCACCGCCAGCCGGAACCACACGGTCTTCACGGCGCGGCGGTAGGTGATGCCCCAGGATTCGGCGACGGCGCCGACCAACAGCAGCCCCAGGCCGCCACTTTCGGACAGCGAGGCGCCCTCGCGGCCGCGTACCGGGCGCGCCGGGTGGTGGTCGGAGACCTCGATGACGACGCCGGGGCGGCCTCTCCCGTCGGCGCCGTCCGGGCCGCCGCCGTCGGGGTCCGCGTCCGGTTCCGGGTCCGCCCCGGGGTCCAGCCGGCAGCGCAGCTCGACGGCGGTGCCGGCGTGCACCACGGCGTTCGTGACCAACTCGCTGACCAGCAGCACCGCTTCGTCCGCGAGCCGGCCGGCGAGGCCCTCGGTGCCGGGCAGCTCCTGGGCGGTCCAGTCGGCGAGCGCGCCCCGGACGAACTCCCGGGCGGTGGCGGCGGCCCGTGGGTCCCCGGGCAGGCTGATCCGCCGCGCGCCGCCGGGGACCGGGCCCGCGGCGGTGGCGGCGGCAGGGACACCGGACCGCGCGGCCACGGCACCGGGTCCCCCGCCGGCCGGCGGCCGCAGTGCTGCGATGTCGTGCCGTTGTGACGAAGTCGTCGTCCTCATTGAGCAGCTCCCGAGCAGCTCCGCTACAGCGCCGGATGCGCCGACAACAGAGTGACAGACTGAACGCGCCCATAAGCGACGAGTCACCGAAGTCGGTGGTCGGAACGGGTGGATTCGACGACGGCACCCCCGGAGCGAGGGGCTGTGCCCGGTGAAACCGGCAGGGATCGCCTCACCTGCGGCGGCCGTCAAGGCGGCGCGGGGACCGCCATGCGTACGGAAGACCGTACGTGCGCATGGCGGCGGGCGGACAGCGGTACGGAGCGGCGCGCGGCGGTAGGGAGCGGCGCACAACAGTGCGCGGTGGCGCGCCGCCGCGCCGCCGGCGTCCCGGGGGGCCGCTACGCCTCCCGCGCCCCCGCGTACATCTCGTCGAGCAGGTCCTTGAACGACCGCTCCACCACCGGTCGCTTGATCTTGAGGCTCGGGGTCACCTCGCCGTGCTCGATGTCCAGGTCGCGCGGCAGCAGCCGGAACTTGCGGATCCGCTGCCAGCGCTGCAACCCCTCGTTGACCTGCTCGACATAGCCGTCGATCAGCTCACGGGTCCGCTCGGCGGCGACGACCTCGGCGTACTCCATGCCCGCCAGTCCGTGTTCCTTCGCCCAGCCCAGGATCGCCGGCTCGTCGAGGGCGATCAGCGCGGTGCAGAAGTTCCGGTTGGCGCCGTGCACCAGCACATTGGAGACGAACGGACAGACCGCCTTGATCCGGCCCTCCACCTCCGCCGGTGCGATGTACTTCCCGCCCGAGGTCTTGATCAGGTCCTTCTTGCGGTCGGTGATCCGCAGAAAGCCGTCCGCGGACAGTTCGCCGATGTCGCCGGTGTGGAACCAGCCGTCCGGCTCCAGCACCTCGGCGGTCTTCTCCGGCAGACCGTGGTAGCCCTGCATGATGCCGGGGCCGCGCAGCAGGATCTCGCCGTCCTCGGCGATCCGTACCTCGGTGCCCGGGAGCGGTTTGCCGACGGTGCCGATGCGGTACGACGCCCCGGGGTTGACGAAGCTGGCGGCGCTGGACTCCGTGAGGCCGTAGCCCTCCAGGATGTGGATCCCGGCGCCCGAGAAGAAGTAGCCGATCTCCGGTGCGAGGGCGGCCGAACCGGAGACCGCCGCCCGCAGCCGGCCGCCGAAGGCGTCCCGCAGCTTGGCGTAGACGAGCGCGTCGGCGACCTTGTGCTGGGCGGCGAGCGCGAACGGCACCGAGGCGTTGCCGGTGTGGCGGAAGTTGTCCTGCGAGACCTTGGCGTACTCGCGGGCCACCCCGGCCGCCCACTGGAAGATCTTGTACTTCGCGCCGCCGCCCTCCCGGGCCTTGGCCACGACGCCGTTGTAGACCTTCTCGAAGATCCGCGGTACGGCCGCCATGTACGTGGGCCGGACGACCGGCAGATTCTCGATGATCTTGTCGACCCGGCCGTCCACGGCGATCACATGGCCGACCGAGATCTGCCCGGCGGTCAGCACCTTGCCGAAGACGTGCGCCAGCGGCAGCCAGAGATACTGCACGTCCTCCTTGGTGACCAGCCCCGTCCCCTGGATCGCCCGCGCCATGTACGACCAGCAGTCGTGCGGCAGCCGGACGCCCTTGGGGCGGCCGGTGGTCCCGGAGGTGTAGATCAGCGTCGCCAGCTGTTCCGCACGGAGCGCCGCGATCCGCTCGGTGACGCAGTCCGGGTGCTCCGCCAGATAGGCGGCGCCGCGCTTCTCCAGCTCGGCGAGCGAGAGCACCCAGCCCTCCGGGTCGTCCGCCGCGGGCCGGGCGTCCGCCTCGGCGATGACCACCACATGTGTCAGCTCGGGCAGCTCCGCGCGCCGTTCGCGGGCCTTGGCGAGCTGCGCGGCGTCCTCCGCGATCAGCACCCGGCTGCCGGAGTCGGCGAGGATGTAGGCGGTCTCCTCGGCGTTGGTGCTGGGGTAGACGGTGGTGGTGGCGGCACCGGAGCACAGCACGCCGAGGTCGGCGAGGATCCATTCGACGCGGGTGTTGGAGGCCAGCGCCACCCGCTCCTCGGGCCGTACGCCCAGCGCGATCAGACCGGCCGCGGTGGCGAAGACCCGCTCGGCCG
Source organism: Streptomyces celluloflavus (assembly GCA_000720995.1). Lineage (GTDB taxonomy): Bacteria > Actinomycetota > Actinomycetes > Streptomycetales > Streptomycetaceae > Streptomyces > Streptomyces celluloflavus. The sequence continues at coordinate 68,658 of JOEL01000008.1, forward strand.
CCGCCGCCCACGTCAGCACCCGCCAGTCGTCCGGGCCCTGGCCGGCGGCGGCCGGGACCGGATAGCGGTACGCCTCACCGTCGGGCGTGGCCTCGACCCGCTCCAGGAAGATGGCCGCCACCGAGGGTGGCCGGCTTTCGATCAGCGTGTGGGTGTCCGTCACGGCATCCTCCGGGGCCCGCTTCGTTGCTGGTGACTCGCGAGTAACCTATGCGCAGAGATCAGACTAGAGCCCGTCACGCCACCGCGTAAGGGCCTGCGGCCGACGGGTTCGCGATGCGGCCGGGGCGGTAGATGTACGCGCCATACACCTCGTCCGCCGGAGCGCCGCACCCGCCGGCGTACCTGAGACGCGAGCCGCAGCCGGTGGCCGCGGGCCAGGCCAGGCGGGTGAAGGCGGCGGGGCGCCGGCCCCCATGGGAACCGGCGCCCCGCCGTCGGCACGGCGGAACATCTGCCCGCCGCCTCCGCCTCCGCCTCTCGTGCTTCTCCGCTACTTCTTCGCCTTGGAGTCGCCGTCGGAGTCCGAGGACAGCACCGCGATGAATGCCTCCTGCGGCACCTCCACGCTGCCGACCATCTTCATCCGCTTCTTGCCTTCCTTCTGCTTCTCCAGCAGCTTCCGCTTACGGGAGATGTCGCCGCCGTAGCACTTGGCGAGGACGTCCTTGCGGATGGCGCGGACCGTTTCCCGGGCGATGACCCGGCTGCCGATGGCGGCCTGGATCGGCACCTCGAAGTTCTGCCGCGGGATCAGCTCGCGCAGCTTGGCGACGAGGCGGACACCGTAGGCGTACGCCTTGTCCTTGTGGGTGATCGCGGAGAACGCGTCGACCTTGTCGCCGTGCAGCAGGATGTCGACCTTGACCAGGTCGGACGTCTGCTCACCGGTGGGCTCGTAGTCCAGCGAGGCGTAGCCGCGGGTCTTGGACTTGAGCTGGTCGAAGAAGTCGAAGACGACCTCGGCGAGCGGCAGGGTGTAGCGGATCTCGACGCGGTCCTCGGAGAGGTAGTCCATACCGAGCAGCGCACCGCGGCGGTTCTGGCACAGCTCCATGATCGCGCCGATGAACTCGCTCGGCGCCAGGATCGTGCCCCGGACGACCGGCTCGTGGACCTGGTCGATCTTGCCGGTCGGGAACTCGCTGGGGTTGGTGACGATGTGCTCGGCACCGTCCTCCATGTCCACGCGGTAGACCACGTTGGGCGCGGTGGCGATCAGATCGAGGCCGAACTCGCGCTCCAGGCGCTCGCGGATGACCTCCAGATGCAGCAGGCCCAGGAAGCCGACGCGGAAACCGAAGCCGAGGGCGGCGGAGGTCTCCGGCTCGTAGACCAGGGCGGCGTCGTTGAGCTGGAGCTTGTCCAGCGCCTCGCGCAGCTCCGGGTAGTCCGAGCCGTCCAGCGGATACAGACCCGAGAACACCATCGGCTTGGGGTCCTTGTAGCCGCCGAGCGCCTCGGTCGCGCCGTTGCTGAGCTGGGTGATCGTGTCGCCGACCTTGGACTGCCGGACGTCCTTCACACCCGTGATCAGATAGCCCACCTCGCCGACGGACAGACCGTCGGCGGACTTCATCTCGGGCGAGTTGGTGCCGATCTCCAGCAGCTCGTGCGCGGCGCCGGTGGACATCATCCGGATCCGCTCGCGCTTGCGCAGCGTCCCGTCGACGACCTTCACGTACGTCACGACACCGCGGTACGCGTCGTAGACGGAGTCGAAGATCATCGCGCGGGCGGGCGCGTCCTTGACGCCGACCGGGGCCGGGACCTCGCGGACCACCTTGTTCAGCAGCTCGGGCACGCCGACGCCGGTCTTCGCGGACACCTTCAGAACGTCCGCCGGGTCGCAGCCGACCAGGTTCGCCAGCTCGGCGGCGAACTTCTCGGGCTGTGCGGCCGGCAGGTCGATCTTGTTGAGGACGGGGATGATCGTGAGGTCGTTCTCCATCGCCAGGTAGAGGTTGGCGAGGGTCTGGGCCTCGATGCCCTGGGCGGCGTCGACGAGGAGGATGCAGCCCTCGCACGCGGCGAGCGAGCGGGAGACCTCGTAGGTGAAGTCGACGTGGCCCGGGGTGTCGATCATGTTGAGGATGTGGGTGGTGCCACTTTTCTCCTCGCCCTCGGAGGGCGCCCAGGGCAACCGGACCGCCTGGGACTTGATCGTGATGCCACGCTCGCGCTCGATGTCCATGCGGTCGAGGTACTGCGCGCGCATCTGCCGCTGGTCGACGACACCGGTGAGCTGGAGCATCCGGTCGGCGAGCGTCGACTTGCCGTGGTCGATGTGCGCGATGATGCAGAAGTTACGGAGGAGAGCCGGGTCGGTACGGCTCGGCTCCGGCACGTTCGTAGGGGTCGCGGGCACGCAGGGTCCATTCAGTGAACGCGGGTAGGCGGGACAAGGGTGTGACGTCTCCGCCCATGGTCCCATGAGCGGCGGGCTTGGTCCGGTTTGGGACGCCCGAGGCGCTGCTGGTAGCCTGGTCCACTGCGCTTCGTGACCCTCAGGGGTACGCGGCGCAACTCGAAACTCCAACGAACCTGAAAAGGCTCTTTCGTGGCGAACATCAAGTCCCAGATGAAGCGGATCAAGACCAACGAGAAGGCTCGGCAGCGCAACAAGGCTGTCAAGTCCGCTCTGAAGACCGCGATCCGTCGCACCCGCGAGGCCGTGGAGGCCGGTGACGTCCAGAAGGCCGCCGCCGCCCAGGCCGTCGCTGCCAAGTCGCTCGACAAGGCCGTCAGCAAGGGTGTCATCCACAAGAACGCCGCCGCCAACAAGAAGTCGGCGCTGGCCAAGAAGGTTGCCGGCCTCCAGGGCTGATCTCACCTTCTTCTACCGCACCACCCTGCCGCCAGGGACTCAGCGGCCCCTCTCTCCGCTCCCTGAACGGTGCACCACCGCGCCGCACACGGCCTGCGTTCGCCACGCGGGTGCGGCGCACCCGGCTCGACCGGCGTAATCCGCCGAAGGAGCCCGAACGCTTGACACGAAGGCCCCGCCTCCGCCCTTCCTTAGGGCGAGCGGGGCCTTTGTCATGGGCGGGCTCTGTCATGGGCGGGCATCGGCGCGACGCTTGCCGGGGGGCTCGGGACGGGGGCTTCCTCGGGGCTCGGTCCCCGCCTCGGGGCGGGGCGCTCGCGAGGCGGGGCCCTGCGTCACAGGGCGGTGCCCTCGTCACGGGACATTGCCCTCGTCACGGGGCGGCCCGCGCCTTCGCGTCGCCGCCGGGCAGGTAGCCACCTCCGAGGGTCCGTTCCCCGCACGATCCGCTACGCTGCGTCCATGTCAATACCGGGGGATCAGAACAATCCTTACGCACAGCCACAGCCGCAGCCGCAGCCCAATCCTTACGGCCAGATGCCGCCCGTGCCGCCGAATCCGGTGCCCGCGCCCCAGAACCTGGCACCCGCACCACTGAACCCGTACGGACAGCCGGCCCCGCCCCAGCCCCCCGGCGGATACGGCTATCCGGCGCCGGGCCTGCCGCCCATGGGAGCGCCGGGCGCTCCGGGCGGTACCGGCCGGGGCGTATCCGGATGGCTGTGGGCGCTCGGCGGTGTGGTCGCCGCCTCGGCGATCTGGGCGTCCGTGATGTTCGCCACCGGCGGCTTCTCCGCCGGGTCCGGCCCCGACCTCGCCGGCTACGCCTACACGGACGATCTGTGCGCGGCCACCTCCATGACGCCCTTCACCGACGCGCACTACAAGCCGACGCAGAACACCGGTACGGCCGCGAAGGACCCCAATCCGCAGCACAGCGGTGCGCAGCAGACGTCCATGGACACCATGTGGTGCAACATCGGGCTGACGCAGGAGGGCGCGAGCACCACCGGCTACTCCTCGACCTGGGTCTACAACGCCGTCACCCTGCACAAGAAGGCCGACCCCGCACCGGAGTTCGCGGACATATACCGCTCGTACGAGAAGCAGGGGATGTCGGTCGGCTACAAGGTCGACCAGGTCCAGGGCCTCGGCGACGAGGCGTACCTGGTGACCCGTAACGACGCGGGCAGCACCACCGGCTCGTATGTGATCCTCGCCGTCCGGGTCGGCGGGCTGACGTATCAGTCGACGTGGTCGAGCTACTCCACCAGCACCGCCACGACCAAGCAGCCGACCAGCGACGAGGTGACGCAGATGCTGAAGTCCAGCGCGTCGGAAACGCTCAAGCACCTCCAGCGGGGTGGCGGGGGGCGGTAGCGGCGGGGAGCGGTAACGGCGGGGCGCCGGTGGCGGGTGTGCGGTACGGGTACGGCGGTCGGACAGCGGGTGCCAACCGGGCCGGCGAGGGCCGACGAGTGTCACCGGCCGTCGGGTGTGCGGTGCGGCTTGGAGGGTGCTTTCCGGCTGGTGCCGGCGTCCGGCGTGGCGGCCGGGGCCAGGCCGGTGGTCGGAGTTGTGGGTGGGGCCGGGGTTGTGGCCGGTGGTCGGGGTTGCGGGTGGGGCCGGGCTCGACGTGTCCCGGCCCGCAGCATGCCCCACGGATGTGTCGCCGCTGGTTGAGGCCGTGCTCATCCCACTTGACCGGGGTCCCGCGGTGTCGGTACCTCGACGTCGTGGGCGACTCCCGTACGGCTGGGCTGGGCGGCCGTACGGGGGCGATCCGCACTCGATCCCCGCCGACATCGAGACGACCGCACGTTCTGGAGATCGCCTCAAGTGTGCGGCCGAGGACAGCTGGCGCCGTGCGCGCCCGGCGGCGAGACCGGTGGGTGAACAGGGGTGACGTGCAGCCGCCGGTCAGACGGACGTGTCAACGCAGAAGCGATACCCGGCACCTCGCACCTGAACCGGCGAGCTCACCGGCCTCGCCCCCGATTCCCGGCAGTCCGGCCGGGGTCAGCGAGAGCGGGCCGCGCGGGCGATGGCGACCACGGCCTTCTCCAGGGCGTATTCGGGGTCGTCGCCACCACCCTTGACGCCCGCGTCGGCCGCGGCCACCGCCAGCAGCGCCGTCGCAACACCGTCCGCCGTCCAGCCGCGCATCTGCTGCCGTACCCGGTCGATCTTCCAGGGCGGCATCCCCAGATCGCGGGCGAGGTCGCCGGGGCGGGCGCCGCGTGGGGCGGAGGCCAGTTTGCCGATGGCGCGGACGCCCTGGGCGAGCGCGCTGGTGATCATGACGGGTGCGACGCCGGTCGACATCGCCCAGCGCAGCGCCTCCAGCGCCTCCGCCGCGCGGCCTTCGACGGCGCGGTCCGCGACGGTGAAACTCGATGCCTCGGCCCGGCCCGTGTAGTAGCGCGCGACGACGGCCTCGTCGATCGTGCCCTCGATATCGGCGGTCAGCTGCGAACAGGCCGAGGCCAGCTCGCGCAGATCGCTGCCGATCGCGTCCACCAGCGACTGGCAGGCTTCGGGGGTCGCGGAGCGCCCCACCGCACGGAACTCGGACCGTACGAAGGCCAGCCGGTCGGCCGGCTTGGTCATCTTCGGGCAGGCCACCTCACGCGCACCGGCCTTGCGGGCGGCATCCAACAGGCCCTTGCCCTTGGCTCCGCCGGCGTGCAGCAGGACCAGCGTGATCTCCTCGGCGGGCGCGCCGAGATACCCCTTCACGTCCTTGATGGTGTCCGCGGACAGGTCCTGGGAGTTGCGCACCACCACGACCTTGCGCTCGGCGAAGAGCGAGGGGCTGGTCAGCTCGGCGAGGGTGCCGGGCTGCAACTGATCGGAGGTGAGGTCGCGCACATCGGTGTCCGCATCGGCCGCACGGGCGGCCGCCACCACCTGCTGCACCGCGCGGTCCAGCAGCAGGTCTTCCTGGCCCACCGCGATCGTGACGGGGGCGAGCGGTTCGTCGTTAGCTGTCTTCCTGGCCATCGCGTCCAGCATCCCACGCCCCACTGACACGGCCGTCCGCGAAGGCGTACACCGTGGTGCCCGGCCCGCCGACGCCCTCCCGGACGCCCGTCGGCGCCTTCCCGGACAATGGCCCGGTGAGCGAAGCACGACACGTACGGCACGTACGACACGTACTGGTACTGCCCGACCGCGACACGGCGGAGGAGGTGGCCGAGGCGCTGGCCGAACGGTTCGGCGTCACCGAGGAACCCCAGCTCGTACGGGACGCGCTGGCCGGTGAGGACGACGCGGAGGACGCGCAGTGGCTGGTGGTCGTCGAGGACCCGGAGGGTGTCTACGACCCGGCGGGACTGGACGGGCTGGCGGCGGAGTACGAGGGCTGGCGGGAGGCCGAGTGAGCGGCGGCCCCCGGGCTACCGGCTGACGTCGGCCCTAGACGGTGAACTCGATACGTCGGGTCCGGACGGTGGGTTCGATGTGCCGGGCTCGGACGGTGGGATCGATACGTCGGGCTCGGACGGTGGGATCGCTCGTCCTGACGTGGGGGTCGCTTGTCCTGGCGTGGGATCCGATCGTCCTGGTGTGGGATCTGATCGTCCCGGCATGGGATCCGCTCGTCCTGGCGTTCAGCCCGGGTGTTCGTCCAGTTCGGGTTCGTGGTCCAGGGTGATGCCGAAGTGGGTGCGGTAGGCGGGGAGGACCTCGGCCTCGCGCAGCTCGCGTTCGTCGCGGGTGCCGTCATCCGCGGTGATCACGAGCGTACGGCCGGAGAGGGTGACCCGGCCCGTGTCGGTCAGCAGTGAGCAGACCAGGGACCGGGTGAAGTGGGACGCCGGCGAGGTCCGGTTCCACCAGCAGCCGACCTCGAAGTCGGCGAGGGCGCGCGGGCGTTGTTCGAGACGGTACTGCGGGGCGCCGTCCCGGAGAATGTCGAGGTCGCCCTCGGACGTCTCCACGACGCGGAAGACACCGCCGGGATCGGGCTGGTCGGCTCGGCTGTCCAGGCGCAGCGGGTAGTGGCTGTGCTTGCCGAAACCGACGTCCGCCAGCCATGGCCCGGTGGGCGTACGGACGCGCAGCGCGAGGTGGTCGTACGGGATTCCGGGGCCGTCGGGGCCGAAAACACGGGCGGACAGCAGCTGCACGTCGTAGCCGAGAGCGGCGAGCAACGCGGCGAAAGCGCCGTTGAGTTCGTAGCAGAAGCCGCCACGACGGGCTCCGACGATCTTGTCCAGCAACGGCTGCTCAGCGAGCACGATCTCCTCACCGAGGTGAATGGAGAGGTTCTCGAAGGGGACGGTCCGCAGATGGCTCACATGCAGCGTGCGCAACGCGTCGGCGTCGGGGGACGCGGGGCGGGCGGCACCTATTCGGCGGAGATAGCGGAGCCAGACGTCGGCGGTGTCCATCAGGCGGGCATCCTTTCCGAGGCGGGTCGACGACGGGCGCGGTCCGCCGTCGGTACGGGGGTGGGGGCCATGACGTCGACGACGGTCCGCACGCCGAGTTCACGACGCCAGACCGACTCGCCCTGGCGCATGACCGCCGAGATGCCGCCGGGGCCCCCGAACTCCCGGCCGGACGCCTCGGCCCCGGCGCCCTGACGGCGGATCCCGGTACAGCGGAAGGCGTCGGCGGGGCCCTCGATCACGGCGACGACGCCCACGAGCGTGCTCCGCTCCAGCGGACGCGCCATCCATAAGCCACCACGCGCGCCGGGGCGGGGGCGGACCTCGGAACTCCAGCGCGTACGAGCCCCCGGAACCGCTTGTCCAGACACGGCACCGGCAGCCCTGACGCCCCGGCAAGCCACATCGCCGACACGGCTGACACGGCCGCCTCCCCATCGAGTCGGGCCGGCATCACACAACAGCCCAGGCCCCACTCGACGCCTTCACCCAGCTTCATGTTCTGGAGTCTATATATCCGGGTCGGAACATCCGATTTGGTGCAAGTTGGCCCGGGTTGGGGTATCCAGGGCGAGGCATCCAGGCGGCCATTTCGCCGACAGGAGGTATCGGACAGCGGGGGCCGACGGGTACCAACGGATGTCACCGGCAGCCGTCGGGCGTCACCGACGGCCGTCGGGTATGCGGTCCGGCTCAGAGGGTGCTTCCCGGCCGGTGGCGGCTTCCGATATGACGGCCGGAGCCAGGCCGGTGGTCGGGGTTGCGGGTGGGGGTGGAGGTGCAGGCGTGGGTGGGATGACGGCCGGGAGTGGGGTGGTCGGCCGGTTCGGGAGGGTGCGGATGCGGGGCACGGGCGAGGGCAGGAGCCAGAGGAGGCAGAGGATCGCGCCTGCGGTGGCCATCCAGAGGGTGGGACGCAGGCCGAGAGTCGTGCCGAGTGCGCCGCCGGCCAGAGCCCCGAGCGGGCGGAACCCGTAGTTCAGGGTGCGAGAGGCGCCGGTGATCCGGGAGCGGAGCGCATCGGGCATCAGCGCGGCCGACAGCGAGTTGGAGGAGATGTCGACGAACATCACCCCGATGGCGGAGAGGAATTCGGCGAGGAAGAGCAGGGCGATGACCAGCCAGGTGGGCCCGGCGGACAGTGGGACGAGCAGCAACGGGACGGTGAAACCGGCGAACCCGACGAGGATGGCCGGACCGACACCGAGGCCGCGGATGACCCGGCCGGCGAGGGCCGCGCCAATGAGGCCACCGATCGCCCCGGCTCCGAGAACCGCACCCAACAGTCCTGCACCAAGGCCGAGTTCAGTGGTCGTGTAGAGCACGAAGAGGGTCTGGAACATGAAGTTGAAGAACTGCACCGTCCCGGAGGCGGCGAACATCGCACGCATCGCGGGATGCCGCAGTACCCAGCGCAGCCCCTCGGTGACATAGCCCTTGGCCGGCGGCGCGGGCGGGGGCTCGGCGGGCGCTATTCGGGCCAGCAACAGCCCCGAGCAGAGGAAGGTCAGCGCGTCGGCGAGGAGCGCGAGCGGCGCGGAGAGCAGCTGGATGAGCAGGCCGCCCGCACCCGGCCCGCCGACGAAGGCCATCGCGCGACTGCCGTTGAGGAGGGGGGTGCTGCCTGCCACCAAGCGGTCCGTGGTGACGAGCGAAACGAAAACGGTGGCGTTGCAGACGTCGAAGAGGACGGTGAGCGCGCCGACCGTGAACGCGACCGCGTAGAGCTGGGCGAAGGTGAGGACGTTCAGGGCGTAAGCGGCGGGCAGCGAGGCAACCAGGAGGACGCGCAGCAGATCGCTGACGATCATGACCCGTCGTCGGCGGGCCCGCCGGTCGGCCCACGCGCCCGCCGGGAGGCTGAACAGCAGAGCGGGCAGCAGTTCGGCGGTCTTGAGCAGGCCCATGTCGGCGGCGTCCGCGTTCAGAACGAGGACGGCGGCCAGCGGGATGGCGATCAGGGATACCTGATCGCCCATGAGGGAGACGGCTTGCGCGGTCCAGTAGCGGCGGAACACGCGCTCGCGCAGCAGCTCGGGGATGACCGGGAAACGTAAGAGCCGTGCGGGGCGTGGCGGGTGTGCGGACTGCGGGGAATGCGTGGACTGCGGGCGAGGCGCCGGAGGTGAACTCCGCGCACCCGGGGGCTTCATTAGGCGCTCTCCCCGGATCCGGTAGAGCCCACTTCCCGAGATTTCGGAGGGAACACCTCCCGGGAGCCCGGACGGCCCGCCTCCCCGGGTCCCGGAGATGAGCACTCCCCCGGGTCCGGAGAAACGGCATCCGCGGTGCCGCCATGGCGGACGAAAGCGACCCGCAGATAGCTGACCGGCCGCGCGTCGGCCGGGCGGGACGCCGGGTCCGACTGGCGCGACAGGTACGGCGCGAGCAACTCGGTTACCCGGTCGTCGAGTTCGGTGAGTTCGTCGGCCGTGAGGTAGAGCGAGACATCGCCGAACTGCTCGGCTTCCTGCCAGGCGCGGGGCAGGGTGTGACGCCGTTCCAGGGCGCGCGTCATCTTGGCGTAGTAGTTCTCGGCGACCGCGATGTTCAGAGCCGCGGAGGCGTCGACCACGGCCGGGTCGTCGGAGTGGCTCGGCCAATCGGTGAACTGCGTGGTCGCCCGCCATGGCTTCTCCCGGCCCCGGCCGCCCTCGGCCTGCTGCACCAGGTCGTACTTGGCGAGCATCCGCAGGTGGTACGAGCAGCTCGCGACGGACTCCCCGGTCAGCGCGGCCGCGCGGGTGGCGGTGAGCGGACCTTCGTTGCGCAGCAGGCCGACCAGCGCCATACGGGTCGGGTGCGCATAGGCCCGCAGGGCCCGCGGGTCGGTCAGCCGGGTGCGGTCGGCGAACGGGTCCGTGGGCGGGTCGCCGGACTCTCCGGTCGGCGCAGGGCACCCGGACAGTTCCGGACATTCGATATCGGGACGCTCCATGGGCTTGGACACAATGTAAAGATATCTTTAGAAAGATTCCTTTACAAGGCTCTGGGAGCGAAGACGGTGAACGAAGGGACGGTGGACGGAGGGACAGTGGACGAACGCGACGTACATCGCATCCGGGCAGTGGATGCATCCGGACATCGGCCAGGGAGAGCAACGTGGTGGAGAACAACTCGACTCCCCCTTCCGGACGGTGGCGTACCTCCGCAGGCATACGCGCCCCGAAAGTGCCCGCCGCCCTCGAACCTCCTGGCATTCCTGGACAGATTCCCGACGCCAAGCCCTCCCCCACGGCGATGAAGATCGTGCGGATATGCCGTCACGCGTTCGGTATCCGGCCGGCGGAGCCCGCCGGGCACCGTATGCGGCCCTGCGCCGGCGGCCTCCGGCGCGTCCGCTGCCGGCGCTGCGGACCCCGGCGAGCACCGGTTCGACGGGCCCCGGCGCGACACAGCCCGGCCCGGCGGGCCCTCGCCCGGCCCCCGTCTATGCCGGCACCTCTGGTGCGGCTGCCACTGGTTCGGTGGCCCCGGACTCGGTGGCCTCCGTCCTGGCTGCCGCGGACCGTCGCGGAGAGCCGTTCCGGGGTGCCGAGCAGTGCGATGGAGCCGTCGGTGTCGGTGCGCAGTACCTTGGCGCCCTGGGCGCGCAGCGCTGCGATGGTGCGGGGTGCCGGATGGCCGTACGGGTTGCCCGCTCCGCAGGAAATCAATGCCAGGCGCGGTGCCAGCCGGTGTATCAGCTGGGGGTCCTGGTGGGCGGAGCCGTGGTGCGCCACCTTGAGGATGTCGACGGAGCCCAGCTCCGGATGAGCGGCCAACAGGGCTTGCTGTGATGGCGGTTCGAGGTCGCCCAGCAGGGCGAGGGTGAGCCCTGCCGTCCGGACGAGCAGCGTCACGCTGGCGTCGTTGGGGCCGCGGATGAACGGCGAGGGGAAGGAGTCGGCGGGTGAGCCCTGCGTCGTGGGATCGGGTGGTGCGGCGGGGGCCTGCGCGGTATGAGGGGGTGGGATGGGGGCTGACGGTGTGGTGGGGAGTGGTGGTGTGGCCGGAGCGGGCGGCCAGAGGACTTCCCAGGTGAGCGGGCCCAAATGGCGGCGCTCCCCCGGTACCGCATGGATCACCGGCACCTGGGCGGCCGCGGCCTGGCGGCGCACGAACTCGGCCTGTCCCGAGGGATCTTGAAGAGTGGTGGTCTCGATCGCGCCGACCGACCGGCCGCGCAGCACGCCGGGGAGCCCGTCCACATGGTCCGCGTGAAAATGTGTCAGCACGAGGAGGGGAATACGGCGAATGCCCAGGTCCGTCAGGCAACGGTCCATGGCTCGGGGCTCGGGGCCGGTGTCGACCACCAGCGCCGTGCCGTCCCCGGCCGCCAGGACCAGACCGTCCCCCTGGCCCACATCGCAGACCACGGCCCGCCAGCCGGGCGGTGGCCAGCCGGTGAGCACCCGGGTGAGCGGGGCCGGTCGCCAGATCGCCAGGATCAGGGCCAGCGCGCACAACAGGCCCAGCCAGCGGCGGCGCAGCGCCCTGCGGCCGACGGCCACCAGGACGACGGTGGCGGCCGCCAGCAGCAGTCCGCCCGCCCAGCCGCCCGGCCAGCCGAACTCCGCGCCGGGCAGCGCCGCGCCCGTACGCGCGATACCGGCGATCCACTCGGCGGGCCATCCCGCGCACCACGCCAGCGCCTGCGCGACGGGCAGGGCGAACGGTGCGGCGGCGAGGGTGGCGAAGCCGAGGACGGTGGCGGGGGCGACGGCCAGTTCGGCCAGCAGGTTGCAGGGCACGGCGACCAGCCCGACCCGGGCTGCGAGCACGGCGATGACAGGCGCGCAGACGGCCTGCGCGGCGGCCGACGCGGCGATCACCTCAGCGAGCCGGGGCGGTACCCGCCGCCGCTGGAGGGCAGCGCTCCAGCGCGGGGCGAGCAGCAGCAGCGCCCCGGTCGCCAGAACGGAGAGCAGGAAACCGTAACTACGGGCCAGCCAGGGGTCGTAGAGAACCAGCAGCAGGACCGCGGCGGCGAGCGCGGGGAGCAGGGAGCGGCGGCGGCCGGTGGCGATCGCCAGCAGCGTGATCAGCCCGCAGGCGGCGGCCCGCAGCACGCTCGGGTCCGGGCGGCACACGACGACGAAGGCGAGAGCGAGCACGCCGCCGATGAGAGCGGTACCGCGCAGTGACAGGCCCAGAAGCGGAGCCAGCCCGCGACGCTCGGCGCGTACCGCGAGATGGGACGGGCCGATGAGCAGGGCGAGCACGATCGTCAGGTTGCTGCCGGAAACCGCGAGCAAATGCGTCAGGTCGGTGGCGCGGAAGGCTTCGTCCAGATCGGGCGGCACCCGCGAGGTGTCCCCCACGACGAGGCCGGGCAACAACGCACGGGCATCGGGGCGCAGGCCGTCGGTGGCCTCCCGGAGCCCGGCGCGCAGGCTCCCGGCGAACCGCTGAAGGGCGGACGGCGCACCGGTCGTGAGCGGCGGCGCGCCATCGGTGACCCGGAGTACGGCCGCGACCTTGTCGGCCGGCGACATCGGTGGGGCGGCGCGCGCCGTCACGCGGATACGGGTCGAGGGCAGCAGTCCGCGCCATGCCGGGGACGGCCCGCCGCCCGCCTCGCCGCCGGGGCCGCGTCCCGATTCGTGCGGACCCGCGGCCAGGCGCTGCGGGGAGCCCCGGTCTTTCGCTCCGCCCGCGCGGTGTTGCTGTACGACGACCAGGACGGGCGTACGGACGGCGGTGACCGCGCCGTCCGGTGCGGTGAGACGGACGGCGTCGCCGGTGAACACCAGTGACGGGGGTGTCCGTTGGGATCCACGCACCTTGGGCCGGGTCACCCGTGGGTCGCCGGTCACTTCCAGCTCGACCGTGACCTGCGCATACCGCTGAGCCCAGGCCGGCAGCGGCCCGCGCCGCAGATCCGCCGCGTGCAGCGCGGCGGACGCGGCCCCCGCGACGGCGCACAACAGCGCCGCCGCCATGGCGACCAGCGCACCGGCCGACCTGATACGGGGCGACCGGGGGCGCGGGGGCACGGTCCGCTGGCGGGCGGAGACCGTAGCCTCCCCCGTCCTCCTCCCCTTCCCCTTCCCTCCCGCGCCCCGCTCATCTGCGACCGCCCCGCCCACGGCCGGCCCCTCCTCGGCCGGGCTGTCCCCCGTCGGGCCGTCCGCAGGCGACCCGACGGCCACCGGCACCCCTACGGCTACGGTTCGTTCCCGCACGGCCGAACCCGCAGCGGCCCGCTCCCCCGGCGGCTCGCCTACCGCTGGATCTCCTGCTACCGGCGCGCCCGCCATCGGTCCGCCGGGCTCACCCACCGTGGACCCGCCTGCCGTGGGACCGTCCACCACCGACTCATCCGCCGCCCCGCGCCGGACCACGGCCACACGTAGCGCGACCGCCGCGAGAACGACCGCCACCGCACAGGCGACCGCCACTCCCCCACCCGGCGCGCCCAGGCCGATGGCCGCTGCCGCCCAGGCCGCCAGTGCGGGCGCGACGAGACGCAGATCGACCGGGCTGTCCTGGTGCGGATCTGAGGCACCGTGCGGCGAAACGGACGCGACGTGCACCGCGTCCCGGGCGGCGGTCACGGCTGTACCAAGGGGCGCAGATCGGCGAACCGGCGTTCGCCGATTCCCTTCACCTGACGGAGCTGGTCCACCGACGTGAACCCGCCGTGCCGGGTACGGAACTCGATGATGTGCCGGGCCATCACGGGCCCCACCCCGGGAAGGGCGTCGAGCTGCTGCTCGGTCGCCGTATTGAGGCTCACCGGTCCGGCCGGTAGGCCCACGGCACCCGGTGGCCCGTTCCCGGCTCCTGCTCCCGGACCCGCCGCACCGCCACTCGCTCCCGCACCACCGGCTCCGGCCACCTGCCCGCTCCCGGCGGCACCGGTGCCGACCACGATCTGTTCACCGTCGGCCAGCAGCCGCGCCTGGTTCAGCCCAGCGGTATTCGCGCCGGGCAGCGCGCCTCCCGCTGCCTGTAAGGCATCGGTCACCCTCGAACCCGGCGGCAGCCGGTGGATCCCGGGGTGTCGCACCTTGCCCGTGACATCGACGACCAGGCGTCGCCCCGCCTCACCCGGCGGACCGCCCGCCCCTGACGGCATGGACGCCTGCGCCTGCCCACGCCCATGAGCCGATGGCGGCCGGGAGTTGGGCCCAGGAGCCGCCACGGCCTGCTCGGCCACCGGAGCCCGCACCGGCTCGGGGCTCCCGGTCCAGAAATGGTGGACGGCGAACGTCACGGCCACCCCGAGCACCAGGGCCAGCGCACCGAGCGCCTTCGGGTCGGTGCCGCACCGTAACTGCACCCACAGCGGCAGCCTTTCCCACACCGCGATCCGCATCCGCTCCATGGCACGGCCCGGCACACCCGGCGGCACCTCGCCGGATCGGTACGCCTCGCGACGTCGATATCTCGCGTCGTCCTCGCGGTTCGACGAGTCGCGCCGCCTCGACACCTCAGGCACATCAGGAACGCCAGATACGTCAGGCGCCGCAGACACCTTCCCCTGAGCAGACCCTCTAGCCACGGCAGACGCCTTATCCAGCACGGACGTTTCCGCGAGGCCAGGCGTCCCGGTCAGGCCAGGCGTCTCGGCCGTAGCTGGCATCCCGGCCGTAGCCGGCGTCTCGCCCAGGCCAGATCCGGCAGATCCGGCAGACGCCTCAGACGGGGCAGACGCCTCAGACGGTTCGGGCGGGCGCGGATCCAGCAAGCCGACGGCGCCCGAACGCGCGCCCACGTCATCGAAGAGCGCCGCAGCCCGTGCCCGCACCATCTCCGCGGACTCGCGGTGCCGATCGCCACGCCTCGCGGCAGCTCGGGCACGACCCCGCTCCCGCCGCCGGTCACGGGCGCGGCCATCAGATCCGGAGGCCCGACCGGGCCCCGAAGTCACGCCGGCCGACCGAGCCGACGGACGGCGCGCCACCGACCGGTCCGCCGCCCCGGGCGAAGCAGACGGATCGACCGAAGCCGACGGATCAACTCGATCAGTCAGATCAGTCGGAGCGGGCGAAGCAAGAAGGGCAGACGAAGGAGTCGAAGGAACCGAAAGAGCCGAAGGAGCCGAAGGAGCCGAAAGAGCCGAAGGAACCGATGCGGCCGAGGCAACCGAAGGAACAGAAACAGACCGAGACGACGACAAGCCCGGCCGAGCTGACGGAAAAGCTGATCCAGAGTTCATAACAACCGACGCTAAGCACCTCGCGCCGATCGCGCTGAACGCCGTCAAATACCGTGGACAGCCGACCAGTTGTGGATAATCCCGTCACCCACGGGTGCCGTCGGTCGCGCCGCTCACCGCGCCGACACCACGGCCCCCAACAGCCCCGGCCCGGTATGTGCGCCGATCACCGCACCGACCTCGCTCACATGCAGTTCGCGCAGCCCCGGCACCCGTTCCCGCAGCCGTTCGGCCAGCGCGTCCGCGCGCTCCGCCGCCGCGAGATGGTGCACGGCGATATCGACCTCTCCCACGCCCGCCCGCTCCGCGGCGAGCTCCTCCAGCCGGGCGATGGCCTTGGACGCCGTACGGACCTTTTCCAGCAGTTCGATCCGTCCGTCGGCCAGTTGGAGGATCGGTTTGACGGCGAGCGCCGAGCCGAGCAGTGCCTGCGCCGCCCCGATCCGGCCACCGCGCCGCAGATAGTCCAGGGTGTCGACGTAGAAGTAGGCGGCGGTACCCGCGGCGCGCTTCTCCGCCGCCGCCACCGCCTCGTCCACGTCCCCGCCGGCCTCCGCCGTCTCCGCGGCCGCGAGGGCGCAGAACCCGAGGGCCATCGCGACCATCCCGGTGTCCACGACCCGTACGGGTACCGGAGCCTCCTTGGCCGCGAGCACCGCCGCGTCGTAGGTGCCGGAGACTTCCGCGGAGAGATGGAGCGAGACGATGCCGCTCGCGCCGGCCGCCGCGACCGTGCGATAGGTCTCCGCGAACGCCGCGGGGCTGGGCCGGGAGGTGGTCACCGGCCGGCGCTTCTGGAGCGCCTGGGCGACGGATCTCGCCGAGATCTCGGTGCCCTCTTCCAGGGCCTGGTCCCCCAGGACGACGGTCAGCGGTACGGCCGTGATCTGATGGCGCTCAAGTGCCGCCCGCGGCAGGTAGGCCGTGGAATCGGTGACGATAGCGACATGGGGGGACATGACTGGGAGATTATCCGGGGATTCCCACGCCCGACAGTGCGGGCCCCGTTCCAGGATCTCTCAGGGTCGTTCCCGGATCTCGCAGGACCGTTTTCCGGAACTTCGCTTCCCGGAATCCGCCGGTTTTGGCCGCCGGCCCGCCAGGGGCCTCCCGGCCGGTCGCCTCCCGGCGCCGACCGCCGCCGCACACCCGCCGCACGCTCCCACCGCCGCCGTACGCCCTCAGGTCGTCCCCTCGGTCCGCGGGGCCTTCTGCCACGGGTAGGACGGCTTTGTCCGCCGATTCCGGGCAGTGATCGCCGACGGCTCCGCCGCCTCCGGCCCCCAGGAGTACGAGCCGGCCGCCGTCCCGGAGCGCCCGTCGGCCCCCGCACCGCCGGCGGTACCGGAACCACGCCCCGCACCGGGACCACCAGCGCCCGGCGTCCCACCGGCCGCATCCGCCCCCGGCACCTGGTCGCCCATCGGCTCCTGGGTCCAGTGCCGCAGTGCGCCGGCCTCCATGTCGATCTGATCGCTGAGCGCCTCCAGATCGTCGTCCGCGAACTTCCGCGCCCGGTCGCGTGCCGCCCAGCGCAGCGACTCCGCGGAGTGCGCGATCCGCTGCGTACGCTCCCGGAGGTCCGGCAGCCGCGCGGCGATGGTGGCCTTGTCGGGCTCCCGCTCCAGCCTCTTCAGCTCTTCGTCCAGCTCATGGCCGTGGGCGCTGAGCCGCTCGAAGAGGCCCAGCGACTCGCTGAGCGAGGCGTCGTCCCGGGCGCCGGTGCGCAGCACCTCCTGGGTGGCGCGCATCGACGTACGCAGTGAGAGCCGCAGCTGGGCCAGCTCACCGACCACACCCGGCTGGGCGAACTGGCGGGCCCGCAGGCCGGTGTCCTCGACGGTTCTGCGGGCCTGGGCGACCGTCCGGTCCACGGAGCGCTTGGCCGCCTGCACTGCCCTGACCGTCAGGAACACCCCGGCCACGATGAACAGGGTGAAGAGCAGCCCGAAGATGACGATGGCGGCCTCCATGGGCTCTCCCAGGGTGTCGGCGGCGCCTGATCCATGCCCCGCGCGCGGTACTTCCACGTAGTTCCACGGTAAACGGCCGGGGCAGGCTGGGCGTTCCGAATGAACCCCCAGCCTGCCCCGAACTTCCCCGTAGGGGAAGGTGCCCGACGGGTACTCCCGCCGTACCGCTTCGCTACGCGGGCACGATATTGACCAGCTTCGGCGCCCGGACGATCACCTTGCGGATGCCCGCGCCGCCCAGTGCCGCGACCACGGCGGGCTCGGCCAGCGCGGCCGTCTCCAGGTCCGCGTCCGAGATCGACGGCGCGACCTCCAGCCGCGCCTTGACCTTGCCCTTGATCTGTACGACGCAGGTCACGGTCTCGTCCACGACATACGCCGGGTCGGCCACCGGGAAGTCCGCGTGCACGATGGTGCCGGTGTGGCCCAGCTTGCGCCACAGCTCCTCGGCGACGTGCGGCGCCAGCGGGGCGATCAGCAGCACCAGCTGCTCCGCGACCGTGCGCGACACCGGGCCACCCACCTTGGTCAGGTGGTTGTTCAGCTCGGTGATCTTGGCGATGGCGGTGTTGAACCGCAGGTTCGCCAGGTCCTGGGTGACGCCGTCGATCGCCTTGTGCAGGGCCCGCAGGGTGGCCTCGTCGGGCTCCGCGTCGACGACGGTGGTCTCGCCGGTCGCCTCGTCCACGACGTTGCGCCACAGCCGCTGGAGCAGCCGGTACTGGCCGACGACCGCGCGGGTGTCCCACGGGCGCGAGACATCCAGCGGGCCCATCGCCATCTCGTACAGCCGCAGCGTGTCCGCGCCGTACTCGGCGCAGATCTCGTCCGGGGTGACGGCGTTCTTCAGGGACTTGCCCATCTTGCCCAGGACGCGGCTGACCTTCTCGCCCTGGTAGTAGTACGCGCCGTCGCGCTCCTCGACCTCGGCGGCCGGTACCGCGATGCCCCGGCTGTCCCGGTAGACGAACGCCTGGATCATGCCCTGGTTGTAGAGCTTGTGGAACGGCTCGGAGGACGAGACGTGCCCCAGGTCGTGCAGCACCTTGGACCAGAAGCGGGCGTACAGCAGGTGGAGCACGGCGTGCTCCGCGCCGCCGACGTACAGGTCCACGCCGCCGGCCGGCTGCCCCTCGCGCGGCCCCATCCAGTACTGCTCGATGCCCGGGTCGACCAGCGCGTCGGCGTTGTGCGGGTCCAGGTAGCGCATCTCGTACCAGCACGAACCCGCCCAGTTGGGCATGGTGTTGGTCTCCCGGCGGTAGCGCTTGAGGCCGGCGCCGTCGCCCAGGTCCAGCTCGACGTCGACCCAGTCCTCGTTGCGGGACAGCGGGGTCTCCGGCCGGGTGTCGGCGTCGTCGGCGTCGAAGGTGCGCGGCGAGTAGTCCTCGACCTCCGGCAGCTCCAGCGGCAGCATCGACTCGGGCAGCGCGTGCGCCACACCGTCCTCGTCGTAGACGATCGGGAACGGCTCGCCCCAGTAGCGCTGGCGGCTGAACAGCCAGTCGCGCAGCCGGAAGTTGACGGTGCCCTCGCCGATGCCCTTGTCGGCCAGCCAGTCGGTGATCTTCGCCTTGGCTTCGGTGACGATCAGGCCGTCCAGCGAGATCTCCGCGCCGGTCGAGTTGACGATCTTCGCGTCGTACGAGTCGAAGGCATCGTCCCAGGTCGCGGGGTCCTGGCCACGGTCGTCGGCGGGCTCGACCACACAGCGCATCGGCAGCTCGAAGGCGCGCGCGAAGGCGAAGTCGCGGCTGTCGTGCGCCGGGACGGCCATGATCGCGCCGGTGCCGTAGCCCATCAGGACGTAGTCGGCGATGAAGACCGGGACCTGCTCGCCGCTGACCGGGTTGGTCGCGTACACGCCGGTGAAGACGCCGGTCTTGTCCTTGGCCTCGGCCTGCCGCTCGACGTCCGACTTGGCGGCGGCCTGCTTGCGGTACGCGGCGACGGCGTCACCGGGGGTGGCATGGTCGCCGGTCCACACGTCGTGGGTGCCCTCGGGCCAGGCCGCCGGGACGATGGACCCGGTGCCGTTGGCGCCCGAGACCAGCTCGTGCTCGGGGGCCAGCACCATGTACGTCGCGCCGAACAGGGTGTCCTGGCGGGTGGTGAAGACCGTGATGTGCGCGTCGTCGCCCACCGGGAAGTCGACGCGGGCGCCCTCGGAGCGGCCGATCCAGTTGCGCTGCTGGAGCTTGATGGCCTCGGGCCAGTCCAGTGCGTCCAGATCGTTCAGCAGCCGGTCGGCGTAGGCGGTGATGCGCATGTTCCACTGGCGCAGCTTGGCCTTGAAGACCGGGTAGTTGCCGCGCTCGGACCGGCCGTCGGCGGTGACCTCCTCATTGGCCAGCACGGTGCCCAGCCCGGGGCACCAGTTGACCGGCGCGTCCGAGGCGTACGCCAGGCGGTACTCGCCCAGGACTGAGGCGCGCTCGGCGGCGCTCAGCTCCGCCCAGGCCCGGCCGTCGGGAGTCGGCCTGGTACCGGCCTCGAACTGGGCGACCAGGGTGTCGATGGGCCGCGCCGCGTCCGCCTCCGGGTCGTACCAGGAGTTGAAGATCTGTACGAAGATCCACTGGGTCCACTTGTAGTACGCCGGGTCGATCGTCTCGACCGATCGGCGCAGGTCGTGGCCCAGTCCCAGGCGGCGCAGCTGGCGCCGCATGTTCACGATGTTGGCCTCGGTGGAGACCCGCGGGTGGGTGCCGGTCTGGACCGCGTACTGCTCGGCGGGCAGGCCGAAGGCGTCGAAGCCCAGGGTGTGCAGGACGTTGTGGCCCGTCATGCGCTGGTGGCGGGCGTAGACGTCGGTGGCGATGAAGCCCAGCGGGTGGCCGACGTGCAGACCGGCACCCGAGGGGTAGGGGAACATGTCCATGATGAACTTCTTGGGGCGGGCCACCAGCGCGGCGTCGCCGGCCAGGTCACCGCTCGGGTTCGGAGCCTCGTAGGTCCCCTCAGACTCCCAGAAGTCCTGCCAGCGTGCCTCGATGTCGGCGGCCAGGGCGGCTGTGTAGCGGTGCGGCGCTGCGACCTCGGTGGGGGCACCGCCCGCGCCATGGGCAGCGGGGGAGGTAGTCGTCTCGCTCATCGTCCTCAAAGCTCCATCGATCGTCTCTGCCTGCGGCTGCTGCGAACACTGCGGTTTCTGCGGAAACAAAAATGCCCCTCGCACAGGAGGGGACGCCGCGCCGATGCCGACCCGGATGGCCACGGAGAGTGGCCCGGTCGGTACTGATCAGCGCGGCCCGCTAAGCAGAAGGCGTACGGCACGCATGGCGCCAGGGTACCGCAGGGCGTACGGGGCCCGCGCCGAGGATTCCCCGGCACGGGCCCCACCTGCGTCGTTCCGTGCTCCGGCCGCCGGCCCCGCGATCCCCGGCGCCAGGAGGGGGCCCCGGGGATCGGGAGGGAGCCCGTGGGGCCGGAAGGCGGCCCGTGACCCCGGGGCGGCGGAACGGTCCTGCGTCAGGGACGGTAGGAGCTCACATAGCCGTCGCCCGGCGAGCCCACGCCCGTGACGTCGTCGTAGCCGACGCCCGCGTGCAGGGAGCTGTCCTTGCCCAGGCTGCGCAGCGTGGTCGTGGTGCCCTGGCCGGCGTCGACACCGTTGACGTAGTCGACGCGGACGACCGCCAGGTCACGGCCGGCACCCAGCGGGTGGTCGGTGACGTCGTGGTACGCGGCGGTGCCGTAGCGCTGGTAGATGGCGGGGTTGGCGAAGCCGATGGCGATGCCGTGCCGGGCCTGCTGTGCCAGCGCCTGGACGCCCGCGATCACCGGGGCCGCCAGGGAGGTACCGCCGATGCGGTACTCGTCGTAGCCGAGCTTGCCGCCCGGCAGGGACTGGGTCTGGCCGACCAGGAATCCGGTGTTGGGGTCGGCGACCGCCGCGATGTCCGGAATGGTGCGCATCGGGGCGGCGCCGGCCGCCTTGGAGAGCGCGTCCGGGACGACGCCGCGCTGGTAGAAGGGCTGCGGGACGGACTTACTGGTGCCGCCGCCCGCGCCGCCGTTGAACTCACCGGGGAAGTCGGTCCAGTCGTTGCCGTCCTTGGAGAGCACCGACTTCTGGGTGCCCCAGCCGGTCTCCCACTGGTACGTGTCGTGCTTGCCGACGGCGAGCGCGGTGCCGCCGACCGCGGTCACCCACGCGGAGTTCGCCGGGGTGTCCACCTGCTTGGTACCGGTATGGGCGAGCTCGTCACCGTTGTCGCCGGTGGAGAAGTAGAAGCCGATGCCCTGCACCGCGCCCTGCTGGAAGATCTGGTCGTAGGCGGCGGCCACGTCCGGGGTCTCATTGGCCTCGACGTCGCCCCACGAGTTGGAGACGATGTCCGCGAGGTGGCTGTCGACGACCTTGCCGAGCGAGTCGAGCAGGTCGTTGTCCATGCAGGAGGCGCCGCCGACGTAGACAATGTCGGCGTCGGGGGCGACCGCGTGGACGGCCTCGACGTCGAGGGTCTCCTCGCCGTACCAGCCGGCCGCGCCGCACTCCTGGATGTTCGTGTAGTCCTTGGGCAGCACCTGGGAGAGCTGGCCGCGGCGGTAGCGCGGGTCACCGTTGCGGGCGGCGTACTTGTCCGCGTCCTGGGCGATGGTCGGCGAGGCGTAGGCGTCGGATATCGCGACGGTGACGCCCTTGCCGGTCCACTTCTTCGCCCCGTACGCGGCGCGCAGCTGCTTACCGGTGTAGCCCTTGATCGCGTACGGCGCCTTGCTCCCGTAGGCCGACGGCAGGTTCTTGTCCGTCTTGGAGCCGTACGACGTCGAGAACGGGCCGGCGTTGCGGAAGACCGGCGACGGCGGCGGCAGTTCGGTGGAGTGGTGCTGCGCGTACCGCGGCGCGTTGTCCAGACCGGTGACCGTCAGGACCGCGTCGGAGAGCGCGGCGGGCGCGGAGGCGGTGGTGGACGGCGCGTGGTAGGTGTGGCCGCCCTTGCGGTAGTTGTGCAGGTCGGTGGCGAAGGCCCGCGCGGCGGCGGCCGCGTCACCCTGGACCGTGAGATAGCGGTTGGTGGTTCCGGTGACCCTCAGGCCGGACTTTTTCAGCCAGCCGGTCACCCTGGCTATCTGGTCCTGCGTGGCGCCGTAGCGGGATCGCACCTGGGCGGGGCTCAGGTACTTCCCGTACGCGGCGGAGTGCGGATCGGACACGGCCTTGGCGTAGTCCGCGAGGCCCTTGGCGTCGCGGCCGGCCAGGTAGACGCGGGCGTTGACGTCCGCGGAACCGGCGGTGGCACCCTGGTCGGCCTGCTGGGTGGCCCACCCGGGCTTGGTGCCCTGGAGCGTGTGCCGGCCGCCGTCGTGTCCCGCGGCGTCTGCGGCGGGTGCGCCGAGCGCGAGCGCGCCGGCGACCAGCGGCAGCGCCGCTGCCCAGGCCAGACCGGAACGGGCGCGCAGTGATCTGGAGCGGCTTGATCTCATGGAACCCCCTGCTGTGGCGATGCGGTGGCGGTGACACGGCGCCCGGCTCCGCGGTGGTGTGCGGCACGGGCTGCGGGCGCGCAGCGAGTGCCCCGCGGTGCGCCTGTGCGCGGCGTCTCGCGAGCGGTGAATGCGACGGATGTAACACTCACGTGGTTCGACACTCTTTCGGTGAACTGTTCATGTCAGGGGCATGTGATCACCAAGAAGCACCCAAGGAATGACAAGGATTGACCATGAACGATCACTGAGAGGTCAGACAACTGCCCTTACAGGGGCGCCTATTGACTGGATATCAGCACAACCTGAGAGAAAACCGCATATCGGGAGCTGCGCGGGGGCCGCTGACCGTCGGCGTATCCCGGTCCGCACACGACGAAGCGGGCCGTCCGACTCGGACGGCCCGCTTCGATCACTGTGGAGCTAAGGAGAATTGAACTCCTGACCTCCTGCATGCCATGCAGGCGCTCTACCAACTGAGCTATAGCCCCTTGTTTTGTTTCCGCCCGGTTTCCCTCGGCGGCATCGCCTACATTACACGGCCCTCCCGGGCTTCTGCCAAATCGTTCTGCCGCAGGCCCCGGGACACCACGCGGGATACGCTCGGCCGTCCGTGCCCGATTCGTCCTGGGGAGCCGTACGCCGTGACCGCGCTGGAGCTGGAACAGTCCGCCGACCCTCGCGGCCCCGGCCTCCGCAGGGGCTTCGTCCACCGTCATCCGACCGCGATGGCGGCCCTGGCCTGCCTTGTCTCCTTCGCCGCCTTCTGGACCGCTCAGCGCCTGGCGCACGTGACGATGATCGACCTCATGGTCTACCGCGCCGAGGGCTGGACCGCCCGCAACGGCGCGGACCTCTACGACATGGTGGCGACCTCGGCGCATCTGCCCAACACCTATCCGCCCTTCGCGGCGCTGCTGTTCACACCGCTGACGCTGTTCGGCATCCCGACCATGCGCACCCTCGCCACGGCCGGCAACCTCCTGCTGCTGGTCGCCGTCGTCCAGCTCTCCCTCCGTCTGGTCGGCCGGCCCCGGCGGCTGCCCCGTCCCGCGGCGGCCTTGGCGCTCTCCGCGCTGCTGGTGTGGTGCGAGCCGGTGTGGACGACGCTGCGCTACGGGCAGATCAACCTCCTCCTCGCCGTCCTGGTCCTGTGGGACCTGACCCGCAAGGACACCAACCGCTGGGCGGGCATCGGCATCGGCATCGCCGCCGGGATCAAGCTCACCCCGGCGCTGTTCGCCGTCTTCCTGGCGGTGGCCGGCGCCGTCCGCGGCTGGCAACTGCTGCGCTCGGGCGCCGGGGCACGCGCCGCCTGGAACCCCTGGCTGCGGCAGGCCGCCGTCGCCACCCTGACCTTCCTCGGCACCGTCCTCCTCGGCGCCCTCGTGCTGCCCCGCGACGCGCTCCGCTTCTGGACCGAGATCGTGTTCGCCGCCGACCGGGTCGGTGAGGTGGAGATCACCGCGAACCAGTCGCTGCGCGGCGTCCTCGCCCGGCTGCTGCACACCCACGACCCGGGAATGGCCTGGCTCGTGGCGGCCGGTCTCACTGCCGTACTCGGGCTGGCGCTGGCCGCCGGGGCGCTGCTGCGCGGGCAGCGCGCCTGGGCGGCCGTCGCCTGCGCGGCGACCGCCCTGCTGGTCAGCCCGATCTCCTGGTCGCACCACTGGGTGTGGTGCGTGCCCGCGCTGATCCTGCTCGGCTCCGAGGCGCTCGCGCGTACCGGCTCCGCCGCCCGCCGCCGGTGGGCGGCGACCGCCGCGATGGGCCTCCTGTTCTGCTCGTTCGCGCTGTGGTGGGTGCCGCACCGCTGGCACCAGCACGAGGAACTGCACCAGAACGGCGTCCAGATGCTGCTCTCCGGCGGTTACCCGATCGCCGGTCTGGCGCTGCTCGCGCTGACCACGGCCCGGCTGTGGCGGCTCAGCGGACGTGGTGGCCGTGGCTCCCGTCCGGCTGATGGTGGTGGAACTCCAGCGCCTCCGGCGGCATGACCACGAAGGGGCGCATCATCCCCATGTCCTCGTGCTCCAGCAGATGGCAGTGGTACATGAAGCGGCCCCGCGCACCGCGGAACTGGCCGATCACGTTCACCATCTGGCCCGGCGGGACCTGGATGACGTCCTTCCAGCCCCGGTCGCCGGGGGCTATCGGCGCCGCGCCGCCGTACTCCAGTGGCGCGCGGGTGCCGCCGAGCTCCGTGTCGAAGGGGCTCTCCGGGTCCGCCGGATAGATGTCCCGGCTCAGGACCTGGAAGTCGATCAGGTGGATGTGCATCGGGTGCGTCCCGGCGCCGCCGAGGTTCAGGAAGCTCCACTGCTCCCAGTCGCCGTGGCGGACCATGAAGCCCAGCGTGTCATCGAACATCCGGCCGCCGCGCTGATACGTGCGCACCACCCCGTCGGCGCCCTTGACCTGGATGACCCCCTCGCCGGGGACGCACACCGTGCCCGGCTCGGCCTGCCGCATCTCCCAGATCTCCGGATGGCCGCCGCCGACCGGCCCCGGCGGGGTGAGCACGACCAGCCGGTGCTGATGCCTGGGCGCGGTGTCGTGCGTGAGCCGCTCGAACGACGAGGAGAGCACCGCCGGGAGCACGAATCCGTCGGCGGCCTTCTGCTCCCCCACCCGGAACTGCATCACCTGCGGATACGCCACCCCCGGCGCGTCGTTGACCAGCCGGAGCGTACGGCCGCGCAGCCGTCCGAAGTCGATCAGCAGGTCCATCCGCTCGGCCGGAGCCACCGAGAGGGCGCCGTCCACCGCCAGTGGCCGCGGCAGCAGCCCACCGTCCGAACCTATCTGGTGCACCGCACCGGTGACCTGCTCCCCCGTCTCGTCGTCCACCAGCCGGAGGGTGAAGGTACGGGCGTTGGCGCCATTGAGGAGACGGAAGCGGTACCAGCGCGCGTCGACCTTCGCGTACGGCCAGATCGTGCCGTTGACGAGGGTGTACGGGCCGGCGAACGGCGTGGTGATGTTCCTGCCCTGCGCGTCGGTACCGATGACCAGCGTCTTGTGCAGCAGACGGCCCGTCAGCCTGCCGTCCTCGTCCGTGTCGAGGTTGCGGTCCTGGATGACGAGCGGGATCTCGTGCTCCCCGGCGGGGAGTTGGAGGGCGTCCTCCTCACCGTCCCGGACAAGATACATCCCGCACAGGCCCGCGTAGACGTTCCAGCGGGTGATGTCCATGGCGTGGTCGTGGTACCACCAGGTGGCCGCGCGGTGGTCGTTGGGATACTCCGACAACTGCGCGTCCCCCTGCGCGACGGCGTTCTCCGTCCAGCCGTCGTTGCCGCCGCCGGTCACGGCGCCGTGCAGATGCGTCACGACCCAGGCCGGCAGGCGGCCCACCCCCTCGACGACGGTGGCACCCGTCCGGCCCGGTACGTCGGTGGGCAGCGGTGCTCCCGGTACGGCCCGCGCCTCGGCCGCGGTCACCGGATAGGCGCCGGTGAGGCGGTTGACCCAGGCGATGCGCAGTCGCTCGCGGCGCCGTACCTCGATGGTCGGCCCCGGGTAGTGCCCGGCATACGCCCACACCTTGGTCGGCGGAAGCTGGCTGTGCAGCCGCACCCAGGTGGTTCTCAGCTCGATGTCGATACCGCGTCCGGCTCCGCTGCGGCCGGGCCGCAGGACCGGCGGTACGCGCAGTGCGTCGATGAACGGCGTCAGTCCGGCCGCGGCTTCCCGCTTTCCGTTCCGCTCGGCGCCGTCGGCCGTACCCGTCCGAGCAGGTTCGATACTCATTTCCGTCATGTCGCGACCCCCGTGTCGCTTCCCCCGTTACCGCCGGCCGTTTCCGGCGGCAGCTCTTGTGCTCTCCAACGCCCCGCGGGTACACGGCAGTTCCACCCCGCGCGAAAACCACGGAAAAATCATGGACCGAGAAACCGGGAACGGAAGACTCGGAACAGAAGACCCGGAGCCCGCGACGGGCCCGGCACCGCGGGCGCGCACACAGCCCTGACGGAGCGCCACGGCCCACGCCCGGACCGCCCCTCGCGCCCCGGTTCAGGCCGTGGCGAAGGAGTAGAAACGCTTCAGCGTGCAGTGCTCGTCCAGCAGCCGCCCGTAGATCGGCTCCCCGTCGAGTTCGCGGTAGGTCTCGATCGGGTCGCCCTTTATGACCAGGGCGCGGGCGCATTCCTCGCACCAGTACTGGTAGTCGGTGTTGACCGGTTCCATGTCACGGACGATCGGCGTACCGCTGCCGCACCAGTCGCATTTCCTGCTGTGAGCCCCCATCAGTCAGCTCCAACTGTGGCCGCAGGCCGTGCAGACGAAGGAGATGTCTCCGTTGTCGCCCAGCATCTGCGCGATATGGGGCGAACCGCAGGAGGGGCACCGCAGCGCCGAACCCTCACCGCCGCGGCATCCTCCGGACGCGGGACCGTCGGCGGGGCGGGGCCGTCGGAGCGCGGCTGCGGGCCGCCGGGCGGCGCCGGGCACCTCGACCGCTTCGAGCAGGTCATCGGCCTCCTCAAGGGAGCTTGTGGGCATCGCGGTCTCTCCTCCCCTGCCGACGCCGTCCGATTCTGCCACGGACCGCCGACGGGGGCAGTCCCCCCTGAGCGCGCCCCCATAACGCAGTGATCCCGTCCCCTCGCGTTCCAGTGTCGGGCACTGGCTCCGCGAGGAGACGGGATCATCCGGGCTGTGGAGCTAAGGAGAATTGAACTCCTGACCTCCTGCATGCCATGCAGGCGCTCTACCAACTGAGCTATAGCCCCGGGTCTTGTTCCGCTCCCCCGGGTTTCCCCCGGCGGCGCCGCGAACAAGAAGAACTTTAGCCTGCGACCTGCCCAGATGTGAAATCCGGTCGGCCGGCCCCGGTCACGGGACTCAGGCGTCGTCGCCGAGCACCGGCTCCGGCAGGGTGCCGGCGTTGTGCTCCAGCAGGCGCCAGCCGCGCGCGCCCTCACCCAGCACGGACCAGCAGCAGTTCGACAGGCCGCCCAGGCTCTCCCAGTGCGGGGAGTCCAGGCCGAGCAGCCGCCCGATGGTGGTACGGATCGTGCCGCCGTGGCTGACGACGACCAGGGTGCCGTCGTCGGGCAGCTTGCCGGCGTGGTCGAGCACGACCGGGGCGGCCCGGTCGGCGACCTCGGTCTCCAGCTCACCGCCGCCGCGCCGCACCGGCTCACCGCGCTTCCAGGCGGCGTACTGCTCGCCGTGCCGCGCGAGGATCTCCTCGTGCGTCAGCCCCTGCCAGGCGCCCGCGTAGCTCTCCCGCAGCGCCGCGTCGTACGTCACGTCGAGACGGGTGAGCACGGCCAGCTCGCGCGCCGTAGCCCCGGCCCGCTGGAGGTCGGAGGCGACGATCGCATCCGGTTTGAGGGCCGCGAGCAGCCGGGCCGCGCGCCGCGCCTGCCCGAGACCCGCCTCCGTCAGCTCGATGTCCGTCGAACCCTGGAAGCGGCGCTCCAGATTCCACGCCGTCTGGCCGTGGCGCCACAGGACTATGCGGCGGCCCCGGCCGCCATCGGTGCCGTTCAGTGCAGCTCTCCGTCCCGTTCGCCCGCCGTCGCCTCGGCGTGCGCCGCGGCCTTGCCGCGGGTGGCCTTGGCCTCCTCGGGGAGATCGATCTCGGGGCAGTCCTTCCACAGGCGCTCCAGCGCGTAGAACACGCGCTCCTCGCTGTGCTGGACGTGCACCACGATGTCGACGTAGTCGAGCAGCACCCAGCGGGCCTCGCGGTCGCCCTCGCGGCGCACCGGCTTGACGCCGAGGTCCTTGCTGAGCCGTTCCTCGATCTCGTCGACGATCGACTTGACCTGGCGGTCGTTGGGCGCCGAGGCCAGCAGGAAGGCGTCGGTGATCGAGAGGACGTCACTGACGTCGTACGCGATGATGTCGTGCGCGAGCTTGTCGGTCGCTGCCTGAGCGGCGGCGTTGATGAGCTCGATGGAGCGGTCCGTGGCGGTCACAAGCGGCTTTCCGGGTCGGGGGCGGCTTTTCCGGCCGGGGCACGCGGTCCGCGGCAAGGCCGCGGCGCGCCGCGGGCCCGCATGGGCGGCCGGATCGGCGGTCAGGTACCCCTCAAGGGTCTCACGGACCGCCGACACTCCCGGATGCCTTTTCGAACCGGCTGGTCAGCGCGGTACCGAGGCCGCCCGCGCGGACCGGGGCGACGGTCCGCCCCGGTCCGCGCGCCGGGTCAGCCCGTGAAGTCCTTGCCCAGCACGACGGTGACATCGGCATTCGGGGCGCCCTTGCCCTGCTTGACGGCGCCCGCGGGCAGCCCCAGCGTTTTGGCGACCTCCGCAGCCTGCGCCTGGTGGCCGGCGTCCGCGTACGTGACCTCGGACGCGGCCCGTGCCGTCCCGTCGGTGCCGTCGTCGACGACGGTGTAGCCGCCGTTGACCAGCGTGGCCTGCGCCTTGGCGCCGGTGCCCTTGCCTCCACTGGCGTTGCGGACCGCGACCCGGACGCTCGCCCCGGGGTCCGTCTTCTTGACCGTGCCGCCGAGCACCTCCTTGACCACCGTGTCCGCGACCGTCTGGCTGAGCGTGCCGTCCGCCTGCACGGAGAGCACGGTGGTGCTGTACGCGCCGGCCTTGGCCAGCTCCGCCCGCTGCGCCAGTGAGCTGCCCAGCTGGCCCTCGGTGAGCGGCGGGTCCAGCACCTGGAGCAGCGACTTCACGGTGGCCGTGGCGCCGTCCGCGTCGGTGGAGACCTTCTTCAGGGTGGCCTGCATGACCTGCCCGAACCGCGCCAGCTGCTTGGGCTGCGCCTCGCCCGGAGCCTGGTAGGTGGCGTACGCGACGGCCGCCTGCCCGTTGAGGACCTGCGCGCTGCCCTGTTTGACAACCGGAGGGCCGTCCTTCTTGGCGTCGGGGACGGTGGCGTCCGTGTCGAGGGTGATGCCGCCGACGGTCTCGACGAGGTTCTCCAGATACGGGGTGTCCAGCCGCCAGCTGGCCTTGAGGTCGGCGCCCAGGAGGGTGTTGAGGGACTCCCGGGTCGGTTCGGTGCCCGTGTCCTTGACGGACTTGCCGAGCGTGGTGGTGGTCCCGTCGTCCTTGGAGACGATGAGGCTGTTGGGCAGGAGGACGGTGGTGCCCTTGTGGGTGGTCTCGTTGTCCACCAGCAGCGCCGTCGAGCTGTTGCCGGTCTTGGTGTCCCGCAGGTGCACGACGAGTACGTCGCGCTTCTGCCCGGCGCCGGCCGCGGCCGGGCCGCTGTCCGCGCCGGAGAGGCCCGGCAGCATGCCCGCCCACCACAGATAGCCCACGCCGCCGACGACCAGCAGGGCCAGCACGACGGACAGCACGACGATGCGGCTGCGGCCGCGCCGCTTGGCCTCCTCGCGCCGCTCGGTGCGGCTCTCGCTGAACTTCAGCCAGTCGATGACGTCTTCGGAGTCCTCGTCCGGCTCCTCGATGAACGAGAACTGCTCGGTGCGGTAGTCGGGGGCCGAGGAGGCGGCCGGAGCGGACGCGGCGGGCGAAGAAGGCGAAGCGGATGAGGAAGGAGAGGCGGGAGGCGCGGGGGCGGCCTGGGGGGCCGCGGAGCCGGACGGGGTGCCGGTCGTCTCCGCGCCGTCGGACGGGCCGCGCTGCGCCGGCGGCCGGTGCTCCTCGTACCGCTGCGGCACCGGCTCCTGGTAGAGCTGCCCGTCGTACGGGATCTGCTCGTACGACGGCTGCGACGCCTGCTGCGGGATCCACTCCTGTTGCTGCTGTTGCTGCTGCTGGTAGGGCTGTTGCTGCTGGGGCTGGGCGTACGGGTCGTACTGCTGGGGATAGCCCGGCTGCTGCGCCTGTCCATTGCCGTAGGCGTCGTAGCCGTACTCCTGATGGCCCTGATACGGCTGCTGCCCCTGGTACTGCTGCGGGTCCGCGCCCGTACTGCCCCCGTACGGGTCGTAGGGCGCGGCGGCGACCGGCCGGCCGTACTGGTCGTACTGGCCGTGGTGCTGCTGCTCGTAGGGCTGCTGCGACGTGTCGTGGTACACCGGCTGCCCGTAGGCGTCATAGGTGTGGTTCGGCTGCCCCTGCTGCCGCGGGGCATACGGGTCATGGGCATACGGGTCGTGCGGCCCGTACGGATCCTGCCGATCGCTCACCGGTGCCCCTTTTCCGTCAGCATTCCGTCGGCCCCGTCAGCGGTGGTGGCGGTACAGCTCTTTTTTGTCGATGTAGCGCACCACACCGTCCGGCACCAGGTACCAGACCGGATCCCCCTGGGCGACGCGGGCCCGGCAGTCGGTCGAGGAGATGGCCAGCGCGGGCACCTCGACGAGCGACACCGCACCGTCGGGCAGTCCGGGGTCCGCGAGGACGTGGCCGGGCCTGGTCACCCCGATGAAGTGGGCCAGCGACACCAGTTCGTCGGCGTCGTGCCAGGTCAGGATCTGGCCGAGGGCATCGGCACCGGTGATGAAGAAGAGGTCCGCGTCGACGTGCTCCGCGCGCAGATCACGCAGGGTGTCGATGGTGTACGTCTTGCCGCCGCGGTCGATGTCGATGCGGCTGACGGAGAACTGCGGGTTCGACGCGGTCGCGATCACCGTCATCAGATACCGGTCCTCGGCCGGGGACACCGTCTTATGGCTCTTCTGCCACGGCTGCCCGGTGGGGACGAAGACGACCTCGTCGAGGTGGAACTGGCTGGCCACCTCGCTGGCGGCGACCAGGTGTCCGTGATGGATCGGGTCGAACGTGCCGCCCATCACTCCGAGTCGCCGCTTCACGGGCTCTGTGTGCTCTCCCATGCGTGCAGACCCTACTGGGCGACGCGCGATGCCGGAGGCCGGGTGCCGGGCTCAGCGGTCCCGGTTGAAGCGGGTCACGATCCAGAGCAGGAGAAGCAGGGCAATCAGGGCGCCGCCGCCGGTCACGAACGGGCTCAGGCTGGCGTGGTTGCCACCCTCCCCGGCCTCGGCGAGGGAAACCAGGGGCTGTGCGGTGCTGTACAGGCTCATCGTCGGCAGGACCAATCCGGGCTGGGGTCGGACAGAGACTTCCGCCACATCGTATGCGTGGGCTCACCGCGGGCTCACGGCGGCTCCACCCGGGAGCGCCCGCGAGCGCCCGGCGCACCTTCCGGCAGCCGGTCCGGGACCGCGCCGGAGACCGCCTCGGGATCAGTCCTGGTTGTTGCTGTAGCCCCGGAGCAGGAACCACGCGAGGAGGGCGGCGCCGATGACGCCGACGATGATCACGGTGCGCAGGATCCAGCCGGGGCCGTCGGCCCGGCTCGTGTCCTGGACTGCCGCGAGCAGCACGCTCGGATTCAGCATGACGGTGCGCTCCCTTGTGTACGGGGCCGGTGCGGCCGTGGTGCGATCGCCAGCGTACGCCCGAGCATCCATTCTCCTGTCAGTGGCGTCCTCTACGCTGAACACACGCAGTCGAACAGGGGGAGGCCCCAATGACGGAGAGCCCAGACGGCAGCGAGCGGGTACCGAGCCGGGACCGCAGGCGGTTCCCCGGGATCTCGTCCCGGTCGTACGAGCACCCGGCGGATCGTTCCGCGCTGGTGGCGCTGCGCAAGCTGAGCGGATTCGACACCGTCTTCAAGACCCTCAGCGGCTTGTTGCCGGAGCGCAGCCTGCGGCTGCTCTTCCTGTCGGATTCGGTCCGGGTCGGCGAGCAGCAGTTCGCCCATCTCAACGACATGCTCCGCGACGCCTGCCACATCCTGGACCTGGAGAAGGTCCCGCCGATGTATGTCAATCAGGACCCGCAGCCCAACGCCATGTGCATCGGCCTGGACGAGCCGATCATCGTGGTGACGACCGGCCTGGTCGAGCTCCTGGACGAGGAGGAGATGCGGGCAGTCATCGGCCATGAGGTGGGCCACGCCCTGTCCGGGCACGCGGTCTACCGCACGGTCCTGCTCTTCCTGACGAATCTCGCCCTGAAGGTCGCCTGGATCCCGCTGGGCAATGTCGCGATCATGGCGATCGTGACCGCGCTGCGCGAGTGGTTCCGCAAGTCGGAGCTCTCCGCGGACCGCGCCGGACTGCTGGTCGGGCAGGACCTCGAAGCGTCGATGCGCGGGCTGATGAAGCTGGCCGGCGGCAATCATCTGCACCAGATGAACGTGGACGCGTTCCTCAAGCAGGCCGAGGAGTACGAATCGGGCGGCGATCTGCGCGACTCCGTGCTGAAGATCCTCAATGTCCTCCCGCGCAGCCACCCCTTCACCACCGTGCGCGCCGCCGAGCTGAAGAAGTGGGCGGCCAGCCGCGACTACCAGCGCATCATGGACGGCCACTACCCGCGCCGTGACGAGGACAAGGACGCCTCGGTCTCCGACTCCTTCAAGGACTCCGCGACGCATTACGCCGACACCGTGCGCAACAGCAAGGACCCGCTGATGGGCCTGGTGCGTGATATCGCGGGCGGCGCCGGCGATCTGGGCGGCAAGCTGCGCGACACGGTCTTCCGCGGCGGCTCCCGGCCCGGCGGCTCCGGCCCGGCGGGCGGCAAGGGCTCGGGCGGCGCTAACGGATCGGATGGCTCGGGTTCGGCTGAGAAGTAGCCGCCAGCTCACCGCAGAGCGAGGGGCCGACCCGGCCGTGGGCGTAGGGATCGGTGCCCGCCGGCCGGTCGGTCCCGGCGTGCTGCCCCGCCAGCAGCGGGCTCAGCACATCGGCCGGGTCCGACGAGCAGGCCACCGGCCCCGCCTGGAGGCTGCTCTGGAGGACCTCCAGGCGGTGCTCGTTGAGGTCGCTTCGGCTGATGCGGAAGTGCACCTCGCGCCGGACGGTCAGCAGCGAGGCGGCGCCCGGTGTGGCCTTGCCGATGCCGTGGCCCGCGGGGGCGTTCAGCTGGGCGGCGCCCGGTGCGGCCCGTACGGCGTAGACGAAGGTGTAGTCGGCGGAGACTTCCAGCGCGTCCGGGCTCAGCTCCGCCGCGGAGAGCGTGCCGTCGACCCGTACGTTCCGGTCGGCGAGTTCGGTCTGTCCCGGGTCGAAGCGGATCAGCCAGCCGGTCGCCGCGTAGCGCCCGTCATCGGCGGGGTGCGCCAAGCTCCGGTCGAACTGGTCGAGTTGGCCGGTGTCGAGCAGCAGCCGCACCGGGCGGACGGATCCGCCGGTGAGGGTGGCCGGGTCGATCGAAGAACGGACGAGGTAGTCCTTCGCGATGGTCAGCGCGGAGACCACCTGGCTGTCGGAGAAGTGCTGGGTGCGTTCGACGGACGGCAGATTGACGCCCGCGGCGCCGATCCGGAAATGCGCCGCCGGGCTGTGCGTGAAGAGATCGTCAGGAGTCGCGCCGGGCACGGCCCCGGCCGGCGCGAGCGGTACGACCGAGGACCGCAGCAGCTGCACGGGCGACACGTCGGGGGCCTTGTAGGGGTGGCGCACGCCCATGTAAACGGCCGTGCCGAAGGCCAGCACGATCAGTATCACCAGCAGCAGTGCCTGCCGGGAGCCGCCGATCCGCAACCAGCGGTGGCGGGTCTTCACGGCCGGCGAGTGGTGCTCGCCCAGCCGCTCATCGGCGGAGAATTCCTGAAGCCGCGCAGCGCGCACGAACGACTCGTCGAAAACAACGGATCGGTATTCGTCCTCACCGCCTCCCGGGGCGCCGTCGGGCGTCCCTTCGGGAGGGTCACCAGGCCCGCTCATACAACAAGGGTAGGTCTGCGACGCCGGTCGTAAACGCGCAGTCGTGCGATAAATTCACCGGACAGCTCCGTTTTCCCGGGCGGTTTTCCGGGTAATGCGCCACGAATTTTGCCGGGAAATCAGCGCGCCCGCGGCGCCGCGGAGGCCGACGGCGGCGCGGAGCCGACCGGTGCGGCCGGCGGCAGGCCGGGGCGCACCGTTCCGACACCGTCCGTACCGCTGGCGGCGGACGCGTCCACTCCGCTGGAGGCGGGCGACGGCGCCGGGCCCTGCGTCCGGCCGGAGGCCCCGCGGTAGACGGCGCTGAAGGCCAGCGCGACCAGTCCGATGCCCATCACCACGGCCAGCACCCAGGCCACCGGCCGGTGCCAGCGGGCGCTGCCGCGGTAGGGGCGCAGGGCCCCGCCGTAGGGGCCGTACGGACCGTGCGGCGCGTACGGCCCGTACTCGTCGTATTCGCGGTACGCGTCCGGGTTGTCGGCATCCGGGCCCCGGCGACGGCCGCGGCCGCGCGGGCCGGCGGCACCGTCCGGGCCGTCCACGCCGTCGGGGCCGAACCCGACCCCGGGGCGGGCCGCCTCGGCCTCCGCGCACGCCTCCGCGGCGGCCAGCATCCGCTCCGCCGCGGAAGGCTCATGGATCCGTGCGGCCCGCACGAAGTCCTCGTCGAAGACCACGGAGGCGAACTCTTCATCCGCTTCTCCGTGGCTCCCGTGGTGGTGCTCACTGGGCTCTTCGCCGTCCGGGAACGGCTTGCCCCCCACGTCGTCCGGCACCCGTCCAGGGTAGCCCCGGAGGGGTGTTTTGGGCAGGGAGAACGGCGAATCCGCAGGGGGTTCAGCGGGTGTGGCCGTCTCCGGTGACGATGTACTTCGTGGACGTCAGCTCCGGCAGTCCCATGGGGCCGCGGGCGTGCAGTTTCTGCGTCGAGATACCGATCTCCGCGCCGAAGCCGAACTGGCCGCCGTCCGTGAAACGGGTGGAGGCGTTCACTGCGACCGCCGCGGCATCCACCAGCCGGGTGAACCGGCGGGCGGCGGCCTGCGAGGCGGTGACGATCGCCTCGGTGTGGCCGGAGGACCAGCGCCGGATGTGCGCCACCGCCGCGTCCAGGTCGGGCACCACGGCCGCCGCGATGTCGTACGAGAGGTACTCCGCCGCCCAGTCCTCGTCCGTGGCGGGGGCGACGAGGCCGGGGCCCGCCTGCTGCCAGGCCGCGTCGCCGTGCACGATCACCCCGGCCTGGGTCAGCGCCTCCAGGGCCCGCGGCAGGAACCGCTCCGCGATCCCGGCGTGCACCAGCACCGTCTCGGCGGCGTTGCACACGCTGGGCCGCTGCGCCTT
The DNA here is from genome assembly GCA_000720995.1 of Streptomyces celluloflavus. Classification (GTDB taxonomy): domain Bacteria; phylum Actinomycetota; class Actinomycetes; order Streptomycetales; family Streptomycetaceae; genus Streptomyces; species Streptomyces celluloflavus. The sequence goes on from JOEL01000008.1 coordinate 104,362, forward strand.
GGAATTGACGAGGATGTCGATCGCCATGTCGAGGTCGGCGGCTTCGTCTACGTAGACATGGCAGTTGCCGGTACCGGTCTCGATCACCGGGACGGTGGACTCCTCGACGACCGTACGGATCAGGGCGGCGCCGCCGCGCGGGATCAGCACATCGACCAGACCGCGGGCGCGCATCAGCTCGCGCACCGAGTCACGGCTCTCGCCGGGCACCAGCTGCACCGCGTCGGCGGGCAGCCCGGCGCTCTCGACGGCGTCCCGCAACACCGCCACCAGCGCGCTGTTGGAGGCGTACGCGGAGGACGAACCGCGCAGCAGCACGGCGTTGCCGGACTTCAGGCACAGGGCCGCGGCGTCCACCGTCACATTCGGCCGGGCCTCGTAGATGATCCCGATCACGCCGAGCGGCACCCGGACCTGGCGCAGGTCGAGGCCGTTGGGCAGGGTCGAGCCGCGCACCACCTCGCCCACCGGGTCGGGCAGCGCCACGACATCGCGGACATCCGCGGCGATCGCCGCGATCCGCTCGGGGGTGAGGGTGAGCCGGTCCACGATCGACTCCGCGGTGCCCGCGGCCCGCGCCTTGGCGACGTCCTCGGCGTTGGCGGCGACGATCTCGCCGGTCCGCGCCACCAGGGCGTCGGCGATGGCCAGCAGCGCTCCGTCACGGGCGGTGCGCGGCAGTGGCGCCAGAAGGGCGGCCGCCTCCTGGCCGCGGCGGGCGGTTTCGAGGACGGGCGAGGAGGACGATGCGCTGCTGGTCATGGCCGCAGCCTAGCCGGACGGCGGGGCTGCGGCCGGGGCCGGTTCACCGTGCGGGACCGAGCCCGGCGGGAGGGGTACGGACCCGGATGCGGCCACGCGCGGGCCCGGTGCCCGTTCAGTACGGATGGACTCCGACCGGTGACGCGGGCGGCGGGCCGTACCCCTCCGCGAGGCGCTGGTGGTAGGTCGCGCGGTCGATGACCTCCAGGCCGACGATCTCCCACGGCGGCAGCCGGGCCGTCGAGCGGTGCTCGCCCCACAGCCGCAGCGCGACCGCCGCGGCGTCGTGGAGGTCCCGCGCCTCCTCCCAGTAGCGGATTTCGGCGTGGTCGTGGGCGTACCGGCTGGTCAGCAGGAAGGGGTGGTCGTGGGCAAGCTGTTCCAGCGCCCGCCGGACCTCCGCCAGGGGAGCCTCCGCCCCCGAGACGCTCAGCGTGACGTGCCACAGCCGGGACACCTCCCGGCGCTCGCCCCGGGGCGCCGCCCGCGCCGCCCCGCTCCGCTCCACGCGCTCGGTGTCGTCCGGCCCGTCGGCGTCCTCGCCGGTCCCGACGCTGGTCAGGGTGGGCCCCGCCGTCCCTCGGGGCAGTGCCCCTGGGCGCCCTCGTCTCACCGGCGGCCTCCTGTGCTGCGCATCGTTCCGCCCTCGGGGGTGCGGAGCCGATGGGTACGGTCGTTCTCCGTCGTGCGCGCTGTCGCGCCGGGGGCGCCGCTCACCTGCGGCGCCCCGCTTCAAAGTTGACCAGCCCGCGGGCCCTCGCGGGGGCGTTTTCGAGAAGGTCTCCGTGGAAAGGCTGGTCCTCGCGCCGCGGCGCGGACCGTGTTTGCCGGCGCTCCCCTGTGTTTTCCAGCGCTTACCGGCGTTTACCGGAATTCCCCGCGCCTCAGCGCATCGGCGTCGCGGTGTTTCCGGGTGTTCTCGGACTCCGGTACTCCCGGTACCCCCGGCGCTCCCGGTATTTCCGCGCCGCGAGCCGTCAGTGGTGCAGGACCACCAGGTCGTCGCGGTGCACGACCTCCCGCTCGTACGCCGGTCCCAGCTCGCGGGCGAGGTCCCGGGTCGAACGCCCCATCAGGCGGGGGATCTCCCGGGCGTCGAAATTGACCACCCCCCGGGCGACCGCACGGCCGGTGACGTCCCGCAGCTCGACCGGGTCCCCGGCGGCGAACTCGCCCTCGACCGAGGCGATACCGGCCGGCAGCAGTGAGGAGCGCCGCTCGACGACGGCCCGTACCGCCCCGTCGTCCAGGACGAGCGCACCGCGCGGTGTGGAGGCGTGCGCGAGCCACAGCAGCCGGTCCGCGGAGCGCCGGCCGGTGCGCAGGAAGTGGGTGCCGGTCGGGCCGCCGGCCAGCGCCTCGGCGGCGTGCACGGCCGAGGTGAGCACGACGGGGATACCGGCCGCGGCCGCGATCCGGGCCGCCTCGACCTTGGTGACCATGCCGCCGGTGCCGACGCCGGCCCGGCCCGCGCTGCCGATGGAGATGCCCTCCAGGTCCTTCGGCCCGCTGACCTCGGCTATCCGCGAGGTGCCGGGGGTGGCCGGGTCACCGTCGTAGAGGCCGTCCACATCGGAGAGCAGGACCAGCAGATCGGCGCGGACGAGGTGGGCGACCAGCGCCGCCAGCCGGTCGTTGTCGCCGAACCGGATCTCGTCGGTGGCGACGGTGTCGTTCTCGTTCACGATCGGTACCGCGCCCATGGCCAGCAGCTGGTCCAGCGTCCGGCAGGCGTTGCGGTAGTGAGCCCGGCGGCTGGTGTCGTCGGAGGTCAGCAGGACCTGTCCGACCCGGCGGCCGTAGCGCGCGAAGGAGGCGGTGTAGCGGGCGACCAGCAGTCCCTGGCCGACGCTGGCGGCGGCCTGCTGCCGGGCCAGGTCGCGGGGGCGCCGGTCCAGCCCCAGGGGCGCCAGGCCGGCCGCGATGGCACCGGAGGAGACCAGTACGACCTCCTTGTCCTGGTACTTGGCCAGGACGTCCACCAGCGCGTCCACCCGGTCCGCGTCCAGTCCCCCGGCCGCCGTGGTCAGCGAGGACGAGCCGACCTTCACCACGACCCTGCGGGCGTCCGTCACGTCCTGCCTTGCGCCTGCCACCTGCGTACCCCTGTGCTTGCCGGTCCCGCTGCCGTACGGGCGATCCCGTACGGCGGCCCTCTGCAGGCAATCTACGGCAGGGCGGCCGGTCGCCGCGCCGGCATATCGCCTGGCGGACGCCGTCGCGGACACTCCCCGGGGCCGCCCGGGACGGCCCGCCGGTGCGTCACCGCCGGGTGCCGCGCACGCCATTCACCGCTTCCTCAGGTCTTTCTCAGAATCTTTTAAGACGGCGGTAACACCCTTTAGGTTGCGTTCGATTGATCCGGTTTCGCGGTGATGAGCACCACAGCAGATTGTCACCAAGACCAACAAGGTCTTACGGTCGGGTGTCCCTCGGTCTGTTTCGCCGCCCCGGGCGGCGTCGCGGCGGGGGGATCCGGCCGCCCCCAAGGCCCTCCTCCGACCTTCCTTGCTGCCAGGAGCCCTTCCCCGTGCCTTCCGCCGGAACCGCCCCCCGCCGAGCCGTCCAGCTCGCGGCCCTGATCGCGATGATGGCCGCGTTCATCGCCCAGCTCGTCGGCGCGCTGCTGCCCGTCGTTCCGCTGTTCATCGCGGCGTCCGTGGTCAATCTCGGTCTCGACCTGGTCCTCCAGCACACCCAGCCCGGCCTGCTCTCGCTGCTCGGCCGCGTCCGCTTCGACGTCACGGTCCGCCAGCTGCTGCGCGACATGCTCATCCTCGTCGCCCTGCTGAACATCGACGGCATCGATCCGCTGGAGGAGCAGGCACCGCTCGCCATCACCCTGCTCCTCTTCTACGGTTCGCACTTCGCGTGCCAGGCCGTCGCGGTGCTGGTGCGCCGGACCCGCACCCTCCCGTTCGTGACGCGGAACATCGACGTGTCCGCGCTGCGCCTGTCCGACGCCCCGCCGCGCATCCTCTACCGCCAGACCGGCCGGCGGCTGCTGTGCTTCGCGGTCCCCACCACGGTGGGCATGATGTTCAGCGCGCTCACCACGGAGGTGTACTGGGGCGGCATCGGCATCGCCGTCTCGCTGGCCTGCGCCGTCGGCGGCACGCTCCATCTGAGCCGCTGGCTGCTGCCGGGGAAGCGGGCAGCGGGCGAACGGCGCGCCCTGGCCTGGCTGGACGACTGGCTGGCCGCGTACCGGCCGACGACCGGTATGTACTTCTCCGGCGGCTCCGCCTCCGCCTACCAGGCCAACATGTGGCTGAGCACCCTCGCCGGCCTGGACGGCAAACCGGTCATCGTGCTCCGCGAGCGCTTCATGGTGCAGAAGATCGAGGCCACCGACATCCCGGTCCTGTGCATCCCGAAGGTCGCCCATCTGATGCGTCTGGAGCACTCCACGCTCAAGGTGCTGCTGCACCCGGCGAACTCCGGCAAGACCTCGCAGATCCTGCGCATCCCCTCCGTCAAGCACGCCTTCATCAACCACGGCGAGAGCGACAAGCTGTCCTCCTGCAACCCGTACGCGAAGGCGTACGACGAGGTGTGGGTGGCGGGTCCGGCGGCCCGGGAGCGCTACCAGCTCGCCGACATCGGCGTCGAGGACAAGGACGTCGTCGAGGTCGGCCGCCCCCAGCTGGCCCCCGTCGAACCGTACGAGGGGGCCCCGCTCGGCCGCTTCACGACGGTGCTGTACGCGCCGACGTGGGAGGGCTGGGACGGCAACCCGGGCAACACCTCGGTGATCCTGGCGGGCGAGAACCTCGTCCGCGCACTGCTCGCCGACCCCGCGGTGCGGCTGCTGTACAAACCGCACCCGATGACCGGTTCGGTGGACCCGCGCGCGGGCGCCGCCGACGCCCGCATCCAGGCGCTGATCGCGGCGGCCAACAGCGGGCGCGGCGGTGCGCTGCCCGGCCCACGGGCCGCCGCCGAGCTGGCCCGCCGCACCGCGGAGCTGGACCGGCTGACCACCGCCGCCTTCCGCAAGAGCGCGGACGAGCTGGAGCGGATGCGCCTGCAGGGCACCCCGGAGCCGGGCCGGGCCGCCGCCGTCGCGGCCGCCGTGACCGCCTGGGAGCACGCCTACTGGGACTCCTTCCCGGAGTGGGAGCACCGCGTCGTCACCACCGTCCGCCCCGGCGTCTTCAGCTGCTTCAACCAGGCGGACGTGCTGATCAGCGATGTCTCCAGCGTCATCTCGGACTACCTGGCCAGCGGGAAGCCGTACGCGGTCGCCAATACCTCGGGGATGGCCGAGGCGGACTTCCGGGCGAACTTCCCGACCGTACGGGCGGCGGCGGTCCTGACGCCCGGGGCGGACGGCGTGGCCGCGCTCCTCGACACGGTCCGCCACCCCGAGCGGGACACCCTCGCCGCGGAGCGCGCCCGGCTCAAGGAGCAGCTGCTCGGCCCCTCGGAACCGCCCTCCGCGGTCCGCTTCGGCCAGGCCGCGCTGGACCTGTGCGCGAAGGCCGACGAGCGCCGCGTCCGGCTGGAGCGCCGGCTGTCCGGTATCCCCGGCCAGCGCTCCCAGGAGGCCGCGGACACCGGCCGCACCGACCGCAGCCCGGCCCGCTGAACCGCCCCTGAACTGCGCGAACGGCCCCCGGGAGGAGATGTCCTCCCGGGGGCCGTGCCGTGTTGTGCTGTGCGATGTCGTACCGAAGCGCCGTACGGGCCGTCCTCAGAAGGGCCGGAAGCCCTCGTACTCCTGGTCGGACTCGTCGCGCTCCGCGTCGCGGTCGCGGCGGCGCTGTGCGGCAGGACGGGGCGCCTCCAGACGGTGGTCCTCGCCGCGTCGGCCCAGCATCTCCGCACCGGCCGCCATCGTCGGCTCCCAGTCGAAGACGACCGCGTTGTCCTCGGGGCCGATCGCGACGCCGTCGTTGGCCCGCGCACCCGCCTTGAGCAGCGCGTTCTCGACACCGAGGCGGCTGAGCCGGTCGGCGAGGTAGCCGACGGCCTCGTCGTTGCTGAAGTCGGTCTGGCGCACCCAGCGCTCGGGCTTCTCACCGCGTACGCGGTAGAAGTGATCGCCTTCCTCGGTGACCGTGAAGCCCGTGTCGTCCACGGCCTTCGGGCGGATGACGATACGGGTGGCCTCCTGGACCGGCCGGGCGGCGCGGGCCTGCGCGACGATGTCGGCGAGCGCGTAGGAGAGTTCCTTCAGGCCCAGGTGGGCGACGGCCGAGACCTCGAAGACGCGGTAGCCGCGCTCCTCCAGGTCGGGGCGGATCATCTCGGCGAGGTCCTTGCCGTCCGGGATGTCGGTCTTGTTGAGGACGACCACCCGGGGCCGGTTCTCCAGGCCGCCGTACTGGGCCAGCTCCGCCTCGATCATGTCGAGGTCGGAGACCGGGTCGCGGTCGGACTCCAGCGTCGCGGTGTCCAGGACGTGCACCAGGACCTCGCAGCGCTCGACGTGCCGCAGGAACTCCAGGCCCAGGCCCTTGCCCTGGCTGGCGCCGGGGATCAGCCCGGGGACGTCGGCGATGGTGTAGACGGTCGAACCGGCCGTCACCACGCCGAGGTTGGGCACCAGGGTCGTGAAGGGGTAGTCCGCGATCTTCGGCTTGGCCGCGGAGAGCACCGAGATCAGCGAGGACTTGCCGGCGCTCGGGTAGCCGACCAGCGCGACGTCCGCGACGGTCTTGAGCTCCAGCACGATGTCCCGCTCCTCGCCGGGCTCGCCGAGCAGCGCGAAACCGGGGGCCTTGCGGCGGGCGGAGGAGAGCGCGGCGTTGCCGAGGCCGCCGCGGCCGCCCTGGCCCGCGACGAAGGTGGTGCCCTGGCCGACCAGGTCGGCGAGCACCGTACCGTCCTTGCCGAACACGACCGTGCCGTCCGGGACCGGCAGGACCAGGTCCTGGCCGTTCTTGCCCTCGCGGTTGTCGCCCGCGCCCGGCACGCCGTTGGTGGCCTTGCGGTGCGGGTGGTGGTGATAGTCGAGGAGGGTGGTGACGTCCTGGTCGACGACCAGGATTACATCGCCGCCGCGGCCGCCGTTGCCGCCGTCCGGGCCGCCGAGCGGCTTGAACTTCTCCCGGTGAACGGAGGCGCAGCCGTGGCCTCCGTTACCCGCGGCGACGTGCAGCTCGACGCGGTCCACGAAGGTGGTCATGGTGGGTGCCTCCAGATAACTACGGGAATGTCTCTGTACTAACACGCCAAAGGCGGACCGGCCTTCCCGCTCTCGCGGGAAAAGGCGGTCCGCCCTCGGAGTGGTGCCGGGTGGAACCGGGGCGTAACCCCCCGGATCTCCAGCAGAGCCGTTACGGCCGGGCCGTAATTACTCGGCGACCGGAACGATGTTGACGACCTTGCGACCACGGTGGGTGCCGAACTGCACCGCGCCCGCCGCCAGGGCGAACAGGGTGTCGTCGCCGCCGCGGCCGACGCCCGTGCCCGGGTGGAAGTGCGTGCCGCGCTGGCGGACCAGGATCTCACCGGCGTTGACGGCCTGACCGCCGAAGCGCTTCACACCGAGCCGCTGAGCATTGGAATCGCGACCGTTCCGAGTGGACGATGCGCCCTTCTTATGTGCCATGTCTCCTCAGTCCCTTACTTCGCCGGAGCGTCGATGCCGGTGATCTTCAGCGCCGTGTGGAGCTGGCGGTGGCCGATCCGCTTCTTGTAACCGGTCTTGTTCTTGTACTTCTGGATCCGGATCTTGTCGCCCTTGTGGTGGTCCACGACCTCGGTCTGGACCTTCACGCCGGCCAGGACCCACGGGTCGCTGGTGACCGAGTCGCCGTCGACAACCAGCAGCGTCGAGAGCTCGACGGTGTCGCCGACCTTGCTGGTGGAAATGCGGTCAACCTCGATGACGTCGCCAACAGCAACCTTCTGCTGGCGTCCGCCGGTGCGCACGATCGCGTACACGCGGAACTCTCTTTCGCTAGGTTCGGATCCTCTGATGCCAGCCGCTCACATGAGCTCGGGAAAGGCTCATGAAATCCGAGGGACGAGCGGCCTCTCTCGGCGGACCGAGAGGTCTTTGCTCAGGGGTTTGGTGTCACAGACACCGACGGTCAAGGTTACGGGGCCTTGACCAGGGGGTCAAACCGGCCCCGGACCGCGGACGGTCCGGGGCGCGGGTGCTGCTCAGTCCTCCGCCGGGGCCGACACCGAAGTCGGCGCGGACTGCTCGGCGGCCGCGGTCTTCTTGGCCGCCGCCGTCGTCTTCTTGGCGGTGGTCTTCTTGGCCGTCGTCTTCTTGGCGGTGGCCTTCTTCGCGGTGGTGGCCTTGGCCGTGGCGGTCTTCTTCGCCGCGGTCTTCTTGGCGGTGGTGGTCTTCTTCGCCGCCGCCTTCTTCGCCGGGGCCGTGGCCGTGGTCTTCGCCGCGGTCTTCTTGGCGGCCGTCTTACGGGCCGCCGCCTTCTTCACGGTCTTCTTGGCCACGGGCTCGGCCTCGGCAGCCTCGACGGGCTCCGGTGCCTCGGGGACCTCGACGGTCTCCGGGACCTCAACCGGCGCCTCGGCGACCGGCTCCACGACCGGCTCGGCAGCCTGCTCGGCGACCGGCTGGGCCACCGGCGTCTCGACCACCACGGTCACCGCGCCGTCGTCGGAGACCTGCGGCGAGCCCGCCGGAGCGGTCACCTTGCGGGTCGCCCGACGGCGCGCACGGGGCGGCGCGGGCTCCGCGACCGGCGCCTCGACGGGCTCCGGCTCGGGGGCCGGCGCGGCCACCGGCTCGGTGGGCACCACGATCGCGGCGGCCTCCGCGGCCTTGGGGGCGCCCGCCGGGGCGGACACCTTCCGGCTCGCGCGACGCCGGCCACGGCCGCGTCCGGCGGCCGCCTCGGCCTCCGCCGGGCTGCTGAACCATTCGTCGGCCTCGGCCACCGCGGGCTGGAGCTCGGCCTCGGTCACCGGGGCGGGCTCCAGCTCCGGCGCGACCTCGACCGCCGCGAAACCGTCCTCGTGCTGGTGGTCGGGCTGGACGCCGTTGCCGGCCTTGCCCTTCTTCTTGCGCTTGCCGCCACCGCCGACCGACGTCGGCTGGTCCATGTGGACGATCACACCGCGGCCGTTGCAGTGCACACAGGACTCGGAGAAGGACTCCAGCAGACCCTGGCCGACCCGCTTACGGGTCATCTGGACCAGGCCGAGCGAGGTGACCTCCGCCACCTGGTGCTTCGTACGGTCCCGGCCCAGGCACTCCAGCATCCGCCGCAGCACGAGGTCCCGGTTGGACTCCAGCACCATGTCGATGAAGTCGATGACCACGATGCCGCCGAGGTCGCGCAGCCGCAGCTGACGCACGATCTCCTCGGCCGCCTCCAGGTTGTTCCGGGTGACGGTCTCTTCGAGGTTGCCGCCCTGACCGGTGAACTTCCCGGTGTTGACGTCGATCACGACCATCGCTTCGGTCTTGTCGATCACCAGCGAACCGCCGCTGGGCAGCCAGACCTTGCGGTCCAGCGCCTTCATCAGCTGTTCGTCGATGCGGTACGTCGCGAAGACGTCGACATCCGAAGTCCACTTCTGGAGCCGGTCGGTGAGGTCCGGCGCGACGTGCGCGACATAGCCGTGGATGGTCTCCCAGGCGCCGTCGCCGCTCACGATGACCTTGGAGAAGTCCTCGTTGAAGATGTCGCGGACGACCCGCACGGTCATGTCCGGCTCACCGTAGAGCAGGGTCGGCGCGTTGGAGCTGCCGCCGCTCTTGGCCTTCTTCTGGATCTCTTCCCACTGGGCCTGGAGCCGCAGGACGTCACGCGCCAGCTCGTCCTCGCTCGCACCCTCCGCGGCGGTACGCACGATGACGCCCGCGTCCTCGGGGACGATCTTCTTGAGGATCTGCTTCAGCCGCGCCCGCTCGGTGTCCGGGAGCTTGCGGCTGATACCGGTCATCGAGCCCTCGGGCACGTAGACGAGGTAGCGGCCGGGCAGCGAGACCTGGCTGGTGAGCCGGGCGCCCTTGTGGCCGATCGGGTCCTTGGTGACCTGCACCAGCACCGACTGGCCGGACTTCAGCGCGGTCTCGATGCGCCGCGGCCCGTTGGCCATGCCCAGCGCCTCGAAGTTGACCTCGCCGGCGTACAGCACGGCGTTGCGGCCCTTGCCGATGTCGACGAAGGCGGCCTCCATCGACGGCAGGACGTTCTGCACCTTGCCGAGGTAGACGTTGCCGACGTACGACGTCGCCTGCTCCTTGTTGACGAAGTGCTCCACGAGCACGTTGTCCTCAAGGACGCCGATCTGGGTGCGCTCGCCGCTCTGGCGCACGACCATCACGCGCTCGACGGCCTCGCGGCGCGCGAGGAACTCCGCCTCGGTGATGATCGGCACCCGGCGGCGGCCCTGCTCACGGCCCTCGCGGCGGCGCTGCTTCTTGGCCTCCAGGCGCGTCGACCCCTTGATCGACTGGACCTCGTCGGCGCCGGTGCCGCCCTCGTCCTTCTTACGGGGCTCGCGGACCTTGACGACGGTGCGCTCCGGGTCGTCGCCCTGGTGGCCCTCGGCCTCACCGGAGTCACCGCTGCGACGGCGGCGACGGCGGCGCCGACGGCTGCTGCTGGAGCCGCCGCCGTGGTCGTCGGCCTCGTCCTCGTGCTGCTCCGGCCGGCCGACGGCCTGCTCGTCGCCCTCCTCGGGCTCCTCGTCCGCCTCGGCGGGCTCCCGCTCGGCGGCCGGGCGGCCCTCGGCGGGCTGCTCGTCACCGTCGGCGGCCTCACCGCGACGGCGGCGACGGCCACCACGGCGGCGGCGGCGCGAGGGACGGTCGCCGGACTCGTCGTCGTGCCCGGTGTCGATCTGCTCGGCCTCGTCCTCGGCCTCGGGCTCCTCGTCCGCTTCGATCTCCTCGACCGGGGCGGCCGCCACCGGCTCGGGCTCGACGGGCGCGCCACGGCGGCGCCGACGGCGCGGGCCGCCGGTCACCGGCTGCTCCTCCTGGACCTGCTCCGGCTCGGCCGCCTCCTCGGTCTCCTGGCGGGCGGCGGCAGCGGCGGCCGCGGCCGCGCTCTCCGGGGTCTGGAACATCGGCTCGGTGAAGACCGGCGCCTGGAAGACGGCGGACGGCGGACGCTGCGCCCGGCGGCGGCCGCGCACCGGCGCCTCGGCCGCGGGCTCCTCCTCGGCGCGCTGCGCCTCGGCGACGGGCTCCACGGCGCGCTCGGCGCGGCGGCGGCCCCGGCGCTTGGGCGCCTCGGCGGTCTCGGGCTCGGCCTCCGCCTCGGCGGCCGGTGCCTCGTCGGCGGCCTGCGGCGCGAGAGCCGCGGCGGTCACCTTGCGGGTGGCCCGGCGGCGCGCACGGACCGGCTTGACGGGCTCGGCGGGCTCGGTGGCCTCGTCCTCGTCGGCGGCGGCCGGGCTCTCGGCCGGAGCGGCGGGCTCCTCGACGGCGCTCAGCGGAGCACCGGCCGGAGCGGTGGCCTTACGGGTGGCGCGGCGACGGCCACGGGCGGGCCGGGCGTCGTCCTCCTGAGCGGCCGGGGCCTCGGCGGCGGCGCTCTCCACGGCGGGCTCGGGCGCCTCGGCGGCGGCCGGCTCCGGACGGGCATCGGCCTGCGGGGCGCCGGCGGGGGCGGTGGCCTTACGGGTCGCCCGGCGGCGGGTACGGCCGCGCGGCGCCTCGTCATCGGACTGCGGCGCCTCGGCGGCGGGCGTCTCGGGGGCCGGGGTCTCGGCGACGGCCGGTGCGGCGGCGGGCTCCTCGACGGCGCTCAGCGGAGCACCGGCCGGGGCGGTGACCTTACGGGTCGCGCGGCGGCGGCCACGGGCGGGCTTGGCGTCCTCGCCGGCGGTGACCGGGGACGCGGCGCTCTCCTCGGGGGCGGTCTGCTGCGCCGCGGGGGCTGCGCTCTCGGCGCTCACCACCGCGGACGCGGCGGCGCTGCCGGCCGCCGGCGGACCGGCCGGCCGGGATGCCGCACGGCGCCTGCGGCGCGGCGGCAGCGTGCCGCTGGGCGACGCGCTGTCGTCGGCGCCGCGCTCCGCGGGCTGGATGGGTTCGGTGGGCTCAATTGATTCGAGCATGCGGGCGGTTCTCCCGTCACGCTCCCGGGCGCCGCGCCTGATTCCGGCCGCGGTCCGCGTGATGTGCGCGGTTCCGCTGTCCGGGGCGTGGGCGCCGCACGGGAGCTGTCGTCTCGCTCGCCGGGCCGTAGGTCGGGGACCGGCGAAAGTCTCCTGGTCAGTGCGTCTGCCGGGCCGGGGATGGTGCCCTGGCTGATCGGCGACGCGACGACGGCGGTCCTACGCGGTACCTTCCCCGGAAACTGCCGGGGAGGCCCCACTCGGCACCTTCGCGGCACTCAGCCCGGCGGCCGTTGAGGGGGCGGCCGTGGCAGCGTCGCGGTCGGGCGCCAACGGGTCGGTCACCGTGCCGGACTCCTCATCGAGCAGCCCCTGCGCCAGCCTGGTCACCGCTGCGGGGACCGGCGGCGCCAGGTCGGCCGTAGCTCGGAGGCCGGACAGGACGTCGTCGGGTCGAACGGCAGGTGTCAGATGCCGAACAACCAGCCGCAGTATCGCACAGGCATTGCCGTCGGGCCTATCGCTCTCGGAGCGGACGGTCTCCAGGCGGGCCACCGCGGCCCGCGTGTCGAAGGCCCGCATACCGTTTTTCGTCCGGCGCTCGACCTGCACCTCTTCCGCGGCGAGGAACGCCGCGACGGCGCGCTCCGCCGTCTCGGTCCCGACCCCGTCGAGCCGGATCTCCCACACCGACGCCTGGAGCCGGTCGGCGAGGCCGCTGGTGTGCGCCTCGACGGCGTCGGTCACATCGAGCCCGTCGGGCAGCGACGCGTTCAGCAGCTCGCGCAGCGGCGCCGGGTCGCGGCGGGCGGTGAGCTGGATCTCCAGGTATTCGGCCTCACTGCCCGTGCCCGTCGGGGCGGCGTTGGCGTACGACACCTTGGGGTGCGGGGTGAAGCCCGCCGAGTAGGCCATGGGGACCTCGGCGCGGCGCAGCGCCCGCTCGAAAGCGCGCTGGAAGTCGCGGTGGCTGGTGAACCGGAGGCGGCCGCGCTTGGTGTAGCGCAGTCGGATGCGCTGCACCGCCGGTGCGGGCGGCGGGCCTTCGGGCTGTCGCTTGCCCAGGGCTACTTCTCCTTGGTGTGAGGGCGCTGCTGGACACCACTCCCGCGGGGGAGTGCCGCGGATGACGCCACTGCGGCGCCATCCGGTCCTGATCGTCCCCGCGTGGGCGGGGACGGGTCGCGCCCGGACTTCTTACCTAGAGTACGTGCCGCGGGCACGCCCGGTTCCCGGCGGGCCGACGCGGCGGCGGCGTGCTCCGGCTCCCACGGGGCGCCGGACAGGGCGTGCCGGATCTCCCGGCGGGTCTGCCGCGCGCTCGCGCGGGCGGCGCACAGCGCCCGTCGGACGGCCCGGCCCGCATCGCCCGCGGCCCGCCGCACCGGACGCCGGACGCCGTCCCAGATGCCGTACCCGAGCGGGGTGAAGGCCGCGCGGTACGACCAGCTCGACGGCTCGACGACGAGCCACCGCAGCAGCCGGCCGGGGAACCGGCCGACGGCGCGGGAGACATATCCGGCAGCGGATCCGGTGGCGCGGCTTCTCCCCCGCCGGTCCCCGCAGCCCCCGCCGCCGGACTCGATGCCCCTACGTGAGCCGGTGCGGCCGTGATCGCAGGTGACCGGCGCCGTGGCCGGGCCCGGCTCCCGGCGGACGACCGGCAGCGCGGCGCGGTCGCACGGCCACGGTGGCGGGCGCGTATCGGTGGGATGACCGATGTGCGGAGGGCGGGGGCGTCGCCATAGTCCTCGGGAAGGCGTTCGCGGGTGGCCGTGGTGCGCCCGGTTCTCGAAAGGACACATTCCTGTGGACACGTATGCGGATCTGGTGTTTCTCGGCGGGCAGGTGGTCACGGTCGACGCGGAGTTCTCCGTCGCCTCGGCCCTGGCGGTGACCGGTGGGGTCATCAGCGCAGTCGGCGGGCGGGAGGATGTCGCGCCGCTCGTCGGACCCGATACCCGCGTCATCGACCTGCGGGGGGCGACGCTGCTGCCCGGTATCAACGATTCCCATCTGCACGGATGCGCCTTCGGCATGTCGACGCCGCCGCTCTCCCTCGACCTCGGCCATCCCGCTGTGGCCTCCCTCGCGGACGTGGCCGAGGCGGTACGGGAGGCCGTCGGACGGATTCCGGACGGGCAGTGGATCACGGGGCACGGCTGGGACACCGGTTACCTCGACGAGTGCGCCGCCGATCCGTCGCGACTGCCCTCGCGGCACGACCTCGACGCCGTGAGCCCGGACCACCCCGTCGTCCTGTACTCCTTCTCCGGGCACGCCACCTGGGTCAACTCCAGGGCACTGGAGCTCATCGGAATCGACCGGCACACCGTCGCGCCGCCCGGCGGGGCCATCGTCGCGGACGCGGCCGGGGAGCCGACCGGGCTGCTCCACGAGGGGGCCCAGGCCCTCGTCCAGAACGCGCTGCCGCCGCTCAGCCGGCAGGAGCGGACCGACGCGATCAGATCGGCCCTCGCCACGCTCGCCCGGCTCGGCGTGACCAGCTACACCGAGCCCGGACTCGGTCCCGGCGGCGACGGCATCATGCGGGGCGCGCTCGGCGCGGAGACCCTCGACGTCTACCGCCGGATGCTGGCCGACGGCGAACTGACCGCCCGCCTCGGCGTCCTGCTCCTGCCCACCGGCTTGTCGAGCACCACCGAGGAGTTCGCTCGCGCCCTCACCGGACTCGGCGGGTCCGGCGACGCCGATCCGCGCCGTCTCGCGATCCACGGGGTCAAGATCTTCGCGGACGGCATCGTCCCCAACAAGACGTCCTGGATGCACGAGCCGTACGTCGGCGGCGGCTGCGGCTCCCTGTGCGTCGGCGGCGCGACCGACACCGAGCGGACCGCCGAGATCGACGCGATGATCCGGCACGCCCACGCCGCCGGGCACCAGATGGGCGTCCATGTCACCGGCGACCGGGCCATCGACACCGTCGCGGACGCCTTCGCCGCGGCCATGGCCGAGCACCCGCGGCCCGACGCCCGGCACTACGTCATCCACGGCGACTTCCTCACCGCGCACAGCATGGAGGTGCTGGCCGCGCACGGCTTCGGCGTCAACATGAACCCCACCATCAAGTGGACCGTCGCTGATATGGAGGAGATGTTCGTCGGCGCCGAGCGGGCCGCGTACGCCTGGCCCTACCGCGATGCCCTCGACGCCGGTGTGCGGGTCGCGAGCGGGTCCGACGCCCCCGTCACCTCCCCGGACTGGCGCCAGGGCGTCGCCACCATGGTGCTGCGCGAGTCGAAGGCCGCCGGCCGGGTCAGCGGCCCCGAGCAGCGCATCGGCCTGGCCGAGGCGATCCGTACGTACACGATCGACGCGGCCTGGCAGGACTTCGCCGACGACTGGAAGGGCTCTCTGGAGCCGGGCAAGGTCGCCGACCTCTGCGTGCTCGACGGGGACCTGCTCACCGCCGACCCCCACGACATACCGGAGATGCCCGTCGTCCTCACCGTCGTGGACGGGCAGGTCGTGCACGACGCCCTGCGCGATTGACGCATGACCGGCGCATGATCATCCTTGGAGGATGGCAGCGGCACGGAGCGGGGCGGACATTCTGGACGCGGCCGTCCACGTCCGTGCGGCCGCCCGGAGCGCCACGAGCGGCGCGGCCGGCCTCGACACGGTCCTGGCGGCGCTGTCGGAGGTGCTGGAGTACGACCACGCCTCCCTGTCCCGGTGGGATCCGCTGCGCCGGCGCCACACCACCCTGGCCGGGAGCTATCCGGACGACGCCACGGCCTATATCGAGACCCGCCTCCACCACGACCCGGTGTTCCCCCTGCTCAACGGCCAGGCCCTGGGCGGTCTCTGGCTCAGGGACGTCCCCCGGCAACTCCTCGCGGCTTCCCCGGGCTTCCGAGAGGTGCTGTCCCCCCTCGGTATCGAGGACGGTGTGGCCCAGTGCCTGTTCGCCGCCGACGGCCGGTACGTCGGCATGCTGAACGTCAGCACCCGCCGGCCGCGGCGCGCGCCCGATCCGGCGCGCGCCGTGGTCACCCTGCTCACCGAGGCCCTCGCCGCGGCCGTCGACCGCCACGCGGGCCCGCCGTCCGGGGAGAGCACCGCGGACGCGCGGCACCAGGACACACGGCGGCCCGGCGGACTCTCGCCACGGGAGCTCCAGGTGCTGGCCGAACTGACCGCCGGCCGCACCAACCGGGAGATCGCCGAGCGGCTGTACATCACACCGCGCACCGTGGGGACCCATATCGAGCACATCCTGGCCAAGCTCGGCCTCCCCAACCGCGCGGCCGCCGCCGCCCGAGCCGCCGCCTGGGGAATCGCCCCCGCCCGCTGACGCGAGCCCGGCAGCGCGGAACGCCCGGAGTTGAGCGCGGAGTTCATCCACCGCGGCGAGGGGAAGGCGCGGCCGCCGGCGTGCGGGGCGAGGTGCCGCGGCGGCATCGCGGCATGGTGCGCGGACACGCGCCGGCCCGGCCACCGCGGGGTACGCGGGGCCGGGCCGGCGGGGCTTGCGGGTGGCGCTACTTGACGACCGTCAGCGGCAGGAGCTTCTTGCCCGTCGGCCCGATCTGGATGTCGAGGTCGAGCTGGGGGCAGACCCCGCAGTCGAAGCACGGGGTCCAGCGGCAGTCCTCGACCTCGGTCTCGTCGAGGGCATCCTGCCAGTCCTCCCAGAGCCAGTCCTTGTCGAGACCGGAGTCCAGGTGGTCCCAGGGCAGGACCTCCTCGTAGGTGCGCTCGCGGGTGGTGTACCAGGCGACGTCCACGCCCTGGGCGGGCAGCGTCTCCTCGGCGGCCTTCATCCAGCGGTCGTAGCTGAAGTGCTCGCGCCAGCCGTCGAACCGGCCGCCGCCCTCGTAGACCGCGCGGATGACGGCGCCGACACGGCGGTCGCCGCGCGAGAGGAGGCCCTCGACGATGCCCGGCTTGCCGTCGTGGTAGCGGAAGCCGATGGAGCGGCCGTACTTCTTGTCACCGCGGATCTTGTCCCGCAGCTTCGTCAGCCGGGCGTCGGTCTCCTCGGCGGAGAGCTGCGGCGCCCACTGGAAGGGGGTGTGCGGTTTGGGCACGAAACCGCCGATGGAGACCGTGCAGCGGATGTCGTTCTGCCCGGAGACCTTGCGGCCCTCGGCGATGACGTTGACCGCCATGTCGCCGATCTGGAGCACGTCCTCGTCGGTCTCGGTCGGCAGCCCGCACATGAAGTAGAGCTTCACCTGCCGCCAGCCGTTGCCGTAGGCGGTGGAGACGGTCCTGATCAGGTCCTCTTCGGAGACCATCTTGTTGATGACCTTGCGGATCCGCTCGCTGCCGCCCTCGGGCGCGAAGGTGAGGCCGGAGCGACGGCCGTTGCGCGTCAGCTCGTTGGCAAGATCGATGTTGAAGGCGTCGACGCGGGTCGACGGCAGCGACAGCCCGATCTTGTCTTCCTCGTACCGGTCGGCGAGCCCCTTGGCGACGTCGCCGATCTCGGTGTGGTCCGCGGAGGACAGCGACAACAGGCCGACCTCCTCGAATCCCGTGGCCTTCAGCCCCTTCTCCACCATCTCGCCGATGCCGGTGATGCTTCGCTCCCGTACGGGACGCGTGATCATGCCGGCCTGGCAGAAACGGCAGCCGCGGGTGCAGCCACGGAAGATCTCGACCGACATCCGCTCATGGACGGTCTCGGCCAGGGGGACGAGCGGCTGCTTGGGGTAGGGCCACTCGTCCAGGTCCATGACGGTGTGCTTGGACACCCGCCACGGGACGCCGGAGCGGTTCGGCACGACGCGGGCGATCCGCCCGTCGGCCAGGTACTCGACGTCGTAGAACTTGGGGACGTACACGCCGCCGGTCTTCGCGAGCCGGAACAGCAGCTCATCGCGTCCGCCGGGCCGGCCCTCGGCCTTCCAGGCGCGGACGATGTCGGTGATCTCCAGCACCGCCTGCTCGCCGTCGCCGACGACCGCGCAGTCCAGGAAGTCCGCGATCGGCTCGGGGTTGAAGGCGGCGTGGCCGCCGGCGAGCACGATCGGGTCGTCGAGGGTGCGGTCCGCCGCGAGGAGCGGGATACCCGCCAGGTCGAGGGCGGTGAGCATGTTGGTGTAGCCGAGTTCGGTGGAGAAGCTCAGCCCGAAGACGTCGAACGCGCGGACGGGCCGGTGGCCGTCCACGGTGAACTGCGGTACGTGGTGCTCGCGCATCAGCGCTTCGAGGTCCGGCCACACGCTGTAGGTGCGCTCGGCGAGCACGCCCTCGCGTTCGTTGAGCACCTCGTAGAGGATCATGACGCCCTGGTTGGGCAGTCCGACCTCGTACGCGTCGGGGTACATGAGCGACCAGCGGACATCGCAGCTCTCCCACGGCTTGACCGTGGAGTTGAGCTCTCCGCCGACGTACTGGATGGGCTTCTGCACATGCGGGAGCAGAGCTTCGAGCTGCGGGAAGACCGACTCGGCAGACATCTCCGGACCTTCGTGAGCTGGCAGGGGGCGACTCCCCAGCGTAACCCGGTGGCGGGCCGCCGCTCGCCCGGCTCCCGGCGCACCCCGCCCGCGCCGCACACCACCGCGGCCCCGGACCGGCGGGGCCGGCGCGCACCGGCGGGCGGCCGGGCCACCCGCACGGTCACGCCCCGGACCGGGCGCGCAGCCCGGCGGGGGACACCTGTCGCCACACGTCCGGCAACTCCCGCTCCCGGTCCGCCGCGCGGGCCTCCTCGCGCCCGTACAGCAGCCCGAAGGTGAAGCCGGCCTCGCCCGCGCGGTGCGCCTGGACCGCCAGCTCACGCAGCGCCGCGCGCGCCACCACGCTGTCCTGGTGGTCGCCCAGCACCTGCTGCACCCGCTTGGTGCGCCGGACGAACGTCTCCGCCGGGCGGCCCAGGGCCGGGACGGCGGCCTCCGCCGCGTACCGGGTCCGCTTGGCCGCCTTGCGGGCGCTGTGCAGCGCCTGGTCCCGTACCGGCCCGGCCGGCGCCGCCAGCGCGGCCGTCACCCGGCCGGCCAGCCGCCGGTAGTCCTTGCGCACGGCCCGCGCCAGCGTCTCGGGCGCGGGCCGGGCGGCGGCCTTCAGCAGCGGCGGATCGCCCACCAGCACGTCGAGCGCCTCCAGGAGCGCCAGATACCGGGCGCCGTCGAGCGTGGCGAGCACCTCCCGCCGCGCGCCGCGGTGCGAGCGCCGCGACCAGCCGCGCAGCCGGGCGGCCACCGGGCCGAGCCGCAGCGGCCGGGGCAGCTCCGCCAGCCCGGCACGCAGCCGCGCGGCCAGCACCTCCCGGTCCCGGGCCACCCCCAACTCTCCAGCCAGCCACCGGAGTTCGACTCCCAGGGGGTCGGTGACGGTACGGTCGAGCACCTTCGCGTAGGAGCGGAACGCGCTGCGCAGCCGACGGGTGGCGACCCGCATCCGGTGTACGGAGTCGGGCAGCTCGCGCCGCACGGCCGGGTCCAACTCGACGATCACCCGGACCTGTTCGCGGACGTACCGGAGGACGATGTCGCCCGCGGTGCCGGCGGCCCCGTCCCGCCCCGGGCCGCCCGCGGCGCGCCCGGCCTTTCCGCCGCCGGGGGCGCGGTCGGCGTCGCCGGACCCGCCCGCGGTCTCGGTCTCGGTCTCGGCCAGCGCCCGCGCCAGTTTCGACGCCGCCCCGGCGGGCCGGATTCCCGCCGCGGCGAGCGCCCGGCCGACCGCGTCCAGGAGGGCCGCGCCGCCCTCGCCCGCCCCGGCCAGCTCCACCTCGATCTCGCACCAGCGGGCCTGCGCGGGCCCCCCGCCCCGCTTCGCGGGAGCCGGTGCGGCGCGCTGTGCCCGTACCGCGTCCACCGCCACCTCGGCGAGCGGCGCTCCGGCGGCGTCCTGGAGCACCCGGACCGTACGCCGCGTCCGCAGGCGTACGACGGGCACCAGCTCCCGGCCGAGCACCCGCGCGCGGACGAGGGCCGTCAGCTCCGGGGGCGGCGTATCGGACAGCGGCGCCCGCACCTCGTCCCGTGTCCGCCCCGGCTCCGTCCCGGCCCCCTCCTCGGGCGCGACCGGCAGTTTCAGATGCCAGCCCGCGTCCCGGCCGCCGGTGCGGCGCCGCAGCGTGATCCCGGCACCGGCGAGGCGCTGGTCGGCGGTGTCGTAGTACACGGCGTCCAGGTGCTCGACACCCCGCGCCACCACGGCCGCGACCCGGTCCACACCGGTCAGGTCGGGCAGCCGGGTCTCGTCGGTCGCCGCGTATTTCCGCTCGATCTCGCGCACGATGTCCGCCATATCTCGAATCTAGTCGCGGGGCGGGCACGGAGGCGGGCCCCGCGCCCACCCATCCGGGGACCGGCCTGCGGGGCCCTGTTTCCCTGGCGGAGCGGCCGGGGAGAGCGGAGTGGCGCGGAGGCGGCGCGGCACGGAGCGCGGCGTGGCACGGAGCGCGGTGTGGCGGCCGACGGGGAATCCGCGGGCGGCTCCCGGGAGATCACATGTCCGGGCGGCCGGGCCACGCCTGTGACACGAGGCGACTTACGGTGCGCGACCCGCCGCCCACGAACGGTGGCGTCCGGCGCACACACGAACCCGCCCGGGGAGAGGCACCCGTGCACCCCCGCACCACGGCCGTCGCCCGGCGCGCCCCGCTTTTGCGCACGTCCCGCGCCGGTTCCCGACCGCCGGGCACGGTCCGCGCATCAGCGTCCAGGGCGCGGCCCCGACGGCCGTCCCGCCCCCGTCCGTGCGTCCGCCCGCGCCGCGCGCCTCTTCACCCGCCTCGCCGCCGACCGGGGCACCACGCACGCAAGCCCGCCGCACCCCGCCGTACAGGCGCCCCGGGCCCCCGGGGCGCCCCTCACCGCGCGGCCGACACCGGCCGCTGCGCCCGGATCGACTGCAACAGACCGATCGCGATCCAGACGGCGAACATGGAGGTGCCGCCGTAGGAGACGAACGGCAGGGGGAGGCCGGTGACGGGCATGATGCCGAGGGTCATGCCGATGTTCTCGAACGCCTGGAAGGCGAACCAGGCGACGATGCCGGCGGCGACGATGGTGCCGTAGAGCTCGGTGGTCTCGCGGGCGATACGGCAGGCGCGCCACAGCACGACGCCGAGCAGGACGATGATCAGTCCCGCGCCCAGGAAGCCGAGTTCCTCGCCCGCGACGGTGAAGATGAAGTCCGTCTGCTGTTCGGGGACGAACTGGCCGGTGGTCTGGCTGCCGCGGAAGAGCCCGGAGCCGGTCAGCCCGCCGCCGCCGATCGCGATACGGGCCTGGTTGGTGTTGTAGCCGACGCCGGCCGGATCGAGGCTCGGGTTGGCGAAGGCGGCGAAGCGGGCGATCTGGTACTCGTCGAGCAGGCCGAACTGCCAGATGGCGAGGCAGCCCACGACGCCGGTGCCCAGCAGCCCCAGGATCCAGCGGTTGGAGGCGCCGGACGCCATCAGCACGCCGAGGACGATGGCGCCGAGCACCATCACCGAGCCGAGGTCGGGCATCAGGAGGATGACGGCGACGGGGATGGCCGCGAGGCCGAGCGCCTGGACGACCGTGCGGTGGTCGGGGTGCGGGCGGTCGCCCGCGTCGACCCGGGCCGCCAGGATCATCGCCATGCCGAGGGTGATGGTGATCTTGGTGAACTCGGCGGGCTGGAGCGAGAAACCGCCCGGGATCGCCAGCCAGGACCGCGAACCGTTGATGGTGGAGCCCAGCGGCGTCAGCACCAGCAGGGCGAGGACGACCGCGAGACCGAACAGGACCGGGACGGCGCCGCGCAGCGTGCGGTGGCCGAGCCAGATCGTGAGCGCGGCCAGCGCCAGCCCGATGCCGGTGTTGAGCAGATGGCGCAGGAAGAAGAAGTACGGTTCGCCGTGGTTGAGTTCGGTGCGGTTGCGGGTGGCGGAGTGGACGAGCACCGCACCGATGAGCGAGAGCGCCGCGCAGGACAGCAGCAGGATCCAGTCCAGCTTGCGGACGACCGAGTCGCGCGCGGTGATCTTCCCCCAGGCACCGGGTTCGGGGGCGTAGCGCCGGATGGAGAACGTCCGGGAGCTGTGACTGGCCGTCACTCTTGCTGCCCCTCCTCTTCGTCCGGCAGCGTTTCCGACACCGGCTTGATGGGCTGGGCCTGGATCGTGCCGTCGCTCTCGATCTTGGGGAGCGAGGCTTGCGGCTGCGGGAGCAGCGCGGCCTTCTCGTCGATCTGCCCGCTGTCGTCGACGCCGTACAGCGCGTTGTAGATCTTGCGTACGGCCGGGCCGGCGGAGCCGGAACCCGTACCGCCCTGGGAGATCGTCATCAGGACCGTGTAGTCCTTGGTGTACGTCGCGAACCAGCCCGTCGTCTGCTTACCGTAGACCTCGGCCGTACCGGTCTTGGCGTGCATCGGGATCTTGTCCTGCGGCCAGCCGCCGAACCGCCAGGCGGCGGTACCGCGTGTGGCCACGCCCGCCAGTGCGTCGTCGATCTGCCGGAGCGTCTTGGGGCTGTCCGGCAGTTTGCCGTGCGCGGTGGGCCGGATCTCCCGGATGTGCTTGCCGTCGGGGCTGACGATGGCCTTGCCGACGGTCGGGTTGTAGAGGGTGCCGCCGTTGGCGATGGCGGAGTAGATGGCCGCCATCTGGATCGGGGTGACGAGGGTGTCGCCCTGTCCGATGGAGTAGTTGACGGAGTCACCGGCCCGCATCTTCATGCCGGATTCGCAGTTCTCCTTGGCGATCTTCGATACATAGTCGTCGGCGTGCTCGCCCTGCGCGCACCAGCCGTCCTTGTTGGCCTGCCAGTAGTCCTTCTTCCACTGGCGGTCGGGAACCCGGCCGCGGACCTCGTTGGGGAGGTCGATACCGGTCTCCTTGCCCAGGCCGAACTGGTGGGCGGTCTTGTAGAACCAGTCCGCGGGGTGGGTGGGGTTGTTGCCGCCGTCCTTCTGCCACTGCTTGTAGGCGAGGTCGTAGAAGACGGTGTCGCAGGAGACCTCCAGCGCGCGGCCGAGGCTGATGGCGCCGTAGTTCTCGGACTCGAAGTTCTTGAACACCTGGTCACCGATGTTGAACGCGCTGGTGCAGGGGTAGTGGCCGTCGAAGTCGTAACCGGCGTTGACCGCGGCGGTGGTCGAGATGACCTTGAAGATCGAGCCGGGGGCCGCCTGCCCCTGGATCGCGCGGTTCAGCAGCGGGTAGTTGGAGTCCTTGCCGGTGAGCTTGGCGTAGTCCTTGCCGGAGATCCCGCCGACCCAGGCGTTGGGGTCGTAGGTGGGGCTGGAGGCCATCGCCACCACCCGGCCGGTCTTGGTCTCCATGACGACCACCGCGCCCGCGTCGGCCTTGTAGTTGGTGCCGGTGTTCTTGTCGAACACATTGCGGGCGTCCTTCTGCGCCTGGTCCAGCTCCTTCTCCGCTATGGCCTGGACGCGGGCGTCGATGCTGGTGATGACGTGGGAGCCGGGCACCGCGCGGTCGCTCTTGGCCTTGCCGATGACCCGGCCGAGGTTGTCGACCTCGTAGCGGGTGACGCCGGCCTTGCCGCGCAGCTCGCTGTCGTACGTCCGCTCCAGTCCCGACCGGCCGATCTGGTCGGAGCGCAGCAGCGGCGAGCGGCTGTCCTTGGCCTTGGTGATCTCGTCGTCGGTGACCGGCGAGAGATAGCCGAGGACCTGGGCGGAGTTGGCGTCGCCCGGGGCGGCGTAGCGGCGGACGGCGGTGGGCTCGGCGCTGATGCCGGGGAAGTCCTCGGAACGCTCGCGGATCTGGAGGGCCTGCTGGGTGGTGGCCTTGTCCGTGATCGGGATCGGCTGGTAGGGCGAACCGTTCCAGCAGGGCTGCGGCGTCTTGGCGTCACAGAGCCGGACCTTGTTGCGGATCTCCTGTTCGGGCATGCCGAGCACCTGCGAGAGCCGGGCGAGGACGGCCTTGCCGCGGTCCTTTATCTTCAGCAGGTCGGTGCGGCTGGCGGAGACGACCAGCCGGGTCTGGTTGTCGGCCAGCGGTACGCCCCGGGCGTCGAGGATGGAGCCGCGGGTGGCGGGGTCGATGACCTGCTGGACGTGGTTGCTCCGCGCCTGGTTGGCGTACTCCTTGCCGTTGCGGATCTGGAGATACCAGAGCCGGCCACCGAGCGTGAGCAGAAGCGAGAAGACCAGGATCTGAATCGCGATGAGACGGACCGTGACACGGGAGGTGCGGCCGGTCTCCGGAATATTGCTCATGGCGCGCAGCGCCTCCGTGAGGGGTGGTGGCCGGGCGACGGGTGGGCGTTGCTCATGGGGCGCAGCGCCTCCGTGAGGGGTGGTGGCCGGGAGACGGGTGGGATTTCACAGGCGCTTGACCCCCTTGATACGTCCTGCCTTGTTACGGGCCGACCTGGTGAGCAGGCCGCCTCGCTGGCCGCCGATCCGGGCCTCCCTGGGCATCCGGGCCGCCTTGGGCATCCGGCCGCGGCTGGCCTTGAGCCCGGTGCCGGTGCTGAGCCAGCTGTACCCCGCCTCGCGTCCCTTGGCGGTCCCGCTCTGCCCGCCGGTGCCGTCACCGGTCAGCGGATCGCCCTCCGTCCTGCGCGCCAGCGCCATCACCAGCGGGACGGTGAAGGGGGCGAGCAGCAGGTCGTAGAGGGTGGCGCTGAGCAGCAGCCCGCCGACGCCGACGTGCCGCGCGGCGGTGTCGCCGACCAGTGCGCCGACGCCGGCGTAGAGCAGGGTGGAGCCGATGGCCGCGCCGATGACGACCATGAGGGGGACCGTCGCCGAGCGGTGCTGCCCGGAGTCCGGTTTGGTCAGTCCCGCGAGGTAGCCGATGACGCAGAGCACCAGGGCGAAGCGACCGATGGCGTGGTCGGAGGGCGGCGCGAGGTCGGCGAGCAGCCCGGCGCCGAAGCCGATGAGGGCGCCGCCGACATGGCCGTAGACGAGCGCGAGGCCGAGCACGACGAGCAGCAGCAGATCCGGTACGGCGCCGGGCAGTTGGAGCCGGCCGAGGATGCTGACCTGGATGACGAGGGCGACGACGATCAGCGGGGTCGAGAGCAGAATCCGGTTGATGCGCATCGGTCAGCTCCTGGTGGAATCGCTCGCGGAGGGGGTGGCCGTGACGGTGATCGTCGGCGTCGGCGCGGGCTTGGCGGGCCGGGCCGGCAGGACGGTGTCGCGGGGGTCCTCGCGGGGCGGCTGGACGACGATGCCGACGATGTCGAGCTGGGAGAAGGTGACGTAGGGCCGGACCTGGAGGGTGCGGGTCAGGTCACCGTTGGCGGGCTCGACCTTGACGACCCGGCCGACCGGTACACCGGGCACGAACGGCTTGTCGGCGCTGGAGCCGAAGGTGACCATCCGGTCGCCCTTCTTGACGTCGGCCCTGCCGTTGAGGAGTTCGACGCGCAGCGACTGGCCGCCCTGGCCGTTGCCGAAGCCGATCTCGTTGGTGGTCTCCATGCGGGTGCCGACGGTGAACTCGGGGTCGTTGGCCAGCAGTACGGTGGCGGTGTGCGCGCCGACGGTGGTGACCCGGCCGACCAGGCCGTCGCCGTTGATGACGGTCATATCGCGGGCGATGCCGTCGCGGCTGCCGGCGTCGATGGTGACGGTCCAGGAGAAGCCCTGGGCCGCGCCGATGGCGATGACCTCGGCGCCCTTGATGCCGTACTGGCCGGCGCCCGCGGTCTTGAGCATCTTGTCGAGTTCGGCGGCGCGGCTGCGGTTGCGGTCGGACGAGCCGAGCCTGGCCTTCAGGGCGGCGTTCTCGTGCTCCAGCGCGCTGATCCGGGTGTGCCGCTCGCCGGAGTCCCGTACGGCGCCGATGGCGTTGCCGACCGGGTTGACGGCGCGGGCGACGCCGTTCTCGATCGGGCCGAAGGCGGCGGCAGCGGCTCGGCGGGCACCGTCGAGCGGGGACTGCTCGCCGCCGCGGATGTCCACCGTGATCAACGCGAACGCGATCGCGACCAGCAGCACCAGCAGCAGCCGGCTCTCTCGTGTGTCCCTCACGTGCGGCGGCCGTGTCCTTCCTCGTAGGACCGGCCGGCTGCGTGCCCGCACCGGTCTCGTTCGGGAGTTGAGCGTTGTGCCTGTGTGCGCGGTGCCGGGGTGGTGAAGTGTCAGTGCACCGTGCCTGTAGGGGTGTTGTGCCTGTATATCAGCGATCCGCCGGACTCAGTGGTCGGCGGCGCGGGGTGCCCGGCCCCGCCCCCGGGCGTCGTGTGACGCCTGCGGGCGGGGCCGGGACCGGAGTGCTGCTACCTGCGGGGCTGGGAGTCGAGGACCTGCTGGAGCGCCTCGAACTCCTCGACGCACTTGCCGGACCCGAGCGCGACGGAGTCGAGGGGGTCCTCGGCGATGTGGATGGGCATACCGGTCTCGCGGCGCAGCCGCTCGTCGAGGCCGCGGAGCAGGGCGCCGCCTCCGGTGAGCACGATGCCGCGGTCCATGACGTCGCCGGACAGCTCCGGGGGGCACTTGTCGAGGGTCGTCTTGACCGCGTCGACGATGGAGTTGACCGGTTCCTCGATGGCCTTGCGGACCTCGGTCGCCGAGATGACGACGGTCTTCGGCAGGCCGGAGACCAGGTCGCGGCCGCGGATCTCGGTGTGCTCGTCCTGGTCGAGGTCGTACGCGGAGCCGATGGTGATCTTGATGCTCTCGGCGGTGCGCTCGCCCAGCAGAAGGCTGTACTCCTTCTTGATGTGCTGGATGATCGCGTTGTCGAGCTCGTCACCGGCGACGCGGATGGACTGGGCCGTGACGATCCCGCCGAGCGAGATGACCGCGACCTCGGTGGTGCCGCCGCCGATGTCCACGACCATGTTGCCGGTGGCCTCGTGGACCGGCAGGCCGGAGCCGATGGCGGCGGCCATGGGCTCCTCGATGATGTGGACCTGACGCGCGCCGGCCTGGGTCGACGCCTCGATGACCGCGCGGCGCTCGACCCCGGTGATGCCGGAGGGGACGCAGACGACCACCCGGGGGCGGGCCAGATAGCGGCGCTTGTGGATCTTCAGAATGAAGTAGCGGAGCATCCGCTCGGTGATCTCGAAGTCGGCGATCACGCCGTCCTTCAGGGGGCGCACGGCGACGATGTTGCCCGGCGTCCGCCCGATCATCTTCTTCGCCTCGGCACCGACCGCGAGGATGCCGCCGGTGTTGGTGTTGATGGCCACGACCGACGGTTCGTTGAGGACGATCCCGCGGCCCCTGACGTACACCAGCGTGTTGGCGGTCCCGAGGTCGACAGCCATGTCACGGCCGATGAACGACATGTTGTTCCCCATGAGGATACGTCTGGCCTTCCCAACTTGAGCGAATGCTTACGGAGGTCGGCAGGTGATGCGCCATGCGGCGCGGAAGCTTCCATCGTAGTCGTGTCGTCTTGCCCGCTCGAACACGGTGGGCTCTTGCGCCATTGTCAGCTGTACACGCCTTCGCCCCCCTTAATGGGGACGTCGTGTCGCGGCGATACGTTCCCCCGTTCAGGGCGCGGACGCCGAAGGGCGACCGAGGTATCCCTCGGTCGCCCCTGGTCACAACGGGTTGCGCGGCTGACGATGCGTCAGGAAATTCCGGGAAAGAAAATCTTGATCTCGCGCTCCGCCGACTCCTCGGAGTCCGAGGCGTGGATCAGATTCTCCCGGGTGATCGTGCCGAAGTCCCCACGAATGGAGCCACTCGGCGCGGCGATCGGGTCCGTCGGACCGGCGAGCGCCCGCACGCCCTCGATCACCCGCTCGCCCTCGACGACCAGCGAGACGACCGGGCCGGAGGACATGAAGGCGACCAGCGGCTCGTAGAAAGCCTTGCCGACGTGCTCGGCGTAGTGCTGCTCCAGGATCTCGCGGTCCAGGGTGCGCAGCTCCAGGGCGCCGATCGTCCAGCCGGCCTTCTTCTCGATACGGCCGAGGATCTCGCCGACCAGACCGCGCCGGACCGCGTCGGGCTTGAGGAGGACGAGGGTGCGCTGGCTCACGAGAAGACTCCTTGTATACGAAAGACCGTCAGCGGGTGCCCTGAGGCTACATGGGCTGCCCGGCCGCCCGCGGCCCAGCCCCGGGCTCCGGCACGGACCGTACGGCCCCGGCCGCCGGGCCCCCGCGCCGGACCGGCCGCCGGCGGTCCTACGCCGGGTCCGCCGCCGCCTCGGCCTGCGCCGCCCAGCGGGCCTTCGCCTCGTCGATCTTGCGGCCGAAGTGGACCGACGCCCACCACAGCGCCGCGAACACCGCGCCGAGGAAGAACATCGTCGGGACGACCAGACCGCTGGCGATCAGCGCTATCTGGAGCGCCCAGCCCAGCTGGATACCGCCCGGCCGGGTCAGCATCCCGCACAGCAGCACGCACAGCAGCATCGCGATACCGCTGACCGTCCAGATCGTCGCCGCCGACAGATCGCTGAGCTGCATCGCGACCAGTCCGGCGAAGCCGATCACGAAGACCTCGCCGATCAGCGTGCTCGCACACAGGGTGCGCATGGTCAGCCCCTTCCCAACAGCAGCCGGGCCTCGCCGACCGTGATCACGGAGCCGGTGACGAGTACGCCCGCTCCGGAGAATTCGCTCTCCTCCTCGGCGAGGGTGATCGCCGCCTCCAGGGCGTCGTCCAGCCGCGGCTCGACCTGGACCCGCTCGGCGCCGAAGACCTCGACGGCGACGGCCGCCAGTGCGTCGGCGTCCATCGCGCGGTGGCTGGAGTTACGGGTCACCACCACCTCGGCGAAGATCGGCTCGAACGCCTCCAGGAAACCCCGGACGTCCTTGTCCGCGCTGGCGCCGACGACGCCCACCAGCCGGCTGAAGCCGAACGCCTCGGTGACCGCCTCGGCCGCGGCCCGCGCGCCCGCCGGGTTGTGCGCCGCGTCCAGCACCACGGTCGGGCTGCGCCGGACGACCTCCATCCGGCCCGGGGAGGCGACCGCGGCGAAGGCGGTGCGGATCGTCTCGATGTCCAGCGTGCGGGCGTGGTCGGAGCCGATGCCGAAGAACGCCTCGACCGCGGCGAGCGCCACCGCGGCGTTGTGCGCCTGGTGGGCGCCGTAGAGCGGAAGGAAGACCTCCGGGTACTCGCCGCCCAGTCCGCGCAGCGTCAGCATCTGGCCGCCGACCGCCACCTCACGGCTCAGCACCCCGAACTCCATGCCCTCGCGGGCGACCGTGGCGTCCACCTCGACGGCGCGCTTGAGCAGCACGGACGCGGCGTCCACCGGCTGCTGGGCCAGCACGACCGTCGCGTCCTTCTTGATGATTCCGGACTTCTCGACGGCGATCTGCTCGGGGGTATCCCCCAGCCGGTCGGTGTGGTCCAGCGCGATCGGGGTGACGACGGCGACGGAGCCGTCGATGACGTTCGTCGCGTCCCAGGTGCCGCCCATGCCGACCTCGACGACCGCGACGTCCACCGGCGCGTCCGCGAAGGCGGCGAAGGCCATCGCCGTCAGCACCTCGAAGAACGACAGGCGGTACTCCTGCTGGGCGTCGACCATCTCCACGTACGGCGCGATGTCCCGGTACGTCTCGATGAAGCGCTCGGCGGAGATCGGGCTGCCGTCCAGGCTGATCCGCTCGGTGACGGACTGGACGTGCGGGCTCGTGTAGCGGCCGGTGCGCAGATCGAAGGCGGCCAGCAGGGCCTCGATCATGCGGGCGGTGCTGGTCTTGCCGTTCGTCCCCGTGATGTGGATCGCCGGGTAGGCGCGCTGCGGGGCGCCCAGGATGTCCAGCAGGGCCACGATGCGCTGCACCGACGGGTCGAGCTTGGTCTCACCCCAGCGGCCGGCCAGCTCCTCCTCGACCGCGCGCAGCGCACGGTCGACCTCGGGGTCGGCGGGACGGGCGGGGACCCCGTCCCCCTGCGGCGGTCCGGCCTGCGCGCGCAGGGTCCGGCTGCCGGCCTCGATCACCGCGAGGTCGGGGCTCGGGATGTCCTCGGCGCGATCCGGGCCGGGAGCCCGGGGAAGGCCGGTCGCCGCCTCGGCCTGTTCGTCGGAGGCGTCGGTCGGGTCGGGATCGTCGTTCTGAGGGCGCTCGCTCACACCGACCAGTCTACGAGGCACCACTGACAGCGGTCGCGCTGCGCTGCGCCCTCGGGTACCGCGCCCGGTACCGGCCGCCGCCCCCGGTGGCCCCGCCGTCCCGTGCCCCGCCCCCGTGTCCCGCTCCCGCGCCCCGCCGCTACGCGAGCGCCGCCTTCATCATCGCGCGGGCGATCGGCGCGGCCAGCCCGTTGCCGGAGATCTCGTTACGGGAGGCGTTGCTGTCCTCGACCATCACGGCCACCGCCACCTGGCGGCCCTTGGCGTCCTGCGCGTACGAGACGAACCAGGCGTACGGTGTGCCGCTGTTGTCCACGCCGTGCTGGGCGGTGCCCGTCTTGCCGCCGACGGTCAGCCCGCCGATCTTCGCGTTCGACCCGGTGCCCTTGTCGACCACCGTCTCCATCGCCGACCGCAGCTGCTCCGCGGTCCGCGCCGACATCGCCTTGCCGTACGTCCGGGGAGCCGTCTGCTCGATCGTCTTGCCGCCGCCGTCGGTCACCTTGTCGACCAGCTGCGGGGACATCAGCTCACCGCCGTTCGCGATGGCCGAGGTGACCATCGCCATCTGGAGCGGCGTCGCCTGGTCGTTGAACTGGCCGATACCGGACAGCGCGGTCTGCGCCGCGTCCATGTCGGTGGGGTAGACGCTCTTGGCGGCCCGGACCGGGGTGTCCACCTTGCCGTCGTTGAAGCCGAACTTCTCGGCCTGCGCGGCCACCTTGTCCTTGCCCAGGTCGACGGCCATCTTCGCGAAGACGGTGTTGCAGGAGTACTGGAGCGCGGTGCGGATGTCCGCGTTCTCGCAGGGCGCGGAGGCGTTCTCGTTGGTGAGCGTGGTGCGGGTGTGCGGCAGGACGTACGGGTCGGGGCTGTCGGTGGGCTCGTCCACCGAGGAGTACAGGCCGTTCTCCAGCGCGGCCGCGGCGACCACCAGCTTGAACGTCGAACCGGGCGGCAGCGGCTGGCGCAGCGCGCGGTTGAGATCGGGCTTGTTCTTGTCCGCCGCCAGTGCCTGCCACGCCCGCTGGTCGGCGCCGCCCGATCCGGCGAACGTCCCCGGGTCGTACGACGGGGTGCTGACCATCCCCAGGATCCGGCCGGTCGCCGGGTCCAGGGCGACCGCCGCGCCCGTCTTGCCGCCGAGCGCCCGGTAGCCGGCCTCCTGTACCGCGGAGTCGATGGTGGTCGCCACGTCACCGCCCTTGGCCCGCTGGCGGGTCAGCGTGTCGACGGGGTTCCGCAGCCGGCTGTCGGAGCCGTCCAGGATGTCGCCGTAGAGGCTCTCCAGCTGGTTGCTGCCGTAGATCTGCGAGGCGAAGCCGGTGACCGGTGCGTACAGCGGGCCGTTCTTGTACGTCCGCTTGTACTTGAGGTCGGAGGAGGTCGCGGTGGAGCCGGTGACCGGTTTCCCGTCGACGAGGATGTTGCCCAGCGGCGCGGCGTACCTGCCGATCGCCACCCGCGGGTTGTGCGGATCCTCCTCGTACGCGCTCGCCCTGGCACCCTGGATCCAGGTCACCCACCCCATGAGCGCGAGCACCAGGACCAGACAGCAGACCGAGATCCGTCGCAGTGGCTTGTTCATGAGCGGCGCGGCTCCTCGGTGCTCGGCGGACGGCGGTGCCGGGGATACGGCGCCCCCGGGGTGCGGCGGTACCGGATGTACGGCTTTGCCGGAAACATCGGCAATCCGCTCCACCGTGCCTCGCCTTCATGAGAGCCCCATGAGAGGGCGATGAGAGCGACGTCCGAGCCGCCGAGACAACTCTTTGCCGCATTCCGCCCTCTTCGACGGCGGGCTCTGTACGCCCCGCCCTTTCACCCGACAGGACCCCACGGGGAAGCAGGAGCTGAAGACGAGTGCCGGCAATCAGTCAGCGGATGCATCTCATACTGCTCACCGCGTGGACCGTGCTGTGGTTCGCCGTGGTCGAACCGCACGGCGGCTTCTCCTGGCACTATCTGCGCACCGGCGGCGAGCTGATCTACCAGGGCACGGCCGGCGACGGCACCGGCGGACTCAACCTCTACGCCCACCACCCCGAGCTCCAGATGGGCCCCGTCAGCTTCCTGGTGGCCGGTCTGTTCAACCCCTTCCCCGAGGCCACCGGGCAGTTCCTGGCCGCGGCCCTGATGTCGCTGCTCGGCCTGGTCATCGTGGTACTGGCGGGCCGCAGCGCCGCCCACCACTTCCTGGGCACCGGCACCAACCACCAGCGGCTGCGGCAGCGCGTCCTGATCGCCGGGCTGGCCTTCATCCCCATGTGGATCGAGGTCGCGGTCCGCTTCGGGCATCTCGACGACGTCCTCGCACTGTTCTTCACCGCCCTCGCCGTACGGTCCGTCACCCGTGGCAACGCCCTCCTCACCGGCGCCTGCCTGGCGCTGGCCATGGACTCCAAACCCACCGCGCTGGCGTTCGTCCCGCTGCTGCTCGCCCTCCCGAAGGAGAAATGGCTGCGCGCGGCCCTGTGGTGCGTGGGTCTCGTCGCCGTCGCCTGGCTGCCGTTCTTCATCGGCGACTCGCGGTCCTTCGCCGCGGCGCAGTTCGCCATCCCCAACCATCCGGCGTCCGCGCTGCGCTGGCTGGGCGTCGGCGACCCGGAGACCCCCGGCTGGGACCGGCCCGCGCAGGCCGCGCTGGGGCTGGCGCTGGGCTGCGTCGCCGTATGGCGCGGGCGCTGGGCCGCGGTGGTCCTGCTGGGCGCCAACGCCCGCATCGTGCTGGACCCGAGCGTCTACACGTACTACACCGCGTCCGTGCTGCTCGGCACCCTGCTGTGGGACGTCATCGGCCAGCGCCGGCTGGTCCCCTGGTGGAGCTGGCTGGCCCTGCTCATCCTCTACGGCAGCGTCTTCGTCGTCCCCGACGATGCGGCGCGCGGCTTCATCCGGCTGGCGTTCGTGGCCGTCTCGACGGCGTACGTCCTGCTGTGGCCGGTACGGGAGCGGGGCGGGCGCGGCGGGATACGGGGACGGCGCAGGCCCCCGCGCCCTGGGCACGAGGGCCTGGACGACACCTCCGCTGCCGCGGAGCCGGCCGAGCCGCAGCCCTGTCCGCAGGGGCCGGGTCCGGCACACCCTCGCTGACACGACGAAAACCGCCGCTGTCGGTGAGGCGGGCCCCACTGACAGCGGCGGCTGCGCCGTTCCGGTTCAGCTCTGCGGCAACGAAGCCAGCTGCGCGGAGAGCCGCTCGATATCGGCCGCGGCGGCGGCCTGGCGCGTACGGATCTTCTCCTTGACCTGCTCCGGCGCCTTGGCGAGGAACGCCTCGTTGCCCAGCTTGGCCGTCGTCTGCGCCAGTTCCTTCTCCGCGCCGGCCAGGTCCTTCGTCAGCCGCTTGCGCTCGGCCTCGACGTCGATGGCGCCGGACAGGTCCAGGGCGACCGTGGCGCCCGCGACCGGCAGGGAGGCGGTGGCGCTGAAGTCGTCACCGGCCGGCTGGAGCCGCAGCAGCGCACGCATCGCCGCCTCGTGCGCCGCCAGCGCCGTACCGGACAGGTCCAGCTTCGCGGGGACCTTCTGGCCCGGCTGGAGCCCCTGGTCGGAGCGGAACCGGCGGACCTCCGTGACGACCTGCTGGACGGTGCCGATCTCCCGCTCCGCCGCCGCGTCCCGGAAGCCGGAGTCCACCGGCCAGTCGGCGATGACGAGCGACTCGCCGCCGGTCAGCGTCGTCCACAGGGTCTCGGTGACGAACGGGACGATCGGGTGCAGCAGGCGCAGCGTGACGTCCAGCACCTCGCCCAGCACCCGGCGCGAGGCGTCGGCGGCCGGTCCGCCCGCCATGAAGGTGGTCTTGGACAGCTCGACGTACCAGTCGAAGACCTCGTCCCACGCGAAGTGGAAGAGGGTGTCCGACACCTTCGCGAACTGGTAGTCCTCGTAGTAGGCGTCCACCTCGGTGACGACCGAGTTGAGCCGGGAGAGGATCCACCGGTCGGTCGCCGACAGCTGCTCGGCCGGCGGCAGTTCGCCCTCGACGGTCGCGCCGTTCATCAGCGCGAAGCGCGTCGCGTTCCAGATCTTGTTGGCGAAGTTGCGCGACCCCTGGACCCAGTCCTCGCCGATCGGGACGTCGATGCCCGGGTTGGCGCCGCGGGCGAGGGTGAACCGGAGGGCGTCGGAGCCGTAGGCGTCCATCCAGTCCAGCGGATTGACCGCGTTCCCGAAGGACTTGGACATCTTCTTGCCGAACTGGTCGCGGACCATGCCGTGCAGCACGATGGTGCGGAACGGCGGGGTGCCGTCCATCGCGTAGAGGCCGAACATCATCATCCGGGTGACCCAGAAGAACAGGATGTCGTAGCCGGTGACGATGACCGAGTTCGGATAGAACTTCTCCAGGCTCGGGGTCCGCTCGGGCCAGCCGAGCGTGGAGAACGGCCACAGTCCGGACGAGAACCAGGTGTCCAGGACGTCCGTCTCCTGCGTCCAGCCCTCGCCGGCCGGCGCCTCGTCGTCCGGTCCGACGCAGACGGTCTCGCCGTTGGGCCCGTACCAGACCGGGATGCGGTGACCCCACCACAGCTGCCGCGAGATGCACCAGTCGTGGAGGTTGTCGACCCAGCCGAAGTAGCGGGACTCCATCTCCTTCGGGTGGATGGTGACCTCGCCGCTGCGGACCGCGTCACCGGCGGCCTTCGCCAGCGGGTCGACCTTGACCCACCACTGCATGGACAGCCGCGGTTCGATGGTGGTCTTGCAGCGCGAGCAGTGCCCGACGGAGTGCGTGTACGGGCGCTTCTCGGCGACGATCCGGCCCTCGGCGCGCAGCGCGGCGACGATCGCCGACCGGGCCTCGAAGCGGTCCAGGCCCTGGAACGGGCCGTGGGCGGTGATGATCCCGCGCTCGTCGAGGACGGCGATGTGGGGCAGGTCGTGCCGGCGGCCGATCTCGAAGTCGTTCGGGTCGTGGGCCGGGGTGACCTTGACCGCGCCGGTGCCGAACTCCGGGTCGACGTGCTCGTCCGCGACGACCGGGATGCGGCGGCCGGTCAGCGGCAACTCGATCTCGGTGCCCACGAGATGGGCGTACCGCGCGTCCTCGGGGTGGACCGCGACGGCGGTGTCGCCGAGCATCGTCTCGGCCCGCGTCGTGGCGACGACGATGGCGGTGTCCCCTTCGCCGTACCGGATCGAGACGAGCTCGCCGTCGTCGTCCTGGTACTCGACCTCGATGTCCGAGATGGCGGTCATACAGCGCGGGCACCAGTTGATGATGCGCTCGGCGCGGTAGATCAGGCCGTCGTCGTAGAGCCGCTTGAAGATCGTCTGGACGGCCTGGGAGAGGCCCTCGTCCATCGTGAAGCGCTCGCGCGACCACGCGACGCCCTCGCCGAGCCGGCGCATCTGCCCGGAGATCTGCCCGCCGGACTCGTCCTTCCACTGCCAGACCCGCTCGACGAACGCCTCGCGGCCCAGGTCGTCGCGGGAGACGCCCTCCTTGGCCAGCTCGCGCTCGACGACGTTCTGGGTGGCGATACCGGCGTGGTCCATGCCCGGCTGCCACAGCGTCTCGAAGCCCTGCATCCGCTTACGGCGGGTGAGCGCGTCGATGAGCGTGTGCTCGAAGGCGTGCCCCAGGTGCAGGGAGCCCGTGACGTTCGGCGGCGGGATGACGACGGTGTACGGCGGCTTCTCGCTCTTCTCGTCGGCGTCGAAGTAACCCCGCTCTACCCAGCGCTCGTACAGCGGCCCCTCTACGTCGGCCGGCGTGTACTGAGTCGGCAGTTCGGGGGCGCTGTGGTTGCTCTGCTGAGTGTTCTCGGTCACGACGCACAGTGTACGGGCGGGGATGTCGCAGGTTCGAATCGGTTTCGCCCCCGGGGCGCCCGCTGTCAGCGGCGTCGTACAGGATGTCGGCAGCGCATAAACGTCACGGACAGCACGCACGAAGCGTCCGCTGCCATCAGTTGTCACGAGGGGAACCGTTCCATGAGCTTCAACCAGCCGCCTCCGGGCCCGTACGGCCAGCAGCCCCCGCAGCCGGGCCCGTACGGCCGGCCGCCGCAGCAGCCGCCGGCCCCGCAGCCCGGATACGGCTACCCGCAGCAGGGCGGTCAGGTACCTCCTCAGCAGGGCGGTCAGCTGCCTGAGCAGCAGGGCTACGGCTACCCCCAGCAGGGCGGGCAGCCCGGCTACCCCCAGCAGCCCCCCTACGGCCAGCAGCCGCCGTACGGCCAGCAGGCCCCCTACGGCCAGCCGCCCCAGCAGCCGGCGCCCTACGGTCAGCAGACCCCGTACGGCGCCCTCCCCCAGGGCCCGCCGGAGAGCGGCGGCAAGGGCAAGAAGATCGGCCTGATCGTCGGCGCGGTGGCCGTCGTCGCGGCGATCGGTGTGGGCGCGTACTTCGTCTTCGGCTCGGGCGGCGATGTGAAGCCGTACAAGATCGCGCTGCCGGAGAGCCTGCTGAGCGGGGAGTTCCACAAGGCGACCGGTGCCGGCTCCGGCTCCGAGGAGGACCTGCGCAACGACAAGACGACCAAGGCGCTGGGCATCACGGACGCCAAGGGCGTCAGCGGCGCCTACGAGAACACCGCCAAGCTGAAGGTCCATGTCTCGGGCGCCTACGGCAAGGTCGCCAACCCCGAGACGGCCGTGGACCAGATGTTCGCCCAGGTCGAGAAGAGCCAGCAGGAGGCCCTGGGGAGCCGTCAGGCCAAGCTGGAGACGGTCACGCCCGTGACCAAGTACTCCCCGAGCGGCTTCGACGGCACGGTGCTGAAGTGCAAGACGCTGAAGGTCTCGGCCTCGGCGGGCGGTATGACGATGTCCTCCGACGTCTCCGTCTGCATCTGGGGCGACAACAGCGCCCTCGGCGTGGTCCAGGCGGTCCCGGCCGCGCCCTCGCCCACGGGTGGCACCGCCACCCAGGCGCCCGGCGCCAAGGACCTCGCCGAGAAGACCGCCAAGATCCGCAGCGAGGTCCGGCAGGAAATCAAGTAGTCCGGGCCGCACCGCATATGACGGAGCCGCCCGGCAGCGATCACGCTGCCGGGCGGCTCCGTCATATGTGTCCGCCAGGTGTGCCCTACGCGCTCTTCTCGTGCGGTTCGCCGGACTCACCGCGGTTGCGTGGCACCAGCGTCGGGTTCACGTTGGAGTGAACGACCTCCTCGGTGATGACGACGCGGGCGACGTCCTTGCGGGAGGGGACCTCGTACATCATGGACATCAGGACCTCTTCCATGATGGCGCGCAGACCCCGGGCGCCGGTGCCGCGCAGGATGGCCTGGTCGGCGATGGCCTCCAGCGCCGGGCGGTCGAAGTCCAGCTCCACACCGTCGAGTTCGAAGAGCCGCTGGTACTGCTTGACGAGCGCGTTGCGCGGCTCGACCAGGATCTGGAGCAGGGCCTCGCGGTCGAGGTTGTGCACCGAGGTGAGGACCGGGAGGCGGCCGATGAACTCCGGGATCATCCCGAACTTCACCAGGTCCTCCGGCATGACCTCCTGGAGCTGGTCCTTCGACTCGATCTCGCGCTTGGAGCGGATCGTGGCGCCGAAGCCGATGCCCTTGGTGCCGGACCGGGCCTCAATGATCTTCTCCAGACCGGCGAACGCGCCGCCCACGATGAACAGCACGTTCGTCGTGTCGATCTGGATGAACTCCTGGTGCGGGTGCTTGCGGCCGCCCTGCGGCGGTACGGAGGCGGTGGTGCCCTCCAGGATCTTCAGCAGCGCCTGCTGGACGCCCTCACCGGAGACGTCACGCGTGATCGACGGATTTTCGCTCTTCCGGGCGACCTTGTCGATCTCGTCGATGTAGATGATGCCGGTCTCGGCCTTCTTGATGTCGAAGTCCGCGGCCTGGATGAGCTTGAGGAGGATGTTCTCGACGTCCTCGCCGACATAGCCCGCCTCGGTCAGCGCCGTCGCGTCGGCGAACGCGAAGGGGACGTTCAGCATCCGGGCGAGCGTCTGCGCGAGCAGCGTCTTGCCGGAGCCGGTCGGGCCGAGCAGCAGGATGTTGGACTTGCCGAGCTCGATGCCCTCGTCGCCGCGGCCGCCGCCGTTCTCGCCCGCCTGCACCCGCTTGTAGTGGTTGTAGACGGCCACCGAGAGCGCCTTCTTGGCGGGCGCCTGGCCCACGACATAGCCCTCGAGGAACTCGTAGATCTCCCGGGGCTTGGGGAGTTCCTCCCACCGCACCTCGGAGGTCTCGGCGAGCTCCTCCTCGATGATTTCGTTGCAGAGGTCGATGCACTCGTCGCAGATGTACACACCAGGTCCCGCGATGAGCTTCTTCACCTGCTTCTGGCTCTTCCCGCAGAATGAGCACTTGAGCAGGTCGCCGCCGTCACCGATGCGTGCCACGAGGTGCTTCCCCTTCGCCTGGGATCCGCATTGCTCCACGGACCCTGGTGCTTGCCTATCGACGGTACCTTGCCGGGCCCCCCGTACGGGCCCCCCTTGGACCGACTCGGTTCACTCGGTCCAAGGGGGCGACTCTCCGGCTCAACTCGCGCAGACCGCGATCAGACCGACGCGGTCGTCTTCCGCGTCGAGACGATCTGGTCGACCAGACCGTACGCCAAGGACTCCTCGGCGGTCAGGATCTTGTCGCGCTCGATGTCGTCCCGGATCTTCTCGATCGGCGTGGAGGAGTGCTTGGCCAGCAGGTCCTCCAGCTGCGAACGCATCCGCAGGATCTCGTTCGCGGCGATCTCCAGGTCGGAGACCTGGCCGCGGCCGGTCTCACTGTACGGCTGGTGGATCAGCACCCGGGCGTTCGGCAGCGCCATCCGCTTGCCGGGGGTGCCGGCCGCGAGCAGCACGGCCGCGGCGGAGGCCGCCTGGCCCATGCAGACCGTCTGGATGTCGGGCTTCACGAACTGCATCGTGTCGTAGATCGCGGTGAGCGCCGTGAAGGAGCCGCCGGGCGAGTTGATGTAGATCGAGATGTCCCGGTCCGGGTCCATCGACTCCAGGCACAGCAGCTGCGCCATGACGTCGTTGGCCGAGGCGTCGTCGATCTGCACGCCGAGGAAGATCACCCGCTCCTCGAAGAGCTTCGCGTACGGGTCGTACTCGCGGACGCCCTGCGAGGTGCGCTCGACGAAGCGCGGAACGATGTAGCGGGACTCGGCCCGAGGACCGGAAAACTCGGACACGGGGCCCGCGTTCAGGCCGCTGCCGGGGAAGTTGTTCATCGTGGTGTTCACCGTCCTGGTGGCGATCAAGTGGGCTGGGCTCGGCTGTGGGGCGAGTGGTCCGGGGCTCAGGCCCCGGTGCCGCCCCCGCCCGGAACGCCTGCGGCGGAGGTCATGACTTCGTCGATGAGGCCGTACTCCTTCGCCTCGTCGGCGGAGAACCAGCGGTCGCGGTCGGAGTCGTGCGTGACGCGCTCGACGGTCTGGCCGGTGTGGAAGGCGGTCAGCTCGGCCATCCGCTTCTTGGTGTGCAGCAGCCGCTCGGCGTGGATCTTGATGTCCGTCGCGGAGCCTGCCAGGCCGGCGGAGGGCTGGTGGATGAGGATCTCCGCGTTGGGCAGCGCGAAGCGCTTGCCCGGGGTGCCGGCGCTCAGCAGGAACTGCCCCATCGAGGCGGCGAGGCCCATGGCGATCGTCACGACGTCGTTCTTGATGTACTGCATGGTGTCGTAGA
Organism: Streptomyces celluloflavus; assembly: GCA_000720995.1. Taxonomy (GTDB): domain Bacteria; phylum Actinomycetota; class Actinomycetes; order Streptomycetales; family Streptomycetaceae; genus Streptomyces; species Streptomyces celluloflavus. The sequence goes on from JOEL01000008.1 coordinate 143,676, forward strand.
TCGCCAAGCCGGCCGAGATCGAGCCGCCCGGGGAGTTGATGTAGAGGAAGATGTCCTTGTCCGGGTCCGCGGCGAGGAGAAGCAGCTGCGCGGTGATCTTGTTGGCGATGTCGTCGTCGACCTGCTGGCCGAGGAAGATGATCCGCTCGCCGAGCAGCCGGTTGTAGACCTGGTCGCCGAGGCCACCGGAGGTCGGCTCAGCGGCGGCGGAAGGCATCGGGATCGTCACGTGTCCACCTGCTCGTTGTCGGACGGTTCGAGACCGTCTCAGCGTCGTCTGCCGGGGCGTGGGGAGCGCGCCGTGCGAGTGCCCCCGGCGCGGTTTCAGGGACTCCCCTGCCCTCGTATCTACGGACCCTAACGCGCAGGTCGGACAACGCCATCCCGCATTGAGAACTGTTCGCTGTGAGCGCAGGCTCACCGGGCCGGGATGCGATACGGGCCCGAACACGCGGACGTGCGCGTTCGGGCCCGTACTCAGGGAAGGGGTGCGGCGGCCTGGGTCAGGCGCCGGTCTTCTCCTCGGCCTTGGCCTCGTCGGTGCCCTCGGCGGCCGCGACCACGGACTCGGCGGCCTCCTCGGCCTCCTCCTCGTCGTCCAGCTCGATGAGCTCACCGTTGCTGTCCTTGACCGTGGCGGCCTCGACGACCACCGCGAGCGCCTTGCCGCGGGCGACCTCGCCGACGAGCATCGGCACCTGGCCGCCCTCGACGACGGCCTGCGCGAACTGGTCGGGGGACATGCCGGAGGACTGCGCGCGGCGCATGAGGTGCTCGGTGAGCTCCTCCTGGCTGACGTTCAGCTTCTCCTTGTTGACCAGCTCGTCCAGGATGAACTGGGTCTTGATGCCCTTCTCCGCCTGCTCCTTGGTCTCGGCGTCGAACTCTTCCTCGGACTTGCCCTGGATCTCCAGGTACTTCGCGAGGTCGAGGCCCATCTGGCCGAGCTGGTGGTGCTCCAGGTTGTGCTTGCGGGTCTGGATCTCGTCCGCGAGCAGCTTCTCGGGGAGCGGCACCTCGACGAGCTTGAGCAGCTCGTCCAGGACCTTCTCCTGCGCCTGGGTGGCCTGGTCGTACTTCTTCATCTGCTCGAGGCGCTTGGCGCTGTCGGCCTTGAGCTCGTCGAGGGTGTCGAACTCGCTCGCCAGCTGCGCGAAGTCGTCGTCCAGCGCGGGCAGTTCGCGGGCCGCGACGGCGGTGACGTCGACCTTGACCTCGGCCTCCTTGCCCTGGGCGGAGCCGCCCTTGAGCTCGGAGGTGAAGGTGGCGCTGCCGCCGGCCTCCAGGCCCTTGACGGCCTCGTCGATGCCGTCGAGGAGCTCACCGGAGCCGATGGTGTAGCTGACGCCCTGGGCGACGCCGTCCGGCAGGACCTCGCCGTCCACCTTGGCCTCGAGGTCCAGCGTCAGGACGTCGCCGTCCTGGGCGGCGCGCTCGACCGGGGAGGTCGAGGCGAAGCGCTCACGCAGCTGCTCGACGGACTTGTCGATGTCCTCGTCCGACACCGTCACGGCGTCGACCTCGACCTCGATGCCGGAGTAGTCCGGGATCTCCAGGACGGGGCGGATGTCGACCTCGGCGGTGAAGGCCAGCAGCTCGCCGTCCTTCAGCTCGGTGATGTCGACCTCGGGCTGGCCGAGGACGTTCAGCTCACCCTCGTTGACCGCCTCGGTGTAGAACTTCGGGAGCGCGTCGTTGACGGCCTCCTCCAGCACGGCGCCACGGCCGAACCGCTGGTCGATGACGCGGGCCGGGATCTTGCCCTTGCGGAAGCCCTTCACCGTGACCTGCTGGTTGATCTTCTTGTACGCCGCGTCGAGGCTGTCCTTGAGCTCCTCGAAGGGCACCTCGACAGTGAGCCGAACCCGGGTCGGGTTCAGGGTCTCCACGGCGCTCTTCACGGTTCGGTCTCCTTGGGGCTGACTTCTGGGGTTCTGCTTGAGATCTTCCGATACCTGATGTTTCAGGCCCCGGCCGATCGCGCCCGGTACAGAGACACACGGGCACGCAGCTTGCATAGTAACCGCAAGGACGAGGACGCCCACAACGCGACCTCGCACTGCCGCTCCCCCGCCGCCGCCCGCGGCGGAACGCGGCCGTCGCCGCCCGGAGCAGGACTCGGGTCCATGAGGGGGGTGCCGCCGGAACGCTGCCGGGGCACTGCCGGAGGTACTGCTGGTCGGGGTGGCCGGATTCGAACCGACGACCTTCCGCTCCCAAAGCGGACGCGCTACCAAGCTGCGCCACACCCCGTCGGTGCGACACGTAGGGTACATGGCCGCAGGCCGTGCGACTGCCAGCTGTCCGGGCGCCGCCGGCCGGGGCTCCGGCGGGTGAATTCCGCGGCCGCTCGGGCGCGGCGGCCGCCGGGCGGTGCCGGTCGCCCTCCGGTGTGCGGCGGACCGCCGCGACCCGCTACGATGCACTGCGTGCCGAGGTCCTGCGACCTGCGGCGCTCGCGGGCGTAGCTCAATGGTAGAGCCCCAGTCTTCCAAACTGGCTACGCGGGTTCGATTCCCGTCGCCCGCTCGTAGAAGGAGAAACCCCAGGTCACGGCCTGGGGTTTTCTGCGTTGTGGGGGTGGGTGGCGCCGACGATTGACGGGCATGTTCGTCCCGCGTTCGCCCCGAAGCTCTGGCCACTAGGGTGTCCGCTCATGGAGATCTGGCTCAATCCCGAGTGTTCCAAGTGCCGTTCGGCCGTGCAGATCCTCGACGCGGAGGACGCGCAGTACACCGTGCGCAGATATCTGGAGGACCCGCCGACCGCGCCGGAGCTGCGGGACGTGCTGGCGCGGCTGGGGCTGGAGCCGTGGGACATCACCCGGCTCCAGGAGGCCGAGGCGGCGGAGCTGAGGCTCGGGGAGTGGGAGCGTACCGGCGCCGCGCGTGAGCGGTGGATCGCGGCGCTGGCGGCGCACCCCCGGCTGATCCAGCGGCCGATCATCACGGCGGATGACGGATCGGCGCTGGTGGGCCGCAGCGAGGAGGCCGTACGCGAGGCGATGGCCCGCGAGGACGGTGCCGGGCCCGCCTAGAAGGTGATGTGGTTGATGGTGTCCGCGATGGAGGTGAGGAACTTATTGATCGACGGCGCCACTCCGCTGGAGGCGAGGAAGAAGCCGAAGAGAATGGCGACCAGCGCGGGGCCCGCCTTGATCGACTTCCCGCGGATCAGCACGATCAGCACGATTCCCAACAGCAGCACCACTGACAGCGAAAGAGCCACAACTGATCACACCCCTGGTCGGAACGCCTCACCGGCCTTGGGAGCGTGCAGCCGCGCACACCCCCGCTGTCCCCATCGTGCCACCAACTCGCTATCCGGTGCAGGTGAGTGACGAATCATCGGCCAATGCTTTGCTCGATTCGCCTCCGCGAAGGCCGTGCGGGGCACCCGGAGGCCGGGCCGTTGACGATGGGCTGACGGGGGACGGCGCCCTGAATGCCGGAGCACCACGGCCCGTCCGGCGACGGCAATTCGGCCGGATCATTTCGCTGCGAGTGGCCGATAAGTGACGCGGCACGGGGCACACCCCGCCGCGCAGTGCGCGATGGCGAATGCGCCTTTCATGACATCCCGAACTCCGGCCCCGAGGCCGGGCACCCTCCCGGCCGGGGGATCCTTCAATGCACCCGGAAAGTCGTTTGGTAAACTAATTACTGACGCATTCTTGACTCCCCCTTGACCGTTGATTTGTTTTGCCGTACGGCCGCACCGTTGGAGGAGCTATCGGACACGCTCAGACTCTCATCGCCATGGGCGGGGCCTTTCTGGCCGCCGCCGTGCTCGCCCGGATCGGCGGCCGGATCGGGCTGCCGACGATTCCCCTGTTCATCCTGGCCGGGATCCTGCTCGGCCCGAACACCCCCGGCATCGTGCTGGTCGCCGACCCGCACGACCTGGAAATGCTCTCCCTGCTGGGCCTGGTCCTGCTGCTCTTCTACCTCGGCCTCGAATTCCATGTGGACGACCTCAAAGAAGGCGGCCGCCGGATGGCGCTGGCCGGCGGCGCCTATCTGGCGCTGAACGTCGGCGCGGGTCTCGGTTTCGGCTTCCTGCTCGGCTGGGGCACCTCCGAGGCGCTGGTGCTCGCCGGGGTGCTCGGCATCTCGTCGTCCGCGATCGTCACCAAGGTCCTGGTGGACACGGGGCGGCTCGGCAATCCCGAGACCAAGCCGATCCTCGGCATCATCGTCGTCGAGGACATCTTCCTGGCCCTCTATCTGGCCGCGCTGCAACCGGTGATCTCCGGTGCCGACTCGCTCGGCTCGGCGGCGCTGGACGCGGGCAAAGCCTTCGGCTTCCTGCTGCTGCTCGCGGCGGCCGCCCGCTGGGGCACCAAGGTCATCGGCAAGCTCATCGCCACCAAGGACAACGAACTCCTGGTGATCTCCTTCCTCGGCGCCGCCGTACTGGTCGCCGGGGTCTCCGAATGGTTCGGCGTCGCGGATGCCATCGGCGCGTTCATGGTCGGTCTGATGCTGGGCAGTACGAGTTCCGGTGAGCGGATCCGCGCACTGGTGCACCCGCTGCGGGACGCGTTCGGGGCGATCTTCTTCTTCGCCTTCGGGCTCTCCATCGACCCCGGTGACCTGCCCACGGTCCTGTGGCCGGTGCTGATCGCGGTCGCGCTGACGCTGCTGATGAACGTGTTCGCGGGGCTCGTCGCCGCCCGGATCTACGCCTTCGGGCGGGGCCCGGCCGCGAATATCGCCACCGCGCTGCTCGCCCGCGGCGAGTTCGCGCTGATCCTGGCGACGATGGCGGCGAGCGCCGGACTCGACGAACGGCTCTCCCCGTTCATCGCGGGCTATGTCCTGATCCTCGCCGTGCTCGGCCCGCTGGCCGCCGGCCGTTCGGGCCTGCTGGCGCGCGTCCTGCCGGGCCGGGACGCGGACGGCGACGGGACGGGCGGCGGTCCGGCGGGCACGCCGGAGCGCACCCCGCTCGCGGCGGGGCACTGACGGAGACTCAGGTGATCGGGCGGGGCGGCGCGGTGCCGTCCCGCCCGGAAACCCGTCCCGGCCGGCGCCTTCCGGCGATGCCTGCCGTCACCCGTCGCGGCAGATCAGCAGCAGCGCCCGGTCGTCGTTGACGTCCTTGGCTACGGCCTCGATCAGATGCCAGGCGGCGCCCGCGAAGCCGCCGGCGACGTAGCGGTCGGCCTCACCGGTCAGCCGGTCGATGCCCTCCGCGATATCGCGGTCGGCGGCCTCCACCAGGCCGTCGGTGAACAGCATCAGGACGTCGCCGGACCGCAGCGTGCCCTTGACCGGGTCGAACTGGGCGCCGTCGTAGACCCCGAGCAGCGGCCCCTCCCCCGACTTCTCCTCCCAGCGGCCGGTGCCCGCGCTGAGCTGGAGGGCCGGCAGATGGCCGGCCGAGAGGAGTTCGTAGTCGCCGGACTCCAGGTCGAGGACGAGATGGATGGAGGTCGCGAACCCCTCGTCCCAGTCCTGGCGCAGCAGATAGCCGTTGGCCGCCGGCAGGAAGCCGTGCGGTGGCAGCGAGCCCACCAGACCGCCGAACGCGCCGGACAGCAGCAGGGCGCGGGAGGCCGCGTCCATTCCCTTGCCGGAGACATCGGTCAGCACGACTTCGAGGATGTTGCCGCCCTGGGTGCGCGAGGCCACCACGAAGTCGCCGGAGAAGGACTGCCCGCCGGCCGGCCGCAGCGCCATCTCGTGGTGCCAGCCCGCGGGCAGTTTGGGCAGCTTGCTCTGCACCCGGATCCGCTCGCGCAGGTCGAAGAGCATGGTGCCGCCGCGCCGCCAGGGCACCCCGACCCGGCTGCGGAACTGCGCGATCAGCAGCCCGAAGAGCCCGACCGCGGCGACGACCAGGACCGTGCCCGGGGTGATCCGGTCCGGCCCCTCGTCGTACGGGCCGAGCAGCGCGGCCTCGACGATCAGCGCGCCCGCGGAGGTGCCGTACAGGGTGAGAAGGTTGGCGGGCCGCAGCAGCAGTCCGCCGGCGACGACCGGCAGGACCAGGGCGGTCGGTGCGATCCAGTCGGGGCGCCAGAGCGTACCGGCGGCGATGGCGGGAATGGACAGCAGGAGAGCGGCCAGCGCGATCCAGTCGGAGCCGTCCCCGCGGAAGTAGTCGACCCCGGCTTTGCGCACACCGATGCGGGCCCGGTGTGCAGCCTTGTGCAGCCGGGCCGTCAGGGGTTCCGCTCCTGGACCGCTTGCCATCGCTCTGGGACCTTATCCACCCGTTCGGCGGTGCGTCGATTCGCCGCACGTCGCCCCGGCGCAATTGCCGGGAAATCCCGTTCGAAATCCGGTCGCGCGGCCGGAGATCGCTTTGCTAGGGATGACCCATGACGACAGAGTTGCGGCAGTTGCTTCCCGCCGAATGGGACGCCTGGTACGGAAAACTTGAGCTGGCGTTCGGCGGGGTCGCCGAACCGCCCGAGGAACGCGACATCTGGCGGGACCTCACGGAGACCGAGCGCTCGTTCGGGGTCTGGGACGGCGCGGACTGCGTCGGCACGGCCGGGGCCTTCTCCTTCGGGCTGACGGTGCCGGGCGGCGCCGAGGTGCCGGCGGCCGGCGTCACGATGGTCAGCGTGCAGCCGACGCACCGCAGGCGCGGGGTGCTGCGGTCGATGATGCGGCACCAGCTGGCGGACGTCCGCGAGCGGGGCGAGGCGCTGGCGGTGCTGACCGCCTCGGAGCCCGCGATCTACGGGCGGTTCGGCTACGGCGCGGCCACCCAGGACATGCGGGTGACGGTCGACACACTGCGGCTGGCGCCCCCGGAGCTGCCGGGCGTGGACGGCGTACGGCTGCGGCTGGTGGACCCGGCCGACGGGCTGGCGGAGTGCGAGCGGGTCTACGCCCGGCTGGTACCGGCCCGTCCCGGGATGCTCGCGCGGCGGCCCGGCTGGGAACGGCTGGCCACCCTCGATCCGAAGAGCGAACGCAACGGCGCCGGGGAGCTGCAGTGCGTACTGGCCGAGGTGGACGGCGAGGTGCGGGGTTACGCGCGTTACGCGGTCAAGCCGGAGTGGGACCACTCGGGGCCGTGCGGGACGGTGCAGGTCCGGCACATCGAGGCGCTGGACCCGGTGGTGTACGCGGCGCTGTGGCGCTATCTGTTCGGGATCGACCTGACGTCGTCGGTGACGGTGCCCAACCTGCCGGTGGACGATCCGCTGCTGCACCTGGTGGCGGACATGCGGCGCTGCCGGATCGGGGTCCGCGAGGCGCTGTTCGTGCGGCTGGTGGACGTGGGCGAGGCCCTGGCCGCGCGGACGTACCGGACGCCGGTGGACGTGGTGCTGGACGTCACGGACCCGTTCTGTCCATGGAACGAGGGGCGCTGGCGGCTGATCGGCGACGAGAAGGGCGCGGTCTGTTCGCGGACCACGGACGCGGCCGATCTGGCGCTGTCCGTACGGGAGTTGGGCACCGCCTATCTGGGCGGCTTCCCGCTCGCCGCGCTGGCGGCGGCGGGCCGGGTGCGGGAGCTGCGGCCCGGCGCGCTGGCCGCGGCGTCGCTGGCGTTCGGCTCCGGCACCGCGCCGTGGCTGCCGCACGGCTTCTAGCTGATCCGGGCGGCGTCCGGACCTCCGGGCGCCGCCGCGCTATGGCCCAGGTTCAGGTCCCGGCGCCGCCCGCCGGCGGCTGGCACCCCGGGCACCAGAAGAGGTTGCGGGCGGCGAGACCGGCGGTGCGGATCTCGCCGCCGCAGATGTGGCAGCGCTGCCGGTCGCGGCGGTAGACGTACACCTCGCCGCCGTGGTCGTCGACCCGCGGCGGGCGGCCCATCGCCTCCGGCAGGTGCTCGGGGCGGACAGTGTCGATGCGGTTGTGGCGGACGCCCTCGCGCATCAGGGCGGCCAGGTCGGCCCAGACGGCGTCCCATTCGGCGCGGGTGAGGTCGCGGCCGGCGCGGTAGGGGTCGATGCCGTGCCGGAAGAGGACCTCGGCGCGGTAGACATTGCCGACGCCCGCGATGATCTTCTGGTCGAGCAGCAGCGCCGCGATGGTCGTGCGGCTGCGCGCGATGCGCCGCCAGGCGTGCTCGCCGTCGTCCCCGGGGCGCAGCGGGTCGGGGCCGAGCCGGTCGTGTATCGCCTGTTTCTCGGCGTCGGTGATCAGCGCGCAGGTGGTGGGGCCACGCAGATCGGCGTAGCCGCGGGGGCCGGCCAGGCGCAGCCGGACGGTGTCGGTGGGCGGCGGGGCGGGGGCGTCGCCGAAGCCGAGCTTGCCGAACAGGCCGAGGTGGATATGGACCCAGCGGCCCGGCCCGAAGCCGAGGAAGAGGTGTTTGCCGTGCGCCTCGGCGGTGTCCATGGTGTGGCCGTCGATGAGCGCCGCGCCGTCGGCGAACTTCCCCTGCGGGCTGCCGGCCCGGACCGGGGTGCCCTCGAAGCGGGCCCGGTGGTCCAGCGCGAGGCGGTGGATCGTATGCCCCTCGGGCACGGTGTGTCCTCCAGTGGGCGCGCCCGCCCGCCCCGGCGGGCGGGGCGGGCGGGCGGCGACGGCTGCGGGCGGGTCAGCCCTGCGGGTGGTGGGCGGGGATGGCGGGGAGTTCGCCGGTGGTCTCGTACGCGGTGAGCATGTCGATGCGCCGGGTGTGGCGCTCCTCACCCGAGTACGGGGTGGTGAGGAAAATCTCGACGAACTTCGTCGCCTCCTCCTGCGTGTGCATCCGGCCGCCGACCGAGATGACGTTGGCGTCGTTGTGCTCGCGGCCGAGCTTGGCGGTCTCCTCGCTCCAGGCCAGCGCGGCCCGGACGCCCTTGACCTTGTTCGCGGCGATCTGCTCGCCGTTGCCGGAGCCGCCGATGACGATGCCGAGGCTGTCGGGGTCGGCGGCGGTCTTCTCCGCGGCACGCAGGCAGAACGGGGGGTAGTCGTCCTGGGCGTCGTAGAGGTGCGGACCGCAGTCGACGGGCTCGTGGCCGTGGGCCTTGAGCCACTCGACGAGGTGGTTCTTGAGGTCGAAACCTGCATGGTCGGAGCCGAGATACACGCGCATGGTCATGAGTGTGGCACGACGATTCGCGGGTAGGCGCGGCTGGGCCTCATGCGACGGAGCGTGACGGCAACGATCCGGATTCGGGTCTTCCGCAACGGCCGTCGGCAACGTTCTAATGCGGGGACCCGACACCGCGAACCACCAGAAGGACGGTGCTCATGGGCGCGCACCCGCCTACTACGACAGCCGCATCCGCCACCGGGCCATCGGCCGGCGGACCGACCGGAGGCCAGCCGCAGGACGGGCTCCAGGCAGGACTCAAGAACCGCCATCTGTCGATGATCGCCATCGGCGGGGTGATCGGCGCCGGTCTCTTCGTCGGCTCCGGCGCCGGCATCTCGGCCGCCGGGCCCGGCATTCTGCTCTCCTACGCGCTGACCGGGCTGCTGGTCGTCCTGGTGATGCGGATGCTGGGCGAGATGGCCGCGGCCTCCCCCACCTCAGGGTCGTTCTCCGCGTACGCGGACCGGGCGCTGGGCCGCTGGGCGGGCTTCACGATCGGCTGGCTGTACTGGTTCTTCTGGTCGGTGGTGCTGGCCGTGGAGGCGACCGCCGCCGCCGCGATCCTCACCGGCTGGGTCCCGGCCGTCCCGCAGTGGGCCTGGGCGCTGCTGGTGATGATCGTGCTGACCGGTACCAACCTCGTCTCGGTCGGCTCGTTCGGCGAGTTCGAGTTCTGGTTCGCCGGGATCAAGGTCGTCGCGATCGTCGTCTTCATCGTGGTCGGCGCGCTGGCGATCTTCGGGCTGCCGCCGGGGCACGAGGCGGTGGGGCTGACGAATCTGACCGGGCAGGGCGGGTTCCTGCCGAACGGGCCGGGCGCGATCCTCTCCGGCATGCTGCTGGTGGTCTTCTCGTTCATGGGCAGCGAGATCGTGACGCTGGCGGCGAGCGAGTCGCCGAACCCGGTGCAGGCGGTGCGCAAGGCCGTCAACAGCGTCATCTGGCGGATCGCGATCTTCTACATCGGGTCGATCGCGGTGATCGTGACGCTGCTGCCGTGGAACGACCCGGCGGTGCTCAAGAGCCCGTACGTGGCCGTGCTGGAGTCGCTGAAGATTCCGTACGCGGGCACGGTCATGGATGTCGTGGTGCTGACCGCGGTGCTGTCCTGTCTGAACTCCGGGCTCTACACGGCCTCCCGGATGGCGTTCTCGCTCGGTGAGCGCGGCGATGCGCCCAAGTCGTTCAAGAAGCTCAACAAGGGCGGGGTGCCGTCGGTCGCGATCTGGGCCTCGGTCGCCTTCGGCTTCATCGCGACGATCTTCAGCTACACCTCGAAGGACACCGTCTTCCACTTCCTGCTGAACTCCTCCGGCGCGGTGGCGCTGTTCGTCTGGCTGGTGATCTGCTTCTCGCAGCTGCGGATGCGCCGGATCATCATGCGGGAGATGCCGGAGCGGCTGACGGTGCGGATGTGGCTGTACCCGTGGCTGACGTACGCGACGATCGCGCTGATCGTCTTCGTCATCGGCTACATGTTCTACAGCCCGGACGGGCGCGAGCAGATGGTGCTGTCGGTGGTCGCGGCCGTGGTGGTGCTGGCGGTCGGGCTGGTCCTGGACCGGCGGCGGCCGCGGGAGCAGGACACGGCCGAAGGGGAGGACAGGGCCGAGGCCGTCAAGGGCGCGTGACGCCGGACGGCAGCAGCACAGAGGGCGGGGACCGCACCATTCCGGTGCGGTCCCCGCCCTCTGTTCTGCCGGGTGGTCAGCCGCGGCGGCCGGCCAGCTTCCAGGCGGTGGGCAGCGCGCCCATCGCCAGCGCCGCCTTGAGGGCGTCGCCGAGCAGGAACGGGACGAGGCCGGCGGCGAGCGCCTGGCCGAAGGACATCCCGGTGCTCAACGCGAGGTAGGGGACGCCGACGGCGTAGATCAGGGCCGTGCCCGCGGCCATCGTGCCGGCCGTGCGCAGGGCGCCGCGGTCGCCGCCGCGGCGGGCCAGTGCGCCCACGGCGGTGGCGGCGAGCAGCATGCCCAGGACGTAGCCGAAGGTGGCGCCGCCCGCGCCCGAGGCGCCGCCCGCGAACCACGGCACACCCGCCATGCCCACCAGGGCGTACAGCATGAGGGAGAGCAGCCCGCGGCCGGCGCCGAGCGAGGCGCCGACCAGCAGGGCGGCGAAGGTCTGGCCGGTGACCGGGACCGGGGAGCCGGGGACCGGGACGGCGATCTGGGCCGCGACGCCGGTGAGCGCGGCACCGCCGAGGACCAGCGCGGCGTCGCGGACGCGGGCACGGGAGGCGGTGGCGGCCGGCAGCAGATCGGCGAGGACCGCACCGGTACGGGGGAAGGCGGCAGTGCTCATCGGTACTCCGCGAGGTGAGAGAGGGGTCCGGGACAGGACGGGACGCGTCGACGTTAGTCCAGCGGGCCGCCGGCGATCATCGTGTGGCGGTGACAAAGCCGCACCGGCCCGCTTGGAGACTTCCGAACAACCGCCGCCGTTCCGGGCCCCGCCGGGGCGGCGGGCGCCCGCGCGGGTCGCGTGATGCTCATCACGTCGTATGTCTGGGCGCGGAGCACGTTTTGTGGTAGCCGACGGCTTGCGGGGAAACTGTCGGGGCCCCGCGGAGAGCCTGTGGAGTCCCCACCACCCCTTGGGAGAGTCACCAGCCCATGCATGACGCACCGCCCCCTGCCGGGCAGTCCCCGCTCGGTGCCGGCGCCGGCGAGCGCGAGCCGCTGTCCGGGGGGCTCAAGCAGCGCCATCTGACCATGCTCGGCCTGGGCGGGGTGATCGGCGCGGGGCTGTTCGTGGGCTCCGGCGCGGGGATCTCGGTGGCCGGTCCGGGCATCGTGCTGTCGTATCTGATCGCCGGCGCGCTGGCCATGCTGGTGATGCGGATGCTGGGCGAGATGTCGTCGGCGATGCCGGCGTCCGGCGCGTTCTCGGTGCACGCGGAGCGGGCGCTGGGCCGCTGGGCGGGCTTCAGCGTCGGCTGGCTGTACTGGTTCCTGCTGGTCGTGGTGCTCGCCGTGGAGGCCACCGGCGCGGCCCAGATCGCGAACGGCTGGCTGCCGGCGGTCCCGCAGTGGGGCTGGGTGCTGATCTTCATGGTCGTCTTCACGGTCGCCAACCTGGCCGCGGTGAAGAACTTCGGTGAGTTCGAGTTCTGGTTCGCGACGCTGAAGGTCACCGCGATCGTGCTGTTCCTCGTCCTGAGCCTGCTCGCGATCTTCGGGGTGCTGCCGGAGACCGAGCCGGTGGGCCTGGCGAACCTCACCGGGCAGGGCGGTCTGCTGCCGCACGGCTGGTCCGGTGTCGTCTCCGGTGTGCTGGCGGTGGTCTTCGCGTTCGGCGGCCTGGAGGTCGTCACCATCGCCGCGGCCGAGTCCGACGATCCGGCGCGCGCGGTGGGCCGGGCGGTGCGCAGCGCGGTGTGGCGCATCCTCTTCTTCTACGTCGGCTCGATGGTGGTCATCGTGACGCTGCTGCCGTGGTCGTCGATGGAGCCCGGCAAGAGCCCGTACGTCGCCGTGCTGGACAGCATCGGGGTGCCGGGCGCCGGGCAGATCATGAACATCGTGGTCTTCGTGGCGCTGCTCTCCGCGCTGAACGCCAATCTCTACGGCTCGTCGCGGATGGTGTTCTCGCTGGCCGAACGGGGCGAGGCGCCGCGCGCGCTGCTGAAGGTGTCCCGCGGCGGGGTGCCGCGCCGGGCCGTCCTGGCCTCGGTCGCCTTCGGGTTCCTCTCGGTGCTGCTGAACCTCGAATGGCCGGACTCGGTCTTCCTCTATCTGCTCAACGCGGTCGGCGCGGTGCTGCTGTTCGTCTGGGGCCTGATCGCCGTCTCCCAGCTGCGGCTGCGTCCGCGCATCGAACGCGAGGCGCCGCAGACGCTGACCCTGCGGATGTGGGCCTACCCCTATCTGACCTGGGCGGCGCTGATCGCGATGGCCGCCGTTCTGGTGCTGATGCTGACGGACGCCACGGCTCGCCCGCAGCTGCTGTGGTCGGCCGGTGCCACCGCCCTGGTGCTGCTGGTCGCGGGCGTCCGCGAGCTGCGGCTGCGCCGGGCCCGCGGCTGAGACACGGCGCACCTCGCAGCGCGGCCGATGACGGAGCGGGCACGGTCGGTGACGATCTCGTCTGGATATCGAACATTCGATGCACGCCTGTTGCCCTGACCGGACGGTGGCACCCAGACTGAGCGCGCTTCGCCCAGGCCCGGAGTTGCGCCGTCGGCAGCCCTCGCGCGACCCCCTGTCCCGGCGGGGGTCCGGGGGCCGCACGCGCCGTCGCACCGGTCGCGGCCCCGGGAGAACGCTGTATCGCCCCACTCCGCTCTCACCTACTGGGACAGGTACGACATGAATCGGATACCCCCGTCCGCCGCGCCCGAGCACGGGCCGGCCGGCGCGGTCCAGGGCGCCGGCCAGGACGGCGGCCCCACGCTGTCCAACGGCCTCAAGCAGCGCCACCTTTCGATGATCGCGCTGGGCGGGGTGATCGGCGCGGGCCTGTTCGTCGGCTCCCGCGAGGGCATCGCGGCCGCGGGCCCCTCGATCGTGCTGGCGTACGCGGTATCCGGCGGCCTGGTCATGCTCGTGATGCGGATGCTCGGCGAGATGGCCGCGGCCAATCCGTCCTCCGGCTCCTTCTCGGTGCACGCCGAGCGCTCGATCGGCTCCTGGGCCGGTTTCACCGCGGGCTGGATGTTCACCGCGCAGCTGTGTGTGGCGGTGGCCGTCGAGGCGCTCGGCGCCGGGGGCATCGTGGCCGGCTGGTTCCCGGGCACCGAGACCTGGATGTGGGTCCTGCTCTTCATGGTGATCTTCTGCGGGGTGAACCTGGCGGCGGTCGGCAACTTCGGCGAGTTCGAGTTCTGGTTCGCCGCGCTGAAGGTCGCCGCCATCGGCATCTTCCTGGTCCTGGGCGTGCTCGCCATCTTCGGTCTGCTCCCCGGCACCGCGGCGCCGGGCGCCGCGCATCTCACCGGTGACGGCGGCTTCCTGCCCAAGGGCGTCGACGGCCTGACGATCGGCCTGCTGGCCTCGGTCTTCGCGTACGGCGGTCTGGAGACGGTGACCATCGCAGCCGCCGAGTCCAAGGACCCGGTCCGCGGTGTGGCCCGTGCGGTGCGCACCGCCATGTGGCGGATCGCCGTCTTCTACGTCGGCTCGATGGCGGTCATCGTCACCGTCATCCCCTGGAACAACCCCTCGATCGCCAAGAGCGGTCCGTACGTCGCGGTCCTGGACTACCTCCGCATCCCGGCGGCCGGCCAGATCATGAACGTCGTCATCCTGGTGGCCCTGCTGTCCGCGCTGAACGCCAATCTCTACGGCGCGTCCCGGATGGCGTTCTCGCTGACCTCCCGCGGCCAGGGCCCGGGGTTCCTCGCGAAGGTCAGCGGCGGGGTGCCGCGCCGTGCGGTGGTCCTCTGCTCCGCCTTCGGCTTCCTCGCGGTCCTCTTCAGCGTCTGGTGGCCCACCACGGTCTTCCAGTACCTGCTGAACATGGTCGGCGCGGCCATCCTGGTGGTGTGGGGGCTGATCGCCGTGGCGCAGCTGCGGTTGCGGCGGCAGCTGGAGCGCGAGGCGCCCGAGAAGCTGGTCGTCAAGATGTGGGCCTTCCCGTTCCTGACGTGGGTGGCGCTGGCCGGTGTCGGCGTGGTGCTGGTGCTGATGCTGCGGGACGAGAACCAGCGCATCCAGCTGCTCTTCACCGCCGGGTTCACGGTGGTGCTGGCGGTCATCGGGCTCATCCGGCAGCGGACGCTGCACAGGGACCCGAAGCTGCCCGGGGCATAGCCCGTACGGCACGACCACGCCGCCCGGCGCACGGCGGGGCGGGACCTCCGACCGGGGTCCCGCCCCGCCTCGTTCTTTGGGACCAGTCCGGTGCCCGCAACCGGCCGGTGCGTGGTCCTGCTGGTAGCTTTCTCTTGCGCATCAGTTGCAATAAGAGGTCGTAAGCAGTTGGAGAGGCTCGGCATGGCCACCTACACACTTCCTGAACTTCCGTACGACTACTCGGCGCTGGCCCCGGTCATCAGCCCCGAGATCATCGAGCTGCACCACGACAAGCACCACGCGGCGTATGTGAAGGGCGCGAACGACACCCTGGAGCAGCTCGCCGAGGCCCGCGACAAGGACCAGTGGGGCAACATCAACGGGCTGGAGAAGAACCTCGCGTTCCACCTCTCCGGCCACATCCTGCACAGCATCTACTGGCACAACATGACCGGTGACGGCGGCGGCGAGCCGCTGGAGAAGGACGGCGTCGGCGAGCTGGCGGACGCGATCGCGGAGAGCTTCGGCTCGTACGCCAAGTTCAAGACCCAGCTGACCAAGGCGGCCGCCACCACGCAGGGCTCCGGCTGGGGCGTGCTGGCCTTCGAGCCGGTCACCGGCCGCCTGATCGTCGAGCAGATCTACGACCACCAGGGCAACGTCGGCCAGGGCTCCGTGCCGATCCTGGTCTTCGACGCGTGGGAGCACGCGTTCTACCTGCAGTACAAGAACCAGAAGGTCGACTTCATCGAGGCCATGTGGCTGGTCGTCAACTGGCAGGACGTCGCCAAGCGGTACACGTCCGCCAAGGAGCGCGCCAACACCCTGCTGCTGGCGCCGTGACGGTACCGCCCGCACGTCCTGCCTCGTGATCGTCTTCTCACCCTTCACCTGGCAGGCGGTACAACGGCAAGGCCCCACGAGGACATGACTCGTGGGGCCTTGCCCATGGCGGGGGCGGGACGCCCGCGGGTCAGTCGAAGACCGGCTCGGCGGTCCGCGTCCGCTTGATCTCGTAGAAGCCCGGGATGGAGGCGACCATCAGGGTGCCGTCCCAGAGCTTGGCGGCCTCCTCGCCCTTGGGGGCGGGGGTGACGACCGGGCCGAAGAAGGCGATCCGTTCGCCGTCGGCACCGGGCACGGCGATGACGGGTGTGCCGACCTCCTCGCCGACCAGGCCGATGCCCTCCTTGTGGGAGGCCCGCAGCTGCGTGTCGTAGGTGTCCGCGTCCCAGGCGTCGGCCAGCGCCACGGGCAGGCCGGCCGCCGCGAGGGCGTCCCGGACGGTCGCGGGGTCGCGGTCGCGGCCCTGGTTGTGGAAGCGGGTGCCGAGCTCGGTGTAGAGGCGGCCGAGCACCTCGCTGCCGTGCTCCTGTTCGGCGGCGATGCACACCCGCACCACGCCCCAGGCGGTCCGCTGCCGCTCGCGGTAGCGCTCGGGCAGCTCGTCCAGCCGGTTCTCGTTGAGCACCGCCAGGCTCATGACGTGCCAGCGCACCGTCACCGGGCGGACCTTCTCCACCTCCAGCATCCAGCGGGAGGTCATCCAGGCCCAGGGGCACAGCGGGTCGAACCAGAAGTCTGCCGGGGTCGCCCCGGCCGGCGGCACGGGGCGGGTCTTCGCGGTCTCGGACACGGGGTCTCCTCGTGAGGGCTGCTCGGTGGAACCTTCAACAGTCGGCCGTCGTGCCATGATTCCTGGTGTTCGATATTCGAGACGAGGACGAGGGAGTCACGGCGTGCCAGGTGAGAATCTGTCCCGGGACGAGGCCCGCGAGCGGGGCCGGCTGCTGAGCGTTGACGGGTACGACGTGGCGCTGGACGTCCGCTCGGCCGTGGCGCGCGGCGAGACCGCCGGCACGTTCCGTTCGCGGACCACCATCCGCTTCCGCTGCGCCGAGCCGGGCGCCACGACCTTCGCGGACCTGCTCGCGCCGGCCGTCACCGCCGTCACGCTCAACGGCCGCGAACTGGACCCCGGTACGGTCTTCGACGGCTCCCGGATCGCGCTGGACCAGCTCGCCGCCGACAACACCCTCGTCGTCGACGCGCAGTGCGCCTACAGCCGCACCGGAGAGGGACTGCACCGGTTCGTCGACCCCGAGGACGGCGAGGTCTACCTCTACACGCAGTACGAACCCGCCGACGCCCGCCGGGTCTTCGCCAACTTCGAGCAGCCCGATCTGAAGGCGCCGTTCACCTTCGAGGTGACCGCGCCCGAGGGCTGGACGGTGCTCAGCAACGGCGCCCAGGAGGGGCCGGCCGAGGACGGGCGGCACCGGTTCGCGACGACGCGGCCGATCTCGACGTACATCACGGCGGTCGTCGCCGGTCCGTACCACTACGTCCGCGACAGCTACCGCCGCACCTTCGCGGACGGCACGGAGCTGGAGATCCCGCTGGGCGCGCTCTGCCGCAAGGGGCTGGCCAGGCACTTCGACCCGGACGACATCTTCACCGTCACCAAGCAGGGCCTGGACTTCTTCCACGACAACTTCGACTACCCCTACCCCTTCGGGAAGTACGACCAGGCGTTCGTGCCGGAGTACAACATCGGCGCGATGGAGAACCCGGGCTGTGTCACCTTCCGGGAGGAGTTCGTCTTCCGCGGCAAGGTGACGCAGGCGTCGTACGAGTCCCGGGCGAACGTCATCCTGCACGAGATGGCGCATATGTGGTTCGGCGACCTGGTCACCATGGAGTGGTGGGACGACCTGTGGCTCAAGGAGTCGTTCGCGGACTTCATGGGCGCCTTCTCGCAGGTGGAGTCGACCCGGTTCGACAACGCCTGGATCACCTTCGCCAACCGCCGCAAGGCGTGGGCCTACCGCGCCGACCAGCTGCCCTCCACCCACCCGGTCACCGCCGACATCCGTGACCTGGAGGACGCCAAGCTCAACTTCGACGGCATCACGTACGCCAAGGGCGCCTCGGTCCTCAAGCAGCTGGTGGCGTACGTGGGGCGGGAGGCGTTCCTGGAGGGCGCGCGGCGCTACTTCAAGCGGCACGCCTACGGCAACACCCGCCTCACCGACCTGCTGTCGGTGCTGGAGGAGACCTCCGGGCGGGACATGGCGGCCTGGTCGCGCGCCTGGCTGGAGACCGCCGGGGTCAACACCCTGACCCCGCAGGCCACTTACGACGCGCAGGACCGGATCACCGAGCTGAGCGTCCTCCAGGAGGCCGCGCCCACGCATCCGCAGCTGCGCCCGCACCGGGTCGCGGTGGGGCTCTACCGGCGCCAGGAGATCTCGGCCGCGCACCCGGACGGCGGGCTGGAGCGGTACGCGCGCGCCGAGGTGGACGTCTCGGGGCCGCGTACGGCCGTGACCGAACTGGCCGGTGCCGAGCGGCCCGACCTGATCCTGGTCAACGACGAGGACCTGACGTACTGCAAGATCCGCTTCGACGAGGGCTCGCTGGCCACGCTGCGCGACGGGCTCGGCGAGATCACCGACCCGCTGGCCCGCGCGCTGTGCTGGTCCGCGGTGTGGGGCCTGACCCGCGACGGTCTGATGCCGGCCCGCGACTACCTGGAGCTGGTGCTGCGGTTCGCCGGGCGGGAGACCGACATCGGCGTCCTCCAGTCGGTGCACGCACAGGCCCGTACGGCGCTGGAGCTCTACGCCGCACCGGCGCACCGCGAGAGCGCCGCCCGCGCCCTGGCCGAGGGCGCGCTGCGCGAGCTGCGGCTGTCCGAACCGGGCAGCGGCCATCAGCTCGCCTGGGCCCGCCACTTCGCCTCGGTCGCCTCGACCGACGCCGACTTCCAGCTGCTCACGGGACTGCTGGACGGTACGGCGAAGGTCGACGGCCTGGAGGTGGACCAGGAGCTGCGCTGGACGCTGCTGGAGCCGCTGGCCTCGCACGGTGTCGCGGACACGGCCGTCCTCGACGCCGAACTGGCCCGCGACGACACCGCGTCCGGCAAGCGCCACCAGGTGCGCTGCCTGGCCGCCCGGCCGTCGGCCGAGGTCAAGGAGCGGGCCTGGGCGGACGTCGTGGAGTCCGACGCGCTCTCCAACGCCCTGGTGGAGGCGACGATCAGCGGCTTCGCGCAGTTCGGGCAGCGCGAACTGCTGGCCCCGTACGCACCGCGCTACTTCGCCTTCCTCGAACAGGCATGGCAGGAGCGGTCCATCGAGATCGCGATGGCCATGGTGCGCGGACTGTTCCCGTCCTGGCAGGTGACGCGGGAGACGCTGGACGCCGCGGACGCCTGGCTGGCGGGGCACCCGCAGGCGGCGCCCGCGCTGCGCCGGCTGGTCGCCGAGGAGCGGGACGATCTGGCGCGGGCACTGCGCGCGCAGGCGTGCGACGAGGCGGCCGCGCCGCTGGGCTGACCGCACCGGCCGCCCCCGGCCGGCAGCCGAACGCCCGTGCTTCAGAACGGTGTTGTCCTGTTTGTGGCACGGGTCGGTAACAGCGGTTAGGGGGCGGCGCGGGGGCGGGAATGGCCGTGGCATGAACCACGACACCCCGCTCTCGCCGCGCCCCCTCCGCCACCTCTCCGACGTCCGGCACCGGGTACTGACCGCGCGTCAGCTGCGTGAGCGCGGCGTCCCGGCGGCGGAGACCGCCGAGCGGTGCCGGCCGGGCGGCGGCTGGCAGCAGGTTCTGCCGGGCGTCTATCTGCTGCACCCGGGGCCGCCCACCAGCGAGGAACGGCTGCACGCCGCCCTGCGGTACGCCGCCCACCGCGGACCGGCGGTGCCCCCGCAGGGCGGCCAGGCACCCGCCGCGCCGACGGCGATGATCACCGGTCTCGCGGCACTCGCCCTGTACGGCTTCACCGCCGCTCCCCCGCTGCTCGCCCTGGACCGGATCGAGGTACTGGTCGGGCCCACCCGGCGGCTGCGCCCGGCCGGATTCGCGGGGATCGTCCGGGCCCAGGAGCTGCCCGAACCCCAGGAGGTCACCGGAGTGCCGGCCGCACCGGTCGCACGAGCGCTCGCGGACGCCGTCGGCGGGCTCGCCGACGCCTCGGTGGTGCGCCGGCTGCTGACCGAGGCGGTACGCGACGGCCACTGCGAGGCGGCCGCGCTGGTACGGGAGCTGGGCCGGGCGCGGCTGCTGACCCGGCCGCCGGTGGCGGACGCGGTGGACACCCTGCTGGCCGCGGGCCGGGCGCTGGACGAGCAGCGGCTGTACGCGATGGTGCGGGCGCACGGGCTGCCCGAACCGCTCTGGAACGTCGAGCTGCGGCTGCCGGGCGGGCCGCAGCTGGGCGGTGTGGACGCCTTCTGGCCGGGGCACTCGGTGGCCCTGGAGATCGACAGCCGGGCGCCGCACCCGGAGGAGGAGCCGCCCCACACGCCGTTCGACGGCAAGCGCGCGCATCTGGAGCGGCTGGGCATCACGCTCGTACGGTGCCCGCCGCGCACCCTGCGCGAGGCGCCGCAGCGGCAGGCGGAGACGGTCCGCGCGGCGCTGACGGCGGCGCTGGAGCGGGAGCCGGGCGCGTATGTGGTGGTGCTGCCGCGGTAGGCGGGCGGCGGCCCGGGGGAAGCGCCGTCCGCGGCAGTCGCTCAGCGGTCCGGCGGGACCGGCGGGTTCGCGGGCGAGGGCACCGGCTCGGACCACCGCAGCGGACTGCCACCGCGGGTCGCCAGCACCGTCTCGACGTCGAAGTCGACGACGCGGCGCGCGCCCGGGAAGAGCGCGGCGCGCCCGGCGGACCAGTCCACCCGTGCCCGGCCGCCGAGCCGCAGCAGATCACCGGTGGTCCAGTCGACGAAGAGCAGCCCGGCATCCGGGCGCAGGGCCAGATTCCCCAGCGTGGCGAACATCGCGTTGCCCGGGTAGTCGGGCCAGCTCAGCCGGGTCGGCGAGGTGGCGCGGACGAAGCCGGGCCGGCCGCCGCGGTGCCCGGCGTCGGCGGCGCCGGCCGGGTCGGCGGTGGCGAGGAAGAAGGTGTCGGCGGCCTCGACCGTACGCCGCTGGGCGTCGGTCAGCGCGGCGCCGCGGACCGTCCGGTCACCGCCCTCCGCGGCCGGTGCCACCGCCCGCAGGGTCCGCTGCTGGAGGTGTTTGGGGCAGTTGGCGAAGACCTGGCCGGTGTCGATCGCCAGGCCGCGCGCGGTGGCGCGGGCCGTGCCGTTGAGCCGCAGCCGGCGCCGGGTGCGCGGGTCCAGCGCGAGGGTGCCCAGCGGCGCGGGCCCGGCGGCGAGGAACGCGGCGAGCGGATCGTCCCCGGCCGGCCGGGCAGCGACGGACAGGGTGTGCGGGCCGGTCGCGCGCAGGAACCCGGGCGGGCCGGTCAGCAGCGAGCTCCACAGCCGCCCGTCGCCGTCCGCCGCGGCGATCACCAGCATCGGCTGCAGTCCGAGGAAGGCGGCCGCGATATCGCCGAGGCCGGCGGCGATGGTGCGCCCGATGTGCGCGGCGCGCGCCGTCTCCCCCGCCCGCCGCTGCACGGCCCGCTCCCCTGCGTGGTACGGCGTACCCGCCTCCGGACCGTCCCCGTCCGCCGTCATGTCCGCCCCGTCCCCCGCCGTCCCGGTGTACGGGACGACGGTAGCCGCCGCCGACCGGCCGGCGGCGGGTCCGGCGCCACGGAGCGGAACGGATTGGACAAGGCGACGGGGTGCACACACATGATGGGGTCGCTACTGAGCAGGTGTTCCCAGCAGACACCGATATCAGGTGAGGAAGAAGGAGCCCCATGAGGATCGGAATCGTCGGAGCCACCGGCCAGGTCGGCACCGTGATGCGGAGCATTCTCGCCGAGCGGAATTTCCCGGTCGAGCAGCTGCGCCTGTTCGCTTCGGCCCGGTCCGCCGGACGCACGCTGCCCTGGCAGGACACCGAGATCACCGTCGAGGACGCGGCCACCGCCGACTACTCCGCCCTGGACATCGTGCTCTTCTCCGCGGGCGGCGCGACGTCCAAGGCGCTGGCGCCCAAGGTCGCCGCCGCCGGTCCCGTCGTGATCGACAACTCCTCCGCCTGGCGCCGCGACCCCGAGGTCCCGCTCGTCGTCTCCGAGGTCAACCCGCAGGCCATCACCGAGCGGCCCAAGGGCATCATCGCCAACCCGAACTGCACGACCATGGCCGCGATGCCGGTGCTGCGCCCGCTGCACGACGAGGCCGGGCTGCTCTCGCTGGTCGTCGCCACCTACCAGGCGGTGTCCGGCAGCGGTCTCGCCGGGGTGGCGGAGCTGGACGGGCAGGCCCGCAAGGCCGTCGAGCAGGACGCCACGAAGCTGACGCACGACGGTGCGGCGGTGGAGTTCCCGGCGCCGGACACCTACGTCCGCCCGATCGCCTTCAACGTGCTGCCGATGGCGGGCTCGATCGTCGACGACGGTCTGCACGAGACCGACGAGGAGCAGAAGCTCCGCAACGAGAGCCGCAAGATCCTGGAGATCCCGGAGCTGAAGGTGTCGGGCACCTGTGTGCGGGTGCCGGTCTTCACCGGTCACTCGCTCCAGATCAACGCGCGCTTCGCCCGCCCGATCAGCGTGGCGCGCGCCCAGGAGCTGCTGGGCGGCGCCCCCGGTGTCGCGCTCTCCGAGGTCCCGACGCCGCTCCAGGCCGCCGGCCAGGACGCCTCCTTCGTCGGCCGCATCCGCGCGGACGAGACCGTCGACAACGGCCTGGCGCTGTTCGTCTCCAACGACAACCTCCGCAAGGGCGCGGCGCTGAACGCCGTCCAGATCGCGGAGCTGGTCGCCGCGGAGCTGCGTGGCTGATCCGTACGACGGATGGGGCGGGGGCCGTACGGTGCGTACGGCCCCCACCGTCATGTCCGGGCCGGGCGCCCGCCGCCGTCCCGGCACCCGGCCCCCGCTCAGGCCCTCTCCCGCGCTCCGTCCCCGACGTCCCCGCGGCGCACCTCGAAGACGTCCCCGCGGCGCACCTCGAACTGGAAGCAGCCGTACTCCACGGCCCGTACGTGCACCAGGGCCACCTCCGGGTCGGCGAACGCCTCGTCGAAGGCCCGGTCGAAACCGGCCTCGGCGTCCTCGGGGATCTCGAAGAGCCGGCCGCCGGCGATCTGGCCGTCGGCGTTGTAGCGGCGCAGGGTGCGCAGCGCGCCCTCCCGTGCGAACGGATATCCCGGCGCCGGGGCGTCCGGCCCGCCGCACTCCTCCGCGTGGATGAACACCGGACCCTGCTCGTCGTACGCCCCCGGCGCGGCCCCGGTCGCGGCGGCCCAGCGGCGCAGCGGCGCGTAGGAGACGAGCGCGATCCGCTCACCGGCCCGGATGGCTCGCAGGCAGCAGCGCAGCGGACTGCCGATACAGGACACCGGCACCCCGTCCTCGCGCGCGGTGAACGGCTCCGTCTGCCGTCCGGCGTCATCCCTCTCACTGAGTTCCCGGTGTGCCTCGGCCCCGATGGAACGGGGTGAATATCTGGTCATGCCCCCGAGCATCGGCGCTCCCCCCGCCCGGTGCTGGCGGGATTCGGACGGGGCATTCGCGGTGGCCGGGCGGTGCGGCCCGGCGTCCGCGCCGTCCGCGATCCCGGTGCGGGCCGCCCGCACCGGGATACCCACCGGCCCCGCCGCGGGCGGCGTGGAAGGATGGCCGGAAGAGACGGTCAAGGATGCGAAGAAGGAGTGAACGGGTGCCTGGCACGAATCTGACCCGCGACGAGGCGCAGCGGCGGGCGCGGCTGTTGAGTGTGGACGCGTACGAGATCGATCTCGACCTGTCCGGTGCCCAGGAGGGCGGGACGTACCGGTCGGTGACGACGGTGCGGTTCGATGCCGCCGAGGCGGGTGCGGACTCGTTCATCGACCTGGTCGCGCCGGCCGTGCACGAGGTCGTGCTCAACGGCCGGGCGCTGGATGCGGCCGAGGTGTTCCAGGACTCACGGATCGCGCTGGCGGACCTGCGGGCCGGCCGCAACGAGCTGACGGTCGTCGCGGACTGCGCGTACACGAACACCGGTGAGGGCCTGCACCGTTTCGTCGATCCGGTCGACGAACAGGCTTATCTCTACACGCAGTTCGAGGTGCCGGACGCCCGCCGGGTGTTCGCCAGCTTCGAGCAGCCGGACCTCAAGGCGACGTTCCAATTCACCGTGACGGCGCCCGAGGGCTGGACGGTGATCTCCAACTCGCCGACCCCGGAACCGGCCGGCAACGTCTGGCGCTTCGAGCCCACGCCGCGCATCTCGACGTACATCACGGCGCTGATCGTGGGCCCGTACCACAGCGTGCACAGCAGCTGGGAGGGTCCGGACGGGCGGTCGGTGCCGCTGGGGATCTACTGCCGTCCCTCGCTCGCCGAGCACCTGGACGCGGACGAGATCTTCGCCGTCACCCGACAGGGCTTCGACTGGTTCGAGGAGAAGTTCGACTACGCCTACCCGTTCGGGAAGTACGACCAGCTCTTCGTGCCCGAGTTCAACGCGGGCGCGATGGAGAACGCCGGTGCGGTGACCATCCGCGACCAGTACGTGTTCCGCTCGAAGGTGACGGACGCGGCGTACGAGGTGCGCGCGGAGACGATCCTGCACGAGCTGGCGCACATGTGGTTCGGCGACCTGGTCACCATGGAGTGGTGGAACGACCTGTGGCTGAACGAGTCGTTCGCCACCTACACCTCGATCGCCTGCCAGGCGTACGCGCCGGGCAGCAAGTGGCCGCACTCCTGGACGACGTTCGCGAACTCCATGAAGACCTGGGCCTACCGCCAGGACCAGCTGCCCTCGACGCACCCGATCATGGCCGAGATCCGCGATCTGGACGACGTCCTGGTCAACTTCGACGGCATCACGTACGCCAAGGGCGCCTCGGTGCTCAAGCAGCTGGTCGCGTACGTCGGCATGGACGAGTTCTTCAAGGGCGTGCAGGCGTACTTCAAGGCGCACGCCTACGGCAACACCCGGCTGAGCGATCTGCTGGGCGCGCTGGAGGAGACCAGCGGCCGGGACCTGAAGACCTGGGCGGAGAAGTGGCTCCGGACCGCCGGGATCAACATCCTGCGCCCGGAGATCGAGGTGGACGCGGACGGTGTGATCACCTCGTTCGCGGTGCGCCAGGAGGCGCCCGCGCTGCCGGCCGGTGCGCAGGGCGAGCCGGTGCTGCGCCCGCACCGCATCGCGATCGGCTGCTACGACCTCCAGGACGGCAAGCTCGTCCGCACCAGCCGGATCGAGCTGGACGTGGACGGCGAGCTGACCGAGGTGCCGTTCCCGAAGGGCGCCCCGCGCCCGGCCGTGATCCTGCTCAACGACGACGACCTGTCGTACGCGAAGGTCCGGCTGGACGAGGAGTCGCTGAAGACCGTCACCGCGCACCTGGGCGACTTCACCGAGTCGCTGCCGCGCGCCCTGTCGTGGGCCTCGGCCTGGGACATGACACGGGACGGCGAGCTCGCCACCCGTGACTACCTGGCGCTGGTGCTCTCCGGTATCGGCAAGGAGACGGACATCGGCGTCGTCCAGTCGCTGCACCGCCAGGTGAAGCTGGCGCTGGACCTGTACGCGGCCCCGGACCGGCGCGAGAGCGGTCTGGCGACGTGGACGGACGCGGCGCTGGAGCACCTGCGGGCCGCGCGGCCGGGCAGCGACCACCAGCTGGCCTGGGCCCGCGCGTTCGCCGCCACGGCCCGTACCGACGCCCAATTGGACCTGCTGCAGGGCCTGCTGGACGGTACGGAGGTGCTGGACGGGCTGGCCGTGGACACCGAGCTGCGCTGGTCGCTGGTGCAGCGGCTGGCCGCCACCGGCCGGGCCGACGAGGCGGCCATCGCGGCCGAGCTGGCGCGGGACAGGACCGCGGCCGGCGAGCGGCACGCGGCGACGGCGCGCGCGGCGCGGCCGACGGCCGAGGCGAAGGCCGAGACCTGGGCCGCCGTCGTGGAGTCGGACGAGCTGCCCAACTCGGTGCAGGAGGCGGTCATCGGCGGCTTCGTCCAGTCCGACCAGCGGGAGCTGCTGGCGCCGTACACCGCGAAGTACTTCGACGCGGTCAAGGCCGTCTGGGACGCCCGCAGCCACGAGATGGCGCAGCAGGTCGCGGTCGGTCTCTACCCGGCCCTCCAGGTCTCGCAGGAGACCCTGGACGCGACGGACGCCTGGCTGGCCGCGGCCGAGCCGAGTGCGGCGCTGCGCCGGCTGGTCACCGAGTCGCGGGCGGGCGTCGAGCGCGCCCTGAAGGCGCGGGCGGCGGACGCCGCGGCGGGCTGACGCACAGCGGATGACAGGGGCGCCCGGGGCCGATCGGTCCCGGGCGCCCCTTCTGCTGTCCGGCGGGCGCTCCCCCATGGCGGGGCGCGGCCCGGCCGGGGCGCCCCTCGGGGCGGCGGCTCAGCCGGTGAGGGCGTCGAAGCGGCGGCCGAGCGCGGTGCGGCCGGCGGCGGACACCGCGCCGAGCCAACACACAGCAGATGACAGGGGCACCCCGGGCCGGTCGGTCCCGGGCCGCCCCCTTCCGCGCCCCGGCGGGCGCCGCTCCCCCGTGCCGGCACCCGGCGCGGCCCGGCCCTGGCACCCGGTCGGGCGGCGGCTCAGCCGGTGAGGGCGTCGAAGCGGCGGCCGAGCGCGGTGCGGCCGGCGGCGGTGAGGCTGCCGTGCACCCGCAGGCGGGCCAGCCCGCCGTCGGGGAAGACGTCCAGCCGCAGGTGGGTGGCGGTGACGGCCGCGGGCAGGACGAAGCGGTGCGGGGTGTCGGGCTGGAGCGCGGTACGCGGCAGGATCTCGGTCCAGGCGGCGTCGTCCGCCGGGTCGCCGGCCGTCGCGTCGCAGCCGTGGAGGGCGGCCCAGCCCGCGGAGTTGCCCTTGAGGTAGGCGGTGTCGAGCTCGACGGCGCGGATCTCACCCTGCGCGGCGAGACGCAGCCGCACCCAGTCGTGGGTGCCCCGGACCCGGCGGCGGCGGTTCTCCCAGCCGTCGTCCATCTTGCGCGAGAGATCAGGCCGGATCAGCTGGGCGGGCGAGGAGTAGAAGCGGTCGGAGGCGTCCTCGACCCGGCCGCCGTGCAGTACGGACGCCAGGTCGAGGGTGCCGAGCGCGTCCAGCCACGCGGGATCGGGGACGACCTCGCCGTGCACCCGCAGCCGGGCGATGCCGCCGTCGGGGTGCTGCTTGAGGCGCAGATGGGTGAAGCGGCGCTCGGCGGCGACCGGGAAGCCGTTGGCGGCGTGGCCCCGGACGGGGGTGCGCGGGACCAGCTCCGTCCACGTCACGTCGTCGGCGAGCAGCCGCTCGGGGCCGGGGGTGCCGGCGACGGCGGTGGCCTCGACGGTGATCTGCTGGGGGTAGTTGCCGCGGAAGTGGGCGGTGTCGACGAGGACGCCGCGGATCACACCGGGGGCGGCGAGCCGGATCAGCGCCCAGTCGTGGTCACCGTCGGCGGGGAAGGGACTGTCGCCGTCGGCACCGCGGCGGCGCCGGGTCTCCCAGCCGTCCATGATCTTGCCCTTGTGGCCGAAGCGCTCGGGATCGAAGGCCGCGGGGCCGGGCGTCAGCAGATTCTCGCGCTCGGCGAAGAACTCGTCGTTGGCGGCGATCACTCCGGCGCCGAGGCGGCGGTCGGCGAGATCGACGAGCGAGGTGAAGGGGAAGTCCCCGCCGCGGTAGTCGGCGTAGGGATCTCCGCCACCGTACGGGGCGGCGTCGTTGGCGTGCGGATCGGCGGGTATGTCGCGGTGTGGATCTGCGGAGCCGGCATCGTCCGGGGTGGTGGTCATCGCTGCCCTTCGTGGGTCGGCCGGTGCTGCGGACCCGTCCACCGTCGCAGCGGGCCCCGCGGCGGTCCATCGAAAGTTCCTGCGGGATGTGTTCAGGGGGACTGAACGGTGCCGGGCGTCTCCCGGGGCGGCCCGGCGGCGGTCCGGCCGCGCGCCTGGGCGGCGGCCGCCCGGTGGAGCGCGGCCAGCACCCGGGCCGGTCCCGGCGCCCCTTCCCCGCCGCGCCGGACGGCGGCCACCACATACCGGCGCGGCTGGTCGGCGTGGAGCACCCGCAGCGCGATCCCGGCGCCGTCCGGGGTGCCGTGGCCGCCGGCCAGTGCCATCCGGGGCACCAGCGCGACGCCCATCCCCGCCGCCACCATCGCCAGGATCGCGCTCCAGCCGGCGGCGGCGTGCGCCTGCTCCGGTACGAAACCGGCGCTCTCGCACGCGGCGACGGTGATCTGCGACCAAGGGCCGCTGCTGCCGAAGATCCAGGGTTCGCCCGCCAGATCGGCCAGCCGCAGGGCCGGTTCGGCGGCCAGCGGATGGCCGGCCGGCAGCGCCACGTCCAGCGGGTCGGCGAGCAGCGGGAACCGGCTGAACTTCGGGTCGCGGGGGGCCGGTGCGTGCGCGGCGAGCGAGAGCGCCAGCTCGACGCCGCCCGCCGCCAGCAGTTCGTACGCGGCCGCCGCCTCCGTCTCCCGGACGGTCACCGCCAGTCCCGGGTGCGTACGGCGCAGTTCCCGGACGGCGGGGACGACCAGTGCGGGGATGGCGGTGGAGAACGCGCCGACCCGCACCTGGCCGGCCTCGCCCCGGAGATGGCCGAGGAGTTCGGCGTCCGCCCGCTCCAGCTGGGCGAAGACCTCCTCGGCGTGCCGCAGCACCAGATGGGCGGCGCCGGTCAGCCGCACCCGCCGCCCGTGCGCCTCCAGGAGCGTGACCCCGAGCGCCTTGGCGAGCCCGGTCAGCTGCTGCGAGACCGCCGAGGGCGTCAGATGCAGCGCCTCGGCGGTCGCGGTGACCGTGCCCAGCTCGTGCAGCGTGCGCAGGATGCGCAGCTTCCTGATGTCCCAGTCGGCCATGCGGGCAGCGTACGCAGCGCCGGGGGCGGCCCGGCCGTCCGCTCGTGGACCGCTACGCGCGGGCCGCGCGGCGGGCGAGGAGGGTGGCCCGGCGCTCGTCGAACTTCCGCGCCTGGCCGTCCAGTCCGCCCATGAACAGTCCCAGTTCCTCCTGTGCCGCCAGACCGGCCGGGCCGAGGCCGCCGATGTCCAGCACCTTCAGGTAGCGCAGTACGGGCTGGAGCACGTCGTCGTGGTGGATGCGCAGGTTGTAGATCCCGCCGATCGCCATCCGGGCGGCGGCCCGCTCGAAGCCGGGGATGCCGTGGCCGGGCATCCGGAAGCCGGTGACCACATCGCGTACCGCGCACATGGTCTGGTCCGCCGCCAGTTCGAAGGCCGCACCGAGGAGGTTGCGGTAGAAGACCATGTGGAGGTTCTCGTCGGTGGCGATCCGGGCCAGCATCCGGTCGCAGACCGGGTCGCCGGAGTGGTGGCCGGTGTTGCGGTGCGAGATCCGGGTGGCCAGCTCCTGGAAGGCGACGTAGGCGACGGAGTGCAGCATGCTGTGCGAGTTGTCGGACTCGAAGCCTTCCGACATATGGGCCATCCGGAACCGCTCCAGCTCCACCGGGTCGACGGCGCGGCTGGTGAGCAGGTAGTCGCGCATCACGATGCCGTGCCGGCCCTCCTCCGCGGTCCAGCGGTGCACCCAGGTGCCCCAGGCGCCGTCCCGGCCGAAGAGGCTGGCGATCTCGTGGTGGTAGCTGGGGAGGTTGTCCTCGGTGAGGAGGTTGACCACCAGGGCGATCCGGCCGATGTCGGTGACCTTGGACTGCTCGGGGGCCCAGGCTTCGCCGCCCATCACCCCGTCGAAGTTCCGCCCGTCGCTCCAGGGCACGTACTCGTGGGGCATCCATTCCTTGGCGACCCCCAGATGCCGGTTGAGTTCCTTCTCGACGACCTCTTCGAGCGCGTAGAGCAGCTGCGCGTCGCTCCATGCGGTCTGGCCGCGCTCTCCGTTGTGGCGGGCGGGGGCGATGGTCACGGGAACTCCTGGGGACGACGATGACCTACGGACCCGTAGGTTACGCCATCGTAGGTTGTGCCCAGTTAAACCCCACCACCCCCACAAATCACCCCAAAACCTCCCGATAGCCGCTCCGCAACCCCTTTTCCACCTGCGGAAACACGTCCGGGGACGACAAAAGGGCGCCCACCGGTTCGGAGGAACCGGTGGGCGCCCTCAAGGCGTCGCGGAGTCTGGTGTCAGCCCTTGGTCTTGGCCTGCTTGCGGGACTTGTCACCCAGCATGACCAGCCCGGCGATGACCAGGAAGAGCACGATCGGCGCAGCGACATAGAGGCCGAGCGTCTCCAGCACGCTCAGGCCCGGACCCGGGTCGTCACCGTCGTCGCGGGTGAGCGCAAACGCGGGGGACGACATCAGCAGCATCAGCGCGGTGCCGGCCGTGATGGTTCCGGCGCGCAGGGCATTCTTCTTGACCTTGTAGCTCACGGGGTCAACGTATCGGACGCCCCGGCGGTCCGTGCACGCGGGGTGGGCCGCCGCGCCGCGAACCGTACGGCAGGGGCCGGGCCACCCCGGTACGGGGGTGCGCACCGGTCCGCCGGCGGCTCAGCCCCCCGCCGCGTGCAGCGTCACCGGCAGCAGCCGCGGCCGTCCGCGGGCCTGGCGCACCTCGACCCGGACGGCCTCGGCGGTCACCGGGGCGGGCAGCGCGAGGATCCGCCGGTACCCGATGGTGGTGCCCGTCGCGATCGTCCGCCACCGCCCGCCGCTCCGCGCCCGCACGGCGAAGCGCTCCACCCGCTGCCCGTACCGGATGTCCTCGGCGAGGCCGAGCCGGTCGAAGGTGTACGGCCCGGGGCCCGCGGTGCGCAGGTCCGTACCGTAGATCCGGTGCACGGCGGCGCCGAAGGCGGTGAGCGAGGCGACGTCCGCGGCGTCGATCCGGCCGTTCCGGGCGGGCGGGACGTTCAGCAGCAGCACGGCGTTGCGGCCCACGCTCTTCTCGTACAGGGCCAGCAACTGCGCCGGGGACTTGGGCCGTTCGGCCGGGTGGTGGAACCAGCCGGGGCGCAGCGAGACATCGGCCTCCGCCGGATACCACTGGAGGTACTTGGTGGTGGGCGCCAGCAGCCTGGCGCGGGAGCCGATGTCGGGGTCGGTGGAGTCATGGGGCAGACCGCCGGCCTGCACCGTCCAGGGGTCGGCGGCGGAGGGGGTGACGCTCCACTCGCTCTCGCGCGCGACGCCGTTCTCGTTGCCGACCCAGCGCGCGCCCTGCGGCCCGGCGAAGACGACGGTGTCCGGGGAGAGCCGGTGGATGACCTGAAACCACTGCGCGACGCCGTACCGCTGCGTGATCCCGGAGTCCGACCAGGGGTTCGCGCCGTCCAGCCACAGTTCGTCGATCGGGCCGTACTGGGTGAACAGTTCGTAGACCTGGTTGAGGTAGTACGCGTCGTAGTCGTCCGCCCGGACGTGCAGGACGGGCAGCCGGCCGCTGCGGACGGCCGCGGCGCGGTCGTCGCCGGGGACGAGGGTGGGGAGGGTGCGCGAGGTGACCGGGCTGCCGTTGCCGAAGCGGCCCAGACCACGCGGCGCCCGGTCGCCGTCCTCCAGCGCGACCCGCTCGGGCAGGCTCAGCGGCTTCCCCTCGGCCTGCTTCGCGCGGATCTCCTCGACCCACCGGGCGTGCCAGGCGTGCGGGAGTTCGGCGCCGTCGGAGGGCGAGAGGTAGATGCCGACCTTCAGCCCGGCCTTACGGGCGGCCCTGACGTACGCGCCGACGACATCGGGGCGGCCGGGGGAGGCCGCGACCGAGTGCGGGCTGTAGCGGGTCGGGTAAAGCACGAACCCGTCGTGGTGCTTGGCGGTGAGCATCACCTGCCGGGCGCCGGCCGCCCGGTAGGCGCGCATCCACTGGTCGATGTCGGGCCGGGCCGGGCCGGACACGTCGAAGAGCTTCTCGTCCTCGGTGCCCGAGCCCCATTCACGGTTGGTGAAGGTGTTCATGCCGAAGTGCGTGAAGGCGGTGATCTCGCGGCGCTGCCAGGCGAGCTGGCCCTTGGTGGGGACGGTGTGGGCGGCCTTGTCGATGATCCGGGCGGGGGTGTCGCAGGGCTCGACCGTCATCTGGGAGGCGGGCCGGATCCGGTCGGCGCAGGGGCCGGGGCGGCTCCCGGCGGACGGGATCGGGGCGGCCGGCGACGCCTGGGCGGGCAGGAGCGCGGCGGCGGTGAGCGCCAGCACGCAGAGCGTGCGGCGGGTTCCCGGAAGGAGGCGGGGTCTGTGGGGCCGGTCCGTGCGGCGTGCCATGGTTCCCTCCAAGCTCCGCGACCGCGAACGGCCGGAATGATCGGATGTCTGGATGGTGTCCACGGCATGGTGCCGGACGGCGGGCCACACCGGAAGAGTGCGCGCGGCGTCCGCCGCCGGAACCGTTCTAGAGAATCTCCGCGGAGAACTCCCGCATCAGCGCGTGCAATCGGGGCGACGCAGTCAGCTCTTCGAGCGTCAGGGGCCGCCCGTCGGGACCGGCGATCGGCAGCCGCCAGTTCGGGTATTCCTCCCATGTCCCGGGCAAGTTCTGCGGTCTGCGGTCCCCCACCGCGTCCGGCAGCCACACCCCGACCATCCGCGCCGGGGTGCGCAGCAGGAAGCGGTGCACGGCCCGGACCGCCGCCGCCTCGTCGTACGGCCCCTCGGGCAGCAGGCCGCGGCGCGTCAACTCGCCCAGCCACTCGGCGAGTTCGTACCGCGCGCGGGAGCGTTCCCGGGCCGGCGGCCCGGCCAGCAGCCCGAGCCGCTCGCGCAGCGCGACGTCCTCGCCGGTCAGCCGGGCGGCGGTGGGCGGCAGATCGTGCGTGGTGACGGTGGCCAGACAGCCGCCGCGCCACTCTTCGGGGGCCAGAATCCGCGCCCCGGCACCGGACGCCGGCGGCTCCGTACCGGAGGCCGACGGCTCGGTATCGGAGGCCAACGACTCCGTACCGGAGGCCGACGGCTCCGCATCGCACGCCGGCGACCGATCGCCCGCGTCCGGCGCCCCGCCCCCGTAGTCGCGCTCGAACCACAGCACCGAGGTGCCCAGCACGCCCCGTTCGGCGAGTGTGCCGCGGACGCCCGGGGCCACGGTCCCCAGATCCTCGCCGATGACCGCCGCGCCCGCCCGGTGCGCCTCCAGGGCCAGCACCGAGAGCATCGCCTCGGCGTCGTAGCGGACGTAGGCGCCCTCCGTCGGCGGGCGGCCCTCGGGGACCCACCACAGCCGGAAGAGCCCCATCACATGGTCGATCCGCAGCGCACCGGCGTGCCGCAGCACCGCGCGCAGCAGTGCGCGGTACGGGGCGTAGCCCGCCGCGGCCAGCGCGTCGGGCCGCCAGGGCGGCAGACCCCAGTCCTGGCCACGGGAGTTGAAGGCGTCCGGCGGTGCGCCGATGGACATCCCGGCGGCGTACGCGTCCTGCTGCGCCCAGGTGTCGGCGCCCGCGGGGTGGACGCCGACGGCCAGGTCGTGCACCAGCCCGATCGCCATCCCGGCGTCGCGCGCGGCCCGCTGCGCGGCGGCCAGCTGCTGGTCGGTCAGCCAGGCGAGGCGGCGGTGGAAGTCGATCCGGTCCGGCAGCCGGGCGCGCAGCCGGGCCGTCCCGGACGACCCCGGATCGCGCAGCGCTGCGGGCCAGCGGCGCCAGTCGGGGCCGTGCCGTTCGGCGAGGGCGCACCAGGTGGCGTGGTCGTCCAGGGCCTGCCCCTGCTCGGCCAGGTAGTCGCCGTAGGCGGCCCGCCGCCCCGGTGTCAGCGGCACCGCCGCCAGCAGTTCGAGGGCTTCCTTCTTCAGCGCCCAGACGGCGTCCCGGTCGATCGGCGCGCCCCGGTCGAGGACCGCCGCGCGCAGCGCCCGCGCCCGGCCGGCCAGTTCGTCGGCGCGCGCCCGCGCGGCGCCCGCCAGCCCGGCGTACTCCGGGATCCGCTCGATCCGCAGATGGACCGGGTCGGGGAAGCGGCGCGAGGAGGGGCGGTAGGGGGACGGATCGGTGAGCGGACCGGGGACGGCCGCGTGCAGCGGGTTGAGCTGGACGAAGCCGGTGCCCAGGGACCGTCCCGACCAGGCGGCGAGGTCGGCGAGGTCCCCCAGGTCGCCCATGCCCCAGGAGTGCCGGGACAGCAGGGAGTAGAGCTGCACCAGGAAGCCGTGGGTGCGGCCGGGCGGTGCGGGCACCCGGTCGGGCGCGACGATCAGCCGGGCGCGGGCGGTGCGGCCGTCGGGAGCCCGTGCGTGCAGTGTGTGGATCCCCAAGGGGAGCCCGGCCGGTGCGGTCCCGGGCTCCGGGTCCGGCGCCGCGTGGCCCCCGGTCAGCCCGCCTCCGGTCAGCCCGCCGCCGGTCAGCCCGCCGCCGGTCCATTCCTCCCCGGTTCGTCCGTCCTCGGCCTCCACCCGCAGGACGGTGCCCGCGGGGAGGCGGGTGAGGTCGGGCGGCCGGTCCGGGCGGGCGACGACGGTGCGGGGCAGCAGGGCGCGGCCCGGCCCCTCCCGGTAGGCGTCGAGGGCGGTGCGTACGGCGTCCGGGGTCGAGGCGTCGACGCCCAGTGCGGCGAGCACGGCGACGACGGTCTCCGTACCGATGGGGACCGTCCTGCCCGGCGCGGGTTCGTAGGACGTGGCGATGCCGTACAGCCGGGCGAGCCGCGCACGACCCATGGGCCCTCAGACCTCCATGGACTCCGTACCCAGGCCGGCGGCCGTCGGCTCGCTGGTCAGCGGCAGCTCCGCGGCGATCGGGACCTCACTGGTCAGCGGCGCGGCGTCGGCGAGCGGCGGTTCGCTGGTGAGCGGCGGCTCGGCGAAGCTGAACGATCCGGCACCCGCCAGACCCGAGTCCGGGCCGGAGACACCGTCGTACACGTCCGGCTCCACCGGCACACCTCCGTCCACCGTGCGGGACAGGGCGTCGAACAGCAGCTGAGCGGATGCGGCCACGCGGGCCTCCCGTTCATCGGTAGTGGGACACGTCTGCCCTACCCACTCGGCACGATCGCAGACGCATCCGCGTCGCCAACGTGACCCACGTCACACCATACCTCTCGCAGGCGATTTCACTGCGCGGACCGGCGACAGGCGCAGAGAGTCCGGAGGTAACGGACACCGGGGCGGAAGTTCTCCGGGCGACCGGGCCGCCGCGCCCCGTCACCCGCTCGGCCCGGCACCCGCGCTCCGGCCACCGCCCGGGGCTCCCCGGCGCATGGTTGACACCCTCACCGCCGCAATGGTGGGCTCACCGCCGGAGGTCCGTCCGGGCGGTACCGACGGGCGGGACGACACCGGTCGTACGCCCTGCGCGCCGTGGCACGCACCCGCCGGGCCGGTGTCTTCACAAGCGGGGGCGCGGGGTGGCGGGCGCCGACCGGCAGGTGGACGGGGACGAGGAGTGGCCGTGCGAGTCCGGGGCATGTGGAGCGTCCGAAAAACCGGTGGGAGCCGGTGGAGCCGTACGGGTGCCCGTGCCCGGGTGGCGGGCACCACCGCACTGGCCGCCGCGGTCCTCGGTGGACTCCTCGGCGGTGCGCCCGGCGCTCGGGCGACGCCCGCCGAGCCCGCCCTCGGCACCCCGGACCGGCCCGACAGGCCGGCCGACGCGGGGCAGCCGCCCGCCGTGTGGCCGCGCCCCCAGTCGATGCGGGAGCTCGCCGCCGCCGTACCGCTCGACGGCGAGGCGGTGCTGACGGCCGCGCCGGACACCGATCCGTACACCCTGGACGCGCTGCGCGCCCTGCTGCGCGACGCCGGGGTGCACACGGTCCACGAGGTGCGGCCGGACGCGGCGCCGCCCGCGGCCGGGCCGGTGATCCGGGTCGGCGGACCGCAGGCCGAGGACGCGCTGCGGGCGCTGCGCGCACCGGCCCGCGGCGACCTGCCGGACGGCGGCTACCGCCTCGCCGTCGGCCAGGTGGCGGGCCGGGACACGGTGGCCCTGGCCGGTGCCGGCCCGGACGGCCTCTTCCACGCCGCGCAGACGCTGCGCCAACTCGTCACCGACCGGCCGGGCGGCGGCCGCGAGCTGGCCTCGGTGGCCGTACGGGACTGGCCGGGCACGGCGGTGCGCGGCACCGCCGAGGGATTCTTCGGCCGGCCCTGGACGCAGGCGCAGCGGCTCGCCCAGCTCGACTTCATGGGGCGCACGAAGCAGAACCGCTATCTGTACGCGCCCGGCGACGATCCGTACCGGCGGGCGCGGTGGCGCGACCCGTACCCGGCGGCGGAGCGCGCGGAGTTCCGGGCGCTGGCCGAGCGGGCCCGCGCCAACCACGTCACGCTGGGCTGGGCGCTCTCCCCGGGCCAGGCGATGTGCCTGTCCTCCGACGACGACCTGCGGGCGCTGCGCCGCAAGGTGGACGCGATGTGGGCGCTGGGGGTGCGCTCCTTCCAGCTCCGGTTCGAGGACGTCAGCTACAGCGAGTGGCACTGCGACGCCGACGAGGACGCCTTCGGCTCCGGCCCCGAGGCCGCCGCCACGGCCCAGGCGAAGGTCGCCAACGCGCTCGCCGGGCATCTCGCCGCGCGGCATCCGGGCGCCGCACCGCTGACCCTGATGCCGACCGAGTACTACCAGGACGGTGCGACGGCGTACCGCGGTGCGCTGGCCAAGGCGCTGGCGGGCCGGGTCGAGGTGGCCTGGACCGGCGTCGGGGTGGTCCCGCGGACCATCACCGGAAGCCAACTGGCCGCCACCCGCGAGGTGTTCGGCCATCCGCTGGTCACGATGGACAACTATCCGGTCAACGACTACGCGCAGGACCGGCTCTTCCTCGGCCCGTACACCGGCCGCGAACCGGCCGTCGCCACCGGCTCCGCGGCGCTGCTCGCCAACGCCATGGCGCAGCCAGCGGCCTCCCGGATCGCACTGTTCACCGTCGCCGACTACGCCTGGAACCCGCGCGACTACCGCCCGGCGGAGTCCTGGGACGCGGCCGTCGACGATCTGGCGGGCCGCGCTCCGCGGGCCCGTGCCGCGCTGCGCGCGCTGGCCGGCAACGACGCCTCCGCCGGCCTCGGCGGGTGGACACCGGCGGGCGGCGAGTCGGCGTACCTGCGGCCGCTGACCGACCGCTTCTGGCGGACCCGCGCGACGGCGGCCGCACGCGACCGGCCGGGCGACGATGCGGATTTCGTCCGGGCCGCGAAGGAACTGCGCACCGCGTTCCGCACCATGGCCACCGCACCGCGGGACCTGACGCCGGAGCTCGCCGCCGAAGTGCGCCCGTGGGCCGAGCAGCTGGGCCGCTACGGCAGCGCCGGCGAACGCGCCGTGGACACGCTGACGGCGCAGGCGCGCGACGACGGCCCGGCCGCCTGGTCCGCCCAGCGCGCGGCGCGTGCCCTGCGCGCGGAGATCGGGCGGAGTCCGGTGACGGTCGGCAAGGGGGTCCTCACGCCGTTCCTGGACCGGGCGATGGCCGAGGCGGACGCCTGGACGGGCGCCCGGGGCGACGCCCCGCCGCCCACCGGGACCGCGCACCCCACCTCGCTCACCGTCCCCTTCGAGCGGCCCCGCCCGCTCACCGCGGTCACCGCGCTCACCGACCCGGGCCCGGCTGCGGGCACCGTCTCCCTGGAGGCGCACGTCCCCGGCGAGGGGTGGCACCGCCTGGGCCGTCTCTCCGGCACCGGCTGGACGGAGTCCCGCGCCCGCGGCCTGCGGGCCGATGCGGTCCGGCTGTCGTGGGCCGCGGGCACCCCGGCCCCGTCCGTGCACGCGCTCACCCCGTGGTTCGACGACACCCCGGCGGCCGGGCTCACCCTGTCCCGCAAGGAGGTGGACGCGGAGACCGGCGGCCGGGCGACGGTCGACGCCCGGATCGTCTCCCGCCGCCCCGGTGACGTCCGGGAGAAGCTGACGGTCAAGGCGCCCGAGGGCTTCACCGTCCGGGCGCCGGAGCGGCTCACCGCCCCGCGCGGCGGCACCGCCACCGCCCGTATCACCGTCGAGGTCCCCCGAAACGCCCCCTCCGGTACGTACGAGATCCCCGTCTCCTTCGCCGGGCAGGAGCAGAAGCTGACCGTACGGGCCGCTCCGCGCACCGGCGGCCCGGATCTGGCGCGCGGTGCGCCGGCCGTCTCGTCCGGCGACGAGACCCCGCGGTTCCCGGCGTCCGCCGCCACCGACGGCGATCCGCGGACCCGCTGGTCCTCCCGCCCCGAGGACGGTGCCTGGCTCCAGTTCGCGCTGCCCCGTCCAGCCCGCCTCGGCCAGGTGGTCCTCCGCTGGCAGGACGCCTACGCGTCCGCCTACCGCGTCCAGGTCTCGGCGGACGGCCGCGGCTGGCGCACGGCGGCCACCGTCCGGGACGGCAGGGGCGGCCGGGAGTCGATCCGGATGGACGCGAAGGACACCCGCTTCGTCCGTATCCAGGGCGATGAGCGGGCGACCCGGTTCGGGTACTCACTGTGGTCGGTGGAGGCTTACGCCGTGGCGGAACCGGGGGCCGACGGGGCGGCGGGCACAGCGGCCGACGGGGCGTCCGCGGGCGGCGGGAGCGGGGACGGCGGCAAGGCCGGGGATGCGGGGAAGGGGACGGGTACGGGCGCCGGAGCCGAGCCCGGAACCGGTCCCGGTAAGGCACCGAGTGCCAGCCAGCGGGAGCGCCCGGCGGCCGACGGCGGCGAGTGACCCGCACCGCGGGACGGCCCGGGACCGCGCACCGGGTCCGCGCGGGAGCCCGCACCGGATGTGGCCCGCGCCGGGGGCCGGTCCACGTCCGGGGGCCGGGCGGGAGCTGCGGAACGGTCCCGCGGCTCCCGCCCGGCCCTCGGACGCAAAAACCCGGATCTCACGCCGATACGGCATCGATCCGGGCCAAGGCGTCATC
Organism: Streptomyces celluloflavus; assembly: GCA_000720995.1. Lineage (GTDB taxonomy): Bacteria > Actinomycetota > Actinomycetes > Streptomycetales > Streptomycetaceae > Streptomyces > Streptomyces celluloflavus. Next base: position 182,003 of record JOEL01000008.1, read on the forward strand.
CGCCCCATACGGTTGCAAATACGGCAACCACCGCGGATCACGGTGTCCCGTACCGATGATCCGCCACGCCAGACCGGCCGGCGGGGCCGGCGGATGCCGCAGCCGCCAGCCGATCTCGGCGACATGGCGGTCGGCCTTGACGTGGTTGCAGCTCCGGCATGCGGCGACCACGTTCTCCCACGTGTGCTGGCCTCCGCGACTGCGCGGGATGACGTGGTCGACGCTGGTTGCGACGCCACCGCAGTACATACATCGCCCGCCGTCGCGGGCGAAGAGCGCCCGGCGGGTCAGGGGAACGGGGCCGCGAAAGGGCACCCGCACGAACCGCTTCAGGCGGACCACACTCGGAGCGGGAATGACACGGGTCGCGCTGTGCATCAGGGCGCCGGACTCCTCAAGGCTGACGGCCTTCTCATTGAGGACGAGGATGAGCGCGCGGCGGAGCGGTACGACGCCGAGCGGCTCGTACGACGCGTTGAGGACCAGGACATGCGGCACGGGTGCCTCCTTGTACGCCGGCGGCGCGTGGCTCGCGCCGGGACGATCTCCCCACAGTGTCCCCCGGTGCCTGGTCGGAGCGCCACCATCACCGAGTAACGGGCCGGAGGTGTTTTCCACCACATCCCGGTACGCCCGTCGGCCCCCGGCTCATTCCGGCCGTTCGGGGACCATCCCCCTCGAACAGGGGCGCGGACCGGTCTCGTTGCCCCGTTAGTGTGGTGGGCCTGCCCGGTCCCGGGGGGCGTCCCGCCACGGCCCGGGGCTGTTGTCCTCACGGAAGGTTCCGCTGTGCACTGGTCCGCTTCGCCGGCCGCACTCGCGCCACTGAGCGCCGCGTCCACCGGCTCCACCGGCCCGTCCTCACTCGACGAGGCCACGGAGAAGGCCACCAACGCCGCGGGCTGGGTGGAGGAGAACTGGGGGACGTGGCTCACGTCCGCCCTGCAAATCGTGCTGATCATCGTGATCGCGGTGGTCCTGCGCCATGTGATACGCCGCACCATCACCAAGCTCATCGAGCGGATGAACCGCACCGCCTCCGCCGCCCAGGGCACCGCACTGGGCGGTTTCCTGGTCAACGCCGAGCGGCGCCGCCAGCGCTCCGAGGCCATCGGTTCGGTGCTGCGCAGCGTCGCATCCTTCGTGATCATGGGGACCGCCGCACTGACGGCGCTCTCCGTCCTCAAGATCGACCTCGCGCCGCTGCTCGCCAGCGCCGGTGTGGCCGGCGTCGCCATCGGTTTCGGCGCCCGCAACCTGGTGACGGACTTCCTCTCCGGCGTCTTCATGATCCTTGAGGACCAGTACGGCGTCGGTGACGAGATCGACGCGGGCGTGGCCACCGGCACGGTCGTCGAGGTCGGCCTGCGGGTCACCAAGCTGCGCGGCCCCAACGGCGCCATCTGGTACATCCGCAACGGCGAGGTCAAGCGGATCGGCAACCTCAGCCAGGGCTGGTCGACGGCCAACGTCGACGTGCAGATAGCCGCCGACCAGGACCTGGACCGCGCCCGCGACCTCATCACGGCGGCCGGCGAGACCATGGCCAAGGCCGAGCCCTGGAACGAGGAGCTGTGGGAGCCGGTGGAGGTGCTCGGCCTGAGCGAGGTGCACCTCGACACGGTCACCATCAGCGTCTCGGCGAAGACCATGCCCGGCAAGGCCCCCGGCGTGGAACGCGAGCTGCGCTGGCGCATCAAGCGCGCCCTGGACACCGGCGGCATCCACCTCGCCCCGCGCACCGCCGCCGAGGAGACCCCCGCGACGGCCCCGGACCCGGCCGCCACCATGGCCGCCCCCTCCGCGCTCGCCAGCCCCACCTCCCCGCAGTCCCTGGCCACGAACCCGATCCCGCCGCCGAACCTGGGGAAGTAGCCACCCGCCACGCGAAGACGCCGCCCCCGGCTCGGGATCCCGAGCCGGGGGCGGCGTCTTCGTACACCGTCACACGCCCGACGCACCGGAACTCGCGCGTCAGGCCGTGCGCGTCAGAACTTGTGGGTGAAGTGAATCGTCTCCGGGAGGTCCGCGCCGACGTCCAGGTTGACGTAGGTGGGGGCCTTCTCGGTGGAGAAACCGAAGGTCATGGACGCCTTCTGGCCGGGGGCCAGGGAGCCCCCGTGGAAGGCGCCGACCCGGCCGGTCACGTCGGTGATGTCGGCCGTCTCACCGCCGTCGCTGAGCGCCCTGATCATCGCCAGGCTCAAGTCGACGGTCTTGCCGCCCTTGTTGGTGAACTCGAACTTGACCTTGTAATTGAACTTGCCGGTACCGGAGGCGTACTCGCCAGGGGTGTACGCCTGCGGAACCGCCGGAGTGACCTCCAGACCGTTCGCCGCCCTGACGGTGTCCTTGCCGAGGAGGGCGGCCGCGCCACCGTCCTTGCCCTTCTCCTTGGGCCGGGCCTGCTCCTCGGTCCGGTCCCCGGACTCGTCCCGCTCGTGATCGTGGACACCCGCGCCGTGGCGGGCCCGCGCGTCCTTGTCGTACTCCCGCACCACGTCGCGCATCGCATTGAAGACCACGAAATTCATCAGCACCGTCAGGACGATGCCGACGACGCCGGTGACGAGCCCCGCGATCGACAGCCCCTTGCCGACGCCGATGCGCCGGGCCTTCGACAGGCCGACGAAGCCGCAGACGACCCCCGCGATGGCCACACACACGGAGATGAGGTTGACGAACGGGATGAAACTGCCGAGAAGCCCGGCGCAGCCGCAGACCAGCGCGGCCGTCGCGGCGTGATTGGCCGGCGCCGCGGACGGATACGGCAGGGTCCCGGCGGGCGGCGGCCACTGCTGCGCCCCACCCTGCGGCCACGGCTGCGCCCAGTCCTCCGGCCGCAGCGGCGGTCCGGACGGCGGAGCGAACGGGTTGGCCTGCTGCGCGGCGGGATCGCGCTGCGGAGCCGCTGGACCGGGCTGCTCGTGGGCAGCGGGGCCGGGCTGCTCGGCGGCGGGAGCGTCCTGCTGAGTGACGGGGCCGGGCTGCTGCGCGGCGGGGCCGGCCTGCTCGTGGACAGCGGGACCGGATTGCTCGACAGCGGGCGCGTCCTGCTGGCCGGCGGGGCCGGGCTGCTCGACGGCGGGAACGTCCCGCTGCGCGGCGGGGTCGGCCTGCCGGCCGGCAGGGTCGTGCTCGGGATCCATGGCGCCTTCCGACGTGGTGACGGGCAACGTGAGGCAGGGGAAGCCCCACTCCGCGACGATCATCCCATTTAAGGAGGGATTAAAGACACTCCGCGTGACGTCCGGGTCAGCGCTCCGCCCTGGCCTGGATCGCGCCGATGAACGACGCCCATGCCGCCACGAAGCGCGGGAACGCTGGCCTCCGCCTTCCACGCCAAGGCCACCACCGCCACCATCCGCGCGCACCTGATCCACGTTCCTGCCCGCCTGGCCCGCTCAGCCCGACGCCTGAGGCTGCATCTGCCCGAACACTGGTCTTGGCACGACGCGTTCACCGAACTGTTCACGGCCACCCACGCACCCCCAACAGCGTGACCGACCTGTCCGTCCGCCCGCGAGGGCCCGACCGGAACCCACGTGGAAATGCTGGGCAGACCAGCAGGTACCCCACGCCCTCCGACCAACTACCGCCCCAAGAACACAGAAACGAGCACGTCAGAACCACACCGGTGGATCGAGGCTTAGCGTGAGGGCACCGCGTGATGCGGGCGAGGCGAAGGAGAACCCGATGAGCACGAGCGAACAGGCCCAAGTCGAAGCCGCATGGGGACGGATCGAAGTGTGGCTTGAGGAGAATGCCCCGGCATCGGCTGCACTGCTGCGCCCACCCGCGAGTGACGCGGACATCGATGCCGTAGAGGAGACGATCGGGGTGATGTTCCCGCCCGCGTTGCGGGCGTGGTACAGGCTGCACGACGGCACAGATGACCCTGAAGGCGGGAAGAGCTGGTGGCCCGCCGGGTTTTTGCCGGGGAATCAGGGCTGGTATCCGCTGAAGACCCTGCAAGACGTCTATACCGTGCAGACTCGCGACCAGGAGCGTGAACCGGGTCGTCTTCCGGTCTCCTGTGTTGTGGGCGACATGTGGCACGGCCTCTACATCGATGCCCGCCAGGATGAACCGTCTTACGGCAATCTCGGCCGGTGGGTGGTAGACCGTGAACCAGAACTCATCCCGGAGTCCACTGTGGGATGGCCTCTCCATGCGTGGCTGGCCGGGATCGCCGATGCCCTTGAGCAGGGCCGCTGTCTCATCGAGCCGGGAGGGCGGCATGATGAGGACACCTGGCCAGCGCTGACCGTCTGCGGGGGGCTGATATGGGTAGCCCCTGGCGAGGAGCCCCATTCCCCGCAGGGGCGGGTCCTTCTTGGAGGTGGGCCCCTCCCGTAGGACACACGAAGCGGTCCGGCAAGAGAACCGCTCTTGCCGGGCCGCTTCGTGTGTCCTACGGCTTGGGGACGGTGCAGGTCACTGTTGCCTTGCTGGCGTCGCAGTGCCCGAACTCGGGGAAGTCCACCCAGTAGGGGTCTTTATCCAGAAGCCGGTACTTACCGGAAAACCCTGAGCTGAACGCGCCGCCCATCGAGGTGAAGTTGATCCACCCGGACATGGCCGAACGGCCGCAGACCTCGCTCCAGGTGGGGCCCGCCAGACGCTCGTCGTCGTACAGGTGCCACTCGCCCTGGGTGGCGCGGGTGGCGTAGGTCTGCACGCACTCGTCACCCGAGGCGACCGGGTTCATGCCACCGATGATTCCGCCGGGCATACCGCCAGAGTTGTAGCTGGAGGCGTAGGCGAACTCGTCGCACGACATCTTGTCGCTGGCGCTGATCTCCGGAACGGTCGTGGTACGCGGGTTTCCGTACTTGCCTGCCCAGCTCGTTCCATCGCTGTTCTTCGGGCAGATGACGTCCCGGTTCTTGTTCGGATCACGGCCGGGCGCGTTCTTGTCCGCCGCCGGCAAGAAGAACATGGGCTTGTTGGCGGCCTTGCTTCCGGGGTGGTTGGGCAGCTTGGACTGGATCAACCACGCGTGCGCTACAGCCGGGGGCGTCTTCTTGAAGTTCATCACCCAGGTGGGGATGTACTTGTAGAACGCGCATCCCGGCGTGGTGGAGGAGATGGTGTCGCAGCGGATCTGCGCGCCGTCGGCCTGCCAGCGGGTCGCGGCCGGCTTCGCGACCGGCGAGTAGGCGGTGATCTTCGTGGACAGATCAAGGAGGTCGGTGTTGTCCGTCGGGGTCCACGTGTGTCCGATCTTCCCGATCGCGGTGTGGGAGAACGGGTCTGCGCCGGTCCACTCCAGGGCGCCATCCCAGGACTGAGGGCCGTTGGAGCAGTCGTCGGCCATGAGGCAGTCGAACTCGACGTCCAGCGTCACGGAGACGAACTTCGGGTCGACTTCCAGCGGCACGAGGATGAGCTGCTGCGTGAATGTCCCGGACGTTCCGGAAAGTTTCACTTCCTGGCCGACGGCCCATGAGGCGTTCAGGACCTCCCCGGTAGGCTTGCCGTCCTTCACGACGATGCCTTGGTACTCGTACGTGGGCGAGCCGTGTCGGTTGGCGCCGGCGGAGATGATCCCGAGCGGCACGCCGCAGGCATCGGAGGCGACCGAGCGTTTCAGTCCCTGCTTGCTCCGGTCGACCGGTGAGCGGCCGGCCTTCTCGCCGCCGGACGGGGCCTTGGCGATGCAGCCGTCCACCGAGATCTCGCTCAGCCCGAGGCCGATCATCCGGTCGTACGCCTTGAGTGCCAGAGCGTGCACCTCCGATATCCCCAGCGCGGACCACTCTTTGACACGCCGCCTGATCGTTCGGTCGGAGCATCCGACAGTGGAGATCCGCTCGTATCTGGAGCCGTGGACCAGCGCGAGCACCACGTGCTCGAACACCGTCCGGTCAGCCACCCGGCGGCGGTGACAGCCCAGCGAATGGGTCGACGCATACCCTTCACGCACCGGCAGCAGGGCCGCGAATTGGTCCCACAAGGGTTCCAGAAGGCATGCTGGGACAGCAGGCACGAACCCTCCAATGATCACTGAGCGTCAAGCACTCCATGATCACCCAGGCTCGTGCCTGCTCTGCATCCCGGGCACTGCCCTGCCAGCCGCTTCACCATTTGCCGGTCGGTCTAAGACGAACGAGCCGGTACGGCGACCAGATCAAACGTCCAGATCCGCCTTCAACGAGCCGATGAACGACGCCCACGCCGACACCGGAAAGAACAGAGCCGCGGCATCCGGCCGCTTGCTGTCCCGTACGGGAACCCGGCCGGGAATGCCGGGGCAGCCGTCGGCCACCTCGACGCACTCTCCTTGGCCCCCGCTGTACGAGCTCTTGCGCCATATCGCGCCCGTAAGGTCCGACGATGACGCGCGGCAGTCCCGATTCATGGCCTGTGCTCCTTGGCGATGCGTTTGATCCGGGCCACTGACTCCGCAGGTGAGAGGGCCGACGTGCGTGCGTTGTCGAAGAGTTCGCGGTAGTGCCCGACCTCAGGATCCCGCTCCATCCAGATGTGACCGGTGGGGTTCTCCGTGAGCACGACGTCCATAGCCGACACCTGCGGAAAGCTCAGCAGCAAGTACGGTCCGAACATACCTCCGTGCGCTCCCCGCGAGAACGGAAGGATCTGGACCGTCACGTTCGGCAACTCGGACATGGCGACCAGATGATCGAGCTGGGCGCGCATCGCCTCCGGTCCGCCCACCTGTTGGTGCAGTACGCCTTCCGTCATGACCGCCCAGACCGTCAGCGGTTCGGCGGCGGTCAGACGCTCCTGCCTGGCCACCCGTACTTCGACGAACTGCTCGATCTCGTCCGGGGTCTGCCAAGCCTTCGATGCCACGGTCACCGCGCGTACGTAGGCGGGGGTTTGCAGCAAACCGGGTACGAGCTGGCACTGGAAGGTCCGGATGCTGTCGGACACGGCTTCCAGGGCGATGTAGTCCCGGTACGTATCGGCGAGGACCGGTCCGTACTGGTTCCACCAGCCCTCCTTGCGGCGGCGGTTCGCCGAGCGGGCGAGTTTGCCCAGGCGTTCCAGGACCTTGTCGTCGGTGACCTCGTAGGTGTGCAGCAAAGCCATCAGGTCCGGGAGACGGACAGGTACGCGACCGTTCTCGATGCGGCTGATCTTCGCCTTGGTGCAGTCCAGCGCCTCCGCCACGACGGCCGTCGAGAGACCGGCGGCCTCCCTGAAGCGTCGAAGCTCGTCGCCGAGTTGGCGACCGAGCACCGTGGACGGCTGAACTGTTGAGCCTCGCTCCGGCATACAACCTCCTCTGGAAGGTGGCCAGTTTGCCGACAGGCACATACTCCGCGCAACACAACTTCACCCGTTCGTGTCATCAAGTAACGTTGCTCGAAGGGTCGAGGTGGGGGCATCCTTCTGCACATCGGATCCCACACCCTTCCCACAGGGGGTCACCATGCCCGCAGAAGCCCAACTCCCCGCCATCACCCACCGCTTCCCTCGCCATCGGCGCAGCGCCGGGCGCGCTCGGCAGGCGTTCAGGGAGCAGGCGGCGCGATGGAGCCTCGACCCCGACCTGACGGACACCGCGGAGCTGCTGCTCGGCGAACTGGCTGCGAACGCGGTGCTGGCCGCCACCGGGCCCGGCAGGCAGATCGAGGTGCGGTTCGGGCTGGCGGAGGACGTGCTGACGCTGGAGGTGGCGGATGCCGGGGACGGGGAACCCGTGGTGCGCGATCCGGCGGTATGGGATGAGCACGGGCGCGGGATGGTGCTCGTGGCGGCACTGGCCGAGGAATGGGGCGTGCGCCCGCGGTGCGGCGTGGGGAAGAGTGTGTGGGTCGCGCTCAAAGTCACCCCGCTGAACCCATTGACGGAGCGCTGACGCGCAACCTACCTTCCTGTTCATCGATTGGAAGGTTTCCTAACAGATGGTCGGGGGCGGCTGTCGAAGGACGGGGGCAGTCATGGCAGGTGGGCACGGTGCGCAGGCGACACCCGGAACGCCGCGGGTGTTGCGGGCGATGAACGACCGGGCCGCGCTCGATCTGCTCGTCTCGCAGGGGCCGTTGACCCGTACCCAGATCGGGGAGCTGACCGGGCTGTCGAAGCCGACCGCCTCGCAGTTGCTGGCCCGGCTGGAGGCCGCGGGGCTGGTGCGCAGCACCGGGAACGTGACCGGGCGGCCGGGGCCCAACGCGCAGTTGTACGAGGTCAATCCGGTCGCCGCGCATGTCGCCGCGCTCGCGGTGACGCCGGTGGGGATCACCGCGGCCGTCGCCGACATCACCGGGCAGGTGCTCGGGGAGGACCGGGTCGACACGGGCGCCGCCACCGCGGAGGCGATCGCCGAGGACGTACCGAACCGGACCGCGCAGCTGGTGGCGCAGGCCGTGGACGGGGCGCTGACCAAGGCCGGGCTGCGGCGCGAGCAGCTGCACCGGGCGGTGATCGGCACGCCCGGCGCGCTGGACCCGCAGACCGGTGAGCTGCGGTATGCGCCGCATCTGCCGGGCTGGCGCTCGCGGGCGCTGCGGGCGGAGCTGGCCGAAGCGCTCGGCACACCGATCGTGATCGAGAATGATGTGAATCTGGCGGCCGTCGCCGAGCAGCATGATGGCGCCGCACAGGATTTTGATGACTTCGTGCTGGTGTGGGCCGATGAGGGGGTCGGCGCCGCCATCGTGCTCGGCGGGCAGCTGCTCCGCGGGGCGACCGGCGGCGCGGGCGAGATCGGCTATATGCCGCTGCCCGGCGCCCCGTTGGCCCGGGACGGCGAGCGCAGTGCCGCACGGCCGGACGCCGGCGGCGGCTTCCAGCGGCTCGTCGGGTCACCGAGCGTGGTGGAGCTGGCGCGGGAGTACGGCGCGCCGGAGGTCCGTACGGTCGACGAGGCGCTGCGTGACGACGACGTACGCGCCGAGGTGGCGCGCCGGCTCGCGACCGGACTGGCCGCCGTGGTCGCGGTCGTCGACCCGCGGCTGGTCGTGCTCTCCGGCGAGGTCGCCCAGGCCGGCGGCGAACCGCTCCGGGCGCTGGTCGAGCAGGAGCTCACCGGGCTCGCACTGCCCCGGCCGGAGCTGCGCCTCAGCCATATCGGCGGAAATCCGATTCTCATCGGCGCGCTGCGCACGGCGCTGGCCGAGACCCGCGATGCCGTCTTCGACACGGCCTGAGCGGCACACCGGCCCGGCACCCGGCGCGTTCCGCGCCGCCCCGCTCACCGCGAGCGCTTACCGCCCCGTCCACCGCATTCCGTCAGAGCCGTTCGCCGCTCTTCCCGTTGCCGAATCCCCCGCACATTCCCCGTCACCCATCCCCAGCCGTTCCGTTTTTCCCGTTCAGCATTCCCCAACTCCCCCTGCCGTAAAGGAAGTTCGCCATGTCGCTCCCGCGCATGCGCATCTGCCTGTCAGTGGCGCTGGCCGGCGCCGGACTGCTCATTTCGGGCTGCGCCAATCCGAGCGTCGGCAGTGACCGCGACGATCCCACCCAACCGGTCACGATCAAGTTCTGGCACGGCTGGTCCGATCCGGGCGAGGTGAAGGCCGTCAACGACAGCATCGCCCGGTTCGAGAAACTTCACCCCAACATCAAAGTGAAGGCCATCGGAAACGTCACCGACGAAACGGTGAACCAGGCGCTGCGGGCCGGCGGGGACGACGCGCCCGACGTGGTGTCGTCATTCACCACCAACAACGTCGGGCAGTTCTGCTCGTCGGGGATGTGGGCGGACCTCGATCCGTTCATGAAGAAAACCGGGGTGGCGAAGGAGAAGGTCTTCCCGAAGACCCTGCTCGACTACACCCGGTACCAGGGCACGCAGTGCGCACTGCCGCTGCTCGCCGACTCCTACGGGCTGTATTACAACAAGGACGCCTTCCGGAAAGCCGGTATCGAACGGCCGCCGCACACCATGTCCGAGCTGAAGCACGACGCCGAGAAACTCACCAGGCGCACCGCCAAAGGCTCGTACGAACAGCTGGGCTTCATGCCCAACTTCCGGCTCTACCAGAACAGTCCGGACCGGCTGTTCGCACAGTGGGGGCCGACCTACTTCGACAAGAACGGCAAGGCACAGCTCGCCAAGGATCCGGTCACCAAACAGTTCTTCACCACCGCACTCGGCCTCATCAACGCACAGGGCGGCTATGCGGCGATGGAGAAGTTCCGGACGACCTTCGGTGACGAGATGTCCACGCAGAACGCCTTTCTGACCCAGAAGGTGGCCATGCACATGGACGGCGAATGGCGCGGACTGATGCTCCGCAAGGACAAGGCGAAATTCGACTGGGACACCGCGCCGATGCCGGTGCCGGACGACCAGGAGGACACCTACGGCCGCGGCTATCTCACCGGTACGGTCGCGGGGATCTCGCACAGCAGCAAGCACCAGAACGCGGCCTGGGAACTGGTGAAATTCCTGACCGTCGACACGGATCAGGTGGTGCGGTTCGCCAACGCCATCCACAACATCCCGTCCACCAACGCGGCGCTCAAATCCCCGAAACTGGACGCCGATCCGACCTTCCGCACCTTCCTCGACATCGCGGCGAACCGGCACAGCACCGCACTGCCGCCGTCCAACAACGGCGGCCAGTACGTCACATCGCTGCAGGACTTCTCGTACAACGTCGAATCCGGCAAGGTCCCCGACCTCGACAAGGGGCTGCGGGAACTCGACGCCCAGATCGACGCCGACAACCTTCAGTCCGAGAACTGACGGAGAACCCCATGGCAACCACCACCATCGCGCCCGCCCTGCGACGCAAGCACCGCCGCGCGCGACTGCGCACCCTGGGATTCCTCTCCCCCTGGCTGATCGGCTTCTCGGTCTTCTTCGGCTATCCGCTGATCGCCACCGTCTATTTCTCGTTCATGCACTACAACCAGATCCAGGAGCCCTCCTTCGTGGGGCTGCGGAACTGGAAATACGTACTGACGCAGATGCCGCTGTTCGGGCCCGCCCTGTGGAACACCCTGTGGCTGGTCGTGGTGATGGTCGCGCTGCGGGTCGTGTTCGGGCTGGGCATCGGCCTGCTCATCACGAAGATCAAGTCGGGGGCCGGCTTCTTCCGTACGGCCTTCTACCTGCCGTATCTGGCGCCCCCGGTGGCCGCGACCGTCGCGTTCGTCTTCCTGCTCAACCCCGGCACCGGCCCCGTCAACGAGATCCTCGGCGCGATCGGCATCGACGGGCCGTCCTGGTTCAACGACCCGAACTGGGCCAAACCCTCACTGGTCATGCTGTCCCTGTGGGGCATCGGCGACCTCATGGTGATCTTCATGGCGGCGCTGCTCGACGTACCGAAGGAGCAGTACGAGGCCGCCGAACTCGACGGAGCCGGCGCCTGGGGCAAGTTCCGCTACGTCACCTGGCCCTCGATCACCCCGATCGTGCTGTTCGCGGTGGTCACCGGCGTCGTCCAGACCATGCAGTACTACACCCAGGCCCTGGTCGCCGGAAAGCTGGCGTCCGGCGTCACCATCGGCCCCGGCTCGGTGATCCAGCCCGGCTACCCGGACCACTCCACCCTCACCGTCCCGCAGCTCGTCTACTCCATCGGCTTCCAGAACTTCAACACCGGCGCGGCGTGCGTGCTCTCCCTCGTGCTCTTCGTCATCGCCATGGCCGTCACCACCCTGCTGATGCGCAAGCGCGCCGGCCTGCTCCCGGCGGAGGACTGATCCGACATGACCACCACCACGCTGACCGCGCGCCGCACCCCGGCCCGTACGGGCACCACCGGCGACCCGGCGGCCCGCGCCCGCCGCAAGCGGCTGCTGCACTGGATCGCCGTGCACTCCCTCGCCCTCGCCGCGGCGCTCTTCTTCGTCCTGCCGTTCGTGTTCGTCTTCCTGACCTCCGTCATGAACGACGACCAGGCGATGAGCGGCGAACTGTGGCCGCACGAATGGAACTGGTCCAACTACGTCACGGTCTTCAAGACCCCCGGATTCCTGGACTGGTGGAAGAACTCACTGCTCTACGCGGGCCTGGGCACCCTGTTCACCGTCTGCTCGGCGATCCCGGTCTCCTACGCCCTCGCCAGATTCCGCTTCCGCGGCCGCCGCACCGCCATGCTCCTGGTCATCTCCACGATGATGCTGCCGCCGCAGGTCATCGTCATCCCGATGTACCTGGTCTGGGCACAGCAGCTGCACCTGTCCGGCTCGCTGTGGCCGCTGATCATCCCGATGGCGTTCGGCGACGCGTACTCGATCTTCCTGCTGCGGCAGTTCATGCTGACCATCCCGCAGGAGTACATCGAATCGTCCAAGGTCGACGGCTGCGGCGAGGTCCGTACCCTGCTGAAGGTCATCATCCCGATGGCCAAACCGGGCATCGCCGCCATCGCCCTCTTCCAGTTCTTCTACTGCTGGAACGACTACTTCGGCCCGCAGATCTACGCCGCGCAGAACCCCGCCGCCTGGACCCTCTCCTACGGCCTGGAGTCCTTCAAGAGCGCGCACAGCGTCAACTGGAACCTCACCATGGCAGCGACGCTGCTGGTCATGGCCCCCGTCATCATCGTTTTCTTCTTCGCACAGAAAGCCTTCGTCGAAGGCGTCACACTCACCGGAGTGAAGGGCTGATTTCCCATGCCGCAGTCTGACGGGGCACGCACCCCGCACCACCGCATCAAGCTCGCCGTCGTCGGCGGAGGCTCCACCTACACCCCCGAACTCATCGACGGCTTCGCCCGGTTGCGGGACGTCCTGCCCCTCGAAGAACTCGTCCTCATCGACCCGGCGGGCGACCGCCTGGAACTGATCGGGCAGCTCGCCCGGCGGATCTTCGCCAAGCAGGGCCACCCCGGCAAGATCTCCTGGACCAATGACCTGGACGCCGGTGTCGACGGCGCCGACGCGGTGCTGCTGCAACTGCGCATCGGTGGCCAGGCCGCCCGCAACCAGGACGAGACCTGGCCCCTGGAGTGCGGCTGCGTCGGCCAGGAGACCACCGGCGCCGGCGGCCTCGCCAAGGCCCTGCGCACCGTCCCGGTCGTCCTCGACATCGCCGAGCGGGTACGCCGCCGTAACCCCGACGCCTGGATCGTCGACTTCACCAACCCGGTCGGCATCGTCACCCGGGCACTGCTCACCCATGGCCACAAGGCCGTCGGGCTCTGCAACGTCGCGATCGGCTTCCAGCGGAAGTTCGCCGCACTGCTCGGCGTGACCCCGGAGGAGGTGCAGCTGGAGCACGTCGGCCTCAACCACCTCACCTGGGAGCGGGCCGTCCGGGTCGGCGGCGAGGACGTCCTGCCCCGGCTGCTCGCCGAGCACGGTGACGCGGTCGCCGACGACCTGCGCATGCCGCGCTCGCTCGTCGACCGCCTCGGCGTCGTCCCCTCCTACTACCTGCGCTACTACTACCGGCACGACGAGGTCGTACGGGAACAGCGCAGCAAGCCGTCCCGGGCCGCGGAGGTCGCGGCCATCGAGCAGGAACTGCTCGGCCTGTACGGCGACCCGAAGCTGGACACCAAGCCGGAGCTGCTGAACAAGCGCGGCGGCGCCTACTACTCCGAGGCCGCGGTGGCGCTGACGTCCTCCCTGCTGCGCGACACCGGCGACGTCCAGGTGGTCAACGCCCTCAACAACGGCACACTGCCGTTCCTGCCGGACGATGCCGTGATCGAGGTGCCCGCGACGGTGGGCGCCGCGGGTGCCGTACCGGTTCCCGTACGGCCCCTGGAGCCGCTGTTCGCGGGCCTGGTGGCAGGCGTCACGGCGTATGAACAGCTGGCGCTGGAGGCGGCGTTGAAGGGCAGCCGGGACCGCGTCTTCGAGGCGCTGCTCGCCCACCCCCTCATCGGCCAGATCGACTACGCGGACCGGCTCACGGACGAGCTGATCGCGCACAACCGGGAGCACCTCACGTGGGCCTGACCGGCACGGCGCTCGCCATCGACGCGGGCAACAGCAAGACGGACGTGGCCCTGGTGGACACGGACGGCACGGTGCTCGGCACGGCCCGCGGCGGCGGCTTCCAGCCGCCGGTGGTGGGCGCCGGGCGGGCGGTGGACGTACTGGCACCACTGGTGGCGTCGGTGCTGGCACAGGCCGGGACCGACGGCCCCGTCGACCAGGTCTCGGCGTATCTCGCCAACGCCGATCTGCCTGTCGAGGAGGCGGGCCTGACCGAGGAGATCACCCGCCGGGGCTGGGCGCGGACGGTCACCGTCGGCAACGACACCTTCGCGCTGCTGCGGGCCGGACTGCCGGACGGCGGCGAGCCGTTGGGCGTCGCCGTGGTGTGCGGGGCGGGCATCAACGCGGCGGGGCTCGGGCACGGCGGGGCCACCGCCCGCTTCCCGGCGATCGGCCGGATCTCCGGCGACTGGGGCGGCGGTGCGTTCCTCGCCGACGAGGCACTGTGGTTCGCGGCGCGGGCCGAGGACGGCCGGGGCGAACCGAGCGACCTGGCACACGCGCTGCCCGCGCACTTCGGGCTGACGACCATGCCGGAACTGATCGCGGCACTGCATCTGCGGGACATCCCCGAACAGCGGCGGCACGAGCTGACACCGGTGCTCTTCGACGTCGCGACGGCCGGCGACGACGTGGCCCGCGCGATCATCGCCCGCCAGGCCGAGGAGGTCGTCCTGCTGGCCGCGGTCGCCCTGGAACGCCTGGACCTGCTCAGCGAACCCACCCCGGTGATACTCGGCGGCGGCGTCCTCGCCGCCAAGCACCCGCTGCTGCACGACGGGGTGACCCGGCTCCTGGCCGAACGCGCACCCAAGGCGGTACCCCAGGTGGTCACGGCCCCGCCGGTACTGGGCGCGGCCCTGCACGCCCTCGACCGCGCGGGAGCGACGGCGGAGGCTTACGGGCGGCTTCGGGGGAGTTGGGGGTAGGTACGGGGATGGGGGGCGGGGTGGGGAAGGG